>NZ_QXGK01000001.1 GCF_003952945.1 Bifidobacterium samirii
GTCACGCATTACTCACCCGTTCGCCACTCTCACCAACCAGCAAGCTGGTCGGATCCCGTTCGACTTGCATGTGTTAAGCACGCCGCCAGCGTTCATCCTGAGCCAGAATCGAACCCTCCACAAAAAAACAGTGAAGAGAACCAATACATTGACTCTCAAAACATAATTGACGGAACATCCTATAAGGAAGGACGTTCGCACAAAAACCCCGCTCCCCCTCGCAACGCTCTCGCGTACCCGGAACAAAACAACCGGGCGAGGAACGGACTGGCAATCATTGACTATAAAGAAGTAGTACAAACACGCTCTTGAGTTCTCAAACCACCACCACGTCAGCAGGGCGACACTCTAATCAAGGAGAAGAACCCCGCCGCGCTGAGCGGCAACAGATGAGTAATTTACACACCCCCGGCCCCCAACGCAAATCGGGCCCGCGGAACAGGGGCAGAATCGTTGGAAACACTGGACTCCATCGGCGTGTCGCACACAGCGAAAACCGGGCGGAACAGCAGTGGACAGACAACGGACAGACGTTCCAGCTACAGGAAACGGGACAACAGGGCCGCAGCGCGACCATACAATTGACGGTCGGCGGATACGCGAACGGGAAAGGGGACGGTCATGATCCGGGTGGCGGTGTGCGACGACGACGAACGGTACGCCGGATACGAGCGGGAGCTCGTCCAACGGTGGGCCGACCTGCGTGGTCTCGACGTGCACGTCGACGTGTTCCCGTCGGCCGAGACGTTCCTGTCACGCTACGAGACGCACCGCGACTACGACATCCTGCTGCTCGACGTGGAAATGGGGCGGATGGACGGCGTCACACTCGCCCGCACCATCCGACGGCAATCCGGTGACGCATCACCGCAGATCGTATTCGTCACCGGATACGACGACTACATCGCCGACGGATACGATGTGGAAGCACTGCACTATCTCATCAAACCCGTCGACGAAGCGAAGACGGCCGCCGTGCTCGACCGGGCGGCGCAGCGCATCGCCGGCAACGAGCGATGCCTCAACCTGCAATGCGTGGACGGCATCGTCCGCATCCCCATCCATCAGGTGCGCTACGTCGACGTGGCGCAGAAGAACTATGCGACCGTCCACGCCGACCGCGACCACACCGTCAAACGGCCCCTGTCCGACTTCGAACCCGAACTGCGGCCCGCGTTCTTCCGCGCCGGACGGGCGCTCATCGTCAACCTCAACGCGATACGGCGCGTCACCCGCACACGCATCGAACTGACCGACGGCACGGTCCTGCCATTGGCGCGCAGCGCCTACGAACCACTCAACCGGGCCATCATCGAAAGGACCTGACATGGCAGTAACGACACCCGGCGAACACCGGCATCGGCTCCCCCGGATCAGACTGCGCGGACGCGCGCAACGCGAGCTCGCCGCCTACCAGCGCAGCCTGCTCGACACGCACCATCACGAGGTCGAAACCATGTACGCGCGCATGCGCACCTGGCGACACGACTACCGCAACCATCTGCAGACCATGAAGGCGCTGGCCGACCAAGGCGATCTGGACGCGCTGCGACGTTACCTCGACGAACTCGACGACCAGCTCACCGCCCTCGACTCCCCCATACGATCCGGCAACGCCATGGCCGACGCGATCCTGAGCAGCAAGATGGCGCTGGCGCAATCGCAGGGCATCGACGTACGGGTCGACGCGCACATCCCCGTACGGCTGCGCGTCGGAGAACTCGACCTGTGCGCCGTCATCGGCAACCTGTTCGACAACGCCATCGAAGCGACCCGGCCGCTCCCCGACGGCGAGCGCCTCATCCGCGTCTACATGGACATGAAAGGCACGCAACTGTACATCTCGTTCACCAACACGACCGCGAGCGCCAAACTGGGAGGGATACGGGGACGGTTCGCATCCACCAAACGCGGAGCCGGGCACGGGTTCGGCCTGCTGAGCGTCGACCGGATCGTCGAGGCGGCCGGCGGGTATCTGAGCCGCAACAGCGAGGACGGGGCGTTCACGACGGAGATCCTGCTGCCGCAGGAGTAGGCGATGGCCATAAATTCACGGCATGCCGTTGTCCGTCGACCGCGTGTCGGCACCCGGATCAGGCGTGTCGGCACCGATGGGAGACGATACGGGAGCAGACGGCGTATCACAGGATCCACAAGGAAAGGGGAACCGTATGGACGACAACGACGGCAACAATCAAATGCAATCCTCGGATGCGCACGCACCGGAACGACCTCGCTACGGCATGTGGCGCAACAGCGCGTTCATGGTGCGACTGGCATGGTGCAACGCGCGCGTCGTGCCGTTCATCGTCGTGGCGATGGCGCTCGCCGCGGCCGGACGGTCCATCACCGAACTGTACGTCGGACCGACCGTGCTGAATCGGATCGAAACGCACGCGTCCCCCGTCCTGCTGCTCGCCACCATCGGCGTGTTCACCGCGACGCTGACCGTGTTCGCCGCGGTACGCGCCTACTTCGACGTGTGCAGCGAAACCGGACGCATCGCCACCCGGATCGCGCTGCTCAGACTCATCAACGGCAAATCCGCGTCCACCGCATACGCCAATACGCTCGACACGCGCTTCCGGGCCAGCGAGGAACAGTCCGCGCAGGCGTGCAACAGCAACTGGACCGCCACCGAACGTATCTGGGACACGTGGACCGTCCTGTTGACCGACATCGTCGGATTCGTCGCCTACCTGAGCGTGCTGTCCGGCCTCGACCCGCGGCTCATCGCGCTCATCCTCGCGACGTCGCTCGCCGCATACCTGCCGGGCAAACGCATCAACGAATGGGGATTCCGGCATCGGCGCGAACTGCAGGCGCGGCGCAAACGGCTCGGCTACCTGTACACGCTCGGCGACGAGCCACGATATGCCAAAGACATACGTATCTTCGGCCTGAGCGGATGGATCGGCGAACTGCGCGACGGCGCCGTACGCGCGATGGCATCGTTCCTGCACCGGCGCGAACGCATCCACCTGTGGGCCAACGTCATCGACGTGGCGCTCGCATTCGCGCGCAACGGCATCGCCTACGCCTACCTGCTGCACCTCACGCTCGACCAGGGACTGTCCGCCTCACGGTTCCTGCTGTACGCGACCGCGGTCAGCGGATTCACCACGTGGGTGACGGACATCCTCGACCGGTTCGGCGAACTCAACCGGCAGAGCCTCGAAATCTCAGCGATACGCGAATTCCTCGAATGGCCCGAACCCGCCGGCATGGAAGGCGGCGAAGCGTTGCACGCCATCCCCGGGCATGAGTACGCGATCGCATTCGACCACGTGTCATACCGGTATCCGGGCGCCGACCACGACAGCGTGCACGACATCGACCTGACCATCCAGCCCGGCGAGAGCATCGCCATCGTCGGACTCAACGGCGCCGGCAAGACCACGCTCGTCAAACTCGCCTGCGGACTGCTCGACCCGACCGAAGGACGCGTCCTGCTCGACGGCATCGACATCCGCCGATACGCCCGACGCGACTACTACGAACTGTTCGCCACCGTATTCCAGGACTTCAGCGTGCTCGACACGACCATCGCACAGAACGTCGCGCAACGCATCGACGGCATCGACACGCGCCGCGTCATCGACTGCCTCGACCAAGCGGGACTGGGCGACACGGTCCGATCCCTGCCCGACGGCGCCGACACGCATCTGGGACGATCCATATACGAAGACGGCATCGAACTCTCCGGCGGACAGACGCAACGGCTCATGCTCGCCCGCGCCCTCTACCGGAACGCGCCCATCCTACTGCTCGACGAACCCACCGCCGCACTCGACCCCATCGCCGAAGACGACATCTACCGCCACTACCAGGCCATGACCGACGGACGGACATCCATGTTCATCTCGCACCGGCTCGCATCCACCCGCTTCTGCGAGCGCATCCTGGTCATGGATGACGGGCGCATCACCGAAGAAGGCACGCACGACTCGCTCCTCGCTGCGAACGGCGCATACGCGCGACTGTTCGACGTGCAAAGCCGCTACTACCGACACGACGCCTAGGAGAACACCATGACCGACAACACGACGACGGACGACGACACCATGACGCAAGACGACATGACCGAAGACACCACCGACCCAGCGGATACGCGCACGCCCCGCACCAGCCGCATCCGCACACTCGCCCACGCTCTCGCCCGCGCATGGAGACACAACCTGCGCGCGACACGGATCGTCGCCGGCATCCGACCACACTGGCTCGCCGCGACCGCACTGCACGCGGCGCTCGCCGCCGCACTCCCCTACGTGACGATATGGTGTTCGGCACGGCTCATCGACGAACTCGCCGGAGCGCGCAACCCGGACGAGCTGGCCAGACGAGCCCTCACGCTCGTCGTGGCGACGGCGGCGTTCACGCTGCTCACCGCCACGGCCGAGCATTGGAAAAACGCCGAGAACGAGATGATCGAAACGATGTTCCGCCAGCCGGTCACCGACAAGCTCATGACGATGGACTTCCCGATCGTCGACGACCAGCGTACTGCCGACGCGGTCGAACGCATCCGGGAAAGCGACAATTTCGCCGGCAAAGGAATACCGCAGACACTGATGATCTTCGAAAACGGGATGCCGGCGCTGTTCCAGCTGATCGGCGGCATCATCCTGTCCGCAGGCCTGTTCATCTCGCCGGTTCCGCAGGCCGACGGCTGGACGGCGGCGCTCGCCGGACCGTGGATGTCCGTCGTGATGTTCGCGCTCATGATCGGTGCGGCGGTCGCGTCGGCGGCGTGCGCGAACCGGTCCGGCTCCTACTGGGCGAAATTCGATGAGGAAGGACGGTTCGGCAACCGGCTGTTCGCGTTCTTCGGCATCGAACTGCCGTACAGTCCCAAGCGTGCGATGGACGTGCGCATCTACCGTCAGCTCGAACGGGTGGGCCTGCCCGGCTGGGAGCGCAACCCGTTCACCGAAGGACCGATCGTGCGCGCCAGCTACGGTCCGATGGGATTGTGGATGGCCGCGTCGGCCGCCATCACCACCATGCTGACCGGCATCGTGTACGTGTTCGTCGCCTGCAAGGCGTGGGCCGGCGCGTTCGGCATCGGTTCGGCAGCCCAATACGTGGGCGCGATCACCACGATGTTCCTCGGCATCGCGCAGCTCATGCAATCCTTCGGCGACATGGTCAACAACGTCGAATTCCTCGACCGGCAGTTCACGTTCCTCGACACGCCCAACCGCATGTATCAGGGGTCGCTCACCACCGAAAAACGCAACGACCGCCAATACGACGTGGAATTCCAGAACGTGTCGTTCCGATATCCGAACGCGCCGGACGGCACATGGGCACTGCGCCACATCAACCTGCGGTTCCGCATCGGCAGCCGGCTCGCCGTCGTCGGCGAGAACGGCAGCGGCAAGACCACGTTCATCAAACTGCTGTGCCGTCTGTACGATCCGACCGAAGGGCGCATCCTGCTCAACGGCATCGACATCCGCAAATACCGGTACGACGAGTACATGCGCATCTTCGCCGTCGTCTTCCAGGACTTCCAGCTGTTCGCCCTGCCGTTGGCGCAGAACGTCGCCTCCAGCGCCCACTACGATCCGCAGCGCGTACGCGACTGTCTGGAAAAGGCCGGATTCGGCGAACGGCTCGCCTCGCTGCCCGACGGATTGGACACGAGCCTGTACCGCGACCTCGACGAGCGCGGCGTGCAGATATCCGGCGGCGAAGCGCAGAAGATCGCCATCGCACGCGCGCTCTACCAGGATGCGCCGTTCATCATCCTCGACGAGCCGACCGCGGCGCTCGACCCCGTCGCCGAAGCGCAGGTCTACGCGAAATTCGACCAGATCGCCGGCGACAAGACCGCCGTGTACATCAGCCACCGGCTGTCGTCATGCCGATTCTGCGACGACATCGCCGTATTCGACCACGGCAGCATCATCCAGCAGGGACCGCACGAACGGCTGCTGGCCGATGTCGGCGGCAAATACCGGGAGCTGTGGCAGGCGCAGGCGCAATACTATGCACAGTGACGCGGCCAGATATGGCGGGACGCAGGCATGACGGTCTGCGGCGGTGGCGTTGGTACCGTTGCTATCGTGGAGTCATGGACGAAACGACGAACACGATCATGACGACTATGACCCCCGTGGCTACGACCGGCACTGACGGTACCGACGCCGCCGGCGATCCCCTGCCCACGCGACTCGACATCGGACAGGCCGCGCCCGATTTCACCCTGCCGGCGGTCATGCCGGACGGAACGACGACGGGCATCACCCTGTCGGATGTGCTTGCGCAGCGGAGACGGCGCGTGATCCTGTACTGCTATCCGGCGGCGATGACGCCGGGATGCACCACACAGGCATGCGACTTCCGCGACAACATCGCCCGACTGGGCGGCATGGGATACACCGTGCTCGGCATGTCGAAGGATCCGATCGACAAGCTCGAACGGTTCCGGCAGCGCGACCAGCTGACGTTCCCGCTCCTGTCCGACCCGGACCTGCGCGTCCACCGCCTGTACGGCGCGTACGGCGAGAAGAAACTGTACGGCCGCACGCACGTCGGCGTCCTGCGATCCACGTTCGTCATCGGCACCGACGGGCGCATCGAACTCGCACGCTACAACGTGCGCGCCAAAGGCCACATCGACTCCCTCATCAAGGCACTCGGCAAACTGGACGACGCCCGATGAGATGAACGAACCGGCAAGAATGGAGGCAAACCACATAAGCAGCATCTACGACGACAGCGAATTCTTCGCAAAATACGCGAACATGGCACGAAGCAAAGGCGGCCTGCAAGCTGCCGGGGAATGACATCAGCTGCAGCCCCTGTTCCCCGACCTGCGCGGCCGGAAGGTATTGGATCTGGGCTGCGGCTATGGGTGGCACTGCGCGTACGCCGCGCGCATGGGAGCCACCGCGGTTCTCCGGCATCGACGGCAGCGAACGCATGATCGTGAAGGCCAGAGCCATCAACGCCGGTGAACGCATCACGTATGAGGTCTGTGATATCGAGGAATACGCGTACCCCGAACGGCATATGATGTAGTCGTCTCCAATCTGGTCCTGCACTATATCGAGGATCTGGACGGCATCTACCGCAAGGTGCATCGCACGTTGACCGACGGTGGATGCTTCCTCTTCAACATCGAACATCCGACCTTCACCGCCGGCGTCGACGAAGACTGGATCTACGACGCGGACGGCAACCCAGCATACTGGCCAATCGACCGATACTACTATCCCGGCGAACGGGAGACGAACTTCCTCGGCCATCGGGTGGCTAAGTACCATCACACCCTGACCCAGATCCTGAACCCGCTGATAGCCGCCGGATTCCGAATCGAAGCCGTCGAATAGGCGACGCCTCCCGCCGACATGCTGGACATTCCGGGAATGCGCGACGAAATGCGTCGTCCCATGATGCTGCTGGTAAAAGCCAGAAAAAGAATCGAAGCTCCGGAGATTATTCCGGAGCTTCGTATCTTGCTGTCTTGCTGAAAAAAACAGTGGCTCCTCAGAAAAAGCACGGAATCACAATCCCGTGCCAACAGTCGTAATAGACATCAATAGCATGGCTGAGGCTCAGTCTCAATGAGAAGAGTCCTTCACCCAACTTGATGCAGGACTCTTTCTCCGATATCACGAATATGAAGGGCGAATCAATTCCGGGGGCTGATCCAACAGCTTCTTCTGTTGCTCAAATTGTTGCTCAAGTCGATGCCAGCAAGGGGCGGTACAGCAATGGGCCGGTCGATACTGCTTGCGGGCCTTCGAAGATAGCGGCTGGTCGCACATTCGACATTTATCACCAGGATTGGCGGGAGTCTCGTACAACGCATTTATCCATTCCTCGATTGTGGCGTCCGGCATTGCTTCGATGACGCTTCGCATATCGGTCGGGATGGTTTTGTCCGAAACGACGTTACGGAACGCAATGCCACGGCTAATGTCTTGCAACGTCGATGCGTTTACCAGCCTAGCTAGTGATACCAGCAATTCACCACACTTCTGCGCATCATATGCGGCAGTGTGATAAAGGGATGCGTTCCAATCTATCCCCTGCGCTTTGCACATGCTGCTTAGCGTATGTTTTCCTTTCCCCTGGCGATTGGGAAACATCAGTTTCGACAATGAGTAAGTGCAGAGGTAATCAAAGGGGCGATACGCCAGATCATAGGAATCACATGCCTTTTCCAAGTGGGGAAGATCGGCACTCTTGGCGTTATGGAATGCGAGTACGTCTTCACCGGTGAAGTCCAGAAAGTCATCGTAAATGTCGCACCATTCGGGTTCGAACATAACGTCTTCAAAGGTAACATGGTTCTTCTTGATGGCCCATTGCTCCCACTGGGAGTACGGAGTTTGAGGTCGCACTTTGACGTCAAATGCTTCTTGCGGCTTTCCGTCTCGGAATCGTACTGCTCCAACCGAGCAGATTGCAGCACCCTGGTTAGCAACCCATTCAAGGTCCACTGCGGTGAAGTCTAGTGGCATATGTACTGAACCTCCTTACTCAGTTTCTGCATATTCCGACCTCGTCTAGGATATCTGCGTCCACAGCCGTGGGTAGACGCTAGCTGTCATAGCCTTAAAATTATCACCGTCACTAAATTTTATCAACCTGAAAATGTGTCGAGGTGATGTTCAGGGCTCTTCGTATTTTGGTGTGTATGAGTAGTGGTTCAGAGGTGGGCCTGGATGGCTTGTCTGAACCCGCCGGTGTGCAGCAGGCTTCTGACGATGTAGTTGCCGAGGCTGCGGAACCCCAGGGCGACGCCCCGGAGGGTCTCGAGCCTGCCGTTGATGGCCTCGGTGGGACCGTTCGCCCCGTGGGGGTGGTCGAAGAACGCGAGCACGTCCGCCATGCGCCGTTTGAGCGTGCGGCCGAGCGCGGCGATCTCCGGGCATCCGGGCGCCGCGCCCCTGACGGCGAGGGACTCGATGAGTTCGGCCATCATGCCCCGTCCCTTCCCGCGGTCCCCCTGCGCATAGCAGTCGATGATCCTCTGGTAGACGCCGTGCGCGAGGGCGAGCGGCCTGTTCGCCGGATCGGCGAGCAGCATGTCGACGCGCGCCTGCTGCCTGTCGGTCCTGAGCCCCGCGGTCCTGAGGAGGATCCTCCTGCCCTTGTAGAGCGGGTCGTCGCGCCGGCCGCGCCGGCCCGTGGCCTCGCGCTGGAGGCGGCATCGCACGGCCGTGAGCCTGTCGCCGGCGAGCCTGACGACGTGGAACGGGTCGAGGATCTCCACGGCGCGGGGCACCTGGCGGGCCGCGGCCCTCTTATAGCCGGCGAACCCGTCCATCGCGACCTCCTTGACCCGGTCCCGGAATGATCGCGGGCGCTCGGCGAGCCATCGGGCGAACGCCTTTTCGCTGCGGCCCTCGACCATGTCGAGCAGACGGGCCGGCCGCCCGTGCCTTCGCGGGGTGAGGTCCACGATGACGGTCACGTACCGGCCGCCCGTGCGGGCGTGCCGCCATACGTGCTCGTCCACGCCGATCGACTCCACGTCGTCCAGCCGGCGCGGGTCCGCGGCCAGCACGCCGGCGCCCTTCTCCAGCACGGCCCGGTTCAAAGCGCCCCACGAGCAATGCAGGTCGTGCGCGCACGCGGACACGCTCTTCGACTTCAGCGCCGCCTCGGCCGCCGCCCACCACACGGCCGCGTTCGTCAGCCGTCTCCCCCTGTCGGCTATGCGGGTCAGATCGTCGGTCCACGAGCGGGCGCACGCCGCGCATTCATAGCGCCTGACCCTCACCAGCAGGTGCACGGCGTGCTGGCCGACGGGAGTGTGCGCAAGCCTGCGGCGCCGCGAGGAGCGAACCCGGCCCATGGCCCCGCATTCCCGGCAGTAGCGGGCGGTCTCGTCCTCGATCTCGCAGCCGATCAGCCACACTCCCGCCCGCGAGCCGGCCGCCACGTGCCTTTGCGAGACGGGGTTCAGCCCCAGTGTGTCCAGGCCGAGCAGGACCCGGCCGTCGAACGCGCTAGACTTGTCACCAAGCCGCGCGGTTTCCTTCACTTTTTCTTTCACACACCGAATGAAACCGCACGGCCCTTACACACCAAAATACGAAGAGCCATGTTCAGTAGCTGAACATCACCTCACCCCCGTATACACGGGGAACACGTTGCATCACCACATTTTCAGGGGATCATCCCCGCCATAGCGGGGCCGAAACCAGAAGGAGTCCTTCCGGACTGCTGCCCGGAAGGACTCCTTCAGAACGCTAGTTCAAGCGTGTCAGATGCTCTCTGATTGAAATCAGGCGAGGATCTTGGTGACACGGCCCGAGCCGACGGTGTGGCCACCCTCACGCACGGCGAAGGTCAGGCCCTCCTCCATAGCGATGGCCTGGATCAGCTCGACGGTGAAGGTCGCGTGATCGCCCGGCTGAACCATCTCGACGCCTTCCGGCAGCTCGATGACGCCGGTGACGTCGGTGGTGCGGAAGTAGAACTGCGGACGGTAGTTGGAGAAGAACGGCGAGTGACGGCCGCCCTCATCCTTGGTCAGAACGTAGACTTCGCCCTCGAACTTGGTGTGCGGGGTGACGGAGCCCGGCTTGACGACGACCTGGCCACGCTCGACATCGGTACGGTTGATGCCGCGGAGCAGCAGACCGGTGTTGTCGCCGGCCTCGCAGGAGTCCATCGTCTTGTGGAAGGTCTCGATGGAGGTGACGGTGGTGCTGCGGGTCTCGCGGATACCGACGATCTCGACCGGGGTGTTGACGGCCAGCTGGCCACGCTCAACACGGCCGGTGACGACGGTGCCACGACCGGAGATGGTGAACACGTCCTCGATCGGCATCAGGAACGGCTTGTCCAGGTCGTGAACCGGGGTCGGGATGTACTCGTCGACGGCAGCCATGAGGGCCTTGACCTGCTCAACCCACTTCTCGTGCTCCGGAGCGTCATCGTGCAGCGCGCCGTAGGCGGACAGACGGATGACCGGGCACTCGCGGTCGAAGCCGTTCTCGTCGAGGAGGTCACGGACCTCTTCCTCAACGAGCTCGATGAGCTCCTCGTCCTCGACCATGTCGCACTTGTTCAGGGCGACCAGGATCTTCGGAACGCCGACCTGACGGGCGAGCAGCACGTGCTCGCGGGTCTGGGCCATCGGGCCGTCGGTGGCGGCCACAACGAGGATGGCGCCGTCCATCTGGGCAGCACCGGTGATCATGTTCTTCACGAAGTCGGCGTGGCCCGGGCAGTCGACGTGGGCGTAGTGACGAGCCTCGGTCTGGTACTCGATGTGAGCGATGTTGATGGTGATACCGCGGGCGGCCTCTTCCGGAGCGGAATCGATCTGGTTGAAGTCGTACTCCGGGTTGACATCCGGGTACTGCTCGTGCAGGACCTTGGAGATGGCCGCGGTCAGCGTGGTCTTGCCGTGATCGACGTGACCGATGGTACCGATGTTAACGTGCGGCTTAGTACGCTCGTACTTTTCCTTTGCCATGTGTGTTTGTCCTCCTGGACGTCTCGTGTAGTACGGCCTTCGGACTCGTGATCCGAAAGCACTCGCTACAGTTTACTGGGTTTCTGGGTTATGTGCCACTTTGGAGCCAGAACCCAGTCAGCGCTACAAAATAGTAGCGCCGACTGGAGACACTGTCACGTCAAAGCGACTGCGCGTGTCACTCGCCGCGCTGGGCCTTGATGATCTCGTCGGAGACGGTCTTCGGGACCTCGGCGTACGAGTCCATCTGCATGGTGAACATCGCGCGGCCCTGGGTCTTGGAACGCAGGTCGCCGATGTAGCCGAACATCTCGCTCAGCGGCACCTTCGCGTCGATGACCTTGACGCCGGTGGCGTCGTTCATCGCGGTGATGCTGCCACGGCGGGAGTTCAGGTCGCCCATGACGTCGCCCATGTACTCCTCCGGAGTACGGACCTCGACGGCCATGATCGGCTCGAGGATGACCGGCTTGGCCTTCGGAGCAGCCTCCTTGAACGCCATGGAACCGGCGATCTTGAAGGCCATTTCGGAGGAGTCGACCGGGTGCATCTGGCCGTCGTAGACCGTGGCCTTGACGCCCACCATCGGGAAGCCCGCGAGCACGCCGGCCTCCATGGCTTCCTTGACACCGGCCTCGATGGGTCCGATGAATTCGCCGCTGATGTGGCCGCCGGTGACCTTGTTCTCGAACTCGAAGGTCTCGCCGGCCTCGGTGTCGAGCGGCTCGAAGTTCATGAAGACCTTCGCGAACTGGCCGGAACCACCGGTCTGCTTCTTGTGGGTGTAGACCTCGTTCATGACCGCCTTGCGGATGGTCTCGCGGTAGGCGACCTGCGGCTTGCCCACGTTGCACTCGACCTTGAACTCGCGGCGCATACGGTCGACGATGATGTCGAGCTGGAGCTCGCCCATGCCGGCGATCAGGGTCTGGCCGGACTCCTCGTCGGTGGTGACCTGGAAGGTCGGATCCTCGTCGGAGAGCTTCGCGAGGGCGACGCCCATCTTCTCCTGGTCGGCCTTGGTCTTCGGTTCGACGGCCACCTGGATGACCGGGTCCGGGAAGGTCATGGACTCGAGGGAGATCGGAGCGTTCTCGGCGCACAGGGTGTCGCCGGTGGTGACGTTCTTCAGGCCCACGAAGGTGTAGATGTTGCCGGCCTCGGCGGAATCCACCGGGTTCTCCTTGTCGGCGTGCATCTGGAAGATCTTGCCGACGCGCTCCTTCTTGCCCTTGGTGGAGTCGAGGACGTTGTCGCCCGGCTTGACGGCGCCGGAGTAGACGCGCACGAACACCAGCTTGCCGTAGAACGGGTGGGTGGAGATCTTGAAGACCAGAGCCGCGAACGGATCGGTGGTCAGCGGCTTGCGGGAGATCTCGATGGACTCGTCCTTCGGGTCGAAGCCCTGGATGGACGGGACGTCCTCCGGGCTCGGCAGGTAGTCGACGACGGCGTCCAGCATCGGCTGAACACCCTTGTCCTTGAACGCGGAACCGCACATGACCGGGTAGGCGCGACGCTCGATGGTCAGCTGACGGATGCCGGCACGCAGCTCCTCCTCGGTCAGCTCGCCGTTCTCGAGGTACTTCTCGGTCAGCTCGTCGCTGGCCTCAGCGACGTCGTCGAGCAGCTGGGAGCGGTACTCCTCGGCCTTGTCCTGCAGGTCGGCCGGGATGTCGGTGGTCTCGTAGTGAGCACCCTGATCGGTGGTCACGTCGTTCCACACATAGGCCTTCATGCGGATCAGGTCGACGACGCCGGAGAAGTCGTTCTCGGCGCCGATCGGCAGCTGGATGACGAGCGGCTTGGCGCCCAGCTTGTCCTTGATGGTCTGGACGGAGAAGTAGAAGTCCGCGCCGAGCTTGTCCATCTTGTTGATGAAGCAGATACGCGGGACGCCGTACTTGTCGGCCTGACGCCACACGGTCTCGGACTGCGGCTCCACGCCTTCCTTGCCGTCGAACACGGCGACGGCGCCATCGAGCACGCGCAGGGAGCGCTCCACCTCGGCCGTGAAGTCCACGTGGCCCGGGGTGTCGATGATGTTGATCTGGAACTTGTCCTTGACGTCGTGGGTCTGACGGTTCCAGAAGCAGGTGGTGGCGGCGGACTGGATGGTGATGCCGCGCTCCTGCTCCTGAGCCATGAAGTCCATCGTCGAGGCGCCGTCGTGGGTCTCACCGATCTTGTAGTTCTTGCCGGTGTAGAAGAGGATGCGCTCCGTCGTGGTGGTCTTACCGGCATCGATGTGGGCCATGATGCCGATGTTACGAACCTGGTTGAGGTCGTTGAGCACGTCTTGTGCCATTGCTTTTCCTTAGCTCTCGATCTGACGGAATTACCAGCGGTAATGAGCGAAGGCCTTGTTGGCCTCGGCCATCTTGTGGGTATCCTCACGACGCTTCACGGAAGCGCCCAGGCCGTTGGAGGCATCGAGGATCTCGTTGGCGAGACGCTCGGCCATGGTCTTCTCGCGACGGGCGCGGGAGAAGTCGGTCAGCCAGCGCAGGCACAGGGTGTTCGCGCGGGCCGGCTTCACCTCGACCGGGACCTGGTAGGTCGCGCCGCCGACGCGGCGGGAGCGGACCTCGAGGGACGGACGGATGTTGTCCAGCGCGCGCTTGAGCACGGCCACCGGCTCCTGGTCCGTCTTCTCCTTGACCATGTCGAGCGCGGAGTACACGATGTCCTCGGCGATCGACTTCTTGCCGTCGAGCAGAATCTTGTTGATCAGCTGAGCCACGACGGTCGAGCCGTAGATCGGATCAGGCAGAACGACGTGCTTCTTAGCGGGTCCTTTACGAGACATATTTCTTACTTCGCCTTCTTTGCTCCGTACAGGGAACGACCCTGCTTGCGATCCTTCACACCCTGGGTATCAAGCGCGCCGCGCACGATGTGGTAGCGCACACCCGGCAGATCCTTGACACGGCCGCCGCGCACGAGCACGATGGAGTGCTCCTGCAGGTTGTGGCCCTCGCCCGGGATGTAGGCGGTGACTTCGACGCCCGAGGACAGGCGCACACGGGCGACCTTACGCAGAGCCGAGTTCGGCTTCTTCGGGGTGGTGGTGTACACACGGGTGCACACGCCGCGACGCAGCGGGCTGCCCTTCAAGGCCAAAGTCTTCGACTTCTTCGGCTTGGCCTGACGTCCCTTACGGACGAGCTGTTCGATAGTAGGCAACTTGAATTCTCCGATTCAGTGGTTTCTTTACTCCTGTGAGACCGCCGCACTGCGCCCACACTCCGCCCACTGAGAGAACGAAGACAGCCACAGTCCACCGGCCCGATGGCCCGCTCCTCTTTCACAGTCCGCATTGCTGCGCGCGATCCAACCGATTCACGGGATATCCCGGCCCGCACACCTGTCACATAAGGCGTACCGCCGGCACACACGAATTCCCATGATACGGACACGCCGGACATTTCCGGACCCGTGCGACACGCCGGCAGCCCGAGCTTCCCCACCATGACCGCAATCCACCGCGACAAGGACGAGGCCCCGTCGGGCTGCCTGCCCGCGGGGCCTCGTCGTGCCGAAGGGACGTCGTCGGTCATATCTCGCATCATCCGGGGCGCCTCCGCGTGGGGAGCGGCCCGACCGACGAACCCTTCGGTGGATATCGTCGCTGCGACCCGGCTTCCTCGCCGTGCTTCCTCGGTGTCGCCTTCGTCACCAGTGTTGAATTGTGTCTGTTGAAAGCGTTGCGCACGTTTACCGAACCGTTGCGCTTCGTTGCGACCTGAAGGATTCCCGACCGATCCGCAACTCCGGCCTTCGGTCCCCAGTATAGTCCGCTTCGTCTCGATGCGCGAGGAACGCCACGGCCGATTCTTGCGTTTCTTCCGCGATGTTGCGTCGCGTTCGTTTCCGGTCGAGTCGAATGCACGATGCCGCACATCGAACCCGTTCATCACGCACAGAACCGCACATTTCCAACGGTTTCCGGCGTGTCATGCCGACATTCCGGCGACCCGGAGAACACCGCGACACGCCGAAGTGGCACTCCCACAGGATTCGTGTATAGTATCCATCTGTTGTCTGGTTCCAGTCCGCTGGAGACGACAATGATGGTGGCTATAGCTCAGTTGGTAGAGCAGCTGATTGTGGTTCAGCAGGTCGCGCGTTCGAGCCGCGTTAGCCACCCCATCACGGAAGGCCTCCCAGTCGGAAGGCCTTTCTGCTTTTCCGCACCGGTTCGTCACCGGCAGCAACCTCAGCGAAGCCTCACATTGCTAGCGCAATCGACAGGTCTGCGCTAGCAATGTGACAATCCGGACGCTCATAACGTCACGTTGCTCGCGCAGACCTCATGATTGCGCGAGCAACGTGAGCCTTCCGGCCCGCATTCGCCGCCACGCGGCATCGAAGCGGCTCTCCGATCCCGGACATCCCGGCCATGAAACGGCCGACGGCGGTAGAGTGTGGGTGGAAACAGACCAGACCCCACCTCCACGTCCAAAGGAGACGACATGCCCGAACCGCAGCTGTCCTTCGCCAACGACTATTCGTGCGGCGCCACGCCTGAGATCCTCGAACGCCTCGCCCGCACCAACGACGTGCAGTATCCCGGCTACGGGTCCGACGACGTGTGCGCGTCCGCCAAGGAGAGGATCCGTCGGGCGTGCGGCGCGCCCGGCGCGGACGTGTGGTTCCTCGTCGGCGGCACGCAGACCAACCAGACCGTCATCGACGCGATCACACCGCAGTACGCCGGCGTCGTCGCAGCGGCCAGCGGGCACGTCAACGTGCACGAGGCCGGCGCCATCGAGGCGACCGGACACAAGGTGCTCACGCTCCCCCATCATGACGGCAGGATCGACGCGGCCGAACTCGACTCCTACTGCGCCACGTTCTACGCCGACGCCAACTACGAGCACATGGTGTTCCCCGGCAGCGTCTACGTGTCGCAGGCCACCGAATACGGCACCCTCTACACCAGGGCCGAGCTGGAGGCCATCGCCGACGTCGCCCACCGCCACGGCATGCCGCTGTTCGTCGACGGCGCGCGCCTCGGCTACGCGCTCACCGCGCAGGGCAACGACCTGACGCTGGAGGATCTGGCGCGCATCGCCGACGTGTTCACTATCGGCGGCACCAAGGTGGGCGCGCTGTTCGGCGAGGCCGTCGTGTTCACCAACCACGGCGGGTATTCGCGCACGCCGAAGCATTTCCTCACGCTCGTCAAGCGGCACGGCGCGCTGCTCGCCAAGGGCTGGCTGCTCGGCGTGCAGTTCGACACGCTGTTCGACGACGGCCTGTACCTGCGCATCGCCGCGCACGCCAACCGCGCCGCCGACCGCATCCGCGCGGCGCTCACGGAACGCGGCTACGAGCTCACGTTCGACGCGCCCACCAACCAGGTGTTCGTCACGCTCGACGACGCCACGCGCGCCCGTCTCGAATCGCAGGTCGCGATGGGCTACATGGAGCCGACCGCCGACGGCCGCACCGTCATGCGGTTCTGCACCAGCTGGTCCACGACCGACGAGCAGGTCGAGCGTCTGATCGCGCTGCTGTGACGCCGCCGTGACGGCATCGCCGCGGATATGACAAGGGGCGTGTGCCCCGCCGTCCGTAAGCGGACGGCGGGGCACACGCCCCTATCGTTGCGGGACGGCGGCCGGCGCACGGTCGCGCCGACGCCTCCCCGGCTACTCCAGCTCCACCGCGCCGGTGTACAGCTGGTAGTACTCGCCCTTGAGGGCGATGAGCTCGTCGTGCGAGCCGCGCTCGATGATGTTGCCGTGGTCGAGCACCATGATCACATCCGAGTTGCGCACGGTCGACAGACGGTGGGCGATGACGAACACGGTGCGGCCCTTCATCAGGTTGTCCATGCCGGCCTGCACGACCTCCTCGGTGCGCGTGTCGATCGACGAGGTCGCCTCGTCGAGGATCAGCGCCGGCGAGTCGGCGACGGCGGCGCGCGCGATCGAGATCAGCTGGCGCTGGCCCTGCGACAGGCCGGAGCCGTCGCCTTCGAGCACCGTCTGGTAGCCCTGCGGCAGCATGCGGATGAAGCCGTCCGCGTTGGTGAGCTTCGCCGCGGCGATGCACTCCTCGTCGGTGGCGTCGAGACGGCCGTAGCGGATGTTGTCCATCACGGTGCCGGTGAACAGGTTCACGTCCTGGAGCACGATGCCCAGCGAGCGGCGCAGATCCGGCTTGCGGATGTTCTTCACGTCGATGCCGTCGTAGAGGATCTGGCCTTCCTGGATGTCGTAGAACCGGTTGATGAGGTTCGTGACGGTGGTCTTGCCGGCGCCGGTCGCGCCGACGAGCGCCATCTTCTGGCCCGGCTTGGCGAACCAGGTGATGTCGTGCAGGACCGGCTTGTCCGGGTTGTAGCCGAACGTGACGTTGGTGAAGCGCACGTCGCCCTGCAGCAGCGTGTAGCAGCCGTCGGGCGAGGTGATCGCCTGCTCCTTGGCCTTGAGCGCGACCTCGCGGGCGGAGCCGTGCAGCTTCTCGGCGGCCTTGAGGGAGCGGGTGCCGTCGTCGTCCGCGGCGCGCTTCCACGCCCAGTGGCCGGTCTCGTGGTCGACTTCGGTCATCGTGCGGCCGTCGGCGCCGAGCTCGACGTTGACGAGCGTGACGGAGCCGTCGTCCTCCTCGACCGGCTCGTCCATCAGCGCGAAGATGCGCGAGGCGCCAGCGAGCGCCATCATGACCATGGTCATCTGCTGGGAGACCTGGCCGATCGGGTTGATGAAGGAACGCGACAGGGTGAGCAGGGAGATGAGCGTACCCAGGGTGAGGTCGCCGAAGCCGGACAGGCCGAAGTTGCCGACGCCGGCGAGGGCCATGGCGCCGCCGACGAGGGCGAGGAGGATGTACAGCAGGTAGCCCATGTTGCCGACGATCGGCATCATGACGTTGCCCCACGTGTTCGCTTCGGCGGAGGCGTGGAACAGCTCCTCGTTCTTCCTGTCGAAGGTCTCCTGCATGGCGTTCTCGTGGTTGAAGACCTTGACGACCTTCTGGCCGTTGACGGCCTCTTCGACGAACGCGTTGACGTCGCCGATGGCGACCTGCTGCTTGACGAAGTAGCGGCCGGAGCGCGAGACGATCTTGCGCAGGATGACGAACAGGGCGGCGGTGAACACGACGACGAACAGCGTGATCGGCACGCTCAGCCACAGCATGGAGATGAGCGCGGCGACCGCGGACACGGCGGACGAGAACATCTGCGGGAACGACTGGCTGATGGCCTGGCGCAGCGTGTCGGTGTCGTTCGTGTAGTGGCTCATGATGTCGCCGTGCTCGTTGGTGTCGAAGTAGCGGATCGGGAGCCGCTGCTGGTGGGCGAACATGTCGTCGCGGATCTTCTTGAGGGTGCCCTGTTCGACGGTGACGATGAGCCACTGCCACAGCCAGGATGCGACGATGCCGGCGACGTACAGGCAGCCCATCAGCGTGATGACGTGCAGCAGCGGCGACCAGTCGGGGTCGGTGGCGCCGACCATCGGCAGGATGTACGAGTCGATGAGGGACTGGAGGAACAGCGCGGAGCCGGCCTGGGCGGCGGCGCCGATGAGGATGCACGCCACGATGGCGATGACGCGCCACTTGTATTGGAAGATGTATCCGAAGATGCGGCGGGTGGTGCCGGGCGCCGCCTGGCCCATGCCCGGCTTGCGCTTGGCGAACGAGTTCTTGTCGCTCACTGCAGCTCTCCTTCCTGGGCGGTGTTCTTGGTCTGGGATTCGTAGATGGAGCGGTATTCGTCGCACGTGGCGAGCAGCTCGTCGTGCGTGCCCTTGGCCATAATGCGTCCCTTGTCCATGACGAGGATCAGGTCGGACTCCTGGACGGAGGCGACGCGCTGGGCGATGATGATCTTCGTCGTGTCGGGGATCTCGTGGTGGAAGGCGCCGCGGATCAGCTGGTCGGTCTTGGTGTCGACGGCGCTGGTGGAGTCGTCGAGGATGAGGATCTTCGGCTTCTTGAGCAGCGCGCGGGCGATGCACAGGCGCTGGCGCTGGCCGCCGGACACGTTGGTGCCGCCCTGTTCGATGTAGGTGTCGTACTTGTCGGGGAACTCCTGGATGAAGCCGTCGGCCTGGGCGAGCTTGCAGGCGTGGCGCAGCTCCTCGTCGGTGGCGTCGGGGTTGCCCCAGCGCAGGTTCTCGGCGATGGTGCCGGCGAACAGGATGTTCTTCTGGAGCACCATGGCGACCTGGTCGCGCAGGACGGTCATGTCGTAGTCGCGCACGTCGACGCCGCCGACCTTGAGGGAGCCTTCGCTCACGTCGTACAGGCGCGGGACGAGCTGGACGAGCGACGACTTGGCGGAGCCGGTGCCGCCGACGATGCCGACGGTCATGCCGGAGCGGATCGTCAGGTCGATGTCGTCGAGGACGGGCTTCTCGGAGCTGTCTGAGTAGCGGAACGTGACGTGGTCGAATTCGATCGTGCCGTCCTTGACGGCGGTGACCGGATGCTCCGGGTCCTTGACGGTGCTCTCCTCCTGCAGCACCTGGCAGATGCGTTCGGCGGAGGCCTGGGAGATGATGAACATGACGAAGATCATCGAGAGCATCATCATGGCCATGAGGATCTGCATCGCGTAGGTGACGAGCGCGGTCAGGTCGCCGGTGGTCAGGCCGAACGCCGCGTTGTTGCCGGATGCGACGATCTGCTGGGCGCCCATCCAGGCGATGAGGATCATCGTGCCGTAGATGCACACCATCATGATCGGGCTGTTGAAGCTCATGATGCGCTCGGCGAGGGTGAAGTCCTTGAAGATCTTCTCGGAGATGCGGCCGAACTTGCCGATCTCGTGGTTCTCGCGGTTGTAGGACTTGACGACGCGGATGCCCTGCAGGTTCTCGTCGACGACGTTGTTGAGGTCGTCGTAGGTGTGGAACACGCGCTCGAACACCGGGTGGACGAGCACGGCCAGGCCGCACAGGCCGATCGCGAGGATCGGGATGCAGGCGAGGAACACCAGCGAGATGGACTTGCTGATGCGGAACGAGAAGATCCACGCGACGACGACCATGATCGGGGCGCGCACGCCCATGCGGATCATCATCGAGTACGCGTTCTGCAGGTTGGTGACGTCGGTGGTCAGTCGGGTCACGATCGAACCGGTGGAGAATCGGTCGATGTTGGTGAAGCTGAAGCCCTGCACCTTCTCGAACTCGTCGTGGCGCAGGTTCTTCGCGAAGCCGGCGCCGGCGATGGCGGCGAACCGGCCGGCCAGGAAGCCGCTGGTCAGCGACACGGCCGAGCAGCACAGCAGGATGATGCCGAACTTGACGATCGCGGGCATGCTGCCGCCGGTGATGCCCTCGTCGATGAGCGAGGCCATGACCGTCGGGATCAGGATCTCCAGGACGCTTTCGACGGCGACGAACGCCGGCGCGAGCCAACTCGCCTTCCTGTATTCGCGCATCGATTTGCCCAGCGTGCGCAGGATATGCTTCGGCCTGGCCGGCTCGTCCGCGCGGCGCCGGGAGTCGGTTGCGGTGGTGCTCACTTGCTTTCCTCCTTCTTGTCGTTCTTGTCGTTCGTTTCGTTCATGTCGCCGCGGGCCGGCTCTCCGGCCTGCGGGGCCGCGGCCGTCTGACGGCGGTCGGGCTGACGGTTCTGGAATTCCCTGCGCGCGTCGTCCAGGTTGGCGCGCATGCGTGCGATGCAGGAGGCGAGCGTCTCAAGCTCCTGCGCGCTCAGGCCGGCCATCAGGCGGCGTTCCATGTCGGCGCCGCTGCGTCTCAGGTCGTTGACGATCGCGTCGGCCTGGTCGGTCAGCACGATCTTCTTGAGCCGGGCGTCGTGGTCCACGGATTCGCGCACGATCATGCCCTTCTTCTCCATCAGCGCCAGCACGCGCGAGGCGGTGGAGCGGGTGATGCAGAACTTCTGCTCGATCGTGTGCTGGTACACGTCCCGGTCGCGGTTGCGCGCCAGGAACATGATGATGTGGGCATTGCCGCCGGTCGCATCGCATGCGGACGGCGGCATCGTCTCGCCCAGATAGCGGTCGATGCTGCGCGTGAGCGCACGCAGGTCCATGCTGAGGATGTGTCGGTCCATGATCCTCCCTCTCCTCAACTGTTGTATATGCAACAGGTGAGGATAATACGTCCCACATACAACAGTTGCACATACAACAATCGGCGTGTCGCGGCGAACCACCCATCCCTTCATCCACGGTGCCATCACCGATACGACGAGGGGTGCCCTCAGAACGATGGATAGGTTCCACGCAGTGGCGGAATATCCAATGGTTACTTCTGGTAACCGTCGTTCTGGGGGCACCCCTTCGATGCGCCGCGGGATCAGGCGGTGCGGCGGGCGTAGTCGGCGAGCATGAACTCGGTGATGGCCTTGCCGCCCTCGCCCATGAGCATGGGCATCGAGTTGACGGGCATGGTCATGAGGAACATGCGCATCATCGAATTGTCGGGCAGCTTGGGCAGGTCGCCGCGTTCGCCGGCGTCGGCCACGGCGGCGACGACCTGCGCGCCGACCGGGTCGGCGGACCATTCGCCGTACGTCGACCATGCGGTCAGCGGCTGCGTCTTGCCGTCGCCGTCGAGCGCGACCGGGACGCGGGCGACGATGTCGCGGCTCGACGTGCCGACCTCGACCGTGTATTCGCCCTCTTCGACGTGCCAGTCGGCGTAGCGCTCCGACCAGTAAGCGAACGCGCGCTCGTCGAGGTCGATCGTCACGGTCGTGGATTCGCCGGCCTTGAGGAACACCTTCTCGAAGCCCTTGAGCTCGTGGACGGGACGGGCGACGTCGGCCTTGCCGGGCGCGACGTACACCTGCACGGTCTCGGCGCCGTCCACGTCGGACGTGTTGGCCACGGTCGCGGTCACGCGCGCCGTGTTCGCGCTGGTCTTCTCCACGCGCACGTCGCCGATCGCGAACGTCGCGTAGCTCAGGCCGTAGCCGAACGGGTAGTCGACGGCCTTGCCGCAGGTGTCGTAGTGGCGGTAGCCGACGAACACGCCCTCGCCGTAGTCGACGTGGCCCTCCTCGCCCGGCCAGTTGAGCATGCTCGGGTCGTCGTTGATGTCCATCGGGATCGACTGGGCGAGCTTGCCGGACGGGCTGGCGTCGCCGAACACGACGTCGGCGAGCGCCGCGCCGCCGGCCTGGCCGAGGAGCCAGGATTCGAGGATGCTTTTGGCGTCGCCGGCCCACGGGCGGATGGTGACGACGGAGCCGTTGGAGAGGATGACGACGGTGTTGGGGTTGGCTGCGGCGATGCGGCGCAGCAGGTCGGTCTGCTTGGCGGGCAGGTCGAGGTGGGTGCGGTCGAAGCCTTCGGATTCGGCTTCTTCGGGCAGTCCGAGGAAGACGATGGCGACGTCGTTGCGGCCGGCGGCTGCGATGGCTTCGGTTTCGAGCGCGGGGTCGGCGGGCGCGAGGTCGAGGGTGTAGCCGGGGGCGAAGTCGGCGTCGATGCCGCGTGCGGCGAGGGCGTCGAGGAAGGAGGTCATGCGGTTGGGGGTGATGTGGGAGGAGCCGCCGCCCTGGTAGCGCGGGGTGCGGGCGAATTCGCCGATGACGGCGATCTTCGCGTCCTTGCGCAGCGGGAGGGTCGCGTCGTCGTTCTTGAGCATGACGATGGATTCGATGGCGGCGCGGCGGGCGACGTCGTCGTGGGCGTCGATGTCGTAGCGGTAGCCGTCGATGCTCATGGCGGCGCGGGTGCGCTCGACGAGGTCGATCATGCCCTGGGCCATGCGGTCGAGCTGGGCGGGGGCGATGCGGCCGTCGCGTACGGCGTGGACGATCTGGTCGTCGGTGTAGCTGGGCGGCATTTCGAGGTTGAGGCCGGCGTTGAGGGAGGCGACGCGGTCGTGGTCGGCGCCCCAGTCGCTCATGACGATGCCGTCGTAGCCCCATTCGCCGCGCAGGAGGTCGGTGAGGAGCCAGTGGTTCTGTGCGGCGTGCACGCCGTTGATCTTGTTGTACGCGCACATGATAGTCCACGGCTTGGCGTGCTTGACGATGTGTTCGAAGGCGGGCAGGTAGATCTCGCGCAGGGCGCGCTGGCTGATGCGTGCGTCGATGCGCAGGCGGTCGGTCTCCTGGTTGTTGGCGGCGAAGTGCTTGAGGGAGGTGCCGACGCCCTTGGACTGGACGCCTTCGACGATGCCGGCGGCCTCATGGCCGGCGAGGTACGGGTCCTCGCTCCAGTATTCGAAGCAGCGGCCGCCGAGCGGGTTGCGCTTGATGTTGACGCCGGGGCCGAGGATGACGGCGACCTTCTCCTGGATGCACTCCTCGCCCATGGCCTCGCCGACTTCGCGGATGAGGGCGGGGTTCCACGAGCTGGACAGGCCGGCGGCGGGCGGGAAGCAGGTGGCGGGCACGGAGTCGTTGAGGTCGGTGTCGCCGGTGTTGGAGGCGAGGGACTTGCGCAGACCGTGGGGGCCGTCGGTGATCATGTAGCCGGGGATGCCCTTGGATTCGACGCCCTGGAGGTGCCAGGCGTCGCCGCCGGAGGTGAGGGACGCCTTCTCCTCGAGGGTGAGGTCGGTGACGGACGGGTATGCGGATTCGCTCATGGTGCCTTCTTTCGCGCCGGGTCGCCGACCGGCAGTGCCGGCTCGGCGGGGGGTGGGTTGTACTGGGTCGGGTTGTGCGATGTTCGGTCCGGTGTTCGATGGTCGTCGTCTCGTCGGCGAAATTGCGACCGACCGGTTGGTAGGTAGATTATCAAAACGAGGGTCGGGACACGCCGGAATCGTTTGGAAAACCTACCGACCGAACGTAAGGTGGCAATCATGACCAACGCAGGCGCATCATCATCCGACAATCCATCGCGCGACGCGATCCTCGACGCCGCGGTCGCGTCGTTCGGCCGGCTCGGCTACCACGGCACGTCGATCCAGCGCATCGCGACCGACGTGGGCCTCACCAAGGCGGGCGTGCTCCACCACGTCGGCAGCAAGGAGGGGCTGCTGCGGCTCGTGCTGACCGAGATGTACGACAGCGGCACCATGGACATCATGGCCGAGACGATCCGCGACGAACGGCCCTCCATCCCGACGATGTGGCGCCGGGTCGTCGCGTTCAACAACCGGCGTCCCGCGCTCGTGCACATGTTCTCCACGCTCAGCGCCGAGGCCATCGACCCGGAGCATCCCGCGCACGACTACTTCGCCACGCGCGAGCACGACATCGTCGCCACCGCGCTCAACATCAACTGGAACGTGCCCGACGGCGTCGACGTGGAGAAGCTGCTGCGCGCCGGCTTCGCGATGATGGACGGCATCCAGCTGCGCTGGCTGCGCACCCCCGGCCAGGACCTCACCGCGATGTGGGCCGACTGCGAGAATGTGCTCTTCCCCCTGCCGCAGTGGGAGGGATACCGGTAGCGCCGCGGCCGCGTCGCGATCCGCATGCGACGGGCCTGATATATACGATTCCCGACGCGGAGAGGCGGCTCCGCGTCGGGAATCGTATGTGAAGGTTCGGAATCGTACAGGAAGCGACGCTACGGGCGTGTGTTGCGTCGTTATCTGTTGATGAAGAGACAAGTCTGTACGGATTGCGACGCTGCGGAGGTCGCAAGCGTCGCGATCCGTATGGGAATGGGGAATCCGTACGGATTGCGACGCTGATCGGCCGGACCGGCCGCCGGACGGGGACGGACGGTCCGGCCGGGGACGTCAGGCGGACCGCAGGTCGGCGACGATGCCGTCGATGCGGGCGTCGAGGTCGTAGAACCACAGGAGCACGGCCATCACCGCCACCATCGCGACCGGCACCCACACGAACGTGTCCACCATCGCGGCGATCGTGCCGGCGGACTGCACCGCGGCGGCGCCGTCGTAGCCGGACATGCCGAGCACCCACGCGATGGCCGCCGACGAGACGCCCATCGCGACCTTCATCGAGAAGCTCGAAGAGCTGAACACGATGCCGTCGGAGCGCACGCCGGTCCTCCACTCGCCGTATTCGACCACGTCGGCGCTCATCGCGTTGAGCGCGGCGTTCATCGGGACGATGCCGACCATGCGCACGACGATCGACACGAAGAACACCCACAGGCTGTTCGGATCGACGAACACGAGCAGGCTGCCGGCGACGACCAGGACCAGGCCTGCGAGCGACGAGTTGCGCTTGCCGAAGCGCGCGACGAGCGGTCCGGCGAACGGCAGCACCACGACCATCGGGATCACCGTGGCCAGGCCGATCACGGCCGTCAGGTTCGAGTTGCCGAGCACGTACTTGGCGATGTAGGCGGCCATGCCGTTGGCGATGCCGTTGTACATCCACAGCGCGAAGTTGAGGCCGAGCGTCAGCCACCAGTAGCGGTTGCGGGCCAGCGCACGGAAATGCTCGGCGATCGGACGGCGGGCCGCGGCGGAACCGGCGGAACCGGAGCCGTCGGGCGAACCGGCGCGCTCACGCGTGTTCGCGAACGTGAACCAGTAGCCGAACGGGATCATCACGGCGATGACGCCGAAGAACACGCTCCAGCCGACCGACGAGCCGCCGAACAGCCCGACCACCGGCATCGCGAGCACGTAGACGAGCATCGCGCCGACGTTGGCCGTGGTCATGCGGTAGATGTTGAGCTTCGTCTTCTCGTTGGTGTCGTCGGTGAGCAGCGACGTGAGCGACGCATACGACACGTTCACGGTCGAATAGGCGACGTTGACCGCCGTGTACACGACCCACGCGTAGATGATGCCGGCCAGCGAGCCGCCGAACGGGTCGACGAACAGGAACAGGAAGGCGACGCCGTAGGCGATGCCGCCGAACAGCATCCACGGGCGCGCCTTGCCCCAGCGCGACTTGGTCTGGTCGACGAGGATGCCGACGGTCAGATCCCAGAACGCGACGGCGAGACGCACGACGAGCAGCATCGCGGCCACCATGGACGGGGACAGGCGGACGACGTCGGTGTAGAACATCGTCAGGTACGTGGACATCGCGATGTTGCCGATGGAAGTCCAGAAGTCGCCCATGCCGAAGGCGAGCTTCGTACGGAGGGAGAGCCCGCGGGACGCGGGGGCGGTGACGGATTGGGACATGGTCGTTCCTGCTTTCGGGAATCGGAAGGACGGGCGAAACGGGGAAAAACGAGCGGCGGGAAGCGGAAGGAATGGGGAAACGGGAGGAACGGGAAACGGATCATCCGGGCCGCCGCACGGAATCGACGGCCCGGATGATCGGCGATCGGCCGATCGGGCGGAATCGGGCGGATCGGAAGACCCGGACCGACCGGCTGCGATCAGACGGACCGGACCGACCCGGTCAGGCGGCCCGGCGGATGCGCACCGCCATCCACTGACGACCCAGGTCGACGCGCACGGAACCCTCGTGCGTGCCCGGCAGCGTCTCGACGGTCATGTTCCAGGTGTCGATGACGTCGACCTCGTAGCGGCCGCCGGCAGGCAGCGGGAACTCGCGGTAGGCGGGACGGTACCAGCCGAAGTAGGTCAGCTGCCAGTCGTCGCCGGAGCGCAGGACCGGCACGTCCCAGTACTGGATCGCCTTCTCCGACGCGGGGGTGAGAACCGTGCCCTCCGGCAGGGCGGAGGCGACCGGCCATACGCGGCGCGCGTCCATCCGCGCGTCGAGCGGGGTCGCGTCGAGCGGCGCCTGATCGAAGATGCCGCGCATGAACGCGATGCGGGCGGGGGCGTCGCCGTGCAGTTCGCCGCCGTGCGCCCACCAGACCTGCTCGCCCTTGTCGATGAAGGTCTCGCCGTGGGTGACGTAGCCGCCGCGCATCGCGCCCTCCCAGAAGCGGCGCATGAGCTCCTCGCCGGTCAGGTTGCCCCAGCCCCAGTAGATGTTGCCCTCGTAGCCGGGTTCGTCGCACACGACCGGCTTGCCGTACACCCTGCGCCAGTCGGCGATGCATTCGGTGGTGCGGGTCACGTCGACGCGCTGGATCGAGCAGTGGGTGCACCACGGCTCGTTGTAGTCGTAGATCGGGATGCAGTTGTGCACGGAGCGCAGGTGGCCGAACGCGTCGTTCGCCATCACGATGCGCGCGTAGTCGCGCCAGTCCTCGAGGGTCTTGTGCGGCAGCAGGTCGTATTCGTTGGCCAGCGACCACCAGACGTTGCGGTACGCGCCGTAGCGGCGGGCCATGTAGCTCAGGTAGAACCCGTCCTCGGCCTTGGTCATCTTCGAGAAGCCCCATTCGGGCTTGTCGTATGGGTGCAGCAGGATGACGTCCGCCTCGATGCCGAGGTCTTGCAGCTGCGCGATCCGACGGTCGAGGTTCTCGAAGAACGCCTCGTTGAAGCGGCTGTGGTCGAAGCCGTCCTCCATGGAGCCTTCGTAGGCGAACATGGCCGGATCGGCGGTGTTGAAGTCGTAGGACTTGGGGAACACGCACATGCGGATCTTGTTGAACGGGGCATGCTTCAGCGTCTCGACGGTGCGGTCCTGCACGTCCGGGGCCTGATTCGTCCACGCGTAGCAGGTGGTGCCGTACGGCTGGTAGGGGGTGCCGTCCTCGTAGCAGAACCGGTAGGCGATCTCGTCGCCGTAGGCCGCGCGCGCCTCGCCGGCGAGCACGTCGGCGGCGCGCAGGACGCGGCCGTGGTTGCCTTCGGAGGCCGGGTCGACGGTCAGCGCGCCGGATGCGCCGTCGAGCGCCGGGTCGTCGCTGGCGGTGACGTAGCGCCAGTCGCCGGTCTCGTCCGGCATGAATCGGATGGCGTAGCGGCCGTCGCCGCGGTAGAAGCCGCCGACGGTGACGGCCTTGCCGCTGCCGGTGTGGGTGAAGGTCGCGCTCAGCTCGACGTCCGCGTACGGGTTGCCGAGCGAGGTTCCGGTCAGGTCGATCTCGTACAGACCGTAGCGCTCGATGTGGGTGGTCTCCGCCATGATGGTGCTTCCTTACTGATCGGGCCGCCGCACGGCTGCGTGCCGACGGCCGGTGTACTACGTACTACGGGGCAGCCGATGATGGGCGGGTACCGGAACCAACCCGCTCATTATCGGTTACTGACCAGTAAGTTACATCCGCGGTGGCGTGCCGTCAAATCGACGACACGCCGCGCAGACCCATCCATGATGCGACGGACAGACGGGCGGATGATGCGCGCCCGACGCGCGGATCAACGGTAGCCGTCCCACAGCGGGGACGGGAACAGGTAGTCGGCGTAGCGGTCCCATTCGGCGACGAAATCGATCTTGTCGGGGTTGGCCAGCCACCGCCCTTCCAGGCCGTACATCGCCGCATTGGCGAGCATGTAGACGAATTCGGCGTCCACGCCGTCCGGCACCGCCCACTCGTGCTCGCGGAACTGCCGGGCCAGCCGCTCGGGACGCTCGGCGAAGTAGGCGTAGGCCGGATGCGTCGGCGACATCGCCTCCGTGTTGAGCATCTCGAACACCTTCACCATCTCCGGCTGGCGGGAGTTCTGCTCGACGACGCGGCGCAGCGCCTCCGGCACGCGCGGCCGGCCGCCTTCGCGCGCGCCGCCCGGCTCGAACAGGGACAGGTAGCGTTCGATCGCGTCGATTTTGTCGTAGTGGCGCTCGATGACCGCGATGAGCAGCCCCTGCTTGCTTTTGACGCGGTGGATGACCGCGGTCTGCGAGACGCCGATCTCGTTGGCGATGTCCTGCAGGGACATGCCGTAGTAGCCCTTCTCTCCGATGAGCCGCACGGCCACGTCCACGATCTGCTCGAAACGCTCCTCGGATGTCATGCGCCGGGGCTTGCGCGCCGCCTTCCCCTGTCCGTCGCCGGACACATGGCCATTGACCAGCTGCGCGATGCGGGCGCGGCCGGCCTCGCCCCTCGTCGCGGGACCGCGCCCATCGGCGGGCGGCGCCGCCTCCGGCCTCCCCGCCGTCGTCTCCACGGTCGTCTCGTCTTCCGCCGCCGCGTATTCGGACGTCATGTATCCCCATCCTTCCCGGAATCCGGCCGGCCCGGTCACACCGCGCACGGAACGCCGCCGGACCCGCATCGGCCCCGATGCGCCGTCCCGCCTCGGGGCCGGCGCATCAGGCTCGAACATCATCATCAGCAATCGGTAACCAAGTCTGCCATGCGCCCGAGTCTGCGACGACGTCATCCGACACGCCGCCTTGACGCCGTTTCGTCACGGGATTATATTCCAAGTTACTAGGTAGTAATCAGTAACCAACGAATGCAGATCCGATGGCCGCCCATTACCACCCAACCGGAACAGCGCAGTTTTATCCGACATACTTCACAGCCAAGGAAGGTGTGAACATGGAAACCCAGACCACGACGGCCGCCCCCCGAGGAGCTGGCCCCCGACACCGGCAGGCCCGTCAGCCGCCTCGACCTCGGACGCTTCGGCGCCGGCTTCATCTTCTTCTGCATCGTCTTCATGATGTCGGGCACCATCGGCTCGACCGTCCTGCTGCCCGCCCGGTTCGACACGCTCGGCATCGGCCAGGGCGAGACGATCCTGGGCACGATGAACTCCGTCGGCATCATCTTCGCGCTCATCTCCAACGTGATCTTCGGCGCGCTGTCCGACTCCTCCCGCTCCCGCTTCGGCAAGCGCACCCCGTGGATCATCGTCGGCGGCCCCATCGCCGGCATCGGCTTCTACCTGACGTCCGTCTCCCCCACGCTCGTCACCATCGTCGCATCGTGGTCGCTGCTGCAGATCGGCCTCAACTGCATGATCGCGCCGTGCGTCGCCATCCTCTCCGACCGCATCCCCGGCAAGTACCGCGGCAGCATGAGCGCGTTCTACGGCGCCGGCCAGATCGTCGGCCAGTCGCTGGGCACCATCATCGGATCGCAGTTCATCGACGCGCCGACCACCGGCTTCATGATCGGCACCGTCTGCTGGTTCCTGTGCGGCGTCGGCACCGTCATGCTCATCCCGCGCGAGCTGCCCGCCGCCGGCGACGGCGAGCGCCGGAAGTTCGACATCCGTCAGGCGTTCATGCAGTTCCGCCCGCCGACCAAGGGCGCGGCCGACTTCTACAAGGCGCTCGTCGGCCGTCTCATGCTCATCTTCGGCTACAACATGATCGTCGGCTACCAGCTGTACGTGTGCATGCGCTACATCGGCCAGGACAAGAACGCCGCGTCCGCGACCGTGTCCGCGATGGCCGTCATCACGATGGTCGTCTCCCTGGTCGTGTCGCTCGCCTCCGGCCCGATCTCCGACCGCATCGGCATGCGCAAGCTGCCCGTGTTCGTCTCCTCCGCGATCATCGCCGTCGGCATCGCCGTGCCGTGGCTGTGGCCGACCAAGGGCGCCATGCTCGTCTACGCCGCCCTCATGGGACTCGGCTACGGCATCTACATGGCCGTCGACCAGGCGCTCAACGTGGACGTGCTGCCCAACCCGGACGAGGCCGGCAAGGATCTGGGCATCCTCAACCTCGCCAACACGCTCGGCCAGGTCATCGCGCCGATCGTCGTCTCCTCGATCGTCGTGGCCACCGGCGGATACTTCCTCGTGTTCCCGATCGCCATCGCCGCCGTCATGGCCGGCGCAGTCGTGATCCTCTTCATCCGCAAGGTCCGCTGACCGGAGCGCACAACCGGCAGCCGACGAAGGCGGCCGTCCCGTGTGCCGGGACGGCCGCCTTCGTCGTCTGATATCTGATAGGGGGTCTCCGCGGGAGCGTCACACGTACCGGCGGCAATAGTCCGCGATGTCGCCGATCACGCGATGCGCCTCCGCCGCATCGGGGTCGCCGGCCTGCACGATGTTGAACACATGGCCCAGCACGCGCTCGTCGCCCTTGGGCCACACGCTCATCGCATGGTCCCTGTGACGGGCGTGCAGGATGCGGGCCAGCTCGTAGGTGTTGTCCGCGATGAAATCCTCCACGCTGGTGATCATGTACACCGGGGGCAGGTCGCTGTCGACCACGAGCCGGTCCAGATCGAGATACGGTTCGATCCTGATGTGATCGGCGGGCGTCTGCAGATAGCCCTCCATGTAGTAGCCCAGCGCGGTGGCATGCACGCCGCCGCGCAGACGGAACATGCCGGACGTCACGACGAGCGCCTTCACATCGACGCCGGAGGCCGTCACCCCCAGCGCGCCGGCGAGTCGCGGCGAGCTGTTGGCCGCCGCAAGATACAGGGCAAGCGCACCGCCGGCGGAATCGCCGGTCACGCACACGCGCCCGGCATTCAGACCGTATTCGGCGCCGTGGTCGCGGACCCATTCGAGCACGGCCATCGCGTCCTGAAGCTGCGCGGGGAAGCTCACGTCGGGCACGAGCCGGTAGTTGGCGTTCACCACGGCGAAGCCGTGACGGGCGAGCAGCATGTCGCGGCACTCGTTGTTCTCCTTGGCGCCGTAGTACAGTCCGCCGCCGTGGAAATCCACGACGACCGGCAGCGGTTCGCCCGATTCGCGCTTCGCGGGGGTGTACACATCCAGCAGATGGTGCCGATCGCCGTCATCCACGTAGGCGATGTCCTTGCGCCGGTCCACGTCGTCCGGCAGCGTCTGCGCGGCGAGATGGGGCGCGTCGCCCGCGGTCATGGCCTTCACGTTCGCCGCGAACAGGTCGCGGGCTTCCTGACTGATCATCGTTGGTCTCCTTCCTGGTTCTTGCAGGGTTCGCATGCGGTGTCGAATCACCGTTCAGCCGCGCACCGGCAGCATGATGGCGGAGGGGCGGTCGGCTCCCATATGGATGGTCTGATGCGCCACCTGCGTGTCGGTCTGCTCGCTCCACAGGCCGGCATGGTTGGTGTGCACGGCGTACTGCGGGAAATCGGACGAGGAGATGTCGCAGCGGATGCGCGATCCGGCGGGCACCTTCCAGCAGATGTCCCACATATCGATGGTCACACGACGGGTCTCGCCGGGAACGTACGGGGCCGCATCCGGCGCGTCCAGCCCGATGGTGGTGATGGAGGTGCGGTAGTTGCGGGCGGTGCCGTCCGGGTCCACGCACATGAGCTTGGCCGTGAACGCGGTGTCCGGTGCGCTCGAGGAGACGTACAGCTCCACGCTGATCCCGCCCTGGATGTGCAGGTCGTGGTCGAGCGGCTCGGATTCGAAGGTGATGACGTCGTCGCGCCAGTTGGCCTCGGGCTGGATGCGCGCGCCGATCTCGTCCATCGTGGTCAGCAGCGCCTCGCCGCCGCGGGTCATGACCGGATCCGTCGGATCGTAGTCGTATTCGGCGCTTGCAGGCTCCTTCGGGGCCTCCGTCACCAGATGACCGTCTGCGGCGAGATACAGGCCGACGGTCCCGGTGTCTCCGGCGGGCAGCGGCCACGAGTCGGCGGTGTGCCAGGAGTCGTCGCCGACCTCGTAGTATTCCACCTTGCGCTCCGGCGTCTGCCTGCGCTTGAGCGTCAGGTCGAACCATTCGAGCGCCGCGGGCACTTCGGTGGCGTCCAGATGCTCCGGTTCCAACCCTTCGAGCGGGTTGAGGAAGTAGTGGTTCCAGCAGCCGATGCGCAGCCACGAGTGCCGCTTGACGTCGTCGTTGAGGGACTCGTAGCCGGTCAGCGCGCTGCCGAGGTGATGGTCGAACCAGCCCTCGTGGATGAACATCGGCACCTTCACGCGGCTGGGAATCTGCTTGAGCAGTCCCCAGAAGCCCTCGTCCCAGTAGGAGTCGTCGCCCTGAGGATGGCTGATCCAGTCGCGATACCAGTCGAGACGACCGCCCCACATGTCCTCGTCGACGGTCATCTGCGGCAGATGGCGCGCCGATTCGAGATAGTCGGCGGAGACGGGGTGGCCGGCGTTCTGCATGGCCCAGGCGGTGAGCACGTCGCAGCGGAACGCCCCCTTCTGGTAGGCGGAGGAGAAGCGGTCGGTGCCGTAGTGGTTGGCGCAGATGGAGGCGACCTTCGGGGTGGTGATGTCCGCCACGGTCCAGCAGGTCAACGACAGGTAGGAGGTGCCCCACAGACCGATGACGTCGATCCATTCCTGCTCCTCGCACCAGGCGAGCAGATCGGCGCCGTCGTTGCGCTCGTTCACGTTCGGCTCCCACACGCCGCCGGAGGTGTAGGTGCCACGGCACCATTGGCAGACCAGCGCATAGCCGCGGCGGTTGAGCTGGTCGCCGTGCAGCTTCCACTGCTCGACCTGCTGCGGATAGGGACAGCGCACCACGATGGTGGGCCATGGGCCGGGAACGGCGGGCTTGTAGATGTCGACCGTCAGCTCCACGCCGTCGCGGCAGGCGACCTTGGTGGTCTCACGCTCGCCGGGCTCGCATTCCGCCGGGAAACGTGAGGATTCATACTGCTTGGTGATGTTGGCGAGGTATCGGGTCATGAAGTCATCGGTGTCGCTCATGATAATGCTCCTTGGTGTATCCGCCGCGCGGCACGGCATCCCGGCCACGCGACGATGAGGGACGGTTGGGAAACGGATGCTGTGGGAATGAACCCTTGGGGATGCCGGGCGGTTCGGGGTTCATACGAACCGCCCCGCGCGATCAGGCCTTCTCGGCCTTCCTGGCGTCCTGATGGAACGGGCGCATACGGAAGCCGACGATCATGCAGATGGCGGCCACGACGTAGAGGGCGACGTTGCCGAACAGGGACGGCACGTAGGATCCGGTGGCGTCGAACACGGCGCCGTGGGCGGTGACGGCGACCGCGGAGGCGATGCTGGCGATCATGCTGTTGATGGACAGGATCTCGCTGTAATCACGCTGGCCGAAGGACTGGCGGATGAACCAGGGCAGGGCGACCAGGACGACGCCCTGACCGATGCCGGCCATGAAACCGGCGACGATCGCCAGGGTGGGTGCGGTGGCGATGGCCATGAGACCCCAGCCGAACAGACCGATGAGCGAGTAGATGACGATGGTGAGTTCCGGCTTGAGGTAGTCGAGCAGAATGCCGATGCCGGCCTTGCCGGCGGCGGCGCCGAGCATGATGCCGGAGACGACGAGTGCGCCCTGTTCGAGGGTCAGGCCCTGGGAGATCTCATGGGCGGAGATGTGCTGGACGACGGCGGCCACGATCTGCAGCAGCACGCCGACGGCGGCGAACAGGATGAAGGTCGGGGTGCGGAACGCCTGCTTGGCGGCGAGACCCGGCAGTTCGGCACCGCCCTTGGCGGCCCCTTCCGCCTTGCCTTCGACATGGCCGTAGGCGTATTCGCCCTTGGCCTCGTCAGGACGGAACTTGAACACGAACAGGGAGAAGGGCAGGATGCACACGAGCAGGATAACCGCGGTGATGCGGTACGAGTTCTGCCAGCCGAGGTTGGTGATGAACGCGGAGACGACCGGGTTGAAGATGGTGCCGCCGATGCCGGACAGGCCCAGGGCGATGCCCATCACCGTGCCGAGCTTGCTTTCGAACCAGTTGGAGAGCAGCACGCTGGGGGCCAGCGAAATCGGGATGACGTAGAGGATGCCCATCAGCGCGAAGGAGACGTAGAACTGCCAGACCGCGGTGAAGAAGGACTGGACGAAGAACAGGGCGGACACGCCGATGATGCACACGCTGATGAGGATGCGCGCGTCGATGATCTTCATGAGCCTGCCGGCGAACAGCATGGCCGGCAGCGCCGCGAAGGCCATGATGGACGAGGCGAAGGCGATCTGCGTGCGCGAGACGTTCAGGGTCTCCCCGAGCGTGGTGAAGTACAGGCCGGGCGTATTGACGATCAGGCCGAATCCGACCAGAGACAGTACGCAGCATCCGATGAAGACCCACCAGGACCGGGCTGAAGATTTGTTGGCTGACATCCGAACCTCCGTTGTTCGTGTGATGTGGTCGCTTGCCGGCGGCGGATCCTTTCATTGCACCCGTCGTCTCGATCAGTAGGTAAGTAAGTACTTACTTTTTGTGATATCAGATAGGTTAGCATTTACTTACTTACCCGTCAATCCCACGACACGCCGCCGGAGACGTCGACCGGCCTTACAATCGGCAGGGAACAGACAGGAACGGCGTCGCACGCATCCATCAGCGCACGACGCCGGATCACGGCAACCACCACACCGAAGGAGAAGCAACGATATGGGCGCACGCGGCGAGGCACGACTCAAGGAAATCGTCGACGCCGCCACCCAAGTGGTGGCCGAACGGGGCTATTACGGCATGACCATCCAGGAGGTGGCCGACCGCGTGGGCATCACGCAGGCCGGACTGCTCAAATACGTCAGGAACAAGAACGGCCTGCTGATGCTGGTGCTACGTCGATACGAGGATTCCAGCGAAGCCGAAGACTACATCCAGAGCAAACTCACGCTCACGCCCGAGCAGCGTGAGCAATCCCCCTTGCTGATGCCCGAATACTACCGGGTCATCGCCGACGACACCATGAAACGACCGCAGCTTACGCAGCTGTATCTGGTGCTGCGCGCCGAGGCCATCGATCCCGATCACCCGGCGCACGAGTACTACGCCCAGCGCGGCGGACGGCTGCGCGCGAAGATCGGCGGATACCCGTGGAAACTGCCGCCCGAATACGACACCCCACAGAAAATCGGCCTGCTGTCGATGTGCGTCGGTTCAGCCATGGAAGGCCTGCAGTCCCGCTGGCTCGGCGAGCCCGATATCGACTTCGCGTCCAGCTGGGCCCAGTATGAGGACATCCTCTTCCCCCTCCCCCATTGGGAGGGCTATCGCTGAGCCACGCCGGAGACACGGCACATCCCGAGATCCGGCAGGAGCCCCCCGGGCCGCGGACCGGCCGGGAAGGCCGTCACCGACCGGTCCGGGACGACGACGATACGGACGTGTGCTGCGTCGTAATCCGCTCACAGAAGACGAAATCCTTACAAGTTGCGACGCTACGAGCGCGTGTTGCGTCGCAATCCATACGGGAATCAGGAAATCCTTACGGATGACGACGCGGAGACGGTCCGCAGCGTCGCAACTCGTTCATGGAAGACGGAATCCTTACGGATGACGACGCTGCGATGCAGGTCGCGGCATCTCCTGCGCGGCGGAATCGAACGGCCGGAAAGTCGGAATCAGTCGGACAGCATGTCGCCGTAGCGGCGGACCAAGCCATCGTTCACGCGCTCGAATTCGGGGATGCAGTCGGCGATGACCGTGTCCACCAGCCGGCGCGCACGGTCGGCGTCGTAGATGTGAGCCGAATCGTTGCGGTCGCGCAGCATGCGCAGCCACAGCGATTCGTCCATGAAATCGTAGTACTGGAACGCCGCCTTGATCACGTCACGCGGCGAACCGGTGGCCGACACCGGATCGCCCTCGTAGGCGAGCATCGTCTTGAACAGCTTCCAGCCGAGTTCGAACTGCAGCTCGAACCTGTCGATCACGCCGCTCTGCACGAACTCGTTGTCCAGGTCCTGCACCGGGGCTTGGCGCAGCGAGGAGAGCGCCGACGCGTAGTTCTCATACTTTTTCATACAGCACCTTTCCGGTCGCGGCGATCTCGCGGCGCAGCGCGTCGGATACCGGGGCGTCGAGGTCGACCACATCCACCTTGAGCAGCGACCACAGGTCGTCCTGCAGCCGGCGCTCCAACGCGGCGAAATCGGCGCACCCCTCCACCGCCAGGTCGATGTCGCTCTTGGGTCGGGCAGTCCCCTTCGCACGCGAGCCGAACAGGATGACGCGGCCGGCACCCGCATCGGCGGCGAATCCGCGGATCTGCGCGTACACGTCCTCGATGGGAATCATGGCGGCCCTCCTTCCGACGTTCCGCACTCCCCGACCATCATACGATGCCATACAGCGGGATACGGATGTGCCGGACCAAGCCGCCGTCGGCGTCGCAACCGGTATGGGAACGGGCGGAATCCTACGGATTGCGACACGGTGGCGACCCTCGGCGTCGCAATCCGCATACAGGGGACGGATCCCATACAGGTTGCGACGCTACGGGCGCTCGTTGCGTCGCAACCTGTTCACGGAAGACGGAACCCATACGGATTGCGACGCTATGACAATGACAAGCGTCGCAATCCGTACGGGAATAGGGGATCCCATGCGGATTGCGACGCGAATCGGGTACGGAGACCGTCAGGCGACGGTGAAGACGGCGCGCCTGAGGTCCTCGCGGCGGCTCGAGTGGCCGATGAGCAGTTCGAACTCGCCCGGCTCGACGATGCGGTTGGCGTCCGGGTCGACGATCGTGCAGTCGGCGACGGGGATGTCGAACGTGACGGTCGCGCTCTCGCCCGGCTCGAGTTCGACGCGGCGGAACGCCTTGAGCTCGCGGTCGGTCCAGCTGTACGAGGTGACGATGTCGCCGATGTACGCCTGCACGACCTCCGCGCCGGCGCGAGCGCCGGTGTTGGTCAGCTCGATCGACGCGTGCACGGTGTCGCCGGTCGCGAACGTGCCGTCCGCGCCGCTCGCACCGCCGGTGATGACGACGTCGCCGTAGGAGAACGTCGTGTAGCCCTCGCCCTCGCCGAACGCGAACGCCGGATCCTGGGTGAGGTCGGCGTAGCGGTCGCCGTGCTGGCCGCGGATCTGGCTGTAGTAGACGGGCAGCTGGCCGACGTGGCGCGGGAACGTGATCGGCAGTCGGCCGGACGGGTTGACCTCGCCCAGGATGATCTCGGCGATCGCGCGGCCGCCCTTCATGCCCGGGCTCGGCGCCCACAGCAGGGAGCCGGTGCCGTTCTCCGGATCGTTGCAGCGCTTGGCGAACACGCCGGATTCGCCGATGATGGACGCGGGCAGCACCTGCGGCTTGGAACTCATGAGCACGGTGACCAGCGGCTTGCCGGTCTCGCGCGCGACGGCGGCGAGCGCGTCGAGCAGCGCGTTCTGTCCGCCGACCAGTTCGAGCGTGCCGGTGGAGCAGGTCTCGCCGATCAGCTGGACGACGTCGCCCACGACGGCGACGATCAGGTCGGATTCGCGGGCGAGCGCGACGGCCTCGTCGATGAGCGTCTGGTCGACGGCGGCGACCACGCCGACCTTCGGTCGCGGCTGGCCGTCCGGGTAGAATTCGCCGGCCGGGTCGGGTACGAGGTCGATGATGTTCGCGCCGCGCGCGTAGGCGACGTCGACGCCGTCGCCGGCGAGCGCCTTGAAGCCGTCGAGGACGGTGTCGATCATCTCGCGCGGGTGGCCGTCGGGCATCCAGTTGACCTGGCCGGAGCTGCCGGCCCAGTCGCCCAGCTGGGTCTGGGCGTCGTCGGCGAGGGGGCCGACGACGGCGATGCGGCGGGTGCCGGCGGCGGCGTGCGGCAGGTGGCCGTCGTTGCGCAGCAGGACGATGGATTCGCGGGCGATCTCGAGGTTGAGGGCCTGGTGTTCGGCGGATCCGATGACGGCGTCGATGCGCGCCTGGTCGGGCAGGCGCGGGTCCTCGAACAGGCCGAGGCGGAACTTGAGGGCGAGGATGCGGGCGACGGCGGCGTCGATGAGGGTTTCGTCGAGCAGGCCGGTGCGTACGGCTTCGATGGCGCCGTCGTAGAACTGGGGGGTGGTCATGATGAGGTCGTTGCCGGCCTTGACGGCGTCGGCGGCGGCGTGCACGTAGTCGGGCTTGACGCGCTGCTCCCAGACGGAGCGGCCGACGTTGTCCCAGTCGGTGATGAGGGTGCCCTGGTAGTTCCATGCGCCGCGCAGCTTGTCGGTGAGGAGCCACTTGTTGAAGGTGACGGGCACGCCTTCGATGGATTCGTAGCCGAGCATGAACGTGCCGCAGCCTTCCTTGGCGACGCGTTCGAACGGGGGCAGGAACCAGGATTCGAGCTTGCGGTGGCTCAGGTCGGCTTCGGAGGCGTCGCGGCCGCCCTGGGTTTCGGAGTAGCCGGCGAAGTGCTTGGCGCAGGCGAGGATGGCGTCCTTGGGGAGGGGTTCGCCCGCCTTGGCACCGCCCTGGTAGCCCTTGACGATGGCGGAGGCGAGTTCGCCGATGAGGTGCGGGTCCTCGCCGAAGGTCTCGCCGACGCGGCCCCAGCGGGTGTCGCGGCCGATGCACAGGACCGGGGAGAAGGTCCAGTGGACGCCGGTGCAGGAGACCTCTTCGGCGGTGGCGCGGCCCATGGCCTCGACCTTGTCGGCGTCCCAGCTGGCGGCCATGCCGAGCTGTTCGGGGAAGATCGTGGCGCCGGGCCAGAACGAGTAGCCGTGGATGCAGTCGTCGCCGATGACGAGCGGGATGTTCAGGCGGGTCCTGGTGTCGACGATGTCGACGGCGCGGGGCAGGTCGGCGGGGCTGGTGTGCAGGATGGAGCCGACGTGGCGGTTGACGATGAGGTCCTCGAGGTCGGCACTGCGGGCGTCGAGCTGCATCATCTGGCCGACCTTCTCTTCGAGGGTCATGCGGCCCAGCAGGTCGGCGATGCGTTCGGCGACGGGCAGGTCGGGGTTCTTGTAGGGCAGGGTTTCGGCGGTGGGTTCGGTGATGCCGGTGGTTTCGGTCATGTCGCGTCGCTTTCCTCGGTGAAATCGGATGCGGTTTAATTACCGATTGGTAGTTTAACATCGACGTAACCGCGACACGCGGCCGGGCCACGCGCGCAACGCCATCGTCGGCGGCCGGCGACGGTCATCGACGGTCATCGACGGTCATCGACGGTCAGCGGTAGCCGTCCCACAGGGGCGACGGGAAGATCATCGGCTCCAGATCGGACCATTCGTCGGCGAGGCCGATCGCCGGCTCGCGCAGCCAGCGCAGCTGCACGCCGTCCATGATCTCCATAGCGCGGCGCACCACCGGGCGCATCGACGCGTCCCACTCCCCCACCGCGGGCGGGATGCGCCAGTCGAAACGCGAGTAGTAGCGCCAGATCTCGTCCTGACGGCCGGCGAACTCGTCGTGCAGCGGATGCGACGGGTTGAACGACTCGACCTGCAGCATCGAGAACAGCTGCACCAGCATGCGCCGGCGCTCGTTGAACGCGACCAGGAAACGCAGGTAGGCGGGGAAGCGCAGGTCGCCGGGCTCGGAGCCGGGCAGGCCGGACGCCATGAACTCCTCGATGTTGCCGGTCACGTTGTAGTTGTCGCGGTACACCATCGCCAGCAGATTGTCCTTGCTGCCGATGTAGCGCAGCACGCCCTGCTTGGTGACGCCCACCTCGTCGGCCACGTCCTGGATGGAGATGCCGTTGTAGCCGCGCTCCGAGATCAGGCGGACGGCGGCGTCGAGGATCTCGCGGCGGCGTTCGTCGGGGCTTTTGCGCACGCGCTTGGGCTGGGGCGATCGGGACGACGGGGATGGTGCAGGTACGGGCATAACTGCCCAGTGTAGCGTCCGGACGGCGGCGGAACCGCGCTCCCCCGCGTGACATGCGGGGCGACCGGCGGCGACACGCCCGGAGTGGTCATACACAACGGCGGTTGGATGCCGAAAACACCGGTTTTCGGCACCCAACCGCCGTTCTGTGTATGCAATCCGGGCGTGCCGCCTCAGGAACCGCCCCGATAGAGACGCCCCACCCCGGCCGGGCGGCCCCTATCAGGCCACGGGCTTCGACCCGTCGGCCCGGTAGTCGAAGAAGTCGAAGTCGGCGGTGCGCTCGTGCAGCGCGGCGTCGGTGACGGCCACGCCGACCATCGTGCCGGTGAACTCGCCGAACTTGCAGTACTCGTCGGAGAAGGTCGTCGTGTCGAAGTCGGGGCCGATCTTCGTCCACGTCTCGCCGTCGTAGCCCCACTCGAACCACAGGGCGCGGCCTTCGACGCGCAGGCGCAGGTAGAGCGGACGGTCGTCGACCGCGACGCGCGTGTCGAGCATCTCGGTCTTCTCGCCGTTCTCCAGGCGGGTCAGCGAGATCGCCGGGCTGCCCAGCGTCTCGGACCAGTACTTGCTGAGGAAGATGTTGTTCATGTTGTCGTAGTAGACGGCGAGGCCCGCGTGGTGCTGGTACACCTCCGGCTCGAACTCCATCTTCGTGGTCACGGTCGCGTACACGCTGGTGAGCTTGCGCGCCAGCAGGCTCGTGCGGTTGAGCGAGGCGAGCGACTCCTGGCCACGGATGCGCGCCCAGCCCGGCCGCGCCGTCACGTCGGTGAACGACGTGGGCATGATGCGCGGCGCGTAGTACCAGTTGCCGAGTTCGCCGCCGTCGAAGTCGTCGAACGACGGGGTCTCGCGCACCGGCACGTCCGGCAGGTCGGCGCCTTCGACGTCGCTCTTGGCGAGGTTGGATCCGTCGGCCATGCGCAGCCAGCCGTCCTCGGTCCACGTCATCTTCTGGATCGCGGTCTCGCGGCCGAGCGTGCAGCGCAGCTCGGGCGCGAACGGGCGGCTCGTCAGATGCGTCAGATACGTCTCGCCGTTGGGCAGGTCGACGTAGCTGCCGTGGCCCGACTTCTGCAGCACGGACGCCGGATTGTAGTACTTGGGCTTCAGATGGTCCGGATCGTGGCGTTCGTTCGACGGCTCCGGCTGGGAGGTGACGATCGCGCCCATCGGGTCCGGCTCGTACGGGCCCCACACGTTACGCGAGCGCCCCATCGTGACCGCATGGTTGTAGCCGGTGCCGCCCTCGGCGCACATGATGTAGTACCAGCCGTCGCGCTTGGTCAGGTGCGGCGCCTCGATGCAGCCGCGGTCGGTCGCGCCGCGCCAGATGCGCTTCGGGTAGCCGACGACGTGCCTGGCGGCCGGATCGTATTCGACCAGACAGATGACGCCCGGCTTCTCGTAGCCTTCGCGGGTCTCCCATTCGAGGGACACGATGTACTTGCGGCCGTCGTCGTCGTGCAGGATCGATGCGTCGAAGCCGGACGAGGTCAGGTAGACCGGCTCGCTCCACGGGCCTTCGATGTTCTTCGCGGTGATGACGTAGTTCTCGACGTCGAAGTAGCGGGCGTTCATCGAGTTCATCACGCCGTACACGACGTAGAACAGGTCCTCGCTCTCGCAGTAGGTCAGGCACGGCGCCCAGATGCCCTTGGCGCTCGGCAGCTTGGTCAGGTTCGGGTTCGTGTCGTCGGTGAGCACGTGGGTGAGCAGCTCCCAGTGCTTCATGTCCTTCGAATGGTAGACGGGGATGCCGGGCATCCATTCGAACGTGGAGACGGCGATGTAGTAGTCGTCGCCCTTGCGGCAGATCGCCGGGTCGGGGTTGAATCCGGGGAGGATGGGGTTGTGCAGCATCATCGCTTGCGTTCCTTTCTGTGGTTCCGTTGGGGTTGTGTCTGTCGATGCGGTCACTTGTGGTTGACGGGGTACCAGTCCTGGGCGATGCAGCGGCCCAGGTCCCAGCAGTCCCAGCCGATCCAGCCGGGGGTGTTGACGGTGTCGGTGAGCAGCTTGTAGTTCCAGTAGTAGTGGCCGGCGCCCTTGGACCAGGCCTTGAGCTGCGAGTCGGCGAGTCCGCGGTAGAGGGCGCGCTTCTCGTCGACGGTGAGGGTTTCGGCGGCGGCGCCCTCCTCGCCGTTGAGCACGCTCTGGCCGCCGTGGGTGTCGACGCCGCAGCCGAGCGAGTTGAACAGGCACCATTCGCCGACGATCACCGGGAAGTAGGCGCTCATCTCCTCGATCATCGGCGCGTACGTGCCCTGCACGAACGCGTCGTAGCCTTCGACGGTCTGCGGGCAGCCGTTGATCTCGGCCATCATCAGGTACTGGTGGGTGTCGAGCACGACGTTGCGGTACTCGTTCTTGTCCTGCATGAAGTCCTTCCACACGGCGATGTCGAAGCCGTCGTGGAACACGATCGCCTTGTCGTCGCCCATGTGGCGGCGGATGCGATGGTAGGCGGTGATGTAGTAGTCCTTGAGCCAGTCGGCCGCGATCGGCGCCGAGCCTTCGGCCATGGCCGGGTCGACGGCCTTGTAGCGCTCCATCGGATTCATCGCGTTCCAGCCGGCTTCGAGCAGCGGCTCGTTGACGATCTCGATGCCGTACAGGCCCTTGCGCGAGCCGTAGCGCTGCGCGAGACGTTCGAGCACGGTGAGCGCGAATTCGACCTCGCTGGGCGTCTGCGCCCATTTGACGACGCCGGACAGGCCGCCGTTGTCGAAGCCGTTCTGGCTCATCGGCACGGTATGCAGGTCGATGAGGACGCTCAGTCCGTACTTCTCGGCCCAGTTGAACGCCTTGTCGAGTTCGTCGACGCAGTCGACGAACGGCGCGCGGTCGCCGAAGATGAAGTAGGGCACGGGGATGCGCACCGAGTTGAGTCCCCACGACCGGATGGTCGCGAAGTCGCGTTCGGTGATGTATTCGGCGCGGTGCGTGCGGATGCGCGCCTCGTAGACGGCCGGGTCGAGCTGGGTGGGCAGATAGTATTCGTCGTCGGCGGTGGTGCCGTCGAAGAGGGCCGGGTTCATCCATTTTTCGAGGACCAGCCAGTTGCCGAGATTCACGCCGTTGATGGTCTCGTTCATTCGCGTTCCTTCCCCCGCCGCGGGTTTCGGCGGGCACGATGGGTCTCCACATTGAGGGTGCGCTCTTGGCGCCGCGATAGTCGCCGGCGGGCGTTCCGTCCGGTCCGGCGGAACGTTACCTAGTAACTACTAAGTAAATAGTAATATGATTTTCCAAACGCCGGGAATCGGCGTGTCGCCGCCGATTCCGCCGCCGTCGCACCGCCGACGACGCGCCTGCGACGCGCGCCGGACACGCCTGCCGAATCATCAGTAGGTACTCTGGTAGCGACACGACGAGAAGGGACGACCATATGCGACGCAGGACGACCGCGACCCCGCGCATGAGCGCCGGGGCGCGCCGCGAAAGCATCCTCAACACGACCATCGGCTGCATCGCGCAGTTCGGCTTCTGGGGGTTCACGATCCGCGACGTCGCCCAGGCCGAGGGCATCACCGAAGCCGGCCTCCTCTACCATTTCAAGGGCAAGGAGGATCTGCTGGCCGAGACGCTCAAGTACGCCGACCACGTCAACCAGATCGCCATCGCCGAACGGCTGGGCGTCGAGGGCGTGACCGGCGACGTGCTCGCCGACGGCATCGCCTACCACTGCGACCACGGACTCAAGACGATCCTCGCCGCCACCGTCGAGACGAACGCGGCACGCCCCGAGCTGGTGCGCCTGTACGCGCTGCTGGAAAGCGAGGCGCTCAGCGCCGACCATCCCGTCCACGCGTACTTCAAGGAACGCGAGACGAACCTGCTGCGCGAGTATGCGTTCGCCGCCGCCCGCGACGGCGTCGCTGACCCGGAGCGCACGGCCCTGCAGGCGCTGTCGGCGATGGAGGGGCTGCAGCTGCGCTGGCTCAACGACGCCAACGACATCGACTTCGTCGCCGAATGGTCGGCGCTGGCCGACCTCATCATCCCGTAGGACCGCCGGATGCGACGGACCCCGCCCCGCCGGGGGAACGGACGGCGGGACGGGGTCGGGTCATCTATACGCCGTCGGCGTGCGGCAGACGCCGACGGGCGGATCGGGCGCTACTTGACGCCCTTGATCATCATGATGAACACGCAGCCGAGCAGCGCGAACACGATGGAGATCGGGAAGGCGGCGGCGTAGCCGATGCTCACGGTGATCGCGGACATGAGCACCGGGCCGAGCATCTGGCCGAGCGTGGTGGCGAGGTTGAGGACGCCCAGGTCCTTGCCGGCCTCCTCCTTGTTCGGCAGCACGTCGACGTTGAGCGCCTGGTCGACCGACGAGTACACGCCGTAGCCGAGGCCGGCGATGGCCGCGTAGAGGAACATGCCGGTCGTGGTCGGCATCAGCCACGGCATCGCCATGCCGATTGCGAACAGCACGGAGGCGGCGATGACCGGGAGCTTGCGGCGGCCGATCTTGTCGGAGATCGGGCCGGCGACGACGGAGCCGCCCAGGGAGACGACCATCGTGATCACGGACATCGTGGCCATCGCAGCCGCGGCGGCCTTGTCGTCCAGGCCGATGTACTTCTGGAAGATGAGCAGCTGGTAGACGGTGATCATCTGGTAGCTGAGCAGCATGCACACGCGGCCGGCGAACGCCTTGTAGAAGTCGTGGGCGGTGGAGAACTTCGGCGGGGTGAAGCTGCGCAGCACGTCGGACGCCTTGCCCTCGTCCTTGGGCAGGAAGTCGGCGGAGCCCTCCTTGGGGACGATCAGGACGGCGACGAGGCCGCCGAGGAACATGAGCACGCCGGCCAGCGCGAAGCCGGCGGTGCGGCTGGCGATGAAGAAGGAGCCGATGAGGGTGCCGATCGGCGCGCCGCAGGTCTGGCCGGCGCCGAAGAATGCGGACATCGTGCCGCGCACGTTCATCGGGATGCGGTCGGAGATCATCGCGACCAGCGGGGCGATCATCGCGTTGAGGCCGAACATGCACAGGCAGTAGATGACCGTGATGGCGACCGGGTTGGCGACCATGCCGGTCAGGAACAGGGTGACGCCGCCGAGCACGGCGCCCAGCAGGATGAACGGGGTGCGGCGGCCCATCTTGGAGCGCGAGCGGTCGGACAGGGTGCCGAACAGCAGGTTCGAGACCAGCGACGCAAACGCGGTGCACGAGTTGATGATGCCGATCAGGCCTTCGACGTCGTCACCGAACAGGCCCTGCAGGTGCTTGGTGAGCAGCACGGACGAGACGATCGCCAGACCGCTCATCCACAGCAGGCCGAACACCAGGAAGCCGGCGCCGAAGCGCATCAGCGTCACCTTGTCGTACGGCTTGCCGGTCTCGGGCGACAGCGTCGGGTCGGCGTCGGCCGCGGCGATGTTCGCGTTGTATGCGGCGAGGCGGTCGTCCACGGCCGCGGTGCGCATGTCTGTCATTGCATCCTCTTTTCTCTTTCCTTATCGGCGATGGCCGATGGTGGGTTCCGGTGCGCGCCGTCGATGCGCGCGGTACGGCCCGTCCGTCGCGGGCGGGCCTGCTGGAGGACGCCGCGTCGTCGACCGGCGTCCGGGAGGAAGGACCATTCACTTACTTAGTGATTACTAGGTACATAGTAATATCATTTGCCGAAGTCGTGCGACGCGGCGTGTCGGCATGGACATCGGCGGCCGATTCGGCGACACGCGCGGATCGGTCGTACGGAAGCGCGGTTGCATCCCGGAATCGGGCGATCATCGTCCGCAACCGCGGTTCTGCATGACCGATCCGGGCGCGTCGCGGCGAGCGACGGCGTCATATGACGGTCGCGTCGCGGCGGAACGGGCCGTCGCGCCGCGGCGGCAGGCGTCAGCCGGCGATGACGGCCAGGTTCCAGCGCGGGATGACCAGCTCGTCGCCGACGGCGACGGTCATGCCCTCGCGTACGGCGAGCGCCGCGGACGCGGTCTCGTCGACGGTGCCGTCGGGGCCGATGATCTGCGGGGCGACGACGATCTCGCCGGCGACGGGGCTGGCGACGCGGACTTCGTCGGCGGAGTAGTTGAGCAGGTAGGTGACCTGCTCCCCCGCGTTGTTGACGCCCTGACGCACCGTGACCTTGCCGGCGAGCGCCGTGCCGTCGGCGGTGATGCCGGCGGCCTCGACGGCCTCGCGGATGATGGCGCGCGTGGTGTCGGCGTCGGGCAGGGTGCCGATCCATTCGCCCCAGCCGTCGCCGTACGCATGGCGGGTGACGGCGGCGTAGGTGTTCCATGCGTAGTGGCCGTAGCGGGCGATGACCTGCGTGTCGGGGTCGGCCTTGAGCAGTTCGATGAGCGCTTCGGCGGGCGTGGAGGGGGTGCCGGCGAGGGGGCCGTCGTCGGTGAAGTCGATGGTGACGTGGCCGGCGGGGCGGGTGAACTGGTTATAGGTGAGGCCGAACACGTCGGTCAGGCCGTGGGGGGCGCGGTCGTGCCAGACGGTGACCTCCTCGTCGGTGACGAAGGATCGCATGGTGGCGAGCAGGTGGCCGCCGTCCTGCACGTAGCCGCGCAGGTTGTCGATGGTGCCCTGGGAGGCGCAGTAGAGCGCGGGCGCGGCGATGAGGTCGTAGCCGGCGAGGCGTTCGGCGGGCGCGTCGGCGGGGAGGATGTCGCATTCGATGTTGAGTTCGAAGAACGCGTCCCAGATGCGGCGCACGACGTCGTTGTACTTGAGTTCGCCGCCGAAGGGGAAGCCCGCTTCGATGAGGAACCAGTCGAGGGCGCTCAGGGATTCGTTGGACACCATGATGGCGGCGCGGTTGCGCTTGGCGAGGTTGACGAGGCGCGCGCCGATCTCGGGGCGGGCGACTTCGCGGCCGAACACGCCGGCCTCCTCGTAGGTGGGGTTGGGTTCGAGGTCGTGGCTGAGCAGGCCCTTCCAGTAGGTCTCGAACGAGTTGTGGATGGAGTGCCAGTGCCAGTATTCGACCATGTCGGCGCCGGAGGCGAGGTGGGAGTAGGCCTGGAGGCGCAGCTGTCCGGGGAAGGGCAGCCAGCCGTGCTGGCCCTGGGCTTCGGTTTCGAGCACGAAGTAGTTGGCCCCGCCCTTGGTGGAGCGGGTGACGTCGCCGCCGAAGGCGATCTCCTTGCCGGTGAGGGAGTCCTCGGTGGGGTGGTAGATGTCGACGCCGGTGACGTCGAGCGTGCGGGAGGCCTTGAAGTGGTCGACGGCGGGCTGGACGCCGTAGGAGTAGCCGCGCCATTCGAAGTCGAAGTTGTGGGTGACGAACTGGTCGTCGCGCGCGTATTCGCGTACGATCGCGGCCTGCCAGTCGAGGAATTCGGCGACCTGGGCGCGGCGGAAGCGGTCGAATTCGCCGCGCAGCGACTGGTTGATGCTTTCGGTGACGTCGGGGAAGTCCTCCCACGCGTTGATGCGGTTGGACCAGTAGTCGAGGCCGAAGTGCGCGTTGAGGGCGTCGAGGTCGCCGTCGAACTTGTCGCGCAGGTACTTGACGAACAGGGCCTGCATGTCGCGGCTGACGGAGTCGTAGTACTTGGTCTCGTTGTCGACCTGGTAGCCGATGACGGCCGGATGGTCGGCGACGTGGGCGATGAGGCGGCGGATGACGCGCTCGCCGTAGTGGCGGTAGGCGGGGTTGACGATGTCCATGATCTGGCGGGCACCGTACTTGCCGGGGCCGGCGGGGGTGTCGGCGAGCACGTCGGGGTGCATGCGCACGAGCCAGGTGGGCACGGCGTAGGTGGGCGTGCCGACGATGACGGCGATGCCGTGGCGGCGCGCCGCATCGAGGGCGCGGTCGACGTGGGTGAAGTCGAAGACGCCCGGCTGCGGTTCGCAGGTGCTCCAGGTGGATTCGGCGATGCGGATGAGGTTGATGCCCGCCCGTTCCATCATCGCCATGTCGGTTTCGATGCGGTCTTCGCCGGCCGGCATGTACTCGTCGTAGTACGCCGCGCCGAACAGGATGTGGTCGACTGACTGCTTGCCCACTTCCGTCTCCTTACTGCATGGTCGCATTCGTCGCTGTCTGCGTTGACTTGATGCCCACCCGCTTACCTAATAACCATTAGATAACGGATGATGTAAGCGATGATAGCGGCGGCGGAAACACGACACGCCGTCGCCGACGATTTTATCTAACAATCATTAGAAAGCGGATCGGAGACCCCGGCCCCTACCGGTAGCCATCCCACAGCGGCGACGGGAAGATCATCTCCTCGAACTCCAGCCATTCGTCGTACAGGTCGACCGGGGGCCGGCGCATCCATCGCAGCTGGATGCCGTCCATCGCGGCCAGCGAGCGCCGCACGAGCGGCCGCATCGACGTCTCCCACTCCCCCATCTGCGGCGGGATGCGCCATGGGTAGCGCGAGTAGTGGTCCCATGTCGCCTCGGGACGGTCCTCGAAGTACTCGTGGAGCGGATGCTCGGGGTCGAACGACTCGGTCTCGAGGATCATGTACAGGCGCAGCAGTTCGGGCCGGGCCGCGTTGAACCGGACCAGATAGCGCAGGTATGCGGGGAACGACGGGCCGTCCGGGTCGCTGCCGGGCAGGCCGGAGGCGAGGAAGTCGTCGGGGGTGCCGTGCGCATCGTAGTCGTCGGTGATGAGCAGCGACAGCAGCCCCTCCTTGTTGCCCACATAGTGCAGCATGCCGGGCTGGCTCATGCCCACCTCGTCGGCGATGTCCTTGAGCGAGGTCCCGTAGTATCCCTTCAGTCCGATGAGCCGCACCGCCGCATCGGTGATCTCGCGGCGTCGTTCCTCCGGGCTCTTGCGTACGCGTCTGCGTTTGTCGTCCACCATGCGCCCCAGTCTATCGAATGGTCGGTAGGTATGACGACACGCCCGGATTGCATACACAGAACGGCAGGCAGGTCCCCGAAACGGGCATTTTGAGAACCTACCTGCCGTTCTGTATACGCAATCCGGGCGTGTCGCCCTATCGCGAGCATGTCGCCGCGGTCACGCCCTTCTGCGCCGTGACCGCGGTGCGGCCGTCAGCGGCGACGCCGCACGACGCCCAGCGAGATGCCGCCGGCCAGGGAGACGAGCGCGGCGACGGCGACCGTGGCCACCGTGGCGCCGGTGCGGCCGATGGTCGGTTTCTTACCGCCTGTTCCGGTGTCCGGCTTCGCCGTCGACGTCGCCTTCACCAGCGCGCCGCGCGCCTTGGCGAGGGCCGTCGCGGCGGCGTCGACCTCGTCCTGCGTGGCGTCGGTCCGCCCGTCGACCTCACGCGCCTTGGCGAGGGCCGTCTGATAGGCGTCCCACGATGCGGCGGTGTAGTCGGACTGCTTCAGACCGTCCGCGCGGGCGATCTCGGCGGCCAGCCCGCTCTTGTCCACGATGACGGGACCGGGTTCTGGGTCGGGCGTCGGGTCAGGGCCGGGATCGGGTTCCGGTTCCGGCTCCGGGTCGGGGTCGGGCTTGGGATCGGGATCCGGGTCAGGCTCCGGATCCGGATCCGGTTCGGCCTCCGCCAGTGCGTCGCGGGCCGCGGCGAGCTTCGCCGTCGCGGCGTCGACCTGTTCCTGGGTGGCGTCGTCCGCTGCGGCGATCTCGCGCGCCTCGGCGAGGGCGGTCTGGTAGTCGGCCCACGATGCGGCGGTGTAGTCGGATTCATCCAGCCCGTCCGCACGGGCGATCTCGGCGTTCAGCCCGTCCTTGTCCACCTCGACCGGACCGGGTTCCGGATCCGGGTCGGGGTCCGGATCGGGATCGGGATCGGGGTCCGTGCCGTCCAGGTCGGTCGTCCAGCCGGCGTCGGTCTTGCCCAGCCGGTCGAGCGCATCCCGGAAGCTCATGATCCCGTCCATGCCGGTGAAGCCGGCCTTCGGCTCCGCGCCTTCGCCGTACGACGTGACGGTGATGGGCTGGTCGTCGGTACCGTAGCCGAACACCGCGAAGTCGCCGGTGAGCGTGGTGCCGGCCTTGACGTGGATGGTCGAGCCGGCGGGCACGGTCACGTCGTGCAGCTGTTCGATGGAGGTCATCGGCGTGCGCTCGCCGCGGCCGTCGCCGGCCTTGTCGGCGGTCGGGTCGATGTAGTAGTCGCGGGCGCCCGTCTCGACGTCGTCCTGATAGTGGAAGACTTCGAGGCGGCTCAGCCGCACCGGGCCGCGGGATGCGGTGATGCGCACGCGCACCGCGTCCACGGTCTTGACGGCGAACCGCAGATTGCGCTGCTGGCCGATGGTGGTGGAGGTGCCGGAGTACAGCCTGCGCCAGACGCCGTCCACGCGGCCTTCCAGTACGAACGATTCGACCTGCTGGCCGGCGCTGCGCACGTCCTCGCCCAGCCGCACCGCGTCCACGGCGGTGGGCGATCCGAGTTCGACCGTGTAGGTCGGGGTGTCGCCCACGGCCTCGTCGGAGCTGAGCTTGGAGCCGTCGGTGAGCTTGGGGGCGGGCACGGCCTCGCCGTCGGCGGAGGCGGCCACGGTGGCGTCGCGTCCCAGCGCCAGGTCGGTGCCGTAGCGCTTCTCCAGCTCCTCGTTCATGCCCCGGAGCATGGCCACGTCGGCGTCGGCCAGCCGTCCGTTCTTGGCGGGCGGCACGTTGAGCAGGTACTGGGAGTTGCGTCCGGTGGACTGCTCGTAGTACTTGACCAGCGTGGCGACGTCGGAGGGGGTGCCGTTCTCCTTGTGGAACCAGCCGTTCGCACTGTTCTTCACGTCGACTTCGGCCGGATACCAGTGCAGCTGGTTCGCGTTGCCGGCGCGGATTTCGGACAGCACGCCCGACGTGGCGCCGAGCACGCCGTCGGCGGCCGTCTGGCTGGGTTTGACCATGACCTTGTCGTCGCCGTCGTTGTAGGCGGCCTGCGGGCTCCACTCGGTCTCGCGCGCCCAGCCGGCCTCGTTGCCGACCCAGCGCGCGTCGTATGCGGCGTTCGCCTGGATGGCCGAGGGCTGGAGCCGGCGGATCATGTCGTAGAACACGCCGTAGTCGTAGTGTTCGGAGCCGGCGGTGTTGCCCTGGGCGCCGTCGAACCAGACTTCGGCGATGTCGCCGTATTCGGTGAGCAGCTCGTACAGCTGGTTGAGCATGTACGCGCCGTAGTCGGTGGCCTCGTATTCGAAGGTCGGCAGCGTGCCGTCGGCGACCAGCTGCGCGCGGTCGTCGTCCTCGACGAGCGTGGGGATCGTGCGCGTGACGCGCGCCGACCCGTTGCCCCACACGCCCTGCTTCTCCATGTAGGAGTCGGCCGGCGAATAGTAGATGCCGACCTTGATGCCGTAACGGCGGGCGGAGTCGACGATCTGGCGCAGCAGGTCCTTCTCGCCGGTGCGTTCGGCCACGGCGGTGTCGGCCCAGTCGTGTCCGGTGTTGTAGCGCGAGTCGTACAGTTCGAAGCCGTCATGGTGTTTGACGGTCACCATCATCATCTTGAATCCGGCGTCGGCGAAGGAGCGCGCCCACTGGTCGGTGTCGAGGTCGGTCGGGTCGACGATCGTCGGATCCTCATCGCCGTAGCCCCATTCCCTGCCGTTGTACGTGTTGACGCCGTAGTGCACGAAGCCGATGCGCCCCCAGTCGATGTAGTCGGCCTGTTCCTCGGTGGGGCGCAGTGAGGAGAGCTTCGCCCTGATCGACGCCGTGCATTCGGCCGGCGTCACCTCGAACGTGTTCGACGGCGAGATGCCGCTCACGTCGCAGTCGGTCGGCGTGTAGACGAGGCGGAACTCCTTGTCCGTGAACGCTTCGCTGGTCCGCGCGAGGCGGATCCGGCCGACCGTGCCCTTGAAGCCGCGTTTGCGCGCGTCGGCGGCGGTGTGCGTTTCGTTGCCGAATCCGACCTGTGCGTTGACCTCGGTGACGAGCGCCGCCCGTCCCGGCACGTCCTTCGTCTGGATGTCGCCGTCGTCCACGCGCATGACCAGCGTCGTCGTGCCGTCGGACTTGGGTATGTAGGCGATGGATACGACGTGCTCCTCGCCGGCGGGGGCCGAGGCGGTGAGCTTGTGGTCGGCCCATGCGCCGTTCGTCTGCGTGGAGATGCCGTAGACGAACGCGCCGTTCTTCTCGTAGCGGACGAAGAGGTTGCCGCCTGCGGCGAACAGCGTCTGCATGTCGTCGGTCGCGGTGGGGGTGAAGCTCATTTCGGCGACCAGCGGCGTCGTCACCGTGTCGCCGTCGCCGAGGGAGAAGTCCGTGGGAGCGAAGTCGAGGCCGGCCGTGCCGCCGGTCAGGCTCACCGCCGAGTCGGCGACGGCCGGGGCGTCCGTGCGCGAGGTCAGCGCGCCCGTCATCTGCTCGTCGCCGGCCTTCGCGTACGTCGTGCCGGAGAACGAGCCGGCGAAGTCGACGTCCATCAGCTGCGTGGCGTCGAGGAACTCCCAGGGGGCGTCCGCGGGAGCGATGCGCGCCCGGTACATGTCCGCCTCGAGGCCTCGGTCGGCCGCCGACGCCGCGGTGTTGACCTCGTAGCCGATGCCGAACCGCTTCGCCAGCCCGTCTCCGATGGCCGCGTACTGGCCGGCGCCGGAGGTGACGGTCGGGCCGGCCGCGCCGTCGACGCTCAGCTGCAGCGTCGAACCGTCCTGTGCGGGCGTGTAGGCGAGCTGGAGGATGTGCCGCACCGTGTTGGCGGGCAGTACGACCGACGTCTTGTGGTCGTGCCAGGTGCCGTCGTCGAGCGACGAGAAGCCGTATTCGAGCCGTCCGGACGATTCCCTCACGAAGATGTTGCCGAATGCGGAGAAGACCGTGTCCATCGAGCCGGGCGTCGTCGTGGTCCGGTATTCCAGTTCGGCCCGGAAGCCGGTCGTCGCCTTGCCGTCGGCGCCGAATTCGGCGTTGGCGTCGAATCGTACGCCGTTGGTTCCGCCGGCCAAGTGGACGCCGCCGCCTTCCAGCGCCGACGGCGTGGACCCGTGACGGGTGACCTTGCCTTTGGCGATTTCGTCGCCGCCGGTGGTGTACGTGTCGTCGGCGAACGTGCCGCCGAAGGCGATGTCGAGATGGTCGGCGTCGGCCGCCTGTGCGGGGATGCTCCCCGCCATCAGGGATGCGCCGAGGATCGCCGCCGCGCCGACCAGCGACAGCGTGCGTTTCAGCGCGCCGCCCGTCGTCCGGCTTCGTGACGAGAACATGGGTTCGCTCCTTCATTGCAGTGTTTGCGCGGACGGCGTCGTCCGCGCGGTATGATGCCGGTCCGTTCCGGCCGGGATCCGACCGGGTTCCGGCCCGTTGCGCCGGACCTCGGTCGGGATGACGGCGGCCCGCCCGCCTCGGTTCGGCGGGGAGGCCCATTCGATGAGGGTCGGGGCGATGCCGGTACAGGCCGTCCCGACCGGGGCGTCGCGCCGGGGCCGCCTTCGGTCCGGCGCGACGCATGGCGCGCGTCCGTCAGCGGCGACGGCGTGCGATGACGATGCCCGCGCCGGCCGTCGCCGCGGCGAGCGCCGCGACCGCGACCGCGGTGACGGCCGAGCCGGTGCTGCCGATCGTCGGCTTCCTGCCCGACTCGGGCTTGGCGGCCGGCTTGGTCTCAGGCTTGGTTTCCGGCTTGGTTTCCGGCTTGGTGTCTGGCTCCTGTCCCGGATCCGGTGTCGGTTCGGGATCCGGTGTGGGTTCCGGTTCCGGATCCGGATCGGGGTCGGGAGTCGGATCCGGGTCAGGCTTGGGATCGGGATCCGGTGTCGGATCCGGATCGGGATCCGGCGTGGGTTCCGGCTCCTTCTCGGTCAGCCCGTCGATCGCATCCCGCAGCGCCGCCGCGGCGTCATCGACCTGTTCCTGCGTGGCCGCGGCGTCGTCGAGCAGCGCCTTGGCGGCGTCGCGCGCCTCGGTGAACGCGGTCCACGATGCGTCCGTGTACGCCGTGCCGTCGTCGCCGTATCCGGCGGCGGAGTCGTAGGCGGACTGCAGCCCGGTCCGGTCGACCGTCACGGGCGCTTCCGTCACGCGCACGTCGAGTCGGCCGTCGTCGAATCCGACGACGTCGGTCGGCTTCGCGACGATGCCGGCGGCGCTCACGTCGACGCAATTGTCGTACGTGCCGGCGAGCCTGAGCGCGGCCGTGGCCGTAGTGCCGGCGACGGTGCCTTCCGGAATGGTCACGGTCATGTCGACGTCGACGCTCCCGCCGGCGGGCAGCGAGCCGATCGTGGCCGGCGCGGCGCTCCACCCGTCGGGCAGGCCTTCCGCCGTGACGGTGACGTCCGTGTAGTCGTTCGTGCCGTCGTTGGTGACGTGCACCGTGGCCGTGGCCTGTGTGGCGCCTTCCTGCACTTCGGTCGTGGCGGTGGCGGTGGCGGTCATGTAGCCGAGCCAGTCGAGCGTGAAGCGCGTGTACATGATCTCGTGGCTGTCGACGCCCGCGGGGTGGACCCAGTCGCCCTCGTAGAGCAGGCCGTATTCGCCGCCGTCACCGTCGAGGGCGGTCATGACCGAGTAGGCGGCGCTGTCCGACTTGAACATGCGGCCGGCGGACCAGGTCGCGCCGTCGTCGAAGGAGATGCGCACGACGCCGTTGCTGCGGCTCGCGTTGTTGTCGGGACCCGAGTAGAGCAGGATCCTCGCCTTGGTGGAGCCTGCGGGCGCGTTGGGGTAGGCGCGCAGCACGTGCGCGTTGTTGTTCGGGTCGGGCAGCTGCGTGTCTTCGGTCACCTCGCCGTAGGTGACGCCGCCGTCCTTGGATACGGCGATCTTGCGGTAGGCCCTCGCCGCGCCGGGGCGCGCGTTGAGCATCACGTCGCCGTTGGACAGTTCGACGACCTTGTTCTCGTCCATGTTGGTGGTGGTGACGGGGTTGCCGACCTGCCATGTCTCGCCGTGGTCGTCGGAGTACACCGACACGGCGTAGTTGATGCCGCCGGTGGTGGGTTTGACGGCGTACTGCTGGATCAGCCGGCCCTTGTGTTCGGCGTTGGTCTTCAGCTGGATGCCGGCGCCCGACGTGGCGAAGCGGGACTTCCATTCGGTCTCGTGGCCTTTGGTGACGTCCTTGGTGATGTTGACCGGCTCGCTCCAGGTGCGCCCGTTGTCGGAGGACCTGACGTAGACGGCCTGCAGGACGTCGCGCGTGTCCTCGACGCCCGCCTGGGAGTTGGCGAAGCCGCGGTCGTAGGACTTGACGAAGAAGAGGAACACGTCGCCGGTCTCCTCGTCCACGACGTAGGAGGGGTCGGAGTAGCCGTATTTGAAGCTGGCGTTACGGCCTCGGGCGACGTACGTGAGTTCGCCCCACGACCTGCCGCCGTCCGTGGAGATGCGCTGGACGATGCTGTTGGGGTTCGGGGCGTCGCCGCCGACCGGCCGCAGGTCCCATGCCGCCAGCAGGTCGCCGTTGGGCGCCTTGGCGATGGCCGGGATGCGGTAGCTTTCGTTGCCGTACTGCTGTGCCCGGGCCAGATACACGGCCTCGCCGTCCCTGCGGTCCGCGGCCGTGGCGGCGTCGTCCGGGGCCGGCGCCTTGATGGTCACCGGATCGCCGGTGACGACGATGCCGTCCTGGATGACGGTGGTGCCCTCACGGTCCCCGGTGGCCTGGAACAGCGTCTCGGGCGTGAAGGTGCCGGCGATGACATCCTCGGCGGTGACGACGTGCGTGGCCAGGCTCCGCTGGTCGCTGTCGCATTGGGAGCTCTGCCCCGCGGCAAGGCCGGTGATGCGGCAGTTGGCCGTGCTCTGGGTGTCGGTGTTGGTCAGGTTCGACATCTTGGGGAACACGGTGACGGGCGACGAACCGGTGTTCGTATAGGTGAACGCGTATCGCAGCCGGGTGCCGACCGCGACGTCCTGCCCGGCGTCGTCGACGCGCTCCATGGTGACGGTCAGTGTGTTCGCCGTCGTCTCGACGGCCTGCGTCGCGTCGACGGCCTGGGCGACGCCGACGCCCAGGGAGGCGAGCATGGCCGTCGCGACGGCGCACGCCCCGATCCCGACCCACGCCGAGTGGCGTGGACGGCGATGTTGAGGATGTGACATGGGGATTCCTTCCACCGGGGCCGACCATCCGGATTCCACCGTGAATCCGGTCGGACGCGGCACCATCGCCGCGAGGCCGCTCTTCTTCGTCCGGTCCTTCCGCGGCCGGGTGCATCCCGCCGCGACAACCGCATCCCATCATACTTCACATCAATGAAGTTAACAACCGACCGCCAACGCGACAATTCCACCGCCGTCACCCTCGAACACACCACAGAACCCAATGATTGCAACGCATTCCAACCCCATAAGACAACCCCGAAGCCCACTCGCCCATCCCACGACGGCGATGCTACACTAAGACAGGTAAAGTTCATTTACAAAATCGACAAGGACGCCGACCGCACACAGAACACGCAACGCCGCAACCGGCCGCCGCCGTCGAGACCGCCCGGCAACGGGCCATCCAGCACACCACCCGCGTGGAACCGACCAGATAAGGAACCATCATGACAACCGGCAAGTCACGGGGCATCGCGCTCCTGGCCGCACTGGGCACGGCGCTCGCCTTCGCCGCGCCAGCCGCGACGGCCGCCGCCGAGGAGACGCCGCCGTCTTCGGGCACCACCTACTACGTATCCGCGGCCAACGGCGACGACGCCAACGACGGCACCAGCCAGTCCTCCCCGTGGAAGACCCTCGACAAGGTCAACGGGATCGCCTCCGACCTGCAGCCCGGCGACGCGGTGCTGCTCGAATACGGCTCCCTGTTCTCCGACCAGTACCTGCACATCGCCGACGTCTCCGGCACGCCCGAGGCGCCGATCCGCATCGGCGCGTACGGCGACGAGGGGCAGGGACGCCCCGTCATCGCCGCCAACGGCGTCAAGGGCAGCCAGTGGCATCAGGACTACCGGGCCAACGTGGGCAACCATCGCACGCACGGCACCGTGTCCACCACACTGCTGCTCAAGGACGTGTCGTACATCACCGTCGCCGACCTGGAGATCACCAACGACGATCCCGACGTGTACGATCCGATCGACACCTGGCAGTGGACCGACCAGGCCGACGCGGACGGCACCAGCCTCGACCGCGCCGCCGACCGCATGGACCGCACCGGCGTGGCCGGCATCGCCGAGAACGGCACCACGATGAGCCACATCACGCTCGACAACCTCGACATCCACGACGTGGACGGCAACCTGTACGACAAGCACATGGCCAACGGCGGCATCTACTTCATGGCGCACCTGCCGCGCGAACGCTCCGGCGCCGCCGACGACGCCTGGCTCAAGGAGCACGTCTCGCGCTTCGACCACATCACCATCCGCAACAGCACCGTCAAGGACGTCGACCGCTGGGGCATCGCCGTCGGCTACACCGCCTACCTCAACTACATCGACCGTTCCACCCGCTGGCAGAACGACTTCGACTACGGCGACGGCACCATCGACGACGCGCTCATCGCCAAATACGGCGCCACCAACGTGCTCATCGAGAACAACACGGTCGTCGGCGCCGGCGGCGACGCCATCACCGTCATGTACTGCGACCGTCCGGTCATCCAGCACAATGTGGGCGACCGCGTCTCCAAGCACATCAACACCGCCGACTACACCGCCAACGTGCTCAACAACACCGGCAACGCAGGCGTCGGCTACGGCCGCGTCGCCGCCGGCATCTGGCCGTGGCGCTGCAAGGACCCGGTGTTCCAGTACAACGAAATGTACGCGAACCTCAACGCCGAACACGGCAACGGCGACGGCCAGGCGTGGGACGCCGACTACGGCGACGGCACGCTCTACCAGTACAACTACTCGTACGGCAACTCGTTCGCCGCGCTCATGATCTGCAACCAGAAGGCCGTCAACACGACGTTCCGCTACAACATCTCGCAGAACGACCGGCGCGGCGTGTTCGACCTGCCGTCCAACGGCCCCGGCAACCACATCTACAACAACACCGCGTACATCGACGCGGACGGCCAGGTGCTCACCGACCGCTCCAACTCGCAGGCGCTGTTCGAGAACAACATCTTCATCAACGCCACCGGCGAGAAGAAGACCGAGACCTGGAACCGCGGCAGCTACAACGGCGGCCAGACCTACGACAACAACCTGTACGTCAACTACGCGAACACGCCCGCCTCCGACCGGCATGCGCTCACCGCCGACGACGCGGCCGCCGTGCTGCGCGACGCCGGCAGCGCGCCCGCCGCACCGCAGGCCGACGGCGCCGCATACGCGCGCGACGGCCAGACCACCGCGTTCGACGGCTACCGTCCCGCCGACGACTCCCCCGCCGTCAACGCCGGCAAGACCATCACCGACCTCAACGACTACGCCGTCGAACACGACTTCCTCGGCGCCGCCATCAAGGGCCGCCCCGATCTGGGCGCCGTCGAATCGCCCGTCGCATCAGCCTCGATGGAATCCTCCCGGCTCGAAACCGGCGTGCGCGACGGCACGCAGGTCATCTACGCGACGTTCACCGACCATAATCCGATGACCGTGGCCGAACTGACCGGCAAGGTCACCGCCGGCAACGGCACCGACGTCACCGTGCTGCGCGACGGCACGGCGCTCGCCGCCGGCGATCCGATCGCCGAAGGCGACATCCTGCGGTTCAGCGTCGACGGCGTCGCCGAGACCGACGACTACACCGTCGTGCGCCGCATCTCCTGGGATTGGGTCGCCGACTACGAGCACGGCGTCCAGGACTTCGACTGGAAGGCCGTCCAGCGCGCCGGCGACGGCGACTGGACCGAAGTCGCCGCCTGGGACACCACCGGCTGGGCCAACTGGAAGATCGCCGGCAAGGACTTCCCCATCGGCATCGAGAACCCGACGCAGGGCGACGTCGCCCCCGCCGACCGCACGTCGATCCACGGTCTGCTGTGCAACGGCCCCGACGGCTACACCGGCGCGATCGCATGGCAGGCGCCCCGCTCCGGCACCATCACGCTCTCGTTCAAGGACGACGAGCCCGCCCGCCGCGCGACCGGCGGCACCGTGAAGGTCAGTGTCGAGCATGACGGCGACGTCCTGCAGACGGCCGCCCTCACCGACAGGACGCGCCCCGCCGGCTGGCAGGCCACGCAGCGCATCGTCGTGCGCGAAGGCGACTGGATCCGCATCAGCGCCGTCGCCGAAGGCGCCGTCGGCAACGGCTCGCTGCGCATCAGCCCGACCATCGCCTACGAGGACGTCGAACCGCCCGCCGGCGCCGAAGCCGACCGCTACGACGTCGCCTACGAGGCCGTGGACGCCGCCGTCGACGCGGAGGCGAGCGCCACGCCCGTCTTCACCGTGTCCGGCGCCGCCGCCGACGCGCCCGCGGGAGACGTGTTCTCGCTCGCGTCCGGCGACGGTCTGAGCGTGGACGGCGCGACCGGCAAGGTGACGTTCACCCCCGACGCGTCGCAGTACGGCGCCGTCGTCTCCGGACGCGTCCGCGTCGCCTACGCCGACGGGTCCGCCGACGAGACGGACGTCACGTTCCGTGTGGCCGCCTCGCATGCGCAGCGCTACGCCGTGCTCTACCGGTCCGTCACCGCCGATGCGGGCACGCGAGTCGTCTCGGCCGCGCCGCGCGTGACGCTCAAGGCCGACGGCGCCGCGGCCGCCCTGCCCGACGGCACCATGTTCTCCCTCGGCGACGGCGCACCCGACGGCGCGACGATCGACCCGGCCACCGGCGTCGTCACGTTCGACGCGGGGCTCAAGGCCGCGACGTTCACGATCCCGGTGAAGGTCACCTACCCGGGTTCCAACGGCGTCACGGACACGTCGGTCGGCGTCACCGTCCGCCGGCCCGCCACGCTCGGCTCCAGCGAACTGGAGACCGCGACCGTGGACGGCGTGCAGGTCGTCTACGCGTCCTTCGCCGCCGACGCGCCGATGAGCGTCGCCGAACTCCTCGCCAAGGTGAGCGCTCAGCCGGCCGACGCCATCAAGGCCGTGTACCGCGGCGATGCGGCGCTCGCGGACGGCGAGCAGGTGCGCGAGGGCGATCTGCTGCGCTTCTCCGCGGCCGGGTCGAGCGTGGCCGACACGTATGAGATCCGCGCGAAGAACGCGTGGGATTGGGTCGACGACTTCGCGGTGCGCGTCCAGGGACCGGTCTGGCACGGTCAACGGCAGACCGCCGACGGCGGCGCGTGGAGCAATATCGCCGACTTCGACGGCACGTATCCGAACTGGATGTACGAGACGTACTACGGTCCGGGCGTCGACTACGCAACGCACGACCTGCCCGCCGACCGCACCGGCATCCACGGTCTGATCAGCGATTCGCCGGCGTCCGCGGGCGGCGCGGCCATGGCGTGGCAGGCGCCCCGCGACGGCAAGGTGACGGTCGCCATCCGCGAGGGTGAACCGTATCTGCGTCAGGACGGCAACCGCAACGGTTCGCTCGTGCTCGCGCTCACGCACGGCGACGAGACGCTGTGCTCCGCCGCACTGTCCGAATCGAAGGCCGTGTCCGACGAGTTCGCGTCGTGCGTGGCCGGACTCGGCGCGATCGACGTGCAGGCCGGCGACTGGATCCGCATCACCGCGACCGCCGAAGGCAGCCCGACCCGCCCGTCGGCGCACGTCAGCCCCGCCATCGCCTACGTGGTCGCCGAAGAGCCGGACCCCGAACCTGAGCCGAAGCCGGAACCGTCGGACAAGGCGGCGCTGCAGGCCGAGATCGCCAAGGCCGACGGACTGGACGAAGCCGGCTACACCGCCGAATCGTGGGTCGACTACCAGACCGCGCTCGCCAGGGCGCGCGAGGTCAACGACGACGCCGACGCCACGCAGGACGAGGTGGACGAGGCCCGCACCGCCCTCGCGGATGCGTACGACGGACTGACCGAGAAGGAACCGGAACCGAAGCCGGATCCGGACCCCGATCCCGAGCCGACCCCGGCGGACAAGACGGCATTGCAGACCGCGTACGACGAGGCCGTGAAGCTGTCCGACGGGTCGTCGTACACGGACGAGTCGTGGGCCGCGTTCATCGCCGCCCGAGACGCCGCCGCATCCGTGCTCGGCAAGGACGACGCCACCCAGAACGAAGTGGACGCGGCGTTGCAGACGCTCGACGACGCATCCCGCAATCTGGTCGAGAAGGAGCCGACGCCCGATCCCGACCCAGACCCAGACCCGGATCCCACACCGGATCCCGACCCGGGTCCGGAGCCGGAGCCCGATCCGACCCCGGACCCGACGCCTACGCCGGACCCCGGCACCCAGCCCGGCACCGATCCCACCACCAAGCCGGACACGGGCAAGAAGCCCGAATCCGGCAGGAAGCCGGTCATCGGCAGCACCGGTTCGGCGGTGACCGCAGTCGCGGCCACGGCGCTCGCGGCCGCTGCCGTCGGCGCGGGCATCGTCATCGCGCGACGTCGCCGCAACGGCTGACGGACCGCATCCGGGCCGCCGCCGTAAGGCTGCGGCCTCCATCCGGGGATGGAGCACCGGCCGACGCCGGGACTCCACCCCCCGTCATACGACACCGAGGACGATCATGACGGCAATGCGACGACCATCATCCGGACGCGGCGGCGACGGCCTGCCGCGGATGCCCCACGGGCGCGACCGCGCACGGCCGCCGCACCACCGGCGTCTGCGCACCGCACTGGCTGCGGCGATGGCCGGCCTGCTGGTCGGCGCGCTCGTCGGCTGCACCTCCCCCGCGGCCGACAGCGGCGACGATCATGTGGACACCGTCGACTTCCCCACGATCACGTTCAATGAAACGGCGGTGACGGAACGCGAGTACACGCAGGCGATGCGCACGCAGCGCACCGCCGCGGTCAGCCATTTCAGCCGCACGTACGGCGTCACGCTCGGCACCGATCCGGAGCAGTGGACCGCCGACCATGACGGCGGCAACGCGTGCGAGTGGCTCGCCCACCGGGTCATCGACGCGCTGCTCGACCGGCATGCCGCCTACCGGATCGCCGCACGCGCCGGACTCGTCGACGACGACTCGTACGAGGGCGTCGAGGCGCGCATGAAAGCCGCCAACGAGGCGAACGCGCGCACGAAGCGCGACGGCGACATCGTGTACGGGCGTTCGTCGTACGACATCGGCTCGTGGCTCGACTACGAGGCCACTGCCCTGCGCAACGCGTACACGGCCGACGAATCCAACCCCGGCATGGCGCTGGGCGACGACGAGGTGCAGGCGTACTACGACGCGCACGACTGGACCGTCGACGGCGTGGACGGCAAGGCGCCGCTCGACAAGGTGCGCGGCAACGTCAAGGCGCAGATGCGCGCCGAACGCTACACGGCGATCGTCGCCGACGAGGCCGCAGCGATCGACGCGGATGTGCCGTGGGACGAGCTGGTCGGGTACACGCTCGACCGGATCTGACGTCGGTGGCGACGGCAAAGTAAGCGGCGTCGCTGGCGACACGCCCGGATTGCGTATGCAGAACGGCAGGTAGGCCCTCACAACGGGCGTTTCAGGAACCTATATGCCGTTCTGCATACGCAATCCGGGCGTGTCGCCAGTAACGCCGCTCAGGCGGCGAACCGCGTACGCCTTATGATGTGACGATGGAGGAACGGCCCCACGTCCGTTCCGCGGACGACGGGAGACGCATGACGGACGACGGGCGACACGACGGGCGACACGACGGGCGAGGCGACGAATCGCAGGACGATTGCCGGGACGCGTACGACGCACAGGGCGACGTCTCGCCGCGCGACGCGCTGGCGACGAGGCTGATGGTCGCGTTCCGCCGCGCCGACCGCGCGATCCAACGGCACGAGGGGGACGTCGTGCACGCGCACGGGCTCACGCCGGCGCAGTTCGGGGCGCTCGACGCGCTGCGCCGCCGCGGGCCGCTGAGCGTCGGCGGCATCATCGAGGAGACGCTGGCCACGTCGGGCAACATGACCGTGGTCATCCGCAACATGGAGCGGGACGGCTACATACGCCGGGAGACCGATCCGGAGGACCGGCGCAGCACCGTGATCTCGCTGACCGACGATGGCCGGCGGATCATCGACGAAACGATGGCCGAGCATCGGCGGCATCTGGGCGACCTGTTCGCCGTCTTCTCCGCCGACGAGCAGCGCGAGCTAATCCGGCTGCTGGAACGGTGCGAACTGCTGCGCTGACGGGACGATGCGGCCGGCACATTCGCCCGGAGCGAATTCCACCGGCTTCCCGCATCCATTTATCACTAACTAGTGATAAATTGGCCGCCGTTACGGACGGCATCCCATCCGGACCACCCGGATCACCCAGACCGACCAGAGCGACACGACAAGGAGCGACCATGACCAAGCACGTCACCTTCATCATCGGTTCCCTGCGCAAGGGATCCTTCAACGCCCAGTTCGCGACGATCGCCGCCGAGGCGCTCGCCCACCGCGGCATCGACGTCGACTACCTCGACTTCGCCGACGTCCCCGTCTTCAACCAGGACACCGAGCAGCCGACGCCGACCGCCGCCGACCGCGTGCGCACGCAGGTCGCCGAAGCCGACGCCCTGTGGGTCTTCTCCCCCGAATACAACTTCAGCTATCCGGGCGGCCTGAAGAACCTGCTCGACTGGCTGTCGCGCCCGATCAAGCCGTTCGACTTCGGCGGCCCGACCCCGCTGAGCGGCAAGACCGTCGCCATCGCCTCCGTGGCCGGCAAGTCCGCCGGCGCCGGCGTGCGCGCCAAGCTCGCCGAGCTGTTCCGTTCGCCGTTCACCAACAACACGCTGATCGGCGGCGAAGGCACCGGCGCCTCCCTGACCCCGGACGCGTTCGCCACCGGCACGGCCTCCTTCGACGAGGAGACCCGCGCCAAGCTCGTCGCCCAGGCCGAGGAGCTCGCCGCGGCGATCGCCGACTGACAGTCCCGACCTCCGACGGATATGGTTGTGGCCCGCATGCCGTAGCATGCGGGCCACAACCATATCCGGGACCGTCCTGCGGAACGTCGTCCGCCGGCCGGATCAGGCGGCGGACTGCTTCGCCGCGTGCGCCTTCTTGGCGGCGGCGATCATGAGCTTGATGCGGTTGAGCTGGTTCGCCTCGCTCGCGCCCGGATCGTAGTCGATGGAGACGATGTTCGCCTCCGGGTGCAGGCGGCGGATCTTGCCGAACATGCCACGGCCGGTCACATGGTTGGGCAGGCAGGCGAACGGCTGTGCGCAGATCACGTTCGGGCAGCCCTGTTCGATGAGCTCCAGGATCTCCGCGGTGAGCAGCCAGCCCTCGCCGGCCTGCACGCCGATCGACGTGACCTCGGCGGCCTTCTTCACGAGTTCGGGCATCGGCTCGTCCTGCTGGAACTTGCCGTTCGCGGAGGCGATGGCGGCGCGGATCGGCGCATTGTAGCGGTCCAGAGCCCAGCGCATGAGCGCGTAGCCGAGCTTGTTGCCGCCCTTGCCGAGGTAGTGCTCGTTCCAGTCGTCCGTGTACGGGCGGGTCGTCATGAACTCCATGATGCCCGGCACCACCGCCTCGCAGTCCTGCGATTCGATGACGTCGACCACATGGTTGTTCGCGTCCGGCTGGTATTTGACGAGGATCTCGCCGACCACGCCGACGCGCACCTTGCGCGGCACGTCCTTGAGGGGCAGCGCGTCGAACGAGCGCACGATCTCCTTGGCGAGCGTTGCGTACGGCAGCCAGCCCTTGCGCAGCCACGGGGTCTTCGCCGCGGTCTTCGACCAGCCGTGGTGTTCGAGCGTCTCGCGCACGATCGTGTCCCACTGCTCGTACAGGCGGTTCGCCGCGCCCGGCTCCGCCTCGTACGGGCGCACGCGGTACAGGCACTTCATGAGCAGGTCGCCCAGCACGAGCGCCTTGACGGCGCGGTGCAGCAGCTGCGGCGTGGCCTTGAAGCCCGGATTGTCCTCCAGGCCCTGCGTGGAGATCGCGATGATCGGGATCTGCGGGTAGCCGGCGTCGATGAGCGCCTTGCGGATCAGGCCGAAGTAGTTGGTCGCACGGCACATGCCGCCGGTCTGCGTGATCGCCAGGCACACCTTGTCCGGGTCGTAGCGGCCGTCGAGGATCGCGTCGATGAGCTGGCCGATGACCATGATCGCCGGATAGCACGCGTCGTTGTTCACGTACTTGAGGCCCGTCTCGACGTCCTCGCGGCTCGCATGCTTGAGGATGTCGAACTTGTATCCGCCGGAGCGGATCACCGATTCGACGAGCGAGAAGTGGATCGGGCTCATCTGCGGGGCCACGATCGTGTAGTCCTTGCGCATGTCCTTGACGAACTTCTCGCGGTGCGCGTAGCGGGTCATCGTCGCGTTGTTGTGGCCCGACTTGGCGGAAGCGCCCGGCTTGCCGGACGCGTCGGCCTTGCCGGCGGCGGACGCGGCGGCCTCGACGTCGCGTCGCAGCGCCTTGCGGGACGCCTCGCGCACCGACTCGGTCAGCTTCGGATTGGCGGCCATCGTCGTGTCGAGCAGCACCTGACGGCCCGGCGTCGGCGCCTTGGATCCGGTGCGGCGGAATCCGGAGGACGACGGCGCGGTGGCCGTGGACGCGACAGCGGCATCGTCGGCGGCCGTCGCGGACGACGCCTCGCCGGACGCGGCGGCGTGGGCGGCCTCGGCCGCGTCCACGGCGGCCTGCGCGGCGGCCAGCTTCGCCTTCGCGTCGGCCAGTTCGGCCTCGGCGCGACGCAGCGCCTCATCGTCGGCGACGTCGCGCTTGGCCGGCGCGGCGGCGACGGACGCGCGGTTGCGCTCGCGCTCCTCGACGGCGGCCTTGAGCGAACGCAGACGGATCTTCGCCGCGCCCAGGTTCGACACCTCGTCGATCTTGAGCAGCGTGTACACGTCGGCCTTGTCGGCGAGCACCTCGGCCACCTGGTCGGTGGTGATCGCGTCGAGGCCGCAGCCGAACGAGTTGAGCTGCACGAGCTCCAGACCCGGGTAGGACGCGACGAAGTTCGCCGCTGCGTACAGGCGCGAATGGTAGGCCCACTGGTTGGTCACGCGCAGCGGCATGCGCGACGTGACCTTGCGGTCGTCCACGTGGCGGAAGCCGTTCGCGTTCCTGGCGCGCGGATCCTCCTCGCCCTCGGCGAGGAACTCGGTCAGGTCGAGCCTGGCGCCCGGCTCCAGCTCGCACACGGAATCCTCGGAGAGCACGACCATGCCCAGCGAGCAGATCGTCTCGGGGATGCCGTGGTTGATCTCCGGGTCGATGTGGTACGGGCGGCCGGCGAGCACGATGCCGCGACAGTCGTGCTCCTTCATGTACGCGAGCGCCTTGAGGCCCTCCTGCTGCACGTCGTGCTTGAAGACCTTGTCCTCGGCGTAGGCGGCGGCGACGGCCTTCTCGGCCTCCTCGCGCGTCACGCCCGCCCAGGCGAACTCCTCGACGATGCGGTCGACCATGAGCGCGTGGTCGGCGAGGTTGAAGTAGGGGTGCATGTAGCGCACGCCCTCGTCGCGCAGTTCGGGCATGTTGGCGCCGACGACGAGCGGATAGTTGGCCACGACGGGGCAGTTGTAGTGGTTGTCGGTGTCGGGCACGAGGTTGTCCTCGTAGCTGACGCACGGGTAGAAGATCGTGCGGACGCCCTTGCCGAGGAGCCATTTGATGTGGCCGTGCACGAGTTTGGCCGGGTAGCAGATGTTCTCGGAGGCGATCGATTCGATGCCGGTCTCGAACAGTTCATGCGAGCTGCGGCCGGAGATCATGACCTTGAAGCCGAGCGAGGTGAGCAGCGTGAACCAGAACGGGTAGTTCTCGTACATGTTCAGGCCGCGCGGGATGCCGATCTCGCCGCGGGTGGCGGCCTTGTCGGTGAGGCGGCGGTAGGCGAAGCAGCGCTTGTACTTGTAGTCGTACAGGTTGGGGCGGTCGCTGCGCTTGCGCTTGGCGTCGCCGCCGCGCTCGCAGCGGTTGCCGGTCACGTAGCGCGAGCCGTCGGCGAACGTGGTGATGGTGAGCTTGCAGTGGTTCTGGCACAGCTTGCACACGTCGCGTTCCGACGTCATCGACATGTTGTCGAGCGCCTCGCCGGTCAGGATCGCGGATGCGGTGTGACGCACGCCGTCGACGACGACGGTCGGCTGCGCGGCGGCCGCGGCCGCGGCGGCATCGTCGGCGGCGTCGGCGTTGCCGTCGGCGGACGCGACGGCCGGCGCGGTGCGGCGGAATCCGTCGGCGTCGGCGATGTCCTCGTAGTGCATGCGGGCGGTGAGGGCCGCGCCGAACGCGCCCATCAGGCCGGCGATGTTCGGACGGGTCACCTCGCGTTCGGTGAGCAGCTCGAACGCGCGCAGCACGGCGTCGTTGAGGAACGTGCCGCCCTGCACGACGACCGTGTCGCCCAGTTCGCCCGAATCGCGCAGCTTGATGACCTTGTACAGCGCGTTGCGCACGACCGAATAGCACAGGCCGGCGGCGATGTCCTCCATCGAGGCGCCTTCCTTCTGCGCCTGCTTGACGGACGAGTTCATGAACACGGTGCATCGCGAGCCGAGGTCGACCGGGTGCGTGGAGTTGAGCGCCGCCTGGGTGAACTCCTCGATCGTCAGGCCCATCGAATGGGCGAAGGTCTGCAGGAACGAGCCGCAGCCCGACGAGCACGCCTCGTTGACGGCAATCGAGTCGATGACGCCGTCGCTGATCGCCAGGTACTTCATGTCCTGGCCGCCGATGTCGATGACGGCGGTGACGCCCGGGCTGGCCATTTCGGCGCCGCGGTAGTGAGCCATCGTCTCGACGACGCCCTCGTCCAGGTGCAGGCCGGTGGCGATGAGGCCCTCGCCGTAGCCGGTGGCGCACGAGCGGGCGATCCACGCGCCTTCGGGCAGTTCGGACTGGATGCGGCGCACGATCTCGATGGCGGCCGTCAGCGGGCTGCCCTCGTTGGTCGCGTAGCTCGACCACACGATCTCGCGGTCGTCGTTGACGAGCGTCGCCTTGATGGTGGTGGAGCCGGCGTCGATGCCCAGGAAGTGCGGGCCGTGCGCGCCCTCCAGCGTGCCCACGTGCACGTGCTCGCGGTGATGGCGGGCCATGAACGACTCGCGGTCCTCTTCGGTGGCGAACAGCGGCGGCATGAGCGGCGTGTTGGCGGGCAGGCTGCGCAGCTCCTCGAGTCCGGCGAGGATGTCGTCGCAGGTGCGCGGGTCGAAATGCTCGCCGTCCACGTCGATGCCGTCCGGTTCGCCGGCGATGAGCGCCGAACCGTACGCCACGTACAGGTGGGCGTCGCCGGGCACGACGAACTCGTCGACCTTGCCGTCGAGCGCGCGCTGGAACGCGGCGCGCAGCTCCGACATGAAGAACAGGGGGCCGCCCAGGAACACGACGGTGCCGTGGATCGGGCGTCCGGACGCCAGGCCGGCGATGGTCTGGGTCGCCACGGCGGTGAAGATCGACGCCGCCAGGTCGGGCTTGGCCGCGCCGTCGTTGATGAGCGGCTGCAGGTCGGTCTTGGCGAACACGCCGCACCGCGACGCGATCGGGTAGAGCGTGCGGTACTCCTTCGCCATGTCGTTGAGGCCGGACGCGTCGGTGTCGAGCAGCGTGGCCATCTGGTCGATGAACGCGCCGGTGCCGCCCGCGCACGAGCCGTTCATGCGCTGTTCGGGCGTGGGCTTGAGATACGTGATCTTGGCGTCCTCGCCGCCCAGTTCGATGATCACGTCCGCCTGCGGATACTCCTGGTCGATCGCGCGCGTCTCGGCGATGACCTCCTGGACGAACGGCACATGCAGGCCGTCGGCGAGCGCCAGGCCGCCGGAGCCGGTGATGGCGAGGCGGATCGGTTCGTCGGCGCGGCCGAGTTCGGCCAGTCGGGCGCGGATGTCGACGAGCAGGCCGGCGACGGTGGCGCGCACGTTGGCGTGATGGCGGCGGTAGTCGGCGAACAGGACGTCGCCCAGGGAGTCGGACCGGTCGAGCACCACGGCCTTGACCGTGGTGGAGCCGATGTCCAGTCCCACGCGCAACGGCTTCGTATCGCGGTTCTGCGCCGCGGTATTCGCTTCCTTCACCATGCAAACCTCTTCAACTGATTTCCGGGGCATGGTCGTTCCACGCCATGCTTCGCCCGGCCACTCAAACCCACCATATTAGTCGGACGCCCCGCCCAAGGCGCGGGCCGGGCTTCTCCCAGCGCGTGATATACGTCATATCACGCGTTTCCGTCGGTATTTCGTCACGGAAGTTCCGAAACGGCATGAATGCGGGTCACCGATTTGATGGCAGGGTGATGCGGACGATCCAGGTGTCGTCCTCGATGCCGGTCTCCATCGTGCCGCCGAGGCCGGCGATGAGTCGCCGGTGCAGCGACAGGCCGCGCCCCGATACCACCGACTCCCGTTCCGGCGGACGTATGGCGTTCATCTCCATCACGCGGATCTCGTCGGCGCCGATGCGCACGGTCATCACGTAGTCCGCCGGTGGCGCGCAATGACGCCGGATGTTGGCGAACAGTTCGCCGATGACGTTCGCCAGCTCGCGCCGGACGTCCGCGGCCGGCGGCGTCGGCTCGCCGTCCATGATGACGTCGCATTCGCCGCGGAAGCCCAGGACCTCCAGTTTCCGTTCCTCCTCGCCGACCATGGTCCGCAGTCCATCGATCCATGATGGCCCCGGATTCTCCGTTGGCGGGATGTCGGGACGCGGCCGGATGGCATCGCCCGGCTCCTCTGCCGCATCGGCGGCATCAGTATCCGGATGGCGTGATGCCGCGCCGCGCAGCACGTCGATCATGTCGTGCGACTGGTCCAGGGCGTGCTGGGCGCGGTCCCGAACGCCCGTCAGCATGGTCTCCATCTGCGGATCCGAACGGTCGAGCAGCATCGTCTCCGTCATCGTGATGATGCAGGAGAGGTCGTTGGTCACGGTGTCGTGGAGACGGCTCGCCAGTTCCAGATGACCCGCGACCGTTTCCGACCGCAATCGGGCCTCGATCGCACGCTCCCGTTCGCTGGCGGCACGGCGCCGCTGCCGGACGGAGAAACCGGCCAATGCCGCCAGCAACTGGAACAGCACCGCTCCGGTCAAGGCCGGCGTCCCTTGCAGCCACAGGGTTTCGATGACGGCGATGCCGGCGAGTCCTGCGGCTGCCGGCATGGGCGTGAAGGCGAACGCGACGCCGACCGCAAGCAGCATGCAGCACGACAGGGCCGGAAATCCCGCCGCCGGCACCGCCATGGCGATCATTCCCGCCGTCACACAGACCGGTGCCGCGCATGCCGGTTTCAGAGGCATCAGACAGCACAGCAGCGTGAACGCCACGAACACGATAACCTGCGGCACGGTCGCCTCCAGCCGGAGCGAGAACAGCGCGAGGTCGGCGAGCGCCGCGGCGGCCGTAAGCGACGGCAGCCACAGGGAACGGGGTCCGGAGTGCCGTCCCATCGCACTACCGCCGACCGTCGTTTGATTTGAGCCAGAGCGCCACCAGATGCGTCCGGTTTCTGGCGCCCAGTTTGGTCATTGCGCGCTGCAGATAGGTGTTGACCGTGGTCACGCCCATGCCCATCCGTTCGGCGATCTGCGCCGACGTGTCGCCCTGCGCGCAGCGTTCGACGACGGCGGTCTCCTGGTTCGACAGCGCGCCGACGCCGTCGAATCCGTCGCGCGCGATGCGCCGGAACGCATCGCCGGGCGGGTCGAACCGGACGCCCGGATACGTGGTCGGCATGCCGTGGCCGGCGATGGCGGTCAGCGCCGCGGCGATGTCCGACACCCGGTTCTTACCGACGATGCCCTGACCGCCGGCCCGGGCGACGTCCGCCGCGTAGTCGCCGACCGGGAACGAAGTCACGGCGAGCATCGCGGTGCGCGCGTTGCGGCTGCGGATGCGGCGCATCACCTCGACGCCGCCGATATCGCCCAGCGACATGTCGACCACGATGATGTCCGGGCATGCGCCGGCGTGCGCGTCGGAGCAGCGCAGCACGCCGTCGCGTCCGCTTTCGACCGCCCAGATGATGTCGAACGCCGATGGCAGCGCCTTGTTCAGGTAGCCGACCATCGCCTGCAGGGCGAACCGGTCGTTGTCGATGACGCCTACGGTGACCGTGCGTTCCGTCATGTCCCTCCCCTCGCCGCCGTTGACTTGCTTCAGTATAGGAGCGCGAACGTCTCCCGAACCGCATTCCTGTCCTGCATTCCGAGGACACGATGCGGCGTTTCGGGAGGATTCGAGGACGCCGACCGCCGTCCCCACATCCCGGCCGCATATCGTACGAACCATATCGTCCGCAACATCGAAAGGGGTTCGCCATGAGGAGGATGCTGGGAGTGCTGATCGGCGTGCTGGTCGCCGTGGCGCTGGTCATCGTCGCGACGGCCGCGTGGGGCATGATCGCGACGCAGTCCACGACCGTCGATCAGGAGGTGCGGTCGTCGGCGTCACTTTCGTAATGGTGAAGCGGCGCAGACCGGTTCAGGAGGCCTGCTGGCCTTCGCCGGCGGCGCGGTCCTTGAGGTAGGTTTCGGGGATGAAGCGCTCCTGGTCGTGCAGTTTGGCCCAGATGACCGGCTCCCCCGCCGCCAGGGAGCGCGGCACGTCGAGGATGCGCTGGTTCCTCGAGCCGCGGAACTGCAGGAGCGAGTCGTGCAGTTCCTGGATGTAGCGGCCGTCGACGAGGATGTCGATCAGGGTGAGCAGTTCGCTCTTGTCGGGCGTCTCGCCGTCGCGCATCAGCTCCTCCCACGTGTAGCCGGTCCAGCACCAGATGTCCTTGTCGTGGCCGAATTCGGCGCGGATGCGTCGGGCGAGCGGGATGAGCACGCCCGTGTTGAGCATCGGCTCGCCGCCGAGGAACGTCAGGCCCTGCACCCAGGGGGCGCGCAGGTCGTCGATGATGCGGTCCTCGAGCTGCTGCGTGTATTCGCGGCCGGCCTTGAAGTCCCAGATCGACGAGTTGAAGCAGCCTTCGCAGTGGAACGGGCAGCCCGACACGTACAGGGAGTTGCGCACGCCTTCGCCGTCGGTGACGAGGAACGTCTTGTAGTCGGCGATCATGCGCTTGGACATGCGCGCCGCGTCCCATTGCCCGGCGCGTGGGTTGTTCGCCTGACGGGTGGGGATCCACGGTCCGCGCCCGGTCTCGTCGGATGCGAAGTCGCGCAGGGTCATCGTCGCCATATCGGCCTCCTTACCTCATCGTTCGCAGAGAACGTCAATCGGGGCGGATCGTCCCGCCCCCGCTCGGGAATCGGCGCGCGCATGCGCCGACGAGCGACGGAAGCCCGGGATGCGTCGTCCGACCGTAGGCTCGGCCGAGCGGCCTTGAGCGTGTCGGATGACGTATCCCGGGCTTCCGTCGCGGACATCCACCTGTCGTCGCTTCACTACGCCGGATTCAGCGGACCGCGATCCACGGTCCCGGCGAAACGGCGACGGCGGGAGCGGAGGCTACTTGGCCTCCTCGAACCATTCGCGGGTCTGGCCGTCGTCGAGCGTGACGCGGCCGGTGGAGCCGCTCATGTGCTTGACGCGGTGCGAGATCTCCTCGTGGCGGCCGTGGACCATCGGACGCTGGACCGGGTTGCCCAGGTAGCCGCAGGTGCGCTTGGTCACGTTGCACTTGTCCGGGTCGGTGTTGCCGCATTCGGGGCACTTGAAGCCCTTGTCGGTGGGGTCGAAGTCGCCCTGGAAGCCGCACACGAAGCAGTGGTCGATCGGGGTGTTGGTGCCCAGGTAGCCGATGCCGATGTTGTACGCGTAGTCCCACACCGCCTCGAGCGCCTTGGGGTTGTCCTGCAGGCACGGGTACTCGCAGTAGTTGATGAAGCCGCCGGACGCGTAGTACGGGAAGTCCTTCTCGTAGTCGAGCTTCTCCATCGGGGTGGGCTGGAGCCACACCGGGTAGTGGAAGGAGTTGGTGTAGAAGTCGTGGTCGGTCACGCCCTCGACCTCGCCGAACTTCTCGCGGTCCATGCGGTTGAAGCGGTCGGTGAGGGATTCGGCCGGGGTGGAGTACACCGAGTAGTGGTAGCCTTCGGCCTTGCTCCACTCGTGGCACAGCTCGCTCATGCGGCGCACGATCGACAGCGCGAACTCCTTGCCTTCCGGATCCCACGCGTGGTCGCGGATCCAGTTCTTGCCGTAGAACACGGCGGTCGCCTCCGCGAGGCCGATGTAGCCCAGCGAGATGGTGGCGCGCTCGTTGCGGAACAGCTGGTCGACGTTGTCGTTGGCGCCGAGGCGGCCGAACGCGCCGAAGCGGAACAGGGTGGGCGCGTTGACGGGCGTGGCCTGCTTGCAGCGCATGATGCGGAACTGCAGCGCCTGGTGGGCGATCTCCATGCGCTCGTCGAACAGCTTCCAGAAGCGGTCCTTGTCGCCGTAGGATTCGAGGGCGATGCGCGGCACGTTGACGGACACGACGCCCAGGTTCATGCGGCCGTCCTCCTCGTCCTGGCCGGTGGCCGGGTTGATCCAGCTCTGCAGGAAGGAGCGGCAGCCCATCGGCGCCTTGAAGGAGCCGGTGATCTTGACGATGTTCTCGTAGAACACGACGTCCGGGTACATGCGCTTGGTGGCGGATTCGAGCGCCAGCTGCTTGAGGTCGTAGTTCGGGTCCTCCGGGTCGGCGTTCACGCCGTGCTTGACGGTGAACACGAGCTTCGGGAAGATCGCGGTGTGGTGGTCCTTGCCGAGGCCGCGGATGCGGTTGAGGAGGATGGCGCGCTGGATCTCGCGGGCGAACCAGTCGGTGCCCAGACCGAAGCCGATGGTCACGAACGGGGTCTGGCCGTTGGAGACGCGGTTGGAGTTGATCTGGTACTCCATGGTCTGCATCGCGTCGTAGATGGCCTTGCGGGTGCGGATCTTGGCGAGGATCTCGCGCTCCTGCTCGAGCTCGTCGACGTCGTCGTGGAACGGGGTGTCCATCGGCAGCGGCTCGCGCGAGCCGAAGTGCAGCTTGGCGGGCTCGTGCTCCTTGGCGTTCTCGACCTGGCGGCGGGCGAATTCGACCGGCATGCCGTCGGGGATGGTCTCGCGGGCCTCCTCGAGGAACTTCTCGTAGTCCTTGCGCGCGTAGCGGGCCAGGTGCTCGTCGGCGCGGTTGGCGGTCTGGCCGCCGTACTGGCTGGAGGCCACGTCCTTCATGATCTGGGTGATCTGGGTGGCGGCGATGGCGATGGACTTCGGGGAGGCCATCGGCGCGTTGCCGAGCGTGAAGCCGTTGGCGAGCATGTCCCAGAAGTTGGGCAGCGAGCAGTTGGACTGGGCGGTGAACGGCGAGTAGTCGGCGTCGTGGAAGTGGATGTCGCCCTTCATGTGCGCGTTGGAGACGGCCGGGGGCAGCATCGTGAACGCGGCGGCCTTGCTGACCGCGCCGGCCAGCAGGTCGCGCTGGGTGGCGTAGACGTTGGCGTCCTTGTTGGCGTTCTCGTGGATGAGGGTCGGGTCCTGGTTGATGAAGCGGGACACGGCCTCGTTGACGTCGGTGGCCTTGGCGCGCTGGATGTCCTTGTCGAGACGGTAGTTGGTGTAGGCGCGGGCCACGTCGTACAGGTGGGCGTCGATGAGCGCATGCTCGACGAGGTTCTGGATGTCCTCGATCTTGGCGGGGCCGTTGTAGCGTTCCTTGATCTCGCCCTCGACCTGGTCGGCGAAGCCGCGGATCAGCTTCTCCTCCTCGGGACCGACCTGCTTCTTGAGGTCGCCGAAGGCGGCCTTGACCGCTTCGATGATGTTGATCGGATCGAAATCGACCACGCGGCCGTCACGCTTCTCGACGAGCACCGTGCCGGCGGGGCGGGCGGTCGTCGTGGCGGTCGTCATCTGAACTTCCATTCGAGGTCCTTCCAAAGTCGTATCTGAAGCGCATACGCCGGGGCGCATGCGGGGCGCGGTCCCGGGAATCATCCCACGCGTGCGGGGAGCGGTCGGGAGCGCTTGCAGACGCGCGGATCCGGGAATCCACGCGGCGGTTAGGCGGGCCGGAGCTTGTCCGGCCTCATAGACTGTACCACTACATCTAGTGACGCCACACGGGCGCAATTCCTAGATATAGCGGTTTTGCGCGGAATGGCGCCAAAACAAGGCACTGTGAGAAACACAACATCGCGCCCCGCCCGCGTGTCGCCCCGAGCACCGGTGCGGCGGGTGTAATCGGGGTCCGCGACGCAGGTCCGGCCCGCCATTGTTGTCCCTTACATGGACGAATCTGGACGCATGACTTGGGACACGAACAACGCGCCGGCACGCCGGCCGCTCGACCAGCTGCCGCGCCTCGCCAGCGAGACCACGGCGCAGAACCCGTGGCCGGTGTCGGTGCTCAGCCAGAAGTTCCACATCGCCGTCGAGAAATGGCCGGCGGCGTGGATCTGCGGGCAGATCACCGAGATCAACACCCGGCGCGCCGGCTCCGCCTATCTGACCGTCCGCGACGATTTCGAGGACATCGCGATCTCCGTATCCGGATGGCGCGAGTTCGCCGCCAAGGCCGCGCAGTTCCGCCAGGGCGACCGGGTCGTCATCCACGGCCGCGCCGACATCTGGGTCAAGCAGACGCGGCTGAGCTTCATCGGCGACGACATCCGCAAGATCGGCTCCGGCGGCGGACTCAAGGAGCAGATCGACGAGCTGCGCCGCAAGCTCAAGGGCGAGGGCCTGTTCGACGCCGACCGCAAGACGCCGCTGCCCGAATTCCCCTCGTGCATCGGCCTAGTGTGCGCCCCGCAGGCGCGCGCCGAGGGCGACGTGGTCACGAACGTGAACCTGCGCTGGCCGACCGTGCGCTTCAAGATCGTGCACGCGCACGTGCAGGGCCCGCAGTGCCCGCCCGACATCGTCGCCGCGATCCGACGCCTCGACGCCGACCCGGACGTCGACGTGATCATCGTCGCGCGCGGCGGCGGCGCGTTCGAGGACCTGATCGGCTTCTCCGACGAGTCGGTCGTGCGCGCCGCGGCCGCGTGCGCCACGCCGCTCGTCTCCGCGATCGGCCACGAGGACGACTGGACGCTCATCGACCTGGCGGCCGACCTGCGCGCGTCGACGCCCACCGACGCGGCCAAGCGCGTCGTGCCCGACGTGCGCGAGCAGATGCAGATCGTCGAGCAGACGATCCGACGCGCCCGCATGCGCGTCGAGGCGCGCGTCGAGAACGAGCGCCGTCTCGTCGACGGCTACGCGAACCGGCCGAGCCTGACGCGGCCGCAGACGATGCTCGACCCGCATCAGCGGCTCGTCGACGACGCCCGCCGGCGCATGGACATCGGATTGCGACGCATCGTCGACGACGCGTCGCTGACCGTCGAGAAGCTGCACGCGAGCCTGACCGCGCTCAGCCCGCAGTCGACGCTCGACCGCGGCTATGCGGTCGTGCAGACCGCCGACGGCCACGTCCTGACCGACGCCGACGCCGTCGCCTCCGGCGACCGGCTCAGGCTGACCCTGCGCCACGGCACGCTCGACGCCACCGCCGACTGACGGACGGCAGCCCACCGCGTCCACGACCGACGACGGACCGGCGGCGGGCCCCGGCAAAGCCGGCACCGCAGCGACCACAACGACCACAACGCCAAACCAGCACGACCATTAGAAGGAACCATCATGACCGACACCGAAACCACCGCCACGACCGACGAGACCACCGAGACCACCGCGCCCGCGCCCGTCTCCACGCTGAGCGACAAGGAGCGCGAGGCGATCGCGCGCATGCCCTACGAGGAGGCGCGCGACAAGCTCATCCAGGCCGTGCAGGCGCTCGAAGCCGGCGGCCTCAACCTCGACCAGTCGATGCGCCAGTGGGAGATCGGCGAGGCGCTCGCCCGCCGCGCCCAGTCGCTGCTCGCCGACGTGCGCGCCCGTCTCGACGCCGCCCAGGCCGAGCAGGCCGCCAACGCCGGCACCGCCGGCACCCAGTCGAACCTCGGCTGAGCGTTCGACGCGACGCCCCCGCGGCAATCCGTGACGATCCCGCAGATGCAAGGAAGGCCCCGACCGAACCGCTTCGGTCGGGGCCTTTCGTCTGCTCCCCTATTCGACGGCGATCGTGGCGATCAGCGCCGCATGGTCGCTGCCGGGCACCTTGGCGGTCGTCACCTGGCCGACCATGATGCCCCGGTCGAGCACGATGTGGTCGATGCCGGCGAACCGGGGCACGCCGAACCGGTCGGCCGGCCAGGTGAACGCGAAGCCGTGCCCGGCGGCCATCGCCGCGTCGACGAAGCGTGTGCCGAGGAAGCTGCGGAACGGCGTGTGGTCGGTCGTCGCGTTGAAGTCGCCCATGAACACGTAGCGCGTGTCCGTGTCGGCGCGCATCAGCGCCAGTTCGTCGAGCGAGCGCCGCCACTGCGCCCAGTAGCCGCGCGTCGGCGACGTGGTGTGGACGGACACGAAGCGGATGTCGACGGCGCCGGTGCCGTCGGATCCCGTCGGGTCGCCGAAGGTGACGGTGCCGCCGGGCATGAACGACGCGCTTGAGTCCACGTCGTCGTCGCGCGGCGAGCCGAGCGGCGTGGCGGACCAGATGCCGTTGCCGTAGATGCCGTCGGACGAGGCGACCTGCGCGTACGGCAGGTAGTCGCCGATGCCGGCGGCGTCGAGCGCGGCGACGAAGTCGTCGCTCGTCTCCTGCAGGGCGAGGACCTCGACGCGCTGGTCGCGCACGAGGCCGACGATCGTGGCCGCGTCGGCGCGCCCCTGATACACGTTGCAGGTCATGACGCGCGCGTACCGGTCGGTCGTGACGGCGCTGGCCTGCGAGACGGCGCTGCCCGCCTCGGCGGGCAGCGGCCGGCTCGCGGCGAAGTACGGATACTGCCACCACGCCTGCAGTCCGATGCAGGCGAGCGCGACGACGACGGTGAAGCCGCGCCGGCCGATCGCGCCGAACACGACGCCCAGTATGGCCGGCAGGACGAACCAGGGTGCGGCGGCCACGACGACCGGCACCCACGGCAGGGACTGCAGGTCGGCGGGCAGTTCGCGCGCCAGGCAGCCGAGCAGCGCGATGATCGTCATGAACGCGCCGAGGGACCCGGCGAAGCGCCGGCCGCGTCGGACCGCGCCCTTGCCGCCTTTGCCGCCCCTGCTCGGCTTGCCTCCGGATCGCCCGCCTTGCTTGCCCGCCATGCATCCTCCCATCGTCATCGGGCCGGCGGAGGCGACTGGCGTCGCGCCGGCCGCCGGCGCTCACACGTTACCGTGCGCCGCCGCCATCCGCCATCGTCCCCGGGAATTACGGATTGCGACGCCGTTGCCCCGTTCTGCGTCGCAATCCGCCAGGATCGGACAGCCGGCATACCGATTGCGACGCTACACCCTCGTTTTGCGTCGCCATCCGTTCACGATGCCATCCGATCTTACGGATTGCGACGCTGAGGAGCCGATTCGCGTCGCCGTTCGTATAAGGGCCCCGTCCGGCATACGGATTGCGACGCGACCAGCCCCAGCCCGACCGACCGGTGCGCCTTCGCCCGGATATGCGAAAGGCCCTCCGCGGGAACGGAGGGCCTTGGCTGGTGCCCCAGATCGGATTCGAACCGACGACACCCGCTTTAGGAGAGCGGTGCTCTATCCACTGAGCTACCAGGGCAACGATGCTCCATTATACATACGCCTCGGCCAGCCCGCCACGCCGCGGACGCACCCTGTGATGCGACGCCACGGCGGAAGCATTCTGCAACCGTTTGCTTGACACGCGGTAACTAGACGACGTGTCAATCGCACCTTTCCGCAAGAGCCCCAAGGCTTCGGTGTCCCGCAGACTAGGCTCCCTTTTCGACAATATATGCGGCAACGGTTGCGAGGTCGCCGCGCAACGCTATGATTTGCGTGTCCCACCACAGTCACAGAGATGATCAAAGGAGAATCATGTCCACGCTCGCCATTGATATCGGAGGAACCAAGATCGCCGCTGCCGTTTGCGATGCAAACGATTCCATCATCCAGCGCTGGCGCGTGCCCACGCCGATGGACGCCGACGCGATCAACCGTCACATCGCCGACGTCTACCGTGAGGCCGTCGCGGCCGGCCACGACGTGCAGGCCATCGGCATCTCCGCGGCCGGCAACGTCGGCGCCGACCGCAAGACCATGACCTTCGCCGCGAACATCCCGGCGTGGATCAACTACAACCTGTCCGAGAACGTCGGTGCGCTCATCGACCACGCGGTGCCGGTCGTCGTCGAGAACGACGCCAACTGCGCCGGCTGGGGCGAGTACGTGCACGGCGCCGGCCAGGGCAGCCGCAACATGGTGGCGCTGACCGTCGGCACCGGTCTGGGCGGCGCGATCGTGATCAACGGCGAGCTGTTCCGCGGCTCCTTCGGCATGGCCGCCGAGCTGGGCCACCTGCCGATGGTCCCGGACGGCGACCACTGCGGCTGCGGCCTGCGCGGCTGTGCCGAACGCTACACGTCCGGCACCTCGCTCGAGAACTTCGCCAAGTCGGCCGTGCGCCGTCGTCCGCAGGACGCCGGTCGTCTGCTGGAGCTGTGCGGCGGCGACGTCACCAAGCTGGAGGGCCCGATGGTCTCCCAGGCCGCGCAGGAGGGCGACGTGCTCGGCCTGTACGCGTTCGGCAAGATCGGCGAATGGCTCGGCCGCACGATGGCCGCCGTGTCCGCCGTGCTCGACCCGGACATCTTCGTCATCGGCGGCGGCGTGGTCGCCGTGGGCGACATCCTGCTGGAGCCGGCCCGCTACAACTACGCCCGATTCCTCGAAGGCAGCGCCTACCGTGGCCATGCGAAGATCGTCGCCGCCACCGCCGGCCAGGACGCCGGCCTGATCGGCGCGGCGAACCTCGCCCTGCGCTGACGCGCGCCCCGGCGAGCGGACATGCATGAGGCGGCCTCCCGCAGCGATGCGGGAGGCCGCCTCATCGTATAGACGCCCGTTGGCCGTCGTCCGACGCCCGATGACCGGCGGCAGTCGCCCGCCGTCGTCAGTCGTCGACGGACGGCAGCAGCTGCCACAACGCGTACGACAGCACCGGGCACACGATCATCGACGTCGTCACGTCGGTCGGGAAATGCACGCCGAGCACGAGCCGTGAGAACGCGACCGCCAGCACCAGCGCCACGCCGGCCACGACGGCGACGAGACGCCAGCGCGTGCCGCGGGTCATCAGCACCAGCATCACGGCGACGATCACGGCCGCCGCGGTATGGCCGCTCGGGAAGCTCGGATCGGACGGCAGGTACGCCGATCCGACCGACGTGGCCGGCCGCGGCCGCACCACCAGCCATTTGACGCCGGTCACGTACAGGATCGGTCCGGCCGCCGCGACCAGTTCGACCAGCAGGCGACGCCACGAGCGCGTGCGCACGTATTCGACGACCGCCAGCAACGCGACGATCGCAACGCACCCGCCGAACGAGAACAGCGCGGCGCACGCGACCGCGTACGCGTGCACCGGCCCGGGCAGCGTGCCGAGCGTTTCGAGGACGGCGGTCTCGCGCGCGGTCATCGCGGCGGACCCGCGCAGCCAGAATCCTTCGACCGGGACCATGACGCACAGCAGCACGGCGAGTGCCAGGGCGAGCGCCCGCCCGCGTTTCATCATCATTCGCATACGTCGATTCTTACGGAACCCGTGGCCGACGCGCCGGCCGGGATGTGAGGGAGTCGTTCAGGACGCTTTTACCAGCGCGACACGCCCGGAGTGGTCATACAGAAAGAGGGTTGCACCCCCGAAAACCGTCCTTATCGAGACCTGACGTCCGTTCTGTGTACGCAATCCGGGTGTGTCGCGTCCATTGAGGGCGGTCGGGATCACCCGACCAGACCGGGTGGGGATCGGACGGACCCGGCACGTCACCACGGCGTCAGGTCAACTTCCCATGAAACGACACGCCCGGAGTGGTCGTACAGAACGAGGGTTGCGTCCCGAAAACCGCCTTTTCAGGGATGCAATGGCCGTTCTGCACAACCATCCCGGGTGTGTCGTGTCCATTGAGCCCGATTGGACGCAATCAGTCGGACCTGATGGGAACGGACGGGTATGACACGTCGTCATAAGGTCAGAGCATCTTCCCATAAAGGGACACGCCCGAATTGGTCATACAGAACAGCTGATACCTCTAGATAAGGGGCGTTTTCATCAGATACCCGCCGTTCCGTATCACCAATCCGGGCGCGTCTCCCCTACCCCGCCAGCGGGAGAGCCACCGTCCGAATCCGGGACCGTCACGTCAGGCGAAGTACGCGTCGACCGCGTCCGGCAGATCGGCGGGCGTTTCGGCGACGGCGACCGCGCCGTGCGCCTCGAGTTCGCCGCCCTCGGCGTAGCCCCAGCGGCAGCCGATGCAGTCGAGGCCGTTGTCGCGCGCGCCGTCCACGTCGTTGTCGCGATCGCCGACCATGACGGCCCGGTCGCCGGCGGCCGGATCGTAGCCGAGCGCGTCGAGCGCGTAGGCGATGACCTGCGGCTTGCGGTTGCGGCTGCGGTCGAGCGTGGCGCCGTACACGGCGTCGACGAGCGGCGTCAGGCCGAAGTGGTCGAGTACGGGGAACGCCATCGCCTCGGGTTTGGCGGTGGCGGTCACGACCGTGCAGCCGCGCGCCTTGAGTTCGCCGATCATCGCCTTGACGCCGTCGTACACGCCGCCCAGCAGGCGGCCTTCGATGAGTTCGCCGGGACGGTCCGGGTCGGGGAAGGACGGGTTGGCGTACACGCGGCGGTAGGCGGCGGTCGCCTCGTCGGCGGTGGCCGCGTCCATGCCGAACGACGCGAACGTCTCGACCAGCGGCGGTCCGATGAAGCGGTTGAGCGCGGCCGCGTCCGGCACGTCGTAGCCGAGTTCCTCGAAGGCGTGACGGACCGACGCGAGGATGCCGGGCGCCGATTCGACCAGCGTCCCGTCCACGTCCAGCATCACGATCCGTCGTCCGCGCGCGCCGCCGTCGGCGGTCGTCGCCGCGGCGTCGGCGCCGGCCGCCGGCGCACCCATCGTCGTTTCCTGCGTCATCGTCGTCTCCTTGCGTATCGTCGTCGATCGCCCGCTGCGGGGCGTGTCGCCGCCACTATACCAACCGTCCGCCACGCACGCCCGCGTGCGGCGCACATGTCGCGCCGGCGCGCGGCCTATCATGGTGGCGACGATTGATCGACGACGATGCGAAAGGCGGCGACGATGGCGGCCATCACCACGGCTGAAGGACACGGCAGAACGGGCGGCGACGCCCACGACGACGGGATCGACGCGGCGGGCGCGGCCGGCGGCGGCGCGGCGCGGCCGATCGACCCGGTGCTGAAGGAGCGGTTCGAACGCTGGACCGAGATCGACGCCGACCTGGACGGACTGGACGAGGCGACGGCGGAACGCTTCCGCCGCAACCGCTACGACACGGCCCTGTTCGACCTGCCGCGCAGCGAATACTGGCACGATCCCGAATCCGTCGACGCGATCTGCGACATCCCCTACCTGCCCGACGGCGGCTACGACCGCGAGGCGGGCCAATGCCGCGGCCATCTGCTCGACATCTACCTGCCGCATGAGGCGGTCGTGCGCGGCGGGCACACCACGCCCGTCTACATCGACATCCACGGCGGCGGGTTCACGTACGGGTACAAGGAGCTCAACCGCAACTTCAACACGCATCTGGCGGCGCGCGGCTTCGCGGTCGCGTCGCTCAACTACCGTCCCGCGCCGCAGACCGGTCTCAAGGGCCAGCTGGCCGACGTGCAGGCGGCATTGCGCTGGCTGCGCGACCATCTGGGTGAGTATCCGGTGAACCCGGACGCGGTGTTCGTGACCGGCGATTCGGCCGGCGGCGCGCTCGCCCTGCTCACGCTGGCGATCGAGGCGAACGCGGATGCGGCGCGCGCGTTCGGCGTGGAGAAGCCGTCGGGCATCGGGTTCAAGGGCGGGGCGCTCGTGTGCGGCGTGTACTCGCTCGCCTCCCCCGACGCGGCGCGCGCGGCCGGGTTCGGCGGCGTCGGCTACGATCCGGCGAAGCGGACCATGCTCGAGGCGATGCTCGGCGAATCGTTCTTCGACGGTCTGGACGACGCCGATCCGACGTGGCTGACCGCCGAGGGCATCGTCGCCAACGCGGACCTGCCGCCGCTGTTCGTCCTGACCGCCGGCGACGACTTCCTGGAGGCGGACGCGCTCGGCCTGTGCGCCGCACTGTCGCGCAAGGGCGCCGACTTCGAACTGTCCGACGTGAAGCCCGGCCGCCACGAGACGCTCGGCCACGTCTACCCCGTCGGCATGACGTGGCTCGATGAGAGCCAGCGCGCCCTCGACGACATCCGCTGCTTCTCCTACGACCGCTGCTGATCCGGAAACGGCAAGGCCGCCGGCATGGCGACATGCCGGCGGCCTTCGGCTGTTCTCCGAACGAGCAACGAAAAAGACTCCCGATGGAATCCATCGGGAGTCTTGGTGGCGACCACGACCGGACTTGAACCGGCGACCTCCGCCGTGACAGGGCGGCGCTCTAACCAACTGAGCTACGCGGCCGTTGTTCTCTCACTTCCGTGAGGCAACGAAATGAAATAATACGCGAAACCACCACGAATGCAAGTCACGGCGTGTCGCCTTAGTTTCCAACGATTTCCGCCTCATCAACCACGTACCTCGCAAGTCGGCCATCGGGCAATGCAGCGACCATTCCGCCCATATCCGCCCGTATCCGACCACATCCGTCCGCGACTAGGATGGCATCAGACGACGAATCGGCCGGACCGACCGGCCACCGGCACCGACGCCGCCGGCCCATCATCATGGAAGGAACGACCATGGCATACGCACTCGTCACCGGCGCATCCAGCGGCATCGGCCGCGAACTGGCGCTGCTGCTCGCCCGCGACGGCCACGACCTCATCCTCGCCGCCCGCAGCCGCAGCCGGCTCGATGCGGTCCGCGCCGTCATCGAACGCGAATGCGGCGAACGCGACGGACGCGGCGTCCACGTCGACGTCATCGCCATCGACCTGAGCGAACCGGACGCGGCCGCACGCCTGCACGAATGGACGCGCAGCCGCGGCCGCGACGTCGACACGCTCGTCAACAACGCCGGATTCGCCGACTGGACCGACTACCTCGACGCCGACTGGGACCGCCAACAGCGCATGATGCGCCTCAACATGGAGACGCTCGCCCACCTGTGCCACCTGTACGGGCACGACATGCGCGACGCCGGCCGCGGCCGCATCCTCAACATCGCGTCCGTCGCCTCGATGATGGCCGGCCCCTACATGGCGACCTACTTCGCGACCAAGGCGTTCGTCCGATCCCTGTCCGAGGCGCTCGCCCACGAGCTGCGCGGCACCGGCGTGAGCGTCACCTGCGTCTGCCCCGGTCCCACCACCACCGGATTCGCCGAGGCGGCGCGCATGTCCGGCCGCAACTTCTTCACGATGACCCGCCCCGCCACCGCCCGCGACCTCGCGCGATACGCGTTCCGTCGGATGAACGCCGGCGCCGTCCTCGCCTACCACGGGCCGCTCACGCGCGCGGGGGCGCTCGCCGAGCGGCTGCTGCCGCGCGCGTTCACCCGCCGCATCGCCGCGCGGATGAACGGCGGCCGGCCGCGGCGCTGACGCCCGGCGATGCCCGATGACGCCTACCGCCCGCCGGTCAGAAGACCAGTTGGACGAGGATCATGTAAAGGATCGTGCCGCCGGCGATCGAGAGCATCATGCTGCGACGCCAGCGGTGCAGGAGCACGATCGCGGCGCAGGCGATCAGCTCCGGCAGACCGTGGTCGCCGGCGGTCGGTGTGACGTTGCGCAGCGAGTAGACGACCAGCAGGCCGGTCATCGCGTACGGGAGCACGCGGCCGATGTAGTCGATGAAGCGCGGAGGCTCCTTCGACTCGGGGAACACCAGGAACGGCAGGAAGCGGGTGAGCAGCGTGCCGGCCGCCACCGCGGCGACCGTCAGCACGCCCTGCAGGACGCTCATCGTCATCGGGAACCCTCCTTATCCGCGGAATCGCCGGCATTATCGCCGGCGTCGGCACTCGCCGACGCGCCGGCGCGCACGTCGAGCCGCGGCCGCAGCACAACGAACAGGACGAGCATCGTCGCCATCGCCGGCACCATGAACCCATCCGCACCGAAGACCGCCAGACAGGCGACGGACGCGAGCACGCCGATCAGCGCGGCCTCGCGGCCGGTGCGCCCGGCGCCGTGCCACTGGTCGAGGAAGATCACCAGGAACAGCGCGGTGAGCACGAAGTCGAGGCCTTCGGTGTCGAACGGCAGGTTCGAGCCGACGAGGCCGCCGATCGTGGCGCCCGCCACCCAGTACGACTGGTTGAGCAGCGTGACCCACAGGTAGAACCATCCGCGGTCGACGCCGCCGGGCACGCGCGTCGACGAGTTGATCGCGAACGTCTCGTCGCACATGCCGTAGATCAGATACGGGCGCTTCCAGCCGAGCCCGCGGAACGCGCGCAGCATCGACAGGCCGTAGAACAGGTGGCGCGCGTTGACCATGAGCGCGAGCAGGAAGCCGGCGAGCGGGTTGAACGCGGACAGCAGCAGGTTGACGGTCACGAACTCCATCGACCCGGCGAAGATCGCCACGCTCATGCACATCGGCCACATGAACGAGAACCCCTTGACGCCCATGAGCACGCCGTACGAGCAGCCGAGGAACAGGAAGCCGAGCGCGATCGGCACGGTCAGCGGGAACGCCGCACGCAGCGCACCGACGATGCGCGCGCGCCGGCCGGCGGCCCTTCCATGATTCATCCCGCCCATGATGCCCCTTTCATCCTTCCGTACGTCACGATCACCCCGGTCGAGTGTATTGCGCCGGCGCCGATGTCCGCCGCGGCGGGTCGCACCGCGAGACGGGCGCGCCGGGCCGTCGTCGGATGCGCGCGGCCGCGCGTCGCCGACGGCGCAACGAGGCCCGTCATTCCGGGGCCTCCTGTACCATGGTGGGCGGTAGTTCGGCCCGGACACGGCCTGCATACGCGCGCGGGACGCCCGCGGCGGGCGTCATCGCGCCCCACCCGGCCGAACGGACGCAGACAGACTGAAAACCGCGCAATTCCAACCCTTCTTAAGGAGAGCATTCAACCAATGGCGGAATTCGTATATCAGATGATCAAGGCCCGTAAGTCGTACGGCGACCGTGTGATCCTCAACGACGTGACGCTCAGCTTCCTGCCCGGCGCGAAGATCGGCGTCGTGGGCCCCAACGGCATGGGCAAGTCCACGCTGCTCAAGATCATGGCCGGCCTGGAAACCGTGAGCAACGGCGAGGCGTACGTCACCCCGGGCTTCACCGTCGGCATCCTGCAGCAGGAGCCGCCGCTGGACGACACCAAGACCGTGGGCGAGAACATCAAGATGGCGTTCGGCGAGATCGCGCAGAAGGTCGCCCGCTTCAACGAGATCGGCGAGGAGATGGCGAACCCGGACGCCGACTTCGACGCGCTGATGGACGAGATGGGCAAGCTGCAGAACGACATCGACGCCGCCAACGGCTGGGATCTCGACTCGCAGCTCGAGCAGGCGATGGACGCGCTGCAGTGCCCGGATCCGGACACGCCGGTCAACGTGTGCTCCGGCGGCGAGCGCCGTCGCGTGGCGCTGTGCAAGCTGCTGCTCGAGGCTCCGGACCTGCTGCTGCTCGACGAGCCCACCAACCATCTGGACGCCGAGTCGATCCTGTGGCTGGAGAAGTTCCTGCACCAGTATCCGGGCGCCGTGATCGCGGTCACCCACGACCGTTACTTCATGGACAACGTGGCCGAGTGGATCTGCGAGGTGGACCGCGGCCAGCTGTACCCGTACAAGGGCAACTACACCACGTATCTGGAGACCAAGGCGAAGCGTATGGAGATCCAGGGCGCCAAGGACGCCAAGCTCGCCAAGCGCCTCAAGAACGAGCTGGAGTGGGTGCGCTCCTCGCCGAAGGCCCGTCAGGCGAAGAACAAGGCGCGTCTGGAGCGCTACGACCAGATGGAGGCCGAGGCCAGGAACAACAAGAAGCTCGACTTCTCCGAGATCCAGATCCCGGCCGGCCCGCGTCTGGGTTCGACCGTTCTGGAGGCGAAGCACATCCACAAGGCGTTCGGCGACCGCGTGCTCATCGACGACCTGTCGTTCTCGCTGCCGCGCAACGGCATCGTGGGCGTCATCGGCCCGAACGGCGTGGGCAAGTCGACGCTGTTCAAGACGATCGTCGGCCTGGAGCCGCTGTCGGGCGGCGAGCTGAACATCGGTGAGACGGTGAAGATCAGCTACGTCGATCAGGGCCGCGAGGGCCTCGATCCGAACAAGAACCTGTGGGAGGCGGTCTCCGGCGGTCTTGACTTCATCGAGGTGGGCGGCGTCGAGGTGCCGACCCGCGCCTATGTGGCGAGCTTCGGCTTCAAGGGCTCCGACCAGCAGAAGCTGACGGGCGTGCTCTCCGGCGGCGAGCGCAACCGTCTGAACCTGGCGCTGACCCTCAAGCAGGGCGGCAACCTGCTGCTGCTCGACGAGCCGACCAACGATCTGGACGTCGAGACGCTGGAGAGCCTGGAGAACGCGCTCATCGAGTTCCCGGGCTGCGCCGTGGTCGTCTCCCACGACCGTTGGTTCCTCGACCGCGTCGCCACGCACATCCTCGCGTGGGAGGGCGATGACGAGAACCCGGCCAACTGGTACTGGTTCGAGGGCAACTTCCAGGCGTATCAGGAGAACAAGATCGCGCGTCTGGGCGAGGAGGCCTCCAAGCCGCATCGTCTGCACCGTAAGCTGACCCGCGTCTGATCGGTTCCGACGCACGCGATCAGTAAGGGGCCCGTTCCTTCCGGCCGTATCCGGCCGAGGGGACGGGCCTTTCGCATATCCGCCGCCGGCACCTGTCCCCGTTTCGCGTCGTCATTCGTATACATCCGGCGTTCCGATCACCGATTGCGACGCCGACAGTCCCGTTCGCGTCGCAATCCGCACACCATCCGGATTCCACATACAGGTTGCGACGCAAACAGCCCCGGTTGCGTCGCCGTCTGCATACGACCGACGTTTCCCTTACGGATTGCGACGCAGAGTCCGCGCCGTGGATCGTCGTCATGCCCGTCGTCACGCCCATCATCGTGGTTGTAACACGGGGGCGATAGGCTACTGGGCGAACCGGCCGCACCGACGACGCGCAGCCGACGGCCGGCGGCGACACACACGGAAGAGGCGCGCCGCAGGCGCAGGATGCAGGCCGGGACCGGCACGAGAAAGGATGCGATATGGCAACGGAGTCGACGCCGCTGGAGCGGCTGGTGAAGGTGCTGGAGCTGGGCGAGCCGTCCGAGCACCGCGGACACACGTATCTGAACGGCGAGAGCATGTACTTCCCCACGGGCCGCGTCTACGGCGGCCAGGTGATCGCCCAGTCGCTGATCGCGGCGGCGAAAACGGTGCCGCAGGGCCGGCTGCCGCATTCGATCCACGGCTATTTCATCGCGATGGGCGACATCCGTCAGGATCTGCTGTTCGACGTGGAGACGCTGCGCGACGGCCGTTCGTTCTCGGCGCGCCGCGTCAACGTGACGCAGGCGGACGGCGCGATCCTGACCGCGATCGCCAGCTTCCAGCAGGACGGCCAGTCGGGCGTCGAGTTCGCCGATCCGATGCCGACGGATGTGCCCGATCCGGAGTCGCTGACGGCCGCGAAGGACCTGATGGCCCCGTTCGCCGCGAAGTCGCCGTTCGCCGAATACTATGCGAAGCGTTCCCCGTTCGACATCCGCCATGTGACGCCGACGATCATGCTGCGGCCGGATGTGCAGAGCGCCGGCCATGATTCGGGCCGCCAGATGGTGTGGATGCGCGCCGACGGCGAACTGCCGGACGCGTCGCAGACACTGCATCGTGCGATGCTGGCGCTCGGCTGCGACCAGGTGATGATGGAGCCGGTGCTGCGCCGCGCCGGATTGAGCATCGCCACGCCGGGCATCTCGTACGCGTCGATCGACCATTCGATGTGGTGGTACCGCGACGTGGACGTCACCCAGTGGCATCTGTACGTGCAGGATACGCCGACCGCCGCGCACGGGCGGGGCCTGGCCACCGCGAAGGTGTACGCGCGCACCGGCGAACTGGTCGCCGCGATGTCCCAGGAGGCGATGATCCGCGTCCCCCAGGCGTGATCGGGACCACGCATCGGCCGGGTGCGACGTCGATGTCGCACCCGGCCGATGCCAGGCCGCAGCGAGTTCAGTGGCTGGTCTTGGCGGTGGCCTGCGCCATGTTGCGGCGCCGGCCGCGCGTCTTGGCGGCGGTGCTTTCGGGGCCGTCCATCGGGGGCAGCTGGCACAGCCACTCCCCCACGATGCCGATGACCATGTCGATCAGGCATACGACGGCGGCGACCGCGCATTCGATGACGGCCTGTCGGTAGTACTCGGCCTCGAAATGAGCCACGCTCAGCAGGATCTGCCCGCCGTACCAGCCGACGAGCGCCGCGCCGGCGAGTCCGAGCGCCTTGGCGAGCACGAGCGTCGACACGGCCTTCTGCGGGTCGAGGGGTTTGAGTTCGGCGCGTTTGCGCGGGTCGGTGGTCGTGTAGCGGTGCACCTGCAGGGCGAGCACGAGCACGGTGACGCCGAGTGCGAGCAGCAGCGCGGACACGAACCAGGGCGCGCCGAGCACGCCGGCACCGGAGCGTTCGTCGTAGGTGGCGGCCATCATGCCGCCGACCAGTCCGGCGAGCATGGCGAGCACGTACTGCCACCAGGGGGTGCGATGGGCGCTCATAGCGTGCCTCCGATGATCCAGTTGTCGGACAGCATGCCGACCTGCGCGGCGTCGGGCGCCATCGCGAGCAGGAACGACACGGGGTCGCCGTCGAGCCGCGCGTCGGGGTCCATGTCGAGCCAGGGGGCGAGCACGGCGGCGCGGGTGCGCGCGGACGGCCACGGCACGCGGCAGTCGGGGTCGTCGGCGTGCACGCCGGGCATGTCGACGAGGTCGAGGTCGAGTCCGCCGCCGACGGCCGCCTCCACGTCGCCGAGCGCGGCGATGAGCGTGCGCGCGTCGAGCCGTGTGGTGATCTGGATGACGGCGGCCATCGCGTCGGGCCGGTCGAAGCGGCTGACATGGTAGAGCGGCGAGATGCCGTCGACCTGGTTGCCGACGATGCCGTCGATGGCGACGATGGCGGTGCGGAAGCGCGTTTCGGCGTCGGCGGACGTGGTGTCCATCGAGATGATCGCCGTGCGGAACGCGTCGGTATCGACGCCGACGATGTCGCCGGCGTTGTGGCCGGCCATCTCGCCCGACGTGCCGTCAGACGCGCTGCCGGGCACACCGCCGTTCGACTCCGCATCCCGTGCCGCTTCACGGTCACCACACTGTTTCACACCTTGTTCCACGACCGTCGGGAACGCCGCGTTCGCGCCTTCCCCGACCGCGGCACCGCCGTCCGACGCCGGTTCCACGCTCACCGTCACGTCCATGCCGGCGAGCAGCGTCTCGACGGCCGGATCGTCGCAGTGCACGATGACGTCGACGTGCAGCCGGCCGGCCAGCGCGGCCGCCGTCGCCTCGTCGAGTCCGCCGTCGCCGTCGCCGCCGATGCGCAGCGTCACGTTCGCGCCGCGAATGTCCATGATTCCTCCTGTAAGACTCGTATCGGACGCCCTTCACGACGTGAGGGGCACGCCATGCACTGGCATGCCCCTCACCTCGATGAGCCGATGCTCCCCGCGAACGCGAAGCCCGCGCCGCGGGAATCCGCCGTCACTCGGTCATTCGGTCACTCGCCGGTCTTCATGCCCGCGGACCGGCGCAGCGACTCGGGGATCTCGACCGGCGGCTTGTCCGAGTCGGGACGGCGCTCGTCGGAGAGCCACACCGGGCGCTTGGGCGCCTTCTTCACGTTGGCGAAGATCTCGGCGAGCTCCTTCTCGTTGAGCGTTTCCTTGACGAGCAGCTGGCGCACGAGCTCGTCGAGCACGTCGCGGTTCTCGTTGATGACGTTCCACGCCTCGGTGTGCGCGGTCTCGACGAGCTTGAGCACCTCGTCGTCGATCTGCTGGGCGGTGCGTTCGGAGAATTGGCGGGCCATCGCGCCCTCCATGCCGCCCTCCTCGCCTTCGGACCACTTGATCGCGCCGAGCGTGGACGAGAAGCCGTATTCCATGACCATCGTGCGGGCGATGTTGGTCGCCTTCTCGATGTCGTTGGACGCGCCGGTGGTCGGATCGTGGAAGACGATCTCCTCGGCGGTGCGGCCGCCCATCGCGTACGCCATCTGGTCGAGCAGCTGGTTGCGCGACATCGAGTAGCGGTCGGACGTGGGCATGACGGCCGTGTAGCCGAGCGCGCGGCCTCGCGGCAGGATCGTGACCTTGGTGACCGGGTCGGTGTCGTTCATCGCGGCGGCGACGAGCGCGTGGCCGCCTTCATGGTAGGCGGTGTTGCGCAGCTCCTCGAGCGCCATGCCCTTCGAGCGGCGCTTGGGGCCGGACTGGACGCGGTCGATGGCCTCGTCGATGGCGCGGTTGTCGATGAGCTGGGCGCCGGCGCGGGCGCACAGCAGCGCGGCCTCGTTGAGCACGTTGGACAGGTCGGCGCCGGTGAAGCCGGGGGTGCGCACGGCGACCGTGTGCAGGTCGACGTCCGGCACGAACGGCTTGCCCTTGGCGTGGACCTTGAGGATCGCCTCGCGGCCTTCCAGGTCCGGCGCCTCGACGGCGACCTGGCGGTCGAAGCGGCCCGGGCGCAGCAGCGCCGGGTCGAGCACGTCGGGTCGGTTGGTCGCGGCGATGATGATCAGGTTCGTGTCGTTGTTGAAGCCGTCCATCTCGACGAGCAGCTGGTTGAGGGTCTGCTCGCGCTCGTCGTGGCCGCCGGACATGCCGGAGCCGCGCTTGCGGCCGACCGCGTCGATCTCGTCGATGAAGATGATCGCCGGGGCGTTCTTCTTGGCCTCGTCGAACAGCTCGCGCACGCGGGAGGCACCCAGGCCGACGAACATCTCGACGAAGTCGGAGCCGGCCATCGAGTAGAACGGCACGCCCGCCTCGCCTGCGATCGCGCGGGCGAGCAGCGTCTTGCCGGTGCCGGGGGGACCGTACAGGAGCACGCCGCGCGGGATGCGCGCGCCGAGCGCCTTGTAGCGCGACGGGTCCTTGAGGAAGTCGCGGATCTCCTCGACCTCCTGCACGGCCGCGTCCTCGCCGGCCACGTCGGAGAACTTCGTGTCGGGGGTCTGGCCTTCGAGCAGCTTGCCGCTGTTCTTCTTGCCGCCCATGCCGAACATGCCGCCGTTACCCATGTTGCGCATGAGCAGCCACCAGAGGGCCACGAGCAGGATGATCGGCAGCAGCGAGCTGAGCAGGTAGCTGAACATGCTGCTCTGGCGCATCGTGGTGGTCCAGCCGTTGGCCGGGTTGGCCTTGGTGACCAGCTGCACGATCTGCGCGCTCTGCGCGTACGCGTAGTAGAACTGCACGTTCTTGCCGTAGTTGCGCGGACGGTTCGTCTCCGGATCGGTCTTGGTGTAGTCGGCGTTCAGCTCCAGCTTGACCTGCTGGGTGTTGTCGACGATCTGCGCGTACTTGACGTTGCCGGACTGCAGCAGCGACAGGCCGTCCTTGGTGTCGATGGTCTGCGTGCCCGTTCCGGCGAACAGCTGGAACGAGACGAGCGCCATCACCACGATGAGCGCGCCCCACAGCCACGGCGACTGCCAGAACTTCTTCGGGCCGTTCTGCCCGTTGCCGTTGTCGCCGCGGCCCGACTGGTTGGAGCCGTTGTCGCCGCGGTTGAAGGGATTGCCGAACGGGTTCGGGTTATTGCCCGGACCGCCCGACCCTTGCGTATAGTTCATTCATTCGCTCCTTGGTACACTTCCGGCCGAAGCACCGCGATCGAGTCGAGGTTGCGGAAGCGTTCGTCGTAGTCGAGGCCGAATCCGACGACGAACTCGTCGGGGATCTCGTAGCCGTGGTACTTGATGTCCACGTCGACTTCGCGTCGGGCGGGCTTCTCCAGCAGGGCGAAGATCTCGACGGACGCCGCGCCGCGGCGCTTGAGCTCCTCGACCAGCCAGGCGAGCGTGCGGCCGGAGTCGACGATGTCCTCGACGATCAGGATGTGGCGGCCGCGCACGTCGGTCGACAGGTCCTGACGGATGGTGACGGTGCCGCTCGACTTGGTGCCCGAGCCGTAGCTCGACAGGCTCATGAAGTCCATCTGGGCGGGGATGCTGACGGCCTGCGCGAAGGCGGCCAGCGTGTTGACCGCGCCCTTGAGCACGGCGAGGAGCAGCAGGTCCTTGTCCTTGTAGTCCTCGCTCACGACGGCCGCAACCTCGTGGATCTTGTGGTCGATTTCTTCTTTGCTGACCAGTTCGTGGTCAATCTGATCTTGAACGTCGGCGATTCGCATGCGCACCATCTTGGCATACGCGAATGACGTGTTTCTGGCGGAAAGCTGAGTATCCGCTGGAAAATGAGACGGCTCCCTGACCGTGCCAGTCGGCCGCCAGCCGCTCCACGGCCTCGATCTGGCGGGCACTCGCCTCGATGCCGGCGGCGCCCAGCGCGTGCGCGATGACGCGCCTGCGGATGGCGGGATGCTCGGCGGCGAGCCGTTTCGCCGACAGTCGCAGCACGTCGCCGGCGGCGTCGACGCGCGCGCGTTCCAGCGCCGCGTCGGCCATCTCGTCGAGGTACGCCTTGTCGGCTCTGAGCGAACGCGACGCGTCGGCCAGATGCGCCGCGATATCGCCGCCGGTGAAATCGCGCAGGTACGGGATGAGCCGCTGGCGGATACGCGAGCGCAACGGCAGCGCGCGCCACGCGTCGTCGTCGGCAGCGTCGGGGTCGGCAGCGTCGCCGTTGGTCGGGTCGTCCCACCATGCGACGTCAAGGTCGCGGCAGATGCCGGTGGTGTCGTCGCGGGTCGTGCGCTCCAGCAGCGGCCGCGCGTAGCGCACGCCGTCGCGTGCGAAGACGGCGGGCATGCCGGCGAGCGCGTCGGTGCCGCCGGAGCGCAGCAGGCCGATGAGCACCGTTTCGGCCTGGTCGTCGCGCGTGTGGGCGAGCAGCACGCATGCGGCGGCGAGCCGGCCGGCGATGCGCGCGATGGCCGCATAGCGCGCGTCGCGGGCGGCCGCCTCCGCTCCCCTGCGGTCGGCGGGCACGTCGATGCGGTCGACGACGACCGGATCGATGCCGAGCGCACGGCAGCGGTCGGCGGCGTCGCGCGCCACGTCGGCGGACCCGTCCTGCATTGCATGGTCGATGATGACGGCGCCGCAGCGTACGCCGAGCGACGCGCATACGATGCGCGCGGTCGCGGCGAGCGCCATCGAGTCGCGGCCGCCGGAGCAGGCGACGAGGACGAGCGGCGCGTCGGGGTCGGGCGCGTGCTCGCCGTGGGTGCGGAAGCGCGGGTCCTGCACGTCGATGCCGAGCGTGGCGAGCGTGGCGCGCACCCCGCCGATCGCGGTGCGCAGCCGGGCCGTGTACGCCATGACTGTTCCTTTCCTTCTCGGTTCGCCGGAGTCGGCCCGGGCTACAGGCGGGCGAGGTCGTCGACGAACGTGTCGATGGCGGCTCGCGCCTCGGCCATGTCGTCGGGCGTGTTGACGACGACGGCGAACACGAGCGTGCCGCCGGCCAGTCGGGTCACGGTGCCGGCCATCGACGTGACCTCGCCCAGGCTGCCGGTCTTGACGCGCAGCAGTCCGGCGGTGTCGTCGGCGACGGCGCGCGTGGCGGCGGTGCCGACGAGGCCGGGGATCGACAGTCCTTCGGCGGCGGCCGCGGCGCCGGCGGCGGTGAGGTTGCGCGCCTGGACGGCGGCGAGTGTGGAAACGCGCACCTTCGACCCGGTGGACAGGCCGGAGCAGTCGGCCATGGTCAGGCCGGTCAGGTCGATGCCGAGCGACGTGAGGGTCTTGCGTACGGCCGCGACGCCGCCCTGCGGACTGTTCGCCTCGCCGGTGGCGAGTGCGGTGAGGCGGCCGAACTCCTCGGCGAGCGTGTTGTCGGAGTGGCGCATCGTGAACGCCATGATCTCGCTCAGCGTGGCGGATTCGACGGCGGCGATGGGGCTGGCGTCGGCGGGCGCGCTGCCGGACGCGGGGCTGCCGTCCACGGTGATGCCGGCGGCGGCGAGCAGCGTGGCGAACGTGTCGGCGGCGTCGAGGGCGGGCGTCTGGCTGAGCGTCGGGTAGGCGTGGAACAGGTCGGGGTCGGCGGGTTCGGCGCCGCCCCATTGGCGGCCGCCGTCGACGGCGAGCGCGCTGACGGCCGTGTAGTACAGATTGTCGGGGTTGTTGTCGGCGACGGTGGCCGGGTAGCGGTCGGTGCCGAACAGCGTGTCGTCGTAGACGAGGCGCACGGTGCCGATGCCGCGTTGGGCGAGCGCCGTGGCGGTGTCGCGGGCGAGGGTGGCGAGTCCGGCGCGGCCGTTGACGTGGCTCGGGTCGGATTCGCCGGCGGACAGGAGCATGTCGCCGTTGCCTTTGAGGGTGAGCGTGGGGGTGGCCGTGCCCTGCGTCAGGTAGGTTTCGGTGGCGAGCGTGGAGCCCATGTCGAGCGTGGACGCGGCGGCGAGCGCGGTGAGCGTCTTGAGCGTGGACGCGGGTTCGCGCGGCGTGTCGGCGGCGTGGGAGGCGAGCGTCGCGCCGGTGCGGTCGGTGACGACGACGGACCAGTCGTCGCCGACGCCGTCGGTCGCACCGAACGCGTCGACGAGCCGTTGGACGGCGGCCGCGTCGGGTGCGGCCGCGTCGTCGGCTTCGGCGACGATGCCGGCGCCGCGCACGGTGCGTGCGGCGGGCACGTCGCGGCGGGCGACCGGGTCGAGGGTGAGCGGGCCGGGCAGGATGCCGGCGATGTCGCCCAGCGCGTAGCCGACGGCGAGCGCGACGACGAGCGTCGCCGACAGGATGATCGTCAGCGTGCGGCGTCTGGCGGCGCGGCGGCGCAGGTCGCGCCGCGTGCCGGGCATCGTCAGCGGCACGATCACGTCGTCGTCATCGGCCGGGCCGAAGGCGGCTGCGCCGACGGATGACGCACCGCCGTCAGCGGGCCTGTCGGCGGAACGTGCGTCGTCGCCGGTCGTCACGTCGCGGGATGACGGGTCCGGGGATGCGGTGCCGGCGGCCGGCACCGTCCCGGACATCGCGTCGGACGCCGTCGCGCCTTCCATCGTCGCGTCATCCATGTGTTCGCCGTGCTCCGGCATATGCCCCTCCCGAACCGGGCGGCCCGGGCGGGCCGCTACTGCTGCAGCGACGCGAACGATTCGAGGTTCCTCATGACCGCCAGCATGCGCGCGTCCAACAGCTTACCGCCCAGCCACGTCCCGAGCGCCGCGACGGCCGCGCCGTTGAGCAGCGATACGGGGATCAGCGCCCCGTACCAGTCGAAGATCGCGCCGGTGAACAGCATCGCGAGCGCCGTGATGCCGGTGGGTGCGAGCAGCAGGATGCCGCCGATCATGTAGATGAGCGGGAAGAACCCCTGGGCGAGCGCGCGGCCCTGCGGCGACGAGAACGGCTTGTCCATCGACGGCACCGGGTACATGAGCGTGCACGACGTGATCTCGGCCATGCCCAGGCCGCACAGGCCCGCGTCGATGCCGATCGCGGCGCACAGGGCGCCGATGAGCAGCCGGTCCGGGCGCGCCCAGTCGCCGGTGACGACGGCGATCACGACGAACAGGATGAGCATGTAGGCGACGATGATGCCCGTGTAGACGCGCACGCGGCCGATGCGGTCGGTCACGCCGTCCACGCCGCAGATGACCTGCATCGCGAATCCGCGGCCGTCGTAGGCGACGCCGTTGCTTTCGGTGATGCTCATCACCCAGCCGCAGAACGGCAGCGCGACCCACATCGCCATCGGCTCGCCGACGGCGTGCGCCTGGAAGGCGAAGATCGCGGCGAAGAACAGCGGCATGGCGAACAGCATCGCCTGCCTCGGGTCGCGGCGCAGGAACGTGAGCAGGCGGGCGGAGACGGCGCCGGACGGCGAGTCGGGCATCCACGCGAACGCGCCCACGCCCTTGGTCTTCACCGCGCCGCCGCCCGCGCCGGCGGTGAGCCGGTCGCGGCGCAGACACCATACGCCGATCAGATAGCATGCGACCCACGTGGCGGCGAGCAGGACCAGCCGCCCGGCCAGCGCGCCCCACGCGCCGGCGGCCGCGTCGAACGGCAGCTGGTAGGCGGCGCCCAGCGGCGTCCACGCGAGGATGGACACGCCGCGCGCCATGCCGGCGATCGCGTCGGCGAGGTCCATGCCGTCGTCGATGCCCGCGCTGAGCGCGATCGACGGCACCTGGAACAGGGCGACGAATAGCAGCACGGTGACCATGTAGAACACGTTCCGGCCGCGCCGCGTGTTGACGAGCGTCGTCGCGGCGGCGATGAGCGCCTTGGCGATGCTCATCATCGTCAGGACGGCGACCGGCGCGGCGACGACGCCGGCGACGACCGCGGCCGCGCCCATCCTCCGGTAGGCGCCCGCCCATGCGAGCAGGGACAGGACGCCGCAGATCGCCGGCAGTCCGCTCAGACCGGCCAGCAGCAGGCCGAACTGGAGCCGGTGGTCGGGGATGCCGTACAGGGCGAACTTGCGCGGGTTCATCGTGGAGCCTTCGCCCAGCAGCATCAGCTGCACGAATGCGATGAACACCGTGGCGAGCGTGCCGGCGAGCACGACGCCGACGTGCAGCAGGCCGCCCGCGCCCAGCAGCGGCAGGGTCGGACCGTCGGGGATTGTCAGTTCCGCCGGCAACGAGCCGACGTCGATCGCCGCGCGGGCGAACATGATGACCGTGCCGGCGGCGAGCGCCAGCGCGATCACGTAGCCGACGGTCTGCCATACGGATTTGCGCAGCGCCGCCCAGGTCAGCGCCCAGCGCAGGCGCACGAGGATCAGGGCCGCGCTCATCGCAGGTCCCCGCTGATGCCGGGCGTCGGATGCGACGCGGATGACGCCGGCGCAGACGGGGCGGCCGGGACCGACGGGGCTGACGGGGCGGGTGCCGGGGATGACGGCGATGCCGGGGCTCCCGCCGGCGTGGGACCATCGGACGCGCCGCCGTCGAGCCACGACAGGTTGGCGGCGGCGTGGCGGCCGCCGACGAGCTGCAGGAAGCGTTCCTCGAGGTCCTCGCCGGCGGCGACCTCCTCGATGGTGCCGGCGGCGCACACGCGGCCCGCGTTGACGACCGCCACATGCGTGCACATGCGTTCGACGAGCGCCATGACGTGCGACGAGATGATGACCGTGCCGCCGGTGCGCGCGTATTCGACGAGGATGTCCTTGAGGTTGGCGCTGGAGACCGGGTCGACGGATTCGAACGGTTCGTCGAGCACGAGGATGCGCGGGCTGTGGATCATCGCGGACGCGAGGCAGATCTTCTTGGTCATGCCGGCCGAATAGTCGGCGACCATCGTGTTCGCCGCCTCGGCCAGGTCGAACGCGGCGAGCAGGTCCTTGGCGCGGCGGGTCGTCTCGGCGCGGTCCATGCCGCGCAGCATGCCCGCGTAGACGAGCAGCTGCATGCCGGTGAGACGGTCGAAGATCTGCTCGGGCTGGGGCATCACGCCGATCATGCGCTTGGCGGCGTTCACGTCGCTCCACACGTCGCGGCCGAGGATCATCGCACCGCCGGCGTCGGGCACGAGCATGCCGGTGACCATGTTGAGCGTGGTGGTCTTGCCGGCGCCGTTGGGGCCGACCAGACCATAGAACGAGCCGACGGGGATGTCGAGCGCCAGCCCGTCGACGGCGACCTTGCCGTCGAAGCGCTTGACGAGACCGCGGATGGAGACGGCGGCGGTCGGGTCGGCGGGCCACGGCGCCATCGGCGCGGCGGCCATCGGCGCGGGCTGCGGCGTCATCGGAGGCATCGCGGTCGTCGGAACAGGCTGCGACGACTGCGGCCCCATCGGCGACCTCGGCATCATCGGCGCGGCGGCCTGCGGATCGGAGTGGAATACGGACGGGGAATCAGGCGGAAAATCGACGTTTCTATCGTCATTGTCTAGACTCATGGCTCCACCGTACCATGCGCGACCACGGGACGCCCCCGCCGGCGTCTCCGGCGCCGTCGCAACCCGCACACCACCCACCGATCCCATACGAATCCCGACGCAACACACGCCCCCCAGCGTCGCAACCCGTACAGGATTCCCAACTCATAAACGAATCCCGACGCAACGCACGGCCGGAGCGTCGCAAACCGTACAGGATTCCCAGTCCGTGAACGGATTACGACGCAAAGCACGTCTCCAGCGTCGCAAACCGTACAGAAGCGCCCGCCCGTGAACGGATTGCGACGCAGCGCCGGCGTTCCGCCGAACGCCGGACGTCAGCCCTTATGGGCGATGGGCTTCCACTGGGCCTTGGCGAAGATCGCCTGGAACGAGATCGGGATGTAGCTGGCCATGTAGATCGGGAAGCTCAGCACGTACGCGAACAGCTCCTTGTTCGTCGCGCCGATCTGGTCGCGTTCCACGATGATCGTCAGCGCGGCGAGCGCCATCATCGTCACGACGGCCGTCACCAGGCTCGACGTCCATCCGCCAGCCCAGCTCAGCTGGCTCTGCCAGGTGACGAATCCGAACGCGGCGAACAGGACGCCCATGATCACGCGGATCACGGCGAGCACGGTGAACGGGCACAGCAGCAGCGTGAAGTCGACGGCGGAGAAGTCGCGTTCGCGCACGGCGCGTTTGATGAGCGCCGGACCGTAGTAGCGGAACACCTGCAGGAAGCCCTTGCTCCAGCGCAGGCGCTGACGCCAGCTCTGCTGGAACGTGACCGGCTGCTCGTCGTACAGGATCGCGGTGCCGCAGTAGCCGATGCGGTCGCCGTGCAGCAGCGAGTCCATCGTGAATTCGAGGTCCTCGGTGAGCAGGTGGAACTTCCAGCCGTTGTTGCGCTTCATCACCTCGCGCGAGAACATGAAGCCGGTGCCGCCCACGTGGCAGCTGTTGCCGAGCCACATGCGCGAGGCGCTCAGGAAGCGCGATTCGCGGATGAACCACAGCGCCGAACCGCTCGACACCCAGTTGTCGGACAGGTTGACCGAGTTGCGGTAGCTGGTGAGGATGCGGAAGCCTGCCTGGAACGCCTTGTTCATCTCCTCGAAGTAGCGGCGGTCGAGCTTGTTGTCCGCGTCGAACACGAAGAACGCGTCGTAGCGGTCCGACGCGCCGGTCTCGTTCATGTGGTCGAGCAGGTAGGTGAGCGCGTACCCCTTGCCGATGAGCTCCTTGTTGAAGCGTTCGACGACGTGGCAGCCCTTGGCGCGGGCCACGTCGGCGGTGTGGTCGTCGCAGTTGTCGGCGACGAGCCATATGTCGATGAGAGCGCTCGGGTACGTCTGCGTCTGGATGCAGTCGATGAGGTTGGAGATGACGTTCTCCTCGTTGCGCGCCGAGATGAGGACCGCGTAATGGCGGTCCATCGGCGCGTCGGGGAACGTGACCGGCTTGGCGAACAGGGAGATCACGACGCACAGCGCCTGATAGCCGATGCCGACGGCGCCGATGACCGCGAGCATCAGATCGAGGATCGACAGCAGTACCATCAGCGCCAGCCGCTCCTCGGATTGTCGGATGCGCGGCGTGCGGCCGCGTCGCCGCCATCCGTCGGACGCGCGGCCGAGGCCGGGGCCGCCGGTGAGGACGGTGCCGCAGGATCGTCGGACGTCGGATGATCGTCGTCCGCGGCAGAATCGCCGGCCGTCGGATGGCCGCCGTCGGCCGCCGGATCGGCGACGCCGGACAGACCGGCCAGTCCGGCCGGCGCGTGCGCGTCGTCGGCGCGCACCGACGGGAACGCGACGCCCTGCGGGATGGCGACGGTCTGCGAGTCGTCGAGTTCCTGCGACGTCGGCATGTGCGGCGCGTGCTGCGGCGCCGACGGATCGTCGTGCGACGGCGTCATGTACACCTGCTCGGCCAGATGCTGCAGCTCCTCGCTGGCGCTGACGCGGGCGCTCGACCCGCGCACCGCGCGCGGCATGTGCTCGCCGATGCGGCTGATCTGCTCGCCGATCGCCTCCGCGCCCTCCACGACCTTCGACTTGCTCGTCGGATCCGGGTCGCGCATGAGCGGCGAGTCGACCAGCTCGTAGCGCTTCGTGTACACCTTGAAGATCGCCTGCAGGCTCGCCGTGACCGGCAGCGCGAGGAACGCGCCCAGCGCGCCGAACACGGAGCCGAACACCAGCACCGACAGGAACGCGACCGCCGGATTGAGGTCCATCGTGCGTTCCGAGATCTTCGGCGACAGGATCAGGTTCTCGAACTGCTGGTAGACGGTGATGAACACGAGCACGCCCACCGCGTACGCGACGCCGTTCGACCCCCAGGCGAACACGACCGGCAGCGCGCCGCCGATGTACGTGCCGACCGTCGGGATGAACTGCGAGACGATGCCGCAGAACAGGGCCAGCGGCAGCCAGTACGGCACGTGGATGATCTCGAGGAACACGGCCGTGCACGCCGCGTTGATCAGTGCCAGGATCGACCGGGAGAACAGGAAGCCGGAGATCTGGTCCTGCACGATCGTCCACGCGAGCAGGAAGCGGCGCTGCTGCGTCTGCCCCATCCACTGGCACAGCGAACGGCGCAGCTTCGGGCCGGCCGCCGACAGATAGTAGGTGACCATGACCACGGTCAGCATGTCGAGCAGCGCGCTGAACGCGCCCATCGTGGTGCTCAGCGCCTGGCCGGCGAAATCGGTCACCCACGACGTCTGGATGCTGTTGACGATCTCGAAGCCGAGGTCGTTGATCTCCGGCAGCCGGAACGTGGTGTACTGGTCGACCGCCTCGCGGATCTGCTCGTACAGGGCCGGCATGCCCTTGACCATCGAGATCATCTGCTGGACGAACATGCTGCCGAATAGCGTGAACAGCGCGCCGACCACCACGGCCAGCGATACGAGGCTCACCGCGGCCGCCGCGCCGCGCTTCCAGCCGTGGCGCACCAATGCCACGACCATCGGCTCGATCGCGAGCGCGATGAACAGCGAGATCACCACGTCGAGGACGATGCCGTCGATGCGCCCCCACGAATTCCACACGAAATACGCCAGGAACGCGGCGATCACCACGTACAGCAATCCCCGTCCCCACCATTCGGGAGGCCTGCGCGGGTCGCCCTTCGCGGGGAACACCGAGCCGAAATCGATTCTCTGATCGTCCTGTTGCGTCATGAGGCACCATTCTAGTACCCGGCCCGCGGCCGGGATCGTGTTCACTCCTGCGAGGATTCCGCGGCGGGCGCGTCGGCCGGCGCTGCCACCGCGTCGGCGGCGGGCGCGTCGGCGTCGACGGCGGGTGCGGCGGCTTCATCGAACGCGACGGCATCATCGGAACCGGCGCGCGCGTCTAGGTCGAACTCGCGGCGCGCCAGCTCCATCTGCTCGCGGAACCACACCTGTTCGGCCGGGTTGACGTCCTGCACGGCCAGCAGCTTCTGGTACACCGGATAGAGCGCGTGCAGCCACGGGTACATCGCGTACAGGCGGCGTTCGGAGCGATGCTCGCGCCAATGGTTCGGATGCGCCTCGAACGTGTTGCGGAAGCGCTTCATGTACCGGTGGAACGAGCGGAACGACGTGTCCATGCGCCGCGCGGAGATGCCGCACACCATGCGCTGCGAGTACACGGTCTTCAGGCCCTTGCCCAGCAGGTGCAGCGACACGTCGATGTCCTCGTGCATCACGTCGCTGCGGTCCTGGCAGACCTCGCCGGCGATGGCGTGCCAGGCGCTCGCCCGCAGCGCCATGTTCGAGCCGAACAGCAGCACCTCGTTGCCGTCGGCGCGGTACGTGTGACGGCGGATGTGGTCGTCGCCGCGCAGGCCGACGCGCTTGCCGGGCATGTCGTAGTACATGACGGGTCCGGTGGCGCCCATCGCGTCCGGATCTCCGGTGAAGATGCCGGAGACGACCTCCACCCAGTCGGGTTTGAGCATGCAGTCGGCGTCGATGCGGCCGAGCACGTCGCCGGTGGCGGCGTTCAGTCCGTAGTCGCGGGTGGGGATGAGCCCCTGTTCGGCGTCCTGGTGCAGCAGTCGGACCGGCGCGCCGGGATGGTCGGCGATGTAGCGTTCCACGACGGCGACGGTGTCGTCGGTCGACCGGTTGTCGACGACGATCACCTCATACGGTGCGACGGTCTGCCGGAGCGCGTTGTTCAGACAGTCGACGATGCGCTCCTGTTCGTTCCATGCGGGGATGACGATCGAAACATTCAGCATATTTCCAGCATAGCGGGGCGCGGCCCCGTTCCCGCGGACCGAACCCTCATGCGCCCCCGATTCCTCCCCTGATTCCCGCGCCTCCTCCACCGGCTCCCGCACTCGTGCGTGACCTGAGTCCGAGTACCCAGATGATGCTCGGACTCAGGTCACGCGAATAGGTGGGCCCGCGTGACCGGAGTCCGAGAACCTCGGGAATCCCCGGAATCAAGTCACGCGAACCGCCCCATCTGCGTGACCAAAGCCCGAGTAGACGGCCGATCCTCGGACTCCGGTCACGCAAACCGCCCCACCTGCGTGACCAAAGTCCGAGAACCCAGCCAATCCTCGGACTCCGGTCACGCAAAACGGCGTCCCCCGCTCCGGAATCGGAACGGGGGACGCGCGGGAATCATCGGATGCGCCGGACCGGACGGCGGGCCGAGGCGAAGGCCCCGGTCATGCCGGCCGGCCCGGCGGCATCGGTCACATCAGCGACTTGTAGATCGCGAGGATGTCCTCCTCGGTGGCCTGACGCGGGTTGCCCGGGGTGCACACGTCGGCGAACGCGTCGTGGGCCAGGCCCTCCAGGTCGGCCTCGGTGGCGCCCACCTCGGAGATGGTGGTCGGGTTGCCCAGTTCGACGGTCAGGTCGTGCACCGCCTTGACGGCCGCGTCGCGCACGGTCTCCAGGTCGTCGGTGTACGCGCCCTCGACGCCGAACGCGTCGGCGATGTCACGGTACTTCTCTCCGGTGTACTCCTTGTTGTACTCCATGACCGGAGCCAGCAGGATGCCGTTGGCGACGCCGTGCGCCACGTTGAGGCGGCCGCCCAGCGGGTGCGCCATGCCGTGCACCAGGCCCAGGCCGACGTTCGAGTAGGCCATGCCGGTGATGTAGGACGCGTACGCCATCTGCTCGCCGGCCGGCACGTCGCCCTCGGCGGACTTGGCGAGGTTCTTGGCAATCATGCGGATCGTCTGCATCGACAGGCAGTCGGACAGGCTCCACGCGCCCGGCGTGATGTAGCCCTCGATCGCGTGGGTCAGGGCGTCCAGACCGGTGGCGACCTTCAGGCCGCGCGGCATCGAGTCGGTCAGGTCCGGGTCGACGAACGCGACGATCGGGATGTCGTGCGGGTCGACGGCCACGAACTTGCGCTTGTTGGCCGTGTCGGTGACCACGTAGTTGATGGTCGTCTCGGAAGCGGTGCCGGCGGTGGTCGGCACGCCGAAGATCGGCACGGACGGGTTCTTCGTGTCGGCCACGCCCTCCAGCGACAGCACGTCGGCGAACTCCGGGTTGGCGGTGATGATGCCGATGCCCTTGCAGGTGTCCTGCGGGGAACCGCCGCCCAGGCCGATCAGGAAGTCGGCGCCGGATTCGGCGAACTTGGCGACGCCGTCCTGGATGCACTCGACCGGCGGGTTCGGCTTGACGTTGTCGAAGATCTCGTACGGCATATCGGCCGCGTCGAGCACGTCGGTGACCTTCTTGACGGTTCCGGTCTCCAGCAGCACCGGGTCGGTGACGATGAACGCCTTGGTGAAGCCGTGCGCCTTGGCGACGCCCGGGATCTCCTGGATGGCGCCGCGGCCGAAATACGCGGTCTGGTTGAAGATCATGCGATAGACCATACTGGTTCTCCTTCGAAACAGTGACTGCGGGGCTCGCGCCCCTACGCCTTCGTTGCGTTGACGGTTCCTTATCGTACGCCGGTTCCTGAGAACACGCCGGCAATCCGGCTGGAGAGTCGCCGGGAACCGGCGGCGACGACTCGGCCACGCCCGCGCACGCCGTCGACGGCCGGCGCGGGCGGTCATCGAACGTCAGGCGGCGCGCGACGCGCGGGTGGCGCGCAGGGCGGTCATCGTGCTGCGCACGGCGAGGAACGCGAGCCACGCGGCGAACAGCAGCGAGCCGGCGCGCGGCGAGATCATGCCGGCCATCGTCGTGCCCAGCGGCGCGGTCAGGGCGGCGCAGCAGCCGACGATCAGGCCGCTTTTCAGGTGCACGATGCCGCGCCGCCAGTTCGCGACCGTGCCGCTGATCGCGCCGGGGAACATCACCAGCAGCGACGTGCCGCGGGCCATCAGGTCGCTCGCGCCGAGCACGAACGAGAGCGCCGGCATCATGATCGCGCCGCCGCCGATGCCGAGGATGCCCGCCAGCGACCCGGTCAGCACGCCCAGCGCGGCGAGGAACACGCCCGACCAGACGTGCAGCACGAGCACGCCGTCGCGCGGCGGCGTGAACGTGACCTGCTGGACGATCACGAACACGAGGAACACGACCCACACCCAGCGCAGCGTCACCTCCGACAGCCGTCCCAGCAGCATGCTGCCGATCTGGCTGCCGACGACGACGCCGGCGGCGAGCAGCAGCGCCGCCAGCCAGTTCACGTTGCCGCCCAGCGCATACGAGACGACGCCGGAGACGGACGTGGGCACGATCGCCGCCAGCGACGTCGCCGCCGCGTGGCGCTGGCTCAGACCCAGCCACACCAGCGCGGGCACGATGATCGTCCCGCCGCCGATGCCGAACAGGCCCGACAGGATGCCGCACGCCAGTCCGACCGCGACCAGCACGGCCACGCCGCGCGCGTCGAGCCGTTCGACCGCGCGTTCCGCCGACGCACGCTCGGCCGACGGCGATGCCGCTTCGTTCCGGCCGCCCATCCCGCCGTTCGATCCGTTCGATTCGTTCGATTCGTTCGATTCGTGTTGTTCGCTACGCTTCTGCACAGCCGTCACCGTACCCCGGGTACTACACTGGTGCACGGCGTCGTCCGGCGGACGGACACGCCGCACCGCGGGCGCGCGGCCGCACCATGGTCGCCGCACGCCACGCGCATACGCTTATGGACACATGGACACAACGGAGGATCCCATGCTCGTCGCGGTCGACATCGGCAACACCAACATCGTGCTCGGCTTTCTCGACGGCGACGACATCGTCGGCACGTACCGCATCACCACCCGTTCGGAGCACACGTCCGACGAATACGGGGCGATGATCGGCCAGTTCCTCGCGTTCAGCGGATTCTCCCCCGCCGACGTGGACGACGTGATCATCGCGTCCGTCGTGCCGAAGGTGATGCATTCGTTCCGCGCCAGCATCGTCAAGTTCCTCGGCGTCGACCCGATGATCGTCGGCCCGGGCGTGAGGACCGGCATCAACATCCGCATGGACGACCCCAAGTCGATGGGCGCCGACTGTCTGGCCGACTGCGCCGGCGCGTACGTCACGTACGGCGGGCCGCTGCTCGTCATCGACTTCGGCACGGCGACCACGTTCAACTACGTCGATAGGACCGGCACGATCACCGCGGGCCTGATCACCACCGGCATCCGCACGGCCGCCGCCGCCCTGTGGGGGCAGACCGCGCAGCTGCCGGAGGTGGAGATCACGCGGCCGCGTTCGATCCTGGCGACCGGCACGAAGACCGCGATGCAGGCCGGCCTGTACTACAACTTCCTCGGCGGCATCGAACGCACGATCGAACAGTTCCACGCCGAAATCGACGAGGACTTCACCGTCGTGGCGACCGGCGGCCTCGGCCGCGTGTTCGAGAACGACACGGACCTCATCGACGTGTACGACCCGGACCTCATCTTCAAGGGCATGGCCGCGATCTACCGCCGCAACGCGCGCTGAACAAGGCGATACAGGCCCGACCGAGGGCAAGCCGCATCCTGGACGGCCCGTTTGCGTGACCGGAGTCCGAGCATACGACCCGTTCTCGGAGTCAGGTCACGCAAACCCGACCGATTGCGTGACCTGAGTCCGGCTATCAGGAATCTCCTCGGAACGAAGTCACCCAAACCCGGGCATCTCCGTAACCTGAGCCCGATTACCTGAAATCTTCTCGGACTCAGATCACGCAAGCCCGGCCGCTCCGCATAAGCCCATCTACTCGATCGTGAAGCCCTGGTTGAAGCCGTACTCCTTGAGATCGGCCTGCCATGATTCGAGGCCGTCCATGAGCGTGATGCGCTTGCCGGGATGCTCCGGCAGGGTGAGCGCGTCGCCGTTGCGCTTCGTCTCGCCCGCCTCGATGCGGTCCTTGACGTCCTCGTAGTGCCGTTTGGCCGCCGACCATTCGTACGCGTCGGTCACGGTCGAGGAGAAGTCGGAGCGCGCGTACACCTCGAACGGCAGGTACTCGTAGTCGGTGGACACGTATTCGGCGGCCTGGGAGAGCACCTTGTTGTACTGCTGCCCGCCGAAGTACGGCACGTCGATGCCGCGCGAGTCGCGCACGGTGGTGCGCTCCAGGAAGTCCTCGCTCGACAGGGTCGCATTGTCGGCGGGGAACGCGCCGCCGGCGACGCGTTCGGCGATGCCGTCCTCGCTGTGGCACACGTAGTCGACGAACCGCATCGCCGCGTCGGGCTTGCGCGTCGACTGGAGCACGGTGAGAGCCGATCCGCCGTTCTCGGCGTTGGCGGGTTCGCCGTCGGCGGTGGGGATCTGCGCGACCCGCCACAGTCCGGCGCCGCCGGGCACGTCGGCGAGCAGCAGCGACGGCATCCACGCGCCGGCGAACACGGAGGCGATCTGCCCGCTGCCGACCTGCTTCTTCCAGCTGTGCGACCAGGTGGCGGCGCTCGTGTCGACGAGGCCCTCGTCGATCATGCGCTGCCAGAATTCGGTGAACGTGCGGGTGCCCTCGTCATGGTCGAGGTCGATGGTGACGGTCTTGCCGTCGTCGGACGTGTGGAAGGGGCGGCCGCCGGCGAGCCAGATCATCGCCGCGTAGAAGCTGGCGTCGCCCGCGTCGGAGGTGATGTACACGCCGATCTTCTTGAGTTTCCTGGCCGCCTCGTAGTAGTCGTCCCACGTGCGGATCGTGCTCGCGTCGACGCCGGCCTGGTCGAACACGTCCTTGTTGTAGAAGAACGCCATCGGTCCGGAGTCCATCGGCAGGCCGTAGACGCGGTCGGCGAGCTGCACCGACGACCAGGTGCCGGGCGTGTAGTACCCGTCGTAGCCGGCGACGCGGTCGGTGATGTCGAGCAGCTGGCCGGACACGGCGTACTGCGGCAGCGCGAAGTATTCGATCTGGGCGACGTCGGGCAGGCCGTAGCCGTCCTGGATGGCGGCGTTGAGGTTGGAGTAGCCGCTGGTGTCGCGTACGGTGACGCGGATGTCGGGATTGTCGGCTTCGAAGGCGCGGGCGAGCGCCGTCATGCTCGGCTCCCATGACCAGACGACGATTTCGGTGCGCGGGTCGCTGGCGCATGCGCCGGTGAGGGTGACGGCGGCCGTGGTGAGGATCGTCAGGATCGCGGTGATGATGCGCTTCGTCCCGCCGATTGCCATGCTGCCGCTCCTTGCCGTGCCGGTTCGTCGATGCGGCGGCGTCGATCCGCCGCCGTATCGAGTCTACCGTCCCGTCCTCCCGGATGCCCGATGCCCGGATTCCCCGATTCCCGGATGACGTCCGGATGCGTCGGGGCCGCCTCCGTTGCGGGAGGCGGCCGGTCTGCTCAGCGCCTGGCGACGGCGACGCCGTTGGGGGCGATCGTGACGGCGGCGCCGTCGTCGGTCGCGCCGGCGAGGGAGGCGACAAGCAGCGTGGCGTCCTCGTCCAGCGGCACGGTCACCGGGTGGTGGGTGCGGTTGAACAGGAACGTGAACGCGGCGGTGCCGTCGTCGGCGACGCGTTCGACGCGCAGGACGTCGCCGGCGCCGTCCGTCTCGTCGGCGGCGTCGACGCCGAGGGCGGCGAGCAGGTCGGGCAGGCTGGCGGCGATGCCGTCGCGGCCGAGCCGGCAGCCGACGTAGGCGGCGCGGCCGTCGCCGTAGTCGTTGACGGTGATGGCGGGCACGCCGTCCATGCCGGTCCACGGGTCGGCCCGGTAGGAGGCGAGGACGCGCGCGCCGGGGGCGACGGAGGTGATCCAGTCGGCGAAGTCGTGCGCGACGGTGCCGTTGGTGAGGTCGAGGTGGTCGAGGGTGCCGTCGTGGTCGTCGCCCAGCGGCGCGAATTCCTCGATGCGCACGCCGACGACGTCGCGGATGGAGCCGGGGTAGCCGCCGAGCCAGATGTGGTCCTTCTCGTCGGCGATGCCGGTGTAGTAGGTGGCGATGAGGCGGCCGCCGCGCTTCACGTAGTCGCGTACGCGGCCGCTGTTGGCCTCGTCGAGCAGGTAGACGCTGGGCAGCACGACGGTGTCGTACGTGTCCCAGTCGCCGCGGATCGGCACCACGTCGGCGGTGACGCCGCGGTCGGCGAGGGCGCGGAACCAGTCGAGCGGCTCGGTCCAGTGGTGCACGTTCTGCGTGGGGGTGGCGGTGTGTTCGGTGGCCCACTGGGATTCGTAGTCGAAGACGACGGCGACCTTCGACTTGGCGAGGCGCGTGCCGATGAGGCCTTCGTCGGCGAGCAGGCGCAGGTCGGCGCCCAGTTCGCACACGTCGCGGAAGTCCTGCGAGTCCTCGCCGGCGTGCGGCACCATCGCGGTGTGGAACTTCTCGGCGCCGGCCTTGGATTGGCGCCACTGGAAGTAGCAGATCGCGTCGGCGCCCATGGACAGGTGGACGAGCGCGTCGCGCACGAGCTGGCCGGGTTCCTTGCGGTAGTTGATGCGTCGCCAGTTGACGGCGCCGGTGGAGTTCTCCATGAGGAACCACGGGTTCTTGCGGGCGATGCCGTCGGTGAGCGAGGCCGAGTAGGCCATTTCGTCGAGGTGGGATTCGCCGGGCGTGAAGTAGTGGTCGTTGGAGACGAAGTCGACTTCGTTGCCCCAGTCGTCGTAGTCGAGGCCGGTGCCGGCGGCGGAGACCATGAAGTTGGTGGTCAGCGGGCGGCCGGGGGTGATCTCGGCGAGCAGGTCGCGTTCGGCGATGTAGAACGTCTTGAGCGCGTCGGAGCTGAAGCGCTTGAAGTCGAGGAGCTTGCCGGGGTTCATGAAGTTGCCGTCGCCGATGAATCGCGGCGGCACGATCTCGCTGAAGTCGTTCATGCGCTGCGCCCAGAAGGCGGTGCCCCACGCGTCGTTGACGGCCTCGATGGTGCCGTAGCGTTCGCGGCACCACTCCTGGAAGGCGCGCTGGGCGTCGTCGGAGTAGTCGAAGCGGTTGTGGCAGCCGTATTCGTTGCCGACGTGCCAGGCGACGACGTACGGGTTGTCCTTGTAGTGTTCGGCCATCGCGCGGCACAGGGTGAGCGCGTATTCGCGGAAGACGGGGCTGGTGGGGCGCCAGTGCTGGCGGGCGCCCGGCTGGCACACGTCGCCGCGGTAGTCCTGCCAGAGGACTTCGGGGTGGGCCTGGGTGAGCCACATCGGCGGCGAGGCGGTGGCGGAGGCGAGGTCGACGGCGATGCCGGCATGGCCGAGCTTGTCGATGATGCGGTCGAGCCAGTCGAAGTCGTATTCGCCTTCGCGCGGTTCGATCTTCGCCCAGCTGAAGATGCCGACGGACACGAGGTTGACCCCGGCCTTGGTCATGAGCCGGATGTCGTCGTCCCAGACCTCTTCGGGCCACTGGTCGGGGTTGTAGTCCCCGCCGTACCAGATGCGCGGCTCGTCGCCTTCCAGCGGCTGCGGCCATCTGAATTCCCTGCGCTGCGCCATTGCCGTTCCTTTCGTGGGAATCTGCCGGCGGCCGTCGCCTTGGCGGCCGTCTCGGATGTTTGCGTTATCATCGTAGCATCCTCCACGATTCCGGCCACCACCGGCGCGGCGCGAATCGGGCCGACGACACGTCGGATGCTATCGTTGGTATCGATAACGGAAGCGAAACGACGCAAGGAGGCGGACATGGGCGGATCCATCAACGGCGGACCTACGGGAGACACGGCGGCGGACCGGCCGGCGGCGGCCGGCCGCGCGACGACCGTGTCGATGCAGGACGTCGCGCGCGAGGCCGGCGTCTCCCCGCAGACCGTCTCGCGCGTCGCCAACGGCAGCGACGCGGTGCGCCCCGAGACGCGCCTGCGCGTCGAGCAGGCGATGGAGAGGCTCGGCTACCGGCCCAACTACGCCGCCCGCGCGCTCAAGCGCGGACGCTTCCGCGCCGTGGGCGTCGTCCTGTTCGACATGGCCCGGTTCGGCAACGCGCGCATCCTCGCCGGCATCACCGCCGCCGCCAACGACGAAGGCTACGCGACCACGATCCACACGATCGGCAAGGGACGGCGCCACACGCTGCAATCCATCATCGAACGGATGAAGCAGCTGCCGGTCGACGGCGTCATCGTCGTGCTCGAGGAGCCGATCGACGACATGGACGACTTCACGCCGCCCGCCGACCTGCCCGTCGTGCTCGTCAATGAGCGCCCATCCGACGGCTGCCCCACCGTCGACGCCGACCAGTACGGCTGTTCGACGGCGCTCGTCGACTATCTGCTCGCCAAGGGGCACCGCACCGTCTACCACATCGCCGGCCCGGCCGCGTCGCGGGCCGCGGAGAGCCGCGCCCGCGGCTGGCGGGACGCGCTGCATCAGGCCGGCGCACCCGTCCCACCCACCTACATCGGCGACTGGGGCGCCGACAGCGGCTATCAGGCCGGTCTTGCGCTGGCGCACGAACGCGACTGCACCGCCGTGTACGCGGCGAACGACCAGATGGCGTACGGCGCGATCCTCGGTCTGCGCGCGGCGGGCCGTCGCGTCCCGGAGGATGTGAGCGTCGTCGGCGTCGACGATTCGCTGGTCGGCATGGTGCCGCGGCTGGAACTGACCACGATGCGCATGCCGTTCGCCGAGATCGGCCGGCGCGCCTTCTCGATGGTGCTGCGCCGCTGCGAGGGCGAGCCGGTGCCGGTCGGCGTCAAGACCGTCGTGCCCACCGAACTGGTCGAACGCTCGTCGGTGCGCGATCTGGCCGCCGGCGCGGTCTGACCTTCCGACCGGCGGCGGCCGGCCGGATGCCGCCGCCGGTCAGGCGCCGCCCAGCGGGATGCGCGAGACGAACTCGCGTTCCTCGCCGCTCACCGGGTCGGTGAACGCGAGCCGGCGGGCGACGAGTTCCAGCGGCCGGGAGAAGTCGTCGTAGGCGCGCGTCTCGATGCGCGGGTACAGGTCGTCGCCGACGATCGGCAGGCCGAGCGCGTTCATGTGCACGCGCAGCTGGTGCGTCTTGCCGGTGCGCGGGTGCAGCGTGTACGCGCGCACGCGGCCGGCCGTGCGCGCGGGGCCGGCTCCGTCGGCGACGGCCGCATGTCCGCCGCCGGCCGACCACTCCCCCAGTTCGATCGTCGTCTCGGCGTTCACCTCGCCCGGCTCCTCGTACGCCTGCAGGATGCCGCGCCGTTTGACGATGCGCGAGCGCCGTCGCAGCGGGAACGTGCGCGGCGCCTCCAGACGTTCGACGGTCCCGTATCGCGGCAGCGTGGCCGGGGCGGCCGGGGCGAGGCATTCGTAGACCTTGCCGGTGCGGCGTTCCTGGAACATCGTCTGATAGGCGCCGCGCAGCGCGCGGTCGCGTACGAACACGACGATGCCGGCGGTCATGCGGTCGAGCCGGTGGGCGGGGACGATCGAGTCGTCGCCGTACGCCTCGCGCAGGCGGATGAGCGCCGTCTCGCGGTACCACATGCCGCGCGGCGTGGTCGCGAGGAAGTGCGGCTTGTCGACGACGATGATGCCCGCGTCCTCGTAGATCACGTCGAGGTCGAACGGGATGCGCGGCTCGTCGGTCACATACCGGTGCATCATTCGACCGTGACGGACTTGGCGAGGTTGCGCGGCTTGTCGACGTCGTAGCCCTTGAGCTTGGCCATGTCCATCGCGAACAGCTGCAGCGGCACCACGTCGACGAGCGGGCTGAGCAGCGTGGGGCACTTGGGGCGCCAGAACACGATGTCGGCGTAGCGCTGCGCGTCGCGGTCGCCCTCCTCGGCCACGGCGATGATGAACGCGCCGCGCGCCTTGACCTCCTCGATGCCGGAGACGACCTTGGCGTGCAGCACGTCGCGGCCGCGTTCGGGCGGCACGATGAACACGACCGGCTCGCCTTCGTCGACGAGCGCGATGGGGCCGTGCTTGAGCTCGCCGGCGGCGAAGCCTTCGGTGAACGTGTAGGCGATCTCCTTGAGCTTGAGCGCGCCCTCCATCGCGACCGGGTAGCCGACGTGGCGTCCGAGGAACAGCACGGAGCGCGCGTCGGCCATCTGCGCGGCGGCGGCGTGCACGGTCTTGGTCTGCGTGTCGAGGATCCACTGGATCTTGGCGGGCATGGCCTTGAGCGCGTCGAGCGTGGTCTGGATCTCGTCGCGGTACATGGTGCCCTTGACCTGCGCGAGGTACAGGCCGAGCACGTAGGCGGCGGTGATCTGCGCGACGAACGCCTTGGTGGAGGCGACGGCGACCTCGGGGCCGGCGTGCGTGTAGAGCACGGCGTCGGATTCGCGCGGGATGGACGCGCCCTGCGCGTTGCAGATCGCCAGCACCTTGGAGCCCTGTTCGCGCGCGTGGCGCAGCGCCATGAGCGTGTCCATCGTCTCGCCGGACTGGGAGATGGCCACGACGAGCGTGCGCGGCGTGAGGATCGGGTCGCGGTAGCGGAATTCGTGCGCGAGTTCGACTTCGACGGGGATGCGCACCCAGTGTTCGATCGCGTAGCGGGCGACCTGGCCGGCGTAGGCGGCGGTGCCGCATGCGATGACGATGATCTTGTCGATGGCCTTGAAGTCGTGCTCCTCGATGCGCACCTCGTCGAGGTTGATGTCGCCGTGCGCGTCGAGCCGGCCGAGGAGCGTGCGCTGGACGGCGGCCGGGTCCTCGTGGATCTCCTTGTCCATGAACGACTCCCAGCCGCCCTTCTCGGCGGCGGACGCGTCCCAGTCGATCGTGTACGTCGTGGGGTTCTCGACGGGGTTGCCGTAGAAGTCGGTGACGGTGACGCCGTCGGCGGAGACGCACACGGCCTGGTCCTGGTCGACTTCGAGCGCGCGCTTGGTGTAGGCGACGAATGCGGCGACGTCGGAGCCGAGGAAGTTCTCCCCGTCGCCGAGGCCCACGACGAGCGGCGAGTCGTGGCGGGCGCCGACGACGATGCCGGGCTGGCGGCAGTCGGTCGCCAGGATCGTGAACGCGCCTTCGAGCATGCGGGCGAGCCGGCGGACGGCCTTGAACAGGTCGGGCGCGCCTTCCTCGGCGATGATCGCGTCGACGATCTTGCCGAGCAGCTTGGCGGCGACCTCCGTGTCGGTGGCGGACGAGAAGCGGTAGCCTTCCGCCTGCAGGTCGAGGCGCAGCTGGGAGGCGTTCTCGATGATGCCGTTGTGGATGATCGCGACCTTGCCGTCGCGGCTGGTGTGCGGGTGCGAGTTGACGTCGCTGGGCACGCCGTTGGTGGCCCAGCGCGTGTGGCCGATGCCGACGGTCGCGGCCGGCATGGGCCGGCGTTCGACGCTGTCGACGAGGTTGGCGAGGCGGCCGGCCTTCTTGCGCACCTCGACATGGTCCATGCCGGGGGCGCTCAGCGCCACGCCGGCCGAGTCGTAGCCGCGGTATTCGAGGCGCGCCAGTCCCTGGAGGCACACTTCGAGCGGCTTGCCGCATGCGGCGTCGATGTTTCCTGCATATCCTACGATTCCACACATGGTTCACCAGAATAACGGAACCGCACGGCCCCGCCCCGGTGCAACCCGCCGCCTTCGCAGGATTGCCGCATTGCGGAGCCGCCCGCATATGCGGATCCCGCCGCGGAGTCCCCGATCCGTTCCGATCGGGGGTTCCGTGGCGGGATTCGCGTAAGGGAGAGGACGCGGGAGACCCCTTACAGCACGTGCTGGAGGAAGTCCTTGAAGCGCGGCTCGGTGGGGTTGTCGATGATCTCGGGGCCGCCCTTCTCGACGACGACGCCGTCGGCCATGAACACGATCTGGTCGGCGACCTCGCGGGCGAAGCCGATCTCGTGCGTCACGACGATCATCGTCATGCCCTCATCCGCGAGCGAGCGCATGACGTTCAGCACCTCGCCCACGAGTTCGGGGTCGAGCGCGGAGGTCGGCTCGTCGAACAGCATGATGTCGGGCTTCATCGCCAGGGCGCGGGCGATGGCGACGCGCTGCTGCTGGCCGCCGGAGAGCTCGGCCGGATAGTGGCCGGCGCGCTCGCCCAGTCCCACGCGTTCCAGTTCGGCCATCGCGAGTTCGCGCGCCTCGGCCTTCTTCATGCCCTTGACGTGGATGGGCGCCTCCATCACGTTCTCGAGCGCGGTCATGTGCGGGAACAGGTTGAAGCGCTGGAACACCATGCCGAGCTTGGCGCGCTGGGCGGCGATCTCGCGGTCGTCGAGCGTCTGGAGCATGTCGCGGCCGTTCTTCGTGACGTGCCTGTAGCCGATGAGCTCGCCGTCGACCTCGATGGAGCCGCCGGTGAGCGTCTCCAGCTGGTTGATGAGGCGCAGGAACGTGGATTTGCCCGAGCCGGAGGGGCCGAGCATGACGGTGACGGTGCCGGGGGCGACGGTCAGGTCGACGCCCTTGAGCACGTGCAGCGACCCGTAGGCCTTGTGGACCTGCACGGCCCTGACGGCCGGCGTGGCGGCTGTGGCCGCGGCTGCGGCGGTGGCGGTGGTGTTCATGACGGTGCCCTCCCCGGAATGCGGTGCCGATGCGTTGGTGTGGCCGGTGCTCATGCGGTCATCCCGTTGAACGTGGCCGCGTTGAGCTTGTTGATGTCGTCCTTGGGTTCGCCGTCGGTCTTGCCCGGCAGCGGCGGCTGCTTGCCGCGCGAGCCGGTGGGGCGCGCGTCGAAGCCCTTGCCGAAATGCTTTTCGAGGCGCGACTGGACGACCATGAGGATCGACGTGATGAGCAGGTACCAGAAGCAGGCCACGATGAGCAGCGGGATCGGCTTGTAGATGCGGCTGGCGATCGCGTTGGTGGCGAACTGGAGCTCCAGCGTGAACGGGACGGCGGTGACGAGCGACGTGGTCTTGAGCATGCCGATCGTCTCGTTGCCGGTGGGCGGGATGATGATGCGCATGGCCTGCGGCAGGACGATGCGGCGCATGATGAGCGAGCGCTTCATGCCGAGCGCCTGTGCGGCCTCGGTCTGGCCCGGGTCGACCGCTTCGAGGCCGGCGCGCACGATCTCGGACAGGTAGGCGGCCTCGTTGAGCGCCAGGCCGATCCATGCGGCGTTGAACGCGGTGATGACGGTGGTCGAGTCGACGCTCCAGAATTCGATGGACGTGAACGGGATGCCCAGGCCGATGCGCGGGATGAGCACGGCGAACAGGCCCCAGAACACGAGCTGCGTGTAGACGGGGGTGCCGCGGAAGAACCAGATGAAGAACCAGCTGACGGCGCGCAGCACCGGGTTGATGGACTTGCGCATGATCGCGAGGATCACGGCGAGCACGATCGCCACGACCATGGAGATGACGGTCAGTTCGAGCGTGTAGCGGATGCCTTCGAGCACGTTCTCGTTGAACAGGTACTTCCACACCACGTCCCATTCGAAACGCGGGTTGGTGACCAGGCCCTGCACGAGCATCGCGGCGAGCAGGAGCACGATCACGGCGGCCACGATGGGGCCGGGCCGGCGTACGGGCAGCGCCTCGATGCGGTTCGGGATGTCCAGTCCGTCGCCGTCGGCTTGTTTCTTCGCCATGTGTCTTCCTTTTCTGCAATGCGTGCGCCGCCGGCGTCCCGTGTTCGGGAGGCCGACGGCGCCGCGCGGATGGGGATCGGGTCAGCTCAGGTCGGTGGGGTTGATCTCGGCCTTGTCGAGGGCGCCGGCTTCGGTGCCCCAGTGCTTGAGGATCTTCATGTAGGTGCCGTCGTCCATGAGCTTCTGCATGGCCTGCTGGACGGCATGGTCCATCGCCTCGTCGCCCTTGGCGATGGCGACGCCCTGCTTGGCGACGCCCTCGACGTCGCCGAGGGATTCGAGTTCGCCGCCGGTCTGGCTGATCGCGTAGCCGCCGACGGGCGAGTCGGCGTAGAACACGTCGGCCTTGCCGGTCACGACGCTGGTGGCGGCCTCGGTCTGCTGCTTGAGCGACATCACCTCGATGGCGTCCTTGCCGTCGGCCTTGCACTTGGCGGCGGCCGCGTTGGCCTCCTCCTCCTGCACGGTGCCGGTCTGGACGGCGATCTTCAGGCCGCACAGGTTAGAGGTGTCGACGCCGTTCGGGTTGCCCTTCCTGACGATCCAGCTGAAGCCGGCCTTGTAGTAGCTGACGAAGTCGACGGACTTCATGCGCTCCTCGTTGATGGTCATCGCGGTGATGCCCAGATCGTACTTGGCGCCCACGGACGCGACGATCGAGTCGAACGAGGAGGAGACGATCTCGGTCTCCAGACCCATCACCTTGCCGAGCGCGGTGGCGATGTCGACGTCGTAGCCGACGGGCGTCTTGCCGTCCTCGGCGAGGAATTCGGCCGGCGCGTACGACAGCTCCATGCCGACGCTCAGCTTGCCGCTCTTGGCGACGTCCTCGGGCACGAGCGCGGCGATCGCGTCGTCCTTGGCGACGGACGACACGTCGTAGCCGACGGTCGCGTTGGTGGCGTTGCCGTCGTCGTCGACGGTGGCGTCGGTGGTGCCGCAGGCGGACGCGCCCAGCAGCATGGCCGCGCCGAGCATGGCGGCGACGGCGGTTTTCAGGGTCTTGAACGACATGTCGTCCTCTCTTCTCCGGATGATTCGTGGAATGTGGCCGTGATGCACTGCCCGGCCGATTCGTGACTCGCCTCGATTATACAAAGGGGCCGGGCATCGGCCCGGCCCCGAACGCATCCCGCGGACGTGCGCCCCGATTCAGCGGGCGCGCATGTTGCGGTAACGCATGATGCGCAGCGCCTCGCGCTTGTCCTGCTCCTCGCGCAGGGCCTGGCGCTTGTCGAATTCCTTCTTGCCCCGAGCCAGCGCGATCTCGGCCTTGACGCGGCCGTCCTTGAAGTACAGGCTGATCGGGATGATCGTGTAGCCCTTCGCCTCGGACTGGCGGGCGAGCTTGACGATCTCGCGCGCGTGCAGCAGCAGCTTGCGGCGGCGCTTGGGCGCGTGGTTGTTCCACGTGCCGTTGAGGTATTCGGGGATGTTCGCCCCTTCGAGCCACATCTCGCCGCGGCGGTCGATGCTGACGAACGCCTCGGACAGCGACGCGCGTCCCTCGCGCAGCGACTTCACCTCGGTGCCGGTCAGCGACAGGCCCGCCTCGTAATGGTCCTCGATCGCGTAGTCGTGACGCGCCTTCTTGTTCTGCACGATGATCTTCGTGCCGGTCTCCTTGGCCATATGCCTCCTCTCCTTCTCCCTGTTCCGTTATCGCGAGTATGCGCCGGGCGCATGCCCGAGTCGTCAGTGCACGAACCAGTACTGGCCGTAGTTGGTGAGCGTGCGGTAGGTGATCACGTACAGGCCGGCTACGTTCGATTCGGAGATCAGGAACGTGCCGTTCGAGTACACCGCCTCGACGACGGCGACATGGCCGTACGTCGCGTCGGCGCCGTCCTGTCCGCGCAGGAACGAGAGCGCCGCGCCCACCTCGGGATTGTGGTCGACGCGCAGACCGTAGCTGGGGGCGCTCACGTACCAGTCGCCGCCGTTGCCCAGATACGACGGGGTGCCGATGCCCATCTGACGGCGGCGCTCGTACGCCCACCAGGTGCACTGGCCGGCCGCGTACGCGTTGCCGTAGTCGCCGTTGGACGTGCCCTGGCCGCCCGTATTGCCGCCCGACGGCGTGGTGGGCGTCGTCGGCGTGCTCGGGGTGGTGCCGCCGCCACCGGTGTTGCCGCCCGTGTTCCCACCGGTATTGCCGCCGGTGTTCCCGCCCGTGTTGCCGCCGGGGTTGACCTGGTTGCCGTTGTTCGGCTTCTGCGCGGCCTCCCAGCGTTCCTTCTCGTACTGGTTGTTGAGCGAGTCGACCTTCGACTGCAGCAGCACGGTCTGCGCGGCCTGCTTGGCCACGTCGCTCTCCAGCTGGTCCTGCATGCTCTCCAGTTCGGCGCGCTTCGCCTCGCCGGTGTTGCGCAGCTCCTCCAGCGAGCTGCGCTTCTCCTGCGCGTCCGCGGCCGCGGTGCGCGCGGTCGCCGCGGCCGTGTCCGCCTTGGCCTTGAGCTGGGTGATCTGCTCCTCGATCGCCTTGAGGCGCTCGCCGCGGTTCATCGACGTGTTGAGCGTGACCGCCGCGTCGGATGCGGCGTTCGATTCGGTGCGCGACAGCGCGTCGCGCGTCTGCATCGAGTTGACGAACTCCTTGGTGGTGGTCGATCCGGTGACCATGCTCATCACGTCGGATGCGACCGAGCCGTGCAGTGACTCGCGCGCCATCTGCGCGACGGCCGCATGCGCGTCGTCGTAGTCCTCGCCGGTCTTCGCGATCTCGGCCTCGAGGTTCTCCTTGTCCTTCTGCGCGGCGGCGAGACGGTCGGCGAGCGCGTCCGCCTCGGACTGCGCCTTGGCGGCCGCGTCGTTCGCCGTGCTTTCGGCGGCCTGCGCGGCCGGGATCGTCACGTTGGTGAGCGTGTCGAGTTCGACGATCTTGTCCGCCAGATCGGCGTTGACGCCCGACAGCTGCGAGCGCAGCTGCGCTTCGCGCGACGCGGCGTTCTGCTGCTGGTTCTGCGCGTTCACCAGATCGGTGTACGTGTCGGCCGTGGCCTGCGGCACGGGGGCGAGCGCGGCGAATCCGGCCGTGGCGCACAGCGTGGCGGCCAGGGCGGCGGCGATCATGGGACGGGTCACTCGGAGTCGAAGCATCGACGCATTCCTTTCGTCAAACAGCCACACGATACCATACGAAGATGAGAACGCGGCGGCCGCCCATCGGAGCGCCCGCCGCGTGCAGGGGACCGGCGGACGATCATCGGACCGCCGCCGGACGCCGGTCATGCGACCGCCGTCACGCCTTGAGATAACGGTGCAGCGACACCAGCGACGCGATCGCGGACAGCAGCACCGCGCCGGCCACCAGGAACGGCGAGATCACGAGCACGGTCCACTGGTCCACGTACGGGATCCACGTGACCGTATCGGCCAGCCAGCCGGTCACGAACACGCGCACGATCGCCGACAGCATCACGCACGAGAGCACCGAGCCGACCAGCGACGCGAGCACGCCCTCGAGGATGAACGGCAGCCGGATCGTCCAGTTCGACGCGCCCACCAGACGCATGATCTCCGTCTCCTTGCTGCGCGACGCCGCCGACATGCGGATCGTGGTGCCGGTCAGCATGATCGCGACGAGCACCATCACCGCGGCCAGCACGGCCGTGACCATCGTGGCCCGGTTGAGCACCGCGAACACCGGTTCGAAGATCTGCCGCTGGTCCGACACCTCCTCGACGCCGTCCTGCCCCGACAGCACCTCGGCGACCACCTGGTACTTCTCCGGGTTCTTGAGCTTGAGCCACAGCGACGCCTGCATGTCGTCCGCGGTCATCGTGCTGCCCTGGTACTCGCCGTCCGGATACCGTTCGAGGAACGTGTTCTTGTAGTAGTCCTCCTTGGACACGTACGTGATGTTCTCCACCACGTCCGCCAGATCGTTGCGGATCGTCTTCTGCAGCGCCGTCACCTCGGCGTTCGTCGGCGACGTGCCGCTCGCGCAGTTCGCCGAACGGCTCGTGCCGTCCGGGCACAGCCACACCACGACCTCGACCTGGTCGTACCAGCCGCCCTTCGCCTTCGTCACCTGCGCCTGCGTGAGCACCGACGCGCCGATGAACAGGAACGAGATGAACGTCACCAGCATCACCGACAGGAGCATCGGCACGTTGCGCTTCAGACTCGTCCACGTCTCCGACAGGATGAACCGCATCCTCATCGCCTCGCATCCCCCTTCGTATCGTCCGTTCCCTCATGCGTTCCGTCCGCGCGCGGCGCCGGCGGTGCCGGCGGCATCGGCGGCGCGGGAGGAGCCGGCGGCATGGCCGCGGCCGGGCCCGCCGCCTCGTACGGGGCCGGCATGTCATGCGCCGCACCGTCCGCCGGTCCGGACTCGGACGCGGACAGCGCCGCGGACACGCCCGCAGGCGACAGGTCGATGTCCGGCACCGACGTGTCGACGGCCGGCGCCGACTCGCCGTCGGCCGCACGCGCCGCGGCGCCGGTCGCGCCGACGGACGCGGCGTCCGGCGCATCCTGCGATCCGGCCGCATCCGCCGCTGCGGTCCCGCCCGACGGCTCGGCCGCCTGCTCGGCCGCGGCCGCGGCCTCCTGCTCCGACTTGCCGGCCGCCAGCGACGCCTCGTACTCGTCGAGCCGCAGTCCACGGCCCCACGTCAACGTCGTCTCCACCGGCGCGAACGCCTCGCCGTAGCGGCCGGTACGACCCGAATGCACCGAACTGGCCAGACGGGCGATGCCCTCGTCCGCCGTATCCGCGTTCACCGCCTGCGACACCTGCTCGACGACCATCGCGGCGCGGCGCTCGCGCTCGTCGCGCGTCTCGGCGCGCTCCGGCACGTCGTCCGACGGCGCGGCGATCGCGATCGGGCCGGTCGTCTCCGCGGCCGGCGCGTGCGCGTCGACCATCGCGAGCGTGCGGCCGATCGCCTGCTGGCTCTTCGCCTCGACCTGCGCGTCGGGGAAGTACAGGGCCGAATCGTACGATCCGTTCCTCTCGTCGCGCACGATCTTTCCGGCATGGAGTTCGACGACGCGCTTGCGCATCGAGTTGACGATCTCCTCGTTGTGGGTCGCCATCACGATCGTGGTGCCGGTGCGGTTGATCGCCTCCAGCACCTCCATGATGCCCAGCGACGTGGTCGGGTCCAGGTTGCCGGTGGGCTCGTCGGCCAGCAGGATGTCCGGATGGTTCACGTAGGCGCGCGCGATCGTCACGCGCTGCTGCTCGCCGCCCGACAGCTCCTGCGGGTAGCTGTTCTCCTTGCCGGTCAGGCCGACCGTCTCCAGCACCTTGGGCACGAGCGATTTGATCGTGGAGCGGCGCGTGCCGATCACCTCGAGCGCGAACGCGACGTTCTGCCACACGGTCTTGTTGTCGAGCAGCTTGTAGTCCTGGAAGATGAAGCCGAGCGAACGCCGGTACTGCGGCACCTGACGGTTCGACAGGCGGCGCAGGTCGTGGCCGGCCACGTGGATCTCGCCGTCCGTGGCCTCCTCCTCGCGCAGCATCAGGCTCAGCAGCGTCGTCTTGCCGGAGCCGGACGCGCCCACGAGGAACACGAACTCACCCCGGTCGATATGCAGATTGACGTCGTCCAGCGCGGGACGCGTGCCCCGCGGGTAGATCTTGCTCACATGATCCAACGAGATGAGCGACATGTCGTCTCCTCACATTCCGCGTCCCCGGTCGTCCGATGAGGCGCCGGGGACGCGATGGTTTTCCGTATGTCCGCCGATCGGCCGCCGGTTACTCGGCGGCGGCCTCGCGGCGCTGCTCGTGACGCCAGCGGATGCCGGCCTCGATGAACGCGTCGATGTCGCCGTCGAACACGGCCTGCGTCTGGCTGGTCTCGTGGCCGGTGCGCAGGTCCTTGACCATCTGGTACGGGTGCAGCACGTACGAGCGCATCTGGTCGCCCCAGCTGGCCTTGATGTCGCCGGCGATCTCCTTCTTCTTCTTCGCCTCCTCCTCGTGGCGCAGCACGAGCAGTCGCGACTGGAGCACGGCCATGGCGGCGGCGCGGTTCTGGATCTGCGAACGCTCGTCCTGCATCGTCACGACGATGCCGGTGGGAAGGTGGGTGATGCGCACGGCCGAATACGTGGTGTTCACGCCCTGGCCGCCGGGGCCGGACGCGCAGTACGTGTCGACGCGGATGTCCGTGTCGGGGATCTCGATGTGGTCGGTCGCCTCGACGAGCGGCACCACCTCGACCGCGGCGAAGCTGGTCTGGCGGCGGCCCTGGTTGTCGAACGGGGAGATGCGCACGAGGCGGTGCGTGCCGCCCTCGACCGACAGGCGGCCGAACGCGTACGGGGCGTCCACCTGGAACGTGGCGGACTTGATGCCCGCCTCCTCCGCGTACGACGTGTCCATCACCTTCGCCTTGAAGCCGTTGCGCTCGGCCCAGCGCACGTACATGCGCAGCAGCATCTGCGCGAAGTCGGCCGCGTCGACGCCGCCGGCGCCGGCGCGCACCGTCACGACCGCGGAGCGCTCGTCGTATTCGCCGTCGAGCAGCGTCTGGATCTCCATCGCGTCGAGGTCCTGCTGGATGCTCGCGAGCTCGGTCTGCGCCTCGCCCAGCGAGTCGTCGTCGCCCATCTCGCGGCCCAGTTCGACGAGCGTCTCGACGTCGTCGATGCGCTGCGACGCCGAGTTGAGACGGCGCATCTGCGCCTGGGCGCCGGAGAGCTTGCTCGTGATCTTCTGCGCGTTCTCCGGATCGTCCCACAGGCCCGGTTCGGCCGCCTGACGTTCCAGCTGCTCGATCTCGGCCTTGAGCCGATCCATGTCCAACGCCTTGGCGATGGAACCGTACTTGGCGCGCGCGTCGGCGATCGCCTGGGAGTAATCAAATTCTGCCATCGTTAACCACCATACATTTCCGGATTGGGAACCGATTCGTCTGCATTCGTTCCGCCACCTATCATCACATACCCGATGCACATGCGCGTCTCGTACGCGCGGTGCGCACGCGCATGCGCGCGTCGCATCGGCGGCGGTCCCGCGCACATCCCCCGTCGGGCATACGCGGGCGGCGACGGAGTCAAAGACCCGCGTAGATCGCGGGCACGACCAGGGACAGCAGCACCGCGGCGGCGACGACCGCGCACACCGCCCGCATCATCATGCGGCGGCGTCGCTCATGCCGTTCGCGTTCCGTCCGATAGTCGTCCACAGGCGGCCATCATACGCAACGGCGCGGATTTACGCTCTGGGCAACGACTATGCTTGGGAGCACCCCTTCAGTAGTTAGGAGACACACATGACCGAATCGCGCACCGCATGGGGCTGGGGTCTGGCGTCCATCGACGCGGCCGGATCCACGCTCGACGTCTGGTATCCCACGCTCGCCCTCGGCGACGCCCCGGACGAGACGTCGCGCCCCAACCACGGCTTCGGCGACATGGCCACGGCCGAACCGGACGCGCGCGGCGCGCGCCGCATCCCCGTGTTCACCGTCAGCAAGCTCGACGAGCCGATCGAGGACGCCGCCGACGCCTACCTGCGCCTGCACCTGATGTCCATGCGCATGGCCCAGCCCAACACCCTCAACCTCGACGGCATCTTCGCCAAGCTCAACACCGTCGTGTGGACCAACTACGGCCCGTTCGCCGTCGCCGACTTCGCGCTGCGCAAGATCGACGTCGAAGCCGCCGCCAACCGCATGATGCCGGGCATGCCGCATGCGGGCGTGCACGTCAGCGGCCTCGACAAGTTCCCGAACATGCTCGACTACGTGACCCCCTCCGGCGTGCGCGTCGCCGACACGAGCCGCGTGCGCCTGGGCGCCTACCTGTCCGCAGGCACCACCGTCATGCACGCCGGATTCGTCAACTTCAACGCCGGCACGCTCGGCACGTCGATGGTCGAGGGCCGCATCTCGCAGGGCGTCGTCGTGGGCAACGGCTCCGACATCGGCGGCGGCGCGTCCATCATGGGCACCCTGTCGGGCGGCGGCAAGCACCGCGTCACCATCGGCGAACGCTCGCTGCTGGGCGCCAACGCGGGCATCGGCATCTCGCTGGGCGACGACTGCACCGTCGAGGCGGGCCTGTACATCACCGCCGGCACCAAGATCACCCTCTGGGACAAGGAGAAGGCCGCCGCGGGCGAGCCGCTCGAGGTCGTCAAGGGCAAGGACCTGTCGGGCAAGAACAACATCCTGTTCATCCGCAACTCGCTGACCGGCCGCATCGAAGCGCGCCACCGCGCCACCGGCATCGAACTCAACGAGCAGCTCCACAAGCACAACTGATCCGATGATCTGACCGGTCGCGGGTTTTCCGGCTCCGGACCTTCGCAACGGGCACGCATTCGAAAGACATGCGTGCCCGTTGTGATGTTTCGGGTGATTGAAACCTCGCAACGGGCACGCGGACCGGTCGATCGCGCGTCCATTGCGAAGGACTGTCATCCGCCTGCGTCCGGATGACGGTCGGCGCCTGCCGGCTCTCGTCAGCGCCGGTCGAGGGGGATGTAGTCGCGTTGGGTCTCGCCGGTGTAGACCTGGCGGGGGCGGCCGATCTTCGTGTTCGGGTCGGCGAGCATCTCGCGGTACTGGGCGATCCAGCCGGGGATGCGGCCGAGTGCGAACAGCGTGGTGAACATGGCCGGGTCGAAGCCGATCGCCCGGTAGATCAGGCCGGTGTAGAAGTCGACGTTCGGGTACAGGTGGCGGCTGACGAAGTAGTCGTCGTTCAGCGCGATCGATTCGAGTTCGGTGGCCACGTCGAACAGGGCGCGCTCGTCGGCCGGCAGGTGAAGCGTGTCGGCGCGGGCCATGATCTTCTCCAGATAGTCCTTGGCGATGGCGGCGCGCGGATCGTACGACTTGTACACGCGGTGGCCGAGGCCGGAGATGCGCTGCCCGTCGCGCTTGGCGTCCTCGACGAATGCGCGCACGCTCTTGCCGGAGTCGCGGATCGCCTCCAGCTGGCGCAATACCGCCTCGTTGGCGCCGCCGTGCAGCGGTCCCGACAGCGCGTTGACGCCGGCGGCGACGGCCGAGTACAGGTTGGCGTGGGCGCTGCCGGCGATGCGCACCACCGACGTGGAGCAGTTCTGCTCGTGGTCGGCGTGGATGATGAGCAGGCGGCCGAGCGCGTGCACGGCCAGCGGGTCCGATTCGAACGGCTCGTACGGCACGGCGAAGCACATGCGCAGGAAGTCGTCGACGTAGCCGCGCGCGTAGTCGGGGTACAGCATCGGCTCGTCGCGGCGGCGTCGGAAGATGTACGACACGATCGTGCGCGCCTTGGCCATGATGATCGCGGCGGATTCGTCGAGCTGCGCCGGGTCGGTGATGTCGGTCGTGTCGGGGTGGAACGTGGCGAGCGCGTTGATCGCGGACGCGAGCACGCTCATCGGGTGCGCGGTGCGCGGGAACGATCCCATGAACGTGCGGAAGTCCTCGCCGACCATCGTGCGGTGGTTGATGTCGGCGACGAAGCGCTCGTATTCGTCGCGCGACGGCAGGTCGCCGTGGCGCAGCAGCCATGCGACCTCGAGGAAGTCGGATTCCTCGCACAATTGCTCGATCGGGTAGCCGCGGTAGCGCAGGATCGAGTTGTGCCCGTCGATGTACGTGATCTTCGACTCGCATTGCGCGGTGGTGAGGAAGCCGGGGTCGAGCGTGACCCAGCCGTCGTTGCGCAGTTTCGACACGACGATGCCGTCGGGGCCGGCGCTGGCTTGAAGGACGGGCAGGGTGTAGTCGTTGTCGTCGACGTTCAGTCGTGCGGTTGCCATGCGTGCTCCCATCGGTCGGGTTCGGGAATATCGCTCACTATAGGGCACGCGTGTTGCGCCGAGGGGCGCGCGTCTCACGGTGGGAGGGCCGCGTATGCGGACGGCCGGCGGGGACTCGCGTCCCGCCGGCCGTCCGGATCGTGGGTCGCCGATGGTTACCGGCTGGTATGGATCACAGGTTGGTGCGGTCGGTGAAGATGATCGGACCGTCGTCGGTGATCGCGATGGTGTGCTCGCTGTGGGCGCCGCGCGATCCGTCCTCGGAACGCAGCGTCCAGCCGTCCTGCGGATCCTGGTAGATCTCGTCGGTGGTCTTGAGGAACCACGGTTCGATGGCGATCACGAGGCCGGAGCGCAGGCGGTAGCCGTGGTGGGCGCGGCCGTCGTTGGGCACGTGCGGGTCGCCGTGCATGATGTGGCCGACGCCGTGGCCGCCGAAGTCGAGGTTGATCGGGTAGCCGTAGGAGCGGGCCACGTCTCCGATGGTGGCGGAGATGTCTCCCAGTCGGTTGCCCGGCTTGGCCGCGTCGATGGCGGCGGCGAGCGCCTCCTCGGTGCACTTGATGATGCGCAGGTCCTCGGGGTCCTGCTTCTCGCCGACGACGAAGCTGATGGCGGAGTCGGCGACCCAGCCGTTGACGCTGATGGCGAGGTCGAGGCTGACGAGGTCACCGTCCTTGAGCGCGTAGTCGTAGGGCACGCCGTGCAGGACGGCGTCGTTGACGGACGTGCAGATGTAGTGGGCGAACGGGCCGGTGCCGAAGTCGGGCGCGTAGTCGACGTAGCAGGATTCGGCGCCCTTGCGGTCGACGATCTTCCTGTGGACGAATTCGTCGATCTCCAGCAGGTTGGTGCCGACCTTGGTGGTTTCCTTGAGTTCCTTGAGGATGCCGGCGACGAATCGTCCGGCGGGCCGCATCTCTTCGATTTCGCGGGGGGTCTTCAGTTCGATCATGGGTTCCAGCGTACTCGCCGGGCCCTACTCCGGTGCGGGGTGGCGGAGTCGGGATGCGGCGGGGCCGGGCGGGCGGCGTCCGCGCGGCGACGGGAAGCAGAATGCGACGTTTTGTCTAGTTATGCCGAAGGCGAGAATTAGGCAAAGTGTCTAACATGGAAGACGGTCATCATACGACGGCGTCAACGGACGGCCGTCATCAGCAAGGAGCGGACATGGACGACAGGAACGACGCGAACGGAACGAACGGCGTCAACGGCCCCGATCAGAGCAACGGAACGAACGGCGCGAACGGGACGCCGGAATACGGGGCGTACGCACCACAGGGGCAGCCGAACAACACCAACTACCCGTACGGCGCACCGGACGCGAACAACACCAACGCACAGAACAACGGGCAGCCGCAGTACGGCCAGCCGTACGCCTACCAGCCCAACGGCAACCCGTACGGCGGCAACTCGTATGGCGGCGGATACCAGCAGAACGCATACCAGAACGGCTACCAGCCGAACCAAAGCATGCCCGGATTCGGACCCGACGGCGGCGCATGGCGCGACGGCGGGCCGTTCCGCCTCATCGAGGAGATCCTGCCCGACAAGGCCAAAAGCGCGATCCGCAGCCTGTACGGCGTGATCGGCGTCGCCGCCGTACTGCTCGGCGCGGCCCTGCTCATCTGGCCCGCGAACACGCTCACCGTGTTCGCCGTCACCCTCGGCCTCTACTTCATCGTCTCCGGCGCGATCCGCATCGTCAGCGCGCTCGTCACCATCGGCCTGCCCGGCGGATGGCGCGTCCTCGACGTGCTCGTCGGCATACTCCTCGCCTTCGGCGGCGTCGTCATGCTCAAGAACGCCGTCCTGTCCGGCACCACGATCGCCGTGTTCGCCACGCTCATCGTCGGCTTCGGATGGATCCTCGAAGGCGCGGTGGCGCTCGCCGAATCGTGGCGTCTCAAGCGCTCCGGCTGGGCGATGGCCTACGCGGCCGTCTCCATCGTCGCCGGCATCGTGCTGCTGTTCTCCCCCGTCTCCTCGACGCTGTTCCTCATCGTCTTCGCCGGAATCGCGCTCATCGTGATGGGCGCCTCCGCGATCGTGCGCGCCTTCACCTTCGGCAAGCCGCGCCGGAAGTGAAGGCCCAGCAGGGGCATCCGGAGCTACAACACCTGTTTCGGCATCACGTCGGTGTTGGCGTAGAACAGGCCGTTGGCCACCATGCATGACAGCACCTCCATGTCGGAGATGTCAAACGAGAACTCCTGTTCGGCCGATTCCTTAGAGAAGCGCTCCACCGTATAGTCGTGATCGACCAGATCATGCCGGTGCAGACAATCGACGATGCCCGTGGCGGAGTCCTCATATAGATTGGGGTTGTCCAACTGCGCCTCGTACACGGCTTCGACGTACATGGTGTGCGTGACGCTGCACTCGGACACGTCCGCCAGAAACGCATCGGCGCTCGACGCGTCGCCGGATACGACCGCCTGATGATACAGCCCGTTCGGATATTTGACAAGTACCGGCTCCGGATTCCCCTTATCGACCATGCACTGCCGATAATTGGACCAGACCTGCTCGTATTCGGCCACAGACACGACCCCTTCGGCCTTCGCCGATTCCAACACCGTCATCTGCTCCGCAGCGACCGTGCCATCGGCGCGCGCCTGCTCGAGCATCATATCGACGAACGAGGAGAACGAATCGGCGAGCCGGCTGCGGGACCCCTCATCGGAAACCCCTCCGGAAGCCTCCGATCCATCCGAAGACACCCCGTCATCCGAATGAACCCGACCGGCAGCAAACCCGCAACCGCCCAACAACGCCGGCATGAGCAGCACCGCCGCCGCCATGGATACCACACGCATCCACTCGAAATGGCTCATCGTCACATCAACGCCCCAAACTCAGCGATAACCAAGACCAGCAGCAGCATAATCATCCAGCAACGCGGAATTACCATGAATGGACGCACTGGCATGCAAGCCTCCAGGACGATTATCCAATGCCCGATTGCCGTCCTGCACGGCCAAGGCATAATGCCCATACTTCTTCGAGTACGAACTCGCGGAAGAGAACGATGAGTTCCAGCTCCACGCCGCATTTACATTGGCATTGTTCAGCTGCCCCTCCCCGGCGAACGATTCACGAACACTGAAACCTAGACAGAGCACAGCCGTCAACAAAGCCGTTACAAATACGACAAAAAACTCTGGATGCGTTTGCTTGACATGGAATCCCCCTGCCTATCGAACGAATGGGAACATCAGCGTTCCAAAGTTCATAATAGGATAAAGCAAATCGCAACGCAAGCCAGACCGGAACGAAGTTTTCCATCACATGCGTGGGAACGGCACCGCAAAGACCGGCCGGCGGCAATCGACGCCATGCGGGCGTTTGTCATTTCGCGCGGTTAGGCTGAGGCCATGACCAAACCATTGATTTCAGGCCTCGACCCGGCCTCGTTCTCCGCCGTCACCAAGCCCGGCGACGACCTCTTCCGCTACGTCAACGGCCCGTGGATCGACACCTACCGCCTGCCCGACGACCGCTCCCGCTACGGATCCTTCGACAAGCTCGCCGAAGACGCCGAAAACCAGATCCGCGACATCCTCGAGGACGACGACTGCCCCGCCGTCAAATCCCACGCCCTCTACCGCTCCTTCCTCGACGTCGACGCCATCGAAGCCGCCGGCATCGACCCGATCCGCCCCGCGCTCGACCAGATCGACGCCGCCGCCGACAAGACCGCCCTCATCCGCGTCCTCGGCACCCTCAACCCCACCGGCGGCCCCGACCTGTTCGGCATCGGCATCTACGGCGACCCCAAGGACCCCGACACCAACGTCGTGCACATCGAACAGGCCGGCCTCGGCCTGCCCGACGAAGCGTACTACCGCGACGACAACTACGCGCCCATCCGCGACGCGTACGCCGCGATGGTCGCCCGCCAGCTCGTCAACGCCGGCTACGGCGACGAACAGACCGCCGCGCAGGACGCCGCCCGGTTCCTCGACGTCGAAACCCGCATCGCCTCCCACCATTGGGACGTCGTCGCCACCCGCGACTCGCAGAAGACCTACAACCCCACCGACTTCAGCCAGCTCGCCGAAGCGCTCGCCCACGTCGACATCGCCGCCTGGGCGCAGGCCTGGCAGGCCGCGTACGACGCGACCGAAGCGGCCGCCGCGCAGCCGGTCGACATGGCCGCGGCGCTCGCCCACACGATCGTGCACGAGCCGGACTTCCTGACCGGACTCGACGCGTTCTGGGCCGCCGCCGACCTCGACGACCTCAAGCTGTGGGCGCGCGTGCACATGATCGTCGGCTCCGCGTCGATGCTCAGCCACGACTTCGACGAGGCGAACTTCGACTTCTACGGCAAGGTGCTCTCCGGCACCCGCCAGCAGCGCGACCGTTGGAAGCGCGCCGTGGCGCTCGTCAACGGCGTCAGCGGCGAGGAGGTGGGCCGCGAGTATGTGCGCCGTCACTTCCCCGAAAGCTCCAAGCAGCGCATGGAGCAGCTCGTCGCCAACCTGATCGACGCGTACCGCGTCTCGATCGCCCACAGCGACTGGCTGGGTGCCGAAACCCGCGACAAGGCGCTCGAGAAGCTCTCCAAGTTCACGCCGATGATCGGCTACACCGAGCATTGGCGCGACTACACGGCGCTCGACGTGCGCGAGGACGCCGGTCTCGTCGCCAACATGGCCGCCGCCTCCCTGTACGAGTCGGGCTATCAGCTCGCCAAGGCCGGCAAGCCGGTCGACCGCGGCGAATGGCTCATGAACCCGCAGACCGTCAACGCCTACTATGAGCCGAGCATGAACGTGATCGTGTTCCCGGCGGCGATCCTGCAGCCTCCGTTCTTCAACCCGGAGGCGGAGGATGCGGCCAACTACGGCGGCATCGGCGCGGTCATCGGCCACGAGATCGGCCACGGCTTCGACGATCAGGGCGCCCAGTACGACGGCGACGGCGTGCTCAACGACTGGTGGACCGCCGAGGACAAGGCGAACTTCGAGCAGCGCACCAAGGCGCTCATCGCCCAGTACGACGAGTTCGTGCCGGTGCAGCTGGCCGAGAAGTACGCCGACGAGCCGGGCCGCGCCCCGCACGTCAACGGCGCGCTCACCATCGGCGAGAACATCGGCGACCTGGGCGGCGTGACCATCGCGCTCAAGGCGTACGCGTTCGCCCTCGACAAGGCCGCCGGCCGCGAATCCGACGGCTCCGCCGAGGCGATCGAGGCGTCGCTGGCCACCGCCCCGGAGATGGACGGCTTCACCGGCCTGCAGCGCTTCTTCCTCAGCTACGCGTCGATCTGGCGCGGCAAGAACCGCGACGAGCTGGCCGAACAGTACCTGCAGATCGACCCGCACTCCCCCGCCGAATGCCGCACCAACGGCATCGCGCGCAACGTCGACCTGTTCTACAAGGCGTTCGGCGTGACCGAATCCGACGCGATGTGGCTCGCCCCCGAGGCGCGCGTCTCCATCTGGTAGCCATTTAGGTCGGTGGCCGGCCGTATTCGGCTGGCCACCGACAATCTTCGGCACCCGATGCGCGAACCGCCGAATAATGGCCATGCCATAGCGGCGCTGAACGTCAGGGCTAGACTTGACGCATATGCAAACTTCTCCGGGCGCCCCCATCTCCATAGCCATCATCGACAATGACCCCATCACGCTCATGGCGTTGCGGTCCATACTCGAACAACGTTACGGATTTTCGGTGGCATGGGTCGCGAACGGAGGGCGGGAAGCCATCGCTCTCAGTCATGAACGACGTCCGCCTGATGTCATGCTCGTGGACATGTCCCTTGTTGATATGAGCGGAACGGACGTTTGCAGAGAGATACGTGCCGGCAATGCAACGACCGCGATATTGGGAATCACGTCGTATCCGATTGAACGATATGCGGCGGATATATCCGAATGCGGAGCTCAGGGTATCGTCGAAAAAACCAATGTCCGAACAATAGCGGATGCAATACGCACCCTCGCTTGCGGGGAAGTCCTTATGCCTCCGCCGCAATGTCGGAATGTTTCATTTAATACCGCAATACGCAGTCACAACCGCGAAACCGAGCGCTCGGCAAAGAGGAATACGCCGTCTCTCGGCTTGCGAGAGATTCAGGTTCTGGAGCTTACTTTGCACGGATACGACCAGAACGAGATATCCGCTCAGCTTGGAGTCTCCCCAGTGACCGTACGCACGTATACGAAGAGGATCAGGGAAAAGATGGATTGCCGGACTTTAGCTCAGGCGGCCGCACAATGGGTTCACTTGAGAGCCTCATATTCTTCCCTGTTGGGAATGATCGAAAGCAGCCACGGTATCTGATGAGTGTATGGCGACGCAAGAGTCTGTACGTATCAATCGGCTTTTCGGTACTCACAAGCATATATTGGGCAAGCTTCTCGTACTTCTTCCCCGACTTTCCTCTCTGGACACCGGCATTGCTTGTTTCATGTCTGTTCCATCTATGCTGCCTGATGTTTTTTTATCGCAATCCTCGTGTCATCTCCACGCTCATCATCATAAATTACTGCATCATCGTATTGTCTCCGATGAGTTATGGCGCAATTCAACGTTACGGCGTCTTTCTGGCGCTTGCCCATCTATCCTTTTCCGAAAACACCCGACGTTCGCTTCTCGCAGGAACAGCCATCCTCGCATGTGAAGGCGCCTGCATCTTTCTATTCGATGTTCCCGTTCCGCAATTCCTCACTTCAGCTGCATGCTTCGAGCTCGCATTCATGGCCGGATTATGCGCAAGAACAATACGACAAGATAAGCTGATCGCGGCGAACCGTCATCAATTGGAAACATATCTCAATCAGCATCGCATAGCTCAGGTTCTCCATGATTCGGCGACCAGCGAACTATCCGCAGTGATACTGCTTTGCGAACAAGAGAAATCGGCGTCAAGCGACCATTCGCAAATCATCGAAAGCATCCATTCACAGTCACTCCAGGCCTTGCACAACATCCAGATCATAATTCGCACGCTACGGGACAGTTGCGAAGACGTTTCTTTCATCGAAAGGAATTCCAGCCTGAACGACTGTATCGAAGAGGGCGACAAATTACTTAACATTGCCGGATTTCACGGACGGACACGACTGTCGGGGAAATCACCGCATGTATTGAGCCAACGGACGGAGGCGATTGCCGCAATCGCATTAAGGGAAATATATTCGAATATACTACGGCACTGTCCAGCGTACGGAAACTATACCGTCAACGTGAACATCACTTCGACTTCGATCACCATCACCGAAAGCAACCCCTATGAGCAAGACTCTGCGAACAGAATGACATCCGGTTTCGGTCTTCAGTCGCTGCAAATGCTTGTCTCCAATGCAGGCGGGACGGTAGACACATCAATCGCAAACGACTTGTGGGCGATATCCGTCACTATCGAAAACTAGAATATGCGTTTGCTCTAATCGATAATGCAGCGCGGATTAATGAATCTCTGGAATATCATCAGGAGTGATCTCGCCCAGGGAATGCATAGACGCAATCACTGCATCCCAGGGCGTAGCGATTCGATATCAACATCTGTCGTGCATGCGCAGAAGCTCCTCTTTCAACTCCGTGTATTGCTGCGCAAGCCGGCGTGCGACAGTATCACGCCGGCTGAGACAGTCCCCGATTGCGGCATCGATGAGTCTGAGCACAATCTCAGATGGTTCGACTTTCCGAGACGGGCAGTCCGGGTCATGGGCGGCGCGCAGGGATTCCATGAGCCGCATGCGGGTCGGCATATCGCATGGCAGGTCGGGATGGAAGACGATGGAGAACTCGTCGAGGAGCCGCGGCGCGATCGCCATCCGATCCCAATCCACCAGCACGATGGTGTCGTCGGCGATCAGGATGTTGCCGGGAACCATGTCCCCATGGCTGTACGTCATGCAGTCGCAGCAGGTCGCGCAGAGCCTGTTCAGATTCGTCTGTGCCGTCGTGCCCGCGTCGGACGACTCCTTGCGGGATGAATCCGCTGACGGTCGTGTTTCGAGGAGGTCCTGCAGTCCGGCGTCGAGCAGCGCCGCCATCCGTTGGCGGGGCGGCACCGAAAGCAGGTTGGAGCCGTCGACGATCGCATAGGTGACATGGTCTCCCGAGGATCGTGTCGCGTCGATCCGCGGCATGTGCCGGTCATATACCTGACGGAACGCATCATACTGCCGGACGAACGCGTCGCAATCGAAACCCTGCGGGTGGACCTGCGTGAATTCGGTCGCGTTGTGGCTGTCGAGATGGAACGTCAGATACGACCGCTTCCCGCTCGTGCCCGCACCCGGGTACGGGAGCCTCGCCTTGCCCGCGTAGGCGAGCATCGGGAGGGATAGCAGCGCGAGGGCCACGGCGCACCACAGCCAGTACGTCTGCATCGACTGCACGTCGTCGGTCGCGACCAGACTGATCAGGAAGTTGATCAGGGACGCGATCAGATTGGCGACGGTGTTCACCGTGCTGAACCACAGTGCCGTCTGTCCGACGAACGGCGACGATTTCATCGCCATATCCGAGTATTCGGCCCGGTAATTGCCCTTGAGGATGCACACCAGCAGATAGCCGACCAGCACCAGCATGGAGTTATCGGATGCCAGCAGCATGGTGGACAATGCCAGGATGCCCAGCAGGATCAGCGTGACATGCCGGAACGCGAGACGGTTCAGCAGACGTTCGACCGACCGTCCGACGCCGATGACGGTGATGAGGTTGCCGGCGAACAGGAACATCGCGACCGTCCACAGCGGATCCACACCCGCGATGGAGAAACTGCCGGAAAGCAGCTGGATGGTCCGGTTCTGGAACTGCACATAGCCGTTGAACAGGCCGTACGCCACGCAGATCATGACCAATCCGACCAGATAGCGGATGCAACCTGAGCGGTTGTCGGCGTTCAGAACCAGCTGCCGCAAGCTGACGCGACGGCCGGCACCAGGCTCCCGACCCGCATGCCTCTGCGCACCCTTCGCATTCACGCTGATGGTGAGCACGCAGATGCCGGCGACAAGGATCAGCGCCGCCTGAAGCGAGAACAGCAGCACCGGATCGAACAGATACAATCCGATGCCCGCGAAGAAGAGCACGCTGGTGAGCAGATAGAACCATGTCGACAGCCGGTACATGCTCTTCCGGTAGTCGTCATGGCCGACGATCGACCGCAGCAGGGCGCCGTCCGCGCCCGACATCAATCCCTCGGCAAGCGTATTGGAACACACGTAGGCGATGAAGAAGACCGGCGAACTCGCCAAGGCCACGAACAGGAACGACAGCGAGAACACGCACAATCCCACGCCGTAGGACAGCCGTGCGCCCATCCTGTCGGCGAGATACGAAAGCGGCAGGTCGATGACCATCACCAAGACGGTGACCGCCGACATCAGGCCGAGGTACATGGACATGGACACGTGCACATGATCGATCCACCAAGTCGGCAGCACCGACATCACCAGCGCGGTGGACCGGCATACGTACGCGACCTGGTACTTCCTGAAATCGTCATCAGCAGATGCCACAGAACACCTTCCTCTACAATCGCGGCAAATACCAGTCCGGCGCAATGATTCTCGAACGGCCGTGCGATTCCAACGGTCGGTTTTGAAATCCTTCAGACCACACAGAGTGTTCGAATGGAAAAGGCCCTACCGTTATGTCCAATTCCAAAGAATCATATGATTTTTGCATATTAGAAGACCCGCGGCGCGCTGCGGTGCCTTGAGTCAACGTTCGTTGACCGCAGACATCACATGTTGACTCAACAGGTACCGACGAGATACCACAATATCGACCCCCTTAATGTCCCCGTCCTTCCCGGTGGGATCCCCCTCGGATCACAGTCCCGGAAAACGACACCGCCTCGCGGCCGTCTGGGCGGCACCCCAACCCGCCTCCCAGACGACCATGCGTCAGTCGACATCCGCTCCCGCCTCGACCAGCGGCACGATATCGCCGATGGAGGCCGGATCGAACGTCAGTATGTCCCAATCACGCTGCAGGTTGAGCCAGAACTTCGGCGTGGTGCGGAACGCGGCCGCAAGGCGATGGGCCATCGCCACACTGATGCGCCGCTTGCCCTTGACTATCTCGCCGACGGCCGTCTCCGACACGCCGATGGCCTTCGCCAACCGGTACCCGGTGATGCCGGCCGGCTCCATGAACTCCTCCCGCAGGATCTCCCCCGGCGTGCTCAGATACAACTCATCCGCGGTGATAGTCATCGGTTCCTGTGCTGCTTCCATATTCATCAATACTATCGCAATACGTTAGTATCGCAATACGTTAGCAATGATTGGCGGATGGACCGTCAGAAGGCGGGGTCGTCGAAGTCGGCGGGCGGGGCGTCCGGCGGAGGGACGTCGTCTGCGGGAGATGTGGGTGCGGACTCGGCGACGGGCGCGGCGGGTACGGCGGACGAGGCAGGTGCCGCGGCCGACATCACGGCGTCGGCTTCGGCGGTGGCGGCAGCGGCGGCGAGGAACGGGTCGGCGACATCATCGGAGACGTCGATGCTGACCGGCGCGACCGGTCCGACCGGTCCGCCGACCTGCGGCGGACGACCGGGCGTGAAGCCCGATGACGGAACCGGCGCGAAGGGATCGGCGTTGCCGGCGCCCGTACCGCCGTTCGGACCGAAGTTCGGCCCGCCGGCGGGACCGCCGTTGCCGGTGCCGTCGGCGGGTTGCCCGTTGACGGGCTGTCCGTTGACGGGCTGTCCGTTGGCGGCGGGCTGGTCGCGTCGCGGCTGCGACAGGTAGGTGGTGCCGTAGTTCAGGTCATGGCCGACGGTGCTGGCGTTGACGAACAGGTTCGTCTGGCGTCGTCCGTTCGCGTCGGACCATTCGTCCATGCCGAGCGTGCCGGTCACGATCACCGGATTGCCCTTGTGCAGGCAGGTGAGCACGTTGTGGGCCAGCGCACGGTACGCCTTGACCGTCACCCATGTGGTCGGCAGCGTGCGCCATTGGCGGGCATCGTCGTAGTAGCCGCGCGACACGGCCAGTCGGAACGAGCACATCGTGGGCGGTTGGGACGGGCCGAACGGCTGTGGTTCGGCGCCGAGACGGCCGGTGAGGGTGATGGTGTTCTGCTGCAGTGCCATGACGGCTCCTTTCGAAGTGGACTGCACGAACCACGATGCTGGGACCTGGCTGGCCCGGAATGGAGGTGTGGTGCGAGAGAAGGCGAAGCCGTCAACCAGCACCGTGATCCGCGCGGTGCATCCCACTATGCCCGAACGTCCGCGTCCGGCGGAGGGGTTCCGGCCATTGTGGACGCAATCGAAGGGCGTCGGCGTGTTGTGGACAACTCGCGGTGGATAACCCGCCGACTTGTCCCCACGCCCCCGGGTTATCCACAACAATCCATCCACAATCCCACGCAGCACACGTCATCACGTCCCTCTGCCACCGGCGACGCCGCCGACCGACGGAACAAACACTCACCATGGATACGCGAAGCCCCGCCGTCCACACAGGACGGCGGGGCTTTCGCATCAGCGCATCAGCGCATCAGCGGCAAATCAGCGGATCACCGGCGACCGACGGCTCACAGACGGCCGGCGATCTCGGCGGCGGCGTCGGCGACCGGCACGGCGACCGAATTCTCGCCGTTGCGGTCGCGCACCTCGATCGTGCCGTTGTTGACCGTGTCGCGGCCGACGACGGCGATCAGCGGCACGCCGATCAGCTCGGCATCCTTGAACTTGACGCCCGGCGACACCTTGCGGCGATCATCGTAGATGACCTCGATGCCGCGCTCCTCCAGTTCGGCGACCAGCTTCTCGGCGGCGTCGAACGCGGCCTCGTCCTTGCCGGTGGCGACGACGTGCACCTGCGCCGGGGCGATGATCGACGGCCAGGCCAGGCCCTTGTCGTCGTGGTGGATCTCGGCGATGCAGGCGAGCACGCGGCTCACGCCGATGCCGTAGCAGCCCATCCACACCGGCACGGCCTTGCCGTTCTGGTCGAGGACCTTCAGGTCGAGCGCCTTCGAGTACTTGAGACCCAGCTGGAACACCTGGCCGATCTCCACGCCGCGCTCGAAGCTGAGCGGGCCGGAGCCGTCCGGGCTCATGTCGCCGTGGCGCACCTCGACGGCCTCGACGGTGCCGTCGGCCTCGAAGTCGCGGCCGTACACCAGATCGTAGTAGTCGACCTCATGCTCGTCGGCGCCGGTGAACCATGCGGAGCCGCGGGCGATGTGCGCGTCGACCAGGTAGCGCACCGGCTCGTCGACGCCGGCGACCTTGCCCTGCGGGCCGAGCACCATCGGACCGATGTAGCCGGGCACCAGTTCGGGATGCTTCTTGAGGTCCTCCTCGCCGGCCTCCTCGATCTCGAACGGCGCGAACTGCGCTTCGAGACGCTTCATGTCGACCTGACGGTCGCCCGGCACGCCGATGACGACGACCTCGCGCCAGCCTTCCGGATGCTCCTCGTCCTCGGTGTGCTTGACCACGATGGCCACGTTCTTGAGGATGTCGGTCGCGGCCCAGCCGCGGCCGTCCTCGCGCGGGTACATCGCGTCGGCGCACGTCACCATCTTCTCAATGGTCTTCGCGTCCGGCGTCGGACGCTTGGTCGCGGCCGGCGTGGCGGAGCAGTCGACCTCGGGCACGGCCGGCGTGGTCAGCGCCTCCACGTTCCACGCCTTGCCGGACGGGGCGAGCGCGAACGTGTCCTCACCGATCGGCATCGGGGCGAGGAACTCCTCGGACGCGGAGCCGCCCATCGGGCCGGACATCGCGAACACGGGCACGTACGGCAGGTCGAGGCGCTGGAACACGCGCTCGTAGGCGCCGCGCTCGTCCATGTAGGCCTTGCGCATGCCCTCCTCGTCGATGGTGAACGAGTAGGCGTCCTTCATCACGAACTCACGGCCGCGGATCAGGCCGGCGCGCGGGCGGAACTCGTCGCGGTACTTGGTCTGGATCTGGTAGAGGGTGACCGGCAGGTCCTTGTAGGACGAATACATGTCCTTGACCAGCAGGGTGAACATCTCCTCGTGGGTGGGGGCGAGCAGATAGTCGGCGTCGTGGCGGTCCTTGAGACGGAACAGGTTCTCGCCGTACTCCTCCCAGCGGTGCGTCGCCTCGTACGGCTCGCGCGGCAGCAGGGCCGGGAAGTGCACCTCCTGGGCGCCGATGCCGTTCATCTCCTCGCGGATCACGGCCTCGATCTTGTTGAGGACCTTCAGACCCAGCGGCAGCCAGGTCCAGATGCCCGGGGCGGCCTTGCGCACGTATCCGGCGCGCTGCAGCAGCTTGGCGGAATCGACGTCCGCGTCGGCGGGATCCTCGCGCAGGGTGCGCAGGAACATGGTAGACATACGAAGTGCTGTGGAACTCATGCGTCCAAACGTACTCAATCAAGGGGACGTGGGGCGGCCGCAGACGGCTTCCCGTCTCACGTCCGCCGCATCCCGGCCATCATCATGCCGGCGACGACGTCGGACGGCCGCCCGGCCACCCAACCTGCGGTTAGTATGCGTCCCGACGACGATGCCGCGCACAAACCGCGGTTCCGACCCCTCGTTTCTGCGGTTTGTATGCGGCGGCCTCGACGGGACGCATACAAACCGCCGTCGCGGATGGTCGTCGCTGCGGTTTGTGCGCGTCCCCCTCGTCGGGACGCGTACAAACCGCAGCAGCGGGGATGACGATGCGGTCCGGTCGTCGGGGCCGCCCCGACCGACCGCCGCGGTCAGAACGGTCAGAACAGTTCGTCCTGGGTGAAGTCGGGCGCGGCGTCGTCGGCGTCGGCGACGGGCGGACGCGGGACGAACGCGTCGGGGCCGTCCTCGTCCAGCCGGACGGCGGCGGCACGCGAATCGTCGCGCAGACGACCGTCGAGACGCACCGCGTCGGGCGAGACGAGGAACATGCGTTCGTTGACGCCGCCGAGGAACAGGCCGTCCATGCGTTCGACGCGCGACAGCGCCACGTAGCCCATGCCGGGCGCGAACGTGCGGCGCAGGTCCATGACGGCGCGTTCCAGCGTCATGCCCTGCGATTTGTGGATCGTGATCGCCCACGCGCAGCGCAGCGGCACCTGGCTGACGGACGCGAGCACCGTCTCGCCGTCGGTCATCTCCCACGAGGCCGGCTTCATCGTGACGATGTTGCCGTTCTCGAATTCGACGATCGGCCAGCCGCCCTTGGCTTCGGCGGTGAATCCGCGCACCGTGCCGAGCGACCCGTTGACGTACTGGCGGTCGGCGTCGTTGCGCAGGGCCATCACGGTCGCGCCGGTCTTGAGGACGAGATGCTCGGGGGCGAGCATGTTCTTCTTGAGCCGGTCGACGAGGTTCGCGGGACCGGCCTGCTCGGCGTAGAAGCCGTGCTCGTCGTCGTCGATCTCGGCCAGACGCAGGTCGTTGAGCGAATCGGCCTGCCGGTTGACGGGGAACAGGTGGACGGCGACCTCGCCGGGCGCGGGCATCACGCCGAGGCGCGTGACGAGCGCGTCGCGGTCGGCGTCGGTGACGGCGCCGTCGCGGATGTCGGTGAGCACGCCGAGCAGCCGCCCGTCGTCCTGACGGTGCTGTTCGGTCAGGTAGCAGACGGTCGGCGCCAGCTGGTCCCAGACAAGCGATTCGGTGACGAAGCCCTCCGGGTTGCGGCCGGCCTTCGCGTAGCGTTCGCGCATGATGACGAATTCGGGCGGCGGCGCGATCAGATCGTGGTTGCGGCCCGACACGCTCACCGGCGGCAGCTGGAAGAAGTCGCCCGACATGACGACCTGCAGTCCGCCGAACGGCCGCGGATCGCGCCTGAGGCGCCGGCACACCTCGTCAACCATGTCGAACAGCCACGCGTGCATCATCGACACCTCGTCGATGACGAGGATGTCGGCCGCTTCGATCTTGCGTCGCCGGCGCGAGCGGATCGTCCGATACAGGGATTCGGTGAGCGCCGTGGCCACGCCGACGCCGCTCCACGAGTGGATCGTCTGCCCGTTGATGTGCGTGGACGCGATGCCGGTGGACGCGGTGACCGCCACCGACGCGCCGGCCGCGCGCGCGGCGGCGATGAAGCGGTTGAGCACGTACGTCTTGCCGGCGCCGGGCGCGCCGGTAAGGAACACGCTCGCGCCCGCTTCGAGGATCGCGAGGGCTTCGCTCTGTCGCATCGGTCGACTCCTTCGGTTGCGGTCGGCGGGTTGCGTTCGGCTGGTTTGGATCGGCTGGTTTGGTCGATGGAAAGGCCGGAATCCGGCTACGCGACGATCCGGTCGATGACCTGCAGCACGCCGTGCTCGGCGTTCGTCGGCGCGATGTAGCGGGCGGCGCGTTTGAGGTCGGGGTGCGCGTTGCCCATCGCGAACGAGAATTCGCCGGCGGCGAGCATGCCCAGGTCGTTGAGGTAGTCGCCGAACACGGCGGTCTGTTCGGGGGTGACGCCGAAGTGCCGCTGCAGCGCCTCGACGCCGCGGCGCTTGTCGGTGTCGGGGTTCATCACGTCGACCCAGTGCGCGCCGGAGACGACCATCGCATAGTCGGCGGCCGCGGGGGCGAGCACGTCGCGGGCGGTGGATTCGACGTCGCCGAAGTCGAAGACGGCGAGTTTGATCATGGTCTCCTCGCCGCTCTCGACCAGTCCGATCACGTCGTGCAGGTCGTCGACGATGCGCAGCGCATGGTAGTACTTGCGGCATTCGTCGAGGAACGGCTCGTCGCGCCGCTGCACGTACGCGGTGGTCAGGCCGCACAGGACGAGGCCCACGTCGTGCGCGCCGCTCGCGCACGCCGCGTCGACCAGGTCGATGACGGTGCGCGTGATGGCCGTGTCCACGCCGCTCACGTCGACGATCTCGCCGTCGGCGGCCACGACGCCGCCGTTCTCCGCCACGTACGAGAGCTCGTAGCCGACGCGGTCGGCGAACATCGCGCGCAGCGTCGCGTACTGGCGTCCCGACGCCGGCACGAAGTGCACGCCGCGCCCGTGCAGGCGTTCGAGCGTCGTCCAGAAGCCGTCGGGGACGGCGCTGTGCTCGTCGAGCAGCGTGCCGTCCAGGTCGGTCACGATCAGGCGGATGTCCTGCGGTCCGTTGATGGCGGTCCAGTCGGATGCGGTCATGATGGTCCTTTCGTCAGGCGTCGGGCAGTATCGTCAGGCGGTCGGCGGACGCCGGCGGGTCAGGCGGCGTGGATGCCGGTGGCGACGATGCGGTCGGCGATGGCCTTCGCGTCGGCGGCGGACGGGCCGGGCGCGGCCGCCATGATCGCCTCGCGGTAGTAGCGCAGTTCGTCGAGCGATTCGATGATGTCGGCGAGCGCCCGGTGGCCGCCGGCCTTGGCGGGGCGGTTCTCGTAGACGGCCGGGTACCAGCGGCGTGCGAGCTCCTTGAAGGTGCTGACGTCGATGCTGCGGTAGTGCAGGCGGCTCATGAGGTCGGGCATGTAGTGGTCGAGGAACTTCTTGTCGCTGCCGATGGTGTTGCCGGCGAGCAGCGGGCGCACGCCCTGCGGGGTGAAGCGTTCGACGTATTCGATGACGCGCTGTTCGGCCTCACGCAGGCTCAGGCCGTGTTCCCATTCGTCGATGAGGCCGGAGCGGGTGTGCATGCCGCGCACGAAGTCGTTCATGTGGGCGACGGCCGTGTCGCTGGGCTTGATGACGTAGTCGATGCCCTGGTCGAGGACGTTGAGGTCGAAGTCGGTGGGGACGACGGACACTTCGACGAGTTCGTCGCCACCGAAGATGTCGAGTCCGGTCATCTCGCAGTCGATCCAGATGAGGCGGGATCCTTCCGCCGTGTAGGTTTCGCCGTCGTGCGCGTCCGCCATGTGTGCCTCTTTCCCGTTGCGGATTCCTGTGTTCCCGTGCGCGCGGTCTGCCCGGCGCACGTCGTCCCCGGCCGGGTTCCCGGCCGGACGGAACAGTTCAGCCTACATCGCGCCGCCTACATCGGGGCGTGCGCCGGCGTCCGTCGTCCGATTGGTTCCGGTGTCTATTGCAGCGTCGCTGTCGGCCATTCTGGTTTCGATGAACCGACCGACCGTGGCCCGGTGCACATGGTATCGGCGTGCGATCTCGGCTTTGGTGATGCCGGCGTCCAGCATCGCCCGGATGTCCTGTTCGTATCCGGAGAGCTTCACCACCGCCGACCGGCGGCCTACGGGACGCCCCAGCGTCACGCCTTCCTGCCGTCGCCGCGCGAGGGCCTCCTTGGTGCGCTGGCTGATGAGGTTGCGTTCGATCTCGGCGGACAGGCCGAACGCGAACGCGAGGACCTTGCTTTGGATGTCGTCGCCGAGCCGATACCCCTCCTTGACGGTCCAGACGCGCACGCCTTGTTCCATGCACTGGTTGAGTATGTCCATGATCATGAACAGGCTGCGTCCAAGCCGGGACAGTTCGGAGCAGATGATCAGGTCGCCTTCCTCGATCGTCTCGAGCAGTTCGCCCAGTTTGCGCTTGTTCACCGCCTTGGTGCCGCTGATGGTCTCCTCGATCCATCCGTCGACTTCCAATCCTTCCGTTTCGGCGAAGCGGGTGATTTCGAAGCGCTGGTTCTCCACGGTCTGCCGGTCGGTGCTGACTCTGATGTATCCATAGATCATGATGTCAGTGTTGCAGCCATTCGGATGATTTCTCTCAACCGAAGATCGTGTGGGGCAATCTCAGCCTGAACGCGAAGTACGCGATGGTGGAGGATGATGCGATCGTGTGCGCCCCGTCTCCGTTCATCGCGACCGATGACTGGTTCCTGCTGGGCGTGCTGAACTCCCATGCAGCGGACTGGTACGTGCATCAGGTCGCCGTTACACGAAGCGGCGGCTACATGGAATACAAGCCCGTTTTCGTCGAGCAGATTCCGATTCCGACAGCAGTGGAGTCGGATGTCCGTGGGCGGATCGCGGTTTTGGCGCAATCCGCTCAGCAGAAGTGTCAGAGCGGAGTGTCCGCAAAGGACGAGGAACGGGAGATCGACGAACTGGTGTATGCCGCGTTCGGTATCACCGCCGAGGAACGGCAGGAGATCGAACAATCCTCACTGTGAGAACCGTTCGATGAAATCCATCTCGGGGCGGGTCAGACCGATTCGGGATGCGATGCATTCATCGATGGCATGGTCCAGTTCCTGCAGCTCAGCCTCGCTCCGTCCGTCATCAAGCCGCTGACGGATCAGCTGTAGGAACGTCTCTCGTTCCGCACCATCGAACAACGCTATCGGCAGTTGTTCGATGGTGTATTTCTTCCAACGCACGGTTCCCATACCGGTGGTGGTCCCCAACGTGGAGAAGTAATATTCGGCCAGACGGGAGTTCAGGAACCCCAGAATCGGCAGCAGGTCGGAGCCCACCATCAGGAAGGTGGTGGCCTCCGGAACATAATCGCCGCCGCCGTCGAACGCGAACTTCGCCCTGTCGGAGATCTCACCCCACACGATCTTCGGTTGAGAGAAATCATCCGAATAAGATATCGCGTCCTGGGTCTCGAACCATTTGTTACCTGTCTTCTTCCGGCTCTTGAAGCGCACTCCCTCACACTTGTGCTCGGCACCGGTCTGTTCAAGACGCAGCCGTCCCGTACCGATAGGACTGCTCGTGCGCCCCGACAGGACCCAGTCGCCGTTGATCAGCCAATCTTTCACGGCAGGATACCGGTCGATGTCATACTCCAAGGAGGGGAACAGTGTGATGGTGTACAAGTCCGCGAACTCGTAACGGTAGCGCTTGACGTCGCGGCCTCGGAGCACCGGGCGGATGATCTCGGCGCTCTTCGGGTCGGCGGCGATCAGCTCGTCGCGCTTCTCCTTGGAGATGATGAACGCATCGTTCAGACCTGTCTTCACACCGTAGTTGATGCGGACGTCCAGATCCTTGAGAAGGGTACCGGCCTCGTCCATCCGATGTTTGATGGAGCGTTCCACATCGCTCAGGATCACCCAGGGAGAGGAGCCCCGCACCGCCGCCGCGGTGTTCCGGTCGTATCCTTCCGTGTCGAACGGAATGACCGTCGCATGCTCCCCGACGTACGAGCCGATGTCGTCCAGCGAATCACCGGTGTAGCGCACCGCCTGGAGCACGCCGTCCGCGCGCCCCTTCCTCAGCAGCATGATGTTGGTGTCGACTGTGGCGCTGCTGAAGCGCCCGGCGCCCAGGTCGATGAGCGTGATCACCTCGGCGTTCGCGGCGAGATACGACCGGAGCTCCACGCCGTACTTGTTGCGCATCCACTTATTGGAGGTGATGAAGTCCAGCACGCCCCGGTCGGACAGCATCATCAGCCCGCGTTCGTAGAACAGCTCGTACAGGTCGCCGGTCTGATTGTACGACTTGTATGCCAAGGACGCGTACTTGTGCTTGTCCGCCATCTTCTGCAGCTGCACATACGGCGGGTTGCCGATGACGACGTCGAACCTGTTCACGCCGAACATGAAATCCGGGTCGAAGAACGGTGCATGCCCGGCTTCGGACGACACCGACGCATGGGGGTGGAAGGCCGAGAGCTGCCTGCTGCGCTCCGAGGCCATGTCACCATGGCCAAGCTGCCGGATGATGTCCTCGAACCGTTGCATCAGCCGGCTCTTGTTCTCGGCACCCGTAACGTGGAAATACTGGGAGCGGATCTCCCCAAGCTCGTCCATCAGGGCGGCATCGTCACCGTTCAGGGCCAAGAGAACCTGATCGTAAGCGGCTCCGTTGGCCGGGAGCACATCCGTGGCGTCCTCCCCCACTGCCAACGGCACGACGGAATCCGCGCACACGAACTTGAAGTCCAGATTCGGCAGCGGTTCCACGTCGTCGATGGATCCGCGCTCCACGATCATCGACAGCCAGACGCGCAGTCGCGCGACCTCCACCGCCATGGGTTCGATGTCCACACCGAAAATGTTCCGCTGCAGGATCCGCATCTTCCGCTCGTAGGCGTCCGCCACGGCCTTCCTGCCCTGGAGCCTTGCATGGCAGCGCATCAGCAGCTGCAGCATGCCCATGGGGAACGCGCCCGATCCGACCGCCGGGTCGAGCACGCGCACACCGTCGAGTGCCTGGATCGCGAGCGGCAGCACCGTGGCCGTGTTGGAGCCCCACAAGGTCCTGCGCGCATCGCCGTTCCGCTCCCATTCGCCGTCCGTCGTGTCCAGCAGACGGTCCACGCCGACGTGGACGCCCTTGCCGTCCCCCAGCACGTTGTACAGGTACTGGCGCAGGGATTCGCGGCACATGTAGGAGACGATCTGCCTCGGCGTGTAGAACGCGCCCTTGGCATTGCGCGCGGTCTTGCCGGTGTCATCCATCTGCTCGGCGAGCAGCGATTCGAAGATGCGGCCCAGCATCTCCGGGTCGATGGCGACCTGCTCGTAGTCCGGCGTGGATTCGTCGGTGGTGAAGTCGTACTGGCGGAAATGCGCGTACAGGCTCGTGAAGAAGTCGTCGGGGAACGCGATCGTCTCATTCGGGAAATCGGTGGTCTGCTCCTCGAACAGTCCGCCGTTGAGGAACGGCGTGACGAAGTCGCCGTCCTCGTCACGGTCCTGCCTGGCCGTGTTCAGCGTCGCGAAGAACAGCCGTTTGAGTTTGCGCTCGTAGTAACCGGCCGCGTCAAGCCCGTCGGTCTCCAGATAGCGTTCCTCGGGGTTGAGGAACCCCTTCCGGTCCAGGAACCATGCGAACAGGATGCGGCCGATCAGACGGCTGGCGAACAGCTTCGCCTCGTCCGCGTCGTGACCGGAGGCGACGATCGACTGGACCAGCTCGTTGAACCGCACCGCGATACCCTGGTAGAAGCTGCGGTTCACTTCCGTCACGTTCAGCGCGTCCCACAGCTCTGCATGGATGCGCGGCTTGTCGTCGTCGGTCAGACCGTCCGCCGCCAACAGTCCCGACAGTCGTTCGAGGATGCGCTTCTGCGTGTTCGACAACGTGCCGCGCAGTTCCATCGTGCGCAGATTGCCGGATTTCGAAACCGCGATAATGATCGACTGCGTGTTGGCGGGTGCGAAGAAGTGGATGCCCACGGGGAAGATATCGTAGAGGTTCGAGGGCAGAGACAGCCCATCCTCCCAATGGTCCCGCATCGACACGCATGCGCTGATGCGCGTCTTCACGGCGGATCCCCGCAATGCCATGAATGTGGCGGCGTACGGCATGCCCGGCTCGGTGAGTTCGCACACCATCGGCGCGTCCAGCTGCGGATGCCCGACGAACCATTCCTCGTGCGAGTCCGCGCCGACCTCATTGAGCAGCGCGTCCTCGACGTCGATGTCCGCCGCGGATGCGCCCTGCAGCAGCGCAAGCACCTGCACGGCCACCCGGGCCGCGGCCATGGTGCGATCATCGTCACGCACGGTATCGGAGATGTCATAACGGGAGTAGTCGTCGAGCGACTGCTGCAGCTCAGCGAATGAGGTCATGCCCCACGCTCCTTTCGATGGTTCGTCACGCCAATGGATTCTAACGCGACCGGGTCTCACAGATCCTGCGACATACTGCTCAGCCGGCAGCTCCACTTGCTGTCGGAACCAGCGTCATCCAAATCGAGATCGGCGATGAACGTCCGCCAGTCCTCGAGCAGTCCTTCGCTGATCGGCGGCGCGGACGGGTCGGCGGCGTCCGGAATCTCCTTCTTCAGCCGTCGCATCAGTTCGTTGTACCGCTGTCCCGCCTGCACCAGTTCCGCGACCTTGCCGAGCGCGGCCAGTACGTTCCCGGTGTTCAGCTGCTTCTGCAGCAGACTCAGGTAGATCTTCTCGGGCATGCTCTTCGGGCGGTATGCGGACACGGAAGCACGGCGTCCGCGCACGCCGGCCATTGCCTTCGCCTTACTCTCAACGTCCTTCCGCGTAATCCGCGCATGATCCAGCCTTCTGACGTTGTCATCCGGATCGGTCCGGAACATCGACAGGGCGGCTTCCGGGGGAAGCAGCGACGCAAAGTTACGTTCGCCCGTCACATCCACATGGATGAATCGGTGGTTCGCGAAGGTCCCCGATTCGCTCTTCTGCTCGAACAGGCATACGACGGTATGATTCACCGATGCCTTCGCGGGCAGGTAGTTCCACTTGCCCTTCGGCATGGCCCTGACCCGCTTGATGTCCGACGGTTCCGCCTGACGCAGGAACTCCCTGAGCGCGTACACGTGCTCGTTCTGCCAGGACAGCATGTCGTTGTCCTCATCCATCCGGTCGACGGCCTCGCGGACACGCTCCTCGTCGCCGCTGTAGATCTCCTGGATGTATTCGATGGGGTTCTCGTCGGCTTCCGTCAGAATGCCCTGATCGGTGCCGATCGAATGCTTGATCGTCTCGATCTTCCCCTGCAGCTTGGCGATCAGCCCCAGATAGTATTCCAGATCAGCGGCCGGCGCCATATTGCCGATAAGCACCCGGTCGTACCGCGAGCCAAGACGGTTCACACGGCCGTTGCGCTGCACCATGCGCACCGGATTCCAATGCAGGTCGTAGTTGATCAGGATGCCGGCGTCCTGCAGGTTCTGTCCTTCCGAAAGCACGTCGGTGGAGAACAGGTAATCCAGTTCATGCTCGCCATCCGCCAGCTTGTACTTCTTCGAGACCGGAGAGAAGCGTTTCACCGTCCTCTCCAGATCGGTCGCCGCGGCGGTGAGGAACGCGGATTTTTCGGAGAACCGGTCGATGCTGCCGCCCAGCAGGGACGGGAGCCTCTTCTGCAGATACCGGATGGTGTCCGCGTAGGCGCTGAACACCAGAATCTTCCGCCCGTAGACGCCGTCTGCGAGGACCTTCTCGAACGCCTCGCACAACGCTTCGAGTTTGGCGTCCATGCCGTTCTCGATGCAGCGGTCCAACGATTCGATCAGCACCGCGACGATGCCTAGGTCGCGTCTGACATCGCGACGGAGACCGTCCACGTCGAGCAGTGTAGAATCGGCCGGCACATAGGGGATGCCTTTATCCTTGAGCATCTGTTCGATGTCGGACGAATCGGTTTGCCACAGCGTCGAGGAGTTCCCGTCTTCATCATCGTCATCCAGCACCGCCAGGCCGGACATCTCCACGATGTACCCCCGGTCCAGCCATGTCATGAACCGGTCCAGACGGTCGCGGTACCGTGTCACGGACAGGCGCAGGGCATCCAGGGAGGATTCCAATCGCTTCAGCCAGAGCGTCTGAAGGATGTTGTGGATGGTCATCGACGACTGGAGCGCCGACGCCTCCTCGTCGGGAAGTCTCATCGCATCGATGTCGTCAAGCGTGGCCTCACGGTACTCCCATTGGTAGAGCATCGATCGGTAGGCGGGGAATCCCAGCAGCGACATCAAGCGGAACACCGAATCGACCAGGGAACGGGAGCCGGAGATATTCCCCAGGAACCGGGAGGGAGCCTGCCGGACGGTATCGAGAGGATGCACCAGACGACGGGTTTCATCAGCCAATTCGGTCAGATTCACGGCGAACGGATCCACGCCTTCGAAAGCCGGCGCATTACGTGCGATCACGCGATCGACCGTTTCGGTCGCCTGATCGGAGAACGAATAGCCGACCGTCTCGAACTTGTTGTCTGGGAAGCGGAGGGATGATCCGGATTCCAGCAGCTTCGACTCCTCCTGCACGCCCTGCCGGGTGGAACGGACCACGAAATGGCCGATTCCCTGGGACAGCGGCTGACGATACCGTTCCCAATCGAATCGTGCGCCCCTGCGTTCGGCGGCTTTGCGGCGACCTTCCAGATCACGGAGGAAGTCGAAGAAATCCTTGCTCTGCACCGTCGCTTCGCGGTTGGATGGGTTCTCGTACGACACGATGACGCCGGACTGCGTACGTCCGCCCAATCCGAGCTCCAGCTGGCTGATCAGATCCTTGAAGCCGTTGTTGATGGGGGTTGCCGTCAGCAGCAGCACCTTGGCGTCCGGGTTCTCCGCGATCAGCCCCAGCACCGTCTTGAAGCGTTCGGAATGCTCGTTGCGGAGATTATGGGCCTCGTCGATCACGATGAGATCGGCCGGATACGATCTGCGATAGGCGGCGCGCAGTTCCTGGATGGCTTGGATGTCCTGCTGGGAGACGAGTTCGTAATCCCCCTCCCCGAGTCCGAAGAACTCGCTCAGGTCCATGCGCCACTGCCCCTTCAGCTTGGCCGGGGGCAGGATGACGATGTTCCGCTTACCGGCATTCCGGTAATGGCGGATGACGCCGCCGGCAGTCACGGTCTTGCCCAGACCGACCGAATCCGCGAGGATGGCCGTGCCCACGCGATCCAGCTTATTGACCAGGATGCCGGCGTTGCGCTTCTGGTAGGAGTACATGACATCGGCGCCGCCGTCAGCGGGGGAATCCGCGTCCTCGGCCATCTCATCCGGGAACAGGCGCATGAGGAGATTCATGTACACGTCATACGGCCCATACGTCTTGTTGCCGACGGGCGAGGAGCTCAGGATCTCCTGGAAGTCGCCGGTCCAATCCTCGACATCTGGCAGGTCCCACATCATGTCGAACCAGGACAGATGGCCGTACTGCTGCTTCTCGTTCATCGGACGGTACAGGACCGTGGACTCCATGTCCTCGAGATAGTTCAGTTCGGCGTTGCCGCCGACCGCGATGTTGGAAAGCCCCCTGCCCGTGAAGTTGGAGGAGCCGATGATACCGACCGCACCCTCGGTATCGTACGAACCGAACACGTATTCCTTCGCGTGGATGAACGGCTTCCTGCAGATGCGCACCTGCAGACGGCCCTCGTGAATCATCGCCGCGACGATGCGCGCCGTCTCACGATACTTGGCCACGTCATCATCCGGCAGGTTCCCGAGTTCCCGGAGGTCTTCGGTGATGTCCGCCGCAGGGAAATCCTCGTAGAGGTTCGTGAGATTCAGCCGCCTGTTGGCATACGGTTCCGCGCCGATGAGAATGCGTACGGAACGATAGTCCTTGATGAGGTCGATCAGCATCGACGTGCCGATCATATCCCAGTATCCGGTGGCGACGGCCAGATCCCTGTATGTGGGATCGGAGGCCACCTTGCGCAGGACCTCCCCTAGGGATCCCCTGCGATTGTCGACGAAATGAACCAGCTTCTCCATAGTCCCCTCCTCGGTTTCGGCTGCGTGCGCGTATTCGACTCTGAGCGCAATTGCCACTATACATGACCGGACAATGCCGTCAGTCCTCTGAAGGCGCGGCGCCGGGCCGCATACGGCGAGGCCCTTCCGGCCGTGTGGTCGCGGTTGGAAGGGCCTCGTTCGGATCGGTTCCGTCGGTCCGTCAGCCGGTCGCTACCGGCTTCGGATCACCGTCGTCAGCGGCTCGTGTAGTTCGGCGCCTCGGCGGTCATCACGATGTCGTGCGGGTGGGATTCGCGCAGGCCGGCGTCCGTGATGCGGATGAAGCGGCCCTTCTCGCTCATCTCGGCGATGTTGTGCGCGCCGATGTAGAACATCGACTGGTGCAGGCCGCCGATCATCTGGTACAGGACGGCGTTCAGCGGTCCGCGGTACGGCACCTCGCCCTCGACGCCTTCCGGCACGACCTTGTCGTTGGAGGTGACGTCGGCCTGGAAGTAGCGGTCCTTGGAGTAGGACTTCTTGCCGCGCGGGGCCATCGCGCCCAGGGAGCCCATGCCGCGGTACAGCTTGTACTGCTTGCCGTGCAGCAGAACCTTCTCGCCCGGGGCCTCCTCGCAGCCGGCGAGCGTGCCGCCGAGCATGACCGAGGACGCGCCGGCCACGAGGGCCTTGGCGATGTCGCCGGAGTAGTGGATGCCGCCGTCCGCGATGCACGGGACGCCGGCGGCCTTGCAGGCCTGGGCGGCCTCGTACACGGCCGTCAGCTGCGGGACGCCGACGCCGGCGACCACGCGGGTGGTGCAGATGGAGCCGGGGCCGACGCCGACCTTGACGGCGTCGACGCCCGCGTCGATCATGGCCTGCGCGCCGGAGCGGGTGGCGATGTTGCCGCCGATGACCTGCACGTCGCGGAACGCCGGATCGTTCTTGATGCGGCGGATCATGTCGAGGGCCAGACGGGCCTCGCCGTTGGCGGTGTCGACGACGAGCACGTCGACGCCGGCCTCCATCAGGGCGGAGGCGCGCTGCCAGGCGTCGCCGAGGAAGCCGACGCCGGCGGCGACGCGCAGACGGCCCTGCGCGTCCTTGGTGGCGTCCGGGTACTGCTCGGTCTTGACGAAGTCCTTGACGGTGATCAGGCCGGTCAGGTGTCCTTCGGCGTCGACCAGCGGCAGCTTCTCGACCTTGTGCTGGGCGAGCAGGCGGTGGGCGTCGTCCTTGGAGATGTTCGACGGGCCGGTGACCAGGTTGTCCTTGGTCATCACGTCGCGCACCTTGAGGTGGTCGTAGTCGTCGGACGCGATGAAGCGCATGTCGCGGTTGGTGATGATGCCGACGAGCTTGTTGTCCTTGTCGACGACCGGCAGGCCGGAGATGTGGAACTTGCCGCACAGCTTGTCGAGGTCGGCGAGGGTGACGTCCGGGTTGACGGTCAGCGGGTCGGTGATCATGCCGGATTCGGAGCGCTTGACGACGTCGACCTGGGCGGCCTGGTCGTCGATCGACAGGTTGCGGTGCAGCACGCCGATGCCGCCGTTGCGGGCCATGGCGATCGCCATCTCGGACTCGGTAACGGTGTCCATGGCGGCGGAGATCGCCGGGACCTTCATCGTGATCTCACGGGTCAGGTGCGTGGTGGTGTCGACCTCGGAGGGAATCACGTCCGTCTCGTTCGGCAGCAGCAGCACATCGTCATAGGCGAGGCCGAGCTGCGAGAAAATCGGGGGAAGGGGGGCGTAATTGGATTCTGAGTTCATATCAGGAATGAAAGCCATAGATGCACTATATGAGCGTGCCCCGACCTTAACGACACGCGCCGCCGCGTCAATGCGTCGGCGCCGCAGCGAGAGCGTCGCAATCCGCGTACGGACCCGTCGTCGCATACGAATCCCGACGCAACACTCCCCCTCCGCGTCGCAATCCGTAAGGGAATCCATCGGAACATGCAGGTTGCGACGCAACGCACGTTATCGGCGTCGCAATCTGCATGTGGACGTCATCCCGCATACGAATCCCGACGCAACGCGCAACGCCAGCGTCGCAATCCGCATGGGAATCCACCGGAACCTACGGATTGCGACGCGGCCGGCAACGGACCGACGGCGGCGACCGTCAGCGACGGCCTGGATCGGAGGAACGGCGGGCCTGATCGAGCGCGGCGTTCTCCGCGCGAATCTCGGGGATGCGGTGGCGCAGGTACGGGTACATCGTGACCACGCCCAGCACGACCGCCGCGACGGCCATGCCGACCAGCACGCGCGACAGGGGGAAGAAAAGGATCATGATCGAACCGAACGCGATCAGCGCGGCCCAGCTCCACAGGATCGCCACCGCGCCCGGCACGCTGTGGCCCAGCTTGAGCATCCGGTGGTGCAGGTGCATGCGGTCGGGGTGCATCGGCGACTGGCCTTTGGCGAGCCGTCGCACGATCGCCATGCACATGTCGAGCACCGGCAGGAACAGGACGAGCACCGGCAGCAGGATCGGCATGAACACCGGCAGGTACACGCTCGCGTGGATCGACGCCGGGTCGAGACGGCCCGTCATCACGATCGACGCGCAGGTGATGAGATAGCCCAGCAGCATCGACCCGGAGTCGCCCATGAACAGCTTCGCCGGATGCCAGTTGTGCAGGATGAATCCGGCGCAGATGCCCACCATCGCCACGTCGATCAGCGTCGCCATCGACGCGTACGACGGCGACGAGCGCGCCAGGATGTACGAGTAGGCGGCGAACGCGATGCCGCCGATCGCGACGATGCCGGACGCGAGTCCGTCGAGGCCGTCGACGAAGTTCACCGCGTTGATCGACGCGACGATCAGGAACGCGGTGATCGTGATCGAGATGCTCGGGCTGGCCGCCCACAGCGAGCCGATCGGCAGCGAGATGATCTGCAGGCCTCCCCATGCGACGAACACGGCGATGAGCAGCTGGCCCGCCATCTTGAGCATCCAGTCGAGGTCCCACAGATCGTCGGCCATGCCCAGCAGGCAGATCATCACGCCGCCGGCCATCACCACCCACGCCTGATGCCCCGACGTGAACAGGTCATCGAGGAACGGCATGCGGCTGGCGACCAGCATCGCGCCGACGAAGCCGAACATCATCGCCAGACCGCCCATGCGCGGCGTCGGGATCGTGTGCACGTCGCGGGCGCGCACCTGGCCGACCGCGCCGATGCGGATCGCCAGATGGCGGATCAGCGGGGTGAGCAGGTAGGTGATGCCGCCGGCCATGGCGGCGATGAACAGGTAGACCCTCACTCGCCCAGTCCTCCCCCGTTGACGTGCAGCGCGCGGCGGATCGCCGACTGCGGGATCACGCCTTCGCGCAGGATGTCGATGCCGTCGCGCGACAGCGGGTTCGCCGCCACCACGGTGCTCGCGACGTGCCCCTGCGTGGGACCGCCGTCGAAATACAGGTCGACCGTGTCGCCGAACGCGGCGACCGCCTCCTGCACGCTCTGCGCGCTCTCCTCGCCCGACCGGTTCGCGCTCGATGCGGCCAGCGGGCCGAGCGCGGCGAGGATGCGCAGCGCCGCCGTCGAATGGGGGATGCGCACGCCCTGCGTGGCCACGCCGCGCGGCGTCGGGTTGAGGGTCTTCAGATCGCAGTCGGCGCGCGCCTCGGCGATCGGCGAGAACGCGCCGGGCATGAACTGCGCGGCGAGGCGGTTGAGCGGTGCCGGCAGGTCGAGGCCGAGTTCGTCGAGCTGGTCGACGTCGGCGAGCAGCACCTGCAGCGCCTTGAACCGCGGGCGGCCCTTCGCCTCGTAGATGCGGGCGATCGCGTCCGCGTTGCGCGGGTCGCAGGCCACGCCGTACACCGTGTCGGTGGGGATGACGACCAGTCCCCCGGCGGCTATGATCCGCCGTGCCTCGTCCAGCGATTCATCGGTTACCGTGCATACCGCGCTCATGCTTCCTCCTGACGTGTCAAACCCCATCATTGCACCATTGCGCCCAGACCGGCAAGATCGAACGAATATACGGCGGAATATACGACGGAATATACGGCGGATATCCACCGAATCATCGGACGGATATCCGATGGATCCGGCCTGTCGGCGTCGTCTCGACGGTCCGGCGTGTACGCTCGCATACGGATACACCGCCGGCGTGCGCGCCTTCCGGCCCGCCGGCACGACCGGACCACCCCGCAAAGGAGCATCACATGACCGACGACACCGCCATCCCGCCTATCGAACCGCGCACGCCGCGCCGAAGCGAACGCGAGGAGATGCTCGACGGCAAGCTGTACGACGCCGGCGATCCCGAGCTGTCGGCGCTGCGCGACAAGGCGGCCGATCTGTGCACGCGCTTCAACGCGCTGCCCCGCAACGCCGCCGCCGAACGCGACGCCGTGCTCGACGAGCTGCTGCCCGGCCACGGCGCGCATCTGAGCATGCTGGGACCGGTGTTCTTCGACTACGGGTGCCATACGACCATCGGCGAGAACGTGTTCGCGAACTTCAACTTCACCGTGCTGGACGCCGGCCCGGTGACGATCGGCGACAACGTGCTGTTCGGCCCGAACGTGTCGCTGCTGCCGCCCATGCATCCGATCCGCTGGCAGGACCGCAACATCCGCCGGCTGCCCGACGGCGGCATGGTCGAATACGAGTACGCGCTGCCGATCGAGATCGGCTCGAACTGCTGGTTCGGCGGCAACGTGACCGTGCTCGGCGGCGTGACGATCGGCGACGGCTGCGTGATAGGCGCCGGCTCGGTCGTCGTCAGGGACATTCCGGCGAACTCGGTCGCCGTGGGCAATCCGGCGCGCGTCGTGCGCACGATCGGCGACGCGGACGCGTCCGTCTATCAGGAATACGCGCAGTAGCTCCGCCGAAACGAAGGAGGGTTCCCGCGCGGAAGCACGCAGGAACCCTCCCAACAGACGTCACACGGCCGTCACGCGCCCAGATACGCCTTGCGCACCTGCTCGTCGTGCAGCAGGTCGGAGGCCTTGCCCTCCATCGTGATGCGGCCGGTCTCCAGCACGTACGCGCGGTCCGCGATGGACAGCGCCATCTTCGCGTTCTGCTCGACCAGCAGCACGGTGATGCCCTTGTCGCGCAGCGTGACGATGATGTCGAAGATCTCCTTGACCATGAGCGGCGACAGGCCCATCGACGGCTCGTCCATGAGGATGGTCTTCGGGTGGCCCATGAGGGCGCGGCCCATCGCCACCATCTGCTGCTCGCCGCCGGAGAGCGTGCCGGCGAGCTGGCGGCGGCGTTCGCGCAGACGCGGGAAGTATTCGAACACCATCTCCAGGTCGCGGCCGATGCCCGACTGGTCCTTGAGGCTGAACGCGCCCATCTCCAGGTTCTCCTGCACGGTCATGCGGGTGAAGACGTGGCGGCCTTCGGGCACGTGCGCCATGCCGAGCGTGATGATCTTCTCGGCGTGCGTCTTGAGCAGGTCGTGGCCGTCGTAGGTGATGGAGCCGGATTTCGCCGGCACCAGACCGGTGATGGTGTGCAGCGTGGTGGTCTTGCCGGCGCCGTTCGCGCCGATGAGCGAGACGATCTCGCCTTCGTCGACGTGCAGGGAGATGCCCTTGACGGCGTCGATGGCGCCGTACGAGACGTGCAGGTCCTTGATCTCCAGCATCAGCGTTCGCCTCCGTTCGTGCCGTTCGTGCCGTTCGTGCCGTTCGCGGCTTCGGTTTCCTTCGCGCCCTGCAGGGACTTGACGATGTCGTCGCCCTCGCCTTCGACGAGGTGGTCGTCCGCGCCCAGGTAGGCGGAGATGACCTGCGGGTCGTTGGCGATCTGCTCGGGCGTGCCCGACGCGATGGTGCGGCCGTAGTCGAGCACCTGGATGCGCTGGCAGACGCGCATGACGAGGCTCATGTCGTGTTCGATGAGCAGGATGGCCACGCCGAAGCGGTCGCGGATCACGTTGATGCACCGCAGCAGGTCCTCGGTTTCGGTGGGGTTCATGCCGGCGGCCGGCTCGTCGAGGAGCAGCAGCTTCATGCCGGTGGCCAGGGCGCGGGCGATCTCCAGCTTGCGCTGCTGGCCGTACGGCAGGTTCGCGGCCTGCGTGGAGGCCAGGCCGTCGAGGTCGAAGATCTTCAGCAGGTCCATGGCCTTCTCGTGCATCTCGTGCTCCTGTCGCCAGAAGCGCGGGGTGCGGAAGATGGCGCCGCCCAGATGGTAGGAGAAGGATTCGTCGAAGGCGACGAGCACGTTCTCCTCCACGGTGAGCTGCTTGAACAGGCGGATGTTCTGGAAGGTGCGGGCGATGCCGGCGCGCACGACCTGGTAGGTCTTCTTGCCGTTCATGTGTTCGCCGTCGAGCCAGAAGTCGCCTTCGGTGGGCTTGTACACGCCGGTGAGCAGGTTGAACACGGTGGTCTTGCCGGCGCCGTTGGGGCCGATGAGGCCGATGAGCTCGCCCGCGTTGATGGTCATGGTGAAGTCGGACACGGCCTTGAGGCCGCCGAAGGTGATGCCGAGATGCTCGGCCTTGAGGATGGGCTGCGTCTGCTCGCTCATCTCACGCCTCCTTCTTCGATGCGGCGGATGCTGCGGCCACGGCGGCACCGGACTCGTCGGACGTTTCCGATCCGGCCTCGGAAGCCGCCTTCTCCTGGGCGGCGGCCTTGGGGTTGCGCAGCAGCAGGCGGTTGACGACCTGCGGCAGGGAGAACTCCCACGAGCCGAAGATGCCCTGCGGGCGGAAGATCATGACGAGCACGAGCACGACCGAGTAGACGAGCATGCGGTATTCGGCGAAGGCGCGCAGCAGCTCGGGCAGGATGGTCAGGCCCACCGCGGACACGATGGAGCCGGTGATGGAGCCCATGCCGCCGAACACGACCATGATGACGTAGTTGATGGAGTTGAGCCAGCCGGCCATCGAGGGGTTGAGCGAGCCGATGTACTGGGCGAAGATGCCGCCCGCGATGCCGGCGAAGAACGCGGAGATCGCGAAGACGAGCACCTTGAGGTAGGTGGTGTTGAGGCCGGATGCGCCGGCGGCGATCTCGTCGTCGCGGATGGCCTTGACGGCGCGGCCGTAGCGGGAGCGGCCGAACATGAACAGCACGGCGACGCTGACGACCATGATCCAGAACACGACGTACAGGTTGGCGGTGCGGTCGATGCCGATGAGCGCCTGACCCGCGGCGCCCTGGTCGAGGCCCATGCCGCCGGCCACCTTGAGGTTCTGGATGACCACGCGGATGATCTCGCCGAAGCCGAGGGTGATGATGGCGAGGTAGTCGCCGTGCAGGCGCAGCGCGGGGATGCCGATGAGGATGCCGAACACGCAGGCGACGACGCCGCCGAGCAGCGTGGTGATGAGGAAGCGCGTGGTCGGGTCGAGGCCCATGCCGTTGGCGATCATGAGCTTGGAGGCGAGGGCGGCGACGTACGCGCCGATGGCCTGGAAGCCGCAGCAGCCGAGGGTGAGCTGGCCGAGCACGCCGATGGTGAGGTTCAGGGAGGTGGTCATGATGATCGCGATGCACGCGGTCATCATGATGCCCTTGATGTAGTAGTCGGCCAGTCCGGTCTCGCACAGGAAGGCCACCACGCCGAACGCGGCGAGCACGCCGAGCGCGCACACCAGATACGACTGGGCGGCGGAAAGCATCGTCTTCTTCATTGGATCAGACCTTCTCCCCTTCGTTCTTGCCCATGATGCCGGACGGCTTGACGAGCAGCACCACGATCAGGATGGCGAACACGATGGCGTCGGAGAACGCCGACGTGATGATGCCGGCGGTCAGCGTGCCGATGTACGCCTTGGTGAGGCTTTCGACCAGGCCGATGGCCAGACCGCCGACCATGGCGCCCGGGATGGAGCCGATGCCGCCGAGCACGGCGGCGACGAAGGCCTTGAGGCCGAGCATGGCGCCCATCGTGGGCGAGGCCTGCGGGTAGGCGGCGCAGTACATGAGCGAGGCCACGGCTGCCAGGCCGGCGCCGATCGCGAAGGTGAGCGCGATGGTGGAGTTCACGTTGATGCCCATGAGCGTGGCGGCCTCCTTGTCCTCGGAGACGGCGCGCATGGCCTTGCCCTGGCGGGTGAACTTGACGAACAGCTGGAGACCGACCATGATGCACACGCCGATGGCGATGGTCAGCAGCGTGTCGCCGGCCAGGTGCAGCTTGCCGAACGCGAGGGAGGGCAGGTGGAAGATGGTGGGCACGGTCTGGAAGTCGGCGCCGAAGACGGCCTGGGCGCCGTTCTCCAGCAGCAGCGACATGGCGATGGCGGTGATGAGCGCCGTCATCGAATTGCCCTTCTCGCGCACCGGCTTGTAGGCGGCCTTCTCGACGATGACGCCGACGGCGACGCACACGAGGATGGCGGGCACGACCGCCAGCCAGGCGGGCAGTCCCAGCGCCACGATGGCGGGAATGGTGAGCATGAGCACGTAGGCGCCGACCATGATGAAGTCGCCGTGGGCGAAGTTGATCAGTCGGATGATGCCGTAGACCATGGTGTAGCCGAGCGCCACGAGCGCGTACACGCTGCCGATCTTGAGACCGTTGAACAGCTGGCTGACGAACATGATGAGTTGGTCGGTCATCGCTTCCCCCTTTCTTTCCTGTCTTCCTGAGTCTTGCTTAGTCGTTCTTGTCTTCCACCGCCCGGATCACTTGGGCTGGATGGTGGTGTTGTAGGTGGGCTTGCCGTCCTTGAGCTCGAGCACGATGACGGTCTTGGTCGGCGAGCCGGACTTGTCCATCGTGAAGGAGCCGGTGACGCCTTCGAACTCCATGCCGGCCACCGCATCGCGCACGGCAGCGCGGGTGAGGTTGTCGCCGGCCTCCTCGATGGCCTGCTTGATCATGTAGATGGTGTCGTAGCCGAGCGCGGAGAAGGTGTTCGGATCGGAGCCGTTCTTCTTCCTGAAGTTCGTGATGAAGTCCTGGACCTTGCTGTTGGATTCGTCGTCGGCGGAGTAGTGCGTGGTGTAGAAGGTCCCGTCGTACTGGGACTTGTCGCCGGTGAGCTTGAGGCCGTCGTAGCCGTCGGGGCCCATCACGTAGCCGTCGAAGCCCACGGAGCGGGCCTGCGGGATGATGTACGGTCCGGCCACGGAGTAGTAGTACGGCGCGTACAGCAGTTCGGCGCCGGCGGCCTGGATCTTCTGCAGCTGGGCGGAGTATTCGGTGTCGTCGGCGGACGAGGAGCTTTCCTTGGCGACCACCTCGAGTCCGAGCTCCTCGGCGGCCTTGGCGAACGCCTCGCCCACGCCGGAGGAGTACGGGTCGCCGGTGCCGTAGAGCACGGCCACCTTCTTGACCTTGAGGTTCTCGGCGGCGAAGCGTGCGGCGACCTCGCCCTGGTACGAGTCCTTGAAGCAGGTGCGGAACAGGTAGCCGCCGGTCTCGATGGAGTCGGAGGTGGCGGCCGGGGAGATGGTGACGAGCTGGGTCTGGTCGGCCAGCGGCGCGATCGCGGCGGTGGTGGCGGAGATGGTGGGTCCGGCCACGGCGACCACGTTGGCGTCGCCGGCGAGCTTGTTGAACGCGTTGGACGCTTCGGTGGCGTCGCCCTTGTCGTCCATGGATTCGAGCGCGACCTGCTTGCCGTCGATGCCGCCGGCCGCGTTGATCTCGTCCACGGCGAGCTGGAAGCCCTGGAGTTCGGCCTCGCCGTAGGCGGCCGCGCTGCCGGAGTTGGTGGTCACCGAGCCGATGACGATCGTGTCGCCGGTGATGACGGCGGAGGCTCCGGAGGGGTAGTTCATGTTGCCGCCGTCGCATCCGGCGAGGGACAGGGCCATGACGACGGCCGAGCCGGCCGCGGCGAGCTTGGTGGAGAACTTCACGTTCGGTCTTCCTTCTTCTGTCGTTCCATCGCATCGCGGATGCCGCGCGCGGCGCGCGTGGGGTCGTATGGACCTCGGGTCCGGCCCCGCGACGGCCTGCGGCCTCCGCTTTCCCCTTCCGCGATGATTGCCGCCGACCGTTATACAGGCATCCGCCTACCGGCCGCCCGTTTTTCCCTCATCGTGAGACGTCGCGCAACCGGGCTGCGTTCCGGTTCTTCCCTGTTTCTTCCCTGTTTCTCCCCTACTTCTCCGCGAACAGGTAGCGTTCGCGGCCGGTCCAGTCGCGGCCGGTGCGCGCGACGGAGAAGCCGTGCGCGAGCGCGTAGGCGACGAGCGCGTCGCCCTGGCTCACGTCGTGCTCCATGACGAGGGCGCCGCCGGCGCGCAGCAGCGCCGCGGCACGGCCCACGATGCGTTCGGGGATCTCGAGTCCGTCCGGCGAGCCGCCGTAGAGCGCCATGTCGGGATCGTGGTCGCGCGCTTCGGGCTGTTCCGGGATCTGGGCGAGCGGCACGTAGGGCGGGTTGGTGATGACGATGTCGATCGTGCCGTCCAGCTGGGGAAGGACGAACTGGCTGGTCGCGTCGCCCAGTTCCAGCTGGTAGTTGCAGCCGGCCGACGGGTTCGCCGCGGCGACCCGGTCGCGGTTGCGTTCGGTCCACGCGTACGCTTCGGGCGAGCGTTCGACCGCCCACACCTGCGCGCCGGGCGCTTCGGTGACGACGGCCAGGCCGATGGCGCCCGATCCGGCGCACAGGTCCACGACGCGCGGGCCGTACAGCCCGTGCTCGGTGATCCAGTCGAGGCCGGCCTGCACGACCGTCTCCGTCTCGGGACGCGGCACGAACACGCCGGGCCCGACCAGCAGGTCGAGATAGCGGAACGGCGCATGGCCGGTGATGTGCTGCAGCGGCTCGCGCGTCGCGCGTCGCGCGATCATCGCGTCGAAGCGCGCGACGACCGCGGATGCGGACGCATCGGCGGCATCATCGGCATCGGCGACGGACGGACCGGACGGCAGCGCGGCGACGTCGTCGCCCATCAGCATGGCCTTGTCGACGTCGCGCAGCTCGCAGCCGGCCGCGGCGGCCAGCAGCAGCTTCGCATCATGGTCGGGCGTGTCCACGCCTGCCTCGCGCAGCCGCGCCGCCGCGGAGCGGATCGTTTCGATGACGGTGCCCACCGGACCTACTTCTGGTTGGCGAGGCGCTCGGCCTCGTCGGCCTGGATGTCGGAGTCGATGACGGCCTGCAGATCGCCGTCGAGCACCGCGTCGAGGTTGTACGCCTTGTAGTTGGTGCGGTGGTCGACGATGCGGTTCTCCGGGAAGTTGTACGTGCGGATGCGCTCGGAACGGTCGAGCGAACGCACCTGCGAGTGGCGCATGTCGGCGGCCTCGGCGGCCTCCTGCTCGTGCTTCATGGCGAGCAGGCGGCTCTTGAGCACGCGCAGCGCGGCCGCGCGGTTCTGGATCTGCGACTTCTCGTCCTGCATGCTCACGACGATGCCGGTGGGGATGTGGGTCATGCGCACCGCGGAATACGTGGTGTTGACCGACTGGCCGCCGGGGCCGGAGCTCATGAAGATGTCGATCTTAAGGTCCTTCTGGTCGATCTGGATCTCGTCGTCGTCCTCGTCGGCCTCCGGGAAGACGATCACGCCGGCGGCGGACGTCTGGATGCGGCCCTGCGATTCGGTGACGGGGATGCGTTGCACGCGGTGCACGCCGCCCTCGTACTTGAGCGACGCCCACACGCCGTCCTCCGGCGCGGGCGTGCCCTTGGCGCGGATGGCGATCTGCACGTCCTTGACGCCGCCCAGCTCGGTCGTGTTCTCCGACTGGACGACGACGTTCCAGCCGCGCTTCTCCGCGTAGCGCGTGTACATGCGCAGCAGGTCGCCGGCGAACAGCGCGGCCTCCTCGCCGCCGGTGCCGGCCTTGATCTCCATGATCGTGTCGCGCGCGTCGTCCGGGTCGCGCGGGATCAGCGCGGTGCGCAGCTTCTCCTCGACGGCCGGCAGCTCGCCTTCCAGACGCTTGGCCTCCTCGGCGAAGTCGGGGTCGTCGGCGGCCATCTCGCGGGCGGCCTCCAGGTCGTCACGCGTCTGCAGGTACGCGGTGTACGCGGACACGATCGCGCCCAGCTCGGCGTGGCGTCGGCCGAGCTTGCGCATCATCTCGGGGTTCATCACCACTTCCGGGGTGGCCATCTGCGCTTCGATGGACCGGTACTCCTCCAATGCGGTGGCCGCCGCGGGGAACTGCTCGTCTGCCATGCTTGTCCTTGCCTGTCCTTTGTCGTCTCGTCGGTGTCGGGGTGGGTCTGGTCTCGGGGTGCGGTCTTGGTGTGAGGGCGGCCGTCCGCAATGGCCGCGGCGCAGGGTCCGGATCCCGGTCCGGATACCGTCCGGATATCGGTCCGGATATACAAAAACGCCAGTCCCCGGGCGGGTCGCCGAGGCGACGCCGCGTTCCGATGGGACTGGCGTTGGGGAAGCTACTTGGTGCGCTTGCCGTAACGCTTCTCGAAGCGGGCCACGCGGCCGCCGGTGTCGAGGATCTTCTGCTTGCCGGTGTAGAACGGGTGGCAGCTGGAGCACACGTCGATCGTCATGTGGTCGTTCTTCGAGGTGGAACGGGTGACGAAGGTGTTGCCGCACGAGCAAGTGACCTGAACGGTCTGGTATTCGGGATGGATTCCCTGCTTCATGATGTCTCCTATGGAATTCGGGGGACTCCGGGTCGCCCGCCCCGATGGCTGGCGTGAACCGGAACCTTGAGGATTGTACGCCGGGGAGCGGACGGGATGCGCCGGTGCGCCGAGGACGCAACGCCGGCGTCGACGGGACGGCAGCCGGCCCGCGTCCGGAACGGAAAACCGCCGCTCCGGAAGTCCGGAACGGCGGTGATGGGTAGGGCCGCAGGGGCTTGAACCCTGGACCTGGCGATTATGAGTCGCTCGCTCTAACCGACTGAGCTACGGCCCCACATCGGCGCGCCGCGGCGATGCCGGGCGCGGACCAACCTGTTCAGTGTAGCAAACCGGCCGGCCGAACCGCCGCAATCCGGCGGCTTCGTGTTGGGACCATGCCCGCGGCGATCCTGCGCTCAGGCCATGCGTTCGGCGCGCAGCGCGCGACCGGACGGCAGTCGGTCGAGCACGCCGGTGCGGCCGATCGCGCGGTACAGATACCAGCTCATCACGCCGCTAATCGCGATGCCGCCGATGACCTCGCAGATCATGTGGGTGATGCCGCGCGGGCTGAGGAACGCGACGCCCTGGTAGCGGAACAGCATCAGATACACGCCGTATTCGAGCGCGACGAGCGCGCCGGAAATCATGGAGACGGGCAGGTCGTAGCGCCGGTAGCGGGTGATCGCGAACGGAATCTCGGCGAACACGCCCTGCAGCAGGGCGGAGACGAGCACGAATCCGATCGCGAACTGGCTGCCGACCACCGATTCGACGAGCGTGCCGACCAGGTTGACGTACAGTGCGGCGCCGGGCTTGCGCAGGATCAGCAGGGCGAGCGTGCCGGAGAAGTACCAGACGGCGTGCACGAGGCTCGCCAGGCCGGGCAGGACCGCGCCGAGCAGGGACAAGACGGGCATGTAGGCGAAGTTGAACGCCCAGAAGATCAGGCCGCAGGCCGCGCCGAGCGCGGCGCCGACGGCGATCTCCTGCGGGGTCCAGCGCAGCCGGACGGGGATCTCGGCGGCGACCGCCGACGAGACCGCGCCGTGGCCGGACGCGGACGGATCGGACGGATCGGATGAATCGAAGGAATCGAATGACGATGAATGGGTATGACGGTCGGACATGGTACTCCCCTGCCGGTTCTGGCCGCGCACAGCAGTTTCCGCGAACGACGTCGGCACCGGCCTTGACGGTCCCGTCCGGAATCATCGACCCATCGGCGTCACCGTCGTGCGAATCACCGGGGCGACGGGAACGACCGGGCGGTCCACTTTCCAGACGTCGTCTCGCGTGGCGCTCCTTGACCTGCGCGGCCCGGGCGGAAGCGCCTGCGCCATCTTATCAGGCGGCCTGCGCCGATTTCGCCGTCCGGATATACGTATGATCGATGACCGGTTATCACGTGCGCCACGCCGCCGACCCGCCCGCCGCACGTCCGCGCCTCACATCCGCACCTTGCATCCGACACACGGTCATCCTCTCCCCTGCGCGAGGACCGGCGTGCGTGATACACTCGACTTTATAGTTCAATCATCTAACTATCTGCCCGCGGCCGCATGCGATCGACGCATCGGAGGCGACCGTCGGGAACGTTGCAAGGAGGCACCATGACCCGAATGCTCGTGGCCGGCGTCGATACGTCGACCCAGTCCACCAAGGTGCGCGTCACCGACGCCGCGACCGGCGAACTCGTGCGCTTCGGCCAGGCCAAGCACCCCGACGGCACCAGCTGCGACCCCGCCGCCTGGTGGGACGCGTTCCAGGAGGCCGCCGCCCAGGCCGGCGGCCTCGACGACGTCGCCGCCCTCGGCGTAGGCGGCCAGCAGCACGGCATGGTCCTGCTCGACCGTCAGGGCAACGTCGTGCGCGACGCCCTGCTGTGGAACGACACCCGCTCCGCCGGCGACGCCGAGCGTCTCATCGGCCAGCTGGGCGCCGCCCCCAAGCGCGACGGCGAGGACGACCTGGCCGACGACCCGGTCATGCGCGGCCGCCAGCGCTGGGTCAAGGCCGTCGGATCGTCGCTCGTCGCGTCGCTGACCATCACCAAGATCGCGTGGGTCGCCGCCAACGAGCCCGAGAACGCCGCCAAGGTCGCCGCCGTCTGCCTGCCGCACGACTGGCTCAGCTGGCGCATCGCCGGCCACGGCCCGGTCGCCGACGGCGACGCCGACCTCGACGCGCTGTTCACCGACCGCTCCGACGCGTCCGGCACCGGCTACTTCGACGCCGCGTCCGACGAATACCGCATGGACCTGTTCGAGCTCGCGTTCGGCCGCCGCGACGTCACGCTGCCGCGCGTCCTCGGCCCGACCGGCATCGGCGCGGTCGCCGACCCGGCCATCGCCGGCAAGGACGTGCCCGGCGGCTGCATCATCACCCCCGGCGGCGGCGACAACGCGATGGCGTCGCTCGGCCTGAGCATGGGCGTCGGCGACGTGAGCATCTCGCTGGGCACCTCCGGCGTGGCCGCGGCCATCTCCCCCGTCCCCGCCTACGACATGACCGCGTCCGTCACCGGCTTCGCCGACTGCACCGGCCACTGGCTGCCGCTGGCGTGCACGATCAACGGCTCGCGCATCTCCGATGCCGGCCGCGCCGCACTGGGCGTCGACTACGACGAGCTGGCCGAGCTGGCGTCGCAGTCCGTGCCGGGCGCCGAAGGCGTCACCCTCATCCCCTACTTCGACGGCGAGCGCACCCCGAACCGCCCGGACGCCACCGCGACCCTGCACGGCCTGACGCTGAAGAACACCACCAAGGCGAACATCGCCCGCGCGTTCGTCGAGGGCCTGCTGTGCTCGCAGCGCGACTGCCTGGAGCTGGTCAAGGGGCTGGGCGTCGAGGTCAGGCGCATCCTGCTGATCGGCGGCGGCGCCAAGTCGGCCGCGGTGCGCGCGTACGCGCCGGGCATCCTGGGCATGGACGTCGTGCTGCCGGCCACCGACGAGTACGTGGCGATCGGCGCGGCCCGCCAGGCCGCGTGGGTCCTCTCCGGCGAGGCCGAGCCGCCGGCGTGGGAGCTGACCGTCGACGGCACGCTCTCCGGCGAGCTGACCCCTCAGGTCTACGAGCAGTACGCCGCCTACCGCGGCTGATCCGGCCGGTCCGGTCGGCGTCTCCGGACGGACCGATAGTCGTGTAGGGCCGTTTCGCGTCGCAATCCGCATGCATCAGCGCCGATGTTTACGGATTGCGACGCGGAACGGCCATCCAGCGTCGCAATCCGCACATCGACCCGTCCCGACAAACGGGTTGCGACGCAACACACTCCCTCAGCGTCGCAATCCGCACATCAACCCGCCCCCGCAAACGGATTGCGACGCGAAACGGCCATCCAGCGTCGCAATCCGTAACACCAACGTCTAGCCGTGCGGATCACGGTACGCCGCACCGCCCCCGGCGGCACGTATCCGCCGCCACCGCTTTAGGGAACACGTCCGGGGCAAAGCGAGGCGGATTCCGCGGATCCCGGAACACGATGAGGCCGCCCGTGCTCCGGATTTCGGAGCACGGGCGACCTCAGGATGATGAAAGGAAAGCCGGCCGGCTTCTTCGGCCGGCCGTGGCGATCGGGCTCAGGCCTTGGCCAAGGTCTCGATCATGTAGTTGCCGATGGTGCCCTTGACGCACTCGAGGTGGTCGGACTTGGTGGCGGCGATCAGCTCGGCCTGCGGCTTGTCGAGCGCGTACTCCTCGAGGGTCGCCAGGGTGGCGGTGCCGTTCTCGATGGTCGCGCCGATGCCGGAGTCGTAGGAGCTGTAGCGCTCGGCCTGCAGGTTCTCGATGAACTTGTCCTGGTGCATCTTGTCGGCGATGAGCAGGCCGGCCGCGAAGGCGTCCATGCCGGCGATGTGGGCGCGGAACAGGTCCTCCTCGTAGAAGGAGGTACGGCGCGGCTTGGCGTCGAAGTTCAGGCCGCCCTTCGGGCCGATGGAGCCCTCGTCGAGGACCTCCCACATGACGGCGACGGTCTCGTACAGGTCGGTCGGGAACTCGTCGAGGTCCCAGCCGAGGAGCTTGTCGCCCTGGTTGGCGTCGAGGGAGCCGAGGTAGCCGGCCTCGCGGGCGGTGCGGATCTCGTGCTGGTAGGTGTGGCCGGCGAGGTTGGCGTGGTTGCCTTCCAGGTTCAGCTTCATGAAGTCGATGCCGTAGGTCTTGAGGAACGCGATGGCGGTGGCGGCGTCGAAGTCGTACTGGTGGGTCGTGGGCTCCTTGGCCTTCGGCTCGATCAGGAACTGGGCGTCCAGGCCGATCTCCTTGGCGTAGTCGTGGCACATGGAGAAGAACTTGGCCATGTGCTCCTGCTCGCGCTTCATCTGGGTGTTCCAGATGTTCTCGTAGCCTTCGCGGCCGCCCCAGAACACGTAGTTCTCGGCGCCGAGGCGCTTGGCGATCTCGAGGGAGTGCTTGAGCTGGCCGGCGGAGTAGGCGTAGATGTCGGCGTACGGCGAGGTGGAGGCGCCGGAGACGAAGCGCGGGTTGGTGAACAGGGAGGAGGTGTTCCACAGCAGCTTGACGCCGGTGGCCTTCATGTTCTCCTCGATCTTGTCGACGACCTTGTCGAGCATGGCGTTGGTCTCGCGCAGGGTGTCGCCTTCCGGAGCAATGTCGCGGTCGTGGAAGCAGAAGTACTCGACGCCCAGCTTGGTGAAGAACTCGAACGCGTAGTCGACCTTGGCGAGCGCCAGGTCCATCGGGTCGGAGTACTTGCCGGCCCACGGACGGTGGGCAGTGCCCACGCCGAACGGGTCGACGAGCTCGGCGTCGAAGGTGTGCCAGTAGGCGACGCCGAAGCGCAGCCAGTCCTTCATCTTCTTGCCGGCGACGACCTTGTCGGCGTCGTAGTAGCGGAAGCCGAGACCCTGCTCGATGTTGTCGCGACCGACGTACTCGATCTTGTCGATGTCCCACAGACCCATAGTGTGTTCTCCTCGTGACTGCTTCGTTGCCCGGTGCCGCATCGGTTGCGTTCCCGGCTGACGGGTTCAAATATAAATCCATCGAACTATATTTGTCAAATCACTGAACTTTAAAGACGATATAGGCGTGTCGCCAACAATTTCAACGATTTCAGACAGCCGCCCAACCTGAGAAAAGCGACGGAATCACCGATCCCGCACCATCGCGACCGCCGGTTAGTTTGCTCATTTAACTCACACTGACAGGTCAGTTCGGCCCCACCCGGGTCCGTTCAGCCGTGACCGCATCCACGCGCCCTGGCCAAACCCCCGCTCGGTCCGCCCGGGTCTGCTCAACCCCGCTCAGGCCCGTCCGTCCTCACTCATCAATCCGGCCGATCCATCCGGCCGACCCATCCGCCCCGCCCCAGACGCCGCATGCGGCGGGTGCGGCGGGGCGGCCCCCCACTCTGCCCGCATCCGCCGCACCCCTTGCGCTATTCGGCGTCCATGAACGCCAGCGGGTTGCGGAACAGCGCGTCCAGTCCCATCACCGCCGCGCCGTACATCGCCGGATGCTCGGTGACCGGCGGGAACAGCAGCCGCACCTTGAGCACGTCGCGCGCCAGGATCTGCGATTGGACACGCCGCTCCAGGTTCTCGCGCAGGTCGTCGCCGAATTCGCTCCACAATCCGCCCAAGATCACCGTGTCGATGTCGAGGATGTTCACCGTGGACGCGATGACGCTCGCCAGCGCGCTCACCGCGTTCTCGACGGCGAACACGGCCTTGGTGTCGCCGCCGCGCCACGCCTCGTGCAGCCGCGGCAGCAGTTCGGTGCGCGCCGCATCCTTGTCGTTGCCGGCCAGTCCGGCGTCGATCATCATCGCACGACGGCCCGCGTACAGCTCCAGGCATCCGTGGCGGCCGCAGCGGCACAGCGGCCCGCGCAGGTTGACGCTGACATGGCCCACTTCGCCGGCGAACCCGTTGTCGCCCATGACGATCTGGCCGCCGCGCACGAACGCGCCGCCGATGCCGACATCGGTGGACAGGTAGACGAACGAGTCGAGCGGTCCGATCGGCCAGTCGCCGACGGCCCGCTGCGACGCGTATCCGGGGATCTGCGCGATCGCGGCGAGCGTCGCCTCGTTGGCGGCCTCCGCGCGGAGTCGGCGGAACACGTCGAAGCGGGTCAGGTCGAGGTCCCGCCATCCGAGATTGCGCGCGTCGAGCAGCATGTTGCGGTTGGTGACGAGGCCGGGCAGGGCGAGCTGCGCGCCGGTCACCGTGCAGCCGCGTTCGGCCAGCCGCCGTTCGACCGGCGCGACGAGCGCGTCGAGACGGTCGAACACGGCGTCCGGATTCGCCCCGTCGAGCGAGCATTCGACCCACGCGCTTTCGACGACGGCCCCGGTCACGTCAAGCACCGTATACCCGTAGCCGTCGGTGTTGATCTGCATGCCCAGTCCGACCCAACGACCCGAATCGAACGTCAGCGGCGTGCTGGGCCGACCGAACGATGCGCCGGACGTCGGCTGCAGCTGTCGGAGGACCCCGTTGCGCAGCAGGATGTCGCTCAGCAGCGACAGCGTCGCCTTCGTCAACCCCGTCTCCTTGGCGAGCGCCGCGCGGCTCATCGGCTCGCGCGAGCGGGCCAGCGCGGACAGCACCACCGACAGGTTGTGGTTGCGCAGGTCGTCCTGGTTGATGCTCTTGACCAGAGGCATGACGATTCCCCTTCCATGTTGCGCCCGGCTTGCGTGCGGGCGACGTCGCTCCGCACGACTCCGGGACGACGGCTCCGACCGCCCGGCCGCTCCGACGGCGTGCCGTCGGCGGTCCGGACGATCCGGCGACGCATCCCGTCCTCACCTGGGACCATATTCCGCGCGTATCTTACAGCATCCGCACGGAACAGCATCCGCACGGACGCGCATCACGCGTCGCCCCGCGCGCGGCGACACGCCCGGACTGATAGGGTGGGACGTGACGCGACCGTCTTGAGCCTCATCGACGAGGCATCCGAGTCCCGCGCCCACAAGGCCAAAGGAGACCGACCATGTCCACCAACCCCAGCAATCCCAGCAATCCCATCAATCCCGCCATCACCGCCGATACCACCGACCGCAACGCGGCCGCCGACCCGGCCCGCGTGCTCATGCAGCCGCTCGACATCCGCCACATGCGGCTCAAGAACCGCATCATGTTCCCGCCCATGACCACCGGCTACGAGGCGCGCGACGGATCCATCACCGAACAGAGCATCAACTTCTACCGCCGCGTCGCCGAAGGCGGCACCGCGTACATCGTGCTCGGCGACGTCACCCCCGTGCACACCATCTCCCCCACACCCAAGCTCGTCACCGACGAGCAGATCCCCTCGTTCAAGGCGCTCGCCGACGCGCTGCACGAGTTCGACTGCAAACTCGGCCTGCAGGTCTTCCACCCCGAATACGACACGGTCGCCGTGGCCGAACTGTTCGCCAAGGGCGACATGGCGGGCGCCCGCGCCAAGCTCCACCACGACATGGCGCACTACATCAACGAGGTGGGCGCGGACCGGCTGGCCGAGATCCTCGAATCGATCAAGGCGCTGGCCCGTCGCGCCGCGCAGGCGGGCGCGGACGCGATCGAGGTGCACGGCGACCGTCTCGTCGGCTCCCTGTGCTCACCGCTGATCAACGAACGCGACGACGAGTACGGCGGCTCGTTCGAGAACCGCACGCGCTTCGCCCGTCAGGTGGTGCGCGCGATCCGCGAGGGCTCACCCGACATCTGCATCGACTACAAGCTGCCGATCATCACCGAGGATCCGCAGATCGGCCGCGGCGGCCTGTTCATCGACGAGGCGGCGACGCTGGCGCGCCTGCTCGTCGAGGACGGCGTCGACACGTTCCACGTCGGCCAGGCGAACCACACCGGCAATCTCAACGACACGATCCCGGCGATGGGCACCCGCCCCGACTCGTTCATGGAACCGTATTCGCGGCGCATCAGGGAGACGGTTGACGTGCCGGTGTCGACGGTGGGCGCGATCCCCGACGCCGCCGAGGCGGCGCGTCTGATCGCCGAGGGCGCGTGCGACTACGTGGGCCTGGGCCGTCCGATCCTGTGCGACCCGGATTACGCGAACAAGGTCGCCGCCGGCCAGGCCGACCTGATCCGCCCGTGCATCCTGTGCAACCGCGGCTGCACCGACGCGATCGCGTCGCGCCGGTTCATCTCCTGCGTGCTCAACGCGCAGGGCGGCTACGAGTACCGTCGCGTCATCGAACCGGCCGCCGAGCCGAAGCGCGTCGCCGTCGTCGGCGGCGGTCCGGCCGGCCTGGAGGCGGCCCGCGTCGCCGCCCTGCGCGGCCATACGGTGACGCTGTACGAGCGTGCCGGCGAGCTGGGCGGCCAGCTGGGCATCGCCAGCGTGCCGCCGCGCAAGGAGACGATGCGGCGTGCGACCCGCTGGTTCGAGCGCGCGGTCGACGCGGCCGGCGTCGACGTGCGCCTCGGCGTCGACGTGACGCCCGCGATGCTGCTCGACGAGCGGCCCGACGCGGTCGTCGTCGCCGTGGGCGGCCGCAACGCGACGCCGCCGATCCCCGGCGCCGACGCCCCGCACGTGCTCGACGCATGGAAGGTGCTCGCCGGCGAGCAGCGGCCGCACGGGCGGACCGTCATCATCGGCGGCGGCCTCGTCGGCGCGGAGACGGCCGAGCTGATCGCGCAGGACGACTACGGCTGCGAGGTGACGATCGTCGAGATGATGGGCCGGATCGCCGGCGAGGAGTCGAGCACGATCCTGCCGATCATGATGGAGGACTTCGCCGCGCACCATGTCGTCACGATGGTCAACACGAAGGTCGAGCGCATCGGCGAGACGAGCGTCGAGGCGGTCGAGACGCTCAATCCGCCCGCTTCGGCAGGCCGTCCCGGCGCGCCGGGCGCGGTGCCTGCCGAGGATGCGCCCGAGCCGCAGACCCGGCCGGTGTCCATCCCGTGCGACTGCGTCGTCATGGCCGTAGGCACCGCGCCGCTCGCCTTCGACACGACCGCGCTGGAGGAGGCCGGCATCGCGGTGACGCGCGTCGGCGACTGCAACGGTCGCGCCGCCGACATCAACCGCGCCGTCGAGGAGGGCTGGCTCGCCGCCGCCGCGCTCTGACGCGCCGGCATCATCGGATGCGACGGACCGGGCCGAAGGACCGTCATCGCCGCCGCCCGCCGACGACGCAACGCAGCGCGCCGCACGTTCCCCCGTGCGGCGCGTTGCCGTATCCGCGCCGCTATGCTGTGTTTCGGTTTTCCCGCGCCGGCGACGACGATCGGTCGCATCGGCGCCGCGGACGACGTGACGAAGGAGACGGCATGACGGACATCATCGACGACACGACCGGCGTTCCGGCCGACCGGCCGACGACGGCGGACGACGGAACGACCGCCGTCGGCATCGAACACCACGACCGCCCGAGCTGCGGCGACGGGACGACGCGCTCCGCCGCGTCCCTGCTGCGCCGCCGCCCACGCCTCTCCCCCACGGTCGGCAAGCTGATGCTGCTGGCGTGCGCGATGCTGTGGGGCGGCAGCTATCCGACCGCGAAGGTCGCGATGGGCGCCGTCACCCCGCAATGGCTGATGGCGATCCGCCTGCTGGCCGCCGCGTCGATCATGGTGGTGCTGTTCCGCCGGCAGATCCTGCCGTATCTCGACCGGCGGATCATCGTGCCCGGCCTGCTGGTGGGCGTCACCTACTGGGGCACGATGGTCAGCCAGATGACCGGCCTGACGATGATCGAACCGGGCCGCAGCTCGTTCCTGACGGCCGCCTACTGCGTGCTCGTGCCGTTCACGTCGTGGCTGCTGCTGCGCCAGAAGCCGGCCCTGCGCAACCTCGTGTCGGCCGCACTGTGCCTGACCGGCGTGGGATTCGTGTCGTTCAGCTCCGGACTGGGCGGACTGACCGTCGGCACCGGCGACCTGCTCACCCTGCTGTGCGCGCTCGTCTTCTCGTTCAACCTCGTGTGGCTGGGCAAGTTCGGCCGGCACATCCACCCGGTCACGCTCACGTTCGCCCAGTTCGTCGTCGCCGGTCTGCTGTGCCTGGGAGGCGCGATCCTGACCGAGCCAGCACCGACCGCCGCATGGCTCGCCCCGGACGTGCTCGCCTGCCTGTGCTACCTGTTCTTCGGCGCGACGATGCTCGCGCAGATCATGCAGAACGTGGGCCTCAAGGTCACGCCGCCCTCGCAGGCGTCGCTGATCATGTGTCTGGAGACGGTGTTCAGCCTGCTGTTCTCGGTCGTGTTCTACGGCGAGACGGTCGAACCGGCCGCCGGCGTCGGCTTCGCGCTCATCTTCCTCGCGATCCTCGTCTCCCAGATCCGCCTCGGCGCCCGCTAGCGTCGCCGTCCGTCCCGGTCGCGTCGCAATCCGCATGATTCCGGACTTCCGTTTACGGATTGCGACGCTAGCCGGCCCATCCGCGTCGCAATCCGCATACGACTTACCTCCCGATTACGGATTGCGACGTTGGAAGCCCTATTTGCGTCGCAATCCGTAAGACGACCGGATTCCACGTACCGATTGCGACGCAAAACGCCCGGTCCGCGTCGTAATCCGCATGATTTCAGGCTCCCGCATACAGGTTGCGACGCGGAAACCGTTGGCCCGACGGTCCGATAAGGTAAATCGCATGATCAAAGGAGGTTCGATGCTCGTCACCTGGCTGCTGCTGTTCGCCACCATCGCCTGCGAGGTCGTCGCGACGTTGTCGCTGCGCGCCTCGGCCGGCTTCTCCAAGCCGATCTGGGCGATCCCGGTCGTCATCGGCTACGTCGTGTGCTTCTACCTGCTGTCGGTCGTGCTGGAACGCGGCATGCCCACGGCGCTCGCGTACGGCGTGTGGTCGTGCGTCGGCATCATCCTGACGGCCGTCGCCGCGCGGTTCATCTTCGACGACCCGCTCAACTGGAAGATGTTCCTGGGCATGGCGATCATGATCGTCGGCATCATCGTCATGCAGTGGGGCACGCACGCCACATCCTGACGGCCGTCGCTTATCGGTCACGCCCCGACCGCGGCCGATAAGCAACCGATACACGTCCTATGCACGGCGGCACCGCAGCCGCCCGCGCATCCTCCCGCACAGCCGTCCTCACTCACCCGCATACCCGCGCAATCTCATATAGCCGCCGTATTCCGTCCCCGGTGAAACCCGGCGGCTAGGATGGATTCCATGAGTGAATCCACAACGCCCGCATCCGTTGCCGACGCGCAATGGACCAATCCCCTGCGTGACCCGCGCGACCTGCGCCTGCCGCGCATCGCCGGGCCGTGCAGCATCGTGATCTTCGGCGTGACCGGCGATCTGTCCCGTAAGAAGCTGCTGCCCGCCATCTACGATCTGGCCAACCGCGGCCTGCTGCCGCCGAGCTTCGGCCTGACCGGCTTCGCCCGCCGCGAGTGGAGCGAGGACCAGTTCAAGGACTTCGTGCGCGAGAACGTCATCGCGCACTGCCGCACCCCGTTCAAGGAGTCCACGTGGACGCAGCTGGCCGACGGCATCCGCTTCGTCCAGGGCACCTTCGACGATCCGAAGGCGTTCGAGCGCCTCTCCGACACGGTCGCCGAACTCGACCGCGACCGCGGCACGCGCGGCAACCACGCGTTCTACATGTCGGTGCCGCCGCGCGCGTTCCCGCAGGTGTCGCGCCAGCTGGCCGACTGCGGCCTGTCGCGTTCCACCGAGGGCGCGTGGCGCCGCGTCATCATCGAGAAGCCGTTCGGCCACGACCTGGCCAGCGCCAAGGAGCTCGACCGGGTCGTCTCCGAGGTGTTCGACCCGTCCAGCGTGTTCCGCATCGACCATTATCTCGGCAAGGAGACGGTGCAGAACATGATGGCGCTGCGCTTCGCCAACGCCATGTACGAGCCGATCTGGAACGCCAACTACGTCGACCATGTGCAGATCACCATGGCCGAGGACATCGGCGTGGCCGGTCGCGCCGGCTACTACGACGGCATCGGCGCGGCGCGCGACATCATCCAGAACCATCTGCTGCAGCTGCTCGCCCTCACCGCGATGGAGGAGCCGGTCTCGTTCGCCCCGGCCGACCTGACCGCGGAGAAGACGAAGATCCTCTCCGCCGTGCGTCTGCCGAAGGATCTGGCCGCGCACACCGCGCGAGGCCAGTACGCCGCGGGTTGGCAGGGTTCGCATGAGGTCGTCGGCTATCTGGACGAGAAGGGCATCGACCCGCAGTCCACGACCGAGACGTACGCGGCGATCCGCCTCGACGTCGACACGCGCCGCTGGGCGGGCGTGCCGTTCTACCTGCGCGCCGGCAAGCGTCTCGGCAAGCGCGTCACCGAGATCGCGGTCGTGTTCAAGCGCGCCCCGCATCTGCCGTTCGAGTCGACCGCCACGCGTGAGCTGGGCAAAAACGCGATCGTGATCCGCGTGCAGCCCGACGAGGGCGTCACGATGCGCTTCGGCGCGAAGGTGCCGGGCGGCTCGTCGATGGAGGTGCGCGACGTGTCGATGGACTTCAGCTACGGCCGTTCGTTCACCGAAAGCTCGCCGGAGGCGTACGAGCGTCTGATCCTCGACGTGCTGCTGGGCGACCCGCCGCTGTTCCCGACCACGCGCGAGGTGGAGCTCAGCTGGGAGATCCTCGACCCGATCGAGGAGTTCTGGTCGACGCTTGGCCAGCCGCAGCCCTACCGTGCCGGCACCTGGGGTCCGCAGGAGGCCGACGAGATGCTCGCCCGTGACGGACGCCATTGGAGGATGCCATGATCATCGATATGCCCAACACCCGCACGCGCGACATCTCGCGTGCGATCGACGAACTGCACGACGAGCGCGGAGAGGCCGCGACCGGCCGTGTGCTCACGCTGCTCATCTCCACGAACGAGGACGAGCTGGAGCATGCGCTGGAGCTGGCGAACGCGGCCAGCCGCGAGCATCCGTGCCGCGTCATCGCGATAAGCCCGCGCCGCGCCGCCGCGCCCGACGCCACGTCCGGCGCGTCCGCCGAGGAGATCGCCGCGTTCGAGGAGTCGAATCTCGACGCCCAGGTGCGTTTCGGCGCGGATGCGGGCGCCGGCGAGATCATCGTGCTGCATCCGCGCGGCGGTCTCGTCCACCATCCCGACACGATGGTGATCCCGCTGCTCGTCCCGGACGCGCCGGTCGTGGCCTGGTGGCCGACCGAGGCGCCGGCGAACCCGTCGAAGGACCTGCTGGGCGCGATGGCCCGCAGCCGCATCACCGACGCGCTGCGCTCGTCGAACCCGTTCCGCACGATGGGCGACCTGCGTCGCAACTGGTCGCCGAAGAACGTGGACATGTCGTGGACGCGTCTGACCGTCTGGCGTGCGATGCTCGCCTCGATGCTCGACCAGCCGCCGCATCTGCCGATCAGCGCCGCGCGCGTCACCGGCCCGGCCGACTTCCTGCCGATGGACCTGCTGGCCGCCTGGCTGCGGCTCAAGCTCAACGTGCCGGTCACCGTCGAGACGATCCCGGGCGCCAACGCGGTCACCGGCGTGTATCTGACACGCGCCGACGGCGTGCTGTCGCTGGAGCGCCCCGACCCGGAGTCCGGCACCGCGATCATCAGCATGCCCGGCCAGTCGCCGCAGACCATCAGCGTGCCCGCGCGCACGCTCGAGGAGTGCCTGAGCGAGGAGCTGCGCCGACTCGACCCGGACGAGGTGTACGCCGAGGTCATCACGCAGGGCTGGGACCTTATCCACCCGACCGACTGAATCGAAGGAACCATGAGCCATCCGACGACCATCATCCATCCGAATCCGACCGTGCTCGCGCAGGCGGTCGCCGCGCGCACGCTGCTGACGATCGGCGACCTGCTGGCCGAGCCGGGCCGCACGCGCGTCGACGTCGCCGTCACCGGCGGCACCGACGGCAACCGCGTGCTCGCCGCCGTCAAGGACAGTCCGCTCGCCGCCGCAATCGACTGGTCGCGCGTCCACATCTGGTGGGGCGACGAGCGTTTCGTCCCCGCCGCCGACGCCGACCGTAACGCCGGCCAGGCGCGCGGCATCCTGTTCGACTCGCTGATCGCGTCGGGCGCGATGCCGGCGGCGAACCTGCATGAGATGCCCGCCGACCGTCGTTCCGCCGACGAGATCGCCACCGCCTCCCCGGAGGAGACCGACGCGGTGCTGGCGGCCGCCGCGGCCGACTACCAGCGCGAGCTGACCGCCGAGCTGGGCGACGAGCCGCGTCTCGACATCGCGATGTTCGGCATGGGCCCCGACGCGCATTTCGCGTCGCTGTTCCCCGGCCTGCCGCAGGTGCTCATCGACGATCCGCATGTGCTGGTCGCCGGCGTGCGCGATTCGCCCAAGCCGCCGCCGCTGCGCGTGACGCTCACCGTGCCGATGATCGCCCGTTCGCGCCACACGTGGATGATCACCTCCGAGGCCCGCAAGGCCGAGGCGGTAGCCCGCGTCTTCGCCGCCGCGCGCAATCCGCAGGCCCCCAGCTCGTTCGCCGCCGGCGACGAGCTGCTCTGGCTCGTCGACGAGGGCGCCGCCTCCCTCCTCTGACGGCTGTGGCCGGTCTTCCGCACCGGCCGTCCGCCCCCTCCGGATACGACTGAACCGTCACGGCCCATGCACGTTCACTGATCATGCATGGGCCGTGACGGTTCAATCTATCGGTTCAACGGAAGCCGCAACCGGAACACCGGCGGAACGAGGGGATCAGGCCTCGATCTCCTCACGCTCCTCGGTGGCCCACAGCGTGTGGAACGCACCCGGCATGTCGACGCGCTGGTAGGTGTGCGCACCGAAATAGTCGCGCTGACCCTGGATCAGGGCGGCGGGCAGGCGGTCGGAGCGCAGGCCGTCGAAGTAGGCCAGCGACGAGGAGAACGCCGGGACCGGGATGCCGAACGCGACCGCGCGCGACACAACGCGGCGCCACGAACGCTGGGCGGTCTCGATCGCATCCTTGAAGTACGGGGCGAACAGCAGCGACACGTTGGCCTCGCCGGATTCGAACGCCTCGGAGATGCGGTTGAGGAACTTGGCACGGATGATGCAGCCGCCGCGCCAGATGCGCGCGACCGCCGCCAGATCGATGTCCCAGCCGTACTTCTTGGCCGCTTCGGTGATCTCGTTGAAGCCCTGCGCGTACGCGACGATCTTCGACGCGTACAGCGCCTCGCGGATGTCCTCGACGAACGCGGCGCAGTCCTCGGCCGGCATGTCGATGGCGCCGGTCGGGCCGTCGAAGCCCTGACGCTGCGCCTCCTCGCGCAGGTCGCCCTGCGAGGAGAGGCCGCGGGCGAACACGGCCTCGCCGATGCCGGTGACCGGCACGGCCAGGTCGAGCGCCGCCTGCACGGTCCACGTGCCGGTGCCCTTCATGCCCGCATGGTCGACGATGAGGTCGACGAGCGGCTTGCCGGTCTTCTTGTCGACCTGGCGCAGCACTTCGGCGGTGATCTCGATCAGGTAGGAGTCGAGTTCGGTCTCGTTCCATGCGGCGAACACGTCGCCGATCTCGGCGGGGGTCATGCCCAGGCCGCGGCGCATCAGGTCGTAGCTTTCGGCGATGAGCTGCATGTCGGAGTATTCGATGCCGTTGTGGACCATCTTGACGAAGTGGCCGGCGCCGTCCGCGCCGATGTGGGTCACGCACGGCTCGCCTTCGGCCTTCGCGGCGATGGATTCGAAGATCGGCTTGAGGGTGGTCCAGGACTCCTCGGTGCCGCCGGGCATCATCGACGGGCCAAGCAGCGCGCCTTCCTCGCCGCCGGAGACGCCGCAGCCGACGAAGTGCAGGCCGCGCGCGGAGATCGCCTTCTCGCGGCGGATCGTGTCCGGGAAGTGCGCGTTGCCGGCGTCGACGATGATGTCGCCCGGCTCCATGAGGTCGGCCAGCGCGTCGATCATCGCGTCGGTCGGCTCGCCGGCCTTGACCATGATGATCGCGGTGCGCGGCTTGGCGAGGGAGTCGACGAACGCCTCCATCGTTTCGGCCGGGAAGAACGCGCCTTCGTCGCCGTGCTCGGCGATGAGCTTTTCGGTGCGCGCGTAGGAGCGGTTGTACACGGCGACCTTGTTGCCGTGGCGGGCCAGGTTGCGGGCGAGGCTGGCGCCCATGGCGGCAAGGCCGACGACGCCGACGTTTGCTTCAGCGGACATGCTGGTTCCTTCCGAAAGGTAGTACGTTTGCCGTATTCCAGTGTATTACCGCCGTCGCCCCAACAGGCCGGCCGTTCTCACCCCGCGGAGCCGGCGGCATCCGTCCCGACGGCATCCATCCCGGCGGCGTCCGTCCCGACGTCTGCTCCCCCGCCGACGATCTGCCCGTACAGTCGTTCCAGCCGCTCCTCGCGTACGGCCCTGCCCAGTTCGCATTCCCATACGACGATGACGTTCCAGCCGTCGTCGCGCAGCGTCGCCTGCTGGCGTGCGTCGCGCTCGCGGTTGCGTGCCAGTTTCGCGGTCCAGAATTCGACGTTCGACTTGGGTATGCTGCGTTTGGGGCATCCTTCGTGCGCGTGCCAGAAGCATCCGTTGACGAACACGATCGCATGGTATTTGGGCAGCACCACGTCGGGATGCCCCGGATAGCGCCGGTCGTTCTTGCGGAACCGCAGTCCGCGCCGGAACAGGTAGCTGCGCACCAGCGTCTCGATCGACGTGTCCTTGCCGCGGATGCGCGACATCGTGTAGCTGCGCGTGCCGCGCTCGTACCGGCTCGCCGGTTTCGTCTTCGTCTCCTTGACCACCGCATCATTATCGGCCACGCCGCCGATCGTGCGCGTCGCGCGAATCTACAATGGTGACGGTCGTATCCGTGCGGACGGCGGCGTCTTGCGCCCGCCGCCGCAACATCATTCAAGGAGGAATCATGAGCCGACTCAACGGCAGGCGGACCGAGGCGCGCGAGCAGGGCCTCAAGGTCAATGTGGCGATCCTGGGCGCGGGCCGCATCGCCCATTCGATGGCGACGACGCTGGTGAGGATGGCCGCCGACCCGCGCTATGCGGATCTGGTCGCCCCGTACGCGGTCGCGGCGCGCGACGCCGACCGCGCGGCCGAGTTCGCCGCCCAGTACGGGTTCCCGGTGTCGTACGGCTCGTACGAGGAGCTGCTGGCCGACCCGGACGTCGATCTGGTGTACATCGCCACGCCGCACAGCCTGCACGCGCAGCAGGGCATCGCGTGTCTGGAGGCGGGCAAGAACATCCTGGTCGAGAAGTCGTTCACGGCGAATGCGGCGCAGGCTCGCGAGCTGCTCGACGTGGCCGAGCGTACGGGGCTGCTGTGCACGGAGGCGATCTGGACGCGATACATGCCGTCGCGTGCGCTGATCGACGAGGTCGTGGCCTCGGGTGAGATCGGCGAGGTGAGGATGATCGCCGCGAACCTGTGCTATCCGGTGTCGCGCAAGGCGCGTATGACCGATCCGGCGCTGGCGGGCGGCGCGCTGCTCGATGTGGGCGTCTATCCGCTGAACTTCATCGACATGGTGATGGGCGGTCATGGTGCCACGCCGGTCGAGCGCATCGACACGTCGATGGTGCCGTATGAGACGGGTGTGGACGCGCATAATGCGACGACGCTCGTGTATGCGGATGGGACGATGGCGTCGGCCACGTCGTCGATGCTGGTCGCTTCGGACCGTGACGGCGCGATCTGGGGTACGGACGGCTACGTGCAGTGCCGCAACATCAACAATGTGGAGGCGATCGACGTGTATGGCCCGGATCATGTGCTGCGCCGCCGCATCGAGGTGCCGGAGCAGCTGACCGGCTACGAGTATCAGGTGGCCGCGGCCGCGGAGGCGATTCTCGACGGGCGCACCGAATGCGAGGCGATGCCGCACGCCGATACGCTGCGCATCATGGAGCTGATGGACGGCATCCGTGCCAAGTGGGGCCTGACCTACCCGTTCGAGTAGGGCCTGTCGGGACGCATCTAGTATGCGGGTGGCCGGGCGGCGTCTTCCGTGAGCGCCGTTCGGCCGCCTTTACCGGACGTTGCGACCGTGCCGCCGCGGCGGCGAGGGCGATGATGCGAATCGCATTGCGGATACGGAAAACCCCGCAAGCCTTGCGACTTGCGGGGTTCCGCGTGGTGGCTCCGAGCGGGATCGATCCGCTGACCTAACGATTTTCAGTCGTTCGCTCTACCAACTGAGCTACAGAGCCGGAGACAGTTGAAAAAACCCGGCGAACCGGGTTCTTTCACCATCAGCGACCACGACCGGACTTGAACCGGCGACCTCCGCCGTGACAGGGCGGCGCTCTAACCAACTGAGCTACGCGGCCGTTGTTTTCTCACTTGCGTGAGGCAACGAGTAGATATATTACCCATCTCGGCGACTTACGCAAGTCTCGGCGTGTCGCACCAGTCGGAAATTCCTCAACAGCAATGAGAGACGCACTAATATCGTTGTAATTCCAACGCTTTCAGATGGCAACCGTCCGCTCAGCCAAGCAGATTCACCGCAACCACCCCTCGCACGTCAAGCACCGGTTCCGACACCGTTTCGCCGCCGAAATCGACGTCGAAATCGGTTCCGAAAGTGCCGTTCGGCGTGTCGCCGACCCATTTCGACGCGTCCAGACCGCCCACGCCGAAATCATCCCAGTCGAAGTCGCCCCATTCGCGTTCGAGGTCGTCGAGACTGTAGCATTCGCCGTCGATTTCGACCGGGCAGTCGGCATCGTTGTAGTCGTAGGAGTAGGAGTGCGACGAGCCCTGATCGTCCGAGTATCGGATCGCCGTGTCGATGGCCCATCCGACGAACACGATGCCCACGACCCACAGCGCCGTCAGCACGCCGCCGACGACGATGCCGGCGATCGACAGTCCGCGGCTGCGTTCGCGCGTCCGGTTGATCTGGACGAGTGCGATGGCCGACAGGATCACGCCGACCGGCGGAATCACGAATGCGAGGACAAATCCGACGATGCACAGCACGTTCCAGCGTTCGTTTGTCGGCATCGGATAGCCATAGCCGTACACATACGCGCCCTGCGGCGGGTATTGTCCGGCCGGCGGGGCGGCTTGCGGCGCCTGCGCCGATTGACCGGATTGGCTCTGTCCGTACTGGCCGTATTGCCCGTACCGTCCGGTCTGCGCATATGGGGCCGCCGCATTCGGCTGGCCATATTGATCATGCTGACCGTATTGACCGGACTGTCCGTATTGCTCGTATGAGCCGGTCGAACCGTACTGTCCTTGCCCGTATTGCCAAGCCTGATTCGTCTCCCCCGCCGGACCGGCCTGAGCGCATCCGGATGCCCATCCGCCCTGACCGGCCGGATCGTTCGATGCGAAGCCGGCCGACGTGCCGGGGTCGGCCGCCGTTGATTCGTACGAAGCCTGCGGCTGATTATCGCCTGCGGGCAGCTGCGCCCGTCCGTCATTGTCGTTCATGACGCCAGAGTACGCCACGTTCCCAACATCGCCGGCAGACCGTCAACGACTGCAACTGAATCGCGAGAGTCTTCAGCACGGTAACCTCCCTGCGGATCGAAACGGCTTCACGACGATGGTGGCCGGGTTCCGTGGGAAGGCCGGCCACCGTTATGGTTCATCGTTCGTCATCATGGCCGAATATACCGTCAATCGTCACGGTTACCCCCACCGCCTCATTGCGCCGACCGCCGGCAACAAGAAGACGACGACACTCCCGGACACCACCGTTCGGACCATTGCCCACCGCAACATTCCCGTATTCAGAAGACACGCATCTCATCCCGGATACCGCCCGGAATCCGTCCAAAACGATTCGGACCGGAAAACAGAAAAGCGCTGAAACCTTTGAGTTTCAGCGCTTTTCACAGCTTCCGCCGTTGGTACCCCCAGAGAGAGTCGAACTCTCGTTGTCAGATTGAAAGTCTGGTGTCCTAACCGTTAGACGATGGGGGCGGACAACTCGATTAAATATACGCGAGTCATCCGGTTTTGGCAACATACGGCGTGTCGCAAGGAATCGCAACGGTTTTGCAGTACTGCACTTCGTACCGCCGCCGTCGCGCCCCCAGCTGCCCCTCGCCTATTCGGCGCTCACCGTGCGGTACGTGAAGTCGTGGATGACACGACCGGCGGCCAGACCCTTCTTCTCGAAGTTGGTGAGCACGCGGCCATCAAACCGTTCGGATTCGGTGAAGTCGGCGTGCGGCAGTCCGGCGGCGTCCTCGGCGTTGCCCTTGCCGACGTGTTCGGTCGGCAGGCTCACGGTCACGCCGCCCGCGTTGGCGAACCCGTCGAGGCCGTCCATCACTTCGTGCACGTGCAGCGCGTAGTCCTCGATGTCGGTGGCGATGCGCCATGCGCCGCCGGGGACGAGCGCGCGGTGCACGTCGGCGGCCAGTTCGGCCTGCACGATGCGGCGCTTGTGGTGGCGCATCTTGGGCCACGGGTCGGGGAAGAACGTCCACACTTCGGCGAGCGCCCCGTCGGTGCATGCGGCGATGAGTTCGGGCGCGTTGACCTGGGCGATGCGCAGGTTGTTGAGGTCGCGTTTGCCGGCGAGGAGGAGCGTGTGGGCCACGCCGGGGTCGTAGACTTCGAGTGCGAGGAAGTTGAGTTCGGGGTGTGCTTCGGCCGCGGCGACGATGTTCTCGCCTTGGCCGCTGCCGATTTCGATGATGAGCGGATGCCCGTTGCCCCACGTGTCGTTCACGTACGCGGCGTCGATGCGCACGTCGTCGCGTACGGCGAGGGATCCTTCGCCGGCGGCGACGTCAAGCAGGTAGCGGTCGGCGTACGTGTCCCATGCGCGCTGGAGTCGTTCGTCGAGGCGTGCGGACCGGCGTACGAACGACATGACCTTGCGTCCGTAGAGCGCGGGGCGGTCGGCGGCGTCGTCGGTCGGCGGTTCGGCGGCGGGCCCGCCGTCGGCGGTCGGCGCGACGGCGGTGGTGTCATTCCATTCTTCTTGCATACGCACGATGGTAAGGCGAGCGCCGGTCAGCGCTCGTCGTCGAGCCGGGCGGCGACCCAGTCGACGATGTACGGGGCGACGTGCTCGATCTGTTCGATGGCGACCTGGAATTCGTGGGCGCCGCCGTACCACGGGTCGACGAGGTCGATGCTTTCCTCGTGGCCGGCGACGACGGTCAGGTCGGGGTCGAAGCTGCGGTACATGTGCACGGCGCCGCGCTTGGCGTCGGGCAGCTGGCGCAGCAGGGCGCGCATGTGCGACGCGGTCATCGGCAGGAACAGGTCGGACGCTTCGATCTCCTCGCGGGTGATGCGGTGCGCGAAGTGGCGTGCCGGGATCTGGTAGCCGTCGGCCTGCAGCACGCGTACGGCGCGGCGGTCGATCGGGTTGCCGTACTCCTCGTCGGAGACGCCGCTGGAGACGACGCGCACGCGGTCGCCCAGGCCGCGCGCCTCGAATTCGGCGCGCAGGATGATCTCGGCCATCGGCGAACGGCAGATGTTGCCGGTGCAGACGGTCATGACGGTATACGGTCGGTTGGTCATGGGACTCCCCTTTTCTGTCCGGTGTTGTCCGGTACGGTCCGGCGTTATCCGGTGCTATCCCGGCGCTCAGGCCTTGGCGATGGTCACGAAACGGTAGGCGCGCACGCCTGCGGACTTGGACGGGCGGCGTTCGCCCGTGTCGATGACGCGCCATGCGCCGGATTCGACGAGGCCGCGGATGTCGGGCGCGTACGTGTCGGCGTCCACGTCGGCGTCCAGCAGCGTCACGTACGCCTTGGTCGCCATCGGCAGCGCCTCGCGGAACAGCTGCGCGCCTCCGATGACCCAGATCTCGCTGCGGTCCATGCCGTCGTCGGGGATGGCCTCCTGACGCGCGTAGTCGAGCGCGTCGTCGAGACTTTCGGCGACGGTCGCGCCGATCGCGCGGTACTGCGCGTCGTGCGAGACGACGATGTTGTCGCGGTTGGGCAGCGGACGGTACTTCGGGTCGAGCGACTCCCACGTGCGCCGGCCCATGATCACCGGGTGGGAGACGGTCAGCTCCTTGAAATGCTTCATGTCCTCGGCGCAATGCCAGGGCATGCCGCCTGCGAAGCCGATGGCGCCGTCGCGACCGTCCTTGTCGCGGGCCTCGGCCCAGATGAGGTTGACCGAGAAGGTCTTGGGGAAGTCGTCCCCCCAGTCCTCGGTCTCTTCCAGCCCGGCGACCCCGGGCTCGGGTTCGTGATAGCCACTGCGGCTACTATCGTGCTCCATTTCAGTCTCCTTGGGTCGAACTGGGTCAGAAGTGTAATGGACGACTCGGACTCGGGGCGGACTCGCCTCTCGGTAGGGTCGGTCCGGGGTCGGTCCGGAGTCGTCCATGCACGTCTGATTCAGCCGACGGGACGTCCGTCGGGACCGCCGTCGGACGTCGGTCCGGCCTGCTGGTCGGACGACCGTCAGATGGCCGCCGACGGTCCGTCAGACGGCCACCGGCGCCTTGATGGTCGGATGATGACGGTAGTCGACGATCGTGAAGTCCTCGTACGCATAGTCGAACAGCGAGTCGGCCTTGCGGATCTCGATGCGCGGGTACGGGTAGGGTTCGCGCGACAGCTGTTCGAGCACCTGCTCGATGTGGTTGTCGTAGATGTGGCAGTCGCCGCCGGTCCACACGAACTCGCCCGGCTCCAATCCGGCCTGCTGTGCCATCATGAGCGTGAGCAGCGAGTAGGAGGCGATGTTGAACGGCACGCCGAGGAACATGTCGCAGCTGCGCTGGTACAGCTGGCAGCTGAGGCGGCCGTCGGCCACGTAGAACTGGAACAGGGCGTGGCACGGCGGCAGCGCCATGTGCTCCACTTCGGCCGGGTTCCATGCGGAGACGACCATGCGGCGCGAGTCGGGATGGTTGCGGATCAGGTCGAGCACGTTGGCGATCTGGTCGATGGTGCGGTTCGGGTCGTCGGGCGTGGGGGCCGGCCAGCTGCGCCACTGCGCGCCGTACACGGGGCCGAGGTCGCCGTTCTCGTCGGCCCACTCGTCCCAGATGTGCACGTTGTGCTCCTGCAGCCAGCGCACGTTCGTGGCGCCCTTGAGGAACCACAGCAGCTCGTACGCGAGGCCCTTGAAGAACACGGTCTTGGTGGTCAGCAGCGGGAACGATTCGGACAGGTCGAAGCGCATCTGCCGGCCGAACAGGGAGATCGTGCCGGTGCCGGTGCGGTCGGACTTGTGCTTGCCTTCGGTCAGGATCGTGCGCACAAGATCCTCGTAGGGGGTGGGGATGTCGGTGTCCGGACGGGCCGGGATACGGGTGCGGATGTCCGCGAGCTGTTCTGGTGTCAATGCCATGGACCCAGCATAACCGCGGGCCGGGAAACGGGCGTTCGTCGGAGGATGAACGTCGTCCGTCAGGCGCCGCACCTGGGCGACACGCCCGGATTGGTCATACGGAACGGCGGTTACGTCACCGATCGTCGGCATGTCGTCCGGCAACCCCCGTTCTGTATGACCAACCCGGGTGTGTCGCCCCGATACGACTCCCCCACCCCCAGTTCCGTACGACCAACCCGGGCGTGTCACCCTGACATGACTCCCCCAACCCCAGTTCCGTACGACCAATCCGGGCGTGTCACCCCGACGGACCGTCCCGGACGCCGCCGTCGGACGCCCGACCGCCGCCCGACGGACGCAGCCCGCCCGCCGCACGCCGCGGTGCGCTACATTGGGTAGCATCCGACGGCGGTCGTCGCCGTCGTGCACACCGATACAGGAACAGGGAGGCATCCATGGGCAAGCGACTGTGGGTCGAGCGCAACAAGGACGGTTCGTGGGACGCGTTCAGCGACGACGGCGCGCATATCAAGTTCGGTCATGGCAAAGGAGTCTTCACGCCGGGCGATCTGATGAAGATCGCGCTGGCGGGCTGCGCGGCGCTGTCCAGCCAGTTCGCCATCGAGCATACGCTGGGCGAGGGCAACGGCGCGAAGGTCGTCGTGGACGGCACGTACGACGCCGACCATGACGCGTACATCAACTTCAACGAGCAGCTGGTCGTCGACGCCGTCGACGCCGGACTGAGCGACGAGGACGCCGAGAAGCTCAAGGAGCGCATCGTGCGCCACGTCGACAAGGGCTGCACCGTCAAGCACACGTACGTGCAGGAGACGCCGGTGCGCATGGACGTGACGATCCGCCACTGACCGTCGCCGCCGATACGGCCGCGGCGGGGACGGTAGGCGGGATGACCGCCCGTCCGTCCCGCCGCATCGCCGGCGCATCTGGATATGACGAAGGCTCCCCTCGGGGAGCCTTCTTGCGTTACGGTCGACGGCCGTCAGTCGGCCGTCCGACGGCAGGCCGTCACGACGACAGCCTGCCGGACCGTCTACTGGCGGTGCGGGTCGATGGTCGTCTCGATCGCCTCGGCGACTTCGGCGGCGGCGGTCGGCACGGCGACCTCCTCGACGCCGCTGATCTCGTCGAGCGACTTGACGGGCACTTCGGCCGGCGAGCTGGGCACGGTGTCGAGGCGCGTCTCGGCGGCCTCCACGTACTTGCGCGGCACCACGTATACGGGGGTGACGGCGTGCTGGAGCAGGCCTTGGCTGGTCGAGCCGAGCAGCAGGCCGGTGAAGCCGCCGCGGCCGCGCGAGCCGACGACCACGACGTCATGGTCGTAGCTGGCCTTGGTGAGCGCGTTGACGGCCGAGCCGGGCACGACGGACTTGTGGATCTTCAGGTTCGGGTGGCGTTCCGTGATCGGCTTGAGGCGCATGTCGAGATCCTCCATGTAGGATTCCATGACCGCGTCGCCGGCGTCGACGCCCTGCATCTTGGGAACGGCGGAGATCACGTCGAGTTCGGCGTCCCAGCCGTCGGCGAATGCGGCGGCGATGTCGAGCGCCTTGAGGCCCCACTTGGATTCGTCGGCACCGACGGCCACGCGGGTGATCGTGTTGTTGAGGTGCATCAGGTTGCCGTCGTCGTCGGTGTAGGGCACGACGACGATCGGGCAGTACGCGTACGCGGGCAGCGACGACGACGTGGTGCCCAGCAGGCGTTCGGCCAGGCCGCCCTTGCCGCGGTTGCCGATGACGATCAGGTTGTAGTTGCGCGACAGTTCCACGAACACGGACGCCGGGTCGCCGGTGACGATGAGCGTGGCGGCTTCGACGCCCTGCTCGTCGGCGATGGCCTTGGCCTTGGACAGGATCTCCTGGGCGTCGCTGTGTGCCGCGTTGTCGTCCCCCATCGCGGTGTACGTGGCGTCGAACGAGACGGCGGCGTAGCTCGGCAGCGAGTACGCGCACACGATCTGCAGCGTCAGTCCGGCGTGCTTGGCGTAGTTGGCGGCCCACCAGGTGGCCTTGTAGCTGGCGTGCGATCCGTCCACGCCCACGAGAATGGCCTTGTCGTTGATCATGACGACCTCCTTGGATTCCTCCGACGCTTCGGCGCGCCGGCCTCACCACCCTAGGATACCCGCTTGCCGTGCGGATCGCGTGTTTTCCCGCCCGCGAAACGCGGAACGGCCCTCCCGTTCGTGGGGAGGGCCGTCCGAAGGAATGCTGCGATGCGATGCGTCGTGCGATGCGTCAGACGACGCGGCGGATCGAATAGCCGCCGGTGAACACACCCAGACCGGTGATCTGCGTGCCCTGCGCCGGGTTGAGCGCGTTGATGACCATGCCGCCGCCGATGTAGATGGCCGCGTGGGCGCCGTTGGCGATGATGTCGCCCGGCTGCGCTTCGGCGAGGCTGCCGACCGCGGTGCCGACCGCCGCCTGGGCGCCCGACGAGCGCGGCAGGCTGATGCCGTACTGGGCGAACACGTACTGGACGAAGCCGGAGCAGTCCCAGCCGCTCGGCGTGTTGCCGCCGTAGACGTACGGGTAGCCCTGGAACTGGGTGGCGAACGCGGCGATGGCCTGGCCGGTGGCGCTGCCCGTGGCGGACGGCAGGGTGCCGGTCGCGGAGGAGCCGGTGCCTTCGGTCAGTCCGGAACGGTCGGAGGAACGGCTTGCGGCCTGCGATTGGGCCTGTGCGGCCTGCTCTTGGGCCTGGCGCTCGGCCTCCTCGGCGGCCGCGGCGGCCGCTTCGGCGTCCTTTTCGGCCTGGGACTTGGTCTGCGGCACGTCGAGGTTCTCGGCTTCGCCCCAGTTCTCGTCGGTTTCGGCGTTCACGGCCGACGCTTCGGCGAACAGGTCGCGGGTGACGGTCTGGGCCTTGGGGAAGGAACGCGAGGAGGTCACCGCGGCGTCGTCGTTCGCGGCGAAGGCAATGGGGGCGCCGATCGCGGCCATGCAGGCGCAGGCGGCGACGGCGGCAATCACGGTATGGATACGCTTAACACTCATCAGGACAGAAGTCTACTATGCGACGTGGTCATCGGAACGCCGGCATATGGAAACGCATCATCCGCAACGTGGACGGCAGGCGCGGCGAGGCCGCGGACCGATGTCCCGGGAACCCGCGGATCAGTAGTGGATGTAGGTCAGCGAGGCGGCGTCGGCGGCCGAGATCGTGCGGTTGGAGATGACGCCCAGTCCCTTCACGTTCGACTCGGAGATCTCGATGGAGCCGTCCTCGTTGATGCGCTCGACGACCGCGACATGGCCGTAGGTCGCGTCGGCGTTCAGCTGGCCGGACGCGAACGAGACGATGTCGCCCACGTGGCGCGGCGTGGAGTCGACCCAGTAGCCGAGCGCGGCGGCGCTGGCGCCCCACATGTTGCCGTTGCCGAACTGCGAGCCGACCGGCAGGCCCAGCTGCACGCGGCGCTCGTAGGCGTACCAGGTGCACTGGCCGTACGGGTAGGCGTTGCCGTTGTCGCCGGTGGCGTGGTTCGGGTCGAAGCCGGCGGGCAGGGACGCGTAGTCGATGTCCATGAGCGCGGCGACGTACGGGTTGTTGGCGGTGGAGCGGGACATGACGTTCGTGTCGAGGGCGGAGCCGTCGCCGTCCATCGTCCATTCGCCGTCGCTGGTGGTCTGCCGCTGCGTCGTGGCGGTCAGCGAGCCGATCGCGGCGCGGTCCTCGGAACGCGACGCGGAGGCGGAGGTGGACTCCACGCGCTTGATCTGCATCGTCGTGGTCGCCTCGTCGGCGAGTCGGAACGACGTCGTGTCGTCGGCGTTGGAGAACGCCACCATCGTGGCGGCGGTGCCCACGAGGGCGGCCAGCGACGTGGAGGCGACGATGTGGGAGCGGCGTTCGGCGGCGCGGGCGGCCTCGCGCATGGCGCGGCGGGTCTGCGGCGCAAGCTCGTTGAGCTTGTCGGCGACCGCCTGGTCGAGGCCGAGGATGGCGCCGTTGTTCGCGGCCATCTGCACGGCACGGACGCTGGAGGTGCTGTGGGATCCCTTGCGCGACGAGAACACCTCGGACCATGCGATGCGCTGATCGACGGCCTTGGGGGCTTTGTGGGATCCATGCTTCATGACTGATTCGCTCCTATCGGATTGCGGGCTGGCGGTCGTTTCCGATGGCCGTTCATGGCCGTTCACGGCAACGTCACGCCGCGGGCATCACTAGCACATTACTACGAGCGGCGGTCATCGTCCACGGGGATGACTCCGGGGCGGCGTGTCCGCGAACGCCGGCGGCCGCCTTGCGCCGCCCGTTCGCCGGCCATGCGCGGGTCCGCCAAACGGACGCCTCGGCAGGCGTGCGGCGGCGTCCCGTTACGCTGGATGGCATGGCGAATACGATCATCATCCCCGATTCACTCCTGCCCGAGGACGGCCGTTTCGGCGCCGGCCCGAGCAAGATCCGCGACGATCAGGCCGACGCGCTGGCCGCGGCGGTCCACTCCCCGCTGGGCACGTCCCACCGTCAGGCTCCGGTGCGGCGGATCGTCGGTTCGATCCGCGAGGGGCTGTCCGAGTTCTTCTCCCTGCCCGACGGCTATGAGGTCGCGCTGGGCAACGGCGGCGCGAGCGCCTTCTGGGATATGGCGTGCGCGTCGCTGATCTCGCGCCGCGCCGCGTTCGGCTCGTATGGTTCGTTCAGCGCGAAGTTCGCCGCGTCGGCCGCGTCGGCGCCGTTCCTGGAGTCGCCGGTCGTGTTCAAGGGCGAGCCGGGCACGTACCGGCTGCCGGAACTGACGGACGGCGTGGACGCCTACTGCTGGGCGCATAACGAGACGTCGACGGGCGTGATGGCGCCGGTGCGCCGCGTGGAGGGCAGCCGTGAGCAGGGTGCGCTGACGCTGGTCGACGCCACGTCGGGCGCGGGCGCGCTGCCGGTGGACATCGCGCAGACCGACGCCTACTATTTCTCCCCGCAGAAGGCGTTCGGCTCGGACGGCGGCCTGTGGGTGGCCGTGCTGTCGCCGCAGGCGGTGGAGCGTGCCGAGCGCGTCGAGGCGGGCGCGAAGCTGGAGGGCGCGCGCCGCTGGGTGCCGCCGTTCCTGTCGCTGACGTCGGCGGTCGCGAATTCGCGCAAGGATCAGACGCTCAACACGCCGGCGGTGGCGACGCTGATCATGCTGGAGAACCAGGTGCGCTGGCTGAACGGCCATGGCGGGCTGGATTGGGCGGTCGCCCGGTGCGCCAAGTCCGCGTCGATCCTGTATTCGTGGGCGGAGCGTTCCGATTATGCGACGCCGTTCGTCGCCGACGTGGACGCGCGGTCGAACTGCGTGGTGACGATCGACCTCGATCCGTCGGTGAACGCGTCGCAGGTCGTGTCCGCGCTGCGCGACAACGGCATCGTGGACACGTCCGGCTATCGCAAGCTGGGCCGCAACCAGCTGCGCATCGGCGTGTTCCCGTCGGTCGAGCCGGCCGACGTGCAGGCGCTCACCGAGTGCGTCGACTACGTCGCGCAGCGGCTGTAGGCGCGGCGGAATCGTCGGTCCCTCATTTCCTTGACGGCGGCCGTCGGACGGTATGGTCCGGCCGCCGTCGTTTCGCGAGGCGTGGAATCATCCCTGCGGACCATGCCGTGGGGTGGGGCCGCGGTTAAGGTGACGGGTATGAAGTTCGCACCGATCATCAATCCGGACGTGTGCCGTCCGGCGCCCAAGCCCGTGCGCGTGGACCTGCGCAAGACGTTCCTGTTCGGCACCGCGCTGTGGACGGTGTCGCTGGTGGTCGCCACCGTGCTGCTGTTCCTCGGGTTCGATGTGCTGCGCGGTCTCGTGGTGTGCGCATGCGGCACGGTGATCGGCGTGATGATGCTCATCTGGGAGCATTTCGACCGCTGGGACTACCGGCGTCTCGGCGCGTAGCGGCCTTGCAATCACAGGGCGACCGGCAGTGAAAGCGTGAACGTGGCGCCGCTGCCGGGCATGCTCCACACCGTCACGCCGCCGTGATGGGCCAGCGCCACATGCTTGACGATCGCCAATCCCAGTCCGATGCCGTCGCGCGACGCCGCCGTCTGGTTCGACCCGCGATAGAACCGTTCGAAGATGCGCTCCTGTTCGTCCTTGACGATGCCCACGCCCTGGTCGATGACGCGGATCAGCGCCTGCGTCCCGTCGGCGGACGGCATCGCCGCGACGTGCACCACGCCGCCGGGCGATGAGTAGACGACCGCGTTGTGCATGAGCTTGGCGACGGCCGCGGCCAGCTGGCCAGCGTCGCCGTTGACCGTCAGTCCGTCCGCGCAGTCGACGTCGACGCGCACGCGCCGACGGGCCGCTGCGTCGTGGACGATGCCGGTCGCGTCGGCCAGCAGGCGCGCGACCTCCACCCGGTTCGCCGACGACGGCATGACCGGTTCCTGCGCTTCGATGAGCAGCAGCAGGTCGGCGACCATATGGTCGAGCCGGTCGCATGAGGCGCGCACCTGATGCGCGTTCCAGGAGATCTGCTCGGCGTCGAGCGCGTCATCCTCCAGCGAGTCGGCGAGCTGGGCGAGCGCCTGGGTGGGTTTGCGCAACTGCTGCGACACGTTGACGATGAACGAGTCGCGCATCTGTGCGAAGCGTATCGTGCCGCTCACGTCGTCGATCAGGATGACGGCGAACGCGCCGATGCGTCCGACCGTCACCTTGAGCCAGTTGGGCCGGGTCACGCCCTGCACCCGCAGTGCGGATTCCGGGTCGGCGCCGCGACTGTCGGGCGTATGGGTCGTCAGGTCGAACCGGCGCCGCTCCCCCGTCTCCAGCACGCGGCGCACCTCCTCGCGCACCCGGTCGTCCATGATCGCATCGTCGTCGACGACGCCGAGCGTGTACGCGGCGTGGTTGGCTCGCACCACCTCGCCGTGCCGGTCTACGACAACCGCTGCCTGGGGCAGCATCGCCAGCAGCGCGGTCGTCGATTCGTCGAGATCCTCGTCCCCGGCTTTCGTCGATTCCGAGACGGCGGCGCCGCCGCAACGGCCGCGCCTACGGGTACGCAACCGCGCACCTAGGCGGGCACGCAGTCGGGCGATCGGACCGCCGACGGCCGCGGCACCGGGCCGCACGTCGGCGCGACCATCCTCATCATCGTCCTCGTCATCCTCATCATCATCCTCGCCGGCTGCGGAACCGCCGGAGACGGACCCGTCGGCGGCGGCGCGCGACGAACCGGAGCCGACGCCCGCGGCGAAGCGGTTGTCGAACAGCGGACGGACCGCATCGTAGATGCGGAACAGCACCATCGTCACGGCGGCGAGCGCCATGAGCGCGAACGGCGCGGCGACGATCAGGGTCTGGAGTTGCTGGGGCATACCGTCATTGTTCCACAGGCGCCCGTGGCGGCATCCCGCGTATGCGACGGTTCGGGTTGCCGGGTGCGGTCGGGAAGATGAACGTTCGCTGAACTGCGTGTGCGGCGGGGTGCGTGCGGCGGGTGGCGAGAGACGGCGCCTCTACACTGGAGGGTAGTTGCACGCGAACAGGAAAGGGTTACTATGCGCGTTATTTTCAACGAGGAGATGAAGGCGGTGGCCGACGATCTCGATCGCATGGCGCAGGACGTGCGCAACGCGATCAATCTGGCCGGCGATGCGCTGCTGCGTCGTGACGTGGAGGCCGCGCAGGCGGTCATCGACGGCGATGCGCGGATCGACGAGCTTGAGGCGAGCGTCATCGACCAGTGCGTGCGTCTGCTGGCCAAGCAGACGCCGGTGGCGACCGATCTGCGCGTCGTGGTGTCGACGCTGCGGTTGGCGGCCACGTTCGAGCGTATGGGCGATCTGGCGAAGCATATCGCCGAGTCGGCGCGCTGCGCCTATCCGGAGTCGCCGCTGCCGGCGGATGCGGTCGAGGTGTTCTCGCAGATGCAGGATTTCCTGAGCGAGACGGCCGACAATGTGGTGGCGATGCTGTCGGACCGTGACGCGCGCATCGCCGACCGGGTGATCCGCAACGACGACAAGCTCGACGCGATGCATCATCGCACGTTCGAACTGGCGTTGTCGGATGATTGGGACGGCACGAACCAGCAGCTGATCGACGTGGTGCTGCTCGGCCGGTTCATGGAGCGCATCGGCGACCATGCGGTGTCGGCGGCGAGGCGTGTCGTGTTCATCGTGTCCGGGTTCGACCCGAGCAAGGAGCCGGGTCCGGACGAGGACGGTTCGGTCGAATAGTCCGATGCCTCTCGTATGCGGATCCGCATACGAGAGGATCCGCATACGAGAGGAGGGCGGGAACCCCTGATGGGATTCCCGCCCTCCTGCGCTATATGCTCCCTCGCCTCACCGGCCGTCGCTGGCGACGGTGCCGGTGGGCGGGCCGGATCACTTCTGGCCCTGGGCGGCGACGGCGGCGGCACCGGCGGCGGCGGCCTCCGGGTCCAGATACTCGCCACGCGGCTTGATCGGCTTGAAGTTCTCGTCGAGCTCGTACAGCAGCGGCATCGCGGTCGGGATGTTGACCTTGGCGATCTCCTCTTCGGTCAGATCGTCGAGCATCTTGACGATGGCGCGCAGCGAGTTGCCGTGGGCGGCGATCATGACGGTCTTGCCGGCCTTGAGCTCCGGGATGATGTCGGACTCGAAGTACGGCTTGACGCGCTCGACCACGTCGGCCAGGCACTCGGTCTCCGGAACCGGATCGCCCGCGTAGCGCGGGTCGTTGTTCTGGGAGTACTGGTCGTTCGGATCGATCTCCGGCGGCGGGGTCGCGTAGGAGCGGCGCCACAGCATGAACTTCTCGTCGCCGTACTCCTCGCGGATCTCGGTCTTGTTCTTGCCCTGCAGAGCGCCGTAGTGACGCTCGTTGAGACGCCAGTTGCGCTTGACCGGAATCCACAGGCGGTCGGCCTCATCCAGCGCGACGTTGGCGGTGTTGATGGCGCGGCGCAGCATCGAGGTGAAGACGATGTCCGGGAGGACGTTCTTCTCCTTGAGCAGGCGGCCACCGTTCTTGGCCTCCTCGACACCCTGCTCGGTCAGCGGGACGTCGACCCAGCCGGTGAACTGATTGGTTTTGTTCCATGCGCTCTGTCCGTGACGGAGCAGTACCAGTTTGTAAGTCATAGGCCCCAGTCTACCGCCGTAACTCCCCCGACGCGCACCGTGTCCCGTTTTTCGCCGTCGGCCGCACCGCGATGTGACGATCCGTCACCATGCGCAGACCAGCGTGACGGCGGCGAACAGCAGCGGCTGGAATCCGGCGAAGGTCAGCGCCCTGCGCCAATCATGGTAGCGGACGTGACCCCAGACACAGGTCGCGAACACCAGCATGACGTAGCACGACGATACCGCCGCCGGCCTGGTCAGCGCCGCCGTCGCATAGGCGCACACCGCCCCGGCGAGCGTGCAGACGGCGAGCGCCCGCCGTGCGCCGCACTCCCCCAGTCGCACGGCCAGCGTGCGTTTGCCGTGCTCACGGTCGGCGTCCAGGTCACGCAGGTTGTTGACCATGAGCAGCGTCACCGATTCGAGTCCGACGCCGACCGCGCCAATCATGCCGGCCGCGTCGATGCGGCCGACGAGCGCGGCCTGCGTACCGAGCGTCGCCACGAGTCCGAAGAACACGAATACGAACACCTCACCCAATCCCCGGTAGCCGTACGGATGCCGCCCGCCCGTATAGCACCAGCCGGCCGGCAGGCACAGCGCGCCGACGACGATCAGCCACCATCGGCCGCTCACCGCAGCCACGCCCACGCCGGCGACACATGCGACCGCGGCGGCGATGCCGGCTGCGGCGAGCACATGACGCGGCGGCACGAGGCCCGACGCGACGAGCCGCTGCGGGCTGCCGGTCGCCGATTCGGCCGCGCCGCGACCGTCGTCGGTGCCGCGGATGCCGTCGGAATAGTCGTTGGCGAAGTTGACGGCGACCTGCATGCCGACGGCGACGACGGCGCACAGGATCGCGATCAGCCAGAATCGCGGCGTCCCGGCCGTCGTCATCGGATTCTGATCCGACACGGCGGGAGCGACGCAGCGTTCCAACAGCGGACGGGATGCGTCGCACACGTCCCGCAGGTCCAGCATCCACGCGCAGCAGGCGCCCACGATCACCGGCGCGACGCTCGCCGGCAGCGTCCGGGGCCGCATCCCCCGGATCCACAGTCCCATCGTTCCCCTGGTCATGCCGCCTATCATAACGGTCCCGGGTCAGCGGACCGGCGGGCAGCGTCGTCGATCGTATGGAATCGGGACTTCACATACGGATTGCGACGCAACGCGCCCCGCCGGCGTCGCAATCCGCATGGGAAACGGAATCTGCGAACGGATTGCGACGCGAACAGAGCCTGTTGCGTCGCAATCCGCACAGGAATCCACCTTCACATACGAACGACGACGTGACGCCCCCCCTGCCAGCGTCGCAATCGGTATGGGGATTGGGAATCATGTGCGAATTGCGACGTGGACGGAGCCTGTTGCGTCGCAATCCGCACGTCGTAATCGGTACGGGAACCCACCTTCACATACGAACGGCGACGCAACACACCCAGCCAGCGTCGCAATCCGTATGAGAAAGGGAATCCGCGAACAGATTGCGACGCGGACAGGGACTGTTGCGTCGCAACCGGTATGGGGATTGGGAATCGTATGCGGATTGCGACGCAAACGAGGGCCGCTCCGTCGCAATCCGTAAGGGAAATGGGTCCGGGAGGCTGCGGATATGGGTCCGGATATGCGTGTGCCCCGCCGGGATGGGCCGGCGGGGCACCGCGGAGGACACGCTGGCGAAAGGACGTCAGCGGGTCTTGCCGTAGGTCTTGAAGAAGACGCTCATCGCGGCGATGTAGAGCACGCCGACGGTCATCATGAGGATGGCGCCCAGCTGCATGCCCATCATGTCGGAGGCGAGGCCCATGAGCGGCGGGAAGATGGCGCCGCCGATCAGGCCGATCATCATGAGACCGGAGACCTCGTTCTGACGTTCCGGCATGTGCAGCAGGCCGGTGGTCAGCATGATGGAGAACACGTTCGCGTTGCCCATGCCCACGCAGGCGAGGCCGGCGTACGCGAGCAGCACCGGCATGCCCGGCACGGCGGCGAACAGGATGAAGCAGATGGAGGAGGCGACCATCAGGGCCGCGCAGCCGCGCAGGATCTGCTTGCGGGTGAACTTCTGCAGCAGCACCGAGCCGGACAGGCAGGCCAGGGTGCGGAACGCGAAGTAGACGCTGGTGGCGCCGCCGGCCGCCTCGATGGTCATGGACGAGTGCTCCATGAGGATCTTCGGCGCGGTGGCGTTGATGCCGACGTCGACGCCCACGTGGCACACGATGCCGAGGAAGCACAGCAGGATGACCGGGTTCTTGAGCAGCGACAGGCAGCTGGCGACGCTGGTCTCGCCGGCGTCCGGCTCGTTCTCCTCGATCTTGTCGAGGGACAGCATGACGAAGGTGAGCAGGCCGAACACCAGGTAGATCGGGTAGAGCAGCCACCACTTGCCGAAGGACACGGCGGCCCAGCCGGCGATCAGCGGGGCGATGAACGAGGCGATGGCCTTGACGAACTGGCCGAAGGTGAGCATGCCGGCGAGCTTCTCGTCGTGGGCGAGGTTGCCGACGAGCGGGTTGAGGGACACCTGCATGAAGGTGTTGCTGATGCCCAGCAGGCAGAAGGAGATGATCACGAAGACCAGCTGGACCATCTTGACTGGCACGATGTAGCCGATGACGGGCAGCAGGCAGCCGGCGGCGGCGATGCCGATGCCGAGCAGCACGGTCATGCGGCGGCCGATGCGGTTCATGAGCATGCCGGCCGGCACGGAGAGCACCAGGAACCAGAAGAAGGTCATGGTGGTGAAGATGTTGCTGACCGAATCGGACAGGCCGAAGTCGGACTGCACGTAGTTGGATGCGGTGCCGACGAGGTCGACGAAGCCCATCACGAAGAACGACATCATGACGGGGAGGAGGACGGCGAAAGGCGCGCTGCCGAGCTTGTCGGCCTGCGGGCGCTGGGACATCGAGGCGTTCACTGCGGTCTCTTTCTCTCTGAATACCGTTTCATGGTGCGGGGTGCGACGTCGGCATCGGCGACGGCACGACCGCGGCTTGAGGTACGAGGATGACTCGGTAACGCTTCCGCTCCGGCCCTCCGCATCGAGAGTGGCCTCACCGGCGAGGTGGTGGAATAACGCCTTCAATCGTTAACTATGTTAAAACTTAAACGAAGGAAACACAATTTGACGACACGCCGAAGCGGCGTCATCGGCAGGAGACAGCCCACTCCACGACTTCGCCCACCAGACGACGTCAGCCCAATGACACTTAACTGTCTTATGATTACCTTAATCGTGATACAGTTAATTACAACATCGTTAAGAAGGTTTGGTGGTTGGATGTTCGTCGCGCGTGAACACGAATTATGCACACTGGAACAGTTGTACGCCAGTGACACATTCGAGTTGGTCGTGTTGTACGGTCGCCGTCGGGTCGGTAAAACTGCGTTGATCGACGAGTTCACCAAAGACAAGCGGACGCTGTATTTCACGGCGATGCAGCAGAGCGCGAAACTGAACCTGCAGGATTTCTCTCGTGCGGCGCTGACTTTCTTCGGCATGCCCGACACCACCCCGTCGTTCACAGACTGGCCGTCGGCGCTGTCGTTCGTGGCGCAGCGCGCTCGCGAAACGGCAGAACGATTCGTGTTCGTGTTCGACGAGTTCCCTTATGCGGCCGCCAGCGAGCCCGCACTGCCGTCCATCATGCAGATCGCCATCGATCATGGACTGCTCGACACGAACGTGACGATGATCCTGTCCGGCAGCAACGAAGGATTCATGGAAAGCGACGTGCTGGGGCGCAAGAGTCCGCTGTATGGAAGGCGTACCGCGCAGATCAGGCTATTGCCGTTCGACTACGCGGACGCGGCGAAATTCCTCCCCGATACCCTGCCTCAAGACCGCGTGCGCTATTACGCAGCGTTCGGCGGTACCCCGTACTATCTGGCGCGAATCCGCGAATCCGAAGGATTCGAATCCAATGTAATTCGTCTGATGTTCGATACTCTCGGCCCTTTGCGGGAGGAGCCGATGATGCTGCTCCGTCAGGAGCTGCGGGAGCCCGCCGCCTACTATTCCGTGCTACAGGCCATCGCATCCGGTAATGCGACGCCGAAACTGATAGCGGAACACGCCGGTGTGGAATCAGACGCCATCGGCAACTATCTGAAGACGCTGTCGTCACTGCGCCTGATCGAACGCAAGGTGCCGTTCGGCGACAATCCCGACAAATCCCGCAAGGGCATGTACGGCATCGCCGACCCCTTTTTCGCGTACTGGTTCCGTTTCGTCGGGCGCAACATGGGCATCCTCGAAACTGGAGTGAGTGAACGGGTCGCACACAGGCTCGCATTCGGCCCCTCGTTCGACACATACGTCGGACAGCAGTTCGAAACCATCTGCCAGCAATGGCTCGTCCGTCGCAACGCCGACGGCGACCTGCCGTTCATCGCCACGCAATTCGGCAAATGGTGGGGCAACGATCCCATCGCCCGAGAACAGACCGACATTGACGTGATCGCCGCCGACCCGCAGGATAAGCGGATCCTGCTCGGCGAGTGCAAATGGCGTAATTCGTTCAACGAGACGGAGACCCTTGAACGATTGCACCGACGAGCCGCACTGATCCACGGATACCCGGCCGATAGCGCGCACTTCGTCCTCTTCACCAAGAACCCGGTTGGAGAGTCGACGCAAAACCGATACCAGCACAACGACGCCATGGCATTCATATCGACGGATGACCTGTACAGCTGAGGCCGGCGACTCGGGAGACGTGCCAGATTCGGCAGGCGATCGAATAACGCGATGAGGCGTTTCTCCTTGGGACCGCAGTCCCAAAAACGATGCCGCTCCCGGTCCGCGTGGTTCGCATTCGCACTGACCGTCTCTCCTTGTCACCGGCGCTAAGGAGAGACGGTCAGTACTGGTTAGAGACGAGGACGCCCCGGCCTTCGTCCATGCGGATGAAGGATTCTTGAAACACGCAGACCGCTGTCATACATAGTATTCGGATGATCTGGTGCTGCCTCGGTGGAGCACCAATCCTTCGGATTCCATGGACTTCAGCAGTCGCAGGGTCGTTGTGTAGCTTTTCCCGTAATGCTCGGCGATCTGCGGCACCGACGCCGAGCCTCCCAATGACCGGATGATTTGAACGATTCGATCGGTTTTCGACACCGCCAAGGCATCGTCTCCGGCGCCCCGGGCGATGACGCTTTCGTATACGGACTTCCCTCGCGCCACCACCACGCCCAGTGCAGACAGGTCGTGCAGGGCCAAGGCCACACGCTCCCGGTCGAGACTGGTCCTTCGGGCAATGTCGGATTCGTTCAACGCTCCGTACTGGTGCAACGCGGCAAGCACGATTAGCGATTCCGCCGGCAGCGATGATTCTCGTCTGGTGGTTGCATCGTCGATCAGACGCGCGAACGACTCATCTGCTGCGGTGTTGCGCAGAAACAGTACGACTTCTTCGGAGGTTGATTGTGAATAATCCGGCAGCGGACGACCGGAGATGACCGTTCTTGCGAAAATACGGTCGATGCCGCGTCCCGTCCGCTCTACGTATCCACACCGTTTCAGAATGTCGGCGAGTCGCGGATTCCTTGGCGTCGGCGATACGGTAAGGAGGTTTCCGAAATTGACGCCTCGCATGAACCCGCCCGGATTGGCCACAGTCAGTCCAGCCTCGTCGATCTGGAAACGCACCGGCGACATGATGGTGTAGTCACGATGGCAGAAAGCATTGGCCATGGCCTCGCGGAATGCGCTTTTGTCGAACACCGAGTAGTTTGCACGCTGGCTCCCCAGCATGATTTCCGTTTGCGGATTCCATGGAGCGAGAAGTTCCTCGACGCGTCGGAACATGCGGACCAGTGGCATTCTGATTCGCTCGTCCACAATCGGGGATCCGTCCTTCATGATCTGGAATGTCGCTGTTGCGGTCGGCACGCGACGCATGAGCGCCCGCTGCGTGCCGATCATCACGATTCCGGCGATTGTCGGCGTAGTCGCGCCGTCGCTGGCCCTCCGGGTCGTCAATCCCAATGCGCCGTCGAAATCCGCATCGGATAGGGATAGCATGTCGTCATCAGAGTGCGTGCGTGCGATTCCTTCTCTCAACATGTCTCTGGCCTGCGGGTCGAGGTCCGTCAGGACCGCTTCCGGAGCCGGCTGTGCGCTGTAGTCATAGCTGCCTATCGAGGACAGTCGGGAGACGAATTCATATGGATACATGGTGACGACTTCAGGTTCTCCGTTCGCCTTCAGCACACGATGCATGACCCTGCCGCCTTTCGTGCAGGTCAGCTGGGAGGATTCGTCGACGCCGATGGCAACCACGCGAAGATCACCGTCCCCCAGTATGACGGGACGAGTCTGTACCGGAGGGACCGTGTTGTTGAAGATATAAGCCGCCAACTGGGTGATGTTTCGGTGGCCTCGACTGACACCTGTGGGCGTGCCGTCGTCTTCGATGCCAAGATACAGTGTGCCGCCGCTGGTATTGGCGAATGCGACCACGTTGGCAATGATGACGGAGTCATCGATCGGACCGGACCGTTCGCTTTTGAACTCCACTTGAAGTGATTCCCTAGGCGGAATGTGCAGATGTCCTTCCAACGACACCAACCTTTCATTAATCCTATCGTCGGCGACATTAATCCTATCATTGATAGAATTAATGTCGCCGACGATAGGATTCGCCCCCAATCAAGTTTGCCGCCCGGAGAAAAGACAAGTACCGATTCCACGACATGACCATCGCCAGCTGCACGCCACTATTCCCAGACCCTGACGAGCAAGACCCGGTCCGCGCGGTTCGCATTCGCGCAGACCGGGTCTTGCCACCGGCGCAAAGAGCGACGGTCAGTACTGGTTGGAGACGAGGACCACCCGACCTTCGGCAACGTCGCGCAGGTGCCGGCCGTACGGGGACTTGCCGTACCGGTCCGCGGACTCCAACAGCGCGGCACGGTCGATCCACCCGTTCTCGAACGCGATCTCCTCCACCACCGCAATCGGCAGACCCTGGGCGCGCTGCACCGTACGCACGAACTCGCCCGCCTCGTACAGCGAATCCATCGTGCCGGTGTCCAGCCACGCATAGCCGCGGCCCAGCGTGCGCACGCTGAGCGAGCCGTCCTCCAGATACATGCGGTTGAGGTCCGTGATCTCCAGTTCACCTCGCGCGGACGGGCGCACACGCTTGGCGAACTCCACCACGCGATGATCATAGAAGTACAGGCCAGTCACTGCGTAATTACTGGCCGGATGCTCCGGTTTCTCCACGATGGACCGTACTCTGCCGCTGTCGTGTCCGTCGAATTCGATGACGCCGTACCGTTCGGGATCGTCCACCCAGTAGCCGAATATCGTGGCCCCCACTCCGGTTTCGGCTTTTTCGGCGGCTTTGAGCAGCGTTCGCCGCAGTCCGTTGCCGTAGAAGATGTTGTCGCCCAATACCAGCGCGCACGGCTCGCCGTCGATGAATTCCTCGCCGATCAGGAACGCCTGGGCCAATCCGTCCGGCGACGGCTGCTCCTTGTAGGAGAAGCGCACGCCGTATTGCGTTCCATCGCCGAGCAGGTGTTGGAAATTCGGTAGGTCCTTCGGCGTGGAGATGATGAGGATGTCGCGGATTCCGGCCATCATCAGCACCGACAGCGGGTAGAAGATCATCGGCTTGTCGTACACGGGAAGCAGTTGCTTCGATGTGACCGTGGTCAGCGGGTATAGTCTCGTTCCCGCGCCGCCGGCCAGTATGATGCCTTTCATCGACGTCCTCCGTTCCTTTCCGGTTTCGCCGTTACGCGTCAGCCTATCGTATCGGCGTTGCTCATGTTTCGTTCCGATGGATGCCGGCCGGTTTGTCTGCGGATGATTGATACAGCTCGATGGATGGCCTCTCCGATTAGATGACCGGATGAATCTCTCCCCTCCCATTCCGGATTTCGGATTCACGATATGCTGAGACCATTGTGAGGACGTCCACAGATGGGGTCAGTCGTTTTCATATCCGACGATTCGCCGCCGGCTCACTGGCCCTGCCGCTTGTACTTCGCCTCGGTCGCGGCCTTGGCCGGCTCCCACCAGGCACGGTTGGCCACGTACCAGTCGATCGTCTCGCGGATGCCCGCCTGGAAGTCCGTATGCTTCGGCTCCCAGCCCAGCTCGGTGCGCAGCTTCGTCGCGTCGATGGCGTAGCGGCGGTCATGGCCCGGACGGTCCTTGACCCAGTCGAAGTCGTCCGCGTCCCTGCCCATGACGGTCAGGATGTCCCGGAGCACGGTCAGGTTGTTCCGTTCGCCGTCCGCGCCGATCAGGTACGTCTCGCCCAGACGACCCTTGGTCAGGATGGTCCACACGGCCGAGCTGTGGTCCTCGGTGTGGATCCAGTCGCGCACGTTCAGACCGTCGCCGTACAGCTTCGGACGCTGGCCCTCCAGGATGTTCGTGATCTGACGCGGGATGAACTTCTCCACGTGCTGGAACGGACCGTAGTTGTTGGAGCAGTTGCTGATCGTCATGCGCACCCCGAACGTGCGGTGCCAGGCGCGCACCAGCAGGTCCGAGCTCGCCTTCGTGGACGAGTACGGGCTGGACGGATGGTACGGGGTCTCCTCGGTGAACCTCGCCGGATCGTCCAGCGCGAGGTCGCCGTACACCTCGTCCGTGCTCACGTGATGGTAGCGCACATCGTACTTGCGCGCGGCCTCCAGCAGTCGGTACGTGCCCTCCACGTTCGTGCGCAGGAACGGCTCCGGGTTGGCGATGGAGTTGTCGTTGTGCGACTCGGCCGCGTAGTGCACGATCGCGTCATGCCCCGGCACCAGACGGTCCAGGAGCTCAGCGTCGCAGATGTCGCCGTGCACGAACTCCACACGATCCCCCAGAATGCCCCTGATGTTCTCCAGGTTGCCCGCATAGGTCAGCGCGTCCAGTACGGTGACATGCACGTCGGGATGGTTGTTGTACACGTAGTGAACGAAGTTCGAACCGATGAAACCACAACCACCGGTCACAATGATGTTGCACGGAGCGAAAAGATCTTCAACCATACCGCGCTACCTTACTCTCACGCACCTGCCCCCCGGTTTTCTTCCCCTTGGATATACAGAGATTCGCCCCACGTACGGAAACGCCCATGATCGAACACGGAGTAGCAGTCAATCTGATTCATCGACTATCATGAAGAAGCTGGTACTTGCTGTGGGGGTCTAGTGTCAGGCCTCGATTCATAAGACAGACAAGACACTTAACCGATGAAGGGAGCGGAGCGATGGCATCTATCACTGTACATCCGGCTACGCTCCGGTGGGCCGTCAACCAGAGCGGCGTGGATCCACTGGCTGTTGCGCATAAGGAAGGGCTCGCGGATTTCCCGCATTGGCTCAATGAATCCGATCCAGTGCAGCTATCTTTCACTAAATTGTCCGCAATCGGCTCTGCATTACATATTCCATTCGGTGCGCTAGTACGTTCCGTGGTTCCCGAATCCCATGACGAGAGTCTGATACGTTACCGCACAATCGATAACCGTGACGTAGCACCAAGCCGGAATCTTACCGATACGATTGCCATCATGCGGAATCGGCAGGATTGGGCGCGAGATGAAATGATTGCTCAGGGGTTCGACGAGAATCTGTTAGTAGGTAGTGTAGCGTTACCTACCTCCGCGCGGAATCTTGCTCTACGTATCCGGGAAGGATTAACACTAGACCCAGGTTGGAGTCTCCATAAAACAAACGACCAGCGCTTCCGTTTCCTGCGCGATAAGGCATCCGATGCAGGAATGATGGTTATGGTGGATTCCAAGGTCGGCACAGCCAATTCCCGGCGTCTGGACGTAAGTGAATTCCGAGCGTTCGTGCTTCTGGATAAGGTGGCACCACTGATTTTCATCAATCGGAACGATTCCTATACGGCGATGTTATTTTCTCTGCTGCATGAAATCGGCCATGTGTTGTTGGGATCCAATGAAGTGTATAACGATAATGGATTCTCTGGGGAAAATGATACGGAACGACTCATCAATCAGGCGATTGTGTTGACCGTCGTAGATGATGATGAGCAATTCCGCAACTATTGGGGAGTTCAGCGCAGGAAAACCGGAGATGCGACGTTCGGATCGGAACTGTATAGTGTAGTGGATACTCGATCTCTTAAACTCGCGGCAACAGCGTTCGCGATCTCAGCCGCTTCCTCGGGGTCGGTACCCGACACCGTAATATCAATCATGTACGTCTCGTTCGGCCGCGTGGCAAACACGCTCGCCGCCAAATCGTTTACGCTGATCTGCAGCCCTAGTTCGGCAATCACCGGTTGCAGAATCGCCTCGGTTTTAACCAGATTCGGATACGACTTGAGCTGAGTGTTGATATACGAGGTGGCAGAATATCTCGTAGACACGGATGCCCCGCCTTTATAGCTCGCAAAAACAGTAGCCGTAGCGGAATATGTCGGAATTCGGGTGAACGCATACATACTCATTCCGGCTACGACCACTACTAATGCAATCAAGGCAGGGATTATATGGCGTCTGATCACTTTCAAAAGTCCCACGAGCGTCATCATTCGCCTCCCCCCCTCTCGTGACAGCACCCTGTCAATCCTATATGGTGGCCACTACCAATCCGCACGATTCACAGGTCCGGAGATCCGCCGAGGCAACGCCCTATGTCACCATGGCGGATCTCCGTGCAGGCTATACGCCCACTGCACTACGACATCTACCGAGACTTACAGCGCCAGCGGCTTGACCAGCGGGAAGGTGATGGTCTCGCGGATCGTGGCGCCGGTCAGGGCGATGAGCAGTCGGTCGATGCCCATGCCGGTGCCGCCGGCCGGCGGCATGCCCACGCCGAGGGCCTCCAGGAAGTCCTCGTCGATGTCGCAGGCCTCCTCGTCGCCAGCCATCGCGGCCTTCGCCTGCTCGACGAAGCGCTCGCGCTGCACGACCGGGTCGTTGAGCTCGGAGTAGCCGGTGGCCAGCTCGAAGCCGCGCACGTACAGATCCCACTTCTCGACCACGCCCGGCTTGGAACGGTGGCCCTTGACCAGCGGGGACGTCTCGACCGGGAAGTCGCGCACGAAGGTCGGCTCCCACAGCTTGTCCTCGTAGAAGTGCTCCCACAGGTGCTCGACGAGCTTGCCGTGATTCTCCACGTCGTCGCGCTCCACGCCCAGCTTGTCGGCGATGGCGCCCAGATGCTCCACGGACGTGCCCGGATGCTCGGGGCCGCCGTTGGGGACGATCTCCTCGCCCAGCGCCTCGGACAGCGAGTCGTACATGCTGATCGACTTCCATTCGCCGCCGAGGTCGTATTCGGTGCCGTCGAGCAGCGTGACCTTGTGCGAGCCGAAGACGTCCATCGCGGTCTTCTGCACGAGCTCCTTGACGAGCTGGCCGATCGTGTCGTAGTTGCCGTACGCCTGGTACGCCTCGAGCATCGTGAACTCGGGGGCGTGCGTCGCGTCGACGCCCTCGTTGCGGAAGTCGCGGTTGATCTCGAACACGCGGTCGATGCCGCCCACGAGGCAGCGCTTGAGGAACAGCTCCGGCGCGATGCGCAGGTACAGGTCCAGGTCGAACGCGTTCATGTGCGTGGTGAACGGGCGGGCAGCGGCGCCGCCGTGCACGGTCTGCAGCATCGGGGTCTCCACCTCGATGAAGTCGTGCGAGGCGAACGTGGAGCGCAGCGAGGCGACGGCCTTGGAGCGGTTGCGCACCATGTTGCGGATGTTCTCGTCGGCGATCATGCCGATGTACGGCTTGCGGGTGCGCGTGTCGTCGTTGAGTTCCTTGTGCAGGGCCGGCAGCGGCTGCAGCGCCTTGGCGGCGATCGCCCACTCGGTCGCGAACACGGACAGCTCGCCGGTCTTGGACGAGATGACGCGGCCGCGCAGATACAGGTGGTCGCCCAGGTCGACCAGCTGCTTGAACTGCTTGATCGAGTCGGCGCCGACCTCCTTCTTGGAGATCATGCCCTGGATCTTGGTGCCGTCGCCGGCGGACAGCTGCACGAAGCACAGGCCGCCCGCGTTGCGCACGAACAGCACGCGGCCGGCGATGCCCACCACGTCCTCGGTCTCCTGACCGGCCTCGAGCTTGCCGTCGTATGCGGCGCGCACCTGCTCGATCGTATGGTCGACGTCCAGCGTGACCGGATACGGGTCCATGCCGTTCTCCAGCATCATCGCACGCTTGGCGACACGCATCTGCACCTGCTCGGGGTGCGCCAGCGGGCCGAACTCCTTGTTCGACGGGTCGACGGCCTCGTCGAGGGTCGCACCGCCCTTGATGCGCTCGCGGATCGCCGCGTCCTGCGCGAGCAGCATCTCGGCGCGCTCGACGGTGGTCATCGCGGGGGCCTGCACAGCCTCGTCCGCGGTCTCGTTCGCTTGGGATTCTTGGGATTCACACATAGTCGCCCAGTGTAGCGAACCGTCGATACAGTGCCACGACACGCCGAGGTTTGACTCTGCGCCCGGAAACGGTAATATATCCAATCGTTGCCAAACGGGCTGTAGCGCAGCTTGGTAGCGCGCTTCGTTCGGGACGAAGAGGCCGCGGGTTCAAATCCCGCCAGCCCGACCAGATAAGGGAATCATCGCTTGCGATGGTTCCCTTTTCTTATATCGTCGCCCGGCGGATCGGGGCGACGGGATCGCAGTCGGCCCGCCGGCGCCCCGTCGCAGGTCCCGTCGCCGCCGTCGCCGACGCCCCACCACCCCTGAAGGAAAGCAATGAAGAAGAGTCTTCTCGCGCTCGCATCGGGCGCGTTCATCCTCGGCGCGGCCGAATTCGTGATGATGGGCATCCTGCCGCAGGCGGCCGCCGCGACCGGCGTGGACATCCCCACCGCCGGCCACTACATCTCCGCGTACGCGATCGGCGTGTGCGTCGGCACGCTGATGCTCGTGTTCGGCCGCAAGGTGCCGCCGCGCACGCTCATCGTCGCGTTCATGGCGATCGCGTTCGCCGGCAACCTGATGTCGGTGTTCGCGCCGAACGCGCCGGTGCTGCTCGTCGCGCGCTTCATCGCCGGCCTGCCGCACGGCGCGTTCTTCGGCACGGCGACGCTCATCGCCAAGACCCTGGCCGAGAAGGGCAAGGAGGCGCAGGCCGTCTCGATGATGGTGACCGGCCAGACCGTGGCGAACATGCTGGGCGTGCCCGCCGGCACGCTGATGGCCGAGTTCCTGTCGTGGCGACTCGCGTTCGGCATCCTCGCCGCGTGGGCGGCGATGACGATCGTGCTGGCGCGCACGTGGATTCCGTTCGTCGCGCCGGTCGAGGACGCGGGTCTGTTCGGCCAGTTCCGCTTCCTCACCAAGCCCGGCCCGTGGGTGATCCTGCTGGCCGTGTTCACCGGCAACGCGGGCGTGTTCTGCTGGTGGAGCTACGTGTCGCCGTGGCTGCAGAAGACCGGCGGCTGGTCGTCGTCGCTGGTGCCGCTGCTCATGATGCTCGCCGGCTTCGGCATGGTGCTGGGCGGCCTGATGGGCGGCCGTCTGACGGACCGCTGGCGTCACGCCGGCGCCGCCGCCGTCGGCCAGCTGATCTCCTGCTCGGGTCTGCTGCTCGTGCTGGTGCTGCCGGGCAACCTGTGGACGACGATGCTGCTGACGTTCTGGATCGCCGTCGGCCTGTTCTTCACGTCCGCCCCGCAGCAGCTGCTCATGACGGAGGCCGGTCGTGGCGGCGGCGAGCTGATCGCCGGCGCCGCCGTGCAGGTCGCGTTCAACTTCGGCAACGCGGTCGGGTCGATCGTGGGCGGCATGATGCTCAACGCGTTCGCGATGGACTACCGGTTCACCGGCCTGGGCGGCATGCCGCTGGGCCTGATCGCCGTGGCCCTGCTCGCCGGCTATTCGTGGCGCTGCGAGGGCGCGGCCCGGCGCTGACGCCGCCGCCGCACAGCCGTCGTTCGACAGACGCCCGACTCCGTGTCGTATTCACGGGGCCGGGCGTTTCGTTTTCCCGGACACGCTCCTACACTGAGGCACGACGCAACGAGACAGGACGGAATCGCCGCGACGGCGGCGGAAGGAACGGCATCATGGCACATGACGACGGATATGAGGAAGACGCATATGACGAAGACGGATCCGAGGAGCGCGAGACGGTCGGCACGTTCGACGCCGACGCGTTCCTGAGCGGGCTCGACAAGATCTTCGCCGCGCACGAGGGCGCCACCAAGGCCGGCCCGTATCTCGAACAGGCGGCCGTCGACGCGGAGAACGCCGGCGACGACGCCGGCCTGCTCACCGTGCTCAACGAGACGATCGGCTACTACCGTTCGCAGGGACGGCATGCCGAGAACCAGTGGGTCATCCAGCGCGCGCTCGAACTCGCCGCCCGCATGGGACTGGAGGGCAGCGACGCGTGGACCGGCACGCTCATCAACGCGGCCACCGGCATGCGCGCCGCCGGCCGGCACAACCAGGCCGAGGACCTGTACCGCATGGCCCTGCGGTCGGCCGAACGCACCCTCTCCCCCATCGACCGCCGGCTCGCCGCCCTGCACAACAACCTGTCGATGCTGTACAGCGAGACCGACCGCGCGCATCAGGCGGAGATCGAGCTGCGCGAGGCGCTGCGCATCCTCGAATCGGCCAGCGTCAACGCCGGCGAGGACATCGACGTGGCGTCCACGAACACCAACCTCGCGCTCGTGCTGCTCGCCGAAGACAAGCTGGAGGAGGCCGAACGCCATGCGGCCACCGCGCTCGGCATCTACCGTGCTGGGCATCTCGAGCACGAGGCGCACTACGCGTCGGCGCTGGCCGGCTACGCCCAGGTGCGGTTCGCGGCCGGCGAGTACGGCTGCGCGGCCGCCTGGTACCGCCGCGCGCTCGCGGTCATCGAGGAATGCTACGGCACCGACGCCGACTCGTATGCGACGACCGCCGACAATCTGCGCCGCGCCGAGGAGGAGGCGCGCCGCGCCGGCCAGCCGGTCGGCGACGACGCCGCCGACGATGCCGCCGCACATGATGCGGGCACGTCCGGCGACGACGCGCGCGCCGCGGCCATGTCCGGCGGTGCGGCGACGTCCGCCGCACCGTCCGTCACACCGTCCACTGCACCGTCCGACGCGCCGGCGAACGCCCCTGAGCAGTCGTCGGCTTCGGATGCGGCCCGGCAGCTGACGGGCCTGCAGCTGGCGCGCGCGTTCTGGAACGAGGTCGGCCGGCCGATGGTCGAGGCGAAGTATCCGGAGTATCGTGGCCGCATCGCCGCCGGACTGGTCGGGCACGGGTCGGAGTGCTACGGGTTCGACGACGCGCGTTCGCGCGACCATGATTTCGGCCCGCGGTTCTGCCTGTGGCTCACCGACGAGGATTATGCGCGGATCGGCGAGCGTCTGCAGGCCGATTACGAGGCGTTGCCGGGGGTGCGTTCCGGGTCGTTCATGGGTGTGCCGGCGGCTGCGGCGACGCCGCGCGCGCAGGGGGCAGGCCGTCGTGACGGCGTGTTCGCGATCGGGGATTTCTTCGAGTCGATCACCGGCTATCGGATGGCGCCGGCGGAGGATCATCCGTATGAGTGGATGATGCTGGATGAGGCGACGTTGGCTGCGGCGACGAACGGCGAGGTGTTCGCCGACCCGTTGGGCGCGTTCTCGAAGGCGCGGCAGGGGTTCAAGCTGATGCCGGAGGATGTGCGCCTGGCGTTGGTTTCGCGGCGCCTGGGCATGATGGCTCAGGCGGGCCAGTATAACGTGCCGCGCATGCTGGAGCGCGGCGATGGGGCGGCCGCGTGGCTGGCGGTGGACGAGTTCGTGCGGGCCGCGGCGTCGCTGGTGTTCCTGCTCAACCAGCCGGTGTCGGTGGGGTATCTGCCGTATTACAAGTGGTCGTTCGCGGCGCTGCGTCGGCTGAGCGGCCGGCTGGCGACGCGGCTCGCGGATGTGTGCGACCAGTTGGAGTCGTTGATGCGTCTGGCGTCGGCGGCCTGCTATGGCGGCGCCGGGTTCGGTGAGGGCGGCCGTGGCGCGGCTCCGGCGGCGGCGCAGGTGACGGGTGCGATCGAACGGATCTGCGGAGAGGTGGTGGCCGAACTGCGCCGTGAGGGGCTGACGCCGAGCGGGGATTCGTTCCTGGAGTGGCAGCGGCCGTATGTCGAGGAGCATATCGTCTCGCAGGAGCCCTGCCTGCATTCGCTGTAGGCGGCGCGGTCGGTACAGTTGGTGCCGTGACGATGGTTGCCGTGGATCCGGTTCGCCGGGTCCGCGGTTCGACGCCGGCGATGATGGTCGTCGGCGGTTGACGGGAAGGCGGGCATCATGGTCGATGCGATGGATGACATGGCGTACGACGAGGTCGGAGAGACGGTCGAATCGTTGACGGAGCGGATCGTGGCGTTGGAGTGGGATCAGTTCCAGCGTACGGAGAACGAGGGCGGGCGTGCGTCCTGTCAGGGCAATTGGCCGGTGTTCCGTCAGATGCGCTCCAGCCAGTTCCTCACGTGGCCGCCCGACCTGCTCGCCTCCTACCGGGACGATCTGGTCGAGGCGGACCGGGTGGGCCGCAATCTCGTGACCGAGAAGTATGCGCGCATGATGGCGTCGACCGCGCCCGTCGAGTATCGCGAGCGCATCGAACCGTATATTCCGCGCCTGTCCGCCGATCGGATCGCGCGTCAGGAGCGGGTGATCGGCGTGCAGGTGGCGTGGGCGGCCGCGTTCCGCGAACGCTGGCCGAAGCTCGGCATGGCGATGCGCGTGCTCACCACGGCCGAGGACACGCCTGAGGACACGTCATTCGAGACGTATCTGCGCGGCGAACTGGGCACGTATTCGGAGGCGACGTTCGCCCGCTACGAGCGGATGGTCGACGACTGGAGTGCGGCCGGCCGCAATCTGACCGAGGCGACGGTGCGCAACACGGTAGTCATGGGCGGATTCGCCGATCTCGACGAGGCCGAAGCCGCGCAGTAGACGGGACGGGCGCCGGGCGCGCTGCTCCCGCCGTCCGCCCGGCCCCGCCGGCGTCAGACGATCAGACGATGCGCCGGTCGGCGGCCCAGCGGGTCAGTTCGGTACGGTTCGACAGCTGGAGCTTGCGCAGTACAGCGCTCACGTGCGTTTCGACGGTTTTGATCGAGATGTACAGTTCGGCGGCGACCTCCTTGTACGTGTAGCCGCGGGCGATGAGCCGCATCACCTCCTGTTCGCGCCGCGAGAGCCGGTCGAGCTCCTCGTCGCGGATGCCGCCGGGCGCGTCCTCGCCGACCGGCACGCCCTGGAACGCGGAGAGCACGAATCCGGCGAGCTTGGGCGAGAACACCGCGTAGCCGTCGTTGACCTGCCGGATCGAGCCGATCAGGTCGGCGCCGGTGATGGTCTTGGTCACGTAGCCGCGGGCGCCCGCGCGGATCACCGAGCCCACGTCCTGCGGCGAATCCGACACGGACAGGGCGAGGAACGCGGTGGACGGCGAGTACAGGAGCGACTTGGCGAGGATCTCCGCACCGCCGCCGCCCTGCCCGCCGGGCACGTGCACGTCGAGCAGCACCACGTCGGGTTTGGTCGCGGCGATCGTGGCGACCGATCCGTCCACGTCGGCGGCCTGGCCGACGATGTCGAAGTAGGGTCGCAGCGTGGCGATGACGCCCGCGCGGAACATCTCATGGTCGTCGACGACGACGATGCGGATCGGCCGGCCGCCGTCGGCCGCCGTCGCGCCGCCGACCGGCGCGCCCATCGCGCCCGGCTGCGCCGACGGCGTCGTCATATCGTCCATGTCATGCGTTGCGTTCATCCGCTCCTCTTCCCGTCGTCGTTGCCGCCGAGATCGGCATGCGCATGCGCACTTCGGTGCCCCATCCCGGTCTCGATACGATGTCCACTGTACCGCCGCGTCGGCGCACGCGGCCGACGATCGACTCGCGGATGCCGAGTCTCCCCTCCGGGATCGACTCGGGGTCGAATCCGTCGCCGTGGTCGCGTACGAACAGTTCGATCAGGTCCGGTCCGGCCTCGCAGTACACGGACACGGGTTCGCCGCCGTGCGTCACCGCGTTGACGAGCGCCTGGCGGGCCGCGTCGAGCAGCGCGTCGGTCTGCGCGCTGGGCTGCGCGTCGCCGACGGTGACCACGTCGATCGGCCGGCCGTGCGCGTCCTCGACCTCGCCGGCGACCTCCTTGATGCCGGCGCTCACCGACCTGTCCGACGTGGTGCGCTCCTGGTACAGCCATTCGCGCAGTTCGCGCTCCTGCTGGCGGGCGAGCGCGAACACGGTCGCCGACTCGGTGCTGTGCAATTGGATGAGCGCGAGCGTCTGCAGCACGCCGTCGTGCAGGTGCGCGGTCATGTCGGCGCGCTCCTCCTCGCGTTCCTTCGACGCGCGTTCGGCGCCCAGCGAGCGGATCAGCGCGGTGATCCACGGCACGATGGCGAGCGCGCATCCGGCGAGCAGCAGCGCGCCGGCGACGATGGGCTGCAGCAGGTCGGCGAAGCGGCCGGGGCGGGCCGTGTGCGCGACGAACAGCGCGTACGCGGCGAACAGGAGCGCGATGCCGCCGATCATCGTCCATAGCTGGCCGTCCTTCGCGTCGCGGCGCAGCCAGGCGACGCCCACGCCGGCCAGGGCGAGCGTGACCGGCACCAGCAGCATCACGTCGACCCGGCGGTACAGCAGCAGTCCGGCGAGCGCCAGCAGCGCGATGCCGCCGACGGCGACGAGCGCCGGCTTGGGCGCGTGGCGGATCGCGTCGAGCAGGTCCTCCTGCGCGGATGATTCCAACGGTTCGTCCGGCCGCATCGCTTCGTCGTCGACCGGCCGGTTGCCGCGCGAGAGCGGCGCGCGGGCGGCGGGTATGGCGGCGAATCGCATGTCCGTCAGGAGCATCGGGTCGCCGGAGGGGACGAACAGCCAGAGGAACACGTAGGCGACGACGCCCGCACCGCCGCAGCAGGCGACGACGGTGAAGATCAGCCGTATCAGCCAGACGGGCATGCTCAGGTGGATGGCGACGCCGCGGCATACGCCGCACAGGAGCCGTCCGTGGCGCGGGCGCAGCAGCGGCGGGCGCGGGGGCGGCGGCGCGCTCGGGGCGCTCGGGGCGCTCGGGACGTATGCGGCCTCCGATGCCGTGCGGGTGCGTTCAGGTGATGTCATGCGTTCCATTGTGCCGTTCCCCGGAGGCTCACCGGGTGCCGCCACGCGCCTTTCAGGGGAGAATCAGGGTGTTCACCCACGTCTTGGGCGGCGTCGGATTGCTGTAATGGAAGCATGAACGAGAAGAACGATTCCGGATTCTTTGACTGGATCCGCCGCGGCGGCATCCGACGCACCGACGACCGTTGGCTGGGCGGCGTGTGCGGCGGTCTCGCCCGCTATTTCGGCATCAGCCCGGTGCTGATGCGCGCCATCATGCTCGTCGCGGGCATGATGTTCGGCTTCGGCCTGTGCTTCTACGCGCTCGCCTGGTTCCTGCTGCCCGACGAGCGCGACGGCGTCATCGTGTGCGAGCGCCTGTTCCGCGGTTCGTGGGATTGGTCGTTCCTCGGCACGGTCGTGATGCTGCTGGTCGCCCTGTGGATGTTCCCGTGGGCGTTCCTGGGCACGCTGGGATTGGGCGCGCTGGCGTTGTGGATCCTCAACACGCGCGAGCTGCGCCGTCAGCGCGGCTACGGCGGTGCGGTCCGCTATGATGCGGCCGCCCCGTACGGCGGCGCGGTTCCGCCGGCGGGTGTCGGCATGCCGCCCGCCGGCGGTCCGACGGCGGCGCCCGGCATGACGCCCCGCGACGGCACGCACGTTCCGTATCCGGGTGGACCGGCCGGCATGCCGACCGGTGCGCCGACGGCCATGCCGAACGTTCCCGGCCCGCAGTCGGCCGGTCAGACGCCCGGTCAGACGCCCGGTCGTGCGCCCGCGGCCGGCATGCCGCCGGCCGACGGCCCGCTGACCGGCGCACCTCGCCCGTCGGCGCAACCGACGGCGCAGCCGACCACGCAACCGTCCGCACCGGCGTCCCCGATGGCGTCCGTCACGCCCGCCGCATTCTCCCCGTACGCAACGCCGCGCCCGTCGGCTCCGGCGTCCTCCACGTTCCCGTCGGCCACTCCGGCCGCCGCGGCGCATCCGATGACGTCCCCATGGGTCGCGCCCCAGCCGGCGCCGCAGCCGCGTCGCGGCCGTCGCCGTCCGGCGGGTCCGCTGATCGTGACGCTGACGTTCGGCGCGATCCTGATTTCGATTGCCGCTCTGCTGATGTACTGCGGCATCGACCTGCCGTCGAGGGTGCGCGTCTCCTCGTACTGGATCGGCGGCGTGTGCGTCGCGCTCGGTCTGCTCATCACCGTGCTGGGCCTGCGCGGCCGTCGCGCCGGCGGCCTGATCCCGATCGCCTGGCTCGCGGCGTTCACCGCGATGGCGGTCATGGCGCTCAACATCGGCTATTCGTATGTGTCGACGCGGTTCGACGCTCTCACGGCCTCGTATCGGATCGTGAATGTCTACTCGGTGAAGTCCCAGACCAGCATGGTTGACGGCACCGCGATAAAATCCCGCATCTGGACGATCGACGACACGGATTTCGAGTCGCTCGAACACGGCGTGTGGCTGCGCGGCTCCGACTACCACACCGACGAGGTCACGCTCGACCTGACCGGATTCGCCGACGGCCCGTCCCACAAAGTGGCGCTGGGCGACGGCTCCACCACGGCCCAGTCGTCGTGCCCGGCCGGGCAGATCAACCTGGCGGTCACGAACGCGCGTGTGACGGTGCTCGTGCCGGAAGGCTGCTCGTACGCGTTCGGCAGCACCGACACCGGGTACCGCATGGGCGGCGATATGGTCGGCGGCATCCGGTCGGCGATGATCGGCGCCTTCGGCGTCGACATTGACGTCATGTCTTCCATGCAATCGCCGATCGCCCACACCTGGTCGTGCGACGACTATCCCGACTACGACTACGGATACGGATACGAATACGACGATGCGTCCGACGCGGATGCGGATGTCCCCACCGAATGCCGCTGGTATCAGGACTGGCATCAGATGCCGCAGGAGAGTCCCGAACTGCTCGTCGATCCGGTGGCGATGATCAGCGGACAGGTGACCATCCGCTACCCGGGCGACGGCCCCACGTCCCTCAAGGAGGATGACTGACATGACCGACAACGAACGTCTCGCCCCGACCATGCCGATCCCGGCGGCCGGCGGCGCCGACACCGCCGACACGCTGCACCTGCCGATCGCGCAGCTGGCGCAGACCCGCGCATTCGCCGCGGTCGACGCCACCGACACGACCGTCCTCAACGTGACCGAACGGCATGACGCCCCTGAAACGGCCGATACGACCGTCATCGACGTGGCCGACCGTCACGACAGCTCTGATACGACCATCATCGACATGACCGACCGTCACGGCGGTGCCGACACTACCGTCGCCACGACCGCCGTCGGCGGGGATGCCGACGCAACCGCGACGCACGTCCTCGACGCCGGCGGGCACGACGACTCGTCGGACGACGCGGACACCACCGACGCGCCCGGCGCATCCGACGCATCCGACGGCAAACCGGCCACGGCGCTGCCGACCGTCGAGGACAAGGTCCTCTCCCCCACGACCGCACTACCGCACGACGCCGGCGCGCGCCGGCCGGGCACGTCCGCCGACGCGCGGGACACGGCCGTCTTCGACGACGCCATCCCGACGGTGACGTTCCCGTCGGGCGGCACGGCGTCCCCGAACGGTCCCGTCAGTCCCGTCAACGCGACCAAGCCGACCAACCCGGTCCGCCCGATGAGTCCCGTCAACCCGGTCAATCCCGCCAACCCGGTCAATCCCGCCAACCCGGTCAATCCCGCCAACCCGGTCAATCCCGCCAACCCGGTCAATCCCGCCAACCCGGTCAACCCGACTCCGGCCTCGGCCGCGCCGAACCCGTTCCTTGCGGGCGGCGCGCCGGATGTGCCCACGTACGCGCCGCCGCGCGACGCACACTGGAACGATCCGGCGCCGGAACCCGAGATCATCCGACCGACCGGCGCGAGCATGGCGACGATCGTGTTCGGCCTGCTCGGCGTGCTGCTGGGCGCGGTCATGATCGTGCTGGGCGTCGCCTTCCCCATACCGCTGATGCAGTGGTTCGACGCCGACCCGCGCGTCGTCGTCGCGCTCGGATTCACCGCCGTGGGCGGTCTGCTGGTCGTCGTCGCGATCGTATGGTCGGTGGCGAAGCTGCTCTCCTCCAGCAAGGCCGACCAGTCCGACCGGGCCGATACGGACGGCATGCCCTCCGACGGCGTCGAAGCGCCCGGCGGCGAGCTGCGCGGCTGAACCCCGCCTTATCGAAGCGGCCCTTTCCGGCGGTGATGCCGGGAAGGGCCGCTGTCGTATGCCGGATCGCTCCTTCGGCTCAGTCGAGGATGCCCAGTTCGCGCAGGTCGCGGCGCAGCGAGGACGTGTCGGTGAATCGGATGCCGTGCAGTCCGACGGCGGTGGCGGCGTCGGCGTTGCGCGCCTTGTCGTCGACGAACACGGTCGCGGACGGGTCGACGCCGAACCGGTCGATCGCACGACGGTACAGGTGCGGGTCGGGCTTGCGCAGCCCCTCCTCAGACGAGACGACCGTGTCGCGCAGCAGCGACATCCACGGAAACTTGGCGTGCGCGGCGCTCACGTACGCGGTGGTGAAGTTCGTCAGGCCCCACAGGCGCACGCCGGCACGATCCAGGTCGCGCAGCAGCAGCGGCATCCCGTCGACCATGTCGTACAGAGCGAGCAGACGGCGGTCGAAATACCGGCGCAGCACCCACGCGACGGCCGGACCGTGGTGACGCTCATAGTCGGCCAGCACGCGCTCGTCGCTCCAGCCGCAGTCGCTCATCGCATCGTAGTAGGCGAACCCGTACGGGTCGGCCGGGTCGAAGATCATGTCGACGACGCCGGGCGGATACTGGCCTTCCAACGGCAGCCACGGACGCCAGTCCAGCAGCACGTCGCAGTAGTCGAAGATCACGTCGGTGGTCGCGCTCGCGCCCATGATTCCCCCGATTCCGGTTGCGGATAAGGAAAAGGCCCCGGAGCGAGCCGGGGCCGGAGGCGGATGAGGCGAGATTCGAACTCGCGGAAGGTCGCCCTTCAACGGTTTTCAAGACCGTCTCCTTAGACCGCTCGGACACTCATCCAGTGCGTCGCCGCAAGGCGTGCACGGGGTCAGTCTAATGGGTCGTGGCGACGACGGGGCCTGAACGGGACTCCCGCCAGTCGGACACGCCCGGGTTGGTCACGCAGAACGCCATATAGGTCCGATTCCGGCCCCGATTCGGGACCTAACCGCCATTGTGTATGACCAATCCGGGTGTGTCACCTCCAGATCACGCCCGACACGACGAAAGGCGGCCCCGAAGGACCGCCTTTCATCTCATGTCAAGGTCATGTCAAGGTCATGGCAAGGCCGTATCAGGCCCCGGACCGGGTCACGCCTCCCACGCGGTGGGTTCGATGACCTCGCGGCCGCCCATGTACGGGCGCATCGCAGCCGGCACCACGATGGAGCCGTCCTTCTGCTGGTGGTTCTCCATGATCGCCACAAGCCAGCGGGTGGTGGCCAGCGTGCCGTTGAGGGTGGAGACCGGGCGGGTCGAGCCGTCCTCGGTGCGTTCGCGCACGTTGAGGCGGCGGGCCTGGTACTCGGTGCAGTTCGAGGTGGAGGTCAGCTCGCGGTAGCGGCCCTGGGTCGGCACCCACGCCTCGCAGTCGAACTTGCGGGCGGCGGAGGAGCCCAGGTCGCCGGCGGCGGTGTCGATGATGCGGTACGGCACCTCGACCTTGGCGAGCATCTGCTGCTCCATGTCGAGCAGGTGCTGGTGCTCGGCGCGCGAGTCCTCCTGCTTGCAGTAGACGAACATCTCGACCTTGTCGAACTGGTGGACGCGGATGATGCCCGACGTGTCCTTGCCCGCGGAACCGGCCTCGCGGCGGTAGCAGGACGACCAGCCGCTGTAGCGCAGCGGGCCGTTGGACAGGTCGAGAATCTCGTCGGAGTGCATGCCGGCGAGCGCCACTTCGGAGGTGCCGACGAGGTACTGGTCGTCGGGTTCGCGCAGACGGTAGATCTCGTCGGCGTGGGAGTTGAGGAAGCCGGTGCCGCGCATGATCTCGGGGCGCACGAGCGTGGGGGTGACGGCGAGGGTGAAGCCGTTGGCTTCGGCCTGGTCGACGGCCATGGTGAGCATGGCGATCTGCATGCGTGCGACGGCGCCGCGCAGGAAGTAGAAGCGGGAGCCGGAGACCTTGACGCCGCGGCGCATGTCGATGCCGGCGACGCCGGTGCCGAGGGTCAGGTGGTCCTTGGGTTCGAAGCCTTCGGCCGCGAAGTCGCGGATCTGGCCGACCTTCTTGACGACGACGTAATCGTCCTCGCCGCCTTCGGGGGCCTCGTCCTCCACGATGTTGGACAGCTTCCACATGGCGGTGGTGTATTCCTCGGCGGCGCCGTCGGCGGTGGCCTTGTATTCGGTGACCTTGGCGGCGAGCTCCTTGGTCTGGGCGATCAGCGCGGCCTTCTCCTCGGCGGGCGCGGCGGCGACCTTCTTGCCGATCTCCTTCTGCTGGGCGCGGGCGGCTTCGAATTCCTTGAGTGCGGCGCGACGGGTCTCGTCGGAGCGCAGCACCTCGTCGACGAGTTCGACGGATTCGCCGCGCTTGCGCTGCGATTCCTTGACGATGTCGGCGTGTTCACGGATGAATTGAATATCAAGCATGGCCCCAGCCTACCGCCGCAATCCGACACGGCCGGGCCTCGTCTCACGCCTGTTCCGCGCCGGTTTCCGCGCCGGTTTCCATGGCGGCGGTTCCGCCGTCTGCGCCCCGTCCGATCGCGCGTATTGCGGCGCGTGTGCACGACTCGTCGGGTTTTGACACGTCGGCCCGGTTTGTTCCGTGGTTGCCGTCACAATGGATGTCATGCCTGAACCCATGATCGTCACCTTCGTCGTCATCCTGGCCGTCCTCGCCGTCGCGGCCGCCGCGTTCCTCGCCTGGCGCGCGTACCGTCGCGCCCGTCTGGCCGAGCAGCTGGTCAAGCGCGACGACGATCAGGTGCATTACGCGTTCATCGTCAACCCGTCGAAGCCGCAGGCGGCGGAGCGCGAGGCGCAGATCCGCCGCTTCTGCGCCGACAAGGGGCTGACGCAGATCGAGTTCATCGAGACGCAGCTCGACAAGGACGGCCGCGCGTGCGCGCTGGAGGCGCTGGATCATGGCGCGGACGTGGTCGTCGCCGTGGGCGGCGACGGCACGGTGCGCACGGTCGCGAGCGCCGTGTCGGGCACGGGTCATGCGCTGGGCATCATTCCGATCGGCACGGGCAATCTGTTCGCGCGCAACATGGGCATTCCGGTGGACGACATCGAGGCGGCGCTGACGGTCGCCACGTCGCATGGCTCGCGTCATGTGGACATGGGCCGGCTGACGCTGCTGGACGAGCCGGACCGCGATCACGGCCATGCGTTCCTGATCATCGCGGGCATCGGCTTCGACGCGGTGATGATCGGCGACACGGATCCGGAGCTGAAGAAGAACATCAGCTGGCTGGCGTATTTCGTGTCCGGTGCGAAGAACCTGTTCGCGCCCAAGTACCGCGGCGATGTGACGATCACGCGCGCCGACGGCGATTCGCATACGATCACGGGGCTGACGTTCCGTACGTTCATGGCGGGCAACTGCGGCCAGATCCCGATGTTCTCGCTGATGCCGGACGCCTCGTACGACGACGGCATCCTCGATTTCCAGATCATCGACACGTCGGGCGGCCTGCTGGGCTGGGCGAACCTGTTCGGCGACGTGGTGCATCAGACGATCACCGGCAAGTCGGGGTCGAGCCCGCTGTCGACGAATTCGACGATCGACAACATCCAGGGCGTGAGCGCGGAGATCGTGCTGGAGAAGCCGACGCTGGCGGAGGTGGACGGCGACATGCTGCCGGCCACGAGGCATATCCGCTTCGATGTGGAGCGTCAGGCGCTGTGCGTGCGCGTGCCGGAGGTGGAGCCGGACCTGTCGGCCACGGGCGTGATCCCGCCGGTGCGGGTCTGACCGGACGATTCGGTCGTTCCCCGTCGTCGATGATGACGGCGGAACGGCACGGACCGGAGCAACGAATGTAAGACGAAAAAGGCCCCTTCCGGCAGGAGGGGCCGTCATGACCGGGCGAAGGATTGGCAGGATTCCCGGTCATGATGGCCCGTCCCGTCGGAAGGGGCCGATTGCGGACGCCGACCGGAGCCGGCGTCCGCAACCACAGCTTCGATCACAGCAGATCGAGCAGCGTCGGATCGGCGAGGGCGATGACGGCCTCGCGCGCCTCGAGCGCGACCTCGGCCATGCGCTCGCAGGTCGCCAGGTCGTGCAGGCGCAGCGCGGCGCGCACGGCGGTGACCTTCTTCGGGGCCATCGACAGCGAGCCGACGCCCAGGCCGGTGAGGACGAGCGCCAGCAGCGGGTCGCCGCCGGCCTCGCCGCACACGCCCACGTACTTGCCGGTGGTCTTGCCGCCGTCGCAGGCGGCCTTGATCATCGCGAGCACGGCGGGCTGCCACGGGGTGAGCAGGTTCGCCAGGTCGCCCTTGAGGCGGTCGGCGGCCATCGTGTACTGGGACAGGTCGTTGGTGCCCAGCGACGCGAAGTCCACGACGGACAGCAGGTGCGAGGAGCGGATCGCGGCGGCGGGCACCTCGATCATAATGCCGACCTTGGGCAGGCCCAGGGCGCGCACCTTGGCGGCGAACCATTCGGCCTCGTCCACGGTGGCGACCATCGGGGCCATGACCCACAGGTCGCCGTGGGTGGCCTCGTAGGCGGCGGCGAGCGCCTGGAGCTGCGTGTCGAGCAGGTCCTCGCGGCGCTGGCTCAGGCGCAGGCCGCGCACGCCGAGGGCCGGGTTCTCCTCCTCGCCGAGGTCGGCGAAGGCGAGCGGCTTGTCGGCGCCGGCGTCGAGGGTGCGCACGACGACGCGGCGGTCGCCGAACGCCTGGAGCACCTTGGTGTAGGTCTCGGTCTGCTCTTCGAGGGTCGGGGCGCTTTCGCGGCCGAGGAACAGGAATTCGGTGCGGAACAGGCCGGAGCCTTCCAGATCGAACTTCGAGGCGTTCTCGGCGTCGGCGAGGGTGCCGATGTTGGCGAGGAGCTTGACCTTGTGGCCGTCGCGGGTGGCGCCTTCGCCGTGGGAGTCGGCGAGGGCGGCGGCGCGGCGGCGGGAGCGTTCGGCCAGCTGCTCGCATTCCTCGTCGGTCGGCGTGACGATGATCTCGCCCATGCCGCCGTCGAGGGCGATGCGGTCGCCTTCGGTCACGGCGTCGAGGATGCCGGCGGCCTTGACGACGGCCGGGATGCCCAGCTGGGCCGCGAGGATCGCGGTGTGGCTGGTCGGGCCGCCCTCTTCGGTGATGACGCCGAGCACGGTGTCGGGGCTGAGCGTGGCGGTCTCGGCCGGGGCGAGGTCGCGGGCGACGAGCACGACGGGCTCGGTGATGTCCGGGACGCCGGGGGCCGGCAGGCCGCGCAGCTCGCAGATGGTGCGGTCGCGCACGTCGTTGAGGTCGGTGACGCGTTCGGCCATGTAGCCGCCGAGCTTCTTGAGCATCTCGGCGTAGCCTTCGACGGCGTTGTGGACCGCGTGGGTCAGGCCGTCGCCGGCCTTGAGGCGCTTGCCGATGGCCTTGGCCAGGCCGCGGTCGCCGGCCAGCTGGGCGGTCGCCTCGAGCACGGCGCGGGACTTGTCGGACGTGGCCTTCTCGGCGCGGGCCTTGAGGGACGCCACGACGGCGGCCATGGCCTCCTTGACGCGCTCGAGGTCGGCGGCCGGGTCGGTGCAGGCCGGCTCGTGCTCGTCGACGCCCGGGGCCTGACGCACCATGGCCAGCGTGCCGCTGGCGGTGCCGGCGCACACGCCGATGCCGTGGAGGATCTGGTGTTCGCTTGCCATATCCGCCTTCTCTTACTCGGCGTCCAGATCGGTGGCGAGCATCGCGGCGAGCTCGTCCATGGCCTCGGCGGCGGAGTCGTCGTCGCAGGTGAGGGTGACGGTGTCGCCGTGCTTGACGCCAAGGGTCATGATCTCGAGGGCGCTGGCGGCGTCGGCCTCTTCGCCGTTGAAGGTGATGGTGACGTCGAGTTCCTTGTCGTCGACAGCCTGCGCGAACAGGGCGGCGGGACGGGCATGAAGACCGACGGAGGCTCCGATGACTGCGGTACGGGTGATCATGGTGGTTTCCTTTCTGTTGTGGCGGCCGGGGCCGCCGGTGGGTTTGGTAAGTATGCTATCGCGTGCGGGCAGGGTCCGTCATCGGGCCGCGTAGCCGGTCACGCGTGCGACGTGCATCGCCAGGTAGGCGATCTCGTCGTCGCTGATGTCGGTTTCGAGGCGCAGCTCCAGCACGGATGCGATCGTGCGCGCGCACTTCATCGCCTCGGGGTGCGAGCCGGCGATCGCCTCGATGATCATCGGCGGCTCGTCGTTCAGCTGTTTGCCCTGATGGATGCGCACGAACAGGTAGCGCAGGTGGGTGATGAAGCGGCCGACGTTGACCGACTCCTGGTCGAGCGTGACGCCGTAGCTCTGCTCGATGATGTCGATCATCTGCTGGATGACGCCGGTCATCGTGTACGTGTACGACAGGTCGCCGGTGGAGAACCCCGCGTTGACGAGGTGCATCGCCAGCGACGTCTCCTCGCCTTCCGGCAGCGTGACCGGCAGGCGACGGTTGAGCGCGGCGAGCAGCGCCTCGCCCTGGGCGTATTCGTCCGGGTAGAGGTTGCTGACCTCGCCGCGCAGCGGATAGGTGACGGTGATGTGCTTCTCGACGCGCATGATCGCGCCGGCGACATGGTCGGCGAGCGCCATGACCAGCGTGGTGCTGGCGATCTGCGTGTCGCTCAGGCCGGCGTCGCGCATCGAGTCGACGACCGCGCGGATGGTTTCGGGGGGAATGTCGGAGAGCATCTGGGCCAGATGGTCCGGGTCGCGTCCGTCGGCGGGGACGAACTTGCGCACGACCTTGGATGGGTCGACGGGGCGTCCCGGCCGGGCCTGGAATCCCAGGCCGCGGCCGGTGAGGATGACCTCGCTGCCGTCGTCGTCCTTCGCGAGGACGACGTTGTTGTTGAATACGCGCAGGATTTCCATACGCCCCTGTACCCCCCGAAATCGTCAGCGCTCGACTGCGATCACGGGGTCTCCGGCTGCGACGTCCTTGCCGGTGAGCGGCGTGACCGACGCGAGCTTCTTGGTATTGGTGACGGCGATGATGGTGGCGGTGCTGTAGCCTGCGGCGGTGACCTTGTCGAAATCGACGGTGGCCAGCGGGTCCCCCGCGCTCACGCGCTGTCCCTTGGCCACGGCCACGTCGAAGCCGTCACCCTCCATCTTCACCGTGTCGATACCGATGTGAACCAGCACTTCGACGCCATCGTCGGTCTTGATGCCGAAGGCGTGGCCAGTCTTGGCCACCGTCTTCAGCGTACCAGAGACCGGGGCCTTCACGACGGATTCGGTCGGCACGACGGCGACGCCCTCGCCCAAGGCGCGGGACGCGAACACCGCGTCGCCGGTCTCGCTCAGGTCGATCACATGGCCGGCGACCGGGGAGACGACCTCGCGGGTCGGCTCGACCGGAGCGGCCGGCTCGGCCGGAGCGGCCTCGGCGGCAGCGGCCGGGGCGGGCGCCGGAGCGGCGGCCGGAGCCGGAGCGGCGGCGGCCTGGGCCTCGAGCTTGCGGTCCTCCTGCTCCTGGGCCACGCGGGCCAGGACCTCGGCCTTCTGCTCCGGGGTGCGGTAGTCGAAGGTGACGATCATCAGGAAGGCGACGACGAACGCGACGGCGATGGACACGCCGTACACCCACATCTGGTCGAAGACCGGGATGGTCAGCAGGGAGGTGAACGCGAACGCGGTGGTGGTCACGCCGTGCACGGTCTCGCCGGCGGCGGTGACGGACGGGAAGAGCCAGCCGAGGATGGCGATGACGACGCCGCCGACGCCGCAGCCCACGAGCATGCGCTTGTAGATCATCTTGTAGCGCAGGTGGATGCCGTACAGGCTCGGCTCGGACACGCCGCCGAGCAGGCCGGCCGCGAGGGCGCCGATGGCGGTCTGGCGCATCTCCTTGTCCTTGTCCTTGATGGAGAGGAAGAGCACGCCGGCGGTGGTGCCGAAGCAGGCGAAGTTCCACACGCCCATCGGGCCCTGGATGAAGTCGTAGCCCATCGACTGGATGTTCATCAGCATGAGGGCGTTGAGCGGCCAGTGCAGGCCCAGCGGCACGAGGAACGGGTAGAGCAGCGGGATGGCGATCGCGAAGATGAACGGCGCGTGCGAGTTCATCCAGGCGAGCACGACGCCCAGGCCGTTGCCGACCCACACGCCCAGCGGGCCGATGAGGAACGCGGTGAGCGTGCCGACGATGATCATCGCGAAGAACGGGACGAACACCAGCTGGACGCTTTCGGGGATGATGCGCTTGAGGCCGTGGTAGACGAGCGCGAGCACGGCCGCCATCATGAGCGGGACGAACACGTTGCCGGAGTAGTCGGACAGCTGCATCGGCAGGCCGAACACGGTGGCGGTGCAGTCGGTGGTGCCCAGCGTCGTGTTCTCGACGCACTTGACGGCGTCGCCCCAGGTCTCCTGGTTCGACAGGGAGGTGAATTGCGGGGTCATGAGCATGGCCATGATCGAGCCGCCCAGCCAGGCGTCGACCTTGAGCTTCTTGGACGCGTTGTAGGCGACCATGATCGGCAGGAAGTAGAACACGCCCTTCCAGATCGCCTTGATGAACATCAGGGACGTGTTGTCCTCGTCGCCGGCGATGACGCCCAGCGAGATGAACAGGTTGACCAGCGCGATGATGATGGACGCGCCGAGCAGGACGCCCAGGATCGGGCGGAACGAGTCGGCGAGGTACTCGAAGAACGAGTCGAGCCACGCGACCTTGCCGCGCGCCTTGGCGCGGGCCGCGGCCTTGACGTCCGCGTTGGACATGCCGCCGTTGCCGGACGCCTTCGCGCCGGAGCCGGCGTTCGCCATCTCCGGCAGGTGCATGATCTCCTCGTAGACGGTGGCAACGCCGCCACCGATGACGACCTGGAAACGGTCGCCGGACTGCGGGACCGCGCCGAGCACGCCGTCCATGTGCTCGAGACGCTCCTGATCGACCTTGCCCGCGTCGACCAGCTCGAAACGCAGACGGGTCGCGCAGTGGGTCAGGCTGGTGACGTTGCCGGCACCGCCGATGGCTTCGATGATCTGCGATGCAGTGGACTCGGCCATCTTGCTCCCTTCCTTGACTTGTCGGATGTCTTCCCTCCGGGCCTTCGCAGGGGCGTCCGGGCAACAAAAAAAGACCCGAGGCATGGCAATGCCTCAGGTCTTGCGTCGCTAGGACTTGCAACCCTGCAAAAGTGAAGAAGTGGTAAGCAGTATATGGCCCGTCTGAGAACCTTCGCAAACCCCGGCGTGTCCCACGTTTCGGACATGAGGCCGCGCATGTCCACCCCGGCCGGCCGTGTCCCGACCGCCCTGCGCCGCGGTCCCGCACCGGCGTGTCGGCGTCGGATCCGGTCGTATGCTGTTACCCGAAAACGTCGTCAACAGGATTGTTACTCGACACGAGGCAAGACCTGGAGCAGCGGGAGGACCGCGGCTCCGGGTCTTTTCTTATTTTCGGCCCCGTTTCGCCCCTATCGATGAGGATGGAAGGAAGGAAGGAACCCATGACCACGTCGCTGCAACCCGCCGAATCCCACGGCTTCTCCACCCGCTTCCCGCTCAACAGCGCGTTCATCTTCACGTTCGGCGCGCTCGGCGGCATGCTCTTCGGCTTCGACACCGGCATCATCTCCGGCGCGTCCCCGCTCATCGAGGCCGACTTCGGCCTGAGCGTGTCGCAGACCGGCTTCATCACCTCGTCCGTGCTCATCGGCTCGTGCGTCGGCGCGCTGTCGATCGGCGCGCTCTCCGACCGCTTCGGCCGCAAGAAGCTGCTCATCGTCTCCGCGATCCTCTTCCTGCTCGGCTCCAGCCTGTGCGCCGGAGCGACCGGCTTCGCGATGATGGTGTTCGCGCGCATCCTGCTCGGTCTGGCCGTCGGCGCCGCGTCCGCCCTCACCCCCGCCTACCTGGCCGAGCTGGCCCCCAAGGAGCGCCGAGGATCGCTGTCCACGCTGTTCCAGCTCATGGTCACGTTCGGCATCCTGCTCGCCTACGCGTCCAACCTCGGCTTCCTCCACCACGACCTGCTCGGCTTCGCCGACTGGCGCTGGATGCTCGGCTCGGCCCTCGTGCCCGCCGCGCTGCTGCTCATCGGCGGCATCCTGCTGCCCGAATCGCCGCGCTACCTCGTCAACAAGGGCGACGTTCGCAACGCGTTCAAGGTGCTGACCCTCATCCGCAAGGACGTCGACCAGGCGCAGGTGCAGGTCGAGCTCGACGAGATCGTCGCCGTCGCCGCGCAGGACACCAAGGGCGGCGTGCGCGAGCTGTTCCGCATCGCCCGCCCGGCGCTCGTCGCCGCCGTCGGCATCATGCTCTTCCAGCAGCTCGTCGGCATCAACTCGGTCATCTACTTCCTGCCGCAGGTGTTCATCAAGGGCTTCGGCTTCCCCGAAGGCGACGCGATCTGGGTGTCGGTCGGCATCGGCGTCGTCAACTTCGTCAGCACCATCGTCGCCACGCTGATCATGGACCGCTTCGGCCGCAAGCAGCTGCTGCTGGTCGGCTCCGTCGTCATGACGCTCTCGCTGGCGATCCTGGCCGTCATGAACTTCGTCGGCGACGTGGCCGCGCTCGCCGTGCCCACGATGGTCCTCATCGCCGTCTACATCCTCGGCTTCGCCGTCTCGTGGGGCCCGATCGCGTGGGTGCTGATCGGCGAGATCTTCCCGCTGAGCGTGCGCGGCATCGGCTCGTCGTTCGGTTCGGCCGCCAACTGGCTGGGCAACTTCATCGTCTCCCAGTTCTTCCTCGTGCTGCTCGACGCGTTCGGCAACAACGTGGGCGGCCCGTTCGCGATCTTCGGCGTGTTCGCCGCGCTGTCCATCCCGTTCGTGATCCGATTCGTGCCCGAGACCAAGGGCAAGTCGCTCGAGCAGATCGAGGCGGAGATGACCCGCCGCTGACCTGCGCGCGTCGCCGTCGGCCGCCGCCGGCCGCCGACTCCGTCACGGGGCCGTTCCGGACACGTCGTCCGGGGCGGCCCCGTCGCATCCCCGGCGGCGGCATAACGAGACATTACCCGTCGGAACGTCGAAAGCGTGGCAGAATAGAGGACTATGGTAGCTAACAATGCGGGCATGCCCGCCACCCCTGAAGATCTGATCAATGTCGACGAGGTCATTGGCAAGTACTACGACGTCGTCCCCGATCCGTCCGTCCCGGCCCAGCGCGTCTCCTTCGGCACGTCCGGCCACCGCGGATCGTCCCTGAAGACCTCGTTCAACGAGGCCCACATCGTCGCCATCACCCAGGCGATCGCCGAATACCGCAAGAAGGCCGGCGTGACCGGCCCGCTGTACATCGGCCGCGACACGCACGCCCTGTCCGGCCCGGCCGAGAAGACCGCCATCGAGGTGCTCGTCGCCAACGGCGTGCACGTGCGCGTCGACTCGCGCGGCGACTACGTGCCCACCCCGGTCGTCTCCCACGCGATCCTCACCCACAACCGCGCCGCCGACGGCACTCAGCGCTTCACCGGCGAAGGTCTGGCCGACGGCATCGTCGTCACCCCGTCGCACAACCCGCCCACCGACGGCGGCTTCAAGTACGACCCGGTCACCGGCGGCCCGGCCCCGGCCGACGTGACCAACGCGATCGCCGACCGCGCCAACGAGCTGCTCGGCGACTACAAGTCGATCAAGCGCGTGCCGTACGAGGAGGCGATCAAGTCCGACCTCGTCGAGGGCTTCGACTTCCGCGACCACTACGTGTCCGATCTGGCCGACGTGATCGACATGGACGCGATCCGCACGTCCGGCGTACGTCTGGGCATCGACCCGCTGGGCGGCGCCTCCGTCAACTACTGGCCGCTCATGAACGAGAAGTTCGGCCTGTCGATCGACGTCGTGCGCCCCGAGGTCGACCCGACCTGGCGCTTCATGACCATCGACCACGACGGCAAGATCCGCATGGACCCCTCCTCCACCTACGCGATGAAGGGCCTCGTCGACGAGCTCAACGCCGGCGCCTGGGACAAGTACGACCTGGTCGGCGGCACCGATCCGGACGCCGACCGCCACGGCATCGTCTGCCCGAACTGGGGCGTCATGAACCCGAACCACTACATCGCCGTGTGCGTCGAATACCTGTTCGGCGGCAACCGTCCGGGCTGGCCGGCGGGCGCGGGCATCGGCAAGACGCTCGTCTCCTCCTCGCTGATCGACCGCGTGGCCGCCTCCATCGGCGCCAAGCTCGTCGAGGTGCCGGTCGGCTTCAAGTGGTTCGTCGACCCGCTGTTCAAGGGCGAGGTCGCCTTCGGCGGCGAGGAGAGCTCCGGCATGAGCTTCCTGCGCCGCGACGGCCACGTGTGGACCACCGACAAGGACGGCCTGATCCCCGACCTGCTGGCCGCCGAGATCACCGCCAAGACCGGCAAGAACCCGGCCCAGCTGCACGTCGAGCAGGTCGAACGCTTCGGCGAAAGCTGGTACAAGCGCGTCGACACCCCGACCACGCTCGAGCAGAAGGCCAAGTTCGCGGCCCTGAGCGGCGACGACGTGACCGCCGCCACGCTCGCCGGCGAGGACATCACCGCCAAGCTGACCGAGGCCCCGGGCAACGGCGCGAAGATCGGCGGCCTGAAGGTCACCACCGAGAACAACTGGTTCGCGGCCCGCCCGTCCGGCACCGAGAACATCTACAAGGTGTACGCCGAGTCCTTCGAGAGCCCCGAGGCGCTAGACAAGGTCCTCGAGGAGGCCACCGTCGTCGTCGACAAGGCGCTCGGCGAGTAGGACACTCCCCCGTCGCACCCATCGCGAAGGCCGTCGGATCAACCGATCCGGCGGCCTTCGCCGTGTCCGGGGCCAACCGGCCCACCCGGCCCGACCATCCCGACCATCCCGGGCGCGCCGAAAAAGATGCCGAATCGTTATCGAACCGGCTCCCCTCCCCCGGCCATGCGTCCCTAGAATGCTCAGGTGTGCCGATCCGCCGACGCAGGCGGAGCGCACGGCACGCACCAGCAACGAAGATTCGAGGAGGAATACCGACAGTGGAACGCAAGGTCGTACTGATCACCGGCGGCGCGATGGGCCAGGGCCGCGCCCACGCGCTCAAGTTCGCCGAGAACGGCTTCGACGTCGTGCTCGCCGACATGCAGGATCCGGCCGGCGACGTCTTCCGCGCCACCGTGGCCGACATCGAGGCCACCGGCGCCAAGGCGCTCGCCGTGCGCTGCGACATCACGTCCGACGCCGACATGAAGGCGCTGTTCGAGCAGGCGTGGGACGAGTTCGGCCGCATCGACGTGGTCGTCGCCAACGCCGGCGTCATCAACTTCGGCAGGACGTGGGAGCTGACCGACGAGCAGGTGCAGAAGGTCATCGACATCGACCTGATCGGCACCTGGCGCACCGACAAGTACGCGGCGCAGTACATGCTCCGCCAGGGTTCGGGCCGCATCATCAACATCGCGTCCACCTCCGGCATGTACGGCACGCCGCAGCTGGCCACCTACTGCATGGCCAAGTGGGGCGTGCGCGGCCTGACCAAGACGCTCGCCCAGGAGCTCAAGGGCACCGGCATCGTCGTCAACACCGTCTGCCCCACCAAGGTCAAGACGCCGATGTGCGAGACCGCCAGCTACGTCGAGTTCATCAACGACCTGACCGGCAGCCACTACGAGACGTGGCAGGAGATGTACGATTCGATGCCGTTCCTCGACGTCGAGGACATCTCCGACATGGTCTACTGGCTGGGCACCAGCCGTTCCGCCGGCAAGTTCAGCGGCCGCGACCTCGGCCTCGATCTGGGCACGCTGCAGCAGTAGGAACGTCGGAAGCAAGGAGAGACCTCGATGCGTATCACGAAAGCGACCCGCTGGCGCGTCTTCGCCGGCGTGTGGATCCAGAGCCTGTTCACCTCCGCGACGGCGTTCTTCAGCCTGTTCGCGCTGCCGCTGACCGGCCAGTTCGGCTGGAGCGACTCCGACTTCAGCATGGCGTACACGATCTACATGTTCGTGTACTGCGCCGTCGGCTTCATCGGCGGCCTGCTGGCCGAGAAGCTGCAGCCGCGCGTGGCGATCTACATCGGCCTCGCGTTCTTCGCCGCCGGCTGGTTCCTGACCGGCTTCGCCTCGTCCATCCCGCAGCTGTACCTGTTCTACGGCGTGCTCGCGGGCGCCGGCGCCGGCACCATCTACCCGGCCTGCCTGCCGACCGCCCTCAAGTGGTTCCCCGACAAGGCCGGCTCGATCTCCGGCCTGGTGCAGGCCGGCGCCTCGTGCGGCCCGTTCATCATGTCGCCGGTCGCCCAGTGGCTGATCGACACGTACGGCGCGCAGTCCGCGTGCAAGATCCTCGCCGTCATCTTCCTGATCGGCGTGGGCGCGGTCGCATGGATGATCGTCCCCTGCCCCGAAGGCTGGCTGCCGGAGGGCTGGAAGCCGAGCGCCGAGCAGGCCAAGACGCTCAACACGAGGAACTACAACATCCCGCAGATGGTCAAGACCCCCGTCTTCTGGGTGATGCTCGTCATGTTCATCTTCGCCAACGCAGCCGGCACGATGATGGTCAGCGCCACGTCGCCGATCGCCCAGCGCCAGATCGGCCAGTCCGCGATGACCGCGGCCATGTGCGTGAGCATCATGACGCTCGCCAACATGTGCGGCCGCATCGGTTTCGGCTTCATCTACGACCGGCTCAAGGGCTGGAACTCGCTCATCCTCGTGCTGTTCCTCAACGGCCTGTCGATGATGATGCTCACCGTCGCGAACTCGCTGCCGTACTTCATCGCCTGCATCTGCCTGGTGGGCTTCTCGTTCGGCGGCCTGCTGGTCGTGTTCGCCCCGATCGTCAAGAACGTGTTCGGTTCGCGCTTCTACAACCGCAACTACGGTCTGATCTTCATCGGCTACGGCATCGGTGCGTTCGTCGGCCCGAAGATCAGCGCCGGCTTCTACGACCAGACCGGCTCGTACGTGGCCGGCTACGTCGGCTCGGCGATCCTCGCCGTCGCCGCCATCGCCCTGGTGTTCGCCGCGCGCAAGCTCGTCGCCTCGATGCAGGAGCGCGACGCCGCCCAGGCGTAGCGCGCCGGTCGAGTCCCGGATGCGGGGCGTTCTCGTCCGCCTTGTCTCCCCGGAAGGCCGTCGGATCCTCCGATCCGGCGGCCTTCGTCGTATCCGACGAGCGCCGGCGGGCGAATGTCGACGGGCGGATGGCGGGGATGCGCCGACCGGCCCGCCCCTGCGGTTAGGCTGGGGCGCATGACTATCACGGTTTCTACGGACGGGTCGGCGCTGGGCAATCCCAACGGCCCGATGGGCTGGGCGTGGGCCGACCACACGCCGCACGCGGGCGGCACGTCCGGGCATCTGCACGGCGGCGACTGCGACGCGGGCGGCGCGACCAACGGCACCAATCAGATCGGTGAACTGTGCGCGGTATTGGAGGCGCTGCGCGCGCATCCGGGCGACGAGCCGCTGGTCATCGAAACGGACTCCCAGTACGCGATCAACTGCTCGACCAAGTGGGTGGCCGGCTGGAAGCGCAACGGCTGGAAGAACTCGCAGAAGAAGCCGGTCAAGAACCGGGCCGTCATCGAAGCCATCGACGTCGAGATCAGACGGCGGCGCGGGTCGGTCAGATTCGTGTGGGTCAAGGGGCACGCGGGCAACGCCGGCAACGAGAAGGTCGACGAGCTGGCGCGCACGTACGCCGAGGACTGCCGGTCCGGCGCGCGCGACGGCTACCTGCCGAAGGAGGGCTGGGAGTCGCTGCTCGCCTCCGAATACTCGAAGGGCACCGACGTGCCCGAGGACGCGCGCATGCTGCTCGACGGCCGCATCAGCGCCGCCGACTATCATCTCGGCCGCGGCGGCGAGTCGTTCGACGACGCCGTCGTCATCGGCGCGGAGCGTCCCGCCGGCGACGATCGGCGGGATGACGACGCGCGGACGGACGGCGTCGCGCGCGACGATGACGGCATCGGGGACATCGACGACGTGATCGTCGACGAGGCGACCGGCGTCATCGACGACGTGCCGGCGGACGGACCGACGCCCGATACCGCGGATGATGCCGCGGACAATGCCGCGCACCATGCCGCCGAAGCAGCCGATGCGGATGCCGACGCGAAGCCGACGGAGGCCACGGCCCCGGCGGCGGAATCGACGGTCTCGCAGCCGGCGCCGACCGTGCCGACCGCACCGACCGCGACGGTCGTGCAGCAGACCGCGCCGGCGATGCGGGCGAGCGGGCTGACCGTGTCGGGTCGGGTGCGCGTGTCGCCGCCGCCGTCGTCGAGCCCGACGTTCGACGGACGGCCGCGCATGGTACGCGGGTTCATCGAGGTCGCCGGATACGTGGACGGCGACGGCACGCTGACGCTCGCCGACGCGGCGCTGCTCATGTAGGCCCGCAGAACCGCCGCGCGCAACGCATCGGATAGTATAGGAACGGGCTTGGCGCTACGGGCGCGAAGCGACGACATCCGTAAGGAGAGCATTATGGACAAGGCACAGCAGGATGCACTGAAGAAGGCGGCCGGCATCGAAGCCGCCAAGCTGATCGAGAACGGCATGATCGCGGGTCTGGGCACCGGTTCGACCGTGCGCTTCCTCGTCGACGAGCTCGGCCGCCGCGTGCAGGAGGAGGGCCTGCAGTTCACCGGCGTGACCACCTCCCGCCGCACCCAGGAGCAGGCCGAGAGCTACGGCATCACGATCGTCGACATCGACGACGTCGACCATGTGGACATCACCATCGACGGCGCCGACGAGGTCGACAAGGACTTCAACGGCATCAAGGGCGGCGGCGCGGCCCTGCTGTGGGAGAAGATCGTCGCGATCAACTCGAACAAGATCGTGTGGATCGTCGACGAGTCCAAGGTCGTCGACACGATCGGCAAGTTCCCGCTGCCGGTCGAGGTCATCCCGTTCGGCGCCGGCCAGGTCGTGCGCAAGTTCGAGGAACGCGGCTACAAGCCGGTCCTGCGCCTCGACGCCGAAGGCAAGCCGGTGCGCACCGACGAGAACAACTACGTGGTCGACCTGCATCTCGAGCGCATCGAGCATCCGCAGGATCTGGCCGACGACCTGATCAACACGGTCGGCGTGGTCGAGCACGGCCTGTTCCTCAACATGGTCGACACCGTGATCGTGGGCGATCCGAACGGCCCGCGCGTGCTGACCAACGGCAACAAGTAAGGTCTCGTAAACTCACGTTCCGGCGTCCATCCGACCGGCGGACGAACGACTGAGGAGGGGTGCGGTTCAACAGTGAGCCGCACCCCTCCTGCGTTTTGTATGCGTCCCTCCGCACTCCGACGTGGCGTCGGAATCTGTATGTGACTGAGTTTTCCCATGCTGATTGCGACGCTGGGGGCACGTGTTGCGTCGGGATTCGTATGTGATGGACGGCCGGTGTACAGATTGCGACGCTGGGAGGCTGTGTTGCGTCGTTTTCTGTATGTGATGGATAGCTGGTTCACCGATTACGACGCTGGGAGGCCGTGTTGCGTCGGGATTCGGATATACCCGGATATGACGAAGCCCCTCGCGACGGAACGTCGTGAGGGGCTTCCTGCTCACCTGGTGAGCGAAAAGACTACCTGCGCTGGTGGCGAGTCTTACGCAGCAGCTTGCGGTGCTTCTTCTTGCTCATCCGCTTGCGGCGCTTCTTGATGACCGAACCCATCTCAGCCTCCGTTCCTAGTAAATCGTAAAGATTGCAACTTGCCTAATAGTACACACATTCGGGGACGAACGGTAACGGCGTTCCGCAGGGCCCTGATGCACGTCCGCGCGAACATCCGCCGGCAGCGGCGCTCACAGCGGGAAGTCGACGTAGAAGCGCTGCACCGACTCCGACGATCCGCTCGCCTGGAAGACGACGGTGTCGTTGCGCCACACGGCCACGGCCTTGCTCTCGTCGGCGGCGTCCTCGTGCACGGTGTAGCTGCCGGTCGCCTCGCCGGACACCTTGACGGTGCCGGATGCGAGTTCGGATCCGGCGAGCGCCTTGGTGACCGCCTCGTACTGCGCCTTGGCCGATTTGGCGGTCGACCATTGCGCGACGACGAGGGTCACGTCCTTGGCTTCGGCGCCGGTCGAGTAGGTGAGCGTGTACTCCTCCAGCGGCGAGGCGGCGCCCCACGTGGTGCTGGCGTCGGCGGCGGTGCGCGCGTAGTTCAGCACGCTGTCGGGCATGGCCTTGAGCAGTTCGCTGGCGTCGTCGGGCAGGGCGGTGGCCTTGATGCTCGGCGTGGTCGGCTCCGTGTCCTTCGTGCCGTCGTCGGTGGTGGACGTGGTGGATCCGTTGTCGGATGCGGCGTTGCGGTCGAGCGCCCAGCCGGGCCAGACGAATGCGGACAGGAGCGCCAGCACGATGACCAGCGCGGCCGCGGCCACGACGACGAGGAGCTTGCCGTGCGACGGGGAGTTCGGAGTGTGTTGCGTGTTCGCCATAGCCCCCGATTCTCTCACAGCCGTCTGACGCTCGCCCGCCGGGCGCCTGCCGCCGCCGAACCGCACGGCCTCATGTTTTCACGGGATGTTTCACAACGTCGCCGACCGGCCTCAGGCCGTCCGCGCTCCCCTGTCAGCGCGATGCCGTAGCGTCGGCGTCATGGCGAAATCGGCGAAGTCCCCAGTGCAGTACCTGTGTTCGGAATGCGGGTGGAGCGGCCCCAAATGGTACGGCCGCTGCCCCGAATGCGGCCAGTGGGGTTCGCTTGAGGAGTTCCGCGAATCATCACCCGCGGCCGGTTCCGCGCGCACGGCCGCGCCGGGCCGCACGGCGCGCACGGTCGCCGCACCGCTGTCGTCCCTGTCGGCGCAGTCGGCGGCGCGTCCGATCACGCAGGTCGCCGCCGACGCGGTGACGCGCGTGCCCACCGGCTTCGGCGAGTTCGACCGCGTGCTGGGCGGCGGCATCGTCCCCGGTTCGGTCACGCTGATCGCCGGCGAACCGGGCGTCGGCAAGTCGACGCTGCTGCTGGAGACGGCTGGGCGCATCGCCCGCGGCGTGCGCGCCGACCATCGGGCCGTCCTGTACATCTCGGGCGAGGAGTCGGCGGCGCAGGTGCGCATGCGCGCCTCGCGCATCGACGCGGTCGAGGAGAACCTGCTGCTCGCGTCGACGACGGATCTGGCGACCGCGCTGGCGCTCATCGAACGAGAACGCCCGGCGCTGGCGATCGTCGATTCGGCGCAGACGATCGTCTCGCAGAGCGTCGACGGCATTTCGGGCGGGTCGACGCAGGTGCGCGAGGTCGCCAGCGCGCTCATCGACACGGCCAAGTCGCTCGACGTGCCGGTGCTGCTCGTCGGCCATGTCACCAAGGACGGGTCGATCGCCGGCCCGCGCACGCTGGAGCATCTGGTGGACGTGGTGTGCCAGTTCGAGGGTGACGCGCAGACCGCGCTGCGCATGCTGCGCGCGGTGAAGAACCGCTTCGGACCCACCGACGAGGTCGGCTGCTTCGACATGAGCGGGGAGGGCATCGAGGAGGTGGCCGACCCGTCCGGCCTGTTCCTGTCGGGGGCGGGCGGCGGCGAGGCGCCGGTGGAAGGTACGTGCGTCACGTTCACGCTCGACGGGCATCGCAGTCTGCCGATCGAGATCCAGTCGCTGGTGACCACATCGGTGCTGCCCACGCCGCGGCGCGCGGTCAACGGCGTGGACACGAGCCGCATCGCGATGCTCGTCGCCGTGCTGTACCGGCATGGCCGCATCAACCTGCTCGCCAACGACCTGTACGTGTCCACGATCGCAGGCGGGCTGGCGAAGGAGCCGGCGTGCGATCTGGCGATCGTGGCCGCGCTGGCGAGCGCCGCGAAGGAGCGTCCGATCGCACGGACGACGTGCGCGGTCGGCGAGATCTCGCTGACGGGCCAGGTGCGTCCGGTACCGCGTCTGGAGCATCGTCTGCGCGAGGCGGCGCGGCTGGGGTTCACGACGGCGGTGACGCCGACGCTGCGCAGGCCGGTCGAGATTCCCGGACTGACGATCGTGCAGTCGGATACGCTGCGCGACGCGCTGGCCGCGCTGGGATTGTGACGGCGGCGGCTCATGCCGCCCCGCCGGTAGAGTGGGCGGCATGAGCGTGAACGATGACGATATGCACACCACCGATTTCGCCGCGTGGGCGGCCTCATACTCCCAGCGAACGAACTGTTCGCTGGCCGGCGCGCGGCTCGTATCGCCCGACATGGCCGGCGACGCTGCCGGGCGTTTCGCCGTCGCGGCAGCCCAGTGGGGCATGATCGCCGTCGACGGTGCCGAGGGCACGCCCGACGACGATTTCTCGATCCGGTTCCCCGCCGCCCATGCGGATGCCGACTCCCCCGCCGACTTCGACGCGCGCACGCTCGACGGCAAGGCGGCGATCGACTATGCGCAGGCGCATATGCCGGTGCTGCGCGACCTACTCGCCCACCTGCGCGAGCACGGTGTCGTCGATGCGGATGGCACCGATTCCGTGCCGGTCGATCTGACCGGCGTGCGCATCGCCGTATGTCTGGTACTGGAGCCCAAGACCGCGGTGCTGCTGCGCGCGCTGCATGACGCGGGCGCGGTCGTGGGCGTGTTCGCCGACCCGTCGGAGACGGACCAGCGTGTGGCCGACCGGCTGCGCGAGGAGGGCATCGCCGTCGAGGCGGACGTGCGCTGGAGCGCCGAGGACGCGCATCAGGGCGCGCTGCGGCTGCTGGATGCGATCCGCCCGCAGATCATCATCGACGACGGCGGCAGCTTCGCCCGTCTCGCCGCGCAGGAGCGGCCCGCCCTGCTCGCCGACCTGATCGGCGTGGCGGAGGAGACGACCAGTGGCGTGCGCGCGTTCGAGGCGATGCAGGCGGCGGGTGCGCTCACGTTCCCGGTGGTCGCGGTCAACGACAGTGTCCTGAAGACCGGATTCGACAATCTGCACGGCACGGGCGAATCGTGCGTGACGACGATGCAGGAGCTGCTGGGCGCGCACGCGTTCGACGGCGCGCGCGTCGCGGTCGTCGGCTACGGGCCGGTGGGCCGCGGGTTCGCGGTGCGCGTGCGCGCGCTGGGGGCGCACGTCGCCGTATGCGACATCGACCCGGTGGCGGCGCTCAGGGCCGTGTTCGACGGGTTCGAGGCGCGCGACCTGGCCGATGCGGCCGCGTGGGCGGATATCGTCGTGTCGGCGACGGGCGTGCGCCACACGGTCACGCTCGACCATATGCGGCGCATGCGCGACGGCGCGGTGCTGTCGGTCATCGGCGGCATCGCCAACGAGATCGCGTTGGACAACGTCCCCGGATTCACGCACGTCACCGGACGCGGCCGCACCGACGTGGCCGTGCCGGACGGGCCGACGCTGACGCTGCTGGCGGAGGGCGACGGCGTCAACTACACGGCCGGCGGCGGCAATCCGATCGAGATCATGGACTTCAGCTTCGCCGTGCAGGCGAGCGCCGTCGCGTATCTGCTGGCGCATCGCGGCCGTCTTGCGGCCGGCGTGCATCGGCTGCCGGCGTCGTGCGACCGCATGATCGCGCGCGTCGCGCTGCGTGCGCGCGGCATGTCGGCCAGTCATGCCGTCGGCGACAATGGCTATAGCTGGCGGCTGACCCGCTTCGCCGACACCGTCGGGCAATCGGATGGCCGACGGTCCGGCCGATCGTCCGACCAGCCGTCCGACCAGCCGACGACGACCGATCCGAGAGGAGCGCACGCATGACCGACGATTCGATCGACCCGCTGTACGCGGCCGCCCATCCGGCGCCGCTGACCGACGTGACGCTGTACAGCGCGCCGATGATCATCCCCGTGACCGGTCCGGTGATCCTCGACGGCGCGGTCGCCGTGTCCGGGGCGCGCGTCGTGCACGTGGGCACGCGCCGCTGGGTGCTCGACGCCCTGCGGCAGGACATGGCGCCGCACGCGCGACTGGAGGAGCGGCATTGGCACGGCGTGATCACGCCCGGCCTGATCAACGCGCACACGCACCTGCAGTACACGGACATGGCCGACGTGGGCCAGGGCTCGTATTCGAGCTTCCATGACTGGGAGCTGGGATTCGACCGGGTGTACGAGACGCTGGGCGACGGCTCGTGGAAGGCGTCGGCCGAACGCGGCGCGCGCATGATGGTCGAGGCTGGCACGACGGCCGCCGCCGACATCGTGACCGACGCGGAGGCGGCGGGCGCGCTCGCCGCGGAGGGCATGCACGGCGTCGCGTACTGGGAGGTCATGAACTGGCGCAACGACGACTGGCGCACCGTCGGTCTGGGCAGGCTCGTCGAGCATCTCGACCGTATGCGCCGCATCGACCTGCCGAGCGTGGGCATCAGCCCGCACGCCCCGTACACGCTGGAGACGGGCCCGTTCGTCGACCTGCCCGACATCGCCCGTCAGCTCGACATGCGTCTGCACATCCACCTGGCCGAAACGCCGATGGAGGCGGGCGAGCGCGAGGCGACGCTCTCGACGTATTCGACCGCGTCGTGGCGCGACGACGACTGGGCCAGCTACCAGCAGCTCAAGGACGCCGGCAAGGGCGCATCCGCGATTCAGTTCCTCGACCAGCTCGGCTCGCTCGGCCCCGACGTGCATATCGCGCACGGCGTGTGGGCGGACGCCGAGGACCGTCGCATCCTGCGCCAGCGCGGCGTGGGCGTCGCCCTGTGCCCGCGGTCGAACCGGATCACCGTCACCGGCAAGGACGCGCCGATCCGCGAATATCTGGAGGAGGGCAACCTGCTGGCCGTCGGCACCGACTCGCTGTCCAGCTCGCCGTCGCTCGACGTGCTCGACGACGCGGCGATGCTGTACGACCTGGCCCGCGAACAGGGGTATACGCGCGACGATCTGACGCATCGGATCATCCGCATGCTCACGCTCGGCGGCGCGCAGGAACTCGGCATGCACGTGGGCGCGGGCCGCATCGGCCAGATCAACGCGGGCGCGACCGCCGACCTCGCGTTCTTCGACATCCCCGTGTACGTGGCCACGCCGCGCGGCATCGAGGACACGCTCGACGTGCTCGTCCGCCACGGCGCGGGCACGAACCGGGCCACCGTCATCTCCGGCCGCGTCGTGTACAACGACCGCGCGTGGTGACGTTCCGCGGCGTTCCCCGACAATCCGCGGCATTCCGCGAACCGACCAACCAACGAAACGAAAGGAGCATCCGATGAGCATCGCATTGGAGGACATGAGCGACTACGCGCGCGGCGTCGTCGAACGGCTGGGCCTCGAAGCCCATCCGGAGGGCGGCTGGTACGTGCGCGACTGGCAGTCGCCGCACCCGCACGAGGCGTCCGGCCGGCCGCTCGCATCCCTGATCTACTTCCTGCTGCCGGAAGGCGACGCGAGCGCCTGGCACAAGGTCGACGCCGACGAGATCTGGCTGTGGCACGGCCCGGCGCCCGTCACGCTGGAGCTGGGCGGCGACGGCGACGCCCCGGCCGCCGACCCGGCCGCGCGCACGAGCGTCACGCTCGGCGCCGGCATCTCGGACGCGGCCGGCGATGGCGCTGACGGAGACGGCCAGCCGACGCCGGCCGGCCATGCGATCGTGCCCGCCGGCGTCTGGCAGCGCACCGTCCCCGGCAAGGGCGACGCGCTCGTCTCCTGCGTCGTCTCCCCCGGCTTCACGTTCGACGGATTCGTCCTCGAATAGCCGACCCGCCGGCCGGCGTCCGACATGCGGTCAGCCGGCCGGCATACCCGCCCATCCGCCCGGCCGGCTGACCGGCCGGCGCATTATAGTGGTCCCCGTCACGCCGTCACCGGCAACCGGCCCACGCGACCGCGGCGACCCCGCGACGACCATCCGCAACGGACCCGACGGGTCCTGGAGACCCCAAGAAGAGAGCGAACCCATGACCTTCACCCGCCGCGCCATCATGCGCACCATCGCCGCCGGCCTGTCCGCCGCGGCGCTCGTCTTCACCGCCGCCTGCGGCTCCGCCGACAACACGTCCGGCGACGACACCGCCACCGACGCCAACGACATCACCCAGCTGACCGTCACCCCCGGCACGCTGACCATCGCCACCGGCGACCCGGCGTACGAGCCGTGGGTCATGAACGACGACCCCGAGTCCGGCGAAGGCTACGAGGCCGCCCTCGCCTACGCCGTGGCCGACAAGCTCGGCTTCGACAAGGACCACGTCACGTGGGTGCGCACCACGTTCGACTCCGCCATCGCGCCCGGCGCCAAGGACTGGGACATGAACATCCAGCAGTTCGGCATCACCGACGAACGCCGCAACGCCGTCGACTTCTCCTCCGCCTACTTCAAGGACACCCGCTCCGTCATCGTCAAGAAGGACGGCAAGTACGCGTCCGCGACCAGCCTCGCCGACCTCAAGGGCGCGGTCATCGGCGCGACCGTCGGCACGCAGGGCTACACGTACGCTAAGGAGATGATCACCGACGACGTGCAGACCTTCAACGACGACGCCTCCCTCGCCCAGGCGCTCGACTCCGGCCAGATCGACGCGCTCGTCGCCGACACCACCGTGTGCGTGTACATGGTCTCCTCCGAGCAGGTCAAGGACGGCGTGGTCGTCGGCCGCATCGCCGGCTCCGAAGACAAGGACGGCATGGGCATCGTGCTGCCCAAGGACTCCAAGCTGACCGACGCGACCAGCAAGGCCGTCGACGCGCTCGAAGCCGACGGCACCCTCAAGCAGCTGCAGGACAAGTGGCTGGCCGAATACACCAGCGACCTGACCGAACTCAAGTAACCTTCCCCTTTCCCGAACCGGGGCCGGCGTGACGACCGGCCCCGGTTCCGTCTTCCGGGATGGACGGGGCGTGACGGCGTCGCTTCGACGCCATCACGCCGATGAGACGCCGTCCCGTCCATCCCGCACCCACCGACCCACCGAATCCACCGCGAAGGGCCCACCATGGTATCCGAATCCACCACCACCGCCGACGCGACGCCGCCGGTCAGCGCGGTCGAACAGGACCGCCGCGCCTACCGCCGACGCCAGCAGCTCAAATCGGTCGCCGTCAGCCTCGTCAGCACCATCGCGCTCGTCGCGATCGTCGTCATCGGACTCAAGATGTCCCCCGGCTGGCCGCGCGTCAAGCAGACGTTCTTCTCCCCCGAATACTTCGCCAAGGCCTTCCCCGACCTGCTCAAGGGCCTGTGGCTCAACCTCAAGGTGCTCGCCGTCGCCGTCGTCGGCGTCGCCATCTTCGGCACGCTCATCGCGCTCGTACGCACCAGCCGCAACCCCGTCATGTTCCCGCTCCGGGCGCTCGCCGCACTGTACACGACCGTCATGCGCGGCATCCCGATGATCGTGCTGCTCTACCTGATCGGCTTCGGCATCCCCGGACTGGGCCTGTTCGGCCGCATCGACCCGGCGATCCTCGGCACGATCGCCGTGGTCATGGGCTACAGCGCGTACGTGGCCGAGGTGCTGCGCGCCGGCTTCAACGACGTGCACCCCTCCCAGCGCGCCTCCGCCCGCTCCCTGGGCCTGACCGCCGGGCAGACCACGTGGATGGTCGTCATCCCGCAGGCGCTGCGCAAGGTCGCGCCCGCCCTGATGAACGACTTCATCTCCATGCAGAAGGACGTGGGCCTCATCTCGGTGCTGGGCGCGGTCGACGCGGTGCGCGCCGCCCAGATCGAGGTGGCCAGCTCCTACAACTTCACCCCGTACGTGGCCGCCAGCCTGCTGTTCATCCTGATGAGCGTCCCGTTCATCCTGCTGAACGACTGGTATTCGGAGCGGCTGCGCAAGCGCGAACTGAGCGGAGGCACGGTATGAGCGGCATCATCGACGACAAGACCACCAACGGCGCGGCGGCGACCACGGCGCCTACCGGAACGTCCGACCCCACGGCGCGGCTCGTGGTCGACAATCCCGCGCCGGTGCTCCGGCTCGACGGCGTGCGCAAGTCGTTCGGCTCGACGCAGGTGCTGCGCGGCATCTCCTTCGAGGTGGCGCGCCACGAGGTCGTGGCCCTGCTCGGCCCGTCCGGTTCTGGCAAATCGACGCTGATGAAGTGCGTCAACCTGCTCGAACGCGTCGACGACGGCCAGATCTGGCTGGGCGACACCGACATCACCGACCCGCGCGAAAATCAGGACCGCATCCGCGCGCGCATCGGCGTCGTCTTCCAGCAGTTCAACCTGTTCCCGCACATGACGGTGCTGCGCAACGTCACCCTCGCCGCGATCAAGGTGCATCACTGGCAGCGCGACCGCGCCGAGGCGCGTGCGCTGGAACTGCTCGACCGCATCGGCATGCGCGCCAAGGCCAACGCCTACCCGGACCAGCTGTCGGGCGGCCAGCAGCAGCGCGTCGCGATCGCCCGCGCGCTCATGACCGATCCGGAGCTGCTGCTGCTCGACGAGATCACGTCCGCGCTCGACCCGATGCTCGTGGGCGAGGTGCTCAACATGGTCACCGAACTCAAGGCGCAGGGCACGACGATCCTCATGGCCACGCACGAGATGAGCTTCGCGCACGAGGCCGCCGACCGGATCGTGCTCATGCGCGGCGGCGTCATCGCCGAGAACGGCACGCCGCAGCAGGTCATGGACGAGTCCGACGACCCCGCCACGCGCGAGTTCTTCGCCCACTTCCGTCACTGAGGGCGACTCAGCCCCACCAGTGTGCGGATTGCGACGCAACAGGGCCTGTTTGCGTCGCAATCCGCACACGATTCCCGGTCTATATACGAATGGCGACGCAACACACTCCTGTTGCGTCGCCGTTCGTATATGATTCCCGTTCCGATAACAGGTTGCGACGCCAAACAGCCCTATTTGCGTCGCAATCTGCATATGTTCCCGTTCCGTGAACGAACGACGACGCGCCCCGTTGCGTCGCCGTTTGTATGTGATGACGTCCCGATATGCGAATCCCGTCGCAGGCAGGTCTGTCTGCGACGGGATTCGTTCACGATCCTGACTTTCTATGCGGATTGCGACGCAACACGGTCCGTTTGCGTCGCAATCCGCATATGATTCGGTCCGATTGCACGGATTGCGTCACGACCTCACCGTGATCGCGTCACGCGGTGAGGCGGCGCGTCTCCTCCACGTTGCGTGCCAGCTCGTCCTTGAGCGCGTCGACGCCGTCGAAGCGCACCTGCGGACGCAGGAATCCGGCGAATTCGACGCGCACGCGGTGGCCGTACAGTTCCAGCCAGTCGTCGGCGATAGCGTACGCCTCGACGACGCGGTCGGCCAGTCCGGTCTCCTCGTTGAATGTCGGCTTCGTGCCGATCGAGATCGCGGCGGGCCAGCGGTGCGGCGAATCGGCGGCCAGACGCGCCGCGATGTCGTCATCGGCAACGTCGGCGGAGACGACGTCGGCGGAAGCCGCGTCGGCAGCCGTATCATCGGCAGCAACATCGCCCAAACCCATGTCGACGAGCCAGCCGGCGTACACGCCGTCGACCGGCAGGTAGCCGTCGGCGCCGGCCGCGTCGATGTTGGCGGTCGGGAAGCCGATCGTGCGGCCGCGCTCCTCGCCGTGCACGACGGTGCCTTCGATCGCGTGCGCGTGGCCGAGCACGTCGTTGGCGGCGATGATGCGCCCCTGCGACAGCAGGTAGCGCACGTTGGTGGAGCTCCAGACGCGGTGGAGCAGCGCCTGGCGCTTCTTGCTCCACGCGCGCAGTTCGGCCTTGGTCATGCCGGCGGTCGGGTCGGCCGGTTCGCCGGGCTCGCTGGGGGCCTGCGGCTGCGCGTTGAAGGGGATGCGCACGGTGCCGGGGCCGCGGTCGTCGACCACGTCGAGTTCGAACACGCCGGTCGCGGCGGCGAGCGTGGCGATGGCCTTCACGTCGCCGGCGCGGTCCTTGCCCATCGCCGCGTCGGAGCCGAGCACGAGCGTGCGCATGCCGAGCTTGCCGACCAGCTGGCCGAGGAAGAAGCGGAACGATTTGCCGGCGAACGCCATCGTGTAGTGCACGAGCATCACGTGGTCGACGCCGAGGTCGCGCATGCGGCGCAGGCGATCGTCGACGCCGCTGACGGCCTGCGGGTCGTGCATGCCGGCGGGCATGTCGGCGCCGTCGTGGGCGGCGGCGTAGCGGTGGGCGGCGGCCGGGCGCGGGTCGAACAGCACGACCACGGAGAACGCGTCGTGCCGCTTGGCCAGTTCGACGACGCGGCCGATCACCGCCTGATGGCCCTGATGCATGCCGTCGAACGCGCCGACGGTGACGACGGCCTTGCGGTCGTCGCTCAGCGTCGGCCATGCGACCAGACCGGTGGAATCGGGAGTGAGTCGGGTGATGTTCATGCTGTCCTCAAGTCCAATGCTCTACGATGCGAAATACCGCCCCAACTCTAGCAGTAGGCCTCGCACCATGCCGCGGGTACCGGGACGGAACCGAAAACGACTCCGCCCCCACTGTGCCGTTATGCCTTGCACGGGCCAGAGGTCAATCCTCGCTGCCCCATGGAAACGTGAAGTCGGTGTCATTGGCAGCCAGACATCCCCGCACCTCGGCCGAGTTCAGATCAAGAATCATGTCCGGCGCAGGAGCGTTATGATTCCACAGGTCTCGTTCCTCCCGGTATTGCGCGATGGTGTACGACTGAGGAACCAACTCGGCGCGTCTCAGACAGTCAACGGCCCCCTCGGAACGGTCGGCATACAGATTGGGATTACCGGCCTGTGCTTGATAGAACTCCTGAATGGCAATGAGATGAGCCGTCTTGCAAACGCTGCTGGCTTCCAATAATCGTTCCCCATACGCTATGTCACCGTTGTATTCCGGCGGCGCGGTAATGCTACCCCCTTGGTACAGACCGTTCTCCAGCATGTAATAATCCGGCCGGGGATATCCGCTGTCAACAACGCACGAGGAGAAATCAGACCATGCTGCGGCATAGTCAGCGGCACTGATCTCACCGGTCCGGGCTGCCTGCTCAAGCACCTCATACTGGGCCGGCGCCAGAACATCACCGTCTCGTTCCAACAACTGCTCGGCATACGCGGTAAACGACGACGCCAATCGTTCACCAGTCCCGTCCGGAACCGCCGTATCCTCCGTCTGCCCGCCACAAGCGGCCAGCATCATCACGCACGCCAATACGCCACAAGCCGCTGCAACGCAGCGTCGTCGAGTGACTCCCATAGTCCGCATCCTGTCATCCCTCCGTGATGGGCGTCATCATCGTCAATGACGCCCATCACGGCACGCCGGTAGCACTTGCATGAACCTCAGGCCAGATATCCCCAAAAAATCGAAATACTGTATGCACCTTTGCCATAGCAACAGTATAGCTAGTCGGGGGGGGCTCAAGTCAAGATAAGGAGTGTTAATCATAGCGTTTTGACCCGCCTGTGAGATGAAGGCCGGCAACAGTTTCTCAACGCGATGAGGTCCATCAGGGCAGATTGGCGGCTCTGCAAACACCTATCTGGATGATGAGGGGGCTGAAATGCGACCGTATCGTGCGGTTCAGTGCGCGGCGAACACGGCGACGGGCTTGGCCTCGCCGCGGCGCGCGCGTTCGACGATGGCGACCACGTCGGCGGGCGTGCCGTCGTGCGCGGGCACGATCGCCGCGGTCGGGCCGTGCACGTCGGCGGCGATGCGGCGGCCGAAGCGCAGGTCGACGGCGGCGGCCGCGTCGATCTCGACGACCGGCATCGCGGTGCGCACGGCCGCATCCATCGGCAGGATCGCGGCGGCGAGCGTCTCACCGCGGTCGATGACGGCCCGGTTGCGGGTCACGGTCTCACCGTCGCGGTTGACGAACGTCTTGGATTCGGCGCGCGCAGTGACGACGTTCGGCGCGTCCACGGCGAAGCGGCCGACGCGCGTGCGGCGCAGGCGGGTCAAGTGGCCGCCGACGCCGAGCATCGCGCCTAGGTCGCGGGCGAGCGCGCGGATGTACGTGCCGGCCGAGCAGGTGACACGCACGTCGAGGTCGATGACGGGGATGAGCACGGCGTCCGCCGCGCTCGCGGAGTCGAGCAGCGGTCCGCCGGCGGCGTCGGCCTCGGTCCGGCCAAGACGCATGCCGAGCACGGCGAATTCGCCGATGGTGACGGGCCGGGCGGCGAGCGTCACGTCCTTGCCTTCGCGCGCCAGATCGTACGCGCGGCGGCCGTCGATCTTGATCGCGGAGAACGCGTTCGGCACCTGTTCGATGCGGCCGGTCAGACGCTCGCCGATGACGCGCTCGATCCGCGCACGGAGGGCGGTGGAGACATCGGCATCGCCGGCGCCAATCCCGTCGGCAGGGGTATCGCCGCCGCTCTCGCGGCCGCCGACGATGCGCATCCAATCATCGCGGAACGTCGGATCGGCGGCGCCGGCGTCGATGCGCAGCGACGCGGCGACGGCGGCCGGATCGACCGGCGTGCCGTCGGCGTCGTCGGTGTCGGTCGCCTGACCGAGCCGAATCGTCGCCTCGTACGTCTTGTCGTGGTCGACGATGATGTTGAGCAGGCGGGTCGCGTCGCCGAAGCCGACGACGAGCACGCCGGTGGCCATCGGGTCGAGCGTGCCCGCGTGGCCGACCTTGCGCGTGTGCACCGCGCCGCGGGCGGCCGCGACCACGTCATGGCTGGTCACGCCCTGCGGCTTGTCGACGACCAGCACGCCCGACGCGGGCATGGCCGGTTCGGCCGTGGTCGTGTGCGGCTGCGGCTGCGATTGCTGCTGTTCCATCGTCTCCCCTTCTTGTGCGCCGGCACCGGATTGCGGCGCCGGCGCGAGGCACCGGGGATCTCCGGTGCCGGTGTGCGGTGATGCCGTCGCGGTGCGGCTCAGGCCTCGGCGGACTCGTCCGACTCGGCATCCGACTCGGCATCCGACTCGCCGTCGGAATCGTCGCCGTCGAGGGATTCGACCGTCACGGCGTCGTCCTCGTCGTACTCGTCGGCGTCGTCATACTCCTCGTCGTACTCATCCTCGTACTCCTCGTCCGACTCGTCGTCGTGGCGGTCCTCGGGATGCTTGTACGGGTCGGCGTCGCCGGCGTACTGGGCGGTCTCACGGGCCTTGGCGAGCTGCTCGTCGCGCTTGCGGGCCATCGCGAGGATGTCCTCGATGCTGCTGGCCTCGGCCGGCACCTCGTCGTAGACGAACTGGAGCTGCGGGGTCAGGCGCAGGCCGGCCTTGACGCCGACGAGCGCGCGCAGACGGCCCTTGGCCTGGTCGAGGGCCTGCTTGGCGCGCTTGCGTTCGCCCTGCTCCTTGCCTTCGTGACCGAGCTGGGTCCAGTACACCTTGGCGAGCTGGAGGTCGTTGGTGACGCGCACTTCGGTGATGGTCACGTTCTGCAGACGCTTGTCGTGCAGCTGCGCCTCCATCGACGAGGCGATGACGCGCTGGATGAGCGCGGCGATGCGGGCCGCGCGCGGATTGGTTCCTGCCATGGGAAAACGTTCCTTTCATAGGGAAGGCCCCCTCGGCTGAGGGGCTGAGGGGGCCTTCCGATCGGGCGCACGCTAGGCGCGCACCCGAAATGTCTTCGACTACTTGCGTTCGATCTCGCGCATCTCGAAGGTCTCGATGATGTCGCCCAGCTCGATGTCGTTGAAGGAGCCGAGGTTGATGCCGGCCTCGTAGCCTTCCTGCACCGAGTTGACGTCGTCCTTGAAGCGACGCAGCGTGGAGATCTCCAGGTCGTTGACCGTGGCGACGCCGTTGCGCAGGATACGGCACTTCGTACCGCGCTTGACCTCGCCGTCCTGGACCATGACGCCGGCGATGTTGCCGAACTTGGAGGAGCGGAAGATCTCGCGGATCTCGGAGTGCGAGGTGGTGACCTCCTCGTATTCCGGCTTGAGCATGCCCTTGAGCGCGGCCTCGATGTCCTCGATCGCCTTGTAGATGACCGAGTAGTACTTGACCTCGACGCCCTCGCGCTCGGCGAGGTCCGCGACCTGACGGTTCGGACGCACGTTGAAGCCGAGGATGACGGCCTTGTCGACCGTGGCGAGGTTGACGTCGTTCTGGGTGATCGCGCCGACGCCGCGGTGGATGACCTGGATGCCGACCTCGTCGGACACCTCGATCTTCATCAGGGAGTCCTCGAGCGCCTCGACCGAGCCGGACGAATCGCCCTTGATGACGATGTTCAGCATGTCGACCTCGGACTTGGCGAACTGCTCCTTGAGCGATTCGAGCGAGACGATCTTGCGGCGCTTGGCCAGCTGCGCGGCGCGCTCGGTGGCCTGGCGCTTCTCGGCGATCTGACGCGCGGTGCGGTCGTCGCCGGCGACCAGGAACAGGTCGCCCGCGGTCGGCACGGACGTCAGGCCCAGCACCTGGACCGGCGTGGACGGCTTGGCCTCCTTCATGGTGCGGCCGTTCTCATCGAGCATGGCGCGCACGCGGCCGTACGAGGTGCCGGCCACGATCGAGTCGCCGACGTGCAGCGTGCCGGACTGGACCAGCACGGTCGCCACGGCGCCGCGGCCCTTGTCGAGTCGCGCTTCGATGGTCGCGCCGCGCGCGTCCATGTCCGGGTTGGCGCGCAGGTCGAGCTCGGCGTCGGCGGTGAGCAGCACCGCTTCGAGCAGCTTGTCGACGTTCAGGCCCTGCTTGGCGGAGATGTCGACGAACATGGTGTCGCCGCCGTACTCCTCCGGGATCAGACCGAACTCGGTGAGCTGGCCGCGCACCTTGTCCGGGTTGGCGCCTTCCTTGTCGATCTTGTTGACCGCCACGACGATCGGCACGTTGGCCGCCTGCGCGTGGTTGATGGCCTCCACGGTCTGCGGCATCACGCCGTCGTCCGCGGCCACGACCAGGATCGCGACGTCGGTCAGCTCGGCGCCGCGGGCACGCATGGCGGTGAACGCCTCGTGGCCCGGGGTGTCGAGGAACGTGATCTTGCGCTCGTTGCCGTCGAGTTCGACGGTCACCTGGTAGGCGCCGATGCGCTGGGTGATGCCGCCGGCCTCGCGTGCGATGACGTTGGTCTGGCGGATCGTGTCGAGCAGTCGGGTCTTACCGTGGTCGACGTGGCCCATGACGGTGACGACCGGCGGACGCGGCTCGAGATCCTCGTCGTCCTGCAGCTCCTCGTCATCCAGGTTGATGTCGAACTGCTGCAGCAGCTCCTTGTCCTCCTCTTCGGCGGACACGATCTTGATGTTCCAGCCGATCTCCTCGCCCAGGATCTGGAACGTGGACTCGTCCAGGGACTGGGTGGCCGTGGCCATCTCGCCCAGGTGGAACAGGACGGTGACCAGCGCCGCCTGGTTGACGTTGATCTTCTCGGCCAGATCGGCCAGCGAGGCGCCCTGACGCAGACGGACGGTCTGTCCGTTGCCGGTCGGGATGCGCACGCCGCCGATGACCGGAGCCTTCAGCTCCTGGAACTCCTGACGCTTCGCAAGACGGTTCTTGCGCGCCTTCGAGGACTTGCCGCCCTGACGGCCGAACGCGCCGGCCGCACCGCCGCGACCGCCGCGGGCGCCGCCGCGCGACGGACCGCCGCTGGGAGCACCGCCTTGGTTGGCGCCGCCGCCGAAGCGGTTGCCGCCGCCCTGACCCGGACGCGCGCCCTGGGCGCCGCCGGCCTGGCCCGGACGGTTGTGGCCCCACTGGCCCGGACGCGGAGCGCCCTGCGCGCCGCCCTGACCCGGACGGCCGCGGAAGCCGCCACGACCCTGGCCGCCGCCCTGACCCGGGCGACCGCCGCGACGGTCGTTGTTGTTCGCGCTCGGACGCGCCATCGGATGCGGACGCGGGATGTCGCCCGGCGTGGGCGTACGCATGCCCTGCTTACGGCTGAACGGGTTGTTGCCCGGACGCGGGCCCGGGGTCGGCACCGCCGAGGACGGCTGGCCGGACTGACCCGGCTGGCCCTGCGGACGCGGGGTCGCGTTGTGGGCGGACGCCGGGGTCGGGGCGCCCGGACGCGGCGCGTTGCCGCCGTTGTTGCGCGGCTGCGACGGACGGTTGCCGTGGTTCTGGTTGTTGCGCTGGCCGCCACGCTCGCCGCGGTTGCCGCCGTCGCGCGACGGACGACCGTCACGGGACTGGCGCTGCGGGGCGTGCGGGCCGGGGGTCGGCGCACCCGGCTTCGGAGCCGGGGCGGCCGGACGCGGGCCCGGGGTCGGGGCGGCCGGCTTCGGCGCGGACGCACCCGGCTTCGGAGCCGGGGTCGGCGTCACGGCCGGACGGGCCGGAGCGGACTGGGCCGGCTTGGGGGCCGGGGTCGGGACCGGCGCGGCCGGCTTCCTGACGGATTCGTTGGCCGGCTTGCGGTTCTGCGCCGGCTGTGCGGGCTGCTGGAAGGCCGACTTCAGACGGCGGACCACCGGAGCCTCGACGGTAGATGATGCGGACTTGACGAATTCTCCCATGTCCTTGAGCTTGGCAAGGACATCCTTGCTTTCGACGCCAAGTTCCTTGGCCAAATCATACACGCGTGCTTTCGCCACTAATGTTTCTCCTGATTCCTGACCGCGCGCATGACCACGCGGTCATTGTTCGATTGTCGAGAGCCTACCCTGTCTCATCGTGCGACCATGATCGTGGTACCTCGTGTTTCACAACAGGCATGACCGCATGGCGCGACCATGCTCGGATTCGTCACAAGCATACTCGTGCCGCTGGATGTGGTCGCAAAGGCGCCGCGAGGCCGTGTCGGGGAGTCCCCGGCACGGCCTCGTGCGATGTTTCGCTGATGTTCGCGGTTGTCTGCGGTCGCCTTCCGCCGACGTCCCGCGGTGCGCGACGCCTTACTCGGCGTCCGCGGCCTTGGCTTCGGCGGCGGCCTTGCGCGCGTGCGCCTCGGCCGATTCGATGCCGATCTTCCAGCCGGTCAGCTTCGCCGCCAGACGCGCGTTCTGGCCTTCCTTGCCGATCGCCAGCGACAGCTGGTCGTCATGGATGAACGCGATCGCGGTCTTGTTCTTCTCGCTGATGACCTGCACTCCGGTCGCCACGGCCGGTGACAGCGCGGACGCGACGAAGCGCGCCGGGTCGGCGGACCAGTCGACGATGTCGATCTTCTCCGGGCCCAGGTTCTCCATGACCGCGCGCACGCGGGCGCCGCCGGGGCCGATCAGCGCGCCCTTCGGGTTGACGCCCTCGGTGTTGGCGCGCACCGCGATCTTGGTGCGGGCGCCGGCCTCGCGCGCGATCGCCATGATCGACACCGCGCCCGACACCAGCTCCGGGACCTCGCGTTCGAACAGCTGGCGCACCAGCTCCGGGTGCGAGCGGGACACGACGATCTCCGGGCCCTTGAGGCCGCGGGCCACGTTCACCACGTACACGCGCAGACGCTCGCCGTGACGGTAGCGCTCGCCCGGCACCTGCTCGCGGCGCGGCAGGATGGCCTCGACCTCGCCGATGGCGATGTGCACGTTGCTCGGGTCCTTGGCGTTCTGCTGCACGATGCCGGTGACGAGCTTGCCCTTCTGGCCGGAGAACGCGCCGAAGATCTTGTCGTCCTCGGCCTTGCGGAACAGCTGGGTGATCACCTGACGCGCGGTCGCGGCGGCCAGACGGCCGAAGTCGCGCGGGGTGTCGTCGTACTCCTCGCCCAGGGTCGGGGCCGGATGGGGGTTCTCCTCGGTGGGGTCGCCCGGGATCTCGTCCTGGGCCCACACGGTGAAGGTGCCGGCGCGCTCGTCGAGTTCGATGCGGGCATGACGGGCCGCGTGCGGCGTCTTGAGATAAGCGAGTCGCAGCGCCTCGGAGAGCGCCGCATCCAGCGTCTCGGGATCGATGCCCTGCTCGGCGGCGAGACGATGCATTCCTGACAGGTCAAGTTCCATGGTTCAAGACCTCCTATGAAGTTATTTCCGAGCACTAGGGCCCTCTGGTCACAGTCGATTACTAGTGTAGAAGCTTATGCAGACACGCCTTCCCGGCCACCGGCCGCACCATCCGTCGTCGATCGTCGCGGCCGCCGCCGTGGCGGCCGTCGTCCTCGCGACCGCCGGATGCGCCACGCCGCGCTTCGAAGGCCGCGCCGAATCCGAGCGGACCGTCAGCGACTGCGAACGCGCCTACTACGCCGCCGCTGACCTCGAGGCCGCGCTCTCCCACCCGTTCGTCCTGCGTTCCCTCGCCGCCGCCGACGCCGCCGCGCAATGGCTCGACGTCGCCGTCGACTGCCCGTCCCGCTTCGGCGAAGGCGTCGTCAACGCCGCCCGCCTCGCCTCCCGCTACGAGCTCGCCGATGTCGGCGGCGGAGATGATGGAGATGATGACGCCGCCGCCGCGATCGCCGATCTCGACGCATGGTCGTCGCTCGCCGGCGAAGGCGCGTCCGTCGCCGACGATACAGACGACAACTATGCCGATGCCGCCATCCCGGCCGCATCCCTCACCGCGATGGCACTGGCCGAGGACCGCGCCGGATTCATCCTGCAGATCATGGCCGCCCGCGGAGACGGCGGCGTCACGCTCGCGATGTCCGACGCGCACCGCACCGTCGGCGAGCGCCTGTTCTCCCTGTCCGGTCTCGCCGCCGCCGACGATCCGCGGCTCAAGACCTATGATGCGTCCGCCCTGCTCGACCACCCGTCCACGCTCGTCGACCCGGCGACCGGCTTGGACGCGCCGGCGCTCGCCGTCGTGGAGATGAACTGCGCGCGCGAGGAAATCGCCGCCGTCGAGCCGTCCGGCGGCAACTCCGATTCCAATTCCGAGGCAGTCGGCACCGCATCCGGCGAATCCGACACGACCGGCATGACTGACGGAACGCATGCCGGTTCCGAATCCTCGGATTCAGCGGTTTCGACAGCGCAAACCGAAACCGGTTCGTCCAACGCAGCGGCGTCCTCGTCTGCCGACCGAACCCGTACGTCGCGCCGCGCTCTGGCCGGCCTCATCGCCGACCGCCTGCGTCTCGCCTTCGACCACAGCTACCCGATGTTCGACGCGGCCCTGTTCGTCTGAGTCGACGCATGGAACGGCATCCCGCCGGTGGAAATCGTCCCATTCGACCGAAATACCGTCAGGCGCCCCGGATTCGATCAGGGCGACACGCGCAACCAGACCATCCAAGTTGCGCGCTGCACAAAAGGGTGTATATTAGCCCATCGTTGCCTGAAACACGGCAATGCACTGAGACTGCCCCTGTAGCTCAGTTGGTTAGAGCAGCTGACTCTTAATCAGCGTGTCCAGGGTTCGAATCCCTGCGGGGGCACCAGCAAGACCGGAATCGCATGATTCCGGTCTTTTTGCATTCAGGCTGCGGTCGGCCGTTCCTTCCCGTGAAGTGGGTACGCATCTACAGAATCCGTCCGCCCCCGCTCATGTACCCACTACGGCACCCACCGAAACGCGCTGTCGCGCACCGATACGCAGACGTGGCAGAAGCGGCGTAACACCTCGAAAACGTTGGAATCGCGGGTTAAGTAAAGAAAAGTGTGTCTTAAATCCGTGGTGAGACTTACTGCGGGTTCGCGTGTCGGGGTGTGATTAACGGTTCCGGCGTTAATCGGGCGGGATGCTTGACTTTTCGTGTTGGCTTGTTCCATGAGCAGGAACAAGTCTCCGAGGGCGAGGAAATGCCCTGTGTGCGGTACGCCGATGCGCGGGGAACGGGTTCACGAAGGCCGGTTCCCGGCGATGGCGGTGCGACGCGTGCCGGTTGAGCACCACTGCGAAGCGGGAGGATTCGACCCGTATGGCGGAGTTCCGCGCGTTCATCGCGTGGGTGACGGGCAAGGAGTCCATGAACGAGGCCGCGGCACGGCTCGGGATCACCCGGCAGGCGTTCGCGGCCAGGATCGCGTGGTGCTGGAGGGTGGAGCCGACGCTGCCGGATGTTTCCCGCTTCCACCGGTACGTGATGGCCGACGGCACGTACGTGCCGTACGGCTGGTGCCTGCTGGCGCTCTCCGGCGATGACGGTCGGCCGGTGAAGTGGCAGTGGTGCGCTACGGAGACGAAGGAGGCGTATTCGAGGTTGTTCCGCGGGGTGAAGCGTCCGGGACTGCTGGTGTGCGACGGCGGCCAGGGGTGTCTGGCGGCCGCCGAGACCCGTTGGAGGGGAGTCCGCGTGCAGCGGTGCCTCGTGCACGTGTTGCGCAACACGCGCGTCGACCTGACGAACAACCCCAAGAGCGATGCGGGAAAAGCGCTGCTCAGGCTTGCGCGCAGGCTCACCAAAATCAACACCGCCGACGAGGCGGCCGCATGGCTCACGGACCTCAACGCATGGCACGCGGAGCACGGCGGCTATCTCAAGGAGCGCACCACCGCCAGACAGGATCCCGGGCACGCGAACGGCCGCAAGTGGTGGTGGACGCACGAGCGCCTGCGCCGCGCCTACTTCCGGCTCGTCAGGCTCAACCGGGACCGGATGCTGTTCGCGTTTCGCGACCCCGCCGTAACCAGGGACGGCGGACCGCTGCCATCGACCACGAACCAGCTGGAAGGCGGGGTCAACGCCATCGTCAAACGCACGCTCGACCACCACCGTGGACTATCCGAAGCGCATATGAAACGCTGCTGCGAATGGACGGTGTACATGCTCACGGAGCATCCGGCCCCGGAGTCGTTCGTCGTGCCGAGGCATTGGAAGGCCGGGAAGACGGAGGGCGCGGGAAGCGACGGGCCGGTTCCGGGCACCGTGACCGAGGTCCAGCTGCCGGCCACGGGCGTCGATGCCTACGAGAGCGGTTTCGGGGTCAGGGCCGGATGGGCCGGGCGCTCGGGATGACCAATGGACACACCGATGACACGCGCGGATAAGACACACTTTTCTTTACTTAACCCGGAATCGCAACGTTTTCGGCATGAAAAAAGGGTTCCAAGTGAACCACTCGAAACCCTAGGGGCGGATAAGGCGAGATTCGAACTCGCGGAGGGGTTAACCTCACACGCTTTCGAGGCGTGCTCCTTAGACCGCTCGGACACTTATCCATTCGCTGCGAAATCGCAACTTGTCTATTATATGTCGATTCGCCACGTATGCAAATCGGCGTGGCGCGTCTTTCGACTCCCCGGAATGCAATCGAATAGAACCCGGATGCGGCCGCACACGATCACAGCGTGCGCTTGGCGCGGATCGCCTCGGCGCGGGCGGCGAGCTGGCCGTCCTGCGGGTAGGCGATGTGTTCGAGCGTCAGGCCCTGCGGTGCGATCGGCCCGGTCGAGCCTTCGCGAAGCGGCGTCGCCATCTTGCCGGCGAACCAGTTGAGCGAGCGCTTGCCCAGACCGACCTGCACGCAGCCGTTGACCAGGGACCGCACCATGTTGCGGGCGAACGCGTCGGCCACGATCGTGAAGCACAGCAGCCCTGATTCGGCCGCCGGCGTACGGTACCGCTCCCCCATCGCCATGTCGTCGCCGATGAGCGGGCGCGACGGCACGCGACGCCAGTACGCGGTCTTGACCTCGCGGATCGTCGTACCGCCCGGGTTGGGCGTCGCGAACGAGCCGAAGTCATGCAGGCCGATCGTCATCGCCGCGGCCGCGTTCATCGCGGCCTCGTCGAGCGTGTCGTCGATGTGCAGGACGAATCCTCGCGTACGCGGGTCGACGACGGCGCCGCGGTCGGCGATCCGGTAGACGTACGTGCGTTCCAATGCGGAGAATCGCGCGTCGAACCCGTCAGGCGCGACGGACACGTCGTGCACGGCGATGTCCGCCGGCAGGATGCGCTGCAGTCGCCGCGTCAGTGCGACGACCGGCGTCACGTCCATATGGCCGACGCAGCGGACCAGCACGTCCTCTGACACGTCCACATGGCACACCTGATGACTGGCATGCACGCCGGTGTCGGTACGTCCGGCGACGGTCAGCCGCAGCGTCTCGTCCGCATCGTCGTCGCGCACGCGCAGGATGCGGTGCAGCGCCGTCTCGATCTCCCCCTGCACGGTGCGCATCGCGGGCTGTTTCGCCCACCCGTAGAATCCGCCGCCGTCGTATGCCAAGTCAATCCGCAATCTCACGGACCCCATCATACGGGACGCTCGTGCGGCCGCGTCGCAATCCGCACACTCTCCGCCCTTCCCGTACGGATTGCGACGCAACCCGCCTTCCCAGCGTCGCAATCCGTTCATCCGCGCAGATTCGCATACGACTTGCGACGCAACGCCCCTTCCCAGCGTCGCAATCCGCATACCACCGAACGATTCCATACGGGTCACGACGCAACTCCGTCCGTCCGAGCCCGCCAGCCACGGTTGACACACGGTAATGGTAAACTATGTATGCATTAATGCGACGCAGCATTGATGACTCCAATCCACTGATCATCTCCGATGCTCACCGACCCTCGATCGCCATCGATCGACTCATCACCAATCACCCTCATCTTCAATGGAGAGACCATGAGACCACACCGAGCACGAGCCGCCCTGGGAGGGCTGCTCGCCACGGCCACCCTGCTGGGCCTGTCATTGACGGGATTCACCGCGCAGGCCGCCGACAACAATCTGGCGCTGGGCAAACCCGTCACGGCCAGCGAATACGAAGTCGATTCCACATCCCCCGCCAAAGCCGTCGACGGCGACCTCGCCACCCGCTGGGGCACCTCGCAGAACAAGGCCGCCGGCGAATGGATCGACATCGACCTGCAAGGCGAGCAGACCGTCCGCCAGATCGACATCGACTTCGAGCGCACCGACGCCGGGCAGAACATCACCGGCTATCAGGTCGAGCTCAAGGAAGGCGGCCAGTACACGACGGTGTACACCAAGAACGAGCGCGCGGCCCAGCATGAGGCGATCACGCTCGACGAGGACCATACGGCCACGAACGTCAAGGTCACGATCCTGAACGCCGACGGCGGCACCCTCAACTGGGTGAACGTGGGCATCAACGAGATCTCCGTCTACCCGACCGTGCACGAGGAGGTGATCGACACCCCCGACACGAACCACATGCTCAACGCCACGATGACGGCGTCCAGCAGCGAAGCCGCCACACTGGGACCGGAGAAGGCCATCGACCAGAACCGCACCGACCGCGCCAACCGCTGGGCCAGCGACTACGAGACGCCGTCCGGCATCTGGCTGCAGGGCGCTTTCGCCCAGCCGACGCTCATCAAGGACATCCGCGTCTACTTCTTCCACCGTGACGCGGCGCCGATGCCGTCGAACGTCATCAGCTTCGACGTGACCTACACCGACATCGACGGCAACAAGCAGACCGCCAAGGCCACGTGGACGATGGACGCCGACGGCGACGGCTACGCCACCGACGCCGTCATCCAGCTCGACGAGGCGATCACCGCCCGCGCAATCAGACTGGAGAACTTCGCCATCGGCAAGGGCAGCTGGAACAACGTGAGCGTCGCCGAATGGGAGGTCTACTCCAACGACCAGGCCAAGCCGGGCGCGACGCTCTCCAGCGTCGTCGCCGCGCTGGAAGGCGACCATCGCACCATCGGCACCGACGTGGACACGCTGCCCATGCCGACGCTGCCCGACGGATTCACCGCCGCATTCAACGGCGCCGACTACGAGCAGCTCATCGCCGCCGACGGCACCATCGACCACCCGCTGACGGACCGCACCGTGCAGGTCGCGTACGTCGTCACCGACACGGCGACCGGCGAGACCGCCACCACCTCCGACATCCCGTACGTGGTGCAGGGCACCACGACGCAGGCCGAAGGCATGAACGCCAAGCCGGCCATCATCCCCGAGATCGCCGAATGGCATTCCGACAGCACCGACTCGCTGCCGCGGACCGCCATCGACACCGTCGTCTACGACGATCCGTCGCTCAAGGCCGTCGTCGACGAATTCGTGCTCGACTACGCCGATTTCACCGGCGTCACGCTGACCGCCGTGCAGGGCGACGCCCGCGCCGGCGCGTTCAACTTCTCGCTGACCGGCGCGAACCAGCTCGGCGACGAAGGCTACACGCTCGACATCGCCGCCGACCGCATGACCGCCGCCTCGCAGAGCGTCACCGGCAACATGTACGCGATGCAGACGATCCTGCAGATGACCCGCCAGGATGCGAGCGCCTTCCCCATCGGCTCCATGCGCGACTATCCGCGCTTCGAGGTGCGCGGCTTCCTCATGGACGTGGCGCGCAAGCCCGTGTCGCTGGAGATGATGCGCGAGGTGACCCGCACGATGCGCTACTACAAGATGAACGATTTCCAGGCGCATCTGTCCGACAACTACATCTTCCTGGAGAACTACGGCAAGGGCGAGAACGAGAACGAGGCGTTCAAGGCGTATGACGCGTTCCGTCTGGAGTCGAGCCTGACCAACGAGGCGGGCGAATCCCCGACCGCCGAGGACTATGCCATCTCCAAGGCCGACTTCCAGGAGTTCATCCGCAGCGAGCGCGCGCTGGGCATGAACATCGTGCCCGAGATCGACGTGCCCGCGCACGCGAACTCGTTCACGAAGGTGTGGCCTGAGCTGATGGTGAAGAACAAGGTGTCGCCGATCAACGCCCGCCGGCCGCTCATCGACCATCTCGACGTGTCCAAGCCGGAGACGATCGCCAAGATCAAGGAGATCTTCGACGACTACACCACGGGAGACGATCCGACCTTCGATGCGCAGACCACCGTGCATATCGGCGCCGACGAGTTCCTCGCCGACTACACCGCGTACCGCGAGTTCATCAACGAGCTGGTGCCCTACGTCAAGCAGACGAACACGGTGCGCGAGTGGGGCGGCCTGACCTGGATCGACGACCACAAGACCGAGATCGCGCCCGAGGCCATCGAGGACGTGCAGATCAACCTGTGGTCGAGCGACTGGTCCGACGGCCTGCAGATGTACGAGATGGGCTACGATCTGATCAACACGATCGACGACTACGGCTACATGGTGCCCAATGGCAACCTCGGCCGCGCCAACTCGTACGGCGACCGGCTCAACGTCAACCGCATCTTCAACAGCTTCGAGCCGAACCGGCTCAAGACCCGATCCGGCTACCGGTACGTGCCTTCGGGCGACGACCAGATGCTCGGCGCGGCCTTCGCGATCTGGAGCGACAACATCGACAAGAACGCGTCCGGATTGACCGAATCCGACCTGTACTGGCGCTTCTTCGACGCGATGCCGTACTACGCGGAGAAGACGTGGTCGCAGACCGGCAAGGAGAAGGGCAGTGCGGATGCGCTCGCCGCCCTTGCCGATCAGCAGGGCACCGGTCCGCGCACCAACCCCTACTATCAGGCCGACAGTGTGGATGATGCCTACGCCAGCTACGATTTCGAGCAGGACGGCGACGACATCACCGCCAACGAGCGTGATCTGACGCTCGACGCCGCGTCCGTGGACGACGGCGAGCTGCGGCTCACCGGCGGTTCCAGCTACGCCACGACGCCGATCGACCGGCTCGGCAACGGCAACGAGCTGACGTTCGACATCACGCTGAACAAGGCCGCCAAGCCCGGCGACATCCTGTTCGAGGCCGACGGCGCCTACGGCACGCACGACCTGCGCATCATGGACGACGGCAGCCTCGGCTTCACCCGCGAACTGTACGACTATACGTTCGGCTACGAGCTGCCGGTCGGCAGGAAAGTCACGGTCACCATCGCCGTCGACCAGCAGTCGACGAAGCTGTACGTGGATGGCGAATACGTGGCCGACGCCACCGGCAGCTTCATCCACAACGGCATCGTGAAGAAGACCGGCATCACCGCCGCGACCTTCGCCCTGCCGCTGCAGCGCATCGGCTCCACGACGCAGGCCATCGACGCGACGATCGACAACGTCGTCGTCAAGCCGACCGCCGACGCCGTGGACGAGTACGACAAAACGGCGTGGACCGGCAAGACCGACAGCGAGACCGTATACGACGCGAAGGAGGGCCTGCTCACCTACGCCTTCGACAACAAGCCCGGCACGCACTGGCATTCCAACTGGCAGGGCGCGACCGACAAGCTGACCGGCAGCAACTCGTTCTACGCCGAGATCGACTTCGGACGCCAGTACGAGATCAACCAGTTCTCGTTCACGCCGCGCACCGACCAGGCCAGCGGACGGGTCACCAAGGCCGACCTGTACGTCAAGGCCGCCGAGGGCGACGAATGGACGAGGATCGCCGTCGATCAGACCTTCGCGAACGACGAGACCAAGAAGACCTTCATGTTCGACACCCGCAAGGTACGGTACGCCAGGTTCGTGGCCAAGGCGTCGAATGACGGGTGGGTCGCGGTCTCCGAATTCGACATCGCGAACAGGCCGGCCTCCACATACCGCGTGTTCGTCGCGGCCGATCCGGCCGAAGGCGGCGTCGTGACCGCGGCCGCGGGCGCGGCTGACGGCGCGGACGCGGGCGCCGCGCTCGACGTGACCGGCGGCACCGAAGTCACGGTCAGAGCCGAGGCGAACAAGGGATACACCTTCGCCGGCTGGTATCACGTCGGCGACGAACCGGTGTCCGAGGACGCCTCGTACACCTTCGCCGTCGAAGGGAACACCGCGTTGACGGCACGGTTCACCAAGGACGAGGTGCCGCCGGATCCCGAGCCGACCGACCCGGCCGACAAGACGGCCCTCGACCAGGCGATCGAGGCGGCCAAGGCCATCGACCGCACTCTCTACACCGACGAGAGCCTCACCGTACTCGACGCGGCACTCGCCACCGCCGAGGAACTGTCCGCCAGGACCGACGCCACCCAGGCCGAGGTCGACGCGGCCGCCAAGGCATTGCAGAACGCGATCGACGGACTGGAGGAACGTCCCGTGACCCCGCCGGACCCCGAGCCGACCGACCCCGCCGACAAGACGGCCCTCGACCAGGCGATCGCCGCAGCCAAGGCCATCGACCGCAGCCTCTACACCGACGACAGCCTCACCGCACTCGACGCCGCACTCGCCACCGCCGAGGAACTGTCCGCCAAGACCGACGCCGCCCAGGCCGACGTCGATGCGGCGGCCACGGCATTGCAGAATGCGATCGACGAACTCAAGGAGCGCCCCGTGACCCCGCCGGATCCCGAGCCGACCGATCCGGCCGACAAGACGGCCCTCGACAAGGCGATCGAGGCGGCCAAGGCCATCGACCGCGCCCTCTACACCGACGACAGCCTCGCCACACTCGACGCCGCACTCGCCACCGCCGAGGAGACGACCGCCAGGACCGACGCCGCACAGGCCGACGTCGACGCGGCCGCCAAGACGCTGCAGGCCGCGATCGACGGACTGGAGAAGAAGGATGACGGTCCCGACACTCCCGTCACACCGGATCCCGGTGACGGGGACGGCGACGACAAGCCGGGTACCGGGGACAAACCGGGCGATACCGCCAAGCCCGATACCAAGCCCGGCACCGACAAGCCCGCCAAGCCCGGCGCCACCAGGCCGGGATTGACGAACACCGGTTCGGCGGTCGCCGGCATGGGATTGGCCGTAATCGTGCTGGCGGGTCTCGCCGGCGTGATCATCTGGCGTCGCCGCGCCTGATCGGCGACGCGGCCGCTCACCGGCAACGATGAAGGCCGGCCCTGCACGATGTGCGGGGCCGGCCTTCTGCAATCACCGAACAATCACCGGACCGTAGCGAAAACGGGTATGGAAAAGGGTCGGAACCCGGATGGGATTCCGACCCTTCACGTCGTTGTCAGCGAGTCAGGCTCACTCGGCGTTCTCAGCCGGGGCCTCGGCCTCGACCGGAGCCTCGACGACGGCTTCCTCGGCGACCTTGACGGCGGCTTCGGCTTCCTTCACGACGGCCTTCTTCGGGGAGACCGGCTCGGTGACCAGCTCGATGATGGCGGCCGGAGCGGAATCGCCCTTACGCGGGGTGATCTTCACGATGCGGGTGTAGCCGCCCTCGCGCTGCTCCATCTGCTCGGCGATCTCGGTGAAGAGCTTGTGCACGACGGACTTGTTGCGGATCACGCGCAGGACGCGACGGCGGGAGTGCAGGTCGCCGCGCTTCGCGAAGGTGATCAGGCGCTCGGCCAGCGGACGGAGGCGCTTGGCCTTCGGCAGCGTGGTGACGATGCGGCCGTTCTGGAACAGGCTGGTGGCCATGTTCGCGAGCATGAGGCGCTCGTGGGCCGGGCTGGAAGCCAGGCGCGGGCCCTTCTTCGGGGTAGGCATAGTAAGTAACTCCTTGGGGAAGCCCCGCCGCGCTCAGGTGGGCATATGCCCGAACATCCGGGCGCGGCGAAGCGGTTGGGTTTCAAAGGGGGCGGATCACTCGTCTTCCGGCGAGTAGAAGGTGCCGCCTTCGAGGTTGGTGGCGTCGAAGCCCAGCGGCGAGGCCTTGAGCGACAGACCCAGGGTCTGCAGCTTCTCCTTGACCTCATCGATCGACTTCATGCCGAAATTGCGGATGTCGAGCAGGTCCTGCTCGGTGTGGGCGACCAGCTCGCCGATGGTGTGGATCTGCTCGCGCTTCAGGCAGTTGTAGCTGCGCTGGGTCAGGTTCAGATCCTCGATCGGCACGGCCATCTCCGGGTTGGATTCCTCGGCGACCGGGGCCGGGCCGACCTCGACGCCTTCGGCCTGGACGTTGAGCTCACGGCACAGGCCGAAGAGCTCCACCAGGGTCGAACCGGCGGAGGCGACCGCGTCACGCGGCGAGATGGCGGGCTTGGTCTCCACGTCCAGGATGAGCTTGTCGAAGTCCGTGCGCTGTTCCACGCGGGTGGCCTCGACCTTGTAGCTCACCTTGAGCACCGGGGAGTAGATCGAGTCGACCGGGATGCGGCCGATCTCGTCGGTGTCCTGCTTGTTCATCTGGGCCGGGACGTAACCGCGGCCACGCTCGACGGTGAACTCGATCTCGAGTTCGCCGTCCTCGGCGAGGGTCGCGATATGCATCTCGGGATTGGCGATGGTCACGCCTGCCGGCGGGGTGATGTCACCCGCGGTGGCCTCGCCTTCGCCGCTCTTGCGCAGATACATGACGACCGGTTCGTCGTACTCGCTGGTGAGCACGATGCCCTTGATGTTGAGCAGGATCTCGGTCACGTCCTCCACGACGCCCGGCAGAGTGGTGAACTCGTGCAGGGCACCGGAGATGCGGACCGAAGTCACGGCGGCACCCGGAATCGAGCTCAGGAGGGTTCGGCGCAGCGAGTTGCCAAGCGTATAGCCGAAGCCCGGCTCCAGCGGCTCGATGGTGAAGCGGGAGCGCTGCGGATTGAGGACTTCCTCGGTCAGGGTCGGACGCTGTGCGATAAGCACTATGGTATCCTTTCAGCTTTTCTGGTCGGTGGTGCACTCACCGGCCAGGCAAGCGGCTTTGGATTATTTGCTCTGTCTGTGCTCAGACGCGACGACGCTTCGGCGGACGAACGCCGTTGTGCGCCTGCGGGGTGACGTCGGTGATGGAACCGACCTCGAGGCCAGCGGACTGCAGGGAGCGGATGGCGGTCTCACGACCGGAACCCGGGCCCTTGACGAACACGTCGACCTTCTTCAGACCGTGCTCCATCGCCTTGCGGGCGGCGGACTCGGCAGCCATGCCGGCGGCGTACGGCGTCGACTTACGGGAGCCCTTGAATCCGACATCGCCACCGGAAGCCCAGGACACGACAGCGCCGGACGGATCGGTGATCGAGATGATCGTGTTGTTGAAGGTGGACTTGATATGCGCCTGCCCGACCGGGATCGACTTGCGATCACGGCGACGCGGCTTGCGCGCGGCTTGCTTTTGAGCGGCCATTGATCCTCGTTTCCTATTAACGAATGAATTTGCTTGTCCGGACGATGGAACTCACGTCCCGTGGCCCGGATCTCGCCACCGGACTACTTGGTGGCCTTCTTCTTTCCGGCGACCGTGCGCTTCGGGCCCTTGCGGGTGCGGGCGTTGGTCTTGGTGCGCTGGCCGCGCACGGGCAGACCCTTGCGATGACGCATGCCCTGATAGCAGTTGATCTGGATCTTACGACGGATGTCCGCGTCGATCTCACGACGCAGATCGCCCTCGATCTTGTAGTTACCCTCGAGATAGTCACGCAGCGTGATCAGCTGCTCATCCGTCAGATCCTTGACGCGGATGTCCGGGTTGATACCGGTCGCGGCAAGCGTTTCCTTCGCACGAGTGCGACCCACACCGAAGATGTAGGTGAGGGCGATTTCAATGCGCTTCTCATTGGGGATGTCGACTCCGGCAAGACGTGCCATTGCGATTCCTTCTATGTTCCGCAGGTCGTGCACCGAGTCGTCCGGTCTCCCGGCCCGGGCCTGCGAACCCGGGGTTCAGCCGTTCTTTTCCCGAGGGAAGAAACGGTCGTGACTCAGCGCCTTTCTGTGTGCCGCTGGATCTGTCTCAGCCCTGGCGCTGCTTGTGGCGCGGGTTGATGCAGATCACCATGACGCGGCCGTGACGACGGATCACGCGGCAGTTCTCGCAGATCCTCTTCACACTAGGGCTGACCTTCATGGTTTTCCTTTTTGTGTTGTGTACCTTACTTGTATCGGTACGTAATGCGCCCGCGGTTCAGGTCGTAGGGGCTCATCTCAAGCACGACGCGGTCCTGGGGCAGGATGCGGATGTAGTTCTTGCGCATCTTGCCGGAGATCGTCGCGAGCACGATGTGCTTGTTCTCGAGTTCGACGCGGAACATCGCGTTCGGCAGTGCTTCCACCACCTGACCTTCGACTTCAATCACACCGTCTTTTGCCATGAGTCCCTTTAATCCGTTCCTTGGGTCAATTACCGTTGACATGTCCGAAGACACACCAACTTACAAATATACACGAAAAGCGGAGATGTGACACTCGGCGTGTCGTATCTCCGCTTTCGTGACGGACTGTGTTATCCGGGTTTGCTATCCGATCGGCCGATCGTCCGATCGTCCGCTCGGGCCGATCAGCCCAGCACCTCGACGATGGCGGCCTGGATGGCGTTGATCTCGCCGACGCCGTCGATGGCGACCAGCTGGCCGCGGTCGCGGTAGATGTCGAGCAGCGGCTCGGTCTCCTTGGCGTAGGTGGCCAGACGCTTGGCGATGGCCTCCGGGGTGTCGTCGGAGCGGCCCTGCTCGGCGGCGCGCTTGGCGATGCGCTCCATCAGCACCTCATGGTCGGCGTCGAGGGCGACGACCTTGTCGAGCGGGGTGCCCAGCTCGGCGAGCATCGCGTCGAGCGCCTCGACCTGGGAGGCGTTGCGCGGGTAGCCGTCGAGAATCCAGCCGCCCTGAGCGTCATCCATGGCCAGACGGTCCTTGACGATGGTGTTGGTCAGCTCGTCGGGGACCAGCTCGCCCTTGTCGGTGTACTTGAGCGCCTCGAGGCCCAGCTCGGTGCGGTTCTTGATGTTGTAGCGGAAGATGTCGCCGGTCGAGATGGCCGGGATGCCGTAGTGCTCGGCGAGCAGCGCGGCCTGGGTGCCCTTGCCCACGCCCTGGGGGCCCATGATGAGAAGACGCATGTCGTTTCCTTTCGTAGAAATGGCGGCGGCTCCCCTATGCGGGGAGCCGATGGGTCGTCAGCCTTCCTTGTGGTCGATGTTCTCGAGCAGGAAGCCGGTGTACTGGAACTGTTCGGTCTGGGCCTTGGCCTGACGCAGGGTGTCGAGGCCGACGCCCGCGATGATCAGGATGGTCGTGCCGCCGAACGGCAGCTTGGAGTTGAGCTGCAGCGCCATGATGAGCACGGTCGGGATCAGCGCGACGAACAGCAGGTAGACGGCGCCGACGGTGTTGAGTCGGTTCATCACGTAGTTCAGGTAGCGGCTGGTGGCCGAGCCGGCGCGGATGCCGGGGATGAAGCCGCCGTACTGCTTCATGTTGTCGGCGGTCTCGTCCGGGTTGAACGTGATCGACGTGTAGAAGAAGCAGAAGAACACGATCATCAGCGCGTACAGCGCGATGTACCACACCGAGGTGGTGTTCGCCAGGTTGGAGTTGATCCACTTGACCCAGGCCTGGTCGGAGTCGCCGAACTGGGCGATCAGCGTCGGGATGGCGAGGATCGAGGAGGCGAAGATCGGCGGGATGACGCCGGACATGTTGACCTTGAGCGGCAGGTAGGTGGAGGAGCCGCCGTACATCTTGCGGCCGATCATGCGGCGCGTGTACTGGACCGGGATGCGGCGCTGGCACAGCTCGACGTAGTCGACGAAGATCAGGATGACCAGCAGCACGCCGGTGACGATGCCGAACTTGAGCCAGTCGCCGTCGGTGCCGTCGGTGCCCCAGCCGATCTCCCACAGCTGCGGCAGGAAGCCGGAGCAGATGGACATGAAGATGAGGATCGACATGCCCTGGCCGATGCCCTTGTCGGTGATGAGCTCGGCCATCCACATGATCAGGCCGGTGCCGCCGGTCATGATGAGCACCATGACGATGAGGTCCCACACGTTGCTGCTGGGGATGACCTGCGCGGAGCATCCGGAGAAGAGCGCGCCGTTCTTGGCCGTCACGAGGATCGTGGTGGACTGCAGCACCGCGAGTCCGATGGTCAGGTAACGGGTGTACTGGGTCAGCTTGGCCTCGCCGGACTGCCCTTCCTTGTGCAGCGCCTCGAAGCGCGGGATGACCACGCGCAGCAGCTGCACGACGATCGACGCGGTGATGTAGGGCATGACGCCCAGCGCGAAGATCGACAGCTGCAGCATGGCGCCGCCGGAGAACAGGTTCACCAGGCCGATGAAGTTCTCCTGGTTGGAGCTGAGCGCGTCGACGCACTCCTGCACCGCACCGTAGTCGACTCCCGGGGTCGGAATGAACGATCCGATCCGGTAGATGATGATCATGCCGAGGACGAAGAGGATCTTGTTCCTCAGCTCCTTGGTTCGAAAGGCCTGGATTAACGTCCTCACCTGGGTTCCTTTCCATTCGTGCGCCCTTCGCGCACCCTCCGGACAGACTCTAACCGTCGAGTCTAGCGTATCGCGTCTACCGTGGGATGGCCGCGACCGCCATGCGTATCTGTCGTGTCTTCCTCGACGAAAGTACCATGGTCCGTTGCGTCTTGTCTGTGTTGTGGTTGGCCGTCGCGCCGATGACGGCGTCCGATGCCGTCCGTCGCGTCCGTCGCCGGGCGGTATGGCCCGTCGTCCGATGCCGTCGCGTCCGTCCGTGCCTCTCCCCCCACGTTGACGACGCCGGCTGTGCCGCGTGACCGCGGCCGCATACGAGATGACCCTCGCCGCAAGCGCGGACGAGGGTCATCATTCGTTGCTCGATGCGGATCGGCAGCGAGGAGACTACTCCTCGATCGAACCGCCGGCAGCCTCGATCTTCGACTTGGCCGAAGCGGAGGCCTTCACGCCCTTGAGGTTCAGAGCCACGGTGGTCTCACCGTCGCCCAGCACCTTGACGGGCTGGTTGGCGCGCACGGCGCCCTTGGCGACCAAGTCGGCGACGGTGATCTCACCGCCGGCCGGGAACAGCTCGGCCAGAGCGGCCACGTTCACGACCTGGTATTCCTTCTTGAACGGGCTCTTGAAGCCACGCAGCTTCGGAAGGCGCATGTACAGCGGCAGCTGGCCACCTTCGAAGCCCGGACGAACCTGGTAGCGCTTCTTGGTGCCCTTGTCGCCACGGCCCGAGGTCTTACCCTTGGAGCCCTCACCGCGGCCGACGCGGATGCGGTCCTTCTTCGCGCCCGGAGCCGGACGCAGATCGTGCATCAGCAGGATGCCGGTCTCTTCTTCAGCCATAATCAGTCTGCCTCCTCAACGGTGACCAGGTGGCGCACCGTGTTGATCAGACCGCGGGTGACGGCGTTGTCCTCACGGACGACCGTCTGGCCGATCTTGCGCAGACCCAGGGTCTGAGCGGTGGCGCGCTGCTTCGGGGTACGGTTCACCAGACCGTGGTGCAGGGTGATCTTCAGGTTAGCCATTATCACTCACCATCCTTCTGGGCGGCAGCCTCTTCGCGGGCCTTGCGGGCCTCGGCGATGCCGGCGGCGCGGGCGCGCAGCAGGGAGTCCGGGGCGACCTCGTTGAGGGCCAGACCACGGCGGGCCGCGATCTCCTCCGGATCCTCGAGCTGCTTGAGGGCGGCCACGGTGGCGCGAACCATGTTCACGGCGGTGGCGGAGCCCATCGACTTGGTCAGGATGTCGGTGATGCCGGCGCACTCCATGACGGCGCGGACCGGGCCGCCGGCGATAACGCCGGTACCCGGGGCGGCCGGGCGAAGCAGCACGGTGCCGGCGGCGTCGTGGCCGATCACCGGGTGGGTGACGGTGCCGCGGACGCGCGGAACGGTGAACATGTGCTTCTTGGCATCCAGCTGGCCCTTGGCGATAGCGGCCGGAACCTCACGGGACTTGCCGTAGCCGACGCCCACGGTGCCGTTGCCGTCACCGACGACGACCAGAGCAGCGAAGCTGAACGTACGGCCGCCCTTGTGGGTCTTGGACACACGGTTGATGGTCACCACGCGGTCGAGCAGCTCATCGCCCTGCTTCTCTTCACGACGGTTGCGACGCTCGCCGCGACGGCCTTCGCCGCGCTGGCCGCGACGGGACTTGCGGTCCTCGTTCGCGTTGTTGGTCTCCGCCGCAGTGTTCTGAGTTTCTTCAGCCACTTGGGTTTCCTTCTGGGTTTCGTCGCTCACAGTGCCAGACCTCCCTCGCGGGCGCCTTCAGCGACAGCTGCGACGCGACCGGTGTACTTGTTGCCGCCACGGTCGAAGACGACGGCCTCGATGCCGGCAGCCTTGGCCTTTTCAGCCACGAGCTGGCCGACCTTCTTGGCGGCCTCGACCTTGGTGCCCTCGAAGCCGGCGAAGTCGGCGGTCAGGGTCGACGCGCTCACCAGGGTGTGGCCCTTGGTGTCGTCGATGATCTGGGCGACCATATGGCGGTTGGAACGGGTCACGACGAGACGCGGCATTTCCGGGGTGCCGGAGATGCGCTTGCGCAGACGGGCGTGACGACGCTTGAGCGCGACCTTCTTGCCCTTGCCGAGAATCTCAACGCTCATATCACTTACCAGCCTTTCCAGCCTTGCGCAGGATACGCTCGTCCGCGTACTTGATGCCCTTGCCCTTGTAGGGTTCCGGAGCGCGCAGCATGCGGATGTTGGCGGCAGCCTGGCCGACGGCCTGCTTGTCGATGCCCTTGACGATCACGGTGTTCGCGTTCGGAACCTCGAACTCGATGCCTTCGGCCGGGTCGACGGTGATGGTGTGGGAGTAGCCGAGCGCGAACTCAATGCTCTTGCCCTTCAGCGTGGCGCGGTAACCGGTGCCGACGATCTGCAGGGTCTTGGCATAGCCTTCGTGCACGCCCTTGACCAGGCTGGCGACGATGGCGCGGGCCAGACCGTGCTTCGCACGGGTCGGACGCAGGTCGTCAGCGGGGGTGAGGACGACCTCGTTGCCTTCGACGGCAGCGGAGATGCCCTCCGGGATGATGTAGGAGTCGGAACCCTTCGGGCCCTTGGCCGTGAAGTTCTGACCGTCGATCGTGACTTCCACGCCGGCCGGGATGGCGACGGGGAGCTTACCAATATGCGATGCCATGTGTCAGCTCTCCTTTCTCACCACACGTAGGCGACGATCTCGCCGCCGATGCCCCGGTCGAGGCATTCCTTCTGGGTCATCAGTCCCGAGCTGGTCGAGATGATCGCGATACCGAGGCCACCGAGCGGCATCGGCAGCGCGTCGGACTTCGCGTAGCGGCGAAGGCCCGGCTTGGAGATGCGCTTGATGCCCTGGATGGAACGCTCGCCGTTCGGACCGTACTTGAGCGTGAGCTCGAGGGTCTGGCCGACGCGGGCCTCCTTGGCGGCGAAGTCCTTGATGTAGCCTTCGCGCTTCAGGATCTCGGCGATGCTCGCCTTGAACTTGGAGTACGGCATGTCCACGGTCTCGTGCTTCGCCGCGCTCGCATTACGCAGACGAGTGAGCATGTCTGCGATGGGATCTGTCATTGTCATTTTGGGCTTGTTGCCCTTTCTCGCTATGGTTTCCGCCGCCCTTACGCCCGTGTGTTCACGGGCGATCGGGCCGCGGACCTTCAGCGTCGATGTTTACCAACTGGACTTCGTAACGCCGGGCAGCTCGCCGCGGTGGGCCTTCTCGCGAAGGCAGATGCGGCACAGGCCGAACTTGCGGTAGACGGAGTGGGGACGACCACAAACCTGGCAGCGCGTGTAGGCGCGCACCTTGAACTTCGGCTTGGCGGCCGCCTTGTTCTTCAGAGCGGTTTTTGCCATATCAGTTCTCCTTGAAGGGGAAGCCGAGGTGCTTGAGCAGCACGCGGGCTTCCTTGTCGTCCTTGGTGCTGGTCACCACGGTGATGTCCATACCGCGCTGGTGATCGATCGAATCCGGATCGATCTCGTGGAACATGGACTGCTCGGTGAGACCAAAGTTGTAGTTGCCCTGGCCGTCGAACTGGTTGCCGTTGATGCCGCGGAAATCGCGGATGCGCGGCAGAGCCATGGTCAGCAGACGGTCGAGGAACTCCCACATGCGGTCGCCACGCAGGGTGACGTACGCGCCGATGGCCTGGCCCTCACGCAGGTGGAACTGCGCGACGGACTTCTTGGCCTTCGTGATCTTCGGCTTCTGGCCGGTGATCAGGGTGAGGTCCTTGACGGCGCCCTCGATGAGCTTGGAGTCACGCGCGGCGGCGCCGACGCCCATGGACACGACGACCTTCTGGATGCGGGCGACCTGCATGGGGTTGGAGTACTGGAACTCCTTCTCCATCTCGGGGACGATGACGTCCTTGTACTGCTGCTTCAGGCGGGGGGTCGCCGGCGCTTCGACGATATCGGTCATGCCAGCTCCTTTCCGGACTTCTTGGCCACGCGCACGCGCACGGTCTTCACCTTGCCGTCGCGGACCTCTTCCTTGACCACGATGCCAACGCGGGTCGGCTGCTTGGTCTCCGGGTCGATCAGCATCACGTTGGAGCGATGGATCGGGGCCTCGACGGAGACGATGCCGGCCTGCTGGCCCTGCTGGGTGGCGCGGACGTGCTTCTTGACGATCTGCACGCCCTCGACGATCAGGCGATCGTTGTCCAGCACGCGGGTCACGGTGCCTTCCTTGCCCTTATCCTTGCCACGGATGACCTTGACCAGGTCGCCGCTCTTGATCTTGGCTACCATGTCAGATCACCTCCGGGGCGAGGGACACGATGCGCATGAACTTCTTGTCGCGCAGCTCACGAGCGATCGGTCCGAAGATACGAGTGCCCTTCGGTTCACGGCCGGAGCCGAGAATGACGGCGGCGTTCTCGTCGAACTTGATGTAGGAGCCGTCGACACGACGGTGCTCCTTGACGGTGCGGACGACGACGGCCTTGACCACGTCGCCCTTCTTGACCGACCCGCCAGGGATCGCGTCCTTGACGGTGGCGACGATGATGTCGCCCAGGCCGGCATAGCGTCGCTTCGATCCGCCGAGCACTCGGATGGCGAGGATTTCCTTCGCACCCGTGTTGTCGGCGACATGAAGCCGCGTTTCCTGCTGAATCATTGATTCTCCTTAGCCGAGCTGGTTCTCCCCGAGCACCCCGCCCACCTGTACGAGCATGGGCGGGGTGTCTCGCGGAGCCTTGCCGAACTTGTTACTTAGCGCGCTCGATGATGGTATCGAGACGCCAACGCTTGGTCTTGCTCAGGGGCCGAGTCTCCATAATACTCACGAGGTCGCCAACGTGCGCGTCGTTGTGTTCATCATGGGCCTTGACCTTGCTGGTGGAGCGGACGACCTTGCCGTACAGCGGGTGGGTCGTACGCAGCTCGAGCTCGACGGTGATCGTCTTGTCCATAGCGTCGGACACGACGTAACCGCGACGAACCTTACGGAAGTTACGCTCTTCAGCCATTAGTTCTCCTCAGCTTTCGTCTCGGAGGCCTCGGGCGCCTGGCTGATGCCGAGCTCACGCTCGCGCAGGACGGTGTACATCCTGGCGATGTCGTGCTTGACCGCCTTGAGGCGGGCAGTGTTCTCGAGCTGACCGGTCGCGTGCTGGAAGCGCAGGTTGAACAGCTCTTCCTTGGACTTCTTCAGGAAGCCCTCGATCTCCTCGTTGGTCTTCTCGTTCAGATTCTTGATTGCGTAATCAGCGGTACCGACTGCCATCAGATATCACCACCTTCGCGTGCAATAACACGGCACTTCATCGGAAGCTTGTCGATCGCGCGGCGCAGGGCCTCGCGGGCGACTTCCTCGGACACGCCGCTGATCTCGAACATCACGCGGCCCGGACGCACGTTGGCGATCCAGAACTCCGGGGTGCCCTTACCGGAACCCATTCGGGTGCCCAGCGGCTTCTTGGTCAGCGGACGATCCGGGAAGATCGTGATCCACACGCGGCCGCCACGCTTGATGTAGCGGGTCATGGCGATACGAGCGGCCTCGATCTGACGGTTCGTGATGTAGGCCGGCGCAAGCGCCTGGATGCCGAACTCGCCGAACGCGATCTCGTTGCCGCCCTTGGACATGCCAGAGCGGACCGGACGATGCTGCTTGCGGTACTTAGTCCTCTTCGGGATAAGCATCAGTTCACTCCTTAGTTTCCGTTGCGGCAGGCGCCTCGGCGGCGGCCGGGGCCTGAGCCTCGGTGTTGCGCGGGGCGGCGTTGCGGTTGCCACGGCGCGGACGGCGATCGCCGCCGCGGCGGCCACCGCGGTTGTTCTGCTGAGCCTGCTGCTCTTCGAACTCGCGCTCGGTCATATCGCCCTTGTAGATCCACACCTTGACGCCGATGCGGCCGTAGGTGGTCTTGGCCTCGAAGAAGCCGTAGTCGATCAGGGCGCGCAGGGTCTGCAGCGGGACGCGACCCTCGCGGTAGAACTCGGAACGGCTCATCTCAGCGCCGCCGAGACGGCCGGAGAGCTTGATGCGGATGCCCTTGGCGCCGGCGTGCATCGCGTCCTGCTGGGCCTTGCGCATCGCGCGACGGAAGGTCACGCGGTTGGCCAGCTGCTCGGCGATGCCCTGAGCGACGAGCTGGGCGTCCAGAGCGGCGTTCTTGACCTCGAAGATGTTGAGCTGGACCTGCTTGCCGGTGAGCTTCTCGAGCTTGGCGCGGACCTTCTCGGCCTCGGCGCCACGGCGGCCGATCACGATGCCCGGACGGGCGGTGTGGATGTCCACACGCACGCGGTCGCGGGTGCGCTCGATGACGATGCGGGACACGCCCGCACGCTCGAGGTCCTTGTTCATGACCTTGCGGATCTGGTCATCTTCCAGGACGAAGTCACGGTAGCGCTCGCCGGGCTTGTTGGAATCGGAGAACCACTTGGAGCGGTGGTTCTCGGTGATGCCCAGACGATAGCCAAAGGGATTGATCTTCTGACCCATCTTTAGCGGGCTCCTTCCTTGCTAGCGACGACGACCGTGATGTGGCTCGTGCGCTTGTTGATACGAGCGGCACGACCCTGGGCGCGGGCGCGGAAACGCTTGAGCGTCACGCCTTCGTCCACGTAGGTCTCCTTGATGACCAGGTCGTTCTCGCGGAACGGCTCGCCGGCGCGCTCGGCCTTGACGCGGGCGTTCGCGATGGCGCTCTCCAGGACCTTGCGAACCGGGAGGGACGCGTCCTGCGGAGCGAACTTGAGGATGGTGACGGCTTCGGTCGCCTTCTTGCCGCGGATGAGGTCGACCATGCGGCGAGCCTTGCGCGGCGTCACGCGGACGTGACGAGCGATTGCTTTAGCTTCCATGTTCTATTCCTTATCCTTTAGCGGCGGGCCTTCTTGTCGTCCTTCACATGACCCTTGAAGGTCTTGGTCGGGGCGAACTCACCGAGCTTGTGACCGACCATGGCCTCGGTGACGAACACCGGGACATGCTTGCGGCCATCGTGAACAGCGAACGTGTGTCCGATGAAATCCGGGGTGATCATCGAACGGCGCGACCACGTCTTGATGACGTTGTGCGTGCCCTTCTCGTTCTGCTCGTCGACTTTCTTCTGCAGGTGGGCGTCGACGAAGGGCCCCTTCTTGATGCTACGAGTCATCTACTCGACACTCCCTTACTTGCGGTTCTTGCCATTCGGACGGCGGCGAACAATCATCTTGTTCGAAGCCTTCTTCGGACGACGGGTACGAACCTCGCCCTTGCCCCACGGGGAGACCGGCGGCTTGCCACCGCGGGTACGACCGCCGTGCGGGTGGTCGACCGGGTTCATGGACTCACCACGGGTCCACGGACGCTTGCCCATCCAACGGGCGCGACCGGCCTTGCCGAGCTGGATGTTGGCGTGGTCGGAGTTGCCGACCTCACCGACGGTGGCGCGGCAGCGGGCGTCCACGTTGCGGATCTCACCGGACGGCATACGCAGCTGGGCGTAGGCGCCGTCCTTGGCGACGAGCTGGACGGAGGCACCGGCGGAACGCGCGATCTTGGCGCCGCCCAGCGGCTTGAGCTCGATCGCGTGGACGACGGTACCGGTCGGGATGTTCTTGAGCGGCAGGTTGTTGCCCGGCTTGATGTCGGCCTGGGCGCCGGTCTCGATCACATCACCCTGCTTGATGCCTTCCGGGGCGATGATGTAGCGCTTCTCGCCATCGGCATAGTGCAGCAGCGCGATGCGGGCGGAGCGGTTCGGGTCGTACTCGATGTGAGCGACCTTGGCCGGCACGCCGTCCTTGTCCCAGCGACGGAAGTCGATGAGACGGTACTGGCGCTTGTGACCGCCGCCGCGATGGCGGGAGGTCATACGGCCGTAGGAGTTGCGACCGCCGGTCTTGGACAGCTTGCGAACCAGCGACTTCTCAGGCGTGGAGCGCGTGATCTCGGAGAAGTCCGAGACGGAGGCGTTGCGACGGCCTGCAGTCGTCGGCTTGTAAACGCGGATAGCCATAATATAGTTCTTCCTTTAACTTTTCTCGGCTAGCCTTCAGTTGCCGAAGATGTCGATCGTCTGGCCCTCGGCGACGGTCACGATCGCGCGCTTCTGGTTGACGCGCTGACCGAAACCGGTGCGGGTGCGCTGACGCTTGCCGGCGCGGTTGAGGGTGTTGACGTTCGTCACCTTCACCTTGAAGATCTCTTCGATGGCCTGCTTGATCTGCACCTTGTTCGCGTCCGGGGACACCACGAAGGTGTACTGGCCGCGATCGGACAGGGCATAGCTCTTCTCGGAGACGACGGGCTTGATGATGACGTCGTATGCGGGCTTGTGAATAGCGACCATGGAAATCAGGCCTCCTTGACGGCCGGCTCGGTCTTCGCCGCGACGAAGGCGTCCAGGCCTTCCTTGGTGAAGACGACGTACTGAGCCGTGACCACATCGTAGGTGTTCAGCTGGTCGGCGAAGATCGGGTGGACGGTCGGGATGTTGCGGACCGACAGCCACTCGTTCACGTTCTCGCGGGCGAACACGACGGTGGTGAACTTGTTCTCGGTGATCGGGGTCAGCGCGGCGACGGCGGCCTTGGTGGACGGGGCGTCGGCGACACCGAAGTCCACGACGGCGACGTGGCCGGCGTTGGCACGGTCGGAAAGCACGTAGCGCAGGGCCGCGGCCTTCATCTTCTTGGGGGTGCGCTGCGAGTAGTCACGCGGCTGCGGACCGAAGACGGTGCCGCCGTGGTACCACTGCGGGGCGCGGGTCGAACCCTGGCGGGCACGGCCGGTGCCCTTCTGCTTCCACGGCTTCTTGCCGCCGCCGGAAACCATGCCACGGGTCTTGGTCGCGTGAGTGCCCTGACGGGCGGCGGCCAGCTGGGCCACGACGACCTGGTGGATCAGCGGGACGCGAGCCTGGACCTCTTCGGCGGTGTGGCCGAAGATCTCACCCGGGACCTCAACGGTGCCGGTGGCCTGGCCCTTGGCGTCAGTCACGTTCAGAGTAACGTTTGCCATGATTTATCAGGCTCCCTTCACTGCCGTGCGGACGAGAACGATGCCGTTCTTCGGGCCCGGGATGGCGCCCTTGACAGCGATGATGCCGTTCTCGGCATCCACGGAAACGACGGCGAGGTTCTGGACGGTCGCGGTCACGTGACCCATGCGGCCGGCCATGCGCTTGCCCTTGAGAATGCGGCTCGGAGTCGCGCATGCGCCCACGGAACCGGGACGACGCTCGTTCTTGTGCGAGCCGTGGGAACGACGGTAGGACTTGAAGCCCCAGCGCTTGATGGTGCCGGCGAAGCCCTTGCCCTTGGTGGTGCCGGTCACGTCGACCTCGGAACCCTCGGCGAAGGACTCGACGGACAGCTCCTGGCCCGGCTCGTACTCGGCGGCGTCGGCGGTGCGCACCTCGACGAGGTGGCGACGCGGGGTGACGCCCGCCTTGGCGAAGTGGCCGGCGAGCGGCTTGGTCACCTTGGTCGGGTTGATCTGGCCGTAGCCGATCTGGATGGCCTCATAGCCGTCGGTCTCCTCGGACTTGACGGCGGTCACCACGTTGGTGGAGACGTCCACCAGCGTGACCGGGACGAAGAAGCCGTTCTCGTCCCAAACCTGGGTCATGCCGAGCTTCTTGCCCAGCAGAGCCTTGTGGCTACCCCTCTGCGAAGTCATAACGGTCCCTCCTCCCTTACAGCTTGATCTCGATGTTGACGTCCGCCGGCAGATCAATGTGCATCAGGGAGTCCACGGCCTTGGGGGTCGGGTCCACGATGTCGATGAGACGCTTGTGGGTGCGCATCTCGAAATGCTCGCGGGAATCCTTGTACTTGTGAGGAGAACGGATAACGACGAACACGTTCTTCTCGGTCGGGAGCGGAACCGGGCCAACCACAGTTGCGCCCGCGTTCGTCACCGTTTCGACGATCTTCTTCGCCGATTGGTCGATGACCTCGTGGTCATAGGACTTAAGCCTGATGCGGATTTTCTGTCCCGCCATTGCCTTCCGCCCTTTCTAGCGATTCGTGTACTGTTTACCAACCTGTATTCATCAAAGGGCACCGGCGAGGTCGGCCGCACGAAGACCCACCTCTGGCGAGGTGACCTCGTGGCCGAGCCACATCAGTGCGCAGGCATCCAAGCACCCACTCTCATGGATCCATGTCCTGCGCTCGCTTTTTTGATTCCAATTTGCGAGCCCTAAATCAGGCAACTGCTTCATTAAACCACCCGCCCTACCCTTAGGGACTCCGGGCGTGTCGCGCTCCGTGGGCAGGACTGCGGCCGGACTTCGGCCGGTCTGCGGGCTCGCACCGGCGGTCCCGTCATCGGCGATCCGGCGACCCGCGTCCGACCGTCGGAGATAACTCTGGCGCGTCCGCGGACGCTCCCCTATCGTAGGCGGCATGACCTCATCACCGCATACGCAGACCACCCGCACCGGCGCGAGGCCGACGACGGCCCGCGACTGGATCCCCGACCAGCCCGGCGCATGGATGATGGCGCTCTCCCCCGCGCTGGCCGGCATGATCGTCGGCGGACCGAACCTCACGACGCTCTGGCTGCTCGTCGCATGGACGCTGTGCTACTGCGTCCAGTTCACCGCCTCCCGATGGCTCACGTCGCGCTTCGCGCGCCGCTACCTGCCGCCGGCGGCGACGTACGCGGCGGCCCTCGTCGTCGTCGGGCTGCCGTTCCTGATCATGCATCCGACCGTGCTGTGGTGGGCGCCGCTGTACGCCGTGCTGGCGGCGCTGTCGTTCGCGGCGGCGTGGCTGCGCCGCGAACGCACGCTGTGGGGCAATGCGGTCGCGGTCGTCGCCGCCTGCTCGATGGCGATGGTCGTCGCCTCGTTCGGCAGCCGGGCGGCCAGCGCCGCGCATCCGGCCCTCGTCAACGGAGGTCCGCCGGCGGCCGTCACGTTCCTGCTCGTCCAGTTCGGTTCGGTGCTGTTCGTCAAGACGATGATCCGGGAGCGCGGCAAGCGCGCGTATCTGCTCGCCTCGTGGGGCTGGCATGCGGCGCTGCTGGCCGTGGCGGCCGTCCTGTGGGCCGTGCTGGGATTCGGCCGGCCGTTCGTGATGCCGCTGATCCTGTGCGTCTGGCTGCTGGCGCGCGCGGTCGCGCTGCCGCTGATCGCCCGGCGCCGGCGGCTGAAGCCGATCGTCGCCGGCGTCGTCGAGATCGTGTCGAGTCTGCTGGCGTTCGCCGCGGTCGTCATGACGTTCTAGGCGGTGTCGGACGGCCCGGTTCCGTCCTGCATAGAAATGGACATAGCGAAGGAGCCCGGCCCCTGATGGGGTCGGGCTCCTTCTCTATGCGGACCTATCCGGAAGCGAGGTTCCGGATGTCAGGCTCAGATGCGCTCGGAGGCTTCCTCCGTGGCGGCCTCGCCCTCGCGCTCGACGCGCAGGCGATGGCCCTCGGCCTGGGACACGCCGTAGTACGCGGCGATGGCGATGTCCTTCATGTCCTCGATCTGCGGGATGCGCGGGTTCGCCGGGGCGCACTGGTCCTCGTAGGCGCGCATGCCGATCTGGTCGAGCACGCTCCAGAAGTAGTCCTCGTCCACGCCGCAGTCCTGGAAGGACTTGTTCATGCCGAGCTTGTTGTCGCGGTAGTCCTCGACGGCCTTGGCCAGGTTCTCGACGGCCTCCGCCGGGGTCTTGCCCGGGTCGACGCCGAGGTTGATGGCCAGCTCGCGGTAGCGCTCGTCGGCGATGTACTTGTTGTACTTCGGCCACGAGGTCGGCTCCTCCGGCACCTGGCCGTTGTAGCGGATCACGTACGGCAGCAGGATGGAGTTGGTGCGGCCGTGGGCGATGTGGCACAGGGCGCCGATGGTGTGGCTCATGCCGTGGCACATGCCCAGGAACGCGGAGCCGAAGGCCATGCCGGCCATGGTGGCGGCGTTGTGCATCTTCTCCTGCGCCTGCGTCTTCTCCAGGCCCGGCTCGCCGTTGACGGACTCGGCCAGGTTGTTCCAGATCAGCTTGGCCGCGTGCAGCGCCATGCCGTCGGTGAAGTCGTTGGCGTAGACGGACACGTAGGCCTCGAAGCTGTGGGTCAGGGCGTCGAAGCCGGCGTCGGAGGCCAGGCGACGCGGCTGGGTGCGGGCCAGGACCGGGTCGACGATGGCGACGGACGGGGTGAGCGCGTAGTCGGTGATCGGGTACTTGTAGCCGGTCTTGTGGTCGGTGATCACGGCGAACGGCGTGACCTCGGAGCCGGTGCCGGACGAGGTCGGCACGCACACCAGCTTGGCCTTGGAGCCCAGCGGCGGGATCTTGAACGCGCGCTTGCGGATGTCGAAGAACTTCTCGCGCACGTCGGAGAAGGAGATCTCCGGGTGCTCGTAGAGCAGCCACATGATCTTGGCCGCATCCATCGGGGAGCCGCCGCCGACCGCGATGATCGTGTCGGGCTCGAACTCCTCGCGCATCATCTCCGCGCCCTTCTCGACGGTCTCGACGGACGGCTCCGGCTCGACGTAGTCGATGATGCGGAAGGTGACGTTGTTGGCGCGGGCACGCAGCTGGTCGATGACCTTGTCGATGATGCCCAGCTGCTCCATGACGCGGTCGCACACGATGACGGCGCGCTCGATGCCCTCCATGTCGCGCAGGTACTTGATCGCGTTCGGCTCGAAGTAGGTCTTGGCCGGGATCTTGAACCACTGCATGTTGTTGTTCCTCCGAGCGATGCGCTTGATGTTGATCAGGTTCACGGCCTGCACGTTGCCGGAGACGGAGTTGCCGCCGTAGGAGCCGCAGCCCAGGGTCAGCGACGGGGCGATCGAGTTGTAGATGTCGCCGACGCCGCCCAGCGAGGACGGGGAGTTCCAGATGATGCGGCAGGCGTGCATGCGCTTGCCGTACTCGCGCACGAGCTCCTGGTTGTTGGTGTGGATGGCGGCGGTGTGGCCGGCGCCCAGCTTGAGCATGGCCTCGCACATCTCGAACGCCTGCTCCTTGTTGTCGGACTTGAGCACGGCGTGGACCGGGGCGAGCTTCTCGTGGGTCAGCGGCTCGTCGTCGGAGACCTCCTTGCACTCGGCGGCCAGGATGGTCGCGTCGGCCGGGATCTCGAAGCCGGCGGCCTTGGCGATGAACTGCGGGGACTTGCCCGGCACCACGGAGTTGAGGACCGGCTTCTGGCCGGAGCCGGCGGTGCAGCCGAACATGTACTGCTCGAGCTTCGCCTTCTCCTCGGCGTTCACGAAGTAGGCCTTGCGGCGCTTGAGCTCCTTGACCAGACGCGCGTAGACGTCCTTGTCGGCGATGATGGCCTGCTCGGTGGCGCAGATCATGCCGTAGTCGAAGTGCTTGGACAGGATGAGGTCGTTGGCCACGCGCACGACGTCGACGTCCTTGTCGATGTACGCCGGGGCGTTGCCCGCGCCCACGCCCAGGGCCGGCTTGCCCGAGGAGTAGGCGGCCTTGACCATGCCCGGACCGCCGGTGGCCAGGATGGTGGCGATGCCCGGGTGCTTCATCAGCGCGCCGGTGGCCTCGATGGACGGATGCTCGATCCACTGGATGCAGTTCTCCGGGGCGCCGGCCTCGATGGCGGCGTCGCGCACGATGCGCGCGGCCTCGGCGGAGCACTTCTGGGCGCCCGGGTGGAAGCCGAACACGATCGGACAGCGGGTCTTCAGGGCGATGAGGCACTTGAAGATCGCGGTGGAGGTCGGGTTGGTGACCGGGGTGACGCCGGCGACGACGCCGACCGGCTCGGCGATCTCGTCGATGCCCATCACGTCGTCCTCGCGGATGATGCCGACGGTCTTCTGGCCGGCCAGGTAGTTGGTGACGTGCTCGCAGGCGAAGATGTTCTTGGTGGCCTTGTCCTCGACCAGACCACGGCCGGTCTCGTCGACGGCCATCTTCGCGAGCACGAGGTGCTTGTTCAGCGCGGCGACCGAAGCCTTGGCGACGATGCGGTCGACCTGCTTCTGATCGAGCTTCTCGAACTCCGCCAGAGCCTTCAGACCCTTGTTGACGAGGGCGTCGACCTCGGCCTCGGCCGCGGCCTGCTTCTCTTCGGGGGTCGGCTTGGTCGGAGCTTCGACCTTCTTTGCTTCTGCCATGAATCCTCCTCGACTTGCGTGTAGCAAATTGGGTGTTCCGCCCGCGCGGAGCGGACATTGTGCGGCCCGCTGCGGGATCATACCCGCGCGATGTGGCCTGCGTCACAATCTACCCGATGACGTTGCGCCCCGCATGCGCACATTTCCCCCGGCGTTTCATGTGATGTCTTGTGCCATTTTTGTGCAAAACCGTTCGCTTTGCCGTGATTTCGACGCCAAATACGTCGATTTTGAGGGGTTTTGTTCACTTTCGACCGTTTTCTCACACCCTAGAACCGGTCTCATCTCCCACTCTTTTGCAAAGTCATTTATCAAAAGAAAAAAGATACTACCCAAATACATAAAGCGACTTTGCAAAAGTGGTATGATAATCATCGAAAACGGCCTTATCAGGCGGGAGAGGACGATGACGACCACCACACCGGCAGCCGACGCACGTCACGACAGCGCGCGCATCATCCTGCGGCACCTGTACGCGAACCGGCGCGCCACCAAACGCGATCTGCAGCAGACGCTGGGGCTGAGCCTGCCCACCATCGGCGCGCGACTGCGTGAACTCGAGGACGACCGGCTCGTCACCTGCGACGGGGAGGCGGCGTCGACCGGCGGCCGCAAGGCGCGCACCTACGCGTTCGCGTCCGCATCCCACGTCGCCATCGGCGTGGCCATGCGCCCCACCGAACTGACCGTGTGCGCCGTCGACCTGTACGGGTCGGTCGTCGCGCGCGTCGACCGGACCACCGTCTACCGCAACGACAACGCCTACTACCAGCGGGCCGGCGCGCTCGTCGACGAGGTCGCCGCCGAGCAGGAGCGCGACGGGCGCGTCGTGCTCGGCGTCGCGTTCGTCGTGCAGGGCATCGTCGCCCCCGACGGCTTATCCGTCGCGTTCGGTCCCATCATGGGCAACACCGGACTGACGCTCGCCACGCTCGCCCAGAACGTGCATCATCCGGCGACGATGATCCACGCCGCCGACGCCGACGCGACCGCCGAACTGTGGTTCGACCGCGACCTGCGCGACGCGGTCTGCCTCTACCTCGACCGGCGCGTCGGCGGCGCGCTCGTCATCGACGGGCGGCTGCGACAGGGACCCAACCGCTGCAACGGGGGCATCGAACACATGACGCTCATGCCCGGCGGACGCGCCTGCTACTGCGGGCAGCGCGGCTGCGTCGACGCGTACTGCTCGCCCGAGACGCTGCCCGAGGACTACGAGAGCATCCCCGGCTTCTTCAGCGTGCTCGAACAGGGCGAGACGCACCACCGCGAGCGCATGAACGAATGGCTCGACCACATCGCGCAGGCGATCGTCAACGCACGCACCGTGGTCGCCGGCGACGTGGTCGTGGGCGGCGAGGCGGCTCAGTACCTCGTCGACGAGGACATCGCCGCGCTGCGTGCGCGCGTAGAGGCCCGCACGCCGTACGGAACCGACCGGTTCACGCTGCGCAAGGGGCTCGGACTCGAGGGACAGGACGTCGTCGGCGCCGCGCTCACGCTCATCGGACCGTATCTGCGCGACCTGCTCGGCGACTGAACGCCGGCACGGCCGGCCGGTTGCGTCGCAATCCGTGACCGGCCCCGGGCCATCCCATACCGATTGCGACGCAACACGCGTCCCCAGCGTCGCAATCCGCATGAGAATTGACGGTCTCATACGAATAACGACGCAATTCATCCCCATAGCGTCGTTATTCGCACAGAACTGGCCCATCCCATACGAACGGCGACGCAACACACGTCCCCAGCGTCGCAATCCGCATCGGGAACAGCTTCCGCATACAGGTTGCGACGTGACACGGGCTTTCTGCGTCGTGATTCGTAATCGACCGGCCCATCACATACGAACGGCGACGTGGACGGGACGTATGGGACCGTTACTTGACGATCTGGCAGAACTCAATCGTCTCGCGGTTGGGGCCGAACACGTTGAAGTAGCGGATGCCCTTGTCCCAGAACGTCGGAATCGACTGGATCTCGCTCTCGCGCGTCTCCAACCCCAACGCCTTCGCGTTCTCCCACGCGGCCTCGATGTCCGGGGTGTCGAATGCCCAGTGGTTGATCGCGCCGGCGGCCATCGGCGCCTCCTCGCCCTCCCACGTCTCGATCGTCAGATGACCGTAGCGCAGGAACGCGCACCGGTTCTCCCCGTTCGGGTAGACGCCCACCAGCTCGAAGCCGAGCTTGTCGACGTAGAACGCGATCGTCTCGTCGAGGTCGCGGGCGATCATGCCCGAATGCTGCAGGTCGGTGGTGAACGCGGTCATCGGTGCGGTCATGGGATCCTCCTTCGTCGTGGACCGTCGCGGATACGCATCCCAGCGTAGCCGTCGGCGTCGCGATCCGCACACGAACCGACCGTCGCATACGAACGGCGACGCAACACACGGCCGCAGCGTCGCATCCTGTACAGGAACGGTCCATCATGTGCGGATAACGACGCAACACACGACTGCAGCGTCGCAATCCGCATGGGGATGGGTCATCACATACGAATTACGTCGCAATCCACAGCGGACCGGCCCAACCCATACGAATCGCGACGCAAAACGCGGCCGCAGCGTCGCAATCCGTATGGAAATGGTCCGGCACGTACGAACGGCGACGCGAACAGGGGTGTCCTCGTCGCAACCTGTACAGAATCGGTCCATCGTGTGCGGATAACGACGCGGGACGCGGCCGTAGCGTCGCAATCGGTACAGGAACGGTCCCATCACATACGAACGGCGACGCGAACAGGGGTGTCCTCGTCGCAACCTGTACAGAATCGGTCCATCGTGTGCGGATAACGACGCGGGACGCGGCCGTAGCGTCGCAATCGGTACAGGAACGGTCCCATCACATACGCGAACGGCGACGCAACACGCGGGAACAGCGTCGCAATCCGTACGGAATCGGCCGGTCCCATACGAACGGCGACGCGGGATGCAGGCATGAGGAAGAAACGGCCGTCGGGGATGCGGACGGAACCGGGATTGGCGCGCGCGGCGACCGTACAATGGGCATCATGAAACAAGCGATCCCCCAGCGGTATGCGATCCCGCACCGCTATGCGACGAGGCCGGGGCTGTACTTCACCGAGGACGGCGGCGCCGACGCCGTCGTGCGGTCCGAAACCGCCGACCAGGTGTGGCTGTGCGTCTACGAGCCCGTCGACCAGCCCACCGCGTTCTTCAACGACGCGATCCGCATCTTCGAGGACTCGGCCACGCCGTTCATCAACGAAATCCACGCGCACCCGGTGTGCACGCGCATCATCGAATCGATGTACGTGCGCGAGACCCTGTTCCGTATGGAGGGCCCCAACTACGGCCTGTGGTACGTGCATCTGCCCAAGGCGTGGGACGGCATGCGCTACGCGTACCGCGTCGACGGCGCCTGGGACCCGAAGAAGGGCCTGCGGTTCAACCCGTACAAGCTGCTGCTCGACCCGTACGGCAAGGGCATCGACGGCTCGATGCAGCTCGACCCGGCCGCCTTCTCGTACCGGTGCGAGATCGGCCCCGACCACCGGGTCACCGGCAACGCGTACGGCGAGATGAGCACCGTCGACGCGCTCGGCAAGGTGCCGCTGTCGGTCGCCATCGACGACCGCGACGAGACCAAGCACGACGCCGACCCGTCGCATCCGCACGTGCCGTGGAGCAAGACCGTGCTCTACGAGCTGCACGTCAAGGGCTTCACCAAGAACGCGCCCTGGCTGCCCGAGGAGCTGCGCGGCACATACGCGGGCCTCGCGCACCCAATCACCCTCGCCTACCTGCAGGGACTGGGCGTCACGTCCATCGAACTGCTGCCCATCCAGGCCAAGCAGGACGAGCTGTTCCTCACCGAACGCGGCCGCCACAACTACTGGGGCTATTCGACGCTCGGCTACTTCTCCCCCGAACCCTCGTACGCCACGCAGGCGGCGCGCGACAAGGGCGCCCGCGGCGTGCGCGACGAGGTCATCGACATGGTGCGCGCCCTGCACGAGGCCGGCTTCGAGGTCATCATGGACGTCGTGTACAACCATTCGTGCGAGGGCGGCGTCGAAGGCCCGTCGGTGTGCTGGAAGGGACTCGACGACGTGTCCTACTACCGCCGCCAGCACGACAACGCGGGCAAGCTCGAGGACACCACCGGCTGCGGCAACACGTTCGACTTCACCAACACGCATGTGGTGACGTTCGCCGTGGATTCGCTGCGCTACTGGGCCAAGCGCATCGGCATCGACGGCTTCCGCTTCGACCTGGCCGCCTCGCTCGCCCGTCTCGACGGCGACTTCACCAAGCATCACCCGTTCCTGTACGCGCTGCGAAGCGACCTGCTGCTGGGCAACCTCAAGCTCATCATGGAACCGTGGGATCTGGGCCCGCAGGGATGGCGCACCGGCGGATTCGGCATGCCGTTCAGCGAATGGAACGACCGGTTCCGCGACACGACCCGGCGCTTCTGGCTCACCGACACGCAGCCGGGCGCACGCTGCGAGATCGGCATGCAAGAGATGGCCACGCGCCTGTGCGGCTCGGCCGACCTGTTCGCCACCGAACCCGGGCGCGGATGCGTCGCGTCCGTCAACTACGTGTCGTGCCACGACGGGTTCACGCTCACCGACCTGACCCGCTACAACACCAAGCACAACGAGGCCAACGGCGAGAACAACCGGGACGGGTCGAACACCAACCATTCGGCCAACTTCGGCGTCGAGGGCGACACGTCCGACCCGGTCGTCACGCGCGACCGCGAACGCGCCGCGATGAACATGCTCGGCACGCTCATGCTCTCGCTCGGCACGCCGATGATGCTCGCCGGCGACGAGTTCTGCAACTCCCAGCAGGGCAACAACAACGCGTACTCACAGGACAACGCCATCACCTGGCTCGACTGGGACTGGCTGTACCAGACCGGCAAGACCCCGCAGATGCGTCGCCTGGAGACCGTCTCGCGCCTCATCTCGATCCGCAAGTCGCTCGACCTGTACCACCACGAGGAGTTCTTCACCCGACTCACGCAGCTGGGCCTGTTCAAGCCGTCCAGCCGCGTGCAATGGTATCTGCCCGACGGCACCACGCCGATGGAGCGCGACTGGTTCGACACCGGCGTGCGCTCGTTCACGATGCGCCTGCTGTCGCAGGAGAACGACGCGTCCGACATCCTCATCGTCGTCAACGGCGTCAACGACGACAAGCAGTACCGGCTGCCGTCCGACGCGGAATGGCAGTGCGAGTGGAGCTCCGGCGTCGTCACCGGGCTGCGGCCGGCGCGCGGCCTGTTCCCCGAGCGTATGCACCGGCAGGATTTCAACGACGCGAACTGGACGACCGCCGTGCACGACGACGATCCGATCAGCCGTCTCGTCGACATGGTCCAGTCGAAGCTCGCCGCCGAATCCAAGCTCGACCGGCCGCGCGACGAGGTCGCCGGCACCGACGCGCCCGGCACGCCCGACGGATCCGACGACCCGCACGTCACCACCGTCCCCGGCAACTACGGCCCGGCGATGATCCACGACGACAACGCGATCCTCAACATCAGCGACGCATTGGACGACGGCGACGCGGACGGCGACGACCGGCCGCATGCCGGCGCAGCGGCCGCCGCCGGCTCCGGTACCGACGCCGGCATCGCCGCCGCCGACCTGGACCTGTGGACGTTCCCCGCGCTCACCATCAGCGTGATGCGCCAGATCCAGTAGCCTCGCGAGTCGGAGGAGAACCCCGCAAAAACGAGGAAGGCCCTCGCACCACACAGGTGCGAGGGCCTTCCGTAAAGCCGTAAGACTTTAGCGCTTCGAGAACTGCGGAGCGCGGCGAGCCTTGTGCAGACCGGCCTTCTTGCGCTCCACGACGCGGGCGTCGCGGGTCAGGAAGCCAGCCTTCTTCAGGGTGGCGCGGTTGGCTTCGCGGTCGATCGCGTTCAGCGCGCGGGACACGCCCAGGCGGATGGCGCCGGCCTGGCCGGTGGTGCCGCCGCCGTCGACGAGCACGATCACGTCGAACTTGCCCTCGAGCTTCAGCAGGACGATCGGGGAGTTGACCTCACGCTGCTGCAGCTTGGACGGGAAGTACTCCTCCAGGGTGCGGCCGTTGATGGTCCACTTGCCGGTGCCCGGAACCAGACGGACACGGGCGACGGCCTCCTTGCGACGGCCGGTGCCGTAGCCCGGAGCGATCGCGGAGGTGCCGGTGCCGGCGCCGGCGTTGGTCTCGGTGGTGTAGCTGGTGAGCTCCTCTTCGGTCGCCTGAACCGCGGAGTCGTTGGTGTTTTCAGCCATGATTCTCTATCTCCCTTCGGTTCACTTGGCCTGCTGCGAGACCTGGGCGATCTCGAAGACCTGCGGCTGCTGGCCGGCGTACGGATGCTCGGCGCCACGCACGACGTGGAGGCGGTTCATCTGCACGTTGGACAGACGGTTCTTCGGCAGCATGCCCTTGATGGCGGCCGTGATGATGCGCTCCGGGTTGTTCACGAGCAGCTCGGCGTAGCTATCGCGACGCAGGCCACCGGGACGACCGGAGTGCGAGTACAGCTCCTTGCCCATCTTGTTGCCGGTCAGAGCGATCTTGTCGGCATTGATGATGATCACGTGGTTGCCGGAATCGGCGTGCGGAGCGAAGGTCGGCTTGTTCTTGCCGCGCAGCAGGATGGCGGCCTGAGTGGACAGACGGCCCAGCACCACGTCGGTGGCGTCGATGATGTACCAGTCGTGAGTCAGGTCAGCTGGCTTCGGAGTGAAAGTTTTCACTGATATACCTTTTCTAACTATTGTGTTCCGGGTGTCGGCTGCCCGGCGTGCGCTTGGTTGGGGCGCGCGTTCGGGAGGCTTCGACCTCATTATCCGTGGGCTCCCTGAAAGTCCTCGATGGCGAGTGGGAAAGCGCTTTGAAGGACCCCTTAGGGAAACACAACAATCTACTAGTGTATCGTCCGCCTTGACATTGCGGCGGGCGTGTTGCATACGCGAAGCGGCCCCCTCGACGGAGGGGGCCACGGACGTGCGTGGACGGCGGATCCGCCGCGGCGCCGACGACGGCATCGGCGGCGCCCCGCGGACGGGCCGTCAGTCGTTCATGATGGCGGCGATGCGCTGCAGACGCGCGCCGTCGAACAGCGTCTCCAGCGGCACGACCGCGCCGCGGGAGTCGGCCAGCGGGATGCGCCAGTTCGGATACTCGTTGTTCGTGCCCGGCTGGTTCTGCGCACGGCGCTCGCCCACCGCGTCGGTGATCGAGGCGGCCAGCAGCTTGCACGGCGAGCCCTTGAGCGCGCGGTACAGCGATTCGACGATCGCCTGCTCGTTGCCGATCTCGTCGTTGAGCAGCTCGCGGTCGAGGTAGCCGTTGTCGACCAGCATCGTGAGCATCGCGAAATGCTCGTGCTGGGCGGAGCGTTCGAACTCCTCCTTCGAGCCGGCCAGCAGACCCAGCTGCTCGCGCAGGCGCACATGCTCGTAACGCAGGTATCCGGCCGCCGGCGGCAGGTCGTGCGTGTTGACCGAGGCAAGCGCGTACGGACGCCACTTGGCGGGCTCGCGGAACACGCCGTCGCACTGCTCGAACCATTCGACCGCGCAGCCCAGCAGACCATGCGACGAGAGCGATTCGGCGACGTAGTCGGGCACCACGCCCAGATCCTCGCCGACGACCACGCCGTCGGCGCGCGACGCCTCGAGCGCCAGGATCGCGAGCATCACGTCCGAGTCGTAGTGCACGTACGTGCCCTGCGTGGCCGGCTTGCCGTCCGGGATCCACCACAGGCGGAACAGGCCCAGGATATGGTCGATGCGCACGGCGCCGGCCTGCTTGAACATGCCGTGCACCATGTCGCGGTACGTGCGGTAGCCGGTGTTCTCCAGGTCGATCGGGCTCAGCGGCGGCTGGCTCCAATCCTGGCCCTGCTGGTTGAACATGTCCGGCGGGGCGCCCACGGTCGCGCCCTTGGCGAAGCGCTCCGGGTTCCACCACACGTCGGCGCCCAGCGGGTGCACGCCCACGGCCATGTCGCTCATCACGCCGATGCGCATGCCGGCCTCGCGGGCCGCGCGCTGCGCGCCCTCCAGCTGCTCGACCGCCACCCATTCGAGCCAGCGGTAGAACTCGAGCGTGTCCGGGTACTGCTCGCGCAGGGCCTTCACCTCGGGCGAGCGCTTCGTGAACGTGCGCTCCCAGTTGTCGGCCTCGCCGCTGGGCGCGCCCCACTTGTCGTAGCACAGGCACCAGGTGGCGTACGCCTCCAGCTCGTCGCCCTGCGCGGCCTTGTACGCGTCGAACGCGGCCTGGCGTTCGGCCGAACGCGGCGACTTGAAGATCAGCCACAGCGCGCCCATCTTCGCCTTCCACATCGCGTCGCGGTCGATGACCTGTGCGTCGCCGTTGAGCGGTTCGACGTGGGCGTGCAGCGCGCGCACCTGCTCGCGCACGGCCGGGTCGAGCGTCTCGTATTCGGCGACCGACTCGGGGCGGATGTACGTGAAGTTGACGAAGCGGCGCGACACCGGCAGGTACGGCGACGGCGTCAGCGGCGACACCGGTTCGGCGGCGTGCACCGGGTTGATGAGCACGAAATCGGCGCCGGTCTTCGCCTTGGCGTCGGTCAGCAGCAGGCGCAGGTCCTCGTAATCGCCCACGCCCCACGATCCGGCGGAGCGGATCGAATACAGCTGCGCCATCCATCCCCACAGATGGCCGTCCTGCATGCCGTCGAGCAGCTTGACGCGCTCCGGCGCGCTGATCAGCGTCGCCTCCTGCGTGCGGTTGCCGACGGTGACGCGCAGCGTATGGTAGCCGGCCGGCAGGTCGGCGGGCAGGATCAGCGACGCGTTGGCGATGAAGCGGTCGTCCAGCAGATACGCCTGGGCGCCGTCGCCCGGCCCCATCTGCAGGCGACCCTCGTACGGTTCGCCGTTCTCGAGCGTGATGGTCGCCTTCGGCACCATCATGATCGGGGTGTTGATGCGCACCGCATCCTCGCGGCCGACGATGTGCAGCACGGTCGGCGGGATCAGACGGCGATGGCGCTCGTCCAGGATCGAGCGCATGGAGCGGTTGATGGCCTCCTCGCCGGAGGCCTCGATGCCGAGCGCGGCAAGCACCGCCACCAGAACATCGTCTTCGATCTCATGGTAGTCGTCGCTCATACCCACGTAGCTGGTGGCGACCCCAACGAGCTTCGCCAGACGGATGAGCGGGCGTGACAGCCGATCGGCGCTTTCTGTTCTCTCGTTCATAGGTAATAGTGTATGCCCACGGGTGGCGCGCAACGCAAGCCAAAACGCCCGCGATGCACGAATGGCGGACACGTCGCGGCGCGATCGCCGGCGGGCGTCGGCGGGCGGTCGCCGACACCGCGGACCGCCGTCGGCGTCGTCGAAGACGCCATCGCCGACGACGGCGGTCCGTACCCGCCCCCTACCGGCCGGCCGACGCCCTGGCCGCGGCCCTCGCGACCGCCGGGTCGGCGTCGTCGCGCAGACGGGCCAGCGTCGCATCGTCCGTGTTCGGGTTGAGCGCGACCGCGCGGCGCACCATCGCGGTGAGCACCGCCGGGGCGCCAGCCTCCGCGTCCACGCCGAAATGGCTGAGGAACTCGAGCGTGGCGGCGTCCACCTCCGGATTCTGCGCGCCCTCCATGCGCATCTTCCATGACGTGTTGCGGTTGTGCAGCGCCCGGTCACGCACCTGCGGCACCGGATCCTTGGTCAGGCGGCCCACCAGCCAGTTCTTCACGTCCGGATTGCCGGCCACGGCCAGACGGACCTCGACCGCCTCGTCCACCGACAGCTTGACCAGCACGTTCGGGAACGGCATCGTCTCGCCGAGGAACACGCGGTCCTCCAGCGGCGTATGCGGGTTGCCGGCCACCGCCTCCAGCAGTGCGGTCGCACGCGAGTAGGCCGCCTGGTCGGACTGGTCGGGCAGCGGGCGGCGGGCGAATTCGGACAGCTCGGCCGCATCGGTCGAATGGCGCAGCCGCTCGTAGACGGCGGTCAGCGGCTCGAACGACTCCGGCGCGGCGTCGGCATCGGCGGACGCCGCGACATCATCGGCGACCGGCGCGTCGACGGCGGGCTCGGACGGATCGGGAGTGGTTTCGGAAGCTTCGCTCATACGCCCACCTTACAGCGCGACCGGACGCGAGACCATATCCACCGGTTCGGGCGTCACCGCCGCGTTGAACGTCTCGCGCACCCGATCCTCGAACGCGGCCGTATGCTCCTGCGGCACGACGGCGAGCAGCGAGACGCGGTCCGTATACGACTCGTCGCACGCCTCGCCGTCCTCCTGCGCGAGCAGCCGCTGGAACACGGCAAGCTGCGGGTAGTCGAGCGTCACCAGATACCGGCGGCACGGCACGATCGCCGCCTTCGACGCGGCGGCGACCGCCAGCGACGCCGCCGACGAATACGCGCGGATCAGCCCGCCCGAGCCGAGCAGGATGCCGCCGAAATAGCGGGTGACGGCGACCACGCAGTCCGTCATCCTGCCCTGCCGCAGCACGTCGAGGATCGGCTTGCCGGCGGTGCCGGACGGCTCGCCGTCGTCGCTCATCCGCTCCGCCAGCGTGCCGTCGGCGCCGCCGGTCACCGCCGCGTACGCGACATGGCGAGCCTTGGGGTGCATCATGCGGATCGACTCGACGAACGCGAGCGCCTCGTCGAGCGTGTCGATGTGGGCGGCGTCGCCGATGAATTCGGATTTCTTCTCCACCAGCGAGTCGTGGGCGGGGTTTTCCGGGCTGTCGAGGATGGTGTGCAAGGGGTTCTCTCTCTATGGTGCGGCGGACGTCACTGCGCCGCGCGGGCGGCGGTTTCGGCGGTGATGTCCCATTCGCGCACGATGCCCGGGTCGGCGCCGTGCGCGTAGATGACGTCGGTGATGCGCTGTCTGACCTGCGCGTCGCGTTCGTCGGACCAGCATACGCCGTCGGGGTGGTCGGCGGCGAGCGAGCACCATTGGTAGACGCCGCGGGTCTCGTTGGCGGTGGGGATCCAGTCGATGCGGCTGACGCGCCAGCTGCCGGGTTCGCCCTGCCGTCCGGCGAATTGGATGCGCGCGGTGACGCCCTGGTTGTTGACGATCGTGTCGGGCGTGTTGGCGGATTCGGTGACGGCGTTGCCCAGACCATAGATGATCCATGTGCCATTGTACTGCTCGATGGGCTGCGCGCAGTGGCATCCGGCGCCGAAGATGAGGTCGAATTCTCCGGTGTCGGCGAGTTCGTGCGCCTCGTCGATCTGCCACGAGTCGGCGTAGTCGAGGTATTCCTGGACGGAGTGCATGGCCATGACGACGAGGTCGGCGCCCTGTTCGCGGGCGGCGCGCGCCTTGGCGACGGCCCGGTCGATGTCGGCCTGATGGTTCGGGTCGCCGGCCTCACGCAGGCGGTCGACGCGCCAGTCGGCGTCGGCGGTCTGGCCGTTGAGGGAGACGGTGCCGGCGATGATGCCGACCTTGCCGCCGCCGGTGGGCGAGTCGACGACGAGCGGCTTGAGCGAGTCGGCTTCGGTCTTGTACGAGCCGGTCTGGGCGATGCCGTCCGCTTCGAGCGTGTCCCAGAGGCGGGCGATGCCGTCGGCGCCCTGATCCCATGAATGGTTGCTGGCGTGCGTGCACGCGTCGTAGCCGACGGCGGCGGCCGCGTCGGCGACTTCGGCGGGGATGTTGAAGATCGGCCATGCGGCGTACGGGCCGCCGCGTTGGGCGATCGGGGTCTCGAATTCGCAGATCGCCAGGTCGGACGCGTCGATGTACTTGCGCATCGGCTCGAACAGGTTGGTGAAGTCGAATGCGGTGCCGTCGGTGGCGGTGGGGTTGACCGCGTACTGGTTCCACAGGCCCTCATGGAACAGGAGGTCGCCGTTGACGAAGAGGGCGATGCAGTCGTCGTCGGGGCAGTCGGGCGAGTTGCCGTGGTGTTCGGCGACGGGCTCGGGGGTCTGCTGTTCGCGGTTCAGGTCGGCGGCGTCGCCGTCCGCGGACGGCGACGTCTGATCGGATGTCGCCGCTCCCCCGCCGTCCGCCGACGTGCGGTGCGCCATGTCGGCGAGCGCCCATCCGCCGATGGCGAGCAGGAGGACCAGCAGCAGGATGACGGGCGCCAGCCATCGGCGGGCCGTGGCGGCGCCGGTCTCGTCGCGTCGGTCGGGTCGTTTCACATGCAGTCCCGGAGTGTTGCGTCGCCTCATTGCGTTCTCCTCTGTCTTCGCCTGGATGCTCACGTACCAGCTTACCGTGGGCGGGCCTTCCGCGACGGACGTGACGCGGGTGCGGCAGCGCGCGGCGAGGGCCGGAATCGTTGACGACATGTCGATGAATTGCCCACTGATTGACGGGAATTGCGGGGAATTGCGCGACGCGCCACCGCGCGATGTGCCCGGCCGCCGCATCCGCAGCCTACTCGCGACTCGCATCAACCGATTGACTGGCATCCGATACAAACGCTCCAAATCATGGACACGCCAGCCGTGCAATCCACCCGTCAGGGGATACACTGGGCTGCGGAGACGGACGGACAATGGCGTACCTCCGACTCCACCCTTCGGGGTGCGATTTCCCGAAATTTCCATCCCCGCCGCCGAGCGTCGCCAACCGTCGCACGGCGTAGGATGAACGACGTGAAGAGAGTCATCGCCGACGCGCTCGGCCGCGTCCCCGTGTTCGCCATCGTCATCTGCGAGGCGACCGTCATCTACCTGTCCACCGCGATCGCCAAGGTCGCGTTCACCCAGCTCGACCCGCTGTACGCCGTATGGTACCGGGTCGGATTCATGACGCTGATGATGCTCCTGTGGCGTCGCCCGTGGCGCGCCGCCGTCCGTGCCGGACTGCCGCACCGGGCGCGCGACTGGGCCGTCGTCGCCGGATGCGGCCTCGCCGTGGCGACGATGAACACGATGTTCTACGTGGCGATCTCCCACATGGACATGGGCATCGCCGTGGCCATCGAATTCATGGGACCGCTCGCCGTGGCCGTCATCACCGGGCGCAGCTGGCGCGAACGGCTCGGCATCGGCATCGCCGCATGCGGCGTCGTGCTGCTCGCCGGCGTATCGCTCACCGGCGCCGCGTCGGCGCGGTTCGCGGTCGGCTTGGCGGCAATCCTGGTCGGCGGGTCGATGTGGGGCGTGTACATCGTGCTCGGCCGCCGCGTCGCCTCGCGCGGACATTCGCTCGACAACCTGTGCGTCGGCATCGCCATCGGCTGGGCCGCGCAGTCGCTGATCCTCGCGCCGGGCGCCGTCATGCACGTCATCCACCCGAAGGACGGCGCGACGTGGGCGGCGGCGCCCGGCGGCATGTGGAAGCTGCTGGGACTGCTGTTCCTCATCTCGATGTTCGCCTCGTTCGTGCCGTACCTGACCGACCAGATCGTGATGCGGCGCACGTCGTCGGCCGCGTTCTCGGTGATGCAGTCGATCAACCCGGCCGTCGCCACCGCGATCGGCCTCGCGTTCGGCGAGATCCCGTCCGCATGGGAGTGCGTCGGCGTGGCGCTCGTGATCGTCGCCGTCGTCGTCACGTTCTCCGGCGACAAGAATCCGGCACGATGAATCGGCTTCGACGACGGCATGATCCCCATCGACCTGACGAAGATTTTTCCCGATATCGGTGTGTATCGGTGTTTTGTCCCGCACAAGGTGGTACAGTTACATGCTGTTGCGCCGCATAGCGGCAAAACAACGGAGTCATGCCTGAGTGGCCGATAGGGGCACCCTGCTAAGGTGTTAGTCGTGTTTAGCGGCTCGAGGGTTCGAATCCCTCTGACTCCGCCATCAAGGGCTTCCGGGTTTCCGGAAGCCCTTTTTCATGCGAATCTCACGAAAAGCGGGACCGAAAGGCCCGATGCGGAGGATGACGTACTGATATAGTGGGCGACGACGCCGTGACATGCGGCGTCCCCGTTGATATGACGGGGCCGACCGGCGCGAGCCGGTATGAGAAAAGCCCCGACGTGACAGCATCGGGGCTTTGCGTTGATTGCCGGCTTGCGCCTTTGATCAACGAAGGTTGCGATATGAATCATATCACGATGCACGGCACGCTTACCGTGACGACGTGCCTCACGTTTTTTGAGCGCGTAGGGTGTGGTGGTGCCTCATCGGGAATGAGCGCGAACGGTATCGGTCCTGTTTGGCTTGTCTTATGGAAGACAGGATCAGCATGGCGACGAAGCGGCAG
>NZ_QXGK01000010.1 GCF_003952945.1 Bifidobacterium samirii
GCGGTCAGCGGGCGTCCCCGTTCCCGGCGACGACACCCCCCGGATCATCAACGACAGGGCGAGAAAGTCATACCGGAACCGGCGACCCGGTCCCGACCATCGGGACCTACTAAACATGGTAATGGGGAGCCACCGGCTACAAGTATAGGACGTCTCGTCCGTCTCGCGTCGCACATGTCGTCCGATGGTTGACGGCGTCGGCCGTCCGGCCTTGTCAGCGGCCGCGGCGGTAGAGGCGTTCCAGCGTGTCACGCAGCTGGGCGAGCGTCTCGCCGTGGCGTTCGGTGCGCAGCTTCGGGAACGAGGCGATCATGCGCCGCTGCTGGAAGTTGAGCGCCGAATCGGCGGCGTCGCGGATCCTCATCATCAGCTCGACCGACATGCCGCGGCCCGCCTGCCAGCGTTCGCCCAGACGGTCGTGCGCGTCGGCCATCGCATCGGCGACCGCGCCGGACACCACGCCCGGCACGCCCGCCTTCACACCGGAACGCACGTCGTCGGCGGCCTGGCCGAGCCGCTCCTGCGCGTCGGCCACGGCGTCGCCGACCGCGTCGCGCGCCAGCTCGCCGTACCGGGCCATCATCTCGGCCATCCGGTCGAGACGGTCGTCGAGGTCGGCGACGCCGGCCACGGTGACGGCCGTGTCGATCACCAGCAGCAGGAAGAACACGACGCACAGCCAATGCATCGCCGGCAGCGGCAGCATGTCGGTCCAACGCTCCACCTGCGGCTGCGCGACGCCGGTGATGACCACGCCGCCCACGCCGAACACGACCGCGCCCAGCAGGCAGATGCGGCCGTCGAGATTGAACCGGAAATTCGAATAATCCCACCATCGCGCGTGGAACAGACGCTCCATCACCCACGACGTGGCGTATTCGAGCACGCTCGCGCCGAACGCCGAAATCAGGAACACCAGCACCGGACTGCGCACGTCGCCCAGCAACACGACGGCCAGCACCGCGCCCGTACCGTAGATCGGACACAGCGGGCCGTTGAGGAAGCCGCGGTTGACCGGCCGGCGCTGCTGCACCGACACGAGGATCGACTCGTACACCCAACCGCAGCAGCTGTAGAACAGGAACCACAGGAACAGCTTCTCGACCATCAGCATCGTTCAGCCCCGCCTTCCCGCACGCGGCGCGCGGACACGGCCCCGGCCGCGGCCGCCCATGAGCCGCGGATTGTCGAAGCGCGACAGACTCACCGTCTCGCGCGTCGCGCTGAGCTTGTCGGACATGGTCACCAACCAGCCCTCCACGTAGGTGGGTGGTTTGGGCGTCATCGGGAACATGTGGCAGCGGATCGAATCGCGCTCCACATGGTTGAGACGGAAGTCGCGCATCGCGTTGCGCAACGCCGCGCCGCCGTGCGTGAATCCGTGCAGGCGATGCTCGCCGTCGTCCCAGTCGTGCCAGTCGTACAGGAAGTAGTCGTGCAGCAGGGCGGCGCGCACGAGCGAACGCGCGTCGACGCGCCGCCACAGCCGCAGCCGGTCGGCGAGCCATACCGCCAGGCAGGCCACGCGGATCGAATGGGCGAACGTGGTGACGCTGCCATGCTGGTAGCAGCCGCGTTCGATGCGCATATGCTCGTGTTCGATGATGTCGCGGCCGTGTTCGTCGACCAGTGCGCGGATCTGCGTACGGGTGAGCATTGCGTCCGTCCCCTTCCGTCGGTCATTCGTCGGTCATCTCTTGGCTGTCAGATTCCGTGGACCCGATCGGCTCCTTTTGATGCCATCGGTTCCGCGGATTCCGTTGCCGATTCTAGGACGCGGAACGCCGCGATGCGTTCGTCCGTGAGGATGATGGAACGGGTGTCGGGGATGATGCGGCGATGGTCGGCTCACACGCGGCCGTGACGCCGGGATTCCGGCGAGCGGCGTCGCAGCACCGGACCCGGACATGACGAGGCTCCCGTACGACCGGCCCCGGTCGGGACCATCGCGCGGGAGCCTCTCCCCTGTCTTAGCGTGCCTTGGCGTGCCTTAGCGCAGGGATTCGGGGGCCTTGTAGGCCGGGCCGTCGGAGACGGAGTTCGCGAACGCGCGCAGCGTCTCGACCGCGGTCTTGGCGGCGACGATCTGCTCGCGCACGCGCAGCGGCGACGTGCCGCCCTTGCCGTTGCGGGCGGAGACGGAACCCTCGGTGGAGAGCACCTCGCGCACCTGCGGGGCCAGATCGGCCGGCAGGAAGCCGTCGAACACGGCGATGAAGTCCTCGTCGGTCAGGTCCCACAGCTCCTGGCCGCGCTCCTCGGCGATCTTCACGCACGCGCCCGACAGTTCATGCGCGTGGCGGAACGGGACGCCGTTCTTCACGAGCCATTCGGCGATGTCGGTGGCCAGGGCGAAGCCGGTCGGCGCCTCGGCCTCCAGACGCTCCGTGTCGAAGGTCATCGTGGCGACCATGCCGGTGAACGCCGGCAGCAGCACCTCGAGCGTGTCGACCTGATCGAACACGGCCTCCTTGTCCTCCTGCAGGTCGCGCGCGTACGCGGTCGGCAGACCCTTGAGCGTGGCGAGCAGGCCGGTCAGGTCGCCGATCAGACGGCCCGACTTGCCGCGCGCCAGCTCGGCGATGTCCGGGTTCTTCTTCTGCGGCATGATCGACGAGCCGGTCGAATACGCGTCGTCGAGGCGCACGAAGCCGAACTCCTGCGTGTTCCAGATGATGATCTCCTCGCTCAGACGGGAGATGTCGACGCCGGCCATCGCGGCGATGAACGCGAACTCGGCGACCAGGTCGCGCGACGCGGTGCCGTCGATCGAATTGGCGGTCACGTTCGTGAAGCCCAGTTCGCGGGCCACGGCCACCGGCTCCAGGCCAAGCGTGTTGCCGGCGAGCGCGCCGGAGCCGTACGGGGAGGCGTCGATGCGCTTGTCCCAGTCGGCGAGACGCTGCACGTCGCGCAGCAGCGGCCAGACGTGGGCCATGAGCTGGTGGGCGAGCAGCACCGGCTGGGCGTGCTGCATGTGGGTGCGGCCCGGCATGACGGCGCGGCCGGCCTTGTCGGACTGTTCGATGAGCGCGACGGCGAGCGCCAGCAGCTGCTTGGCGATGATGCGGCTGTGGCGGCGCAGCCACATGCGGATGAGGCAGGCGATCTGGTCGTTGCGGGAGCGGCCGGCGCGCAGCTTGCCGCCGAGTTCGTCGCCGGCGATGGCGAGCAGGCCGCGTTCGAGCGCGGTGGCCTCGTCCTCGTCGTCCTCGATGGGGGCGAATGCGCCGGAGTCGACGCTGCGCTGGAGTTCGTCGAGCGCGTTCTCCATACGTTCCAGCTCGTCGGCGGTGAGCAGGCCGGCGCGGCCGAGGGCGCGGGCGTGGGCGCGGGAGCCGGCGATGTCGTCGTCGGCCAGACGCCAGTCGAACTGGGTGGACTTGCTCAGACGCGCCAGTTCGGGCGACGGGCCGGAGGTGAAACGGCCGCCCCACAGGGCGAGGTGTTCGGACTGCTCAGCCATGCTGTGTTCTCTCCTTGCAATGCGTTGATGCTGTGCTCTGCGAAACAGGCTAAGCCTATCAGCCAATGCCGCCATTGCCTCATTACCATGTTTAGTAGGTTCTGATAGTCAGGACCCGGTCGCCGGTTCCGGTATGACTCTCTCGCCCTGTCGCTGATGATCCGGGGGGTGCTGTCGCCGGGAGCGGGGACGTCCGCAGACCGCTGATAGGAACCAGGCCGGTCGCACGAATGCCCCAGGGACTCGCGGCGCAGGCCCCGCGTAATGTGGCTGCGGCGCGGGCGCCCGGACTCCATCCCAGTCCACGGCGGCCACGGAACATCCCCAGACGGGAGGAACGACGATGACCCCGGACGACATCGACGTGTGGATCGGCCTGGACGTAGGCAAAAGCGCGCACCACGCGCATGCCCTCGACCGCGACGGCGCCACCGTCTACGACAAGCCGGTCAGACAGGACGAGAAAGCCATCCGGACCATGCTGGAAAGGCTTTCCGAACGAGGCCGGCCGCTACTGGTCGTCGACCAGCCCAACACCATCGGCTCGCTGCCCCTGACCGTGGCCAGAAGCATGGGGATCGCCGTCGCCTACCTTCCCGGAGGCGCGATGCGCAAGGCCGCCCAGCTCCTGCCCGGCAGCGCGAAGACCGACCGGAGGGACGCGCGCGTGATCGCATGGGCCGCCCTCAAACTGCCCGAGACCCTCAAAGACGCAGGAAGCGACGACGAGACCCTCGCCGCCCTGAGGATGCTGGCGGGACACGACGAGGACCTCGCCCACGAGGCCACCCGCCACATCAACCGGGCGCGCGGCCTGCTCCTGCAGGTCCACCCCGCGTTCGAACGCGCGCTCAAAGGCGAGAGGATCGCGCGGGACTCGACCCTCGCCCTGCTCGAACACTACGGCGGCCCCGCGGGCATGAACAAGGCAGGCGTCCAGAACGTGAGGGCGTGGGCCAAGGCCAACGGCCTTCGCGCCGGCACCATCATCGACGACATGTTCCGCGCGATCGGCGAGCAGACCGTCACCGTGCCGGGCGCGCTCATGGCGGAGAGCATCATCCCCGCGCTCGCCCGCGACATCAAGGCGATCAAGGACCGGCGACGCGAGATCGGCCGTCAGGTCGAGACGCTTCTGGAGGACCACCCTCTTCTCACGGTCCTGACGTCGATGCCCGGGATAGGCGTCAGGACCGCAAGCGGCATCCTCCTCGGCATCGGCGGCGACATCGCCAACTTCAAGAGCGCGGCCCACCTCGCCGCGTACGCCGGCATCGCGCCGGTCACCAGCCAATCCGGCACCAGCATCAAGGGCGAACGGCCGGCCCGCGGCGGTAACAAGCGTCTCAAGAACGCGCTGTGGCAGACCGCGTTCGTCGCCAGCACCAAGCACCCGCCATCGATCGCCTACTACAAACGCAAACGGGAACAGGGCAAGCACCACAACGCCGCCATCATCTGCCTCGCACGCCGACGCTGCGACGTGATCTACAGCATGCTCAAAAACGGAACCCTCTACCAAGATCCCATCCTCGCCGCCTGAAAACCGAACGACGGACAAAGCACCGGACCGGCCGGCAAGGCGAAGCGCGCCCGCAAACGGCCACCGAGACCCCGATATGCCAACCCTCTACGGAGTTGACAAAAACATAGGAACACCCCCCCACGTCCGCTGCGTGACGCGGTTCGCTTCTCACCACTTATGGCGGCCGGTCGCGATGAGATGGTCGATGTCCTCGTATGCGTTACGCAGGCTTTCCTGATGGTATGTCTCGTACATGTCGCGGATTTCCTGCGTGATTCCACGCTCGTCCCACTCACGCAGCACATCCGAAGTGGGACGGTTCCGTTCGCGTGCGTAGCTTTCGATGAGCAGCATGAAGAACTCGGTTTCCTTATCCATCACTTCCTCATTCCCCACGCAGACTGGCGCAGTTCCGCGGGTCGCCCGTGATCCGTTCGGCCTCCCACATGTCGAAGATGGCCCGTGCCGGATACGCGCATAGACCATTGTCCTCGTCCTCGAGCAGGCCGTGCGTTTCGGACATGAGGAAACTGCGTACCGCGTCCATGGGCGCGTAGTCGTATTTGTCGATGATGCGGCTCACCACCGCCTTGTTGTAGTAGTCGATGGCGTAATGCGGGATTCTGTTCATAGGCTCAACACCTCCACGTAATGCAACCGTCCCGGCAGCCGCCTTGCGATGCTGCCATTCAGTGACCGCCGCCACCCTGCCTGTCATCTTACCGTCATCGGCTGGTGTCCGGGACTCGAATCAACACCATAGGAGCGGTGATGCAGTATGTTTCTTGCCGATGCATTATGCACGGAATCGTTCATTCCCAATGACGGTGTGTTCCGTGGTCCTCTCCATGCCACGGAGTGCATGATTCATGCGATTCTCCGATTCCGTGCGCAATGTTCCTGTCAGGGAATGCGGAATTGATCGATTCCTTGATTCCGTGACAAGTCTTTCCCTGACCCTCATATACGGGCAATTGCGGAATCGTTGATTTTCCAGCGGTTCCGCACGCACTGCCCTTGTCACGGAATGCCAAAATCCACCCGTGCACGATTCCCTGGCAATGTTCCTGTCACGCAATCGCAGATAAGCCGTTTTCCGGATTCCGTGGCACGATTCATCGCCACGGAGTATCGGAAACACCGCTTGGCGCGGTTCCGTGGCATGCGCCGTGCCACGGAACCGTCCTGCAACGGGTTTCCAGTGTTCCGTAACTGCGTTCCAAGGCGATTCCATCCCCGGAAGTCACACACGCGATGCTTCCACGCCGGATTCGCGACATCACGCAGAGACCGCAGGCACCGGCATCGCCCCGATATACGACGATGGGGGTTCTCTCGGACGAGAGAACCCCCATCAGTGGTCGTGTCAGGTTCCGCCGGCGCTCAGAGCGCGGCGGAGCACCGAACTACTCGGACTACTCGACGACGTTGTTCGGCACTTCGATGCCGTTGCCGAAGCGCACGTCGCGGGCGGCGGCGACGCGGGACGGCAGGCCGTAGATGTCGATGAAGCCGTTGGAGGACTTCTGGTCGAAGGTGTCGCCCGAATCGTAGGTGGCGAGGCGGTAGTCGTACAGCGACGTGTCGGAGCGACGGCCGGTGACGACGGCGCGGCCGCCGTGCAGGGTCATGCGGATCTCGCCGGACACGTACTTCTGGGTGTCCTCGATGAACGCGTTGAGCGAGGCGACGGCCGGGGAGAACCACTGCGCGTCGTAGACCAGCTCGCCCCAGCGCTTGTCGATGTCGCGCTTGATGCGGTGCTGCTCGCGCTCGAGGCAGCAGTTCTCGAGCTCCTGATGGGCGGTGATGAGCGCCACGGCGCCCGGGCACTCGTACAGCTCGCGGGACTTGATGCCGACCAGACGGTCCTCGATGAGGTCGATGCGGCCGATGCCCTGCGCGCCGGCGCGGCGGTTCATCTCCTCGATGGCCTGCAGCGGGGTGACGTCGCGGCCGTCGATCTTGACCGGGATGCCTTCCTTGAATTCGATGACGACCTCGTCCTCGACCGGCGGGAACGCCGGGTCGTCGGTGTAGGCGTAGCAGTCCTTGGTCGGACCGTTCCACGGATCCTCGAGGAAGCCGGTCTCGATGGCGCGGCCCCACACGTTCTGGTCGATGGAGTACGGGCTCTTCTCGGTCTGGGTGATCGGCAGCTGGTGCTCCTTGGCGAACGCGATCTCGACGTCGCGGGTCAGGGACAGGTCGCGGATCGGGCTGATGGCCTTGAGGGTCGGGTCGATGGACGCGATGGACACCTCGAAGCGCACCTGATCGTTGCCCTTGCCGGTGCAGCCGTGGGAGATCGTGTCGGCGCCGAACTGGTGGGCGGCGCGCACGAGGTGCTTGGAGATCAGCGGGCGGGAGATGGCGGAGACGAGCGGGTAGACGCCCTCGTACATGGCGTTGGCCTTGAGGGCCTTCATGCAGTACTCGTTGGCGAACTCGTCGCGCGCGTCGACCACGTAGGACTCGACGGCGCCGCAGGCCAGGGCGCGCTGGCGGATGGTCTCCAGGCTCTCGCCGCCCTGTCCGACGTCGAGGGAGACGGCGACGACGTCCTTGCCGGTGCGGTCCTTGAGGTACGCGATGGCGACGGAGGTGTCGAGACCGCCGGAGTACGCCAGCACGATGCGGTTGTTATCGCTCATGATTGCCTTTCTGTAAGTCGAACCGGATGCAAGTATATGCACAGGTCTGTATATATGCACCTTTGGTCGTGTCGTCGTTTCAGCTTTTGGACGCGAGTGCCAGCAGCCATCGGCTGCGGTCGGCGGCGGCCTCGCCGTCGGTGCAGATCACCATGACCGTGTCGTCGCCGGCGATGGTGCCGAGCACGCCGTCGATCGGCTGCTTGTCGACGACGCTCGCCACGTACTGGGCGGCGCCGGACGGCGTGTGCACGACGATGAGGTTGTTCGCGGCCGCGACCGATGTGACGAGTCCGGAGAGCACCTTGGCCATCTGCTGTTCGGCCTTCGCCCCGATGCCGGCGCCGTGCGACTCGTGCCGCGAGTCGGCGCCGACCGTGTAGGCGATGGTGCCGTCGGCCAGGCGCGTCTTCATCGCGTGGATCTCGTCGAGGTCGCGGCTGAGCGTCGCCTGCGTCACCTCGACCCCTTCGTCGGCGAGGATGCCCGACAGCTGGGATTGGGAGGTGATGACGTGGCTGAGCAGGATCTCCTCGATCATGCTCAGCCGGGCGGCGCGGGTCGTGGGCCGCTGCAGCGGCGTGGATTCGCTCATGCAAGCAGGCTTTCGTCGCCGCGCTGCCAGCCGACGAGCCAGGTGAGCAGCGCCTTCTGGGCGTGCAGGCGGTTCTCGGCCTCGTCCCACACGACGGACTGCGGGCCGTCGATCACCGACGAGGTGACCTCCTTGCCGCGGTAGGCGGGCAGGCAGTGCTGGAAGAGCGCGTCGGGCTTGGCGAGCGCCATGAGCTCGTCGTTGACCTGGTAGGGCCAGAACGGCTTGGAGCGGATCGCGTATTCGGCCTCCTCGCCCATCGACACCCACGTGTCGGTGAAGACGCAGTCGGCGCCGGCGACGGCCTCTTTGGGGTCGGTGGTGACGAGGATGGAGCCGCCGTTCTCGGCGGCGATGCGCTCCGCGTCGGCGACGATGGCCGGGTCGGGCAGGTAGCCGTGCGGGCCGGCGACGCGCACGTGCATGCCGGCGACGGCGCCGCCGAGCAGGTACGAGTTGGACATGTTGTTGGCCGCGTCGCCCAGGTAGGCGATGGTCATGCCCTTGAGCGCGTCGACGCCGCCCTTGAACTGGGCGAGGGTGAGGAAGTCGGCGAGGATCTGGCAGGGGTGGAATTCGTCGGTGAGGGCGTTGACGACCGGGCAGTCGGCGTACTTGGCCATCTCCTCGACGCGGTCCTGGCCGAACGTGCGCCACACGATGCCGTAGGCCATGCGGGTGAGCACGCGGGCGGTGTCGGCGACGGGCTCGCCGCGGCCCAGCTGGGAGCCGGACTTGTCGATGACGAGCGGGTAGCCGCCCAGTTCGGCCACGCCGATGGAGAAGCTGGAGCGGGTGCGGGTGGACGGCTTGTCGAAGATGACGGCGACGCCCTGGGGGCCGGCGAACGGCTGCTTGTAGAAGCGGTTCTCGCGGAACTTCATGCCCAGTTCGAGCACCTGCTTCTGCTCCTCGTGGGTCAGGTCGTCGTCGCGCAGCATGTGGCGCAGTTGCGGAGTCATGGTGTGGTCTCCTTCGGGTCGGTCGTACGGGCGGGCCGTACGGGTCGGGTGTGCGGTCAGTCGTTGGGCAGGTCGGCGGGGATGCGGGCGAGCACGGCGATGGCCTCGTCCACCTCCTCGGCGGTGACGTTGAGCGGCGGGGCCATGCGCAGCGCGTCTGGGGCGACGGCGTTGACGATCAGGCCGTGTTCGAGCGCCCACGCCATCGCGGCGTGCGCGCACGGGTGGGTCAGCTGGACCGCGTCGAGCAGGCCGCGGCCGCGCACGGAGTCGAACAGCGGGTTGCCGCAGGCGGCGATGCCGTCGCGCAGCTGGATGCCGCGCGCCTCGGCGTTGGCGACCAGGTTCTCGCCGTCGATGATGTCGATCGTGGCGAGCGCGGCGGCCGCGGCGAGCGGGTTGCCGGCGAAGGTGGAGCCGTGCGATCCGGGGGTGAACAGGGCGGACAGCTTGGCGCCGAAGGCGATCATGCCGCCCATCGGGAAGCCGCCGGCGACGCCCTTGGCGAAGGTGACGATGTCGGGGGTGATGCCGCCGGACAGGTCCTCGCGCTGGAACGCGAACCAGGAGCCGGTGCGGCCCATGCCGGTCTGCACCTCGTCGATGATGAGGAGCGCGCCGTGCTCGTCGCACATCGCGCGCGCGGCCTTGACGTAGTCGGCGCCGAGCGGGCGCACGCCGGCCTCGCCCTGGATGAGCTCCATGATGACGGCGGCGACGGGGCCCTTGCCGTAGCGGCCCGGGCCGGTCTGGGCGAACGCCTCGCGCAGGGCGGCGACGTCGGACGCCTCGACGAATTCGATGTTCGGCACGAGCGGCTCGAACGCCTTGCGGATGGCGGGCTTCCAGGTGGCGGAGAGCGCGCCGAGGGTGCGGCCGTGGAAGCCGTGGCTCAGGGCGATGATGCGCGCCGGCTTGCCGCCCATCGACGGGGTGGCGCCGGGCAGGGTGCGCCCGTACAGCTTGGCGAGCTTGATGGCGGCCTCGTTGCCTTCGGCGCCGGAGTTGCCGAAGTACACGTGGGAGCCTTCGGGCGCGCCGGCGAGTTCGACGAGCCTGGCGGCGAGGCGGATCTGCGGCTCGGTGGCGAAGTAGTTGCTCACGTGCGCGACCTTGGCGGCCTGTTCGGCGACGGCCTGCACCCACGTGGGGTGGGCGTAGCCGACGGAGTTGACGGCGATGCCGGCGAGGAAGTCGAGGTATTCGTTGCCGTCGACGTCCCACACGCGGGTGCCCTGGCCGTGGTCCATGACGCGCAGCGGCGTGCCGAACACGTTCATGTGGACCTGGGAGTACTCCCCCAGCCAGGCGGCGCCGGTCTCGCCGAGCGTCTCGAGCGGCTCACCGGCGGCGTTGTGTGCGGTGTTCTCAGTGGACATAGGAGCTCCTCATCTCCACACCGTCCTCGGGCACGACCATCGTGCCGATGCCCGCGGTGGTGAATATCTCGTTCAGGATCGAATGCGGCTGGCGGCCGTCGATGATGTGCGCCTGGGGCACGCCGCCGTCGAGGGCGCGCACGCACGCCTCCATCTTGGGGCGCATGCCGGTCTCGAGGTCGGGCAGCATGTCGCGCAGGTTCTCCACGCCGATGCGGCCGATCAGCGAGTTGCGGTCCGGCCAGTCGGCGTACAGGCCGTCGACGTCGGTGAGCACGACGAGCTTGCGCGCGCCCAGCGCGGCGGCGAGCGCGGCGGCGGCCGAGTCGGCGTTGACGTTGAGCACCTCGGTCGGATCGTCCTCGTTGGGGGCGACGGACGAGACGACGGGGATGCGGCCGGCGTTGATGAGGTCCTCGACGGCGGAGGCGTCGACGCTGACCACGTCGCCCACCAGACCCACGTCGATCGGCCTGCCGTCGACGATGGGCCGGCGCTGCATGGCGGAGAACAGGCCGCCGTCCTCGCCGGACAGGCCGACGGCGAGCGGACCGTGCGCGTTGATCAGGCCGACGAGCTCGCGCGACACCTTGCCGGTGAGGACCATGCGCACCACGTCCATCGCCTCGGGGGTGGTGACGCGCAGGCCGCCCTTGAACTCGGATTTGATGCCGAGGGTCTTGAGCATCTGCGAGATCTGCGGGCCGCCGCCGTGCACGACGACCGGGTGCATGCCCACCTGGCGCAGGAACGCCATGTCCTCGGCGAAGCACTGCTTGAGATGGTCGTCGATCATCGCGTTGCCGCCGTACTTGACGACGATGCGCTGTCCGGCGAACTCCTCGAGCCACGGCAGCGCCTCGATGAGCACTTCGGCCTTCTGGTCGGCGCGCAGGTCGGTGTGCACGTCGAAATGGAACCCAGGTCCCTTCAGTTCTTTGGTCATGTCTTCCTTCCGGCTTTCATCCCACGGGACGGGGCCTCCCGCCCCGCCCGTGTCAGCTTTCGTAGTCGGCGTTGATGTGGACGTATTCGTGCGTCAGGTCGTCGGTCCAGACGGTCGCCTGCGCGTCGCCGGCGTTGAGGTCGATGTCGATGTGGACCTCGCGCGGGGTCATGTCGACCTCGCTGCGGTCGCGTCCGGCGCCGCCGTTCTCGCAGATGCGCACGCCGTTGACGTCGACGGTGACCTTGTCGGGGTCGTAGGGGGCGACGTCGGCGGGCACGGTGCCCAGCGAGCTGACGATGCGGCCCCAGTTGGGGTCGTTGCCGGAGATCGCGCACTTGAGCAGGTTCGACGCGGCGACGGCGCGGCCGCACGCCAGCGCGGCCTCCTCGCTGGTGGCGCCGGTGACGCTGATGCGGATGTCGTGGCTGGCGCCCTCGCCGTCGCCGATGATCTGGCGGGCGAGCGAGGCGCAGGCGTCGGCGACGAGACGGTTGAACTCGTCCGGGTCGGGTTCGACGCCCGAGGCGCCGGAGGCGAGCAGCAGCACGGTGTCGTTGGTGGACATGCAGCCGTCGACGTCGATGCGGTTGAACGACGTGTCGACGCCGGCGAGCAGCGCGGCCTGGAGCTGACCTGCGGACACGACCGCGTCGGTGGTGATGACGCACAGCATCGTCGCCAGCTGCGGGGCGATCATGCCCGAGCCCTTGACCATGCCGCCGATGCGGTAGCCGGCGCCTTCGAGGCGCACGGTCTTGGGCTTGGTGTCGGTGGTCATGATCGCGTGGGACGCGTCGGCGCCGGCCTGGTCGTCGTCGGCGAGCGCCGCGTGGGCGGCCTTCGCGCCGGCGAGCACGTTGTCGAGCGGCAGCAGTTCGCCGATGAGGCCGGTGGAGCACACGGCCACGTCGCCGGCCTTGGCGCCGATCAGGTCGGCGACGGTCTTGGCGGTGGCCTCGCTCTGCGCGTAGCCGGCCTCGCCGGTGCACGCGTTGGCGCCGCCGGAGTTGAGGATCACGGCCTTGATGCGGCCGTCGGCGACGGCCTTGCGCGACCAGCGCACGGGGGCGGCGCAGAAGCGGTTGAAGGTGAACACGCCGGCGGCGGCGTCGAGGGGGCCGTCGTTGACGACGAGGGCCACGTCCTTCTTGCCTTCGACGGCGGAGATGCCGGCGGCGACGCCGGCGGCGCGGAAGCCTTGTGCGAATGTCACGCTCACGGTGCTACTCCGATCTTGGTGAGGCCTGCGTCCTCCGGCAGGCCGAGTGCGATGTTCAGCGATTGGACGGCCTGTCCCGCGGTGCCGCGGTTGAGGTTGTCGATGGCGGCGAACGCGATGAGGCGGTTCGCCTTGCGGTCGACGGCCACCTGGATGTGGGCGGCGTTCGATCCGACGATGTTGGCGGTGGCGGGCAGCACGCCTTCGGGCAGCACGTTCATGAAGTCCTGTCCGGCGTAGGCGTCGGTCCACGTCTTGCGGATGGCCTGGTCGTCCATGGCGGCGGCCTTGTCGGTCATCGGCGCGGAGACGACGGCGAGGATGCCGCGGGACATCGGCACGAGGATCGGCGTGAAACCGAGCGTGAAACGTTCCGCGTCGGCGGCGGTCAGGCCGGCGGCGTGCGCGAGGTTCTGCAGGATCTCGGGGATGTGGCGGTGGGTGCCGCCCACGCCGTAGGGCACGGCGGAGCCGAGCGCCTCGGCGGCGAGCAGGTTGGTGCGCTTGAGGTTCTTGCCGGCGCCGGAGTAGCCGACGGCCAGGTCGGCGACGACGCCCTTGGGGTCGATGAGCCCTTCGGCGGCGCCCGGCTGCATGGCGAGGGTGACGGCGGTGACGTTGCATCCCGGTCCGGCGATGCGTTTGGTGCCGCGGATCGCGTCGCGCTGGCGCAGGTAGGCGCCGTCCGCGTCCTTGCCGACGATGAGCTCGGGCATGCCGTAGGTCCAGTGCTCGTAGAAGTCGCCGCCGTAGTAGGCGTCCCATGCGGCCTGCTCCTCGAGGCGGTGGTCGGCGCCGAGGTCGACGACGACGGCCTGCGGGTCGAGTTCGGCGGCCAGCGCGCCGGATGCGCCGTGCGGCAGGGCGAGGATGATCACGTCGTGGCCGTTGAGCACGTCGGGGGTCGTGTCCTCGACGGTCAGGTCGGCGAGCTGGGGGATGTGCGGCATGTGCCTGCCGAGCTTGTCCCCCACCGAGGAGTGGCCGGCCACGCAGGTCACTTCGAAGTCCGGGTGGGCCGCGAGTATGCGCAGGGCCTCACCGCCGGCGTAACCGGTCGCGCCGGCTACGGCCACCGTGTATTTCGCCATGTCGTGCTCTCTTTTCTTGACGGTTTTCGAATACCCGGCCACCATACGCTTTATTCACGACATTGCATAATTATGCATTGGGGCCGTGTGTCGCGCCCCCACCGGCGCGACGCACGGCCCGCATCGTCGGGACATCGCCCCGATCGGCGTCCGTCAGGCGGTGATCGACCCGTCGGAGCCGCCGGAGCCGCCCATCATCGTCGAGAGCATCTCCTGGTACAGGTCGAACGCGGTCATGCCGTTCATCGCCAGCCACACGATCATGATCGTGTAGAACACGTTGATCGCCACGGCGGCGAACGCGAGCCAGAATCCGCGCATATGCAGCACGCGCACGCGCTTCATCGAGATCGCGCCCATGATGGTCGGCAGCAGCGGGATCGGCAGGAACAGCGCGCACACGAACGCCATCACGGCCAGCAGGTCCCACTTGCCGTAGAACGGGTTCGACGCCGGATCGTCCACGTCGATGCCGTTGATGATGCGGTGCGGCTGCTGCGGAGCGTACGGCTGGCCGTTCCACCCGTAGCCCGGCTGGCCGTACGGGTTCGGCTGGCCCGATTGACCATTCTGGCCGTACGCATTCGGCTGGTCGTTCCATCCGTACGGATTCGGCTGGCCGTAGCCCGGCTGCCCGTACTGCGACGGCTGCTGCGGCATGCCCTGCACGCCGTCCGCGCCCGGCTGGCCGGCGGCCGCGGACGCTCCGTCCGTCGGCTCCGGGTCGGGACGCCCGTACACGTACGGGTCGTAGCCGGCCGGATACTGGCCGGCCATCGCCCCGTATTCGGGCTGGTGGTACCGGCCGTACTGCGGCTGGCCGCCCTCGTCGGCGGGACGCTGCCCGGATTCGTCCATGTCGGACCTCCTTCGTCCGTTCGGATAAGTGCATATGCGCGTCGCACGGCGCGCACGTCGTCGGATATGCGCGCGCCCCGCACGACCGGACCGTCGTCGGCGGCCGCCGCGGCCGGCCCGAAGGCCGGGCCGACGACGGCCATGCTACCGTATGACGGCCCCGTCGTGCGGGGCGCGGCGTCGATATCGCTACGCGCGAAGCTGCGCGCCCAGCTCCGCGGCCTTCTCGACGATGGCCTTGCGGATCGCCTCGCTGTCCTCGGCGGCCAGCGTGCGGTCCGGCGCGCGGAACACGACGGCGAACGCGAGGGACTTGACGCCCTCGCCCAGCTGCTCGCCGGTGAACACGTCGAACAGTTCGATCGACTCGAGCATGTCGCCGGCGGCCTCGCGGATCACGGCCTCCAGCTGGGCGGCGCTCACCGAGTCGGCCACGGTGAACGCGAGGTCCTGCTTGACCGGCGGGAACGTGGAGATCGGCTTGGCCTGCACCGGCTTGCCGTCCAGCGACGCGAACAGCACGTCCAGGTCCAGCTCGAACGCGGCGGAGTGCTCCGGCAGGCCGAGCGCCTCGTTCACGTGCGGGTGCAGCTCGCCGACCATGCCGACGACCTGGTCGCCCGCCATGACGCGCGCCGCACGGCCCGGATGCCACTGGGCGGGCACGTCGGCGGCGGCCGGCTGGTCGAGCGTCAGGCCGGCGCCCAGACGGTCGGAGATGCGGTGCACGGCCTCGACTGCGTCGGACCAGTCGACGGCGCGCTTGGAGCCCATCCAGCCGTCGTTCTCGGCCAGGCCGGTCAGGATGCCGGCCACGTGCATCGGCTGCGCCGGCAGGCCCGCGTCGAGCGCGGCGAGCTGCTCGTCGGTCGGACGCACGCCGCCCGGCAGCGCCGGGATGGCCGGGGCCTGCGGATCCCACAGGTAGACGTGGCCGATCTCGTACAGGCTCACGTTCTCCAGACCGCGGCGCAGGTTGAGCTGCACCACGCCCGCCAGGGTCGGCAGGATGTCGCGGCGCAGGTACGGGCGGTTGCCGGCCAGCGGGTTCGCGATCTCGACGCTCACCGGGCGGATCGCATCCACGTCGTAGGCGAGGGCCTTGAAGTCCTCGTCACCCACGAACGGGTAGCTCAGCGCCTCGACCATGCCGTACTCGGCCAGCTCGTTGGCGACCTCGCGGCGGCGACGCTGCTCGTGGGTCAGACCCACGCGACCCTCGACCGGGGCCGGCGGCACGGTGACCGGGATCTCGTCGTAGCCGACCAGACGGGCCACCTCCTCGACCAGATCGCACGCCTCGTTGAGGTCCGGACGCCAGCTCGGCGCGACGACGGAGAACTCGCCGTTGCCGCCGCCGGCCACACGGCAGCCGATGTCGGTCAGGATGTCGCTGATGCGCTGCACATCCACGTCGAGGCCGGCCACGCGGGCCACCTCGGACGCCTTGAACGCGATCGGACGCGGCAGGCCCACATGGTCCACGTCGGCCGGCGTGGCGCTCGCCTCGCCGCCCGCATAGCGGGACATGAGGTCGGCGGCCATCTGCGCGGCGGCCGGCTGCAGGCGCGTGTCCACGCCGCGCTCGAAGCGGCGCGACGCCTCGGACGGGGTCTTGTGGCGGCGGGCGGAGCGCGCGATCGACACCTGGTCGAAGTGCGCGGCCTCCAGCAGGATGTTCTTCGTCTCGGCCGTCACCTCGCCGTACAGGCCGCCCATCACGCCGGCCAGACCCAGGATGCGCGAGCCGCGCTCGCCGTTCGGGGAGTCGGTGATGAGCAGGTCCTCGACGCTCAGCTCGTGGTCCTTGCCGTCGAGCGTGACGAGGCGCTCGCCCTCGCGGGCGCGGCGCACCACGATCGGGTCTTCGATCTTGTCCATGTCGTAGGCGTGCATCGGCTGGCCCAGGTCGAGCATGACGTAGTTGGTCACGTCCACGGCCAGCGAGATGGAGCGCATGCCGGCGCGGGTGAGGCGGCGGCGCATCCAGTTGGGCGTCTTGGCGGTCGAGTCGAAGCCGCGCACGGCGCGCGCGTAGTAGCGGTCGCAGCCGGGCACGCCGTGGATCGGCGCGTCGTCCTCGATCGCGATCTCGATGTCGGGCGTGATGGACGGGTCGCCGGTCACGTCCGGGGCGGCCTCGGCCAGCGCGAGCGCCGGATCGGTGTAGGCGGCGCCGGTCGAATGATGGTATTCGCGGGCGACGCCGCGGTAGGAGAACGCGTAGCCGCGGTCCGGGGTGATGTTGATCTCCAGCAGCGGCTGGTCGAGGTGCAGCAGGCTCATCGCGTCGTCGCCGGGCTTGAGGGCCTCGTATTCCTCGGCGGTGAAGCCGTATTCGCGCAGCAGGATGATGCCGTCGTGGCTGTCGCCCAGGCCGAGCTCGCGTTCGGAGGCGCACATGCCGTTGGAGATGTGGCCGTAGGTCTTGCGCGGCTCGATGCGGAAGTCGCCCGGCAGGACGGCGCCCGGCAGCGTCACGACGACCTTCTCGCCGGCCTTCATGTTGGGCGCGCCGCAGATGATGCCGCGCGGCACCTTGTTGCCGTCCTCGTCGGTCTCGTTCCATTCATCGCCGCAGTCGACGTGGCACCAGTTGATGACCTTGCCGTTCTTCTGCGGTTCGGGCGTCGCGTCGACGACGTAGCCGACGACGATCGGGCCGGTCACCTGGGAGGCGTGGATCTCCTCCTCCTCGAGGCCGACCTTCACCAGGTCCTTGGCGAGCTGCTCGTAGGTCAGGTCCGCCGGGGTCTCGACGTGGTCCTTGAGCCAGTCAATATCGATCATGGGCATGGGCAATCACTCCCCCATCACAAACTGTTCGCTGAATCGCACGTCGCCCTCGACGAGGTCGTGCATGTCGTTGATGTCGTGGCGCAGCAGCAGCGTGCGCTCGATGCCGACGCCGAACGCGAAGCCGGTGTACACGTTCGGGTCGATGCCGGCGGACTTGAGCACGTTCGGGTTGACCATGCCGCAGCCGCCCCATTCGATCCAGCCCGGGCCGCCCTTCTTGTCGGGGAACCACAGGTCGAGCTCGGCGCTCGGCTCGGTGAACGGGAAGTAGCTGGGGCGTAGGCGGCTCTTGGCCTCCGGGCCGAACATGGCGACGGCGAGCTTGTCGAGCACGCCCTTGAGGTCCGCCATGGTCAGGTTCTTGTCGACGGCGAGCGCCTCGCACTGGTGGAACACCGGGGTGTGGGTGGCGTCGAGCTCGTCGGTACGGAACACGCGGCCGGGGCACGCGATGTACAGCGGCACGCCGCGGGTGAGCAGGGCGCGCACCTGGTCGGACGAGGTCTGGGTGCGCAGCACCATGTTGGAGCCGACGAATCCGGCGGCATCCTTGGCCTGGTTGCCCTTGACGTAGAAGGTGTCCTGCATCTGGCGGGCGGGGTGGTCGGGGCCGAAGTTGAGCGCGTCGAAGTCGTACCATTCGGTCTCCACTTCGGGGCCGGCGGAGATCTGCCAGCCCATGGACACGAAGAAGTCCTCGATGTCCTCGATGACGCGCGACAGCGGGTGGCGGGCGCCCAGCGGCTTGCGGGCGACCGGCAGGGTCATGTCGACGGTCTCGGCGGCGAGCGCGGCGGCCTCCTCCTGGGCCTTGACGGCGCTTTCCTTGGCGCCGAACGCGCGGCCGAAGTCGGCGCGCAGCTGGCCCATGAGCTTGCCGGCGTCCTTCTTCTGGTCGGCGGGGAGCTTGCCGATGGCCTTGCTGGCCTGGGTCAGCACGCCGATGACTTCGCTTTTGACGGCTTTCAGTTCCTCCGAGGTGGAGGCGTTCTCGATGTTCGCGATGCCGTTGGTGACCGCGTCGGTCACCGACTGCGCATCGAATAGCACTTCTGCCACGAGCGACCTTTCCTTGTCTGGATACCTCTCGGCGCATGGAAACATGCGCGTTTTCAAGCGTTTTGCCAACTGCCCATTGTCGTGTCACGACTCGACATAGGGCCGTTGCGGTGTATGGTTTTCCCGCCCTGCGGCTCAGGCGCGGCGGGCCATCGCCAGGCTCATGAGCATGACGGCGGCGCTGGTGCCGAGGTTGAGCGATTCGGCCTTGCCGTACAGCGGGATGGACACGATCCGTCCGGCCTGGTCGAGGATGGCGGCGGGCAGGCCGCGCGCCTCGTTGCCGAACAGGACGGCCTCGCCGCGGTCCGGCGCGCCAGCGGCTTCGGAGCCGGAGGCGCGGCGTGCGGCGAGCACGTCGGGCAGGGATTCGGGGCGGCGGTCCTCGGTGCCGTACACGTCGGCGGCGACGACGTCCGTATCGTGGGACGCGGCCCAGGCGAGGAACGCGTCGGTGCCCATCGTGACGACGGGCAGGTGGAACAGCGAGCCGGCGGTGGAGCGGATGACCTTGGGGTTGAACATGTCGACGCAGTCGTCGACGAACACGACGGCGTCGCAGCCGGCGGCGTCGGCGGCGCGGATGACGGTGCCGGCGTTGCCCGGGTCGCGCACCTGCCAGAACGCGGCGACGAACGGACGGGCGCCGTCGGCCGGGTCGTAGCGCAGCGCATCGCGCATGCGTTCGAGGTCGCCCACGGCGACGATGCCCTGCGCGTCGGAGCTGATGCGGTCGATCACGTCGCGCGTGGCCTTGTGCACGTAGACGCCGGCGGCCATGGCCTTGGCGGCGATCTTCGCGACGGTCGGGTTGGCGAACGCGGCGTCGGGGGTGGTGCCGTTCGCCTCGACGTACAGGTCGGTCACGACGTTCGGATGGTGGGCGACGGCCTCGCGCACGGACTGCGGCCCCTCGATGAGGAACCGGCCGGCGCGTTCGCGGGCCTTGCGGTTGGTCAGGTCGGCGGTGCGGCGGATACGCTCGGCCTTCGGATTGGCGAGCACGGTTGCGGTAATCGGCATACCCGCTACCCTACCCCATGCCCGGTCTCGAACGCCGGCCGACGGCGGCAATGGGATTCAGAGAACGTTCAGGAACCGTCCGGGAAGCTGCCGGGTGGCTCCCGGGAACGCTTCGGCCCGCGTGCAGGACACGGCCACCGGCGGCCGGTTGGATGGGATGCGGCGGGCCGCCCGAGTTCGGCCGCGCCGCATCCACAGCATCCGACACAGGGGAACTTCCATGTTCGTAGTGAAGAACGCATGGCGCAACGTCATACGCAACAAGGGGCGTAACATTCTCATCGCGCTCATCGTCGCCATCATCGCGACGGCGGCCACCATCGGCCTGGCGATCCGGCAGGCGGCGGCGAGCGCCCGCGAGACCGGTCTGGCGGACACGGTCATCACCGCGCAGATCTCGTTCGACCGGTCCAAGGCGATCGGCGACATGCGTGCCGACGCCGACGCGTCCGACTCGTCCGATTCCACCGATTCCGCCGACGCGCAGCCGTCGTCGCCGCCCGATTTCGAGTCGATGCGCGACGCGCTGGCCGGCAAACAGCTGTCGCTGGCCGACTACGAGTCGTATGCGGCCGCGTCCGACGCGGTCAGGTCGACGTACTACACCGAGACGGCGGCGCTGGCGGCGACCGACACGTTCCAGCCGGTCGAGGATTCGACGTCGTCCTCGTCCGGCTCCTCCGATTCGTCCTCCTCCGACTCGTCCGCCGATTCCTCCGGTGACGCCCCCGGTTCCGCCGACGGCCACCCGTCCGACGGCATGGGCGGCGGCATGGGCGGCGGCATGGCCGTGCAGTCCGGCGATTTCTCACTCGTCGGCTTCTCCTCCGACGAGGCGGTCGCGGCGGCGGCCAACGGCACGTTCACGATGGACGACGGCCAGGTGTTCGGCTACGGCGAGGACTCCGACGGCGACGTCATCATCTCCCAGGAGCTGGCCGACTTCGACGGCGTCGACGTGGGCGACGAGATCACGCTCGCCGACGCGTCCGACGAGGACACGACGTACACGTTCACCGTCGTCGGCATCTACGAGAACGACACGGAATCCTCCGGCATGCAGGGCGGGCCGATGGCGTCCGCCGCGTCCGACCCGGCGAACGCGATCTACACGTCGGTGTCCACGCTCGCCTCGATCGGCCTCGACGCCGATTCGACGTCCTCCACGTCCTCGACCGACTCGTCGTCCGATTCCTCCGATTCGTCCGATTCGTCCGACTCGTCCGCCGCGTCCTCCACGCAGCTGAGCTACACGTACGTGTTCGCCGGCAAGGACGACTACGAGACGTTCGTCGCCGACGTCGCCAAGGCCGGTCTCGACGACGACTACACCGTCTCCTCCGCCGACGTCGACCAGTACGAGTCGAGTCTCGTCCCGCTCGACAGCCTGTCCGACTTCGCGTTCACGCTGCTGGCGGTCGTGCTCGCCGTGGGCGCCGTGGTGCTGGTGACGATCACGCTGTTCAACGTGCGCGAACGCAAGTACGAGGTGGGCGTGCTCACCGCGATCGGTGTGCGCAAGGCGAAGGTCGCCGCCCAGTTCACGCTCGAGCTGCTCATCGTCACGATGATCGGCCTCGCGTTGGGCGCCGGCGTGGGTGCGGTCGCCTCGGTGCCGGTGTCGAACCGTCTGCTGGCCGCGCAGGTCGAGCAGCAGCAGTCGCAGCAGTCCGACCGTCAGGCCCAGTTCGGCCGCGACATGCAGGCGCCGGGCGGCGCGCCCGGTTCGCCCGATGCCTCCGGTTCCGCCGATTCGTCCGGGTCGTCCGGTTCCGGTTCGTCCGATGCCGCAGCCGGTTCCGGCGACGGCTCGTCCGATGCGGCCCCGTCGCAGCCGGGCGGTGCGCCGGGCGGCATGATGGCCGGCTTCTCGAAGGCTGCCGACTACGTCTCATCGGTCGACGCGACCATCGATCTGGGCGTCGTGGGCAGGCTCATACTCATCGGATTGGGGCTGACGCTGGTGGCGGCGCTGGCGGCCGTCGTGTTCGTCATGCGGTACGAGCCGCTCCAGATTCTCGCCGACCGGTCGTGACGGACCGTCCGCACCCATCCGAGCCATCATCGAGCCTTACCTTGAAAGGGAACCCATCATGACCAACCCGACCCCGAATCATCCCGACGAGACGACGCCGGTGCTGAGCCTGCAGGACGTCGGCTACGCCTACACCAAGGGCGGCAAGCGCGTCCTCGACCATGTCAGCCACGACTTCCTGCCCGGCCGCGTCCACGCGATCACCGGCCCGTCCGGCGCGGGCAAGACGACGCTCCTGTCGCTCATCTCCGGTCTGGCCGTGCCCACCGCGGGCCGCGTGCTCCACAACGGCGACGACCTGGCCGGCAAGGACCGCTACGCGTACCGCAGCCGCGACATCGGCGTGATCTTCCAGAGCTTCAACCTGCTGCCCGGGCTCACGGTCGCGGAGAACATCATCCTGTCGATGGACGCGTCCGGCAAGCGCTTCGAGCGTCCCAAGCAGGACATCGCACGCGACCTGCTCGCCCAGGTGCACCTGCCCGCCGAATACGCGAACGAGCGCATCCTGCACCTGTCGGGCGGCGAGCAGCAGCGCGTGGCGATCGCCCGCGCGCTCAGCTACGATCCGCCGGTCATCGTGGCCGACGAGCCGACCGGCAACCTCGACATCGCCACGCAGGAGGACATCATGGCGATCTTCCGTTCGCTCGCGCACGAGCAGAACCGCTGCGTGATCATCGTCACGCACAGTCCGGAGGTCGCCGCCGCATCCGACGAGGTGTTCGAACTGGCCCCGCTGCGCCGCCGCAAGGCGTGACGTCGGCCGCCCAACAACATGATGAAGGGCGACGCTCCCCCATCAGGGAGGAGCGGCGCCCTTGCGTATATATAAGGAGCGCGGCGCCGATCAGCCGCCGAAGAACGCGAACCAGCCGGTCAGTGCGGCGCAGGCGAGCGCGACCGCCGGGATCGCGAGGCAGCCGACGAGGAACAGCCGGTCGCGCAGGCGCACGACGCTGACGCGCGCGTGGCTGCGCGGGCCGGTGCCGCCGAATCCGCGCGCCTCCATCGCCACGGCGAGCGTGGTCGAACGGCGGATCGACAGGACGAGCAGCGCGAACGCCTGCGGCAGGAACGCCTTGAACCGGTTGTCGTCGCCCAGGCCGCGCGAACGGCGCGACGAGGTGAGCGCAGCCCAGTCGTCCTGCAGCACGGAGAACAGGCGCATGCCGGCGAGGCCGCCGTAGACGAACCGGTCGGGCAGCCGCATCACCTGGCTGAACGCGTCGGCCAGGTCGGTCGAGTCGATGCCGAGCACGAGCACGATCGCGGGGATGCCGATCGCGAGGATGCGCAGCGCGGTGGCGACCGCCAGTTCGGCGGAGTTGTCGGTGATGTGGATCATGCCCCACTGCCACCAGGTGTCGCCGCCGGACTTGCCGTACAGGAGCACGGCGAGCGCCGATCCGGGCGCGCCGATCCACACGGGCCAGCTGGAGCGCACGACGCGCCACGGCGTCAGTCCGATGATTGCGAGCACGACGAATTCGAGGCCGAGCGCGATGCCCGCGGACATCACGTCGAGGCTGAGCAGCATCGGCAGGGAGGCGAGGAACGCGCCGAAGAGCCGGTAGGCGGGGTTGATGGACGCGAGCAGCGGCGAACGGCTGGACGGCTTGGGGTCCTCGTCGCGCGTGTTGACGGCGCTGACGGGGACGACCGCGGTGCCGTCGGCCTTGCCGGCGGGCCGGATGTCGGCCCACTGGCCGCCGTCGCCGCCGGGCACGAGTTCGACGACGCGCGCGCCGAGCGCGGTGACGAGGTCGCGGTCGTGGGTGACGACGATGATGCTGACGCCGTCGCCGCGCAGCGCGTGGATGAGCGTGACGATCTGCATCCAGGTGCGTCGGTCCTGGCCGAACGTGGGTTCGTCGAGGATGAGGACGCGCGGCGCGGCGGCGAGCGCGGACGCGACGGTGAGGCGTCTCTTCTCGCCGCCGGAGAGCGTGTACGGGTTGGCGCCGGCGTAGCGGGCCAGGTTGAAGCGGTCGAGCAGGTCGCGGGCGCGGCGTTCGGCCTCGTCGGGGGCGACGCCGCAGCGCAGCGGGCCGAGCATGACCTCCTCGAGGACGCTGCCGCGCGCGAACTGGTGTTCGGGGTTCTGGAACACGTAGGAGATGCGCGACGCGAGGTCGGTGGACTTCCATGCGATCGGCTCGCTGCCGTCGGCTCCGGCGGCGAGTGCGGGCGCGGCCTCGACGTGGCCGGCCACGGGGGCGAGGAGTCCGGCGAGGGTGAGCGAGAGCGTGGATTTGCCGGCGCCGTTGAGGCCGACGAGCGCGGTGATCTGCCCGCCGGCGAAGTCGAGGTCGATGTGTTCGGCGATGGCGTCGCCGCCGCGGCCGATGCTCAGGTCGCGGGTGCGCAGCAGGGTCTCGCCGTCGCCGGCGTCGGCCGGATAGTCGGGTTCGTCGGCGGTGTGGATGCGTCGGATCTCGTCCTGAGGGCGGCGGTAGCGGCCGGGCAGCCAGATGCCGAGCGCGGCGAAGTCGATCGCAGGGTCGGTGAACACCGTGTCGGGCGTGCCGTCGGCGACGACGACGGTGTCGCCGGTCGTCTCGGCGCGGCCGAGCACGACGACGCGGTCGATGAGGTCGATCCAGGGGCCGGCGCGGTGTTCGACGAGCACCATCGTGGTCGCGCGCTCGTCGAGCACGTCGCGTACGGCGCCGACGACCTGGTCGACGCCGTCGGGGTCGAGGTTGGCGGTGGGTTCGTCGAGGAGCAGCACGCCGGGGCGCATGGCGAGCGCGCCGGCGAGCGCGAGGCGCTGCATCTGTCCGCCGCTCAGGTGCATGACGGAACGGTGCAATTGCAGTCCGTCGAGGCCGACGGCCTTGAGGGATTCGGCGACGCGCGGCCAGATCGCCTCGCGCGGCACGTTCATGTTCTCGGGGCCGAAGGCGACGTTGTCGCCCAGCCGTTGGAAGACGGCCTGAGCGTCGGGGTCCTGCAGGACGAGGCCGACGCGGCCGCGCGCGCGGCGCACGGGGATGCCGTCGACGAGGATGCGGCCTTCGGTGACGCCGCCCTCCGCGTCAGCGACGGCCTGAGCGGTGCCGTCGGAGGACTCGGACGCGGCGGCCGGGGCGTCGGCGACGATGTCGTCGTCGGTGCCGAGCAGGCCGGCCGCGCCTTCGAGGATCGTCGACTTGCCGATGCCGGAGGCGCCCAGCAGCAGGACGTGCTCTCCGGCGTCGATCCTCAGATCGAGGCCGCGCACCGCGAACGAGGCGCGGGACGCATGCCGGTAGCCCCAGCCGCGGAATTCCAGCGACGCGGGACGCGTGGAAGGAAGGGATGATGCAATGGCGTCGGCGACGCCGGCGGATTCGGATGCTGAAGCGGGCAAGCGACGGTCCTTATATATGGGGACCCGGCCGATGGTCGGCGGGATCGGCGGATGGGGTCGGGATGCGGCGCCGCGCGGCGGACGGACGGACCGGCCGGACGGACCGGACGTCTCCGACCGCGCGGCGCGCACGCGGTCGGTCGGATCAGGCCTGGACGCCGCGGATCTCGCGGCCGGAGGCGAACTTGTCGAGCGCGCCGGTGCGGGCGATGGCCACGTACAGGTACCAGACGATCACGCCGGCGAACACGATGCCCGACAGCACGGTGGTGAGCACGTAGACCAGACCGTAGGAGCCGGCGATGTCGATGGCCTGCATGTTGGTGAAGAACGAGTAGCCCCAGCAGCCGAGCGCGGACAGCGCGCCGGAGAGGATCGTGACGGGCAGGTTCCAGCGGCGCCATGCGAACACGGCGAAGCCGACCTCGGCCATCGCGCCCTGGACGAGGGCGATGTACAGCGTGCCGATGCCCCAGATGTTGCCCAGCAGCGCTTCGAGCACGGCGGCCACGACCTCGGCGTACAGGCCGGCGCCCGGCTTGCGCACGATCACGAGGGCGAGCGGGCCGGCGAACAGCCACAGGCCGTTGAACAGGCCCGGCAGGCCCGGCACGGCGGCGTCGAGCACGCTCCACGGCGTGTAGGTGAGGGTGGCGACCAGCCAGTAGACGAGCGACGAGGCGACGCCGATCACCGAGGCGACGGCGATATCGACCACGCGCCAGCGGTAGGAGGTCTTGGAAGCGTTGATGACGACATCAGTCATGATGCGTGCCTTTCTCTCTTGGCCCGCCGACGTTCGGCGGACGTGAAGGCACGGGAAAGAGCGACGTCCGTGCGCCGGCATTACCCGGACTCACGTTCAATCGGTCGAGGAAACCCTCATCTCAGCCATGGCTTGAACTTCTTCACCACAGCCCCCGTGTCAAGGCCCCGAGTGTAGCACCCCCCTTGACTTCGCACGGCGGCATGGCCGCGGCGCCTCCTGCACACGCCGTTCAGCGGTGCTTGAAGAAGCGGAACAGCTGCGATTCGCGGATCGTCAGCCCCGCCAGCACGGCGGCGACGAGCGCGCCGGCGGCCAGCGCGGCGGGCGTGCGCGCGGCCGCGGCGAACACGGTCCACGGATCGGACCGGGAGACGCGCACGCAGTAGGCGGCCAGCAGCGAGCACGAGCACAGCGCGCCCAGTCCGGCCCATACGCCCGTCTCGAGCGCGATGCCGAGCAGCTGCGCACCCTTGGACTGTCCCGAATGCAGGGCGCCGGCGTATTCGAGCCGGCGTCGGCGCACCGAGACGACGCCGAGCGCGAGTCCGACGGCGAGCGCCGCGTACGGCATCCATCGGGTCATGCGGTTCAGGTAGCCGGTCTGCGCGTCGTAGTGCGAGTCGAAGCCCTTGTTGACGGCCGTCACGCCGGCCGGGTCGGACGCGCCGCCCGAGGCGATGACAGTCGAGTAGAGCAGCTGGTCGACGGTGTCGTCGGCCGGCCAGCGTTTCGCCCAGCATTCGGAGAACGGTTCGGCGGAAGCGGATACGGGGATGAGCAGCGCGTACACGAACCGGGTGTCGCGCCCGTCGTTGGGCCAGTCGAACACGCCGGCCACGTCGACGGGGCCGTCGGTGGTCTCCATGCGGCCGCCGGCGGCCAGGCCGAAGTCGTCGGCGACTTCGGTGGACACCCATACGCCGGATGCGTCGCGGCGCGCGTCCGGGTCGGTGGCGGTGAGGATCGACAGCATGCCGGGGGTCACCTCGTACGAGGAGATGTCCTTGCCGGGCGTGGATGCGGGCGTGACCTGCGGGCCGGTGCGCATCGCCCCGGATGCGGCGGGCGCACCGTCGCCCTGCATGGACAGCCGGTCGCATACGTCGCCGTCGATCATGGCGTCGGCGCCGAGGATGGATTTCGTGTCGGCGTACGCGCCGATGCGCGTGACCGCCTCGTTCTCCAGGGCGATGACGTTCGTCGCCTCGTAGCCGCCCAGCAGCGTGCCGGCGAGCAGCACGGCCACCATCATCGCGACGGCGTGCGCGGTGCCGTGCGCGATGTTGCGCGCGCACTCCGACAGGATCGACGTGAGTCTCATGCGGCCTCCCCTTCCCGTAAGTCCGTTGCGTCTTCCGTGTCCGGCCGCGCGTCGTCGCGCGTGCCGGCGGGCGCGTAGTCGGCCAGGTCGATGACGCGGCCGCACGCGTCGCGCGTGTCCGGGTCGTGGGTGGCGACGAGCACGATCATGCCCTGTCCGGCGAGGTTGCCCAGAACGTGGCTGACCGAGCGTGCGGTGCGCGTGTCGAGTTGGGCGGTCGGCTCGTCGACGAGCAGCATGTCGGGGCGGGAGCAGACCGCGCGGGCGAGCATGAGCCGCTGCGCCTCGCCGCCGGACAGGTCGGCGAAGCGGCGGTCGGCGGCGTAGCCGAGGTCGAACAGGTCCATCGCGGCCAGGGCCTCGGGTTCGGCGTCGCGCCGGCGCATGCCCTTGGCGAGCAGCGGGAAGACGACGTGGTCGAGCGCGCTGCGGTCGGCCACCCCGTACGGGTTCTGGAACACCCATCCGATGCGTCCGATGCCGACGCGTTCGACGCTGCCGCGGTACGGTCTCTCCCATCCGGCGAGGATCGACAGCAGCGTCGACTTGCCGCAGCCGCTGGGTCCGCATACGGCGACGGTCTGCCCGGGTTCGACGGTGAAGTCGAGGTGTTCGAACAGCAGGTCGGTGCCGGGGAACCGGTGGGCCAGGTCGTGCGCGACGACCGCGCGACGGCCGGCGTCGGCGTCCGTGCCGGCCATCATCGGCAGCTTTCGTTCGCGATGCGGCTGCCGATCGCCACCCGGGTGACGGCCGCCGGGTCGATGCCGTCGGGTTGGACGAGGCTGGCGCCCAGTTCGGATCCGACGATCGTCACCTTGACCACGTCGGGCGTGTCGGACTGTCCGTCGACGGCGATGCAGCCGCTCATGCCGTCGACGCCGAACACGGCGGCGGCCGGCACGCGCAGGACCTGCACGGATGCAGTCAGGACGAGCGACGCACTGATGCCGGCGGCGAGCATCGCCTCGTCCATCATCCGGTAGTCGTCGGTGGCGGCCACCTGCTCGCAGAACGCGGCGTCGTCGATAGCGGTCTGTCCGGCCGGCAGCGTGGTGGTCTGGCCGAGCACGCTGATGGTGCGGTCCTGGTCGGAGGGCTTCCCGTTCTTGATCGTCAGGCGGGTGAGGGTGCCGGGCACCTGGCCGACCGCGGTGCCGGCGCTGACGGCGGTGCCTTCGACCGCCGTCCACGAGCCGACGCGCACGGTTGCGGCGGGGATCCACAGGATGTCGGCGAGCGAGAGCGTGCCGTCGGACGTGTTGCCGTTGTCGTTCATCAGCTGGCGCAGCCCGTCGGACGTGGACCACCAGAACGTGTCCGATCCGGGTGCGGAGTTGTAGCCGAGGCGGTTGAGCTCGTCGTTGAGGGCGAGCACGTCGTCGCCGCTGTCGCCGGTCTTGAGGTCCCGGTAGAGCGGGGTCGCGGTGTTGAGCGCCACGACGACGCGGTCGTTGACCTTCATCGCGCCCCTGCCGGAGGTCAGTCCGCCGGACGACCAGTCGCCGGTGACGGTGCCGGTGGCGTTGCCGATCAGGTCGCGGGTGGCGGAGATGGTGGGCGTGAGCGTCACCTGCTGCGATCCGGAGTATTCCTGGGTGTTGACGGGCGCGCTGCGCGCCTCGTCGCCGGCCGACAGCAGTGCGGGCGCCCGGTCGGGCATCCACAGCGCGCATGCGCCGATGGTCAGCGCCACCGCGGTCAGCACCGCCAGCAGCGTCCATGACAGCGCGGCCCTCCCCCGGTAGCCTCCGGTCCGTCCTCGTTTCGCCGTTCCCCTGTTCCGTGACATCGTCGTCACTCCCCCTTCGTGGATGGTGCCGCCGGCGCCCGGCGGCTCCGTCCCATGGTCCCACGATTCGCCGTGCAACACCAACGCCGCGCATGTGCGTGTCGCGTATGCCGGACGGCCCGACCGACATCATTGACGGCATGCCAGCGACTACCGCAGGTCGCCCTCCAGATACGGTTCGACGAATGCGAGATTGCTGCCGCGTTCCAGCGAATGGAAATCCTGCATCGCATACCGCCAGGAGTCTGCCCACGTCGCCGGATCACCGTGTATGCGCCGCAGGGATTCAAGGGTTTTCGAGAACAGGGCCGGATCCCGTACGAATCGGTCCGCCAGTCTGATGGCGCCGCTTTGCTTCTGCCGTTCGTCCAGATTGTCGAGTCTGCCGCGGAACGCATGTTCGAGGTTGCGGCTGACGTAGAACAGACGGTAGGGAACCATAAGTTCCGTACGCCCCATCTTCTTTCGGAATCCATCGACGTTCAGCAGGGCGTCCACGCCGTTGCGATTGACCGTCCGGTCGGCGATCAGCGCATCTCGGTTCTTCGTGACGATGTCGGTCGTCGAATATCGGGTGCCTTCCGCCGATGAATCCTCCCGTACGCAGTCGTCGGACACGAACGCCCCATCCAGATCGCAGATCTGGATGATGTGGCCGAGCTGGTTCCATGTGCGATCGTGGTCCCTGAGATAGCACTCCACGAGTTCGCGCACCGTTTGTGCCGGTTTGTCCGAGGGATAGAAGCCGTTGCGCCGGTGGAACTCCTCGCGGTGGTTCGGCGCGGTCAACACGTCGCAGTGGAATTCCTGCCCTTGGAACACGCGGCTTTCGACCAACGCCGAGAACGCCGGCACGAGCAGGCTGGCGTCGCTCGCGCCTTCCACGACGAGCAGGACGATCTTGCGTTTAGCCACGGCCCGCCTCCGTCACGTCGGCGTTGAGTGCGGCCAGATCGGCGTCGATGTCCGTATCGTCATCATCGTCGGGATGGCCGGCGGCATAGAGACTGTTGCCGAACATGCGCGGGGTCGGCGAATCGTAGATGTCCGGCCCGTTCCAGCCGAGTTCGCTGGCAGACAGGTACCGTTTGCGCTGGTTGTTGGTGGAGGATTGGCGCGGCACGGTCGCGAACCGGTTGTCTGGATCGGTCACCGTCGTGCGGATGCAGCTGTTCGGCAGCACCTCCAACGCCCGCAGGTTGTGGGCGGTGAACACCAGTTGTCCCGCGCATCCGTCCGCCAGCTGGTACAGCATGTCGCCGAGCAGCAGTTCGAACACGCCGGAGTCGAATTCGTCCACGGCGACCAGCGCGTTCTCGTCGTTGTACGCGTGCTTGAGGTAGCCGAGCAGCGCGGTGACGCGTATGATGCCCTCGCTCTCGCAGCGGAATGGCACCGTGACGTCACTGCGGCGGGAGAACAGCTCTGCGGTGACCCGGTCCTCGCCGTCCCGGCCGGAGGGCGCGGTTCCGGTCTTCAGCAGGACATGCAGGCCGGGGACGATGGTCGGCAGGATGCGGTCGAAGGATGCCACGGTCCGGCCGAGTCGCTCCGCCTGACCGGGCGTCAGCGGTTTAGGTTGCAGCAGGTCGAACAGGAACTCCGTGTTACGGCCCGTAGGATTCTCCTCCATGATGGGGATGTATGCATATGCGGCGTAGGAACCTCTTCTGGTCGTGGATACGAAGATGTCGTTGGTCGCGTACCCGCACAGCGCTTCGCGCAGTCGCACGAACTCGCCGAAACGTTCGTTGATGTATGCCATCGACCTGGAGGACACGCCCTTGGCTTCTCGCATGCGGGCCACCGTCCAGTCGATCAGGAACTCGGCTTCCGGCCGTTCGTCGAGCGTGGCGCATCGGGAGAACAGGAAGGACCGTCCTTCCATGTATGCCCGGTCCGCGGTACGCGAGACGACGGCCTTCACCGGAGCGATCGACTCGATGGAACGCCACACATAGGCCGGGGTAGACACGAACCCGACTTCGGCATCATCCATCCGGTGCCCCATCACCTCCCTCCCCAGGCGCGAGGGATCGTCGCCGATGCGGACCGATTCGGCGACGACGCGCGCCCGGGTCGAATCGGGAGCCGTCTTGCGCACGGACACCCGGTACTCGAGGTATCGGAGAGCCCGCTCCTCCTCGTCAGCGCCACGCTTCTGCACCTCGTCGATAAGGAACGTCGCCGTCATCGTGGCCACCCCTGTACTGGCGTTGACGACGTCACCGGCGTTCTCCGGCAGCATCGCGCCGGAGAGCAGCGCCCGCAGCATGCCGATCGCATCGATGACGGTGGTCTTGCCCGACCCGTTCTGACCGTATATGCCCGTCACACTGCCGCCTGCGGGCAGATCATCGAAATCCAGAACGCCGTGCGATATGTTCCTCATGTCGTCCAGAACCAGTCTTTTCAAACGAATCATCGCATCGCCATTCTCTAAAATATAAAATAATCTATTTTTTATAGAAATACGCAATCATTATACAACACAAGTTCATTCAAGCGACCGGAGTTGCGCGACATTGAGCAACACATGACAATCCGCCGTCAGCATGTCAAAAACACTGCGGTCCGCCTTCCCGACTCGGGGAAGGCGGACCGCGGTGCCGCTCCGGGCGGGAGCGGCGCTACAGGTCAGCGGTCAGCGGAACCGCGGACGGCCTACTTGCCGAGCTTGACGAGCAGCAGGGCCTCGGTGATCACGTTGTTCTTCAGACCGGACAGCGAGATCGACTCGTTGGGGCTGTGCGCGTTGGCCTTCGGATCCTCCGGGCCGGTGACGAGCACCTGCGCGTCGGGGAAGATGCGCTGCAGTTCGGGGATGAACGGGATGGAGCCGCCCTCGCCCTTGTTGATCGGGGCGACGCCGAACGCCTCCTCCATCGCCTCGAGCGCGTCCTTGGTGGCCTCGGCGGTCGGGTCCATTGCCCAGCCCATGCCGTTCTCGCCCGGTTCGACGGTCACTTCGGCGCCGAACGGCGCGTGGGCGACGAGGAAGTCGGCCATCGCCCGCTGCGCCTCCTCGGGACGCTGGCTCGGCGCGGTGCGCAGGGACAGGCGGAAGCGCGCGGACGGGGCGATCACGTTGAACGAGCCTTCGACCGGCTGCGCGTCGAAGCCGATGACGGTGACGCTCGGCTTGGTCCACAGGCGCGACGCGATCGAACCGGTGCCGGCGAGACGGTACGAGTCGAGGATGCCCGCGTCGGCGCGCACGCTCGCCTCGTCGAGGTCGCGCTGCAGGCCGCCGACCGGCTCCTGGGCGGCCACGCCCGGCACCGCCAGATCGCCGTTCGCGTCGTACATGGAGGCGATGAGCATCGCGGCGAGCGTGTTCGCGTCGAGGATCGGGCCGCCGTACTGGCCGGAGTGGACCGGATGCTCGAGGGCGCGCACGGTCACGTCGAGCGTGGTGTTGCCGCGCAGCGACGTGGTCAGGGACGGGATGTCGGCGGACCAGTTGCCCGAGTCGGCCACAATGATCACGTCGGAGTCGAATTCGTCGCGATGCTCCTCGATGAACGGGATGAAGCTGGGCGAGCCCATCTCCTCCTCGCCTTCGATGAAGATCTTGATGTTGACGTTCAGCTCGTCGCCGAGCGCCTTGAGCGCGCCGGAGTGGATGATGAGGCCGCCGCCGTCGTCCGCGGCGCCGCGGCCGTACAGGCGGTCGCCGACCTCGGTGGCGACGAACGGGTCGGTGTCCCATTCGGCCGGATCCGGCACGGGCTGCACGTCGTGGTGCGCGTACAGGAGCACGGTCGGCGCCTGCGGGTCGACGATCCTGGAGCCGATGACCTCCCACGCGCCGGGCGTGCCATCGGGGTTGTGCGCCTGGGCGACGCGCGCGTCGATGCCGACCTCGCGCATCTCGGCGGCGACGAATTCGGCGGACGCCTTCATATGGTCGGCGGTGATGCCGTCGGCGGAGATCGACTTGAGCGCGATCTTGCGGGTCAGGATGTCGATGAGACGGTTCCAGTCGCCTTCGACGCGGGCGCGGATCCCATCGGCGTTGGTCTGGGCCATGATGCTCCTTTACGTGCGGTTGGTGATGCTCCAGCCATTGTACCGGCCCCGGAGAGCCTTCCGAGGGTCTATGCGTGGCCGTACGCTGGGCTGACATGACATGGAATCCGTTCAGCAAAGACAAGGACAAGGCCCAGGAGCCGGTCGAGGCCGCCGCTCCCGGTCAGTCCAAGGGCAAGGGACGCCCGACCCCGAAGATGAAGCAGGCGCAGAACCAGAACCTGCGCCCGCTCGTGCCGGCCGACCGCAAGGCCAGCGCCAAGGCCGCCAAGGCCCGCATCCGAGCCCGCGAGGACGCCGAGTACGAGGCGATGCAGACCGGCGACATCAACCACATGCCCAAGTCGGAGCGTCTGCCGTGGCGCATCTACATACGCGACTACGTGGACGCCCGCTTCAGCCTGGGCGAGGTGTTCCTGCCGGTCGCGTTCGCGATGCTCATCGTGTCAATGGTGATCACGTCGATCAACCCGGCCCTGTCGGTGCCGATCATGATCGTGCTGTACCTGTACTTCTTCGCCGTGATCATCGACGTGGTGCTCATGTGGCGCAAGCTCAAGAAGCTGCTGATCGCCAAGTTCGGCGAGGCGTCGGTGGCCCGCGGCTCGCGCTCCTGCTCGTACGCGTGGAGCCGTTCCATCCAGATGCGCCGCTGGCGTCTGCCCAAGCCGCGTCATCCCAAGCGCGGCCACTGGCCCGAGTGATCCGATAGTCAAGGCTCCCGTCCGGGGGCCTTTTCTCGTTGCCGCGATCGTCCGGGTCGCGGCGTCCGATGCTCCCGCCCTTCCCCTCCGGATTCCGGAACCGTTCCCGTTCCGCCCATTCCCGTTCCGCCCGTTCCCGTTCCGCCCGTTCCACACCGCAAAGGAGCCGTGATGAACCAGTCCGCAGCCCATGCCATCCCCCACGACCCGCCGGCATCCCCGACCGCCGGAGCGCCCGTCGTCCATGACGTCGCCGTCGTCGGCGCCGGGCCGGGCGGCTACGCCACCGCCCTGCGCGCCGCCGAACTCGGCCTCGACGTCGTGCTCGTCGAACGCGACGCGACGCTGGGCGGCACCTGCCTGAACCGCGGGTGCATCCCTTCCAAGGCGCTGATCGGCGCCACGCACGCGGTCGAGACGGTGCGCGACGCGGCAGCCGTCGGCGTCAGGGCGAGCGTCGAGGGCATCGACTTCGCCGCGTTGGGCGAGCATCGCCGCCGCACCGTCGCCACGATGACCGACGGGCTCGCCTCGCTCGTCGCCGCCCGCGGCATCGACGTGCGCCGCGGCGAGGTCGTCGCGATCGACCGCCTCGACATGGGCGGCGATGCCGCTGCTGCGGCCGCCGACGCCCGGACGTTCCGTCTCGCGATCGCCGACACGTCCGGCGCTGCCGTCGAAACCGCCGCCGGTGCCGACGCTTCCGACGACGATCCCGCCGCCGGCGCGCGCACGCACGTCCTCGCCCGGCATGTCGTCGTCGCCACCGGGTCGCAGCCGCGGCCGATGCCCGGCCACCCGTTCGGCGGACCGGTCATCGACTCGACGCAGGCGCTGGAACTCGACCGATTCCCCGACAGCGCCGTCATCGTCGGCGCGGGCGCGATCGCGCTCGAATTCGCCTCCATGTGGAACGCGGCCGGCACGCACGTCACGCTGCTCATCCGCAAGGACCGCGTCCTGTCCGGCTGGGACCGGCGCGCCGGTATGACGCTCACCCGCGAGCTCAGGCGCCGCGGCGTCGACGTCGTCACCCGGTCCGCGGTCGCCGGCATCGATATCGCCGACGACGGGCATGCGACCGTGCGCTACACGCGCGACGGCGGCGACGAGACGGCCGTCGACGCGCAGGTCGTGCTCGCCGCCATCGGCCGCGAGCCGGCCACCGACGCCGACTGGTTCGACCGGGCCGGCATCGCGCGCGACGCGGTCGGCCACGTCGTGGCCGACCCGCTCGGCCGCACGTCGGCCGACGGGATCTACGCCGTCGGCGACGTCACCGCCGGCCATGCGCTCGCCCACCGCGCGTTCGCGCAGGGCATCGTCGTGGCCGAATCGATCGCCGGACTCGACCCCGAGCCGGTCGACGAGGATACGGTCCCCTCGATCGTGTTCTCCACGCCCGAGGCGGCGGCCGTCGGCCTGACCGCCGAGCAGGCGCGCGCACGCGGCGGCTATGCCGACGTCGCCGAAACCGCCTATCCGATGCGCTCCAACGCGCGCATGATGATGGCCGGCGCGGCGGGATCGCTCACGCTCGTCACCGGCCGCATCGTCGACGCAGGCCCGGCCGACGGCACGCCGGACGCGGCGCGGCCGGACGCCGCCGCCGACGACGCGACGGAACGGACCGGCGAACCGGTCGTGCTCGGCGCGACCGTCGTCGCCCCCGGCGCGTCCGACCTCATCGCCGAACTCCAGCAGATCGTCGGCAACCGCATCCCCCTGTCGCGGGCCGCCCGGCTCGTCCACCCGCACCCCACCTTCGCCGAAACGGTCGGCGAGGCGCTGCTCAAGGCCGACGGACGTCCGCTGCACACGCGCTGAACGCGTGCGGCGACCGCGCCAACTGGTAGAGTACGGACATAGTGTGTCCATCCCGCAAGAAGAGGAGTCTCATGGCCGACAAGGATGAGAAGAAGCCGAAGAAGTCCAAGAAGAAGAACAGCACCATCAAGCAGATCATCCAGATCTACAAGTACACCGCCGCCGACGACAAGGCGCTGCCCGCGCTGCTCGCGGTCGCCGGTCTGGCCCCGGTGGTCCTGTTCGTCATCCTCGGCCTGATGTTCCACTGGACGTGGCTGACCTGGATCATGCTGATGATCACCGCGATCATGCTCGGCGCGCTGCTGGCGACGATGATGCTCACCAACCGCGCCGACAAGGTCGGCTACGCCAAGCTCGAGGGCCGCCCCGGCGCCGCCGTCAGCGTGCTGGGCAACATCAGCAAGGCCGGCTTCACCTTCCCGCAGCAGCCCGTGTGGATCGACCCGCGCACCAAGGACGCCATCTGGCGCGGCACCGGCTACAACGGCATCTACCTGCTGGGCGAGGGCGACAAGGATCGTCTCAAGCGCCCGATGGAGCGTCAGGAGCAGAGCATCAAGGGCGTGACCGCCGGCTCGAAGATCCCCGTCTACCGCATCTACGTGGGCACCGGCGAAGGCCAGGTGCGCCTCAAGGACCTGCGCCGCACGCTGCTCAAGCAGAAGGCGTACCAGCCGAAGTCCGAGCCGACCGGCTGGTGGGACAAGATGTGGTACAAGATCCGCCCGAACACCCGCTTCATGCTCACCCAGACCGAGCTGGCCACCCTCAACAAGCGCCTCGACACGCTGCAGTCCAAGGCCGGCTACGGCATCCCCAAGGGCATCGACCCGAACCGCCCGCAGCGCATGAGCCGCCGGGCGATGCGCGGCCGCTGACCGTCGCCCATCCGATCCCGCCGCCGCACGACGGCGGGATTTTCGCATGACGGACGAAAAACCGTCCGTCGAAACATGTTCGTAACCGAAACGACGAGCCGGCGAAACGCCGGCATCTAGACTAAAGCCTGTACGTTACTTCACGAAAGGAGCGGTCCCGTGACTGCACTGGCAACCAAGGCCGACGCCGAGGCCCTGATCAACAAGGAAGGCATCGAGTATGTCTCCGTCCGTTTCACCGACCTGATCGGCGTGCAGCAGCACTTCAACGTCCCGGCGAGCGAGTTCCTCAAGGACGCCTTCACCGACGGCATGGCCTTCGACGGCTCCTCCATGGAGGGCTTCCAGGCCATCAACGAGTCCGACATGAAGCTGATCCCGGACGTCGAGACCGCCTACATCGACCCGTTCCGCAAGCACAAGACCCTCAACGTGGCCTTCTCCATCGTCGACCCGCTCACCGACGAGCCGTACTCGCGCGACCCGCGCCAGGTGGCCGCCAAGGCCGAGGCCTACCTGAAGTCCACCGGTCTGGCCGACACCGCGTCCTTCGCCCCGGAGGCCGAGTTCTTCATCTTCGACAAGGTCCGCTACGAGAACTCGATGCAGCGTTCCTTCTACGAGGTCGACTCGATCGAGGCGCCGTGGAACACCGGCGTCGACGTCGAGGACGACGGCACCCCGAACATCGGCTTCAAGAACCGCGTCAAGCGCGGCTACTTCCCGGTCCCGCCGGTCGACCACACGCAGGATCTGCGCGACGACATGGTCGCCAACCTGCAGAAGGTAGGCCTGATCCTGGAGCGCGCCCACCACGAGGTCGGCGCCGCGGGCCAGCAGGAGATCAACTACCGCTTCAACTCGCTGCAGCACGCCGGCGACGACCTGATGAAGTACAAGTACGTGGTGCATGAGACCGCCGCGCTGGCCGGCAAGGCCGCGACCTTCATGCCCAAGCCGATGGCGGGCGACAACGGCACCGGCATGCACTGCCACCAGTCGCTGTGGAAGGACGGCAAGCCGCTGTTCTACGACGAGCGCAACTACGCCGGTCTGTCCGACATGGCCCGCTGGTACATCGGCGGCCTGATCAAGCACTCCTCCGCCGTGCTGGCCTTCACCAACCCGTCGCTGAACTCCTACCACCGTCTGGTGCCGGGCTACGAGGCGCCGGTCAACCTGGTGTACTCGGCCCGCAACCGCTCCGCCGCGATCCGCATCCCGCTGGCGGGCACCTCGCCGGCCGCCAAGCGCATCGAGTTCCGCGCCCCGGATCCGTCGTGCAACCCGTTCCTCGCCTTCTCCGCCCAGCTCATGGCCGGCCTTGACGGCATCCTCAACCACATCGAGCCGCCGGCGCCGGTCGACAAGGACCTGTACGAGCTGCCCCCGGAGGAGCATGCGGGCATCAAGCAGGTGCCGGCCTCGCTCGCCGAGGCGATGGACGCCCTCGAGGAGGACCACGACTTCCTGACCGCCGGCGACGTGTTCACCGACGACCTGATCGAGACGTGGCTCGACCTCAAGCGCGGCGAGATCGAGATGGCCCGTCTGGCCCCGACCCCGCTGGAGTACGAGCTGTACTTCCACATCTGAGTCTTATGGCTCGGAAACGTTGAAATGACGCCATTCTGATTCCAGCGGGAGTTGAATGGGAGTCATTTGGCGTAGACAAAGACCTTGTGAAACCAAGTTTCACAAGGTCTTTTTTTCATTTACTGGCGTGACGCACCGGCCCCCCATCGGCGCCACTCCGGGAGCGCGACAAGCCCTATGGGTCGAAATCCGCCTAAGGACTCGCGTCGCAGCCGCTCGATCGAAGCAGGGGAATCCCCTAGCGAGTGGCCCGTTCCATGCCGTCGGCGAATCGGTTCAGACGCAGTCTGCGCAGATGATCCAGTTCCTCGGCCATGGTGCGTGGCGGATTGTCCTTGCTGGATACGACGGCGTTCATCGCCTCCACCACACCATCTTGGTCGCGCTCGAGCATCACACTCAGGAACTCGTCCGGGTGCACGGCCTCCACCGCGTAGCGTTCAAGCTTCTGCGGCGGGAAATCCTTGAGATTGTAGGTGACGATATAATCGGCATCCGCGGCCAGGGCGGCGGCGAGTACGTGCCGGTCGTCCGGGTCCGGCAGATCGAGCGCCGGTTCGAGATGGCTCCAGCCGTAGATGCAATGAGTGGGGTTCATCGGCCTGATGAACGACAGGAGGCGATCCGCCTGTTCCGGAGTGCGTCCGCGTCTCTCGATGAGCGCGCGACGCGCCTCCTCCAGAATCCGTCCGGACCACACGACGTCGATCACCTGCCGTTCGTCCAAGGTGAGCATGATGTCAAGCAGCCAGACCGCGGGGAAGATATTGGCGTCAAGCAGAACGACGGGTTTCGTCACGGCATCGCCTTTCGCTCACTGGTCGAAATCGGCGACGTAGGCCGCATCGTCTTCATCGTACAGGCCCATCTCCGAGGCCGCGCGGCGCATCGAAGCCAGCGACCGCTCCATCCGTTCGCGTTCCCGATGCTGGTAGTCCATCACATCGGCCACATCCACCATGCGGCGCCCGGTGGCGCCATTGCGGGTGAACGGCAGCCTGCCGGAATCGAGGATGCGGGCCACCGTGCGTGCCGAGCAGTTCAACAGCTTCGCCGCCTCGCCGGTCGTGACCATACGGCGACGTCCCATCACACCGAACGCCGCGTTCAACGCCGCCTCGTACGCCTCGGCGCTCAGCTCCACGACATCACCGGCCGCGCCGACGAGCGCACGATCGCCACGCGGAATCGTCGTCCCATCAACATGAGGCATGTCAAGTACTGCAGTCATGATTCCTCCTTATGTCGTCACCATTCTACCAATTTCTGACAAAACGGACAATAGTCAGAATTGACTTGTCGAGTCGCATCGTATACGCGCGATGGGTCCATACGCCCCGCATGTCCGCCGGAGTTCCCCTATCATGGAAGCAGGTGGCGAAGGCGCCGCGGATTCATATGGGGGAATGGAGGTTCCCGATGATCGTCTGGTTCATCATCCTGGAATTGCTGCTGATCGGAATGGGGCTGTTCGCGCTGCTCCGCCCGACCGACATGTGGCGGTTGGAGCACTTCCTCTCCGTGCGCGGCGGAGAACCCACTGACTTCTACCTGTTCATGACCCGCCTCGGAGGAGGGTTCTCGCTGGCCGCCGCAGTCGCGCTCCCCATCTTCCTCGTCCTGAACGGCTTCTTCAGCGAGCCGGGCGTCTGGTGGTAGGACGCCGCATACGGTCGGATATGGTTGCGCCCCGGTGAACCACCGGGGCGCAACCATATCCGGACGATCCGTACGGCGCGGTGGCCCGCCGGTCAGGCCATGAGCCGCTCGGCCAGCGAACGGAACGCCTGGCCCATCGCGTCGTCGCGCAGCGTGCCGTCGGCGTTGAGGACGGCCGGGCGGCCGGATTCGCCGGTCTCGCGGAACTCGGGTTCGAGCGGCAGCTGGGCCATGAGCGGCACGTCGTGTCCGAGCGCGGCGGTCAGCTGTTCGGACACGCGCGCGCCGCCGCCGGCGCCGAAGATCTCCAGTCGTTCGCCCTTGTGCTCGTACCAGCTCATGTTCTCGACCACGCCGCGCACGCGCATCGGCACCTGCAGGGCCACGAGTCCGGAGCGCACGGCCACGTCGGACGCGCTCGGCTGAGGCGTGGTGACGACGACGAGTTCGGCGTTGGGCAGCGCCTGGGCGACCGAGATCGCCATGTCTCCGGTGCCGGGCGCCAGGTCGAGCAGAAGCACGTCGGGCGTGCCCCACCAGATGTCGGAGAGGAACTGTTCGAGCGAGCGCTGCAGTCGCGGCCCGCGCCACAGGATCGCACGGTCGGCGCCGGCGAACATGCCGATCGAGATGAGCTTGACGCCCCACGCGGTGACCGGCATGAGCATGCCGTCGAGGTTGGTGGGCTGCGTGGTCACGCCGAACAGGCCGGGCAGGGAGAAGCCGTAGATGTCGGCGTCGATGGCGGCCGTGTCGTAGCCGAGCGCGGCGAACGTGGCGGCGAGGTTCGCCGTGACCGACGACTTGCCGACGCCGCCCTTGCCGGAGGCGATCGCGAAGATGCGGGTCTTGACGCCCGGCTTGCTGAACGGGTTCTGCCGGCGTTCGGCCTTGAGTCCGGCAACGAGGTCGGCGAGCTTGTCGCGGCTCATCGAAGAAACCTCGATGTGCGGGGTGAGCGCGGCGCCCGGATAGGATGCGACGGCGCCGTTGATCTGGTTGGTGATGGTCTGCGACAGCGGGCAGCCTTCGACGGTGAGTTCGACGCGGATGTCCACGTCGTAGCCGCCTTCGGAGGCGGGATGCGCGTCGATGGCGGCGATCATGCCGAGTTCGGTGACGGAGCGGCCCAGCTCGGGGTCGATGACGTGGCTGAGCCGCTCGTAGATGTCCGCTTCGATCTGTCGGATGTCGGGTCGGATGTCGGTCATTTCGTCCTCCTTAATGCGCGTACCACACTAGCGTGAAGTGCGCCGGCATGCCAGAGGCGTCGGCGGACGGCCGTCGGAAGGTCAGTCGTCCACGCCCGGCTCGCCGTCCGTCTCCCCGTCCGCGCCGCCGCCTGCGGGGACGGCGTCGCCGGTCTCCAGCAGCGTCACGAATCCGGCCTCGTCGAGGACGGGGATACCCAGTTCGGCGGCCTTGTCGGCCTTGGATCCGGCGTTGGCGCCGACGACGACCCAGTCGGTCTTGCGGCTCACCGAGCCGGCCGCCTTGCCGCCGCGTTCGATGATCGCCTCCTTGGCGGAGTCGCGTGAGAATCCTTCCAGCGAGCCGGTGACGACGACCGTGCGTCCGGCGAGCGTCTGCGGCAGCGTGCTCACCTGCGCCTGGCCGACGCCGACGCCGGCGGCCCGCCAGGCGGCCAGCACGTCGCCGCGCCAGTCGCCCGGTTCGCGCGACGCGGCGAACCAGCCGGCCACGGATTCGGCGATCTCGGGGCCGATGCCGTCGATCGCGGACAGCTCCTCGACGCTCGCCGCGCCGATCGCGTCGAGCGATCCGAACGCGCCGGCGATGAGGCGCGCGGTGGGCGGGCCGAGCCGGCGGATCGACAGGGCGACGAGCACACGCCACAGGTCGGCGTGGCGCGCCTTGTCCATTTCGTCGAGCATCTTGCGCGTGTTCTCGCCGGGGCGGATGATGACCGGCACGTCGGCGACGCCGGCGCGTCCCGTCCTATGGTCGACGCGCACGACGGCCGCGTCGGCGGGCACGTCGTAGCCGGGGTATGCGCCGTCGGCGTCCGCCTTGCGTTTCGCCGCGGCCGGCGTGGTCCAGAACGCGGGCACCTGATGCCACAGTCCGGAGCCGCCGATGCGCTTGCGCACCTTCCGGCGCCGCCCGTTCTCGCCGACCGTCTCGTGGACTTCGATGATGGGCGCCTCGCGCCACACGCGCACGTCCTTGAGGTCGTCGGCGGTCAGGGAGAACAGGCCGGCCTCGCTCGACAGGACCGGCGTCTGCACGGCGGGCAGTTCCAGCCCGACCGGCGGCTCGTATTCGTCGGGTTCCTCGCCGGGGCCGACGACGATCTCGGTCAGGCCGGGCGCGTACGTGGCGGCCGTGTCGGGGCGGTTCTCCTCCGGGTTGGTCAGGGCGACGGCCGACTGGTCGCCCAGATGCTCGATATCGAACGCCTTGCGCGAGGCGAGGTTGATGATGCGTTCGGTCAGCTGCGCCGGGCAGCTTTCGACGTTGGGGCAGCGGATGTCCTTGTCGCCCTCCTTGGCGGGAGCGAGCGCCGCGCCGCACGACGGGCAGGCGGTCGGCATGACGAACTCGCGCAGCTCGCCTTCGCGGCCCTTGCGGCGTTCGAGGACGGGGCCGACGAGTTCGGGGATCACGTCGCCGGCCTTGCGCACGACGACCGTGTCGCCGATGAGCACGCCCTTGCGTGCCACGTCGGACGGGTTGTGCAGCGTGGTGCGGGCTACGGTCGATCCGGCGACGTGCACGGGCCGCAGGATCGCGACGGGGGTGACGCGCCCGGTGCGGCCGACCTGCACGGTGATGTCGAGCAGTTCGGTGTTAACCTCCTCGGGCGGGTACTTGTAGGCAACGGCCCAGCGCGGCGCGCGCGACGTGGCGCCGAGCGTGCGCTGCAAGGTCAGGTCGTCGACCTTGACGACGATGCCGTCGAGCGCGTGTTCGATGTCGCCGCGGTGTTCGCCGTAGTGGTCGATCATGTCGAGGATGCCGGCGAACGAGTCGACGGTGCGGTTGTGCGGGGAGACGGGGATGCCCCACGTCTCGTACAGCCGGTACGCGTCGGACTGGTCCGAGATCTCCCGGTGCGCGGAGGCGGCCGCCCCGCTCCCCCAGTCGAGCGTGCCGATGCCGTGCGCGTAGAAGCTCAGCCGGCGGGTGGCGGTGATGCGCGGGTCCTTCTGCCGCAGCGAGCCGGCGGCGGCGTTACGCGGGTTGGCGAAGGGGGCGCGGCCGGCGTCCTCCTGTTCGTCGTTGAGGGCGGCGAAGTCGTCCCAGCGCATGAACACCTCGCCGCGGATCTCGACGAATTCGGGGATGTCCTCGACGGGGCCGGACAGGTTGGCGGGGATGGAGGCGATGGTGCGCACGTTGAGGGTGATGTCCTCGCCGGTGACGCCGTCGCCGCGCGTCAGCCCCTGTTCGAGCACGCCGTTGCGGTAGATGAGGTTCAGGGCCAGACCGTCGATCTTGACCTCGCAGCTCATCGGCAGGGGGCGGCCTTCGGGCCAGTCGAGGTCGCGCAGCACGGAGTCGTGCCAGTCGCGCAGCTCGTCGATGGAGAACACGTCGTCGAGGCTCATCATGCGCGACGGATGACGGACGGACGCGAAGTCGTTGGAGAACGTGCCGCCGACGCGCCGGGTGGGCGACTGCGGCGAGTCGAGCGTCGGGAACGACGCCTCGAGCCGCTGCAGGCAGCGCAGGCGCGCGTCGTAGGCGGCGTCGGAGGAGACGGGCGCGTCGTCGATGTAGTAGGCGATCTGGTCGGATTCGACCCATGCGGCGACCTTCGCCCACAGGCGGACCGCGTCGTCGGCGCCCATCGCCGCCACGTCGAGCCGGTCGAGGCGCATCGCGTCGGCGTCGTCGGCCTGGAGGGCCGCGATCCACGCCGCCGAGCCGGGCGTCGCCGCGGCGATGCCGGTGTCGGCGACGGGCGCGGGTGCGGCCGCTCCCCCGGCGGCCGGACGACCGTCCGGAGCGTCGGATGGACCGTCCGCGGCGGCGGCACCGTCAGAATCATCGCCTACCGCGGCCGTGCCGGACGACCCGTCCCCGCCGGTCATGCCGGCCGCGTCGAACAGGTCGAAATCCCATGCCAGTTGTTCGTTCACCTCGTCACCTTCCATGTCGGCTTGCACCGTATCGGCGCATGCGCGCGTCGTCGCATGCGTGGCGCGTCCGATGCGCCGCCCCGGCCCGCGCCGTGCCGGGGCGGGCGTCGTCACGCGTTGAGGGATCGCAGGAACTGCGCCTGGATCACGTCGATGCCGTCGCTGTCGTCGTCGGCCATGCGCGCGCAGGCGACCGACAGGGTGCGGGCCGGCACGAACATGCCCGCGTCGACGCTCGCCCGGGCCGCCTCGCGCATGATCGAGGCGACTTCGGTGGCGGGCCAGACGGGCAGGCCGCGCGAGGCGAGCAGCGCCTTGGCCTGGTCGACGTCGTCGGGCAGGGGGATGCACTGCGATTCGGCGCGGGCGACGAGCTCGCGCAGCTCGCCCTCCAGCGCGCCGATCTGGCCGGGGCTGATGTGCTCGCTCATCAGATAGCCGGCGGCGGCCTCGTCGAAGCGGTCGTGCATCCACGCGCAGTAGGCGAACCGGTAGTACGCGAACGCGGCGTCGTCGCGGTCGAGGGCGACGCGCAGCGCGTTGAGGCAGGCGGCGCGCGCCGAATCCCAGTCCTCCAGACGCGCCAGCTGCACGGCGAGCTTGAGATGCGACAGCGGGTAGGCGGGCGCGTAGGAGACCATCGCGTTCAGATGCGGCAGCGCGGCGCGCGGGCCCTTGATCTGCGCGAGCAGGTCGGCGGCCTCCATATGCGTGTAGAACAGGTCGTCGGGAATGAGCACGGTGCGCTCCCCCGACGTGGCGAACAGCCGGTTGTACACGACGCGCTCCGCGTACGAGTTGAAGTAGCGGGGCACGCCCGGTTCGGCCGCGTACATGCGGTCGATCCGTTCGAGCTCGTTCTCCAGCGTCTCGATGGCGCGTTCGAGCTGTCCGGCGAAGAACTGCTCGTGGGCGCGGTCGCGTTCGCGGCCCAGGTCGTCGTTGAGGGTGAATCGGAAGTCGGGCGTGTCCTCGCCGTCGATCAGGGCGCTCGTGACCTGTGGGGCGAGCGCGGTCAGCTCCGGGTCGCCGATGCGTTCGATGAGCCGCATCGCCTCGCGCGCCTTGCCGGCCGTGCCGATCGTATGGTCGGCGGCGAGCCGGTGGAATTCGGCCACGCCGTGCTGCAGCAGGTCGGCGCGCTGGATCGACAGGCCGGCCGCGTCGGCGGCGCCCAGCACGCGCGCCACGCCCGGCCGGAACACCGTGTCGGACAGTTCCGGCTCCTCTTGGGCGCCGGTGGGCGCGAAGCGGCCGTCGCTGAGCGCGAACGCGGGTTCGGTCTCGGCGAGCGCCCCGTGCTCGTCGAACGCGAGGACCGCGTCGAACAGGCGGAACGTGTCGGCCGGGTGGAGCAGACCGTCCTCGTAGAGGCGTTCGAGGAACTCGTCGCGGGTGAACGTGACGGTCGCCATCGTGCGCACGGTCGGGTCGGCGCGCAGCGCGCTGAGCGGGTCGGACGGGTCGACGGGCATCGGGCCGTCGAATCCCGGCGCGCCCGCCATGCCGGAGCCGTCGGACGGACCGGCCGGCGCATCGGGGTCGTCCTGTCCGGGGAAGGCGTCCGGCGAGGTGAAGAGCGTCTCGTCGAAGTCGATGCCGCGCATCAGATCCTCGAAACGGCGGTCCACGCTGGCGTCCTCATCGGCGACGGAACCGACGTCCGCGGCGTCTCCGGAGTCGCCGTCGACCGGCGGCATGCCGTCGACGATCCCGTCCGCCGGCGGGATCGACGCGGCGGGCGCGTCGTCCGTATCATCGACGCCGGTCAGGGCGGACGCGTCGGAGGGCGAGGCCGGACCGAACGGTTCGGCCGGGGTGACGGCCGGTTCGACGACGCCGCGCGGGGCGAGCGCCGGATCGCCGTGGTGGTCGCCGTCCTTCGGGTCCGCCTTGCCGCCGGTCACGCCGGTCTCGCGCAGCAGCGTGCGCTCGAACCGGCGCAGCGTCTGGCCCATCATGTCGGAGATGGCGCTGTCCTGCGCGGCGGCGGCCTCTTCGAGGCCCAGCGAGTCGACGTGCACCGAGATGCGCTTGACGCGGCGGTTCGCGCCGAACATCATCGCCGCGATCATCAGGCCGACGCGCAGGTTGTAGTCGGCGCTCATCGCCGCGCGCGCATCCTCGTCGAGCGGCGTCCACGCGTGGCGTTCGTCGTCGTAGAGGGTCGACGGCATCATCGAGGGGCCGGCGACCGTGTAGCCGACGGCGGCCTCGCCGGACGCGAGGTCGGAACGGAACTCCACGTCGAAGCGGTACGGCAGGCGCAGGCGGCGCAGGAGCCGTGCCACGGTCTGGCGGTACAGCCATTCCGAATCGCCCGGATCGTGCCCTTCGGGCGGCGGGACCGGGTCGGGATTGCGCTCGGCGATACGCTGGAATTCGGCCTGCGCCTCGTCGACGAGCCGCATGACCGCATGCCAGCCGTCGCCGTCGAAGTCTGTGCCGGTCGTGTCGGCGGCGCCGTCGTCGGCGGCCGGATCGCCGGGCTTGAGCGCGTTGAGCGCCGGATCCTCCAGCAGCATCCGGTCGATGCGGGCCGCCTCGGCGCGCGTGACCGTGTCCTCGATGGGGCCGACGCCCAGCCGCGCGTTGCGTTCCAGCCAGGCGCTGACCGCGGCGAATCGGTTGAGGTTCGCCTCGATGCGCAGCGACTGGAGCGCCGCGGGGAACTGCAGTCCCGAATCCCAGGTGAAGAAGTAATTGCCCGAATACGACGACGTGTACAGGTGCAATGGTTCGGCGCCGTGCACCGCCTCGAGGCCGGCGGCCGGCTCCAGCGCCTTCGCCTCGTGCATGAGGTCCGCGAAATGATCCTCCAGGCCGGAGGCGCGCAGGCCGTGGGCGCGCGCGTCGAGCGTGTCGCGCAGGGAGCGGCGGATCGCGCCGATCGGCGCCTCACGGTTGAGACGGCGGAAGATGTTGCCCGAGCCGAAGCCGATGAGCAGGCCCTTCATCTGCGGCAGCATGTACGCGGTGAAGAACGCGACGGCGATCGCGTCGCGGTATCCGAGGTCGTGGCGCAGCGCGTCGGGCAGCGGCTGACGCACCTGTTCGAGCGTGTAGCGGTTGCCGGTCTTGAGCCAAGAGGCGAGCCACATCATGCGGCCGGAGTCGTCGCGGCCCACGATGCCGCCGTGGAACACGTCGAGCATGCGCACGGGGGCGTCGGGGTCCGCCTTATGGCCGAAGCGCGGGCCGTCGGGCAGGCGCAGGCGTCCCTCCTTGCCGAACATGAACTGGGCGCGCTTGCCCTGCACGTCCATCTCCGGGTCGGAGCCGACGAACACGCGGCCCTTGTCGTCGGCGAGCGCGATCTGGGCGAAATGGTCGCGCGACGTGAACGCGCCGAGCGCCAGCACGCTGCCGCGGCGGACCGGCAGCTGCGCCCAGCCGAGCCGCAGCCCGTCGGGCACGCCCTCCAGACCGTCGAAGACGCGGCGCTTGACCAGCGGGCCGAGCACGATCGCATGCTCGTGCAGCGACTTGACCATGTCGCCGTCGGGCGCGTTCAGCGACGCGGAGAACGGGTCGGTCGACGGCACGGTGACGGACGTCCGGCCCGCGCCGAACCGGGCGTTGACGGAGCGCACCAGCCTTCCGATCGCGGCCGACACGCTGCGGCCATGATTGCCTTGGTGTGATGCGTGAGAAAACATGCCCCATATTGTTTCAACGCAACCCGACATGGAGGCCCGATTGACGCCCTCGGAGTAATCGCGGCGCGGCGGCGTCCGGCGCGGTCCCGATACAATGTTGCCGTGTCATCTTCGCTTTCCCGCCGCATCATCCGCCCGCGCACGCTGGCCGCCGCCTGCATGGCCCTGCTGGCCGTCCTCGCGGTCGAATGCGCCGTGTTCAACCTGCCGTTCTGGTCGACGCTGTCGGCGAGCACCGATTCGTCGGCCGCGACCAACGCGATGGGCGCCGGTCTCGTGCGCGACGACGACGGCATGCTGCGCGTCGTCGACCCGACCGCCGCGTATCTGGACCTGACCGCCGACGGCACGTCCGACTACGTGCGCGTCGACGTCGCCGCGACCGACGACGCGACCGACACGGCCGACACGACCGACCTGCTGCGCACCTTCCATCTGCGCTTCGACCTCGACGGCGCCGCCGGCGACGTGCGGCCGGTGTGCGTCAACGCGCCGCGCTCCCGCTATGCGAGGACGGGCCGTGCCACGTCGATCCGCGTATGGGTGCAGGAGCCGGCCGGATCGCGCCTGCCGCTCGCCGCCGTGCGCGCCAACGCGAAGGTGCCGTTCTTGTGGAGCTGGGCGCGCGTGGCGCTGCTGTCGGCCGTGGTGGCGCTGTGCGTGGCGTGGCGGCCCGGATCGCGCCTGTGGCGCACCCGGCTCGACCCCGCCGACCGCGCCCAGCGGCGGGCGCTCGCCGCGACGCTGGGCGCGCTGGGCGTCGCCGTCCTGGCGACCGCCGGCTGGTCGATCGCCGTCATGGGGCCGCTCACCTTCCATGACGAGGGCTGGTACACGTACGATTTCGACCAGTACGCGCATGTGGCCGACGCGCTGCTGCACGGCCGCGTCTGGCTCGACCTGCCGGTCTCCGACGCGCTCGCCGCCGCGCAGTCCCCCTACGACGTGGACGTGCGCGCCTCGCTGCTCGCCTCCGGCGACGGCCCGCTCTACTGGGACTACGCCTACCATGACGGCCACTGGTACTCGTATTTCGGCGTGCTGCCGGCCGTGCTCCTCTACCTGCCGTATCAGGCGCTCACCGGCCGCATGCTGCCGACCGGCGCGGCCGTGCCGATCCTCATGTTCATGTTCACCGTGGCCGCCTGCCTGCTCATCGTGCGGCTGCTGCACCGTTTCGCCCCGTCCGTCTCGCTCGCCGCCGCGTCGATGGCGGTCGTGGGCTTCCTGATCGGCGCGAACGCCTGCTACCTGTGGTTCCGCACCAACTTCTACTCGGTGCCGATCGCCGCCTCGCTCGCGTTCACCTGTCTGGGACTGTGGTTCTGGCTCGGCGCGCTGCCGCAGGCGGCCGACGACACCGCCACCGGTCGCCACAGGCCCGACGGCAGAGTCGCCGGCCGCCCCCATGGCGAGGCCAATCGCGCTCATGCCGCCGTCGGCGCAGCCGCCGATGCCGGCACCGCACGTCGCCGCCGCCACCGCGACGCGGCCACCGGACTGTCGCTGCCGCATCTGGCGGCGGGCGGCGCGTGCATCGCCGCGAACTTCGGCTGCCGTCCCACGTTCTGTCTGGCCGCGCTGCTCGCGTTCCCGCTGTTCTGGACGCAGATCGCGCGTCTCGCCGCCGGACTGCGCGCCCGACTGTTCGGCGTGCGCGAGGCGCTGCGCGCGCCGCTGGCCATCGTGCTGCCGGCGCTCGTCGTGGTCGCCCCGCTCATGGCGTACAACGCGGCCCGGTTCGGCTCGCCCCTCGACTTCGGCAGCGTCTATCAGATGACCATCACCGACATGGTGAACTACCGTCTGCCGTCCGTGGACGTGCCGTTCGTCGTGTTCTATTACCTGTTCGCGCCGTTGCGCTTCGCCGGCGACTTCCCCGCCCTCGCATTGCAGCCCACGCCGCTGCCCGAGTGGGCGTTCACCGAGCCGGTGGTCGGCGGCCTGTTCGCCCTGTGTCCGATGGCGCTGCTCGCGTTCCTCCTGCCGTGCATGCGCACGCGCCTGTCCGCCGCGTACCGGCGCACGCTGACCGTCGCGCTGGTTCTGGCGCTCGTCCTGGTCGTCGTCGATTCGTTCGCCGGCGGTCTGGGATGGCGGTACATGGCCGATTTCGGCTGGCTGTTCTCGCTGGCGTGCCTGCCGGCGTTCGTCCGGCTCGCCGACGGCACTGCCGCCTTCGACCCGCCGGTGCGCGAGGATTCGCTCGCCGAACCGTCGTACCGCAGGACGCCGGCCCATCGGTATCTGCTGCGGCTCGCCGTGATGCTGCTGATGATGGCGATGCTCGCGGTCGCGCTGATGTCGTGCTTCGTGCGAGGCCGTTCCGATTCGCTGTCGGCCAACAATCCGGCGCTGTTCCACGAGGTGCGCTCCTGGTTCGCGCTGCTGGGCATCGGCTGACGGCCGGCTGGGCGCCTTTTCCAGCGGGCGTCCAGCCAACGCTCCAATGACGTTCCGGCTCCGCTCCGGAAACGTCCCGGCCCCGTCCCGGCGACGCCTTGCGGAAGTTCCGGTTTCTCCAAGGATGGGCGTATACCCATGGATGGGTATCGTCCATCATGCAGACTTCCGGGGTTCACCATGCAATCATTGCGATCGTTTCCGCATCGTCGCGCCGTCGTGCGCGCCGTCGGCGCCCTGTGCGCGCTGACCGTCGTCGTCGCGCTGGGACTGTGCGCGACGACCGGCGGGGCGTCGTCGGTCCGCGCCGCGCGCATCGCACGACTCAACGCGCGCATCGCCGACATCTACACCGACGACTATCAGCAGGCGGCGCACGACGCGCTCGTCGCCGAACGCGACGCCAGGGAGCACGGCGTCGACGACATCTTCGTCAAGGACAACCCGTACGGCACCAACACCACATCGCTGTACGTGTACTTCACGTCACGCTACGGATCGAACGTCACCTACACGGTGTCGGCCGACGGCTACCCCGACTTCACGCAGCAGGCGTACCAGGGCGACGAGGACTATCCCACCGAACACGAGTTCCTCGTCCTCGGCCTCGTCCCCGGCGTGACCAACACGATCACGTTCACCCTCACCGACGACAACGGACTCGACCTCACGTACGCCATCGAACACGACGGCCCGACGCTGCTGGGCACCGAGGAGACGCGGCTCGAACAGACCGTCGCCCCCGACGACGGCACCGATCTGGGCGACGGCCTGTATGCGGTCATGGGCAATGACAGCGACGACCAGGACTTCCTCTACTACTACGACACGGACGGCGTGCTGCGCGGCGAGATCCCGCTCAAATACTACCGGGCGCACCGGCTCCTCTTCTCCGACGGGCTCATGTGGTTCTCCGCGTCCACGCACACCATGGTCGGCATGGACCGGCTCGGCCGCCTCGAGAAGATCTACGACCTGTCCGACGACTACATCCTCCACCACGACTACGCGCTCGACGCCGACGGCAACATCGTGCTGCTCGCCACCCAGCTGGGACGCGACGACCACGCCGTGCAGGACCAGGTCGTCAAACTCGACACCGACACCGGCGAGACCACGCCGCTGCTCGACTTCGGCGAGCTGCTGGCCGACTACAAGCAGACGACCACGCACGCCGGCATCGACGAGTCAGACCCGAGCGCGACCGACCGCTGGGACTGGCTGCACTGCAACACCATCCAGCTGGTGGACGACGGGTCGGCCATATTCTCCGCGCGCGAGACGTCCACCATCATCAAGATCGACGACCTGGAAGGCGAGCCGAAGCTCGACTGGATGATCGGCGAGCCGAGCGTGTGGGACGGCAGCGGCTACGAGGACTCGTTCCTCGCCAAGGACGGCGACTTCGGCGACACCGGCGGCCAGCACTCCATCACCGTCGTCCAGGACGACTCGCTGCCCGACGGCCAGTACTACCTGTACATGTTCGACAACAACTACGGGTACGCGTCCACCCGGCCCGACTTCGACTGGAGCGTCGTCGACGGGATCGAGACCGAAGGCCTGACCGGCAACGACGACGCGCGATCCCAGTACCGCCGCTACCTCGTCGACGAGAACGCGCGCACGTACCGCGAGACCGACCAGTTCGACGTGCCGTTCTCCCCCTATGTGAGCTCCGCGCAGGAGCTCGACGACGGGCACATCCTCATCGACACCGGCCAGCAGGGCCTGTTCGGCGTGTACGACACGGACGGCACGCTGCTCGCGCAGTACCGGATGAAGCTCGCCACAAGCTACGTGTACCGCGTGTACCAGTACGGGTTCAAGGGCTTCTACTTCGCCTGACGTCCGGGTGCCTCGCCCCGAGTGAAAGAGGGGCGGCAATTCCACTCCCGAATCTCCCGCCGCATCAGCCCCTCACCGCCGCGACACGCCCGAATTGGTCACACAGAACCAGGGTTGTCTCTCCAAAACCCGGTGTTTCCGTGAACAACCCGCCTTCTGCATGACCAGTCCAGGCGTGTCGAGCGCTGCGCCCGGGCCTCAGCAAAGGCATCTCCAACCCGGATTCCCGACTTCGCCCGTTCTCAACAAGAGATAAAAGGACATCCGTCCTGTAGGGACACACCCGGATTGGTCGCACAGAATAGAGGTTGTCCCGCCTAGACCCGGGGTTTCCGGATATAACCTGTCTTCTGTATCACCAGTCCGGGTGTGTCGCATCGCGGGCTGCCTCAAACCCTGCCGGGGCCTGCCCCGGCTGCCGTACCATGAACGCATGAGACTCTTCTCCCGCACCCCGTCCGCCCCGGCCGCGGCCGTCACGTTCACACTCGAATCCGCCGGGTTTGTCTATCCGGAAGGTCAGACCGGCCTCGAACCGACGACGCTGTCGATCGGCCCGTCGGACCGCCGCGTCGCGCTCATCGGCCTGAACGGGTCGGGCAAAACGACGCTGCTCAAGCTGCTCGACGGCGCGCTGGCCGCCACATCCGGCACCGTGCGGCTCACCCCGGCCGCCGCCGACGGCACTCCGGCCGGCACTCCCCTCGACCCGTCGCGGCGCGGCGACGCGAAGCAGGTCGAGTCTCTCGTCGGCCGCGTGCGCCGCGAGGAGATCCCCGACGCCTACTATCGGGCCGAATCGATCCGCCAGGCGGTGGCCGAGCCGCTGCGCCGGCGACGCATGGACGAGACGTCGCGGCAGGCGCTCATCGGCAATCTGTTCGCGCATTTCGACCTGGCCAAAGTCGCGCATCTGCCGGCGTCCGCGCTCAACGCCGAACAGCGGCATCTGCTCGCCATCGCGGGTGCGCTGGGCCTGTCGCCGGCGGCGATCGTGGCCGACGAGCCGACCAAGGGGCTCGACGAGGTCGCGTCCGCGCATGTGGCGTCCGCCCTGTTCTCGTACGACCGGCAGGTGGTGTTCTCCACGCATGACACGGCGCTCGTCACCCGCCCCGAATACGCGATCGGCCGCGTGCTCGTCCTCGACGACCACCGCGTCGTCTTCGACGGCCCGCCCACCGACGCCGTCACCCGGTACGAGGCGATCATCCACACCAAGTACGAGGCCATGCGTGGCTGATTACCTCCGATTTCATTGAGAAAACGCCGCCCTCAAATCAGCTACGTCTGGGAGCAGCGTAAGTTAGGTGATGTCGCAAGTCGAATCAGGCGCAAGAACATTGACGGCTCCTGTCAAAGGGTATTGACGGTCTCCGCTCATGACGGTCTTGTTGACCAAACCGAATTCTTTGACCGGCAGATTGCAGCTAGGGATACGAGCGGCTACTACCTTCTCATGAAAGGGGAATTCGCATATAACAAAAGCTCTTCAAATGGATTCCCGTATGGGGCGGTGAAACGATTGGAGCGTTACGAAACGGGCATACTTTCAACGCTTTATATAGTGTTTAAAGCCACTGGAGTCGAGCCGTGGTTCTTGGTCTCATACTATGATTCTTCATTGTGGTACAAGGAAGTCAGTGCGATCGCCGCGGAAGGAGCGCGTAATCATGGATTGCTCAATGTAACCCCGTCGGATTTCTTTGAGACTCGCATTTGTCTGCCACAAAGCGAAAGCGAGCAGAAGCGTATTGGAGAGTTCTTCAAGACGTTGGATGATCTTATCGCGGCCCACGAGCGTAAGCTCGAGCTGCTGCGGCTGAAGAAACGCTACTATTTGCAGCAGATCTTCAGCCGAAAGCTCCGGTTCAGAGGCTTCACCGAACCCTGGCAGCAGCGTAAGTTGGGTGACCTATATGAGAAATCCAGCGAAAAGAATGACGGCAGCTATGGAATTGATGCGATTATATCCGTAGCGAACATGCGGTTCAAAGCCGATGCATCCATTCGGGATGAATCCTATCTGAAAACGTATAACATTATGAGGCTGGGAGATATAGCGTTTGAAGGACACAGCAGCAAAGATTATAGTCACGGGAGATTCGTGGAGAACGATATCGGAGACGGCATCGTCTCTCATGTATTTGAAGTCCTGAGGCCCACTGAAGATAGAGATCTCGTATTCTGGAAATACTATATTAATGATGAGCTTGTGATGAGAAACATTCTCATTCGTTCAACAAAGGCGACGACGATGATGCACACCATTGTCATCAATGATTTTCTTCGAGAGAAGTTGGACGTACCCAGCGATCCCGGTGAACAACAGATAATAGGGAAGTTTCTTGTCTGTCTTGATGCGTTGATCGACTCTTACCAAACGAAGAAGACGCATCTGGATCGACTTAAAACGTCATATCTCCAGAAACTGTTCGTCTGATTGCGACAGCCCTTCAGGCGAGAGGACGCGAAGGACGGTGGCGGCATTCAATCATACGAGACCGCCACCGTCGTTCACTTATGGGATTACAGTGTACTGAGGAACTGCATCACTTTGTCTCCATCCTTGTTTTCGAGTTCACGGACGATATGCAGATAGGTGCTTTGTGTGGTGGTCATGTTGGAGTGTCCAAGACGCTTGGCTACGGATGCAACCGACACTCCGGCGTAAAGCAGCAGCGAAGCATGGGTGTGGCGCAGTCCATGTACGGAAATCACCGGCACGCCGGCGCGCTTGCAGAGCCGTTCGAGCCGGTCGTTGACCGTGGCGTTGTATACGCGCCTGCCGCCAACGAAGAACGGCTCATCCTGTGGGAGATCTTTGACCAGCTGGCTGAACTGCATGGCCAGCTGCCAGTCGATGCGCACCTTACGCATGGATGATCGGTTCTTGGTCGGCGCGAAACGTCCTACGGATGACTTGTAATCCCAGGTCTTCGAGACGGAGACGATCTGCCTCTGGAAGTCAAAGTCCGCAGGGGTCAAGCCTAGCGCCTCCGCGAAGCGCAGTCCGGTCTTCGCGATCAGCAGAATCATGTAATCCCAATTGGGTTCGCTTCCCAGATCCAGTTCCTTCAATACGGCTTGCAGTTCGTATTGGCTGAGGTACTTCGGTTTATGCAGCCGCCGCCCGGTGCCTTTGATGACGATCTTGCGCGTCGGATCCTTGGTGATGACGCCTTCTTCGACAGCGTCCAGCAAAGCGCTCTTGACTTGGTGGTGGAAGTCCATCACCGTCTGCCGTTCATGGGTCAAGGCGTATGCGTTCAACAGCTCCTGATAAGAGGTGCGGGTCACGTTGCCGAGCCTGAGATTCGGCGCAAGCTCGCGCAGGCGCTGTTGTGTGACGACGTACTTGGCGTACGTTACATCCGATACCGCACCTTTCTTGTACATCTCCATCCACTCCTTGAAATAGGAGGAGATGGTCTGGTTCCTTTGCATAGTTGCTCCTGTCTCGTGCACGTATTTCGTGCACGAGACAGGATTCGGTGCATTATTCGCAGTGATGGGGTTGTATCGTTATGCAAGGTGGCACCAGGATTTCTCCCATTCAGACCGATGCCGTTCGTCCACTTGGCGGAGCAGCCGCTGCGTGTTGTCCCAGCATGCCTGGAAATCGTATGCGGTGTTCGATCGCTTGAATGCTTCACGGAAGGCATTCAAACGAGATGTGTCCGCTTCCAGTACGCGCACGGCATGCGGGAAGGCGGTTTCGGAGATTTCGATGCGACGTACGATGGCGCGTAACTCATCCAAGTCCGATAGGTCGACTTCGCCGGTGAGTGTCATGATGTCCGCCAGATCGCGGCCGCGTGCGCTACCGGGTTTGCTGATGGCATGCAGTTTGTCAGCCAGCTGGTCGATGGGAGCAATCATGTCCGGCGCCCGGAACGGAATGCCCACGGACTTGAGAATCGACGCGGTCTGTTCACTGATCGCAGGGGCGGCTTGCGGCAGGAAACCGCTGTGATCCGGCGTCGCTTCCAGCTCATACGAGGCGAAGGGGCCGCCGTTGTAGAAAAGCTGGATATCAAATGGCACCATACCGGCCTTCATGCCGGCGCTGTCTTTACGCGTCTGCATGACGACGGTGCCGGTGAACCCGCTCATACCCTGTTCCAGTCGAGCGGATAGTATGTCTCGGAATTCCTGGATGCTGTCGCGTACCGTCGCGTCAAGATCTCGGGAAGTGCGCCCCTTGCTCAGGGGGTAGCGCAGTGACAACGAGCCACCGCCTTTGAGAACTCCGATGCCGTGGATGAACTGTGCCAATATTGCGTTGTCAACATTCTGCAATGCCGTGGCTCGTTGCTCAAGCGGCAGACGGTTGACCTCGCGTTGGATGAGGCGACGGAGTTTTATAGCGGAAAGTCGTTGGATGTCGTCACGCATAGGCGCAGTACCTCTGCTTGAGATCCCCATACTCGGTTTCGGTGATGATGCCTTGCGACAGTGCGTCGGCCAGAGCCTCCGAGTATTTGTCTTCATCGATTTCCCCGGCTGACGAGTACACCGCGTCCCGTAGCGACTGTGAAGGGATGCCCCGTACCGTGGAGTCCGCCTTCCGGTCGGTCACCACCCAGGAGATGCCGTTGCGCTTGCGGCGACGCTTAGGGACAGCGACGCAGACCGCGCCACCGCCGATGGTTCCCAGCCGAGCCGCTTCCAGTACGCTCGGCCCCCACAGGTACGCGTCCTCTCCGCCCAAGGCCACGGCGGTGGCGGGCACCATCATGTTCCAGTCCATGTCAGTATCGTCGACGTCGTCGGGATACCAGGCGTATACGCCGCGCTCTACATGATCCACATCCTCGTTGCCTTTGGCCCAGCGTCTCAGATTGTCTGCTCGTACTCCTGCCTTGCGTGCCGCCCATACGGGAATCACGCCGCACCACTGCGCCCACACCGGTCGTAGACGTTCCTCGATTACACTCATCGCACACTCCTCTGGCACGCTTCGTTACATCAAGGTTAGACCCCGCCAAGGACCCAGAAGACACCGCACATCGTCTGGGAGCAGCGTAAGTTAGGTGATGTCGCAGAGATTGTAGGTGGAGCAACCCCGTCTACTACGCAATTGGCTTTCTGGGATGGCGACATCAATTGGTTCACGCCCGCCGAAATCGGATCTTCAAGATATGTGCAAAAGTCAACGAGAACGATCTCCAAATTGGGACTGAGGAGTTGTTCGGCGACACTGCTTCCGCCTGGCGCGATTCTGTTCACGTCGCGTGCATCGATTGGAACGATGGCGATCCTTTTGGAGCCTGCGGCTACCAACCAAGGATTTCAGTCGATGATAATCAAGAAAGATTACTCAGTCGATTTTGTTTATGCCTTGGGGGCAGTTATTCGCAAATATGCGGTAAAACATTCAGCTGGATCCACCTTTGCTGAAATCAGCGGGAAGGAACTCGCCAAGACACCGATTAGGATTTCTTCATTAGACGAGCAGAAGTGTATTGGGGAGTTCTTCAAGACGCTGGACGATCTTATCACAGCCCACGAGCGTAAGCTCGAGCTGCTGCGGCTGAAGAAACGCTACTATTTGCAGCAGATCTTCAGCCGAAAGCTCCGGTTCAGAGGCTTCACCGAACCCTGGCGGCAGCGTAAGTTGAATGAGCTGGCTTCTTTTGGAGGCGGACACACTCCCTCTATGGCTGACTCCGAAAACTATAGCGGAGGGAAGATTCTGTGGGTAACTTCTCAGGATGTCAAACAGCGATATATAGAGACTACAACAAATCTTCTTACCAAACGGGGTGCCGCAGAGCTCAATGTCTATCCGGAAGGATCTCTGATAATGGTAACCAGAAGTGGTATTTTGCGTCATATGGTACCGGTTTCGATACTTCGGAAGCCCGCTACGGTAAATCAAGATATTCGAGTCATTCAACCTCATTCAAAGAATCTTGCACCATGGCTCTTTCAATTCTTTATCTCGCATCAGAAATTAATTCTGTTAAGATATGGAAAGACAGGTACAACTGTGGAAAGCATCGATTTCAAGTCCTTGAAAGAAATGGTTCTAAGCGTTCCCACTGATTCAGAGATGGAGTTGATAGGGCTTTTTCTGGACAAAATAGACTGCCTTATTGATTGTTACGCATTAAAGGTTGATTTAAGTCAAAGACTTAAGAGCGCATATCTTCGCACTCTATTCATCTAACCTAACAATAAAGTGCATGAAGATAATTCTCCTTCAGTCTACCCATCAACGAAAGGTATTCCTCTTGCAGTTCAATCATTTCATCAATGAGCAAAAATAAGTCGCCGATAATTCGCTGCTCGGAAGGTCGTGGGCTATACGCGGCCCATTCTTTTATTTTCTGAGCATTCAAATTGCTTTGAGTCCCAGTTGATACTAACTTATTCCACTCGCTATCTAATGCGGCTTTATCAAGACGGGCAAAGATATAGTTTCGAACAATGGTAGAAGGGAATACCATGTTGAAAAACGCTTGACTGGTAGCCATTGGCTGGCTTAAAATACCGACTTTTCCAACGCTTGCATACATTGCCAGAGAAATGGCACCTTCGGGAACCAACCAAGCAGCACTATTTATCAAACCCATTTCGGTAATATGTTTGGAAGTGTTAGTGATGTATCTTCCGTTAAGATCAGATATGCCAAGGAACGGTATATTACCACCATAGTAGTTACGGTTTTCGGAATTTGGCGTACCGCCCGAGCGCCCCTTTTCATATAACTCACCCAACTTACGCTGCTGCCAGGGTTCGGTGAAGCCTCTGAACCGGAGCTTTCGGCTGAAGATCTGCTGCAAATAGTAGCGTTTCTTCAGCCGCAGCAGCTCGAGCTTACGCTCGTGGGCCGCGATAAGATCGTCCATGGTACGGAAAAGCTCTGTTATCTTCTGCTGCTCCTCCAAGGACGGGAAATTAGCGGTCATTTGCAGGAATGTCTGGGAGTGGACACGCTTGGCCTTGCGTGAGCCATCGGCAAGGCTGCCTTGGTATAAATACAATTCCTTGCGCAGGCATGATTGAAGGACGAACTCCTTGTCCACATCGTCGGCAATGTCAAAGGCCGGGGAATCGGCAGTTGATTCATAACCATCCAATTCCTGCGGAACGATACCGAAAGCAGCATGAAGGAAATCAAGCTTGCCATACATCAGCTGCCCAGACTTGCGGACATAGTACTGAGTGGCGCTGCTCCCATTCTGCAGCGTGGTCTTTTCCACCACACCTTTGCCCCAGAGCCTGACCGTCAGCTTCTTCGCCTGATCGCCCGAATGCCCGGGAATGACGCTCTCAGTCAGGCATGTCGACAACTTACGCTGCTCCCAAGGGTCAGTAAAGCCTTTGAAACGCAGTTGCGGCACCAGTTTTCCCATGATTCAGTCCTCCGAATAGAAGAAGTCGTCAAGCTTGTAGGAGAGCACCGAGCACCTGACGGTTATCTCACGTTCCTTCGTGTTGAGTAAGGCGAACATGGTCCCGTTCACGCTCCGACCTCCGGATCGGTAGGCACCAGATCGGCGACCATCGCGTCGAACTTGGCCTGCAGTTCGGCGATCTGCCGATCCACGTCAGCAAGCTGACGGTTCACCTCGTCGATGTCGATCGGTTCCTCCTCCTCGAACGTGTCCACGTACCGAGGAATGTTGAGGTTGTAGTCGTTCTCCTTGATCTCCTTCATAGACGCCACATGCGCATACTTGTCGACGTCCTCGCGCTTGGCATACGTTTCCAGAATGCGGTCGATGTCCTCGTCTCGCAGATGGTTCTGGTTCTTGCCTTTTTCGAAATCGTTGGACGCATCAATGAACAGTACGTCGTTGGTCTGCCGGTCCTTACGGAATACCAGCACCACAGTGGGAATCGACGTGGAATAGAAGAGGTTCGCCGGCAGACCGATCACCGCGTCCAAGTAGTTCTTGTCGAGGATCGCCTTACGGATGACGCCTTCGGCCGCGCCTCGGAACAGCACGCCATGCGGCAGCACGATGGCCATGCGACCGGACGGTTTCAGATGATAGATGCAATGCTCCACGAAGGCGTAGTCGGCCTTCGATTTCGGCGCGAGCTTGCCGTACTCCTTGAAACGAGGATCCCTCATCTTCGAATCGGCGTTGTCCCAATGCTGGGAATACGGAGGATTGGCGACCACCGCATCGAAGAACAACGGGTGGTCGATACCGTTCGCATCGGTTCCGTCCGGCCAGTCCATCTCCAAAGTATCGGCGTTGCGCAGCTTCATGAACTGGTAGTCCACGTCATGCATCATCAGATTCATGCGCGCAAGATTGTAGGTCGTGCGGTTCAACTCCTGACCGTGGAATCGCACGCGTCCCTTGCGGTCTCCGCCGGGGAGTTCCTTCTTCACAGTCAACAGCAGGGAACCGGAGCCGCAGGTCGGATCGTAGACGGAGAAGCTCTGGTTCTCGTCGCTGATGACGGAGGACCCCTCCGACATCGGGTCGGCGTATGTCACCAGCTTCGCCAGAATGCGGGAGACCTCGTGCGGCGTGTAGAATTCACCGGCCTTCTTGCCTGAATTGCTGGCGAACTGCGCGATGAGATACTCATAGACGTCACCGAGGATGTCATGCCCAGTTTCGTCCTTGAACTCGATGGTATCGACCTTCTCCGCGAGATTGGACAGACTCTTGGCACGGGCCGCGGTCGAATTGCCCAGCGATGAATCGGATAGGTTCACGTCGGAGAACACGTCGCGGAAATCCTTCTCCGCCGTGGCGTTCAGTTCCGCATTGCGTTTGAAGGAATCAAACATGGACTGGAAGTAGTCGGGACGCAGACTCTGGTCGCGGATCTTGCCGATCAGCGTCGCCCACGTATATTCCGGATCGATGGCGTAACCGAGCGTCTGGGAGATGTCTTCACGCCAATCCTCGATGCCCTCTCGCTCCACTTGGATACGGTATCCATCATTGATGTCGCCGCCTTCGGGAACCTCAACAAATCCCAGACCGGCCAGATATTCCTCCTGCTTGCGCGACAGATACCGGTAGAAGATGAATCCAAGAATGTAATCCCGGAATTCGTCCGCCGACATTTTGCCTCGCAGATCATTGGCCATCGACCACAGTTGCGAAGTGAGCTGCCTCGCGGCATCCTGTCCTGCCATATCGGTTCTCTCCTGTCTGTTCCGGTTCTCAGTAGTGGGCTACGACGTAATCCGCGAATTCGCGCAACGCCGTCCTCAACTCGTTGCGATACCTGATCGGAGTCAATCCGCGGATGGTCTCGTCGTCGGCATCCTGCTGATACAACCTATCAGCCACCGCGTCCGCCATCAATCGGCTGAGTTCGTCACCGTCGTTCAGATCATCCCGGTGAAGGACATGGCGGTCCAACAGAGCATCGATCAGCCCCTTAGCGGAGGCCACGTCCACCAACCCCCACTTTTGACGGAATTGCAGCGACGCCTGCCGACGATTCTTGGAAGCCTGTTCGCGAACGATATGCGACACATGCTCAGGTTGCACCGGATAGGATACCCCTTCCAACGGCTCCCCTTCCATCGCCTGATCGGCGACAGCCATCATCTGCTCGGCAAACCGACGGTCTTCAACCTGATCGGTCGCATGCTTCAGCGCCTCGTAGGTCTTTCCAGCCGCTTCCGGATCTTCCTTGGCTTGGTTCAGCAGTTTGGCGAACAGTTCGGTGATGTAATCGTAATTGACACGCACCTGAACGATATGCTCCACGCTGAAGTCCAGACGGGACAGGTCCAGCTCATGTCGTTCCTCCGAGATCCTTTTCAGCTCGAAACGGGCCGTCTGCGTCAACCACATTTCCTGATCTTCGGTCATGTCAAGTTCATCAAGCAATACATCGGGCTGATCATAATCGTACTCAGAGTACTGCTTGAGCTGAGACACTCCACTACCGTACTCACCGATCAGGTCGGCAACCTGCTGCTGCTCCCCTTCGCTCGCAGGTACGCGAACGAATTCGTCAGTCAGTTCCCTGAGCTCTTCGACGATTTTCTTGGTCTTGCTCAGAGTCTCCTCGTAATTACGGGCCAGCACGCCGCTATCCACAAGGTCTGCAGCGGTAATGGTTCCTTGAACGGCAGCGGAATCACGATTCGCATACACTTTCAGAGCCTCATCCATCAGTTTCCTGGACGTCTCCGGCCACCGATAGTTTACGATACGACCCCACGGCTTGTCCTTCATGTTCTCGATGCGATTCGTGCGAGAATATGCTTGGATCAGATTCGCTCCGGACAGCGTACGGTCCACATACAGTGTGTTCACGTTCGGAGCATCGTACCCGGTCAGCAGCTGATCGATGACGATCACCAAATCCAGTTTCGCCCCTTCGGCTTCGCCCCTGAGTCGATCCATGACATCAAGGAAGTAGCCGTCAATGCTCGTATCATCGAACGACGTACCGAAGGCGGCATTGTATTCCTTCACTGCGGAGCGAAGCCCACGGTTGTTGTCCAATTGCCAATCCGAATTATCCGCGGCCATAGAGAACGTCACCGCGACATTCAGTGCAGGCTTTCCCTCGTTTCGCAGCTCCTCGTTACGGCGCCGGAATTCCTCGAAATACTGCAGCGCCATCGGCGCCGACGGATTACCCCCACCGACATGAGTGGTCAGGATCGCGCTATATTTGCCGTCCTTGGAACGATTGCGCCAATGACGGATGATATCGTCGACCACTTCCCGTATATGCTGCGGATTGTTGTCATACACGCCGGAATCGATGTATTCGTCCACTTCCTCCGGTGACATGCGCGCGATCTTACCGTCGATGGCTTGATCATCCCAATCTGGATACCGCTGCCGCAACAGTTCCGGCAGCAGGTGGTCCGTGACCTCCGTGTTAGGTAACGTATGCTCGAAATCGACGTTGAAGCCCAACACGTTACGGTCCGAAATCGCTTCTTTGATCGTATAGGCGTGGATCAGATCGCCGAAAGCCTGGTGGGTCAGGTCTCCGTCGAAGGCCGGGGTCCCTGTATAGCCCACCCACGCGGACAATGGGAACGCTTGTTTGATGCGCCGCAGCATTTCTCCGTTCGTGGAGCGATGGGCCTCATCCACGATGAACACAATGTGCTGGTCGGGAGCGGTGAACGTATCCCTCTTGCACAAGCGGTCCAGCTTCTGGATGGAGGTTACGACGATGGCGTTGTCCCGGCTCCGACTACGCAGCTTGGACGCCAGTACACCCGTATTGGCCGTTTCTGCCACCACACCGTTGTTGCCGTCCTCGTCCCGGTCCGGGTCATAGGCAGCATACTTGTCAAAGGTCTGCCGGGTCAGGGCCACACGGTCCACCACGAACACGACTTTGTCCACTCCCGGTAGACGGGATGCGAGCCAGGCGGTCTTGAAGCTGCTGATGGTCTTGCCCGATCCGGTGGTATGCCAGACATACCCTACTTCCTGATCGTCCGTACCGAACGTGTGTTCACGAATACGTTCTATCACTCGTTTGGTGGCGTACACCTGATAGGGACGCATCACCATCAGGTTTCGATGTTTGGGATCTCCGTCAAGAATCATGAAATTCGTCGCCATCTGATGCGCCATCGGAATCGATAGCATCAGATCAGCGAATTCCCGCCAATCCGACACCGGCACGCTATCAGTTTCACGCTGCCAGTGGAACGCAAATGATGGATTGAACGAATCAGCACCCGTATTCGCCATATACAACGCCTGATGCGGCGTCATGCCGACTAGGATCTGCACGGTCGAGTAAATATCCCGGAACTGACCCTCATCGATGTATTGGCGAATCTGATTCAGCCCCTCCATCGCATCATGATGATCGTACTTCTCTTCGATATGGATGATGGGCAAGCCGTTGATCAACAACGTCGTGTCGAATCTACGGTCCTTGCGCCCCGCGATCACACGTGGACGCTGGATCTGGTTGACGATCTGGTACACGGTGTTGCCGGCACCGATCTGAGCCTGATCGAATACGTCGAGGAACACGTGCCCGCCGCCGTTGCCGTCCGGCAATTCGTCGCGGTCGATCTCCACCTGAGTAACGCCGTTCATGCCGTACAGCCAACAGCCGGCCTCATAAGGCGACCGGAGATTGCAGATGATATCCTTCACCTGGCTGAATTCTCCGTCGGTCAATGGACGTCCATCAAGACGGCCGGCGTTGTTCCGTTCCAGAATGGTGCGAAAATTATCCCACAGCTGTTCCGTGGTCTTGATGTCAGGCTCGTATTTCCACTGCTTGGATCCGCCAATCGTCTCAAGATGATGAATCAGATCCATCTCGAACTCCAGTTCACCGCCCATGCAATCCTCCTCACTGACGCTCGCATACAGCGTAAAACACCATTCCCGATATTACCGCTGATACATGGATTCTCGTGTATATCTACCGGACAACACTCACAGCAGGGCGGCGACCGTGTCGAGGACGGCGCGCACGTTGCGTTCGAATTCGGCGGGTTCGGGCAGGAGCGAGATCGCCAGATAGCCGTTGGACGTCATGTCGAAGAAGTAGCCGGGCTGACCGCTCAGCCCGTGCCGTTCGATCAGGGCGAGCACCAGTTCGTTCTCGTCGATCACGCCCGGCACGCGCAGCAGCACGTTCCATCCGCCTTCGGCGCGCAGCACATCGGTCACGCCCAGTTCATCATCCTCCAGCAGGCGATGCAGCGCGGCGAGGTTGCCGCGTACGCGCGCCTGCACGCGCGCGGTCTGCGCGGGCGCGTCGGCGAGCATCGCCGGGATGTCGCGCGCGATGACGTCGCTCATCGGCAGGTAGTCGTCGGCGATCACGTCGAGCCGCCGCAGCGCCTCGGCCACGTCGTCGGCCGGGCCGGACACTTCGATCCAGCCGACCTTGGCGTGCGGCGCGGCGAGCATCTTGGAGAAGCCGTCGAGCGCGAACGTGAGCGCGCCGGTCTCCCCCGCCAGCCGCGCGTTGTCGTCGAACGGTTCGAGCGCATAGTCGTGGAACACCTCGTCGGCGATAATCGCCACGTCGTGAGCGCGGCACATGCGCACGATCGCCTCACGTTCGCCGGGACGCACGTACGAGCCGGTCGGATTGTTCGGATTGATGAGCACGATCGCGCGGATGCGCCCGCTGTCCGGCCCGTCGAGCAGCGTCTCCAGTTCGGCGGTGTCGATGAACCACGATCCGTCGAAACGCAGCTGGTAGGGGATCGCGTCGACGCATTCGAGGCGTGCGATCGATTCGATGAGCGGATAGCCGGGTTTGGGTGCGAGGATCGCGTCGCCCGCGTCGCACAGCAGTTTGACAATCCACGAGTACGCCTGCGACGTGGAGCTCAGCAGGTAGAGCCGCTCCGGCAGGACCGGGGCCGCCGAGCCGGCCGGCGCGGGAATCGTTCCCGCCGGCGACGCCGTCTCCCCCGCCGTGGCGCCCCCGGCCACGCGCCCGTCGCGCGCGTTGATGAACGCGGCGAGCGCCTCACGTGCGGCGAGCGGGCCGCGCGGGTCGGCCGTGTAGACCTCCGGCACCAGTGCGGGGGCCAGACCGTGGCGGGTCGGGTTGGAGTCGTTGAGCTTGCCGAGCGGCCGGCCGGCATGTCGTGCGTCGGCTTCGGCCGCCGCGATCGGATTGGGGTCGCTGATGTCCACGCGGGAAGAGAATCGCATGGCCCCCACCATAGCCTCATCCCCGCTCAACCGGACCATCATCACCCCGACTGCGGAAGGTACGCGTCCCGGCGAAACCGACGCGCCCAAACCGCAGGATCAATCATCCGAAACCGCGGTTTGTATGCGGCGTAACGAGTCGCCGCAGACAAACCGCAGAATCAGACGGGTGAAACCGCCGAATGTATGCGGCGTCTTCATCGGGACGCATACAAATCGCAGATACGTCTAACCGAGTGCAGTCCGCCAGTCGCCATCCGCCCCCCATACGACGAGGCCCCCGCGGGGTGCGGGGGCCTGATGCCGTGGGTTGCGTCGGAGGACGCGGATCCTACTGCTTGGTGCTGGCGTAGTAGGCGGCGCCGACGATGCCGGCCTCGTTGCGCAGCTTCGCGGGCACGATCGGCGTCTTGATGTCGATGTGCGGCAGGAACTTGGCGCTCTGACGGCTCACGCCGCCGCCGACGACGAACAGTTCGGGGCTGAAGTACTTCTCCATCAGACCGTAGTACTTGGTCAGGCGCTTCGCCCACTTCTTGTAGCTGAGCTCCTCGCGTTCGCGCACGCCGGAGGACGCGTACTTCTCCGCGTCGCCCTTGCCCTTGGCGAGTTCGATGTGGCCGAGCTCGGTGTTGGGGATGAGCACGCCGTTGTAGATGAGGGCGGTGCCGATGCCGGTGCCCAGCGTCGTCGCGATGACCAGGCCGTCCTGGCCCTTCGCGGCGCCGTACTGCTGTTCGGCCAGACCGGCGGCGTCGGCGTCGTTGACGACGACGACCGGGCGGCCGCATGCTTCGGAGAAGACCTCGGTCACGTCCACGCCGATCCACGACTGGTCGAGGTTGGCCATGAAGTCGAGCTTCTGGCCCGGCTTGATCGGCGCCGGGAAGGCGATGCCCACCGGCACGTCGGCCGGCACGTCGAAATGCTCGAGCTGCTGACGCACGATTGCGGCCACGGCCTGCGGGGTGGACACCTCCGGGGTGAGGATCTTCAGTCGCGGCTCGGCGAACTCGCCCTTCTCCAGGTTGACCGGCGCGGCCTTGATGCCCGAACCTCCGATATCCACGCCGAACGCTTGTGCTGTCTCAATCATCGTTGACCTCTCTCCTTACGGGATGACGGTTACGGGCATTGTATAACGCGAAAGGGCCAACACGCCGCATCGTCTTGCATGACGACGCGGCGCGCCACCCGGCCCATTACGCCGGTTTCCGACCGTCGGCCCGCCGCGGCCGGAAACCGAAGGGCGGAAGCCGGCGCGTCAGCGCAGCGGCGGCATCGGGCGCCAGTCGCCGTCGCGCATCAGCTTGCGCGAGTCCCACCATCCGCGCGCGATCTGCACCAGGCCGGTGCGCACGTGCTCGCGGTCGACCATCACGAGGCGGATGACCTCCTTGGCGGCGGTGGCGATCGTGCCCAGACCGAACAGGAGCGGACGGAAGTCGCCGTACGTCATGAAATAGCGGGCCATGTAGCCGCGGTTGCGCATGATGTGGTAGCGGTTCACGTCGGACGTGGAGTTGAGCTGGCGCAGGCCGGCGATGTCCCAGTTGCCGATCTCGCGCGTGCGGCGCAGCACCACGTCGGGCACGACGATCGGGTTGGTGACCTTGCTGGCGAGATAGCCGTACATCGTGTCGTCCCAGTAGATGAAGAAACGCGGGTCGGGCAGGCCGATGCGTTCGACGATGCGGCGGCGGAACAGGCCGCCTTCGAAGCACAGCGTGTTCATCACCCGGTAGCCGGCGCGGCCGAACGCGGCGGGCGCGATCGGGTTCGGGATGCCCAGCGGCACGATGAACCGGTACTGCCAGTAGAACGGGCCGCCGTCGTAGTCGTAGCGGCTGCCCTGGATCACGTCGTGGCGGTCGGTCCACTTGGCGAGCTTCTCGATGCCCTCCGGTTCGACGGCCACGTCGTCGTCCATCACCCAGAACCATTCGGCGCCCAGATCGTACGCGGTGCGCACGCCGGCCGAGAATCCGCCGGCGCCGCCCAGATTGTCGGTTTGCGGCGCGTACACGACGCGGCTTTCGTTGCCGGTCGCGTCGGCGATGGTCGTGCCCCACTGACGGTCGAGACGCTCGCCGAACGCTTCGACCATGTCGCGCGTACGGTCGGCGTGCTCGTTGTCGACGATCACGACGCGCCACGGCGCGACGGTCAGCTTCTCGATGGATGCGAACAGGGTGGCGAGCAGTTCCTGCCGCTTGTAGGTGACGACCACGATCGCCAGCTTGTCGATGTTCTTCTTTGCCGCTTGCTTTTCGCTCATGCGTCCCATTCTAGACATGGCCGGCTCCCGGGGCGTCATCCGTGCGGCCCGGCTCGCCATGTCCGTCCGCGTCCGTCCGGTTCGCCGACGGCCGCACGTTGGCCGCGCGTTGGCCGCGCGTCCCCGTATACTGGCGTCGTCAGTTTCAGGGAAGGTGCAACTCCTTACTGGCGGTAACCCCCGTCCCGGCGCATAACGGGACTTCGGGGGAAGCCCGCGAGCCGCGCGTGCGGCCGATCCGGTGCGATTCCGGGGCCAACGGTCACAGTCCGGATGGAAGAAACGGAGCGCTCGCATGAGTGTATCGTCGCATACCCAGTCCCCCCATACCTCCCATACCTCGCATGCGACCGGCGTGGGCGATGCCGGCCGCTGGTCGACGCGTCGCATCGCGTTGCTGGCGATGCTCACCGCGTTGACGATGGCGGCGAGCTTCATCGAATTCCCGCTGATTCCGGGCGTGCCGTGGCTCAAATACGATCCGTCGGGCATCGTGTGCCTGGCGGCCGGCTTCGTGCTCGGCCCGTCCGCGGCGGCGGCGACGAGCGTGCTGGGGTTCCTGCCGCACCTGTTCGTCGACCCGTGGGGCACGCTGATGGCGGTGCTGGTCGCGCTCGCCCTGTCGGTTCCGGCGGCTCTCGTCCACCGCGCGCGGCCGTCGCGCCGCGGCGCGCTGATCGGCCTGCTGGTGGGCGGCGTGTGCGCGCTGGCGGCGGCGATCGGCGGCAATCTGATCGTCACGCCCTTCTACGCGCATATGACGGTCGCGCAGGTCGCCGCGCTCGTCGTGCCGGCGCTACTGCCGTTCAACGTCGCCAAGATCGCGGTGCATGCCGTCGTGGCGATGCTCGTCTACCGTCCCGCGGTCGCGCTGATCGGCCCGTCGCGTGCGTAGCGGCGCGTCCGGAACCCTCGCCGGCGACGCCGTCGTCACTCTCGACGGCGTGCGGTTCAGCTACGACGGGAGCGTCTCATGGGCGCTCGACGGCGTGTCGTTGACGATCCGGCAGGGCGAATACGTGTGTCTGACGGGCGCGAACGGGTCGGGCAAGTCGACGCTGGCCCGGCTCGTCGCCGGCCTGGCCGCGCCGGACGGCGGCACGGTCTCGCTGTTGGGCGAGCGCGTGTTCGACGGCGCGCCCGACGCCGACGCGTACCGGTCGGCGCGGCGCGGCATCGGCGCGGTGTTCCAGAATCCCGCCGACCAGATCGTCACGACCGTCGTCGCCGACGACGTCGCGTTCGGCCCGGAGAACCTGGACGTCGACCCGGCGGCGATCGGCGAGCGCGTCACCGACGCGCTGGCGACGGTCGGTCTGGACGCATCCGCCGACGCGGATCCGACGCGGATGAGCGGCGGCCAGCAGCAGCGTCTGGCGATCGGCGGCATGATCGCGATGCGGCCGCGGCTGCTCGTCCTCGACGAGCCGACCGCGATGCTCGACGCGGCGGCGCGCGCCGACGTCATCGCCACGCTCGCCCGCCTGCATGCGGCCGGCACGACGATCGTGCACGTCACCCATCATCCGGACGAGATGCTTGCCGCCGACCGGGAGATCCGATTGGACCGCGGCCGCATCGTCGCCGACGGATGGCCGGATGCACGGGCCGTATCCGGACTCGTCCCTGTCCTCGATGTCACCGGCGCCGACCATTCCGGCGACGTCACCACCGCTGATACCGGCGCCCCAAGCCATGTCGCCGCCGCTGCCGGCCATTCCGTTGACGTCACCACCGGCGACCTCGACCGCTCCCTTGCCTCCGATGTCGTTCACCCGACGGGCGCCACCCGTTTCACCGGTTCCTCCCCTACCCCCGATGGCGAGGGCCCGACCGCCCCGGCAGTGCTGGTATCCGACGTGCGATACCGGTATCCGGATGCCGACCGCCCCGCGATCGACGGCCTGTCGCTGCGGGTCGAGTCCGGCGAGACGGTCGCACTGATGGGCGGCAACGGCGTCGGCAAGTCGACGCTGCTGCGGCTGATCGCCGGTCTGGCCCGTCCGGACGTCGGCTCGATCGCCGTGGCGGGGATTCCCGTCGCCCGAGAGCGCCGCAGCCGTGTCGGCATCGGGTTCGGCGGCCGTCGCAGACCGGTCGCCATCTCCCGCGGCGATGCGGTTCGCGGGTCAGCATGTCAACCTTCATTGCTCGCCCATGAGAGGCGCAACGGTTCCGGTAACGGTTCCGCCAATGGCTCCGATGCCCGCCGCCCCGTATCCTTCCCCCATCGCAGACCCGCCGTGCTCTCCCGCCGTGACGCGGTGCGGCTGCGTCGCATGCTCGGTTATGTGATGCAGCTGCCGGAACGGCAGTTGTTCGCCGATACGGTGCTTGACGATGTGATGTTCGGCCCGCGCAATCAGGGGCTGTCCGAGGCCGAGGCGCGCGGTCGAGCCGTCGAGGCGCTGGCGTTGCTGGGGGTCGCGCATCTGGCCGACCGTTCCCCGTTCGCTCTGTCGGGCGGGCAGCGGCGGCTGGTCGCAATCGCCGGGGTCGTGGCCTGCCGTCCGCGCGTGCTGCTGCTCGACGAGCCGACCGCGGGTCTGGACGCCGATGCGCGCGGCCGTGTCGTCGCGCTGCTGCGCGCCCTGCACGGGGACGGCGTCACGATCGTCATGGTCACGCACGACCGTGCCGAGGCGGCGGCGGTCAGCGCGCGCGTCGTCATGCTCGACGCCTCCGGTTCGCACCATGCCGGCGACTCGACCGATGCCGCCGATACCACCGGCATCGCCAGCATCCCCGCCGCAACCGGCGCATCCGATTCAACCGGCGCCGACCACACGATCGTCGACCACACGGTATCCGGCGACGCGACGACCATCCCGCCCCGCCGCCGCCCGCCGCTGGCCAGGCTCGACCCGCGGGTGCTGACCGTCGCCACGCTGGCGTTGATGATGGCGGCGTTCGCAATCGGCTCGCTTCCCCGGCTCTCCGTGTTCGCGATCGCCACGGCCCTGTACGTGGCGGCCGCGCGCGTCCGCCCGCGGTCGCTGTGGCGTATGGTGTGGCCCTTGCTGGCGGTGTGCGTGTTCGTCGGCGCACTCAATCTGCTGGTCGTCACGTCCGGCACGCCGCTGCTGCAAGCCGGCCCGCTGCGTATCACGGACGAGGGTGTGCGCATGGGCGTGCTGTATGCGGGCCGGTTCGCGCTGGTGATTGTGCTTGGCACGGCGTTCATGCGGTCGGTGACGCCGACGACGGTCGCCGACGCGGCCGCGTCGCTCCTGTCGCCGCTCGCCCGGCTGGGCGTGCACACGCAGGAGATCGCGCTGGTCCTGTCGCTCGCGCTGCGGTTCCTGCCCACGCTCGCCGACGAGGCGCGCGCGGTCGTGGACGCGCAGACGGCGCGCGGCGGCGACATCGGCCACGGTTCGCCGATCGTGCGGCTGCGCGCATTGGCCGCGACGGCGACGCCGATGCTCGCCGGCGCGGTGCGTCATGCGGATACGCTGGCATTGGCACTCGACGCACGCTGCTACGAGGCGGGCGCGCATCGCACGCGCTGGCATGCGATGCGGGCGGGCGCGGCGGACGCCGTGTTCGTGCTGCTCGTCGCCGCGGCGATCGCGGCCGTACTGCCGCTCTGGTAATCGACCGTCGCCGGAGGATCACATCCTCGACCACGTTTCCGCGTCATTCCGCCGGTTCCGATGACTTCCCCGCCACTCCGCGCACGGCTCGCCGGACGCCGGCGCGCGATGGTGGCGGTACAGTGAGGTCAGCAATCCATCCACCGTGGAAAGGGCCGACGATGAAGTCCCGCAGCATGATCATCGAACCGTTCGCACTCGCGCACGCCACGCTCGTCACCGGCGACGGGCAGGGCACCGTCCTGCGCGACATGACCGTCAAGGTCGGCGCGCACGGGCGCATCGAACAGGTCGCGCCGAGCATCGAGACGAGCGTGCCGGAGGAATACCATTACCTCGACGCGACCGGCCGGTATGTGATGCCGGGCCTGATCAACGCGCACACGCACCTGTTCTCGCAGGGCCGGCCGCTCGACCCGAAGCTGGCGACCCCGTCCGGCCAGCGCATGGTCGCCCGGTTCGCGCATTCGCCGGTCGACCGCCCGTACATCATGGCGACGGCGAAGCGCAGCATCCGCACGCTGCTCGATTCGGGCGTCACGACGATCCGCACGCTCGGCGACGTCGGCTACGAGGCGGTCGAACTGCGCGACCGCATCGCCCAGGGCGCGATGGTCGGCCCGCGCATCCTAGCGTCCGGTCCGATGCTCGCGATCCCGGAGGGGCACGGCGCGCCGCTGGTCGCGCTCACCGGGTCCACGCCGGACGAGGCGCGGGCGAACGCGCGCACCAACATCGAACACGGGGCGAACGCGATCAAGATCGCGGCGACCGGCGGCGTGACCGACGCGCAGGAGCTCGGCGAGGCCGGCAGCCCGCAGATGACCGTCGAACAGATGCGCGCGATCTGCGAGGAGGCGCACCGGCACGGCATCATCGTCGCCGCGCACGCGCAGAGCGCGGAGGGCGTGCTGCGCGCGCTGACCGCCGGCGTCGACACGATCGAGCACGGCAGTCCGCTCGACGAGACGCTCATCGGCATGTTCCGGCATAATCCGAACGCGCTGCGCGGATGGTCGGCGCTCGTGCCGACCATGTCGGCGGGGCTGCCGCTCACGCTCGTCGACCAGGCGACGACCGGCATCACCGACATCCAGCTGGAGAACGCGAAGACCGTGGCCGCCGGCATGGTCGAGGGCGCGCGGCAGGCGCACGAGGCGGGCCTGACCGTGGGCGTGGGCACGGATTCGGCGATGACGTTCGTCCCCCAGTACGCGACGTGGCGCGAACTCGACCTGATGGTCCGCTTCGCCGGGTTCACGCCGGCCGAGGCGCTCCACGCGGCGACGGCCGTCAACGCGCGCATCCTCAACGTGTCGGGCACGACCGGTTCGCTCACGCCCGGCAAGTCGGCCGACCTGCTCGTACTGGACCGCAATCCGCTCGACGACCTGCGCGCGCTCGAGACGCCGTCGCTGGTCGTCGCCGCCGGACACCCGGTGTGGCGGCCCAAGCCGGAACGTTTCGACGACATCGACGCGATCCTCGACGAGGCGTTCGCCCGCGGCTGACATGCGGGACGACGGCGGCGTGTCGGCGGGCGGCGGCGCGAGAATGGGGTCATGAACGAACAGATCATCCATAATCCCGTCATCGACACGCTGCTCGACCGCCGTTCCATCCGCGCGTTCAAGCCCGGCCCGCTGGGCGACGACGTGGTCGCCACGCTGGAGCGCGTCGCCCAGCAGGCGCCGTCCAGCCAGTATCTCAACGACTGGTCGGCGATCCGCGTCGCCGATCCGGCGCTCAAGGAGCGGCTGGCGGCGATCGGCGGCCAGCCGTACATCGCGACCGCGCCGCTGCTGTACGTGTTCGTCGCCGACGAGCATCGCAACACGGCCATCGCCGCCGCCAAGGGCGTCGACCCGGCCGGCGACGCGTTCACGCTCGACGGCAGCTACCGGTTCTCCCAGGCGCAGAACGACGCGGTCCTCGCCCTGCATGCGATGGAGACCGCCGCCTATTCGCTCGGTCTGGGCTGCGTGGTCCTCGGCTCGCTGCTCAACGACGTGGACGGGCTCGTCGATGCGCTGGGACTGCCGGCACTCACCTATCCGGTGCTGGGTCTGGCGATCGGCGAACCGGATCAGGAGCCGGCGCTCAAGCCGCGCATGCCGCGCACGATGCAGTTCTTCGAGGACGCGTACCCGGCCGACGACGCTTCGCTGCTCGCCGGGCTACCCGCGTTCGACGAGGAGGTGCACCGCTACTACGACCTGCGCAACACCGACCGTCCGGTCGACGCGTTCAGCGACCAGATCGCCGCGAACGCCGTCGCCCCGATGAACGGCCGCGTCGTGCGCGACTCCGCCGCCAGGCAGGGCTTCCATCTCGACCGCTGACGCGACGACGTGTCGGGGTCCGACGGGTGCCGCCCCGCACGTCGGTGCCCCATACAACGTCACAACGCTCGCGCAACCGACATGGCTGCGCGAGCGTTGTGACGTTTAAGACATCCGAAACGTCACATTGCTCGCGCAGACCCGTCGATTGCGCGCGCGTTGTGACGTTTCGGTCCGGTTGAGGCCGATGATCGAGGCCGCCGAGTGCGGCCGTACCCACTGCCATCAGCGCATCGCGTCGATCTGCGCGCGGATCTTGTGCAGCCGTGCGTAGATCTCGTTGCGCGTCTGCGGGTCCTTGGCGCGCGCATGGTCGCGGGTGAGCTTCGCCTCGTCGGCCTTGAGCCGGGCGAGCAGGTCGCGGGCGGCGAGCCGTTCGTCGAGGCGCGCGCCGTCGATGTCGTCGAGGAGCGCCTGCGCGCACAGCGAATCCCACAGCTCGTCCATCGTGTCGCCGAACGGTTCGAGCACGCTCTCCCCCGCTGGCCTCCACGCGCCCGCATACACCTTGGTGACGGGGATGTGCCCGGCGCGCACCGGCACGTTGCGTCGCACCGCGAACGCGCACTCCTCACGCACTGTCCCCTCATGCTCGGTCTCGCGGATGCACGCGAACACGATGCCGGAGCGCCGCTGCCCGGCGATCAGATCGACGATTTCGGCGGGAATGTCGCGCATGCCCGCCGCCAACCGCAGTCCGATGACGAGGATTTCGGGGACCTTGCCGCTTCCGGCCGCGACGTGCGCGTTCGCGGGGCGCATCAGCGCGAGCATCACGATCGAGTCGATCTCGACAGCGAGCCGGTGGCGCAGTTTCGCGGACACGTTCCCCTTCGCGAACAGCGCCTTGGGCAGCGTCCCCTTCGCTTCGGGGATCGCCGTCGCGGCGCCCAGTCCCAGCGTGAGCGCAGATACGGTTCCGCAGTGCGCAGCGGTCATCGTCGACCTTCCTTTCGTGGGGTGCGGGCGCGCGGCCGGGCGTCGTCGCCCGCCGCTCACCCGTACGGTGGCTGCGTCCCACGCTACCACCGTCGTCCGTCCGACGATGGCAAGGACACCGCCGGACGGACCGGCGCATGCCGGTACAGAAGCGTCCTCAATGCCCCTGACTTCGCAACGGACGCGCAATCGACGGGCCTGCGTGCGCGTTGTGAAGTTTCAGATGCCCGTGACTTCACGATGAGCACGCGGCCGCGTCGATTGCGCGTCCGTTGCGAAGGTCCGGCTCAGCCGCGCCTGGCGCGCAGACGGAACGCGCACGCGAGGCTGACGAGCGCGACGGCGCAGATCAGCGTCATCGTGGCGAACGTCCACGTGCCGCCGACGGCGGTCGCGTGACGGAACGCCTCGCTGCCCTCCTCGCCGGCGCCGGCCTGGGCGACGCCGAGGATCGTGGAGAACAGGGCGGTGCCGGCCGCGCCGCCGAACTGCAGCGACGTGTTGAACACGGCGTTGCCGTCGGGCGTGAACGTGCGGTCGATGCCGCTGAGCGCGCTCGTCATGATGTTGGAGAAGCCGAGCGCGTAGCACAGGCCGAAGATGAAGTAGAAGCCGGCGAGCATCGCGGGCGTCAGGTGCATCGAGAAGACGAGCAGCAGGATCGGGCCGAGGATCGCCACGCAGAACGCGCCCATGATCGGGCGGGTCGGGCCGAAGCGATCGTAGAGCGTGCCGCCCACCGGGGCGAAGAACGCGCCGATCAGCGCGCCCGGCAGCACGAGCGCGCCGGCGACGAACGCGTTCGTGCCCAGCGACATCTGCGCGAGGTTGGTGATCACGTAGCCGAAGCCGATGCCCACCATCGGCAGGATCGCGTACGGCAGCAGGTGCAGCAGCACGACCGGGTCACGCAGCCAGCCGAGGCGGATCAGCGGCGAGAACGAGCGGTGCGACGACCATCCGAAGAACAGCAGCGAGCCGACGCCCACCAGCAGGCTGACGGCGGCGATCAGGCCGGATCGCAGCGCCGATCCGCCGGTCACCGCGGCGCTGACGGCCACGCCCGCCTGGTTGAGGAACATGATCAGGCCGCTGAGCGCGACCACAATCGCGACGAACTGCACCGGGTTGAGCCGCGCATCCTCGGTGGGGCGCTGCTGTTCGATGCAGCGCAGGCCCACCGGCAGCGACACGAGCAGGATGATCGGGATGACGATGACGAAGATCGCGCGCCACGGCAGCACGCTGGACACGGCGCCGCCGACGGTCGGGCCGATGGCCGGCGCGACGGTGATGACCAGCGAGCCGACGCCCATCAGACGGCCCACCTTGGAGCGCGGCGCCTGTTCGAGGATGATGTTCATCATCAGCGGCGTCGCCACGCCCGAGCCGACGCCCTGGATGACGCGCGCGACGAGGATCAGCGCGAACGAATGGCCGACGATCATCAGCGCTGAGCCGGTCACGGCCAGCACGACCGCCGCGAGGAAGATCGTCTTGAGGCGGAAGCGGCGCTTGAGGAACGAGGAGATCGGCATCGTGGCGGCCACAACGAGCAGGTAGATCGTGGTGATCCACTGCACGGTGGCGGTGTCGACGTCGAATTCGACCATGAGTTCGGGGAACAGGACGGTCATCACCGTTTCGGTGAGGATGCCGATGAACGCGAGCGATCCGACGGCGACGATCGCGCCGATCAGCTTGAGCGGGATGCGCTCGTCGGGCGCGGCGGGCTGCGCCGACGCGCCGCGGACGGCGGTCTGCTGCTGTGACATATGCACTTCCATTTCAATCAGATGGTTCGGTATGCCGTGTCCGACGTTTCCGGGAATGAAACGGGGCCGGCGGCGTGGAATTCGGCTTGCCAGCCGGCCAAGGCGCGCCGGCCCGTATGCGGGCATGCGGCGGGACGCCTTTCGACCAATCGCACACCTTAGTCAGCCATGCTGGACAAAGCCGGGCCTCCCCCACCGTGCCGGTCCGACGCCGGTCCGATGGCGATCCGACGGCGACCCGACGCCGGTCCGACGGCGATCGGCCCGCCGCTCAGTCCGCCGCGCCCAGCGTCAGTGCGACGTCGTCCAGAGAATGGTCGCGGCCGCCGTCGGCGAGGATGCGGATCGTCTCGTAGTCGAGGTCGCCGTCGGCGAGCGTGAGCCGGATGAGCCGGACCAGCAGCGCCCGCGTATCGTCGTCGAGCGCGTCCGGGGCGGCCGGATCGTCGGCATCGTCGAACGACGCGGACAGGGTGACGGTGATGTCGCCTTCGATCGAGCATGCGGCGTCGACGAGCGTCACCCGGCCGGCGGCGACGTCCGCGGCCGCCCCGCCGAGCCGGTCGGGCGGCGCGGCCAGCGTCTCGCGGACGGCGCGCGCGTACCAGTCGCGCCACGCGAGCCAGCGGATGTCGGGGATGAGCGTCCGGTGCGCCGCGTCCGTCCGTTGGACGGTCACCTGCCGGTACACCTGGTCGAAGTCGGTCTGCGAGATGAGCACGCCGGCGGGCAGGTCGGCGATGCGCCATTCGCCGTTCTCCATGACGAGCGTGTAGGCGAGCGTCTCGTCCCGCACATCGTCGTATACGGTGTACAGGCCGTGCCGGTCGAGCCGGCCGGCCACCTGCACGTCGACGGCGACGACGCTTTCGCCGCTGCCGTGGCTGCCGCCGACGGCGCTGCTGCGTCGCGTGAACCGGGGTTCGCCGATGATGACGGCCGCGGCGACGTCGCCGTCCCACGACGCGGCGTCGGCGGCGAGGAACATGCGTGCGGTCCGGTAGCCGTCGGATTGCACGCCGGCGGGCATCGCGTCGAAGAACCCTTCGACGACGACCTCCGGCGTCATGCCGTCGGACGGGCCGGAGGGCGCGGTGTAGATGCGCCGGTCGCGCGGTTCGGCCGGCGCGAGGGTCTGCACGGCGCCCGACGACGGCAGCGAGAACGGGCCGTCGCAGCCGGCGGCCGTCGTCAGCACGGCCGCCGCGATCGCGACGGCGGCGATCGCGCGGCGGATGCGGGCCGGCATCGGATGGGCCGCCCACGCCGGCATCGTCGGCATCGTCGTTCTACGCATCCGCAGCCTCCCGTCGGTCGTCGCCGGCCCCGTCGGCCCACCCGACGACGCACAGATCGTCGGACGCCTCGCCGGCGAACCGCATCGGCAGGAAGTCGGGCATGGGCTCGCCGGCGGACGGATCGCGCGGCAGGGCGAGCAGGAAGCAGGTGCCGTCGCCGGGGCGCGAGCGCACGTCGAGCGTGCCGTGGTGGAGGCGCGCGTCGGCGAGCGCGATGGACAGTCCGAGTCCGGTGCCGCCGGTGACGCGCGAGCGGGACGGGTCGGCGCGCCAGAACCGGTCGAACACGTGCGCGCACTGGTCGGCGCCCATGCCGACGCCGTGGTCGCGCACGCCGATCACGACGGCGGCGTCGCCGGCCGCGATACGCACGTCGATGGGATGTCCGTCGGCGAAGTCGATCGCGTTGGCGAGCAGGTTGCGCACGATGCGTTCGATGCGGCGTTCGTCGGCGCGCACGATCGCCGGCCCGGCGGGCAGGTTGACGCGGATCGGCACGTCCTTGGCGTCGGCGAGCGCGCGCAGCTGCGCGACGGCGCGGCCGACCGTGTCGCGCAGGTCGGCGTCGGTCAGGTCGGTCGTCGCGTAGCCGGCGTCGTAGCGGGAGATTTCGAGCAGGTCGGCGAGCATGTCCTGGAAGCGTTCGATCTGGCCGGACAGGAGTTCGATGGTGCGGCGGGTGGTCGGATCGTAGTCGTCGATGCGGGCGGCGAGCAGGTCGGACGCCATGCGCATCGTCGTGACGGGCGTGCGCAGCTCGTGGCTGACGTCGGAGACGAAGCGCCGCTGCATCGCCTCGGCCGCTTCGAGTTCGGCGATCTTGCGGTCGAGCGAGTCGGCCATGTCGTTGAACGAGCGTTGCAGGGTGCCGATCTCGTCGTCGCGGTCGATGCCGACGCGCGCGTCGAGGTCGCCGCCGGCGAGCGTCGCGGCGGCGTCGGCGACGTGTTCGACGGGGCCGACGATGCCGCGCAGTGCGAGCCATACCATCAGGCCGGCGCTCATGCTGAGCAGGATGGCGACGAGCATCAGGTTCGTCTGGATGCGTTCCAGCGCCGTCTGCTCGTTCTCGTACGTGTACAGGGCGAAGATGTCGAGGTCGCCGGCCGCAGGGAACCGGACGGCCGCGCCAAGCATCGCGCCCGGCGCGCTGATGCCGTCGCCGTTGGCGTCGAGTTCGACCGGCTGGTAGGAGACGCCGGCGTCCGTGTCGCCGGCCGCGGTGCCGGCCACGGCCTTGCGGATCGCGTCGGATACGAGGTATTCGTAGGTGATGTCGGTGGAGACGGGGATGAGGGTGCGCCCGCCGGCGTCGCGGCTCCAGATGTAGAAGCCGATGCGGTTCGACGCGCCCTTGCCCTGCATCGCGGCGGCCAGGTCGTTGACGATCCGCTGGCATGCGGCGGTGTCGGACGCATCCGTCCCGTCGAGGGTGAGCTGCGCGTCCTCGAGTTGGGCGGAGAAGTCGGCGTGAGCCTCCTGCGTGACCTGGGCGAGCAGGGACGCGCGCACCGCCGCCATCGACGCGGCGGCGAACACGACGGCCATGGCGAGCGACACGGTGACGACGGTCAGCACGGTGCGCGCCTGCAGCGAGCGCCGCACCCGGTCCAGGGCGAGCCGGTAGAGGCGCGGCGGGCGGATGGATCGCAGGAGCCGTATGGTATCGCTCATGACTGCGGGGTGACGAACCGGTAGCCGATGCCGCGCACGGTGGTGACGATCGCCGGATGCTCCGGATCATCCTCGACCTTGGCGCGCAGGCGTTGGATGTGCACGTTGACGAGGCGCGTGTCGCCGGTGTCCTCGTAGCCCCATACGCGGCGCAGCAGGTCGGGGCGTCCGATGGCCTCGCCGGCGCGCGACGCGAGTTCGGCGAGCAGTTCGAATTCCATCGGCGTGAGCGCGAGTTCACGGCCGCGTTTGACGGCGGTGTGCGCACGACGGTCGATGACGATGACTCCACGTTCGATGCGTTCGGGGCGGCCATCGGTTCCGCTGCGGCCGTCGCTCCCGATGCGGCCGGCCGATCCGGCGGCGTCGGCCGATGCCGCGGCGCCGGAGTCCGTGGCATCGGTACCGGGGACGACGGCTTCGTCGCCGGCCGTCCCCCATCCGGCGCCCGGCGCGGCGTACGCGACGCCGTAGGGCGCGGCGATGCGGAATCGTGCGCGGATGCGGGCCAGCAGTTCGGCGGTGCGGAACGGCTTGGCCACGTAGTCGTCGGCGCCGGCTTCGAGTCCGGCGACCACGTCGATCGTGTCCGACTTGGCGGTGAGCATGATGATCGGCACGTTGGAGCCGCGACGGATCTCGCGTGCCACGCCCACGCCGTCGAGGCCGGGCAGCATCACGTCGAGCAGGATCAGGTCGGGGCGCAGCGTGGACGCCAGTTCGACCGCGCGCAGGCCGTCCTGACAGACGACGGCGCGCAGTCCTTCGCTTTCCAGCACGATCGACAGCATCTCGCCCAGCGCGGGGTCGTCGTCGACGATCAGGATCGTCTTCGTCGGCGCACCCGCGTCGGCTTGCCCGTGGCCCTGCACCCGGTCCTGCATCATCGCCCGCTCCTTCGTCGTTTCCGTCAGCCTTCACATCCTATCAACAGCCGCGCGGGCGACGGTCATGCGTCTGCAACGTCCCGATCTCCGCTACCGGCCCGGCTTCCCGTCGTCCTCTCCGTGCAGGATCGCGCGGATCCGCTCCAGCCGCGGCCCCACCTCGCGCTCGTAGCCGCGGTCGTTGGGATGGTAGTATTCGCGGCCGCGCAGCTCCTCGGGCAGGTATTCCTGCGGGGCGACCGCGCCCGGCCAGTCGTGCGCGTACCGGTACCCCTCGTGGTTGCCCCACTCCTTCATGAGCTTGGTGGGCGCGTTCTTCAGATGCGCCGGCACCTGGCCGATTGCGCCCGAATCCACGTCGGCGAGCGCCTGGTTGATCGCGTTGTAGCTGGCGTTGGATTTGGGTGCGGTGGCGACGGCGATGGCCGCTTCGGCGAGGATGATGCGCGCTTCGGGCATGCCGATGAGCGCGACCGCCTGCGCTGCGGCGACGGTGACCTGGAGGATCTGCGGCGCCGCCATGCCGACCTCTTCGGCGGCGGCGATCATGATGCGCCGGGCGATGAACCGCGGGTCCTCGCCGGCGCGGATCATGCGGGCGAGGTAGTGGACGGTCGCGTCGGGGTCGGAGCCGCGCATGGATTTGATGAACGCGGAGATGACGTCGTAGTGGTCGTCGCCGTCCTTGTCGTAGCGGATGGTGGCGGCGTCCATGACGGTGGCGACGGTGTCGGCGGTGATGATGGGCCGGCGGGCGCCTTTGCGGCGCGCCTGGTCGCCGGTGGCCGCGCCGGCGGCCGCTTCGAGGATGGTGAGGGTCTTGCGCGCGTCGCCGCCGGCGAGCCGGACGATCTCGTCGACGGCGTCGTCGGTGATGCGCACCTCGTTCTTCAGTCCGTGGTCGCTGGCGACGGCTCGTTCGACGAGGGTCTTGAGGTCGGCGGGTTCGAGCGGTTCGAGCTTGACGACGACGGACCGGCTGAGCAGCGGTTTGATGACGGAGAAGCTGGGGTTTTCGGTGGTGGCGCCGATGAACGTGACGTCGCGGTTCTCGACGGCGGGCAGGAGCGCGTCCTGCTGGGATTTGGAGAAGCGGTGCACCTCGTCGATGAACAGGACGGTTTCGCGGCCGTCGCGCACGAGCCGGCGGCGGGCGCGGTCGAGCACGTCGCGCACGTCCTTGACGCCGGACGTGACGGCGGACAGTTCCTCGAACACGCGTCCGGACTGGCTGGCGACGATCGTGGCGAGCGTGGTCTTGCCGACGCCGGGGGGTCCGAACAGGATGACGGAGCTGGGTGCGGTCAGCGACGCCGACGCGGGGTTGGCGAGCCGGCGCAGCGGGCTGCCCTCCCCCAGCACGCGGCTCTGGCCGACGACGTCGTCGACGCTCGTCGGCCGCATGCGTACGGCGAGCGGGCGCGTGGTGCGCTCGTCGCCGTCCCCGTTCGCCTCGAACAGGTCGGGTTCGTCCATGGTTCCTCCCCTCATGTCCCGTCAATGTCGTCGGATCGTCGCCGGCGACCCGCGGCACGCCCGGGTTGCGTGTACAGAACGGCGGTTATTGTCCGACACGCCGTCCCCTGATCACGCAACCGCCGTTCCGTATGACCAATCCGGGCGTGTCGTGGGGTGCCGACGGCTGATGGCCGCCGGCACCCCACGACACGACACGCCAAACCCGGCGTCAGTCGCCGACGCGGTAGTCGACGAATACGACCTCGCCGTTCTCCTGGGTCGCGTCGAGGTCGACGACGCCGGTGATCGACCAGTCGTGGTCGCCGTCGGAGTCGTCGATGATCTGGCGCACCTTCCACACATGCTCCTTCCTCTCCAGCGAGTCGTCGAGGATGAACAGCTTGCCGGAGCGGGCGGCCGCGTCGATGCCCACGTATTCGTGCGCGTCATAGTAGTCGTCGAGCGCGTCCTCCCATTCATGCACGCCGTAGCCCCAGTCCTTGTCGAGGGCGCCGAGCTCCTCGGGCCTGTCGAGGTCCATGAGCTGGATGCGGCGGAACATCGCGTTGCGTACGAGCACGATGAGGCCGCGCCGGTCCTCGACGACCGCGTCGGGCGTGCCGGGCGCGGCGAGGTTGGCGGCCGCGGCCGACGCGTCCGCCGACCCGCCGGCGGACTCCCATTCGTCGACGAGGCTGGAGTCGATGGACCGGACGACGACGCGCAGCCACGAGATGATGTCGCGCAGGCGTTCGTCGCGCTTCTCGACGGGCACGGTGCGCGCAAGCGACCGGTATGCGTCGGACAGGTAGCGCAGCAGCGTGCCTTCGGACCGGGCGATGTTGTAGCGGGCGATGTAGCCGGTGAAGTCGGAGGCGGTCTCGACCATGTCGCGGATCACGGACTTGGGGCTCAGCCAGTAGTCGTTGGCCCACGGCACGTCGCGCCGGTACTGGGCGAACGCGGCGTCGAGCATGTCCTCGAGCGGCTTGGGGTAGGTGATCTCCTGGAGGCGGTCCATGCGCTCGTCGTAGTCGAGCCCCTCCTCCTTCATCGCGGCCATGGCCGCGTCGCGCGCCTGGCGTTCCTGCGCCTTGAGGACCTGCTTGGGGTCTTCGAGCGTGGCTTCGACCATGGAGATCACGTCGAGCGCGTACGTGTCGGATTCGGGGTCGAGCAGTTCGAGCGCGGCGAGCAGGAACGGCGAGAGCGGCTGGTCGAGCGCGAAGTCGTCGGGCACGTCCACGTCGAGGAAGTAGTCGCGGCCGCCGTCCTCGTACTCCTCCACTTCGATGACGTGCGTGTCGAAGAGGGTGGTGAAGATCTCGTCGGCGCGCGCGTGCAGCTGCTCCTTCTGGTCGGGCGTCTGCGCCGAGTCGTCGATGAGCCGGTCGACGCGCAGGCGTGCGTCGCCGCCCTGCGCGACCTCGTTGAGGACCATCGCATGCGTGATCTTCATGTGCGGCACGAGCGTTTCGGGAGCGGCGTCGATGAGCTTGTCGAACGTGCCCTGATTCCAGGCGACGAATCCTTCGGGCGCCTTCTTGCGCTTGACCTTCTTGAGTTTCTTCGGATCGTTGCCGGCCTTGGCGACGGCCTTGGCGTTCTCGATCTCGAATTCGGGCGCCTCGGCGATGACGAGGCCTTCGGTGTCGAATCCCATGCGGCCGGCGCGGCCGGCGATCTGGTGGAATTCGCGGGCGCGCAGCTTGCGCGTCTTCGATCCGTCGAATTTGGTGAGCGCGGTGAGCACGACGGAGTGGATCGGCACGTTGATGCCGACGCCGAGCGTGTCGGTGCCGCAGATGACGGGCAGCAGGCCCTGCTGGGCGAGCTGTTCGACGAGCCGGCGGTAGCGCGGCAGCATGCCGGCGTGGTGGATGCCGACGCCGGTGCGCAAGAGTCGCTGCAGGATCTTGCCGAATCCGGTGGTGAATTTGACGCCCTTGATCGCCTCGGCGATCGCGGCGCGCTGCTCCTTGCTGGACACGCCGGTCGAGGCGAGCGCCTGCGCGGTGTCGAGCGCGGCGTCCTGGGAGAAGTGGACGACGTAGATCGGCGTGGATCCTTCGCGGAAGGCGAGTTCGACGGTCTTCTCGAGCGGGTCGAGCGTGTACTCGTAGGTGAGCGGGACGGGTCGGGGCGCGTCGGCGATCACGTCGACGTCGCTGCCGGTCATGTCCTCGAGCCGGTCGGCGATCGAGTCGACGTTGCCGAGCGTGGCGCTCATAAGGAGGAACTGGGTGCGCGGAAGGGTGAGCAGCGGCACCTGCCACGCCCAGCCGCGTTCGGGGTCGCCGTAGTAGTGGAATTCGTCCATGGCGACGCAGCCGACATCGGCGCGCCGGCCTTCGCGCAGCGCCTGGTTGGCGAGGATCTCGGCGGTGCAGCAGATGATGGGCGCGTCGGCGTTGATGCGCGTGTCGCCGGTGATCATGCCCACGTTGTCGCGGCCGAACACGTCGACGAGGTCGAAGAACTTCTCGGAGACGAGCGCCTTGATGGGCGCCGTGTAGTAGGAGCGGCGGCCGGTGCACAGGGCGGCGAAGTGCATGCCGAGCGCGACGAGCGACTTGCCGCTTCCGGTGGGCGTGTTGAGGATGACGTGGTCGCCGGCGAGCAGGTCCATGATGGCCTCCTCCTGATGGGGCCATGGTTCGACGCCCTTGACGTCGGCCACCCAGCCGAAGAAGCGCTCGTAGATCTCGTCGGTGCCGATGTTGCGCGCGCCGTCGTCCCATGCCGGCGCCAGAGCCCCCAGGGAGCCGTAGTGTTCGTTGTCTGCCATAATGCCCTCCAGTCTACCCGCTGCCGTCCCGCCGCATCCGGCTCGACGTGCCTCACGTTTTTTGAGCGCGTAGGGTGTGGTGGTGCCTCATCGGGAATGAGCGCGAACGGTATCGGTCCTGTTTGGCTTGTCTTATGGAAGACAGGATCAGCATGGCGACGAAGCGGCA
>NZ_QXGK01000011.1 GCF_003952945.1 Bifidobacterium samirii
CTGCCGCTTCGTCGCCATGCTGATCCTGTCTTCCATAAGACAAGCCAAACAGGACCGATACCGTTCGCGCTCATTCCCGATGAGGCACCACCACACCCTACGCGCTCAAAAAACGTGAGGCACGTCGCTGCACGACTCGACGCGGAACATGGACTAGACTGAATCTGAGTTTCGACCTTTCGAAAGGAGGCCTCGTGTCCGACGTGTTCGAATCGTCCGCGCAAAAGATGCGCGACAACGGCATGAGCGAGCTGTCCATCTCCCAGTTCCGGCATCTGTACGACGTGTGGCGCACCGAACAGGCCAGCAGCTGGATCCGCGAAGACGCAGTGGAGCCGCTGACCGGCGTGCCGAGCTTCCACGACGTCTACGAGACGATCGACCACGACGAGGCCGTGGACGCGTTCGCCAAGACCGCGTTCCTGAAGCTCAACGGCGGTCTCGGCACGTCGATGGGCCTCGAATGCGCCAAGTCGCTGCTGCCGGTTCGCCGTCACAAGGCCAAGCAGATGCGCTTCATCGACATCATCGTCGGCCAGGTGCTCACCGCGCGCACACGACTGGGCGTGCCGCTGCCGCTGACGCTGATGAATTCGTTCCGCACGTCGGCCGATACGATGCGCGTGCTGGAACGCAACCGCAAGTTCCATCAGGAGGGCATCCCGGTGGAGATCGTGCAGCATCAGGAGCCCAAGATCGACGCGGCGACGGGGGAGCCGGTCTCCTGGCCGGCCGATCCGAGTCTCGAATGGTGTCCTCCGGGCCACGGCGACCTGTACTCCACGATTTGGGAGTCCGGCCTGCTGGACCGGCTGCAGGAGCGCGGCTTCGAATACCTGTTCATCTCCAACTCGGACAATCTGGGCGCGCGCCCGTCGCGCACCCTCGCCCAGCATTTCGAGAACACGGGCGCGCCGTTCATGATCGAGGTGGCCACGCGCACCGAGGCCGACCGTAAGGGCGGTCATATCGTGCGAGACAAGGCCACGGGCCGTCTGATGCTGCGCGAGATGAGCCAGGTGCACCCCGACGACAAGTCGGCCGCGCAGGACATCGCCAAGCACCCGTACTTCAACACGAACAGCATCTGGATCCGCATCGACGCGCTCAAGGAGAAACTGGTCGAATACGACGGCGTGCTGCCGCTGCCGGTCATCCGCAACCACAAGACCGTCGATCCGACCGACCCGGATTCGACGCCGGTGATCCAGCTGGAGACGGCGATGGGCGCCGCGATCGGCCTGTTCGAGGGCGCGATCTGCGTGCAGGTCGACCGCATGCGGTTCCTGCCGGTCAAGACCACCGACGACCTGTTCATCATGCGATCCGACCGTTTCCACCTGACGGATTCGTACGAGATGGAGGACGGCAACTACATCTTCCCGAACGTGTCGCTCGACCCGCGCTACTACAAGAACATCGCCGACTTCGACGAGCGCTTCCCGTACAACGTGCCGTCGCTGGCGGCCGCCAACTCGGTGACCATCGAAGGCGACTGGACGTTCGGCCGCGACGTGATCATGTTCGCCGACGCGCATCTGGAGGACCACGACGAACCGAGCTACGTGCCCAACGGCGAATACGTGGGGCCGCAGGGCATCGAACCCGACGACTGGGTGTGATCATGGGGGAGCGGGGCCTGCGGGCGCATCACGCGAAACGCGAAAAAATGGACGTTTTTCGCAAAATGCGCCCCAACCCCGCAAAATGCCTTTAATATAGAATGAGGTGTCCGACGGATACCGACACTTATAACGAAACCTTAACGATACGTGAGGACTAATGGCAGAGGGAACCAACGGAAGGCGGCGTTTTTCCGACAAGTGGGGCAAGCACGAGCTCGATGTACTGGCCGTGCTGTCGTCCGCGTTCCCGCAATGGCTCACCTCCCGGCAGATCGCGCAGCGCGTCAAGGCGTATGCGGATTCCTACGGGGAGCTCGCCGATCAGGCGGCCAAGGCGGCGTTCGCCAAGCAGTTCCAGCGGGACCGCGCCAAACTGGCGGCGATGGGGATCGCCATCGAGTCGCGGCAGCCTGAATACTCGTCCAAATCCGAAGGTCAGGACTTCGCCTCGTACCGCCTGCAACTGGGCGACGAGCCGAGGGTGAGGCTGCACTTCGAGCCCGAGGACCTTCCGGTGCTGGCCGCCGCGAACTATCTGGCGCGCTCCATCTCGATGTCGTCCACGTCGAACCAGCCGCAGCCGCAGCATACGTCGCGCACCACGCCGCGCGTGCCGCAGACCCCGATTCCGGGACTCGGCCTCGATTCGATCGCACCGGGGCTCGGCACGCAGACGATTCCCGAGACGCTGGTCAAGGTGATCGACTCGCGCCGCTTCGCCGCCACCGTGGACGTGGACGGCGAACACATCAACGTCGCGTACACCGACTCCGACGATCTGGCCATGTTCGTGCTCGAGCATCCCGGCGCCTACGTGGTCAGTCCGCAGGAGGCCGTCGACGCGTACAACCGTCGCCTCAACGCGGCCGCCGCGTTCACGCTCGCCGACGAATCCTCCGGCGACAACGGCGCGACCGTCGTGACGTCGGCGATCAGCAGCCACCACGCCCACGACGGCGAGGACGATCCGGAACAGGTCAAGACGCCGCAGAAGAAGGGCGCGTCGTTCCAGACCGGCAGCGAAGTGGACCGCCGTCTGCGCCTCATGCTGTTCCTGTCGGCGCATCTGGGCGAGGAGTATTCGCTCGCCGAACTGGCCGAACGCTTCATCGGGCGCGCCAAGAGTGAGGACGAGCTCAAGAAGTTCGTGAACGTGATCCACAAGGACATCAACACGCTCACCACCGTCTCCGACGACGGTGAGATGGCCGGCAGCCAGTTCTTCGACATCGACTGGTCCCTGCTGGACGCCGAAGGCATCGTCTCGGCGACCAACTCGCTCGGCCTCGAACGTCTCGCCGGCATCTCGCCCCAGTACCTGAGCCTGCTGACCGCGTCCGTGAGCTATCTGGCGCACTCGCCGCTGCTGCCCGAGGAGAGCCGCGATCAGGCGCGCTCCCTGTACTCCCGGCTCCGCGCCCATGTGACGCCGGGGGAGACCCCCTGGCTGAGCCTGACCGGCTACGAGCTCGAACCGCGCAGCTTCTCCGTGGTCAAGCGCGCCATCTCCAAGGACATGCTCCTCGACATGGAGTACACGGACGGTGCCGGCCGCACCCGCCGACGCCTCGTCGCGCCCTCGAAGATCTTCGTGGACGAAGGCGTGTACTACGCGGCCGTGTGGACCGACGTCGCCGACGTCGCCCCCGCCGACAAGGCGCATCTCGTGCACAAGGACACGCGACCCAACAAGGCCAACGGGCAGCCGCGCATCTGGCAGGTGCTGCGCCTCGCCCGCATCGAGAAGGCGGAGCTGGTCGAACCGGTCGGCAAGGTCGACATCCCGGACGTGCCGGTCAACGAGCTGCGCAAGTGGAGCTTCGACAACGGCACCGCGGCGGTGTTCATCACCGACGAGAACGACCTGTCGTTCCCCAAGACGCTCTCCGGCGCCACCGTCGAACCGTACGGCGACGGCCAGAAGGTGCATCTGACCGTCTCGTCCGACTCGTGGTTCGTCGCCTTCTGCATCGCCCACGCCCGCCACATCACCGCGGTCGCGCCCGAGACGCTGCGCACGATGATCGTCGCGCGCGCCCAGCGCGAGCTCAGCGTCGGCCAGCCCGATGCGGCCGCCCACGAGGACTGACGGACCGGGAGGAACACGATGCCCTGGTGGATATGGCTCTGTCTGGCGCTGTTCATGATCGTCATGATCGTTGCGGGAGCGGCGTACGCCGTCCTGCACGGCATCCGCGGCGTGCGTCGGGTCGGTGAGACCGGCGCACGCATCAGCGGCATCCTCGCGACGATGTCCGACGCCGATGCGGCGCCCGCGCCAACGCCGGGATTCACCCGTCCCCTTACGAGCGTCGCCGACGCCTATACGGACACGCAACAGGTGAAGGCCTCCCGCGATCAGGAGAAGCGTGAACGGCACGCACGCGTCTGGTCCCGCTGGAACAGGGTCTGACGGCGCGGCACGACGCGAATCATCGACGAAACACCCCAGAATACGGAAAGCAAGGCATGCCCCGCCATCGTAAGACCAACCACGACCGATCCACGGCGCTCTCGCCGGCGCAACGCTACGCATCGTTCCGCAAGTCGCAGGAACGCGCCAGGTCGATCGCATCCCGATTCGCCGCGTCGCTGCCGTTCGACATCGACGACTTCCAGAGCGAGGCGAACGAAGCGCTCGAATCGGGCCGCAACGTGCTCGTCGCCGCGCCCACCGGCGCCGGCAAGACCGTCGTAGCCGACTTCGCCATGTACCTCGCTCAGGAGCGCAACGTCAAGGCGTTCTACACCACGCCGATCAAGGCGCTGAGCAACCAGAAGTACCACGATCTCGTCGCCCGCTACGGCGTCGACCGGGTCGGACTGCTCACCGGCGACACGTCGATCAACTCCGAGGCCGACATCGTCGTGATGACCACCGAAGTGCTGCGCAACATGCTCTACGAGCGGTCGACCACGCTCAATGCGCTCGGCTACGTGATCCTCGACGAAGTGCACTATCTCGCCGACCGGTTCCGCGGCCCCGTGTGGGAGGAGGTCATCATCCACCTGCCGCGCACCGTGCGCATCATCGGCCTGTCTGCCACGGTGTCGAACGTCGAGGACTTCTCCCGCTGGATCACGTCGGTGCGCGGCGAGACGACGCTGATCGTATCCGAACACCGGCCGGTGCCGCTCGAACAGCATGTGCTCGTACAGGCCGACGAACGCACCGAACCCGAACTGCTCGACCTGTACCGCCATGATGCGGAAGGGGAGCAGACCACGTCGCTCAACGCCGAACTCGTGTCGCGACTCGACCAGCTCGACCGCAGGGCGGCACGACGTCAGGGCGAGGAACGCCCATACAAGCGCGGTGGCAGAGGCGGATCGCCGAGGGGCCGCAAACCGGAACGGCATACGCCGCGCCGATGGGCCGTCGTCGACGAACTCGACTATCTGCGCATGCTGCCCGGCATCTACTTCATCTTCTCGCGCAACGGCTGCGACCAGGCCGTCGAACAGTGTCTCAACGCCGGACTGGAGCTCACCACCGAGGCCGAGATGCTCCGGATCCGCCGCATCGTCGACGAGATGGTCGACGGTCAGCTCAGCCGCGACGACCTCAAGGCGTTGGGCTTCGCCAAGTTCCGCTTCGCGCTCGAAGAGGGATTCGCCTCGCATCACGCCGGCATGATCGCCCTGTTCCGAGAGATCGTCGAACGCCTCTTCGAGGAGGGGCTGATCAAGGTCGTGTTCGCGACCGAGACGCTCGCCCTGGGCATCAACATGCCGGCCCGATGCGTCGTCGTCGAGAAGCTCGAGAAGTTCGACGGCACCGGACACGTCCAGTTGACGCCGGGGGAGTTCACCCAGCTGACCGGGCGCGCCGGCCGACGCGGCATCGACCCGATCGGACACGCGGTCGTCGTCGACCATCACGGCTTCCTGCCCGCCACCGCCGCCGCGCTGTCCAGCAAGCGCGTCTACCCGCTGCATTCGAGCTTCCGCCCCACGTTCAACATGGCGGTCAACCTGCTCAACTCCAGCGACTACAGGACGGCCCGCACCACGCTCGACCATTCGTTCGCCCAATGGGAGGCCAACGCGTCCGCATGGCAGCTCGAGGCGCAGATGGGCACGCTCGAGCAGGCCATCGCCGGATACGAGGACGCGTTCACCTGCGACCACGGCGACTTCCGCGACTTCATGACGATCCGCATGCGGTTGGCCGACCTGGAGAAGAACGAACGCCGCAGGCTCAAGCAGACATCGTTCCGTTCCGACAAGGACCGCTCGCGCGCGTTCCGCGACCTCGACCGTCACATCGCGGAGCTGCGCGAAGCGGAACGCGACCATGCATGCCGCTCCTGCCCGGACCTGCAGCGGCACCTCAAATGGGGGCACCGCTGGGTTCGTGAAGTGCGTGAGCTGGAACGGGTGCGTCACCGCTACGATTCGCGCACCGGCTCCGTGGCACGCCAGTTCGACCGCATCTGCACGATCCTGTCGACGCTCGGATACCTCGACGACATGGACGGGGGAGACGGCTACACGCTGACCGACAAGGGACAGCTGCTGCGCCGCCTATACAGCGAACAGGATCTGGTGCTCGCCCAGGCCATCTGTGCCGGCACGTTCGACATGCTGCCCGCCCAGTGCCTCGCGTCCGTGATCTCGTCACTCGTCTACGAGGCCCGACGCGGCAGCGGGGGAGAACCGCGCTACTATCCCGGAGGCATTCAGGGGCCGGTCGCATGGGCCGCCCAGGAACTCAAGGGCATCCACGGCGAAGTCCGCATGCGATGCGAGGACGAGGGTCTCGACGCACCGTCCCAGCCGGACTTCGGCATCGTCGACATCATGTACGAATGGGCCGCCGGCGCCGACCTCGCCAAGGTGCTGCGCGGCACCGACATGACCGGCGGCGACTTCGTGCGCAACGCCAAGCGTCTGGCCGACGTGCTCCAGCAGATCGCCACCGCGGCGCCGCTGATGGGCGAATCGGGAGAACGCCTGGCGCAGACGGCGCGTGAGGCGGCCGACCTGGTCAGCCGCGGCGTCGTCGCCTACACCGGCGTCGACTGACGCCGGGAACGACGATGCCGCCGACTTGCGTGGGAATGCGCGGGAATAACGGTGTCGTCGCAACTGTTCGATAGCGTAGTAGGAAACGACCAAGGAGGAGAACCATGGCGGAACGCAGCCTCAGAGGCATGAGCATCGGCGCGAAGTCGCTGGAATCCGACGACAACGTCGATTTCGCGGCCCGTTCGGAGATCGCCTACGTGTGCCCGAAGGGACACCGGACGATCCTTCCGTTCGCCGACGGCGCGGAGATCCCCAACGAATGGGAGTGCCGTTGCGGCTCGCCGGCACATCGCGAAGGCGACGAGGACCATAACGGCGACGAGATCGCCAAGCCCACCCGTACGCACTGGGATATGCTGCTCGAACGCCGCAGCATCGAGGAGCTGTCCACGCTGCTCGACAAGCGTCTGCAGATGCATCGCGAAGGCTGGATCCCGGACTACGAGTGATCGGGATCGCCCGTCGACGATGATGGCGAATGCCCGGCTGGGAATGGTCTCGGCCGGGCATTCGCATGTCGGCGCCGGCGGAACAGTCATACACGATTCATCACCCAGAAGAAGAACCATAGGAAGACAGGGGAGAGCCATGTCCGAACACCAGCCCAAGCGCGTCGTCCTGCTCGATCTGGACGGCACGCTTACCCAATCCCATTTCGGCATCATCGCATGCGTGACGAAGGTCTTCGAAGCGCTCGGCCGACCGGTTCCCGACGACGCCGAACTGCATCGTTTCATCGGACCAGCCATCAGCGAATCGCTGCGCCGCAACGGCGTCCCGGACGACCAGATCGACCGCGCCGTGGAGATCTACCGCGACTACTACGGCAGCCAGGCCATCTTCGACGACCCGAACCATGACGGAGCCAAGGTGCCCGGCTGTCTGTACAACCGCGTGTACGACGGCATCCCGGAGCAGCTCGCCGCACTACGCGACGCCGGTTATATCCTGGCCGTCGCCACCTGCAAGCCGGAATACCAGGCGGTGCCGGTATGCGATCACTTCGGCCTGACCGGGATGGTCGACGCGGTGTACGGCGCCAGTCGCGACAACTCGCGCATCGACAAGGACCAGGTCATCCGATACGCGTTCGACGGGCTTGGATTCGACGCCGCCGCCGGCGACCGTGCGCTGATGGTCGGCGACCGCTGGACCGACGCCGACGGCGCCGCCGCCTGCGGCATCGATTGCCTCGGCTGCGGCTGGGGTTACGCCGAGGACGGCGAACTCGCCGCGCACGGATGCTACCGTACGATCGACACGACCGATGAACTCGCCGATGCGGTCGAGGCGTACTTCGCCTGACGTCATACTGAACATACGGAATCTCGGTCGGTTCGTCGGCACGGACATGCGCGTGACGGGCCGACCGTGATTGCATCATTACGACGGACAATCACAATGTCATTAAGTTAGTGGTTGGGCCGGCGTGCTCGCGCGTGGATTGCGGGATAATCGTGTCGTCGGGCCCGTGGTGAGCCCCGGCCGGACCGACCGTCCGCGACGGGGCGCGACGTGCCGCGGGCGCGGGAACGGGAGGTCGTGATACCCCGCACGGAGACGTTGGTGGAACGGGACCTCGCCCTGATCGGTGCCCCCGAGTTCGCGTCCGGTTGCGCGCTGGAGCGCAGGTGGGTTCACCCGCGGGCGCACGTTGACGTGCGACAGGCTGGTGCGGGAGCTGTTGTGCAGGAGGGGGTTGTTCATGGACTTGACATGAGGCTGTTCGCCGCTCAGGCCGGGGCCGTTCGCGTGAGCGCATCTGCCATGTGCCAGGCGCGCATGAAGCTCGACCCGCGCGCCGTGGCCGCGCTCAACGACCACCACGTCGCATGGCTTCTACTCCATGCCGGACCGGGAGCCCGGCATCCGGCTACTCGCGGGGCCGGGTCGTGCTGGGCGTGGATGGGTCGAGCGTGATCGTGCCGTCCACACCCAGCCACGCTCGACGCGTTCGGCACCTGCTCGTCGCACGGCAGGGCGACCGCCGAGGCGGGGGATCTCGTGCATGTACGACCTGCTCAACGACTACGTGGTCGACCTGAGCGTGCACCGGTGCAAGTTCAACGAGCAGAACGCCGCGATCGCGCATCTGGAACGGCTCGACCTGCTCGCGGGACGTCCCTGCGTGCTCGTCATGGACCGCGGCTACGGCGGGCTGCCCCTGATGATCTCGCTCGAGCGGGCCGGCGTCGGGTTCGCGATTCGCATGAGGAGCACCAATTTCAAGGCCGAGCGGGCCCTGATCGGCGGACCCGACGGATGGGCGGACGTGCGCTGCGACCTCAAGGCGCGTCTCGCCCCGTGGAGGGGCGCGCCAGAACACGGGCTCATGGAGTCCGCGGGGTCGATGCGCCTGCGGTCAACCGGGCCTACGCAATCGGCGTCATGAAGCAGAAGCTCGTCCGGCTGCTGACCGAACCGAATCTTGGACGGCGCATACGTCTGTTCGAGGGCATATGCGAGGAGATACGTTCCCATGTGTGTCCCGTCCGTCCGGACCGCAGCTACGTCAGGAACCGCGATCCCAGAGCAGGGCGCTATCACAACACCCATAAGCGTTGCTACTGAGCCCGGAAACGGCTGGAGCAGCCGGGCTATCCGTTAACTTAATGACATTGTGGAACGCCGGACTATCCGCCCCGCACAAGCGGGGATGTACCCAACCTTCCTCCGTAACCGCAAAACGTTGAAACATCCGCCCCGCGCATGCGGGGATATGTTGCCGATGGCAGGCTGATCACAGGCGTAAACGACTGCGATCAGGATTGGCTTCCCCGGATTGTCGGACAGCGTGTTACCAGCATTCATGCAGTGAATGGTCGGCTTGTTCGGCCACCGAATACTCCATATGGCAGTTTGGGCAGCATTCGGTTTCCCGTTCGGGGGCGGAACATGCGCACCATCCGCATTCCGGACATCGAGGCCGTTCGCATCGGGGGCATGAACCATATTCCCGATCCGGGTTGAACTCGTAGCGGCACGACTCGCAGATGTAATTGTATCTGGACCATTCCCTCATATGGGGCGAATGCAAGTCCCTGACGAGCACGAAAAACCGGTCATGCCGACCATCCTGCACTTCATGGACTTCTGCTTCCAAGCTACGGCGCCTTGTCCTCGACTCATATTCCACGCCGTCCTTCAAGTGAACACGCGTGGTGTTGCCGCCCGTGACGGGAAGGTGGGTCAGGGACGATTGGCGTGTCCGTTTGTTCGGGGGGAGGATCGAAGATGTTTTCGGCGCGCCGCAGGCCAATACGGTTCCGCAATCGTCGATCAGCATGATCGCGTAGTCCCCGGGCAAATCTTCGCAGATCCTTCGGATGATTGTCGTGGGCGAGGACACCGAATCGGAGAGTAGTCCGGCGGCAAGACCCGTTATGTCATTCCGTCCGGAGCTTATCCGCTGTTCGGGAATCAGCAGCATCGATGCGAAAAGATCCGCCGTACGTTCCGCAAAGCGCTCTGGCCCGTTTTCTCCGGGTGCCAGGTGAATCGCATCCTGCCAGACATCGGATCCCGCCTGGAGATGATGCGCTATTTCATGGGCGAACGTGAAATTGTCCCTCGAGGAATTGCCGCTTCGGAACACGTGAATGGTTTCGGTCCGCTCGTCGTACCGTCCGAAATCGTCGCCCGCATCATGTTCTTGCCGGGGATTGGCGCAATAGTCAAGACGAACGCCAAGCTGGTCCGCCATCGCCTTCCAATCCGGCTGATTCGCAAAATCCAGGCTGGTGAGGCCGTATTCCCGACGTGCCAGATCCACCAGCCAGAGCGCCGCTTCTTTCTCCCTGTCATATTTGATCAGCTCGTTAATCGATGCCATGTTCCATCTCCAGCAGAATGTTCCTCAACTGATTGCCGATGTTCCCCTCCGCTCGGTGAGCGGACAGCTGGCGTTCAACGGCATCATGACGCACCGATTCCTCATCCTCGTTCCGTGAACCCAACACGGCCTTCACGTTTATCTTGAGATCGGGCAGGCACAGGCGGGAAACCGCCCTTGGCGGCTGATCCGGCAATACGTCATTGGCGTCGTTCAGTTGAAAATAGTTCAGGACGGTTTGAATCTGGTTCCGGTCCGGAAGCAGACGCCCGTTGTACAATGCGCCCGACTGATGGGGTCTCATGTCGGGGAATGCGGAGCGGAAATCGGAGACGTGAATGTTTCTCCTCGACAGTTTTTCCGGGTCGAAGGGGAGGAAGCCGATCCCTCCGGCGCAGGCGGTGTTATGGCTGTTATGCTCCCATGATTCCGCCAGAATCATTTCCCGCCGGTCGTCCCGATCCAGTTTCGAAATCTCGAAGCCGTCCAAAGATCCCTCTTTGATCTGGTTTCTGACACAACGCACCCAGCGGGGTGATGCTTTCTGCCCGGCGTCACCGTCCACGAGATGCTTGCCCATAGGCATCTCATAGGACGGCCAAACCCACAGTTTCTCCGCGAACGGGAGTCTGACCGCGCCGAACCAGTTGCAGTCGCCGGAGGTCACCGGGCACATGAAGACCATGTCGCCGTTGAATCCCGAGACCAGTCCCCATCCGACGGTTTCCCCGTCCCATGTCAGACGGCACAGGTCTCCCACGGTCATGAGATTGTCCCGTCCGAATGGTGTGACCGCTTCCTCCGGCAGTCGGAGCAGTGAATCATTAGTCATATTCGCTCTTCTTCTCCTGTTCCTGTCGCTCGTCGGGTTGATGATACTTCCACATGCGTTGCACCTGATCGTATTCGGTCTTGGCCAGTTTGCCGCAATCCCTGAAGCTGTCCGCGGTCTGCGGCGAGTCGATCCAATGGATGCTGGCGGCGTATTTAACGATCCAATAACCGTCCTTGCTGAATTCTCGAAGAGAACTCCTGCTGCTGGGCACGTAATAGCAGCCGCCGGGCAGGATGTATTCGTCTTTCCAGGATGCCGTTCGGGGGATGCCCGTCCAATGGCGAAACGCGTCTGGATGGCTGACGCAGACGTAAAAGCGATTGTCCGTGTGGTCCGTGTGTTCAGGGTTGGCGATCGGGTATTGGTCCCTTGCTGTCCTGCGTACCGTGTACACGTTTCCCTCCAGTGCTTCGGGAGGATTCTCTCGCTCGCTCATGGGACTCATCGTCGCACAGGTCGGGGACCGGATTCGCGGATTCGACACGCGGGAAGCCTTTTCGTTTGCCGGGGATTTCCCGAGGATCCGCAGCAGTGGGTTTTCCATGCTTTACCGTCGATGCCGCTCGCGCATGAATCCTCCGTTTCTTCTGAATGATTCAACCGGACATTTTTGCTTATGCGTCCGACGGATTGTTTTTTTCTTCTTGCGTTTGTTTGCGCATAGTGCGCGCGTGGAATCAGTTTCGGATTCCGCTCTTGCAAGGAGTTAAATTATGGGAAAAACAGGATCAGCGCCACGCCTTTGGCGCCGGGTGACCGCCGCGGCCGCGGCGGGAGCCTGCGTTTTGGGCCTGTTCGCCGTGTCCGCCTCACCCGCCTTGGCGAAAGCGAGAGCCAAAACGGAGTCGAAGTACGACGTGAGCGAGCAGCCGGGCATCAAGTGGCCGAAGGACGGTTGGAGCCCGTGGAAGAAGACATACACGAACAGCAGCGGTTCCCGTGTCGAATCGAAGCGTCCAAGCGCAAGGGCAATAAGGCGCAGGGCAAGGAAACGCTGATGGCGTTCGACCCAGCGCAATAGGCCCCACAGGAGGAGGGTCAGGGCGGGGAGGGTGAGCGTGTCGTTGTTGACGCCGACGCTGGTTTGGATGAGCGTGGGTACGCCGGTGAGGAGGATCGGCACACCACAGGTGGGTGAGCCATTCGACCTGTTTGGGCGCGTATTCGGCGAGGGTGGGCGTTTGCGGTTGCGTTTGCCGAGTTTGGTTCTGGCCTGGTTCAGGGCTTCGGTTTTGGTTCATCCGGTGGCGGAGACGCGTTTGCCGTCGTCGGACTGGAGGTAGGCACGGTAGCGTCCGTTGTCTAGCCGGGTGATGGATCCGGTGCCGTAAAACACGCGAATCTGCCAAGCCGATAATGTACGTTATGTCAGATAATCTAGAAAACCCACTCCCCAAGCAATCCCGAACCTCACTACCTAATCCACTCGGGACACCCCAGCACCAATCATCCCACATTCGGCTATCCCGCCGATCGCACATCCGTGCCGACGTGCCGCAGGTTCCGACCATCGTCCATGACGCCCGGATGCAGCGCACATGATATACGACACGAATGCATGCATATGCACGACATATAATGCGATGATTACCGTATATACAAACCATCACTGAATATATAAACCAAAATATGCCGATATGCCATGCATATGTCATGCATATGCACCATCGTCGCCGCATATGCATGGCGATCGTTCAGATTGTCCCGCCGTTGGCGTCGAACGTCCCATGACGGCGTTTCAGCACCTGGTCGGCCTGGGTGCGTTCGGCACGCTTGGCCTGGAGGAACATCATCACCCATGCGAGAACGGCCAGCACCAGGACGATGCCGACGCCGATCCACAGATACCGTTCGTAGAACGCCCGCATCGGCGCGGACACCTTTTCCTGAATCAGGACGAAGACCATGAACGGCAGTGCGATGAACAGCGTCGACAGCGCCTGCGCAGCGACGACGTTCCACGAGACGGTCGGCACCTCGGGGCGGTGCTCCCCCGTCAGCAATCTGCCGCGCGCCGCGCAGATCGCGCCGACGGCAACCGTCCATGCCACGGCGAACAGCCATAGGATCATGGGAAGATAATCAGCCAACCGTTCGCTCCTTCTCCTGTCAGTCCGACTGACGGTCGAACCTGTCGACATCATCGGCATCATACGCCAGATCCACATGGTCCTCGGCCTCCAGCGCATGCTCGATCTGATGCCAGAGCGATCCGACCGACACGGCGAACATGGCCTTGCCGCTTTCCAGCAGTTCGAGCAGCTGATCGCTGGTCGTGCATTCGTGCACGTGCGCCCCGTCGCACATGATCGTCACGTGCTCGAGCTGCGCCGTGCTGCGATGGGACAGGAACATGACCGCGGCAGTCACGTTCTGCAGGTTCACGCCGGCGTCGAGCAGTCGTTTCGACACGGCGAGCATGACGACGTCCTTGAACGAGTAGAGCCGTCGTGAGCCGGATCCGCGCGATGGCGTGATCGACGGCTCCAGGATCTTCCGTCGGGCCCAATAGTCGAGCTGCCGGTAGGTGATGCCGGCGACCTTCGAGGCGACGCTCCCCCGGTATCCGCGCCGTGGCGCATGCATGTCGTCGGAGACGAACAGTTCGCCCTGAACGGCGTATGGGACGTCGACGAATCCGCCGGCGTCCTGCGCGTCTCCGCTCATATGCTTCGCTTTCCGTCGATGACGGCGGTGCCGCTTAGGCGATGACCGCCGACTTGGTGAAGAACACCAGACGGAACTTGCCTACCATGATCTCGTCGCCGTTGCGCAGCACGGCACGGTCGACCCTGCGTCGGTTGACGTACGTGCCGTTGAGGCTGCCGGCGTCGATGACCTCGAACGATCCGGCGGTACGGCGGAACACCGCGTGCGAGCGGGAGACGGTCGAGTCGTCGAGCAGGATGTCGGCGCGCGGGTCGCGGCCCACGGTCGTCTCGTCCTCGTCGAGCAGGTAGCGGGAGCCGGACACCGCGCCTCGGGTGGAGATCAGCAGCGCCGTGCCTTCGGACAGGCGCGTGATGGTGTCGAGGTCCTCCTGGGTGAGCGGACGGTCGCCCGTGGTGGTGATCGGAATGGTGATGGCGGGCAGACCGATGATGGTCGTTTCGCCCGCGCTTGGAATCGGTTCAGTCATAATATCCTCATTGTACAGCGTTATTCCACGGTCTTGGCGTAATCGTACCGCTGTGCCTCGCGCACCTCGTCGATACGCACCTCGTCCTTGGTCGACACCGCGACGTCGGCGCCGAACTTGACCTTGAGACGGGAGCCGACTCCCCCGGCGATGTTGACCGCGTTCGACAGCGTCTGCGGGTCCCCGATCGCCTTGACCGTGTAGGGCGGGTCGAGATTCACGCCGTCGCATACGAGACCGTCCTTCGTGTCGGCGATGTACGTGGAGGTGATCACGCGCACGGTGTTGACGGCGATGACCTCGGCGCCGGCGTTGCGGAGCTCCTCGAGGAGCGTGAACATCGTCGAGGCGTCCACGTCGGCCTTGGCGCCGCCGCTGATCGTGATGACCACGCCTTCGCCCTTGGCCGGCAGGCGTCCCGACAGGATGCCGTTGGTCTCCTCGTTCTGCCGCGCGATCTCCTCGGCGGCGGCCTGCTTGTCGGCGGTCGCCTTGAGCGAGTCGATCTGGTCGGCCAGTTCGTTGCGTCGCTCCTCGAGGTTCTGCACCTGCGTGCCGGTCTCGTTGATGAGACGCACCAGTTCGTCCTCGCTCATCGTCTCGTAGGTCGACGTCGTGTTGTTGATCTGGATCATGTAGCCGAAGGCGAGCAGCGCGCACATGACGACGATGAGCAGGCTGCTGACGAGGCGCATGCGCGTCGCGTTCGCGTTGAGCGAACGCAGCTTCGTCTTGCGTCGCACGACCGGGAACGATCCGGTCTCGGTATGGTCGTTGGCCTTGTCCTGTATACGCTGGTCGTGCATTCTGCTGAGCACGTCGCGCGGGATCCTGTTCCGTCCGGCCATGTCAGCCCCGGAAGATGAAGCGCCGGATGGACGACACGTTGGAGAAGATGCGGATGCCCAGCACGACGATGACGGCGGTCTGCAGCTGGGAGCCGACGCCCAGCTGGTTGCCGAGGAACACGAGCAGCGTGGCCGTGATGACGTTGGTGATGAACGACACGACGAACACGCGGTCGGAGAAGCTGCGTTCGAAGTACGCGCGTGCGGCGCCCAGTAGCGAGTCGAGCGCGGCGACCACCATGATCGGCAGGTACGGCTGGAGTACGACCGGAATGTCCGGTTTGACGAAAAGACCGACGACGACGCCGATGATCAGGCCGAGGATAGCGGCCATGGCTAGTCTCCCTTCCTTGCATACGTCAGTGAGCCCGATGCCGCCGCGTCGAGCGTGAGCGACTTCGACTTCGAGACCTGCGGATAGATGCCGGCCTCCTGGAACGCCTCGTACAGCAGCGGCTGGGCGTCGGAGCCGACCGCCCTCGCCAGACGGTCGCGGTCGCCGATCGCCTCGATGCGGTACGGGCTCTGCACCGGGTTGACGCCCACCATGATCGTCTGCCCGGCGGTGCGGATCGACGTGCGCACGCCGATCCGGTATCCGTTGACGGCGATGGCTTCGGCGCCTGATTGCCATAACAGCATGACGAACGACTGCAGGTCGGCATCGGTGACGACGCGGATCGTCGTGCCGGCGTTCTCCCTGGGCAGCGAGCCGTCCGTCGAATCGGTTCCCGCGGACAGCGGGTCGGCGATCGTCAGCGTGATGCCCTCCCCCGTGACGGCCAGCATGCCGTTGGTCATCTCGTCGTCGAGCGTGGTCGTGTCGTCGCCGTCCGCATTCAGGTCCTTGGCTCGTTTGGATACCTCGGCCTGCAGGCCGGAGACCTCCTTGGCCAGGGTGTCGGCCTTGGCGTTGAGGTCACGCAGTTCGCTCGCCCAGTTCTGCCGCACGGATTTGCGCGGGTCGGTGTGCAGCTGCTGGATGAACAGCGACCCGAAGAATCCGACCGCCACGCAGATGACGAACACGATGATGCGGGTCGACCACAATCCGAACGCCGTCGTGGGACGCTGCGTGAGCCGGGCGTCGGAGAACAGCGGGTCCATCGGACGGTTGGTGAGGTCGTCGATGAGACGCAGCGAATCGTCATGGGCGCGTCGCCGACGCACGCGGGAGGAACCGCCGGCCGAGGCCGGCGTCGCGTGATGGGATTCCAACCCGGACGCCTCCCGGGAGAAGACCGAGCGTCGGCGCACCGACGCGGTCTCCTCGGGAACCGGGAACGACGGCGTATCGGAAGACGTGCCGGACGACGTGCTCACCTGAGGATCACCTGACCTCGCGGATCAGGGCGAAGCCCTGACGCAGGTAGATGTATCCGGCGACCCAGTACAGGCCGATGCCCCAGATGCCGGCGGCCAGCGCCGCCAGATGCAGCAGGTCGACCATCGGGTTGGTCCAGATGTCGCAGAAGATCAGCGCGGTGATCGACATCATGAGCATGGCGGTGGCCGACTTGCCGACGAAGTTGACCGGCAGCGGGCCGTAGTCGTACTGGGCGAGCACGAGCACCTCGATGGCCATGAGCAGGTCGCGCAGTCCGACGATGAACAGCATCCACCACGGGATGATGCCGGCGACGCCCAGCGCGACGATGCTGCAGAAGATGAGCAGCCGGTCGGCGATCGGGTCGAGGATCTGCCCGATCTTGCTGACCTGGTTGAGCATGCGCGCCAGGATGCCGTCCACCCCGTCCGACACCGCGGAGATGGCGAGCACGATGAGCGCCTCGACCATCTGATGGCGCGACACCAGATACGAGATGAACGGGATCGACGCGATGCGCAGCAGGCTGATCAGGTTCGGCACGGTGAGGAAGACGTCCCTCGCCTCCGGGCTGTACGCCTTGCTGAATTTCTCCTTGATGATGTTGGTCATATACGCGGCTACATTCTGGAGGCCTGCAGCGCGGTGACGATGATGCCGCGCGCGCCGACCTCGTAGAGTTCGTCCATCAGCTGGTTGACCTTCGCCTTGGGCACCATGACACGCACGGCCGCCCACTGCTTGTCGTGCAGCGGCGAGATGGTGGGGCTTTCGAAGCCGGGGGTGACGGCCACGGCGGCCGACACCTTGTCGACGGGGATGTCGAAGTCCATGAGCACGTAGCGCTGCGCGGTGAGCACGCCCTGCAGGCGGCGTGACAGGCGCACCAGACGCTCGTCGTGCTCGTCGAGGCGCGGCGAGCGGATCAGCACGGCCTGGGAGCGCACGATCGGGTCTCCGAACACGCGCAGTCCGGCGTTGCGCAGCGTGGTGCCGGTGGACACGACGTCGGCGATCAGGTCGGCGACGCCCAGCTGGACGGACGATTCGACGGCGCCGTCGAGGTGGATGGTCTCGGCGTCGATGCCGTGCTCGACCAGATAGTCGTGCACGAGCTTGTCGAACGACGTGGCGACGCGCTTGCCGTCGATGTCGGCCAGCGACGAGATCGGGGAGTCGTTCGGCGCGGCGAAGCGGAACGTGGATTCGCCGAAGCCGAGCTCCATGTGCTCGACCGCCTCGGTGCCCGAGTTGAGCAGCAGGTCGTGCCCGGTGATGCCCACGTCGATGGTGCCGCGGCCCACGTACACCGCGATGTCGAGCGGCCGCAGGTAGAACAGTTCCACGTCGTTGTCGGGGTCCTCGACCACGAGTTGGCGCAGGTTCGAGCGCAGACGGTAGCCGGCCTCGGCCAGCAGCGTCCACGCGGGTTCGGAGAGCATGCCCTTGTTGGGCACAGCGATTCTCAGCATGTCGTGTCCTTCCGGATTCCTGTCACAGGTGCTTGTAGACGTCCTCGAGGGTGATGCCGCGGTTGATCATCATCACCTGCAGATGGTAGATCAGCTGGCTCATCTCCTCGGCGGTGCGGTCCGCGCCCTCGTATTCAGCTGCGATCCACGTCTCGGAGGCCTCCTCGACGATCTTCTTGCCGATGAAATGGGCGCCCTTGTCCAGCTCCTCCACCGTCAGGGATCCGGCCGGACGGGTGGCGGCCTTCTCGCTGAGCTCCGCGAACAGGGATTCGAATGTCTTCATGCTGGGTACCGTCCTTGCATTGTGTCGGTTACGCCGCGGCCGGGGCGCGAGGCCCCGGCCGCGGTCGGGAAAATCATTGGTTAGGCGCGGAAGGCGACCTGCGCCTTGTCGCGGATGTCGTCGATGGCCTGGGCCGGGCTCTCGGCGCCGTACACGGCGGAGCCGGCCACGAGCACGTCGGCGCCGGCCTCGGCCACGATGTGCGCGGTGGACGGGCTGACGCCGCCGTCGACCTGGATCTTGACGTCGAGGCCGCGGCGGGTGATCTCGTCGCGCAGGCGACGGACCTTGGCCATCTGGTTGCCGAGGAACTTCTGGCCGCCGAAGCCGGGCTCGACGGTCATGATGAGGATCATGTCGAACTCGTCGAGGATGTCGAAGATCGGCTCGACCGGTTCGGCCGGGCGCACGGCGAAGCAGGCCTTGACGCCCATCTCGCGCAGCTGGCGGGCCAGACGCACCGGGGCGTGGGTGGCGCCCATGTGGAAGGTGACGGAGTAGGCGCCGCACTTGGCGAACTCGGGGGCCCAGCGGTCCGGGTCCTCGATCATCAGGTGCACGTCGACCTTGAGGTCGGTGACCTCGCAGATGCGCTTGACGATCGGCTCGCCGAGGGTCAGGTTCGGGACGAAGTGGTGGTCCATCACGTCCACGTGGACGAGATCGGCGTTGGAGATGGCCTTGAGGTCGCGCTCGAGATTGCAGAAGTCGGCGGACAGGATGCTGGGGGCGATTTCGATAGTGCTCATGAGGTTCCATTCTAGGCAGTCTGAACGACGAGACGCGCACGATGCGGGAATCCCGCCGTCCATACCGCCTGTCGTCTTCCGGTTATGTGCGGTGCGTCGGTCAGCGCGCGGCCTTGGCGGCCTTCGCCGCCGCGGCGCGCTCCTCCTCGGCCTTGGCCCGTTCGAGCTCGTCGGCGGTCACGTCGGTGAGCCGGTCGACGAGCGGTCCGCGGTCGGAGCCGTAGCGCCACAGGGCGGCGAACAGCGCGCATCCGAGCGCGAAGCACAGGATCGCGGTCCACACGTTGATCCGCAGGCCCAGCACGATCGTGGAGTAGTTGATGCGGATCGACTCGATCCACGTGCGGCCCAGTCCGTACCACATGAGGTACATGGCGAACTGCTGGCCGGCCTTGAGCGTGGACGCGAGCCGGTGGCCGATCCATACGATCAGCGCGGCGCCGATCAGGTTCCAGATCATCTCGTACAGGAACGTCGGGTGGAACAGCGTGTCGGTGGGGCACGCCTGTCCGTCGTAGCACACCTCGGTCTTGCCGATCGCGTCCGCGTCGTTGAGCTTGAGACCCCACGGCAGGGTCGTCGGGCTGCCGTACAGCTCCTGGTTGAACCAGTTGCCGAGCCGGCCGATCGCCTGGGCGACCATGAGGGCCGGAGCGATCGCGTCGGCGAGTAGCGCGAACGGGTAGCGGCGGTGCCGGCACCACAGGAACGCGGCCAGCGTGCCCACGGAGATGCCTCCGAAGATCGCCATGCCGCCCTCCCACACCTTGAGGATGTTGGTCAGGTCGCCGCTGGGCGGGAAGTACTGGCCGGGTGTGGTGATGCAGTGGTACAGGCGGGCGCCGACCAGGCCGCAGGGCACGGCGACGAGCGTCGTGTCGAGGACCTGGTCGAATGTGCCGCCGCAGCGCTTCCACCGTTTGGTGAGGATCGCCACGGCGACGCAGATGCCGATGAGGATGCAGATCGCGTACATGCGGATGGTCAGCGGGCCAACCTTGAAGTACGAGAACGTGGGCGAGGGGATGTAAGCCAGATTCATACCGTCAGATTAACGCGCGTTGTGGATGCCGTCGGCCAGCGCCTCGGCCTTGGCGGCCAGGTCGCGCAGTCCGTCGGCCCTGTCTCGCACTCCCCTGCCGTCGTCCGACAGCAGCGTGTGCACGAGCGCCGATCCGACGATCACGCCGTCCGCGTAGCGGCCGACTTGCGCGCCCTGCTCCGGCGTCGACACGCCGATGCCGACGCACACATTGGCCGCGCCGGCCGCACGGGTGCGTGCGACGAGCGTCTCCGGGGACGTGCCGAGCGTGTCGCGTTCGCCGGTGACGCCCATGCGGGACGCCGCGTACACGAAGCCGCGCGCGTTGTCCGCCACGACGGCGAGACGCTTGTCGGACGAGTCGGGCGAGACGAGGAACACACGGTCGAGGCCGTGCCGGTCGGACGCCTCGATCCACTCCCCCGCCTCGTCGGGAATCAGGTCGGGGGTGATCAGTCCGGCGCCGCCGGCGTTCTCGAAGTCGCGGGCGAAGCGCTCGACGCCGTAGTGGTAGATGAGGTTCCAGTAGCTCATGACCAGCGGCACGCCGCCGGCTTCGGCGACCGTCTCGACCGCGTGAAACACGCCGGCGATGCGTTCGCCGTTGTCGAGCGCGATCTGGCTGGCGGCCTGGATGACCGGGCCGTCCATCACCGGATCGGAGTACGGCAGGCCGATCTCGACCGCGTCGACGCCGTGTTCGACCATCGTGCGCAGCGCGTCGAGCGACGTGTCGGGATCGGGGAATCCGTACGGCAGGTAGCCGATGAACGCCGGCTGGTTGCGCGCCTTGAACCGGGCGAACATCGCCTCGGTGGGGCTTTCGCGGTGGCTGATGCCCAGCGGCTGGCCGGAGGGCGTGATGGTTGCGTTGTCCGTCATGTCCGTGTCTCCTCTTCCTCTCACGCGTTGTCGCCGTGCGCGCCGGTCACGTCGAGCGCCTTGGCCTGGTCCTCGGTCAGGTAGCCGAACCACTTGCCTGCGGTGGCCATGTCCTTGTCGCCGCGGCCGGAGATGTTGACGATCATCACGGCCTTGTCGTAGCCCTTCGCCTTGAGGTCGGCGGCGGCCTTGTAGGCGCCGGCGACCGCGTGCGAGCTTTCGATGGCGGGGATGATGCCTTCGGTGCGGCTCAGGTCGCGGAACGCGTCCATCGCCTCGGCGTCGGTGGCCCACGAGTAGTTGACGCGGCCGAGCTCCTTGAGCCATGCGTGCTCGGGGCCGACGGACGCGTAGTCGAGTCCGGCGGAGATGGAGTACGTGTCGAGGGTCTGGCCCTCCTCGTTCTCCAGCAGGTAGCTCATCGCGCCCTGGAACATGCCGAGCTGTCCGGTGCCGGGGGCGAATCGGATGGCGTGGCGGCCCGATTCGGGGCCGTTGCCGCCGGCCTCGTAGCCGTACAGGTTGACGCGGTCGTCGTCGAGGAACGCGTTCATCACGCCGATCGCGTTGGAGCCGCCGCCCACGCATGCGCACACCGCATCCGGATGGTCGATGCCGTACCAGTCGCGCAGCTGCTCCTTGGCCTCCTCGCCGATGATCTTCTGGAAGTCGCGCACCATCGCCGGGAACGGGTGCGGTCCGGCGACCGTGCCGAGCAGGTAGTGCGTGTCGGCCACGTTGGTGACCCAGTCGCGCAGCGCCTCGTTGATCGCGTCCTTGAGGATGCGGTCGCCCAGCGTCACCTCCACGACCTCGGCGCCGAGCATGCGCATGCGGGCCACGTTGAGCGCCTGGCGGCGCGCGTCAATCTGGCCCATGTACACGCGACACTTGAGGCCCAGCATCGCGCACACCGTGGCGGTGGCCACGCCGTGCTGGCCGGCTCCGGTCTCGGCGATCACGCGCGTCTTGCCCATGCGCTTGACGAGCAGCGCCTGGCCGAGCGCGTTGTTGATCTTGTGCGCGCCCGTATGGTTGAGGTCCTCGCGCTTGAGGAAGATGCGCGCGTCCAGTCCGGTGCGTTCCCTGACGAGGGAGGCGAAGCGCGGCGCCTCGGTCAGCGGGCTCTGGCGTCCCACGTAACGCTGCTGCAGTTCCATGAACTCGCGGTGGAACTCCGGGTCGGCCTTCGCCTCGGCGTAGACGCGTTCCAGTTCATCCAATGCGGTGATCAGCGCCTCCGGCACGTACCGGCCGCCGAATCGTCCGAAATACGGTCCCTCATGCTCGCTCAGAGGGGTGCTTTCCGATGCCTTCACTCTCGTTCCTGCCTTTACCAGTCGTTCCACCGCAAGTCGGTGGTCGTCGGCGGTGGCCACGCCCTCGCCGACCAGCACCGCGTCGGCTCCGGCGCGGGCGTAGTCCTCCAGTTCCACGGCGCCGAACACGCCCGATTCCGCCACGCGGATCACGTCGTCCGGCAGGTCGGCCGCCAGTTCGGCGTACCGGGTCACGTCCACGCGCAGGTCCTTGAGATTGCGCGCGTTGATGCCGATGATGCGCGCACCGGCCGCGACCGCCCGAGCGATCTCCTCGCGCGTGTGCGTCTCGACCAACACGCGCATGCCCAGTTCGTGAGCCAGATCCAGCAGCGACTTCAGCCGCGCGTCGTCCAATGCGGTGACGATGAGCAGGATGAGGTCGGCGCCGTGGGCGCGCGCCTCGTACACCTGGTAGTCGGTGACGATGAAGTCCTTGCGCAGCACCGGGACGTCGACGGCGGCACGCACCGCGTCCAGATCGGTCAGACTGCCGAGGAAGCGGCGGCCTTCGGTGAGCACCGATATCGCGGCGGCACCGCCCTGCGCGTATTCGCGGGCCAGTGCGCCCGGATCGTCGATGTCGGTCAGATGGCCTTTGGACGGGGACGCGCGCTTGATCTCGGCGATCACGGGGATGCCGTCTGCGCGCCTGAGCCATCGCGTCGCGTCGATCGGGGCCGGGGCCGCCAGCGCGGCCTTCCTGACGTCATCGAGTGACACGGTGCGTTCGCGGGCCTGCTGGTCCTCCAGCGCGCCCGCGACCAGTTCGTCCAATACCGACATGATCCTCCCTTTCGTTGGTCGATCATGCGACACTGTAGGCCATTTCGTCACATTCCGACCAGGGCCGTCCTACATTCCGGGCACTCCGCGGATATGAGCCAGTTGCGTCGGATCGAAATGCCGGTCGGATTTCCGCACATAGAAGCGCACGGAGTTGTAGCATCGACGTTCGAACGAGTATTCCGACCGATCGGAGATGCGATGAGCGAAACCATCGAGACTGAGCGTCTGCTGCTGCGCCCGTGGAGGGCCGACGACCGGGCCGAGGCAGAGTCGCTGTTCGGGTATGCTTCGGATCAGCGGATCGGGCCGTTGTGCGGCTGGCCGCCGCATGGGGATGTGGAGGAGAGCATGGGGGTCATCCGGAACGTGTTCTCGGTCGAGAACAATTGGGCCGTCACCATCCGGGACGCCGCGTCGGCGGGTGTCGGCGTCAGCGAGCCGGTTGGGTGCATCGATCTGAAGCCGATGCGTCACTTTGACGGGAATGGCGAACCGGGTTCCATGATCGATGAACGGTATGTCCGCTATGCCGATGGGAATGTGCTGGAGGTCGGCTACTGGGTCGGCTGCCCGTTCTGGGGCAAGGGATACATGCCCGAGGCGCTGCGTGCCGTGTTCGGCTACGCGTTCGACGTGCTGCATGTGGACGCCGTGTGGGGCGCCCACTACGTCGAGAACACGCAGTCCGGCCGTGTGATGGAGAAGTGCGGCATGACGGTCGCCGGCCAGTTGAAGCATCATCGGTTCCCGTTGATCGGCGAATACCATGACGAGACGCTCCGCATCATCACCGCCGACGAATGGAAGGCGACGCGATCGGCCGCATCGGCCGTCCGATGATCGTGGCGACCGTGCCGGCGGACCGGATATGCGAATGAGCCCGGTGCGACTCTCCAGAGGAGGGCTGCACCGGGCTCATTCATACGGCGTATGCCGGCGAGACGCTACAGTGCGCGCAGCTGGGCGGCGATCTTCACCGCCTCGACGCTGGCCGCGGCCTTGTTGCGGGTCTCGGTCCATTCGGTCTCGGGCACGGAGTCGAGCACGATGCCGGCGCCGGCCTGCACGCTCGCCTCATGGTCGCGGATGAATGCGGTGCGGATCGCGATGGCCATGTCGAGGTTGCCGGACAGGTCGAAGTAGCCGACGGTGCCGCCGTAGATGCCGCGGTCGGCCGGTTCCAGCTCGTCGATGATCTCGACCGCGCGCGGTTTGGGCGCGCCGGACAGCGTGCCGGCCGGGAACGCGGACGTGAACACGTCGAACGCGCTCATATCCGCGTTCACGCGTCCGGTGACGGTCGAGCAGATGTGCATGATGTGGCTGAACCGTTTGATGTCCATGAGCGAGACGACCTCCACGCTGGTCGGGTCGCACACGCGGCTCAGGTCGTTGCGGGCGAGGTCGACGAGCATGATGTGCTCGCTGCGCTCCTTGGGATCGGCGAGCAGCTCCTTCGCGAGGCGCGCGTCCTCCTCCGGCGTGGCGCCGCGAGGGCGGGAGCCGGCGATCGGGAACGTCATCGCATGCCCGCGGTCGACCTTGATGAGCGTCTCGGGGCTGGAGCCGATCACGGTGAAGTCACGGCCCTCGGCGTCGGTGAGCGCCATGAAGTACATGTACGGGCTGGGGTTGAGCGTGCGCAGCACGCGGTACACGTCGAACGGGTCGGCCGGCGAGTTGATGTCGAGCCGCTGGGAGATGACGACCTGGAAGACGTCGCCGTCGACGATATGCCGTTTCGCCGATTCAACGGCCTGCTCGTAACGGTCCTTCTCGGTGCGGAAGCGCAGTTCGGGCTGGGCGACGGACTGGTCGAGCACGTTGACGCGCGCCTCGCCGTCGGTCGGCGTGGCCGCGTCGCGCTGCATGCGGTCGAGCCGGGCGACGGCCTCGTCGTAGGCGGCGTCGGCGCGGGTGGGACGGTCGTCGACGTTGACCGCGTTCGCGATGAGCCACACCGAGCCGGACACGTGGTCGACGACGGCGATGTCGGTCGCCAGGGCGAGCACGGTCTCCGGCTGTCCGGTCTCGTCGGGCGCTTCGGCGCGCAGCGTCGGCTCCCAATGCCGGATCGCGTCCCAGCCGACCGTGCCGACCAGTCCGCTGGTCAGGTTCGGCAGGCCGTCGACATGCGGCGCCTTGAGGATGTCGAGCGTCGCGCGTGCGACGTCGATCACGTCGCCGTGCTCGGGCACGCCGGCCGGCACGGCGCCCAGCCAGTCGGCCCGGCCGCCGTTGGAGCGCAGCTGCGCCATCGCGTGCACGCCGATGAAGCTGTAGCGGCTCCACGTGCCGCCGTATTCGGCCGATTCGAGGATGAACGTGCCGCTCCGGCCGCCGGCCAGCCGCTCGTAGAAGCCGACCGGGGTGAGCGAGTCGGCGAGCAGCCGGCGCACGATCGGGATGACCCGGTAGCCTTCGTCGGCCAGTTCGTGGAACAGTTCACGGCTCGGCCAGGTCGCTCCCCAGGTCAGTCGTTCGACGCTGCATTCGCTCATGCCCGATCCTCCTTGCCCGAATCGTCCGAGACATCCGATGCATCCGCTGTCGCCCCTTGCCCGTCGGGGCGGCGGCCTTCGGCGCACGGCAGCGATCCGCCTTCCAGGAAGCAGGTGCGTTTGCCGGTGTGGCAGGCGGCGCCGACCTGGTCGACCTCGACGAGCAGCGCGTCGCCGTCGCAGTCGAGCGACACGGACTTCACGTACTGGGCGTGGCCGGACGTGTCGCCCTTGCGCCAGTATTCGCGGCGGGACCGCGACCAGAACACGACGCGTCCGCCGGTCAGGGTGCGTCGCAGCGCCTCATCGTCCATGTAGCCGACCATGAGCACCTCGCGCGTGTCGTGCTGCTGGACGACGGCCGCGACCAGTCCGCTCGCGTCGCGCTTGAGCCGCGCCGCGATGCGCGGGTCGAGCGTCGTCGCATTGTCGTATCCGTCGGCCGTCGCGCCGATGCCGTTCACCGTAGTCATGTCGTTCACTTCGTTCCTGTAGTCCGTTTGTGTCGTATCGTCCGTATTCCGTGCCGTCGCGCCGGTCAGCGCACCGTGTATCCGGCCGCGCGCAGCTCGTCCTTGACTTCGCCGATGGTCACCTTGCCGTAGTGGAAGATCGACGCGGCGAGCACCGCGTCGGCGCCGGCGTCGATGGCCGGCGGGAAGTCGGAGGCCTTGCCGGCGCCGCCCGATGCGATGATCGGGATCTTCACCTCGCGGCGTACGGCGCGGATCATCTCCAGGTCGAATCCCTGCTGCGTGCCGTCGGCGTCCATCGAGTTGAGGAGGATCTCGCCGGCGCCCAGCTCCTCGGCGCGGCGCGCCCACCATACGGCGTCGATGCCGGTCGACTTGCGGCCGCCCATCGTCGTGACCTCGAATCCGGATTCGGTGTGCCGTTCGCCGCGTTCGCGCCGCGCGTCGACCGACAGGACCAGCACCTGGTTGCCGAAACGTTCGGCGACGCGGCTGATGAGCGTCGGGTCGTTGATCGCGGCCGTGTTCACGCCGACCTTGTCGGCGCCGCAGCGCAGCAGCGAATCCACGTTCTCCGGCGTGCGCACGCCGCCGCCGACGGTCAGCGGGATGAACACCTGCTCGGCGGTCCTGGCCACGACGTCCACCATCGTGGCGCGATGCGAACTGGATGCGGTCACGTCGAGGAAGGTGAGCTCGTCGGCTCCCTGACGGTAGTATTCGGCGGCGAGCTCGACCGGATCGCCGGCGTCGCGCAGGTTCTCGAAATGCACGCCCTTGACCACGCGTCCGGCGTCGACGTCCAGACACGGAATGACTCGCACTGCCAGCGACATATCCACTCCCCTGTTCGGGCGGCCTGCCCGCATTCCGGGGCGGCCGGTTCGGTCGTTACCGTTGTACAGGGTAACGGCGTCGGGCCCGGCTGCGCGGCGGCCGTTCCGTTTGGTGGAACGGCCGCCACGCAGCCGGGCCCGATCGCACGCCGGCGCCGATGGACGTACGACGCATATCCGTCAGCGACTCGCGTGCCGTCGCATCGTCGCGACGGTCAGCGCGGATCCACCGCCGGCCTGTCCAGCAGCCGGCTCTCGATCCACTGCGCGACGCCGTCCTCGTCGTTCGACGGGCAGACCTCGTCGGCGGCGGCCAGCGCGTCCGGATTCGCGTTGGCGACGGCGACGCCGATGCCGGCGGCGCGCAGCATCGCCACGTCGATGACGTCGTCGCCGAACGCGACGGTCTGCTCGGGGCGCACGCCCAGCCGCTCGCACACGATGGACAGCGCGTGCTCCTTGTTGGATTCGGGGCTCATCAGCATCCACATGACGCCTTCGGAGACGTGCACGTCGAAGTCGTCGGGGACGAGCGCGGCGAGCCGGTCGGTCTGCTCGGGGCGCGGGAAGACGATGAGCTTGTCGGCGATGCCGTCGGGGACGTCGGTGAAGTCCGTGTAGCGCCAGGTCTGCGTCTTCCAGTAGACGCTCACGTCGAAGTTCGTGTACCGCACGTCGTCCATGACGATGCCCAGCTGCAGGTCGGGCATCTCGGCGAGCATCATGCGGCACACGTCGCACGCGCGGCCCGACGGGAAGCCGATCTTCACCAGATGGCCGGGTTCGGCCGGACGCGCGCCGGTGAGCAGCGCGTAGTCGGAGCGTTCCGGTTTGAAGTCGATGAGCGCGCCGTTGAGGTAGACGACCGCGTCGGCCGGCAGGCGTTCGGCGAACGCGAGCCCGGTGCTCACCGGGCGCGCGGTGGCGATGGCGAACAGGTAGCCGGCGTCGTGCAGCCGTTCGATCGCGTCGACGGACCGCTGCGTGATGAAGCGGCCTTCGAACGTGTCGGCCCCGTGCAGGAGCGTGCCGTCGAGGTCGGCGACGACGAGCCTCACCGAATCGTGTGCGGCGCCGCTCACAGCAGCCCCTCGCAGTGCGAGCGGACGAGGTCGGCGGAACGGTGGAGGCGCGCCATCTCCTCGTCGGTCAGGTCGAGTTCGACGATCTCGTTGGCGCCGTTGGCACGCAGCTCGGTCGGCACGCCGAGGAACACGTCGTGTTCGCCGTATTCGCCGTCGAGCAGCGTGGACACCGGCACGATGCGGCGTTCATCCCACAGGATCGTCTGCACGATGCCGGCGACCGTCGAGGCGATGCCGTAGTTGGTGCCGCCCTTGGCCTTGACGATGTCGTCGCCGCGGCGGCGGGTCTTGGCCTCGACCTCGGCCGGCGACACGGACGCGAAGCGGTCCCGGTTGTCGGCGAGGAAGCGGTCGAACGGCTTGCCGCCGAGCGACACGGTCGACCATGCGGCGAACTGGGAGTCGCCGTGCTCGCCCATCACGAAGCCGCCCACGTTGCGCGGGTCGAGTCCGGTCTCCTCGCCGATGATCGTCTTGAGACGGGACGTGTCGAGCGCGGTGCCGGTGCCGATCACCTGCGTGCGGGGCAGGCCGCTGCGCTTCCACGCATACCAGGCCATCACGTCGACCGGGTTGGAGACCATGATGATCACGCCGTCGAATCCGGACGCCATGACCCTGTCGACCACGTCGCCGACGAGGCCGACGGTGAAGCCGAGTTCGGCGAGACGGTTCGAGTCGGCCGGCGGCTTGCGGCCGACGGTGATGACGACGATGTCGGCGTCGGCGCAGTCGTCGTAGTCGCCGACGCGCACGCGCACGTGACGGTCCTGGAATTCGCTGCCGTCGTCGAGGTCGCGGGCCTCGCCGAGCGCCTTGGCGCCGATGTGGTCGATGAGGACGAGCTCGTTGCACAGGCCGTGCGTGACGATGGAGAAGGCGGCCGTCGCGCCCACCTGGCCGGTGCCGACGATGACGACCTTGTTGCGGCTTACGCTGCTCATGATTGGCTCCTTACATGGAAAATGAGCCATGATCGTCGTCGGTCATGGCTCATTGACGGTGTTTGTGCGGTATGCTGCGGTGCGGCCGCGGGTGCGTCAGATCAGGCTGAACTTGGCCATCAGGCCCAGGGCGATGATGATCGCGGCCCACAGCAGCGCGATGATCACGGTCCAGCGGTTCAGGTTCTTCTCCGCGACGCCCGACGAACCGGCGTTCTGGGTCAGGCCGCCGCCGAACATGTCGGACAGGCCGCCGCCCTTGCCCTTGTGCATGAGGATGAGCAGGGTGAGCAGCAGGCTGAAGACGACGAGAATGATCTGCAGCACAAGCTTGACAATGGCCATAGCGGACACGGGCGAACCTCCAATTCGTGAATACTGCGTCCGATGATAGCGCAGGGCGTTGAAAAAATCGTGCGGGACTCGGCTAGCGGACCGTTTTCGCCGTCAGCCGGGCGATCAGGGACAGTTCGTCCGGGTCGAGCGCGGCGCCGCCGATGAGGAATCCGTCCACGTCCGGCTCGCCGATCAGCTCGACGGCGTTCTTCGACGTGACGGAGCCGCCGTAGAGGATGCGCACGCGTTCGGCGACGTCCTCATCGAACGTGGCGGCCAGGTCGGCGCGGATCGCCTGGGCGGCCTCCTGGGCGGACTGCGGGGTGGCGACCATGCCGGTGCCGATGGCCCACACGGGTTCGTAGGCGATGACGAGTTCGGCGGCCTGGTCGCTCGACAGGTCGCGGGTGACGTCGTGGACCTGGCCGACGGCGAAGTCGAGCTCGATGCCCTGACGGCGCTCCTCGAAGCTCTCCCCCACGCACAGGATCGGCTTCATGCCGGCGGCGAGCACGGCGCGCACCTGGTCGACGATGTTGGCGTCGTCCTCGGGATGGTATTTGCGGCGTTCGGAATGGCCGACGATCACGTACGTGCATCCGAGCGCGGCGAGCATGTCGGCGGACACGTCGCCGGTGAACGCGCCCTGGGTGGTGACGGACACGGCCTGCGCGCCGTAGCGGATCTTCAGCCGGTCGGCCTCGACGAGCACCTGCACGCTGCGCAGCGAGGTGAAGGACGGCATCAGGGCCACCTCGCAGGCGTGGTAGTCGAAGCGCGCGTCGCGCAGGAGCCATGCGAGCTTCTGCACGAAGTACGTGGCCTCGCGGTGGTCGAAGTTCATCTTCCAGTTGCCGGCCACCAGCGGAATGCGTGATGCCAAGGGCGTGTCCTTTCGTCATCGGTGTCGTCCGGCGTTCCGGATGGTTTTCGGAACGGATGCGACCATGGCGCCCCTCCGAGGAGGGGCGCCATGGTCGCTATCGCGTCAGCGATAGCCGGGGACGCATCAGTCGAGCACGGTCAGGCCCGGGAGCTGCTTGCCCTCGAGGAATTCGAGGGAGGCGCCGCCACCGGTGGAGATGTGCGAGAAGCCGTCCTCCGGGAAGCCGAGGTTGCGCACCGCGGAGGCGGAGTCGCCGCCGCCGACGATGGTGAACGCACCGGCCGCGGTCGCGTCGACGAGGCCCTGGGCCACGGCGCGGGTGCCGTCGGCGAAGGCGTCGATCTCGAACACGCCCATCGGGCCGTTCCACACCACGGTCTTGGAGTCCACGATCTTGTCGTGGAACAGCTTCTGGGAGTCCGGACCGATGTCCAGGCCCATCTTGTCGGCCGGGATGGCGTCGGCGGCCACGACCTCCGGGGCGACCGGGGTCTCGCCGGCCGGGAAGCCCGGGTTCACGACGATGTCGGTCGGCAGGACCAGCTCGACGCCGTTCTTCTCGGCGGTGGCGATGTAGCCCTGGACCTTCTCGATCTGGTCCTCTTCGAGCAGGGAGGTGCCGACCTCGAGGCCCTTGGCCTTGAGGAAGGTGAACACCATGCCGCCGCCGATGACCAGACGGTCGGCCTTGTCGAGCAGGTTCTCGATGACGCCGAGCTTGTCGGAGACCTTGGAGCCGCCGAGGACGACGGTCAGCGGACGCTCCGCGTCGACGGTCGCCTTGGACAGGGCGGTGACTTCCTTCTCGACGAGCAGGCCGGCTGCGGCCGGCAGGTCGGCGGCGACGTCGTAGTTGGAGCCCTGGGCGCGGTGGACCACGCCGAAGCCGTCGGACACGAAGGCCTCGCCGAGGGCGGCGATCTTCTTGGCGTAGGCGGCGCGCTCGTCGGCGTCCTTGGAGGTCTCCTCCGGGTTGAAGCGCACGTTCTCGAGCAGGACGACGTCGCCGTCGTTCATCGCGGCGACCTTGGCCTGGGCGTCCTCGCCGTAGGTGTCGGCGGCCAGCGGAACCTCGATGCCGAGCAGCTCGCTGAGGCGGGCGGCGACCGGGGCGAGGGAGTAGTCGGCGATGACCTGGCCCTTCGGGCGGCCCAGGTGGGCCATCAGGATGACCTTGGCGCCTTCCTCGCGCAGGGCGGTGATGGTCGGCAGGGCGGCGCGGATGCGGCCGTCGTCGGTGATCACGCCGTCCTTGAGCGGGACGTTGAAATCGGCGCGGACGAGGACGCGCTTGCCCTTGAGGTCTCCGAGATCCTTGAGTGTCTTCATGAATATCCTTTCCTGTAACGACGCGGATATACGCCATAAGCGATGATACAGGGTTTGACGAACAAAAACCGCCTTTCGCGGTGCGAAAAGGCGGTTTTTGCGGATGGGCACTGCCGTGCCCGGACCTGTCCGGCTCCGGGCGCCGGGCACCGGGGCCGGACGGCGTCAGAATTCGATGCCGCGGGCCTTGGCTGTCTTGGACGCGAGCTGCAGCAGGCGGCGGATGCGGCCGGCGATCGCGTCCTTGGTGATCGGCGGCTCGGCGAGACGGCCCAGCTCCTCGAGGCTGGCGTCGCCGTGGTCGAGGCGCAGCTGGCCGGCGGCCTTGAGGTTGTCGGGGATGTCGTCGCCCAGAATCTCGAACGCCTGACGGACCTTCTCGCTGGCCTCGGCGGCGGCCTTGGCGCTGCGGCGCATGTTCGCGTCGTCGAAGTTGGCCAGTCGGTTCGCCTTGCCGCGGGCCTCGCCATCGGAGCGCTTGCCGGTCCATTCGCGGGCGGAGCGGGGCGCGCCGATCAGGTTGAGCATGCGCTCGATCGCGTCCGGGTCCTTGAGGGTGACGCGCTCGGAGCTGCGCAGCTGGCGCGGCTTGGCGCTGATGCCCAGACGGCGGGCGGCGCCCACCAGCGCGAGGGCGGCCTCGTTGCACGGGCAGGTGATCTCCAGATAGCTGGCCTTGCCCGGGTCAGACAGGCCGCCGTGCGCGAGGAACGCGCCTCGCCATGCGGCCTTCACCTGGGCGATGTTGCCGTTGACGATCTCGGCGGGCAGGCCGCGCACCAGCTGCTTGCGCCGGTCGAGCAGACCGGTCTGCAGGGCGAGTGCGGCGCCGCCGCGGTCGACGTGGATGAGGTAGCGCTGCACCACGCCGTTGGGGGTCTGGCGGGACACCTGGGTGAGGGCCGCCTCGTGACCGTACAGCTCCTTGATGTTCTCCTGCAGCCACTTCGCCGCGTCGAGGGAGTCGAACTGGGCCTGCACGATGATCTGGCGCTGGACGAGCCGCAGTCCGCCGCCGAAGCGGATCATCGCGGTGGCCTGCGCCTTCCGGGCGGCGGGAAGCTCATTGTCGATCGCAGCGAGTTCGCTTTTGACGTCATCCAGAAGAGCCAAGAGCCAACCTCCTCAATTTCCTGTTCTTCTCAATGCTTTCGGCCGTATGGCGGGCGGTCGCTCCACGCCGCCGACGGCTTACTGTGATACCGAATCACTTGGACAACTCAACCGCATCCGCCCACTTCGCGGGCCTGTGTTTCTCGCCATGTGGGCAGGTGCGGTCAGTGGCGTTGGTGTCGCCGCTGCAGCTCGCGCGCGGAGACGCTCACCTCGAGCCCGTGGGCGCGCAGCCGGGCGGCCAGTGCCTCGCTCATCGCGACCGACCGGTGCTGTCCGCCGGTGCATCCGACGGCGATGGTCACGAAGTGCTTGTCCTCCTGGGCGTAGCCGCGGATGGCGGTGAGCATGGCCTTCTCGTACGCGTCGAGGAAGTCGGACGCCCCCTCGCTCGACAGCACGTAGTCCGAGACCGGGGCGTCCAGTCCGGTCAGATCGCGCAGGCCGGGCACCCAGAACGGGTTGGGCAGGAACCGCACGTCGGCCACGAAGTCGGCGTCGAGCGGCACCCCGTATTTGAATCCGAAGCTGAAGATGTGCACGGCGACGGTCTGCGGCCCGGAGCCGAGCATCGCCTCGTACAGCTTGGTCGACAGTTGGTGGATGCTCAGCGCCGACGTGTCGATGACCATGTCGGCCCGCCCCTTGAGATGCGCCAGCAGGGCGCGCTCGTCGTGGATGCCGTCGATCAGACGGCCGCCCGACTGCAGCGGGTGCGGACGGCGCACCGATTCGTAGCGGCGGATGAGCACGTCGTCGCTGGCGTCGAGGAACAGGATGCGCGTGCGTACGCCAAGGTCGTCCAGATGGCCGATGACGGCCGACAGGTCGTCGAAGTAGTCGCGGGAGCGCACGTCGATGACGGCGGCCAGCCGGTGCACGCCCGCCGACGCGCCGCCGGCGTTGGTCATCATGTCGACCAGCGGCACGAGCAGCTTCGGCGGCATGTTGTCGACGACGTACCAGCCCATGTCCTCCACGCTGTCGGCCGCATGCGAGCGGCCCGCGCCGGACATGCCGGTGATGAGCAGCACCTCGAACCCGTCCGCCGGCGAGGTGATTCGCGTATCGGTCACAGCGCCTCCTCCAATGCGCGGCGCATCGCGGTCTCGAGCATGCTCCATCGCGGTTCGGCCTGCATGTCGTCGCAGTCGGGGTCGGTCATGAGCACCACCTGGGCGATGGCCTGGTACAGCAGCATCTCCTCGCCGCCGATCGCCAGCCCTCCCCTGCCGCGCCACGCCTTGATGAGCGCGCTGGGGCGCGGGTCGTACACGACGTCGAGCAGGACGCCGTGCGGACGGAACCCGTCGTCGGCGAGGATCGCGGCGGCGACGGCGTCCGCGGCATGGCCGGGGATCGTGCTGACGGCCAGGTCGGCGTCGCGCAGCGCGTCGACGGAGTCGGCGATGGTCGTCTCGTCGTAGCGCGCGCATCCGCCGAGCGCGGCGACGCGCGCCGGGTCGGGGTTCCTGCCGGGACGACGCGCGACTACGGTCATGCGCGCATCGTCGTGGCCGGCGATCATCGAGACGAGCGCGGCGACCGCGGACGATGCGGTGTTGCCGTTGCCGATGACGACGGCCGACGAGGCCGCGTCGAGGTCGCCGGAGCGGCCGGCGCACGCCATCGCATGGCCGATGGCCATGACGATGCCCGGCACGTCGGTGTTGTGCAGGCGCACCGCGGGCAGACCGTCCACGTGGCGGTGCTCCCAGTCGAAGACGGCGGTGTTGGCGACGCCGAGCCGTTCTGCCCACACGTCGGAGGGCGTGCCGTACGGCTGAATGGTCTTCTTGAGCGGCATCGTCAGGCTCAGGCCCCGCCATGTGGGGTCGAGCCCGCGCAGGAACGCGTCGAGGTCCTCCTCCCCCACATCGTGTCTGTCGTACGCCCAGTCGTCGAGTCCGAGCGCACGGTAGGCGGCCCGGTGCAGCACCGGCGACAGGGAGTGGGCGATCGGCCGTCCGAGCACGGCGCAACGGTGGTTGACCTCGGTCATGTCCTCTGCTCCTTCGTTCACGTCACATATGGTAGCGCACCGCATTCCGCTGCGAGGCCCCTGCCGACCCTACGGGCCGCATCGGGCTATCGGTCCGCGGGGGCCGCGTTGCCCGGACGGTTCGGATGATCCGGATGATCCGGATGATCCGCATTGCCAGCGTCGCCCGCGTCGGCCGGCGACGGATGCAGCGCGGCGTGGATCGCATCGGCCTTCGCCCGTCCAACGCCCTGAACGGCCATCAGGTCCTCGACGCCCGCCTCGCGCATCGCACGCACCGATCCGAAATGCGCGAGCAGACGCTTGCGATAGGCGGGACCGACTCCGGGGATGTCGTCGAGCGCGGAGTGCAGCGCGCCCTTGCGGCGCATGCGCCGATGGTAGTCGATGGCGAACCGGTGCGATTCGTCGCGCACCCGCTGCAGCAGGTACATGCCTTCGGACTGGCGTTTGAGGATGATCGGATAGTCGTCGTCCGGCACCCACACCTCCTCGAGCCGTTTGGCCAGGCCGCACAGCGCCACGTCGTCGACGCCGCAGTCGGCCAGCGCGCGTGCGGCGGCCATGACCTGCGGGCGGCCGCCGTCCACGACGATGAGATTCGGCTTGTAGGCGAACCGTCGGCGCTCGGCGGTCCGGACGGCCGCCGCCGTCCCGCCGGACTCCGCCTGTCCGTCGGCGACGCCCGGAGGAGTCTTCGCGTCAGCGTCCATCGTCTCGCCGGAGTCGCCGGCGATGTTGCCGTGGCGGAACCGCCTCGTCAGCGTCTCGTACAGGGCGCTCAGGTCGTCGACTGCGCCGGCGCCGTTCTCGCCGCGGATGGCGAAGCGCCGGTATTCGGACTTGCGTGCGATCGCGTCCTCGAACACGACCATGGAGGCGACCTGATAGGCGCCGCCGACCGTGTTGGAGATGTCGTAGCATTCGATGCGCAGCGGCGCCTGTGGCAGGCCGAGCGCCTCGGCGACCTCGTTCATCGCCTCGGAGCGCGCCCCCATGTCGCTGATGCGGCTCGCCTTGCTGCGTTGGAGCGCCTGGTCGGCGTTCTGCGACGCCCGGTCCATCAGCGCCTTCTTGTCGCCGCGCATGGCGGTGCGGATCGACACCGCCGATCCGCGCAGTCCGGTGAGCCACGTTTCGAGCCCGTCGCGCCGCGCCGGTTCGACGGGCACGATGATCTCGCGCGGCACGGGCGCGATGGGGGCGAGCAGGTCGACGCGGCCGGTGTGGTCCTGCCGGTCGCGCCGCTCCCTGGATGCCTGCGCGCGCGAGGCGGCGTCGGCGGCCGTCATCGACTGCGTCGCGCCGATCGCGTCGCGGGTCGTGGAGACGCGGGTGCCGGACGCGGCCGCCGCATCGGCTTCGCCGTACACCTGTTCGATCAGGTCGGCGATGAGTTCGGCGTCGGTCACGTCCTCGACGCGTTCGACGCTCCAGTTGCGTTCGCCGCGGATCGCGCCGTCGCGCACGTAGAACGCGTGGACGGACGCTTCGAGCTCGTCGGAGGCGAGGCCGAACACGTCGGCGTCGGTATGTCCGTCGAGCGCGACCGCGTTGCGCTGCGCCACGGCCTCCAGCGCCTTGATCTCGTCGCGCAGGCGTGCGGCCTTCTCGAATTCGAGCGCGGCGCTGGCCTCCTTCATCTCACGCGTCAGCCTGGCGATATGCGTGCGCCCGTGCCGGCCGGTGACGGTGGCGATGAGTTGTTCGCAGAGTCGTCGGTGCTGGGCCGGGGTGATGTGTCCGGTGCAGGGGGCGGAGCATTTGCCGATGGAGGCGAGGAGGCAGGGGCGGTTGTTGTTGTGGGCTTTGTTGAAGGTGGTGGTGGTGCAGGTGCGTATGGGGTAGGTGTGTTGGAGCTGGTCGAGGGTTTGTTTGAGTTGCCAGGGTTTGGCGTATGGACCGTAGTAGCGCGCGTGGGGGTGGTTGCGGGTGCGGGTGATCCATATGCGTGGGTAGGTTTCGTCGGTGGTGATGGCGAGGTATGGGTAGGTTTTGTCGTCGCGGAACTGGATGTTGAATCGTGGGTTGAATTCTTTGATCCAGAGGTATTCGAGGGTGAGCGCCTCGAGTTCGGTGGTGACGGTGGTCCATTCGAGGCTGTGCGCGGTGAGGACCATGGTTTGGGTGCGCGGGTGGAGTTGGTCGAGGGGTTGGAAGTAGGTGGCGAGTCGGTTGCGTAGGTTTTTGGCTTTGCCTACGTAGATGACTTGTCCTTGGCCGTCGCGCCATTTGTAGACGCCGGGTGAGGTGGGGATGTCGGTGGTTTTGGGGCGGAATCGGTCGCGGCTGTCGCCGAGGAGTGGTGCGCCGTTGGGGTTGGTGTGGGTGGTGTCGGTCGGTGTGGCGTGGGTTTGGGTGTAGGTGTGGCGGAGTTGGTTGGCGGTGGTGCGCCAGGTGTCGGGTGCGTGGCGTTCGATGTCGGCGGTCATGCGTGGTGCTCCAGGAGGGGTTTGAGGTATTGGCCGGTCCATGATTGGGGTTGCGCGGCGATGTGTTCGGGGGTTCCCTGGGCGATGATGGTGCCGCCGTTGTCGCCGCCTTCGGGGCCGAGGTCGATGATCCAGTCGGCGGTTTTGATGACGTCGAGGTTGTGTTCGATGACGATGACGGTGTTGCCTTTGTCGACGAGTCCGTGGAGGACTTGGAGGAGTTTGCGCACGTCTTCGAAGTGGAGGCCGGTGGTGGGTTCGTCGAGGATGTAGACGGTGCGGCCGGTGGAGCGGCGTTGGAGTTCGGTGGCGAGTTTGACTCGTTGCGATTCGCCGCCGGAGAGGGTGGGTGCGCTTTGTCCGAGTCTGATGTACCCGAGGCCGACTTGGGTGAGGGTGTCGAGGTAGCGGGAGATGGCGGGGTGGGGTTTGAAGAAGCGGGCGGCTTCTTCGATGGGCATGTCGAGGATGTCGGCGACGTTTTTGCCGTTGTAGGTGACTTCGAGGGTTTCGCGGTTGTAGCGTTTGCCGTGGCAGGTTTCGCATTCGACGTAGACGTCGGGGAGGAAGTTCATTTCGATTTTGAGGGTGCCGTCGCCGTGGCATGCTTCGCAGCGGCCGCCTTTGACGTTGAAGGAGAATCGTCCGGGGCCGTAGCCGCGTACCTGGGCTTCGGGGGTTTTGGCGAGGAGGGTGCGGATCTTGTCCCAGACGCCGGTGTAGGTGGCGGGGTTGGATCGGGGGGTGCGGCCGATGGGGTTCTGGTCGACGTGGATGACCTTGTCGCATTGGTCGATGCCTTCGACGCGGGTGTGTTTGCCGGGTACGATGCGCGCGCCGTTGAGTCTGTTGGCGAGGGCCGGGTAGAGGATCTGGTTGATGAGGGTGGATTTGCCGGATCCGGAGACGCCGGTGATGCAGGTGAGGATGCCGAGGGGGATGTCGGCGGTGATGTTGCGGAGGTTGTTCTCGCGTGCTCCGATGATGCGCAGGCTGCCGTTGCGGGGTTGGCGTCGGGTGGAGGGGGTGTCGATGGTGCGGCGGCCGGCGATGTAGTCGGCGGTGATGGACCGGGTGGCCTGGGTGAGTTTGGCGGCGGGGCCGGAGTAGGTGATGTGGCCGCCGTGTTCGCCGGCGCCGGGGCCGATGTCGACGAGCCAGTCGGCCTGTTCGATGGTGTCCTGGTCGTGTTCGACGACGATGAGGGTGTTGCCGAGGTCGCGCAGGTGGTGGAGGGTGCGGATGAGGCGGTCGTTGTCGCGCTGGTGGAGGCCGATGGAGGGTTCGTCGAGGACGTACATGACGCCGACGAGTCCGGAGCCGATCTGGGTGGCGAGGCGGATGCGCTGGGCTTCGCCGCCGGAGAGGGTCTTGGCGGCTCGCGAGAGGGTCAGGTAGTTGAGGCCGACGTCGTTGAGGAAGCCGAGCCGGGCGCGGATCTCCTTGAGGATCTCGCCGGCGATGTGGGCCTTGGCGCCTTCGAGGTCGAGGGTGTTGGCCCAGGTGAGGGCGTGTGCGGCGCTCATGTCGCAGACGTCGGCGATGGACCGGCCGTCGATGGTGACGGCGAGCACTTCGGGGCGCAGGCGCCGCCCGTGGCAGGCCTGGCAGGGGACTTCGCGCATGTACGACTCGTAGTACTGCTTCATCTGGTCGGAGTCGGTCTCGTCGTGGCGGCGCATGAGGGTGCGCACGACGCCTTCGAATCCGGTGGAGTATTCGCGCATGCGCCCCCACCGGTTGCGGTAGGAGACGTTGACCTTGAAGTCCTTGCCGTACATGATGCTGTGGCGCACGTCGGCGCTCAGGTCCTGCCAGGGGGTGTCGAGGTCGAAGCCCATGTCGTGGCCGAGGCCTTCGAGGACGTGCCGGTAGTAGTCGCCGGTGCCCTTGGTCAGACCCCAGGGTTCGATGGCGCCCTCGTTGAGGGTCTTGGACGGGTCGGGGATGACGAGTTCGGGGTCGATCTCCAGCGAGTAGCCGATGCCGGTGCAGTCGGGGCAGGCGCCGTAGGGGGCATTGAACGAGAAGGTGCGCGGCTCGATCTCGTCGAGTTCGAGCTGGTGGCCTTCGGGGCAGGCGCGGTGTTCGCTGAACGGTCGGCGACGGTCGGGGTCGTCGGGGTCAAGGTCGACGTAGTCGGCGACCATGACGCCTTTGGCGAGCCGCAGCGCGGTCTCGACGGAGTCGGTGAGGCGCTGGCGGATGCCGTCCTTGACGACGAGACGGTCGATGACGACCTCGATGGTGTGCTTCTTCTGCTTGGCGAGCGTGATGTCGTCGCTCAATTGGACCATGCTCCCGTCGATGAGGGCGCGCGCGTACCCGTCGGAGCGCAGCAGGTCGATGAGGTCCGCGAACTCGCCCTTGCGACCGCGCACGACGGGCGCGAGGATCTGGAAGCGGGTGCGCTCCGGCGCGTCCAGGAGCGCGTCGACCATCTGCTGCGGGGTCTGGGCGGCGACGGGTCGTCCGCATTCGGGGCAGTGGGGTTCGCCGATGCGCGCGTACAGGAGACGCAGATAGTCGTAGATCTCGGTGATGGTGCCGACGGTGGAGCGCGGATTGCGGTTCGTGGTCTTCTGGTCGATCGACACGGCCGGGCTCAGGCCCTCGATGAAGTCGACGTCGGGCTTGTCCATCTGGCCGAGGAACTGGCGCGCGTACGCGGACAGGGATTCGACGTAGCGGCGCTGGCCCTCGGCGAACAGCGTGTCGAACGCGAGCGACGACTTGCCCGATCCGGACAGGCCGGTGAACACGACCATCCGGTTGCGCGGGATCTGCAGGTCCACGTTCTGCAGATTGTGTTCGCGCGCACCCTGGACGGTGATCTTCAGGTCGTTGGGGATGCGTGAGATGTCGGCGACGAGCGCGCCGTCGGGCGTGTGGCGCAGGGGCGCTCTGCGGATCTCGCGTTCGAGGTAGGCGTCGCCGCCCATGATGCGTTCGACGACGGGCGCGCCCGCGTCGTGCCCCGTGCCGGTCCGTCCCGTCCGCTTCGTCGTGCCCATGCCGTGTCCGTCCTTCCGGGGCGTGCGCCCTGTCGTCGTCGTGATGGGTTCCACGGTAGCGCGTCCCGTCGTCATCGGTTCGAACGTTTGTTCGATGCCGGAGCGCGGTGCGGCATGCGGCCGGCGCGACACGCGCACGGCGTGTTCGCGGCGCGCGTCTACACTGTCCGGTGACCTTTTTGCCTTCAGAGAAGTTGGGAGTCATATGTCGTTTGCAGGTAGGAGCCGCGCGCAGGCCGAGGACATGCGCCATTACGCGGGGCTGGCGGTGTTCTCGTCGGCCGTGGGGCACGCGCTGGACGGATTGGACCTGATGATCCTCGGGTTCGCGATGTCGGGCATCATGGCGAGCTTCGGCGTGGACCGCACGACCGCGGGCACGCTGACCACGGTCACGCTGGCCGGCGCGTTCCTGGGCGGTCTGGCGTTCGGCCGCATGGCCGACCGGTACGGCCGCATCCGCGTGCTGACGTATTCGGTCGTGTTCTTCGGCGTGTTCACGCTGCTGTCGGCGTTCGCACCGAACTTCGCGACGATGGCCCTGTTCCGCTTCCTCGCGGGCGTGGGCATCGGCGCCGAGTTCGGTATCGGCATGGCGATCGCGTCGGAGGCGTCCAGTCCGGAGAACCGTGCGAAGGCGACCAGCGGCGTAGGCCTGGGCTTCCAGGTGGGCGTGCTGGCCGCGTCGCTGATGAGCGCGCCGATCATCACCGCGTTCGGCTGGAGAGGCCTGTTCGCCGTGGGCATCGTGCCCGCGGTCGTGGCGATCGCGATCCGCGCGTTCGTGCCCGAACCGCCCTTGTACGTGCGGTCGCGCGAATCGCAGGAGGAGCGCGGTTCGCTGCGCGGCCTGTTCGCGACGCCGGAGCGCACGCGCCATTCGATCGCGATCATCATCCTGTGCGCGGTGCAGAACTGCGGCTACTTCGGCATCATGACGTGGCTGCCGAGCTATCTGAACACCGAACTGGACCTGTCGCTCACGTCGACTGGCCTGTGGACCGCGGTCACGGTGCTGGGCATGATGCTGGGCATCTCCGTGTTCGGCTTCCTCGCGGACCATCTGGGTCGCCGTCCCGCGTTCTGGATCTTCCAGGTCGGCGCCGCCGTCATGGTCGTCGCCTACAGTCTGCTGTCCGATCCGACGATGCTGCTCGTGGGCGGTTTCTTCATGGGCATGTTCGCCAACGGCATGATCGGCGGCTACGGCGCGCTTATCTCGGAACTGTATCCGACGAGCCTGCGCGCCACCGCGCAGACCGCCCTGTACAACACGGGCCGGTTCATCGGCGGCGGCCTGGGTCCGGTCGCGATCGCCGCGATCGCCGACGGGCACGGGTTCGCGACCGCGATCGGCGCGATCTCGCTGATCTACGCGGTCGCGTTCGTCACGATGTTCCTCGTGCCCGAACGCAAGGGCGCCGCCCTCGAATAAGGCTCCGCTCCCCCCATGGGACGCCTCTGATGCCGGCCCGGCGGAACACCGTTTCCGCCGGGCCGGCATCGTCGTTTCCGGAGGATGCGCGCCGACGGCGGACGAGCGCGTATCATGGCGTGCATGAGCAACACCTTCATTCTGCGCACGCTCGCCAACGACGCCGGCACGGCCATGGTGAGCGACCACGGCGCGCATCTGACACTCTGGAAGCCCGCATCCCAGTCCACGCCCGTCGTCTGGCAGCCCAAGTCGATCTATCTGGGCGAGGAGACGGCGATCCGCGGCGGCATCCCCGTGATCTTCCCCTGGTTCAACGGCGGCTACGCGCACGGCGAGCCTACCGCCAAGAAGCCCAAGCACGGGTTCGCGCGCGTCTCTGCATGGACGCTCGACGAGGACACCCTCACCGACGCGCACGCCCGGTACACGCTCGACTCCTCGACCATCGCGCAGGAGCTGCTCGACCGGTTCATCTCCGGCCCCGACCCACATTTCTACGCCGAACTCGACATCCACGCCGCGGACACGCTCGGCGTGACCCTGCGCGTGGAGAACACCGGTGACACGCCGATCGAATACGAGGCCGCGCTGCACACCTACTTCCAGGTCAGCGACGTGACCCGCACGCGCGTCGCCGGACTCGAGCACGCCACCTACCTGGACGGCACCAAGCCGGACTTCCCCGTCTGCCAGCAGGGCGACGATCCGGTCGCGTTCGACGGGACCGTGCTCGACCGCATCTACTACTCCGAGGACGAGCTGCGCATCGAGGACGAGGCGCTCGGCCGCACCATCGTCGTCGGCAAGACCGGCTCCCCGCAGACCGTGGTCTGGAACCCCGGCCAGGAGGGCGGCGACAGGATGGCCGACATGCGCGCGGGCGAATGGCGCGACTTCGTGTGCGTCGAGGCCGCCGCCAACCGCGACCGTCCGATCGTGCTCGCCCCGGGCGAATCGCACACGATCGGCCAGAGCGTGCGCGTCGCATGAGCGGGTTCGTCTCCCGCTGGCTCGTGCTGACCATCGCCGCGGGCGTCATGGTCGCGATCCTGCCCGGCATGCACGCGGTCGGCGACCCGCCCATCCTGGGCGTCGCCGCGTTCGCCCTGTTCATGGCGTTGATCAACGCGTCGATCAAACCCGTCGTCCACCTGCTCGCCCTGCCGTTGTCGATCATGTCGCTGGGGCTGTTCGCGCTGGTCGTCAACTGGATGTTCATGGAACTGGCGTCATGGCTCGCCCTGACCCTGTTCGACGTGGGCGTCGTCATCCACGGGTTCTGGTGGTCCGTGATCGGCTCGCTCGTCATGGCCGTCGTCTCCGGCATCGTCGGCTCCGTCATCGGCGAATAGCCGGTTTCGCCGCCACCGGAGCAGTCGGCGGCACCGAAGAAGGCCGTCGTTATGCTGATGGGCCGCTTTCGGGATCATTCCCCGAAAGCGGCCCATCAGCATATCCACGACCGTGATTCCGACCGCATGCCGGAGGACCGCACATCCGGTCAGGCCTGCATGGCCTTGGCGGCCTCGCCGATGCAGCGGATCGCGTTGAGCGTGCGCGGATAGCCGAGGTACGGCATGCACTGGGAGACGACCGCGATCAGGAACGCGCGGTCGTTGCCGACGCGCATGTTGCCCATCGCATGGCTGGTCAGCTGCGGCTCGCACCCGCCCTGCGCGGCCAGGAAGCACAGGGTGATCATCTCGCGCCGGCGATGGTCGAGGCCGGTGCGCGTGTAGTAGTCGCCGAAGCAGTTGCCTGACAGCCACCGGTTGATATGACGCGTCTCCTCCGGTCCGGACTGCGCGAACCCGCGCATATGGTCGCCGAAGATCGCGACCTGCGCGTCCTCGCCGGCCTGCACGCGCGTGGCCGGCGAGGTCGTCGCCTGACCGGCCAGCGGCAGTGCGACGCCGCGTTCCTTGAGGATTTCGTTCGTGCGAGTCACGAACGGCAGCACGCGGCCCACGCCCAGGTACGCGGTCGCCTGGTAGACGATCTCCTTGGCCTCGACCGGCGTGACGCCCGCGTCCAGCGCCTCGCCCAGCTCATGCGCGTACGCGTCGAGGCCCTGGCATCCGATCAGCGCGGACAGCACCGCCATCGCGCGCGTGCGCTCATCCAGGTCCGGATGGTTCGCACCGGGTTCATTGCGCACCTCGCCGCGCATGAACGCGGCCAGGAACCCCGCATACTCCGGGTCCGAGGCCGCCAGACCGTACAGGCCGCCGTCCTCGACGGGCATGCTCTCATCGCACATCGTGAATCCTCGATTCTCCACGCGCCGCCCCATGCGGCGCACCCGGCTCCCACTGTAGGAACCTCAAGCGCTCGAAGTACAATCCCGGCACGCTCCGTGAGTCGCCTGTCTTCCATGTGGCAGACAGGCGACACCGTCATACTCAGCCCGCACCTAAATCGGACTCGTAGGACCGGATTGGGCGTCACTCGTCGGCGGGCCACCAGATGCGCGTGAGCGGCAAAAGTGCCCTCGTGCCCGGCTCCATCCTGTCATATGCTTCGGTATACAGACGTGCGAAATCGTCTAGGTTCACCAGACGGACGGGAATATTCGCTCGATCCGCTTCATAGCGGGCCTCTCGACTGAATCCTCCGGTGCTCACGTACAATCCACGGTCACCGTCACGGAGTCCGGCCACAAATGCGCGCACCTCCTGAGCACCCATCGAATGCTGCCGATGTTTGACCTCAACGATGATACGGGGAGGTTCCATTCCCAGCGGGTCGGGGCCGGCGATGATGTCACGGCCGCCATCAGCTCCCTTTGGAGTGACGGACGCATGATAGCCGAGCGCCCTGAGAAGTCCCGCGGTCAATAGCTCCATATCGGCCCATCCGAGCTCGCGTATCCGGTCCTTGATACGTTCAATGCCGTCATCGTATGACGCAAATATGGCGTCCGTCATCGCTTCGTCCGAGTCATCTCCGTCTCGGGATTCGGAATCCGCGACCGGTTGCTCCGATTCGAGCTCCTTGAGCACTTCGTCTTTGACTTTGAATATCGTGGTAATGGACCCTAAGGAGTTCTTCGCACTGCCGGACAAATCGTCCCGGTTTTTGTCCGATGTCCACTTGACGGTTCTGACATAGCTTGCGGAGTCGTCGTCCTCGACGGGAACGCAGTCACCCGTTACTTCGCCGATGTGGTATTTACGTTCGGCTGGATCGTACAGCACGATAGTGCTGCCTTCCTTCATATCCTGGGCGAAATGCCAAGACTGGCCAACGGCCGCCCCCACTTGGTTCGAGCTCGCCGACGGCTGCATCTCACGATACGTGTCCTTGAGCTCGTCCCGGGTCATACGGGTTATGTCCTGCCCCTTGTAATCCCATCCGATGCCGATCAGTCCACGGTCCACCCAGTCGGCGGCGTACACGCCGCCCCTTCCGGCCCGAATCATCCAAGCAGTCATCGTCTTGTCCTTTCGTCCTCATCGACCATATCGAATGACTTTGTTTTTCATCATAGAGAACCGCCATTCCCACAGTGCCGGCTCTCGCAATCTGATAATACTCCTTCCTGGTCGTCAATCACTGGAGCGCTTCTGAAGTAGCTTGGTTTTGTTCCATCTCTGCTATGAGACGGAACAAAACCAGGTCACATCAGATTGCCTGCGAATAAATCACCAATCACAAATTGGACGCAGCCTCACGAGACAATGTCTCCAAGTGCGTACCTACGATAGATTCATGACCCATTCAGCGTGGTAACAGGTCACTGCCCCCACGCGCGCAGCACGTCGGCGGGGATACGGGACGCGTCGAACCGGTACCGGCCGGTGACGGTCATGTGGGTATGGAACGCCAGATAGTCGTTCTCGCGATGCTTCTGCCCCATGTTGTGGATGATGTACGGCAGGCCGTCCTCGTCGCGCCGGTCGGACACGACGCCGATGTGCCTCGTATGCTCGAACACGACGATGTCTCCGCCGTTCCAGTCACCCAGATCGGCCGGATCGACCGACGTGGACAACGAGACCGCGTACCGGGAGAGGAACACGTCGAGCACGCCGGTGCGCCGGAAGTCGATGTTCGGATCGGGCGACGACACGACCTGCGCGTACGCGTCCGGATGGGCGGCGATGTCCGAGTCGACCATCGCCTTGAGATCGTATCCGGCGTCGCGCATCGCACGCCACACCACGTCGGTGCACGCACCCCGGTCGTCCGGCGGATACCAGCCCTCGTAGTAGCCGCCGTCGTACGCGGGCATGGTCTGCGCATCCTTGCGAGCGCCGTCGAGGATGTCCGTGTAGTCGTCTACGCCGTCCCCGTCGAAATCGACCGGCGAGACGACCGACGGATACCGTTCGGACGCCTCGTTTTGCGGCATCGTCTCCCCCGCCGGGCGCAGCATCGTCTCGATATGGCCCGCCGCGGCACCCGCGAGCGCCCCGGGTCGCATGCCGTGCGTGTGTTCCCATAGGAGTGTGCCGCCTGCGGCCGTGCCTAGGACGAGGATGGTGGCGGTCAGTGCGGCGACGGCGCGGGTGCGTCGGCGTTGCCGTCGTTGTGCGAGCGCCGTGTGTTGGCTGATGTGTTGTGCCATGTCCGCCTACCCCTCCCGAGGCCTGTCTCATATGTGTGCAGACCTTCTTCTAGACCGCGTTCCATTATGGTCTCGTGTCATGCGCGTCTTCATGAGCGGGGACAATGAGCGCGGTTCCTTCACGCAGATGATGATTTGGGATGATTCTCAAGAATGGGGGTAGGAAACCATTTACGAGCGTTGCCGCTTGCTCTCGTTCTCCTGAGGGTCCAAGAGTTGCCTCGGGTTCGACACAGCAGAAGACAGTCAGTCAAACAGTACTGCTTCGATCCCGCTGTCCGTCATGTCATGCGCGGCCTTTTCCATTGCCTCCCGCTCGGGGTCGGGCCACGCGTCGGCGTCAAACCGGCACGTGTACAATTCCCAATGCGTGCAGATGCGAACGAGGAGGATGCGCATTCCGACCACGCGATATACCAACAGCACGTCGTCTTCCACATGGCATTCCATGTACCCGGTAAGGCATCCGTTGCCGTGGGACAGACGGTGTGGCTCGCATTCATCGGGTACGCCGCCATACTCTGCGAGATGGTTGTCGATCAGGTCTACGACGGAATCGAACAGGTAGGTACGATAACGACGCAACCGCTCCAGGTCCGCGTAGAACCAATCCGTGCCGGCGAACTCAAACACGAGCCGACGCCTTTTCCGCATCCACCTTGTCCGCAACGGCGCGAATCGACGCCATGAAATCGGCTTTCGACCGGTATACGCGGATACCCGTGGGCAGGTCCGTGCCAAGATTGGCCGCTTCGGACAGCTGTGCCACCTTACGAAGACGTGCCGATGCCAGACGCCGTGCCCTACGCTCCATGACGAGTGTCGTCATAACCACCACCTCCTAAACGATTATGTTCAGAGTATCCCATCCTGCTCGGGATACACCACCGTCTCACCTTCGTGAGGACGATCGCGAGTTCAGTAACGTCTCCCACGGCCGGGAGACAGGACCACACACAAGGTGTGGCCATACGACCTTCGCGATAGGTCACGCGTCCGCGTCCATATCGTCCGCGTGACCGCCTTCGGGTTCTAACAGTTTCCTCGGGTTCGACACATGAAGTGCATCGCAGAATTTCAACGCCGTAGCTAAGGACATGCCGTCGATCGCTCGATGACCGCCCTCGTAAGCGGCGATGCGTCCCCGACTCATGCCGGGGATTTTTTTCGCTAGCTGATCCTGTGTCAGACCACGTTTCAATCGAAGTTCCCTAAGGCTCATTAGCCCACCTCCGTAATCTCTTTGCAGGTGGGTTCGATTCTACTCGACGGGTGGGTTCGCAGCCCAGTGAATAAGTGCGGCATCGGCGGGGAGTATTCGGCCGGCCAGTATTCATCTGTTCAGGCCAGTGGGAATCCGAGTGATCGTAGATGGTCGGCTGCGGTTTCGGCGGGTATGCGTTCCTGTTCGAGGCGTGGGTGGCCTCCGTCGGCGCCGGTGCAGAGGAACGTGTAGAGGGCCCGTTCGGCGTCGGTCAGGGAGGTCAGTGGCTTGGGTTCTCTGGGATGGATCGGGTTGCCGTGTTCGTCGACGTCGGTGCCGTAGACGGCGTATGCGTCGTAGGTGGCCCGGTCCATGAGCATGCTGGCGCAGTCGAGGCCGGCGTCGCGCAGCGAGGCGAGGATCTCGAAGCCGCGTGCGTCCAGGTCTCCCCAGTAGACGACGCTGATGGACGGGGCGGCCAGCCATGGCAGGAGCTGAGGGACGAGGACGGCCGCGTTCCCGGAGCCGAACACGCAGATGCCGTGACGGATGGGAGGCATCATCTTCCGGTAGGTGTCCTTGTTTTCCACGATGACCGCGTAGCGGATGCCCGTTGTCGGGTCGTACGACGATGGTTCGACCACCGTCTGGTCTGGTCTTCCGGCCATGGCCGGGTCGAGGAACCGGTAGCGCAGTTCCGCGGGACGTTCCTCCAGTCCCAGATCATCCTTGCCGGTGAGGATCCGTATGGCGTCGAGGCGTGATTTGCGCATGTCGAGCCATTTGGCGCTGAATCCGGGAAGCGGCACCATCCTCGTGGTCCGGCCGGTCGTGTCATGTGCGGCGAAGTAGGCTGCGGCGGTCATCAGCCGGTCGAAGTCCGCGTCGTTCTCGTTCCTGACCATCCGTGCGACACGCGCCGCGACGTCGGCCGGGACGCCGCTCTCGGCCTGGAGCCGGGCGATGCGCGAGCGAGCCGTCCGGTACGCGTCGGCCGTGGCGCGTGGCGCGGCGCGCAGGGCGGCCCGTTCGTCGGGGACGGTGACATGGCCGACGAATTCGACCGGGCAGCCGCCGATGATACGCCTCGTCGCTTGCGCGTCGAGTCCGCAGCGTCCTGCCCACCGGCGGGTGTCCTCGTCGATGTCGAGGAAGCGCGGCGCGTCCGATTCGAGTTCGTCCCGTCGGGGCAGGTTGACGGCGAACGTGCGCGGCCAGCCGGGTTCTACACGGAACATGTCGTATTCCAGCCGTTTGCCGATGAGCGCGGCGAGATCGTGGCGGGTCTTCATCGTCGTCGGAACCTTTCTGCGAGCGCCGCCGGCCGGTGATGATCGGGTCGGCGGCGCTCGCGGTCGTCTATGCGGTGGCGTCCGGCTGGTCCGGCTTGTCCGGGGCGGGCGGCTCCGAGGACGGGATCGGCGGGTTCGGCGCGCCTGTCGCCTCTGCCGTCGGATCGTCGGTCGGCAGGTCCGTCTCGTCCGTCTCGTCGGGTTCGTCGGCGGAGGCGAGTTCGGCTTCGCGGAGGCTGGTGCGGCCGGTGTCGGGGTTCTTCCAGGTGACGTAGGCCTTGGTGGAGATGGCGAGGATTTCGCCGGTCTTGCTTTCGGGGGCGGAGACGATGACCTGGAAGCCGAGTCGGGGCAGGACGCTCAGGGCGCGTTGCGTGTAGCGGCCGTCGGCCTTGATGAGCGCCTCGTCGAGGAACAGGGTGGTGTACGAGGGGCGCAGGCGGCGTTCCATGCCGCCGCCGAGCAGGTAGATGAGGGCGGCGCCGTAGACGAACGAGGTGAGTTCCTGGAGGGCGCCGCCGGAGCGGCCGCCTGTGGAGGTGATGCGTTCGTCGGGCCCGTCCTGGTGGTGGACGGTCGCGTGGAACGTGGATCGGCAGCGTGGGTCGAGGTCGTGTGCGCCGTAGTCGCGGATGCCGCCGGTGTCGCGGATCCGGGCGAGCTGGTCGCGCAGCAGTCCGATCATGGTCGCGCAGGCGGCGAACGTGCGTTTCGACTCCTGCGGGTCGTCCTTGGCGCCGCCGGTGCGCCATGCGGTCAGCCGGTCGACGGCGCGTTGCAGCTGGGTGGCGAACGTGCGGTCGGGGCGTCGGATGTCGGCGTGGATGGACAGGGTGCCGTGGCGGGGGCCGAAGCTCTGGCCGACGAGCATGTGGTTGATGCGTTCCAGCTGGTCGCCGATGCGTCGCGCGTCCTGGTCGATGGCGCGTTTGAGGGTGAGGAATCCTCGGTAGAGGCTGTCGAGGCAGCGCCGGTATTCGCCTGGTCCGGAGGCGACGGCGGTCAGTTGGGTGAGCTGGGCGAGCTCGTCCATGTAGTAGCGGTGGTCGGCGACGCTGGCGGCGAGCGAGTCGTCGTCGGGCGCGTACCGGTCGATGTATTCGCCCATGGCGGTCTCGACGGTGCGTCGCGTCGCGTCGCGGTCCTTGGCGAGCTGGCTGATGCGCGACGTCATGTCGCGGCGCATGCCGTCGATGACGCGCTCCATGAACGGGGTCGCGCCGGGCTGGTCTCCTGCGCCGACGATCATGCGGGCGCGCATGTCGTCGGCGAGCGCCGTGAATCCGTGTTCGTAGGATTCGTCGAGGATGCGGATGATGTCCTCGCCGGGTGCCGGGTCGTCGTGGCCGGGTTCGGTTTGGGGGTGGTCGGTGAGCCATTGGTTGATGGCGGCGATGGTTCTGGCGGCCTGTTCCGTGTCGCGGGAGGCGTCGTAGCGGTCGCGTTGGGCCTGGTCGCGTTCGTGTTCGAGCCGGTCGCGCAGGGTTTCGAGTTCGGCGATCTGCGGGTTGTCGCGGATCTGGTCGATGTCGTGTTCGAGCGTGGCGATGGTCTGTTGCGCGCCGGTTTCGTCGATGTCGGTCCAGTCGGTGTAGGCGATTTCGCGGGCGAGCGCGTCCTGGGCGTCGAGTCGTTCGATGGCGCGTTTCGTCTCGTCGAACGCGGCGAGGGCGTTCTCGTCCGCGGTGCGGGCCTCGCCGATGCGTTCGCGCAGTCCGGCGAGGTAGGTTTCGGTGACGAAGCCGATGATCTGGCGGCGGTCCTTGACGCCGTGTTCGCCGCGACGGTCGGATTTGATCTGTCCGTCGGGCTGCACCTGGCGGTGCGCGTGGTCGGCGTCGTCGATGCGGTCGACGCACAATGCGTCGAGTCGGGGCGTGCGGGTCTGGGCGCGTAGCCATGGGGTGAACGGGGAGTCGTCGCGGAAGCGCAGTTTGGACGACATCCATGTGCCGTCCGCGTCGTCGTGCGCGCCCGTGGCGTCCGTCGCATCCGCCGGGTCGGCGGTGCCTGCGGTGCCTGCGGTGCCTGCGGTGTCGTCGGATACGTCGACGAACCGCCAGGTGCGGCGGGCCATGAGATGCGGGTCGATGCTGCTGACCTTGGCGGCGAAGCCGGGTTCGTGGCGGCGGTCGACGAGGATCGTCTGGGCGATGGGCGCGTAGGCGACGTTCATGGCGAGCCGCCAGCGTTCCTCGCCGTCGCGCACGTCCATGAGCTCGGCCACGTACGGCAGGTCGGCCGCGTCCAGGCCGGTGGCGTGGCAGAGCATCGTGCGCGTCTCGTCCATCTGGCCGGTGATGCGCGTGCGCGCCTCGCGTTGGAGCGCGTAGTCGCGTTCCAACGAGTCGAGGGCGCGTTTCGTGTCCGCGCGATGGGCGGCGGCCTCGTCGCGGCGCGAGTCCAGATCGTCGCGCAGACGCCGGTGGTCGAGCCGGGACTGGACCGCGTCGATGCGCGCCTGCTCCCACGCCTGCGCGTCCCCGGGCATGGGACGGCCGGCCGCCTCATACAGGTCGCGCAGGCGGCCGGCGCGGGAGCGTATGTCGTCCAGGCTGCGGCGGGCCGCGGCGAGGCGTTCGTCGAGGCGTTCCAGACCGGTGTCGAGGCCGCGGATGCGGTCGCGCACGCCGTCGATGCGCGTCTGCAGCGTCTCGCAGCGCAGGGCCGCCCGGCGTTCGTCGGCGGCGCGCCGCTCCTGTTCGCGCCGTTCCTCGGGCAGGCGGCGTTCGACCTCGCCGCGCATGAGCCGCAGCGCGTGCCGGCGGATCGCCCGCATGCCCGCGTCGTCGGCCGGGTCGGCCGGTTCGAGCGTGCGCGCGGCGGCGAGCGCGGTCGCGTACGCGTCGTACGCGTCGCGGATCGTCTCGAGCCGGCCGATGCGGCGCATCTTGTCGTCGATGCTGCGGAAGTTCTCGTCGTAGCGTTCGTAGTCGGCGACGAGGTCGCGGGCCTTGCCGATCGCGTCGGGCACGCCGAGCACGCCCTGTTTGAAGATGTCGTCGAGCCGTGAGGGCGCGTCGGCGGACTGGATGCGGGCCAGGAGCCTACAGGCGTCGGCGCCCAGCCCCATCTCGGCCCAGATGTGCTCGTGGAACGCGTCCGCGTTGGGGAACGTCGTGCACCCGGGGTAGACGGTGCGGATCTGGCCGGGCGTGAACGGCGTATCGCGCAGCGCGTCCATGAGACGCGGGTCGATGGGCCGGTCCCATGCGGCGTACTGGCGGCGCACGTCGCCGCGCCCGTCGCCGGCCATCAGGTACAGGAACTTGGCGCACGACAGGCGACGCCCGTCGGTGTGGTTGACGTACGTGTCGACGATCGCGCCCCACACCGGCTGGGGCGTGCCGTCCGCGCCGCGGCCGCGCAGGTAGATCGGCTCGTCGCCGTCGCCCGTGTCGCCCACGCCGGTCATGCCGCGCAGGTACGTGTAGTCGCTGCGTTCGCTGCGCCCCGAGTTCGACGCCTTGTTGAACGGGGTGCCGGTCGGGTAGAGCAGGGAGATCTGCGCGTCGACGAGCGTGGACTTGCCCGATTCGCTGGCGCCGGCCAGCAGGGTGACGGGCATCGCGCCGTCCATGGACGGGCGGAACTCGTGGTAGCCGTCGTAGGATCCCCAGTTGACCAGACGGCGGCTCTCCAGCATCCACCGGTCGGCGATCATGGTCATGTCGTCGCGTCCCATCAGCGCTCCTCCCCGTATCCCGTGGCGTCGGCGTCCGGCGTCGGGCCGGCCGGACCGTCCGCATCGTCGACGGCGACGCCGTCGGTCCCGTCATCGTCGGCCGCGGCGGCGGCCGTGGCCGTGTCGAGCCATTCGTCGGCCAGCGCGCGGTCGAGCACGACGGGCACGAGCGGCGTGATGCGGTACGTCGTCGCGTCGTCGCCCATGCGCTCCAGATACCCGTACGTCGTCATCGCGGACACGAGCGCGCCGATCTGGCGCGTCGCGCCCTCCTCGTCGTTGCGCGACGCGAGGAACCCGGCGCCGCCGGCCAGCGCGGCGCGGATCTCGTCGAACCCGACGATCCACTCGTCGCGCGCGGCGCGCACGTTCTCGTATTCGAGGACGCGGATGCGCAGGAACGCGAGCAGCGCCGCCTCCTCGCGGCGCAGGCTGGACCGGGTCTTGAGCGCGCGCGACGTGACGTCGGGGCCCGTGGCGGGCGCGGCGACCATGATCCGGTAGCGTTCGTCGACGACCAGGTCGAGCAGGTCGTTGTTGAGCGAACGCGTCACCGCCGTCAGATTGTCCATGGCCAGGTCGTACAGGTCGCCCTCGATGTAGCGTTCGCGTTTGAGCGCGATCGCGGCGATGCGCGCGTCGGCGCCCATGTCGCCCAGATCACCCTCGAACAGCGCATACGGGTTGACGGGCCGCTCCCCCGTCTCCTCCGACGCGCCATCGACGGTATCGCCGGTCTCCCCGATGCCGTCGATGGTTTCGACGCGTTCGCTGCCGGCGTCCGCCCCGTACGGGCCGCCCGTGCCGTTGGTGTCGTCGTCCATGTCACTCCTCCCGTAGGATCGCATCCAGTTCGTCCCGCGTCGCCGTCACGGGCATCGTCAGCCACACGCGCTCCGCACCGTCCTGCGACACGCACCGCCATGCGACGCGCGCACCGTCCTCCCCCACGCCGCCCAGGGCGCCCAGGAAGCCGACCAGTTCGCTCTCGCGGCGCTCGCGCGCCGGCAGCCGGTTGAATCCGGCGGCGATGTCGACCGTCCCGTCCCCGGCCGTCAGCGGGTCGCGGGCGATCAGGGCGATCATGCGGCGCAGCCGCGGGCCGCCGCCCTCGACCAGCGCATGCAGGTCCGGCATGGGCGCCGCGTCGGCCGTCACATCGGCGAGCGCCGGCGGGCTGGTGCGGGTCATGGGGCGTGCGGGCCGGGTGGGCAGGGGCGCCAGCCGCACGTCGCCGGTGCCGGTCGCGTAGGGGCGGTCCGGGTCGCCCGGGTGGCGTCGCGCGTCGTCGCCGAGCGCGGCGTACAGGCGGTTGAGGCGGGTGAGCATCGTGCGGTAGCGGGTGTCGGTCCGTTGGCGTACGAGGCGGCTGACGGCTTCGTCGGATACGCGGATCTGGTCGCGGACCGCTTCGATGCCTTCGTAGATGCGGTCGAGTTCGGCGCGGATCTGGTCGAGCAGCGTGGCCGCCTGCCCGTCCTCGCCGGACAGGTAGGGGGTGCGGGCGATGTCGTGCAGGGCGTCGTCGATCTGGCGTCGGCCTTCGTCGGTGACGATCACCTGGAACGCGTCCTCGAAGCGGCGTCCGCCGTCGGAGCGGGTGAAGGAGCGGTGGTGGTCGTCGAGGTAGGAGGCGAGGATGCGGTCGACGTCCATGTCGGCGGATTGCATGCGGCGGCGCAGCATGTCGCCGTTGTCGCGTTCGGTCAGGACGAGTTCGTGCAGGTCGACGGGGATGCCGCGCAGCGTGTTGTGGATGACGGCGATCACGTCGCCGACCTGGCCGGCGTCGAGCATCGTGTCGGATTCGCCGTCGAGGATGCGGCGGATCTCGTGGCGTCGTTCCTTGATCTCCCGGTTGAGGAGGCGGATGCGTTCGCGCGGGTCGACGGTCAGGCGCATGCGCGCGTGTTCGATCTCCATGATGATGGAGTTGGCCTGGGCGCCCGAGAGGGTCATGGTCTCGTCCTCGAGGCGGTCGAGCGCGTCGATGGCGCGGTGGGCGCGCGTGGTGAGCCGGTACAGGTAGCGGTGGCTGGTCTCGTCGTGCGTGTTGGCGAGCCACGCGTAGTCGCCTTCGCCTTCCCGGGTCAGTTCGGTCACGATCCGGTGGGCGGCCTCCAGGTGGGTTTCGCCGTCGCGCGGCGTGTGGTCGCCGGCAGCGGTGAGGCGTTCGAGGGATCGGGCGAAGCGCTCCTCGAGGGTCTCGCGGGGCATCTGGCCGGTGAGCGGGTCGAACGCGGCGCGCAGCAATGCCACGTACAGGCGTGCGTTGGGTCGTGTCAGCAGGCGCAGCGAGCCGGTCTCGTACACCGGTCGCAGCCGTTCCATCTCGCGGATGACATCGCCCATCGTGTTCCTCGCTTTCCGCATCCAAGGCTAGCAGACGGGCGGGGCCGTGTCGGACGTCACGCCGTGCGTTCCAGCTCCTCGAGGACGAGCCCGTCGTCGTGCAGGCGGGCGGCGAGGTCGGCGCCCACGTACCGGTAGTGGCGGGGGCTCTCGTCCATGCCGGTGAGCTGCTCGCGGCCGTGCGGGTAGCGTTGCGTGAACCCGTGCTCCCAGGCGTGGGCGGCGAGCCATTCGGCGACGCCCTGGCGTGCCTGGGCATCCGTGCCGCGGGCGGTGACATCGACGGCCAGTCCCAGCTCGTGCTCGTTCATGCCGGGCGCGCCGACGGCCCGTTCGGCGGCCTGGAGCGCCTGCTCCTCCTCCATGCCCTGGTTCTCGTTGAGGAACGTGCGGTCGCGTACGATCCGCTCCTGGTCGGCGCGCGTGCGGTAGCCGGCGGTGACCGTCGGGTCGAGGCCGGCCGCGCGCATCGCGTCGAGCATGCGGTTCAGGTCGGGTGCGATGCGCTCGTCGACCCGGATGCCGCCGTCGAGGTCCGTCAGGGCGGGTTCGGGATAGTCGTCGGGGATGCGGTTCCACCGGTTCACCACGATCGCCTCCCATTGGTCGGGCCGGTAGTCGGCCTGCGGCGTGCCGGTCGAGAACGGGCCGATGTCGGCGATGCGGCCCAATGCGAACAGGCCGCCGGCGCCGGCGAGCGCCAGTACGGTCAGGACGGCCAGGAGGATGCGCGCGGCGCGCCATGATGAGCGGACGGTGCGCTCGCGCCGGTAGTCGTCGAAGTTGCCCGTGGTCATGATGCCCTCCTGTGCCGTGTGGGGACGATGACCTGGATCGTGGCAGTCTCGTTCCCTCCCGTGGTTCCAGCGTATGCCCGTCGTGGGCGGCGGGCCATCGGCCGTGGGGATGAGCGGCCCGGCGCGCACCGGTCCGTAGGATGAGCGGCCCGCGGCGGGCCCGTGTCCGGCGTTCCCGTCGGGGTGCGCGTCGGTGTCGCCGCTATTCGCCGCGCAGCGCCTCGACGGGGGTGAGCCGGCAGGCGCGGGCGGCCGGGTAGAGTCCGGCGAGCACGCCCACGAGCATGGACGCGCCCCATGCGGCGGGCAGTCCGGCCCAGTCGAGGGCGGGCGTCTGCCCGGCGTGCACGGCGGCGCCGACGGCGACGAGCGCGCCGGCGAGGATGCCGCCCGTGGCACCCAGGGCGGACAGGAGCGCCGATTCGACGACGAACTGCATGCGGATCGTGCCGGGCGTGGCGCCCAGGGCGCGGCGCAGGCCGATCTCGCCGCGGCGTTCCATGACGGTGACGACCATCATGTTGGCGATGCTCATGCCGCCCACGGCCAGGGCGATCGCGCCGATCGCCAGGCCGAGCGTGGTGAGCGACCCGTCCGCTTCGGCGCGCGCCTTCGACAGGTCGGCGGACACGCCGACGGCGACGGGCCCGCCGGCCGGGTCGGCGGCATGGGCGAGCATGCGCCGCATCGTCTCGGCGTCGCCGGACTCGGTGCGCACGTAGATCGCCGCGATGCGCGAGATGCGCGCCGTCTGGTCGGGATACCGGGCGAGCGTCCACGCGTCGGGGATGATGACGCTCGTGTCGAGCGTGGGCGCCTGCGGGACCGGGTCGAGGATGCCGACGACCCCGTACCAGGTGCCGTCGATGACGATCCGGTCGCCCTCCCGGGTGACGCCCAGCCGCCATGCGGTCTCGGAACCGAGCACGGCCAATGGCAGTCCGGCGTCCGCCTCGCCGGTCCCGTGCCCGTGCGCGTAGGTGACGTCGAGCGCGTCGAGCGCGCCGGGACGGGCGACCATCACGCCAATCGCGTTGCCGTTGGACGCGGGCACCAGATCGTTGCGGAACGTCTGCAGCTTCTCGGGCGCGGTGAGGAACACGCCGACGCGCTCCACCTGGTCCTGGCGCGCGATCGTGTCGGGAGCGGCGTCGGGCAGGGGCACGCTGTTGCCGGCCGCGTCCCGGCCGGGCGTGACGACCTGCAGGTTCGCGCCCAACGCGTCCAATCGGTCCAGGAGCGCCGTCTGGTTCGACGCGGCGATGCCCGACAGGGCCACATAGGCGGCCACGCCCAGGGCGATGCCCAGGGCGGCGAGCACGGTGCGCGACGGCCTGCCCGTCACACCGGTCCACGCCGCGCGCATCAGGTCGGCCGCGCGCATGCGCAGCGGCTTGCGCTCCCCCATCATCCCCTCCCCTCGTCCATGCCGGCGCCGACGCCGACGGGCGCGTCGGACAGGTCGCACACGACCCCGTCGCGGATGTGCAGGCGGCGCGGGAAGCGGGCGGCCACGTTCGGATCGTGCGTGACGACCACCAGGGCCGTATCCTCGCCGGCCGCGTCCATGAGCAGCCCGAGGACCGCCCGGCCCGTATCGGTGTCGAGCGCGCCGGTCGGCTCGTCGGCGAAGATCACGTCGGGGCGCCGCACGAGCGCGCGGGCGATCGCCACACGCTGCTGCTCGCCGCCCGACAGCTGGTTCGGACGATGATGCGCGCGATCCGCCAATCCGACGCGCTCCAGCGCGTCCGACGCCCGCGAGCGCCGTTCGGCGCGCGGCAGCATCCCGTATTCGAGGCCGGTCATCACGTTCCCGAGCGCGTCGAGCGTGCCGATCAGATGGAACTGCTGGAACACGAAGCCGATATGCGCGGCGCGCAGCATGCTGCGCCGACGCTCGCCCATCGCCGTCACGTCCTCGCCCCCGTAGCGCAGGATACCGCCGGTGGGCATGTCGAGCGCGCCCAGGATCGACAGGAGCGTGCTCTTGCCCGACCCCGACGGGCCGACGATCGCGATCCACTCGCCCCGGCCTATCGCGAGGCTCGTGTCGTGCAGCACTTCGAGCAGGTCGCCGTCGCGTCCCGGATAGGCGCGCGTGACGTGCTCCAGTTCGATGAGCGACCCGGTCACGAGACCACCACCCTGTCGCCCTCCTGCAGGCCGTCGGCCTCGAGGATCTGCACCTGCGCGTCGGCCACGAGGCCGATGCGCACGTCGATGCGCTCCAGGGCGTCGCCGCGCACCACGTCGAGCGCGTACGTGCCGGACGCGGACGCGACGAGCGCGGTCACCGGCACGATGAGCGTCTCCGTCGCGTCGGCCGCCCGGTTGGGGACGGTCAGACGGATCGACGCGGTGCCGAAGCGCTCCACCTGCGACTGGTCGGGGAAGTCGACGCGCACGGTGGGCGACGTGGTCTTCCCGTCCTCGCCGGTCGGCTGGCCGCCCTGGTCGACCGCCGTCAGGGTCGTCTCCAGCGTCGTGTTGTCGGGCAGGGTCACGCTCACCGGGTCGCCGGCCTTGAACGTGGCCGCCTGCGTGGCGCTCAGCGTCGCCTCCGCATGCAATGCCACGCCCGTGTAGCTCGCAGGGCTCTCCCCGGTCGATCCGAGCGTCGTGTCCACCGTGGTGATGCGCACCGGCGCGGACACGGCCAACGCCACCGACGACGGGTCGAACACGCCGTTCACCGCATCCCCCGTCAAGCCCAGGGAACGCTGCCACTGGCGGATCGCCTCGCGCGTCAGCCAGTTGAAATGCGGCCCCACCTCGCCCGTGTAGAAGCCCAGGTCGGCCAGGTTGCGTTCCAGCTGGGTCACGTCCGGCCCGTCGGACACGCCGTCCTCCAAGGTGCGCCAGAACGGGCGCTCGCCGCTGAACAGGGGCACGCTCACGCCGTTGCTCTCGTACACCTGCTCGCCGAGGTCGATGACCGTGCCGGCCGTGGGCAGTTGGGTGACGGTGCCGCCTGCGGCGGCGAATCCGCGGGCGGTGTCGTAGGCGAGGCTCGCGTTGAGCGTGGTGCTCGCGTTGAGCGTGCCGCGGGTCACGTCGGCGGTGCGCAGCTGGCTGACGTCGACTGCGCTCGTGCCGGATCCGGACGTCCGGGTCGTGTCGCCGGCGTGCTCCCATGGCCGGTAGACGAGGCATGCCGCGGCCAGTGCGGCGACGGCGAGCAGGGCGGTCAGCGTGATGGCGGCGCGCCGTATCGTCGTGGCGCGTCGCCGGGGTCGGGTCGTCGTCATCGTTCGCTCCCTTCGGTGCCGTGCCGCATGTCAGTTCTCGGTCGTGGCCGGGGAGGACGTGGAGGCCGCGCCGGATGTCTCGTCCATGACCTTGGTGTAGTCGTAGCCGAATTCGTCGGGCGTGCCGGCGAAGCCGAGCGTGACGTTCGCGTTCAGGTCGTCCATCGGGCAGGCTTCGAGGAAGCGGCGCAGTTCGCCTTCGCCCACGGTGTCCGGGATCATGATGGTCGTGGGCGCGTCGGCGGTCGGGTCCTGCACCCAGGAGAAGCCCCTGTCGCGCGCCTGGCGGGCGAAGTCGAGCGCGGCGCGCTTGTCGTCGTCGCTCCATGTCTGCTGTCCGGCGGCGTCCTGGACGGGCTGGGAGAAGGCGGGCACCTGCGCCTCGCAGGTGGCGTAGTCCTGCTGTGAGGCCGCGTACGGGGATCCGGCGAGCGCCTGCGCGTTCGGGAACGTGACCCATGCGCCGTCGTCGGTGACGACGGTGTATGCGGCGCCCGGGTACAGGTCGTCGAACGAGGTGGCGGAGTCGCTGGAGATGGATGCGCCGTCGGAGTCGCCGCCGACGGCGACGGGGTTGCCGGACGCGTCGAGCATGCGCAGTTCGACGGCGTCCTCGACGCCGTTGCCGGACGCGTCGAGGGTGGACGCGTACAGGCGCGCGTCGAGTCCCTTGCCGGTCAGGCAGGCGGTGAACTCGCGTGCCGCGTCGCCGGATGAGGCGCCGGTCGTGGCGTCGTCGCCGCCGGATGCGGCCGGCTGGTCCGCGGCGGGGGTCGAGCAGGCGGTCAGGCCGATGAGGCACAGGCCCGTGGCGGTCAGTGCGGTCAGGCGGCGTGCGATGGCGGTGTCGGTCATGTCGGGTCCTTTCGGGTTCGTCCCCGGCGGGGATGCTGTTCACGGTTCCGTGTCCCATCCAACCGTGCCGGCCGTGGCGTGTCGGTGTGGGCGCGCCTTACCTTCGCCTTACCGTGGCGTGCGCACGATATATGGTGGACCGCAGGCCGAGCGAAGGAGGACCGATGCGGATTCTGATCGTGGAGGACGACCCGGATCTGGCGGCGTCATTGGATGACGCGCTGCGCTATGAGGGGTATGCGACGCTGACCGCGTCGACGGGCACGGACGCGTTGGCCGCATTGGGCGCGCAGAGCGTCGATCTGGTGCTGCTGGACCGGGATCTGCCGGTCCTGTCGGGGGATGCGGTGATGGCCACGATCGCGGCGAACCGGATGCCGGTGCAGGTGATCATGCTCACCGCGGCCGCGTCGGTGGGCGACCGGGTCGCCGGATTGGACCTGGGCGCCGACGACTATCTGACCAAGCCGTTCGCGTACGCCGAGCTGCTGGCCCGCATCCGCGTGATGCAGCGGCGCGCCGGCCGCACCGGGACCGCGTCCCCGGTGCTCACGCGCGGCGGTCTGACGATGGACACGACGCGTCGGCTCGTGTTCCGCGACGGCGGCCGCACGCTCGTGCGGCTCACGCCCAAGGAGTACGGGGTGCTCTTCGAGCTGATGCGCGCCGACGGCGGCTGGGTGGCCGTCGCGGACCTGTACGACGCGGTGTGGGACGATCCGGTCGCCGGCGAGCCGGCCGACGCGGTCAAGACGACGATGTACTCGCTGCGCCGCAAGCTCGTCGACCGCGACCTGATCGAATCGGCCCGCGGGGAAGGATACCGTCTGCGATGACCCGTCCGCCCCTCCCGCCGCGCCGCCTGTTCGCCCGGCTCGCGCCGCGCACGTTCCGCGGGCGTCTGACCGCGGCGATCCTCCTGACCACGATCGTCACGCTCGCCGGCGCGGTCGCCGTGCAGAACATGATCGTCGCCGGCGTCGCCGAACGGCAGCGCGCCGCCCTCGTCCTGTGCGGCGTCGACGACGGCGACGGAGCCGTCTCCGCGACCTGCGTCGACGGGTCGTCCGGCGCCGTGCCGCCCGCGCCGGACGGGGAGGCGCCGGACGTGCAGTTCTACGACGCCGCCGACATGACGGTGAACCAGGTGACCGACTCGTTCGTCGCGACGCTGCGCTGGTCGTCGGCGCTCATGCTCGTCGCGTTCGGCCTGCTCGCCGCCCTGCTCGCCTGGATCGTGGGCGGACGGCTCTCGGCGCGCGTGTCCGGCATGTGCGCGCAGGTCGACGCGATGGATCCGGCCGACCCGCACGCCGGCATCAGCGTCCGGACCGGCACGATGGACGACGGCGACGAGATAGACCGGCTCGCCCACGCGCTCAACCGCATGCTCGACCGAGCCCGGACCGCCTCCGAAGCCGAACGCCGGTTCGTGTCCAACGCGTCCCACGAGCTGCGCACCCCCATCGCCGCCGTCGAGACCAGCCTCGACGCGCCCCTCAGCCAGGGCCGCTTCCCCGAGGACGTCGAACCCGCCGTACGCCGCGCCCTCGCCGCCAACCGGCGCGGAGCCCGCCTCGTCGACGCGCTCCTGACCCTCTCGCGCATCCAGAGCGGCACCATCGGCGCCACAGCCGTAACCGGATCCGGCACGCCGTCATGCCGTCCCGACGACATCATCCGCCATGCCCTGACCGACATGGCCGACGCCATCGACGAACGCGGCATCCGCGTCGACGACGCCCGGCTCCTCCCCCGCACCGCGGCCGTCGACCCGACGCTCGCCGACCTCGCCCTCGGCAACCTCGTACGCAACGCCGTCCTCTACAACACCGACCACGGCCGACTCGACCTGGCCGCGGCCGACGACGGCGACGCCGTCCTCGTCACCATCGCCAACGACACCGACCAGACCGCGCCCGACGACCCGAGCGAGCTCACCCAGCCGTTCCACCGCGGCGCCCGGTCGCGCCTCAGCGCCGTCCCCGGCACCGGCCTCGGCCTGTCCATCACGCTCGCCGCCTGCCAGGCCATGCACGCCGAGCTCGACCTCGAGCAGCCGCGGCCCGGCCGGTTCGCCGCCACCGTACGCCTGCCCAAGACGGATTGAACGTTCACCCCCGACATCCAAGCGTCATCCGCTCAGGACGGATGGCCTGGAGGCGAATCGGTCAGAGGGCATGGCATGCCTGACGGCCGGAATCCGGCTCGCCTCCGCAGCCGGACAATTCGGCGATGCAGGAGACGAACGCCCGGACCGCCGGGCTCGCGTCGAACGGATAGAGCAGCCCGTAGCGCATGACGACCGGTTCGGGCCAGTCCACGGCCACGTTGACGAGCTGCGGGTGGACGTCCGCCCACATCGGCTTGGAGACGAGCAGGTCGCCGGATTCGGCGCAGTCGTTGAACGTGCCGAGGTCGTAATGGTCGATGTCGACCAATTCGATGGAGGGCTCGCGTTCCAGCAGGTCCCGGGCCGTGTCGTTGGCGCCTCGGTGCCGTCTGAGAAGGCGGATGCGCGTGCCTTCGAGATCGTCCACGGTAAGCCGTGCCCGTCTCGCCAGTGCGTGGGTGCGCGGAACGGCCACGCACAGCGGTTCGGCGTCGAGCGCGAGGGTGTTGCATGTTCCGTCCCAGTAGCCGTCGTCGAAGGCCGTGGAGATCAGGTCGACGTCCTCGCCGAGATGGGTGATGATGTCGTTGATGCCTTCGGAATCATCGGGCATCGATACCAGTTCCAGACGGATGTCGGCATGATGGCCGGCATCGCGCTGCCATAGGTCGAGGATGCGACGGCCCGGACGCAGCGTCGAGACGCCGAGGCGTACGGAGGCGCGGTCGCCGGCGGTCCGCCGTCGCGCACGCCGCACGATCTCCTCGCACTGGCGCACGATCATCCGCGCGTCCTCGATGAACTCCCGGCCTGCCTTGGTCGGTGTGACGCCGCTGCGCGACCGGTCGAACAGCAGCAGGCCGTATTCTCGTTCGAAGGTGGCGATCTGTTTGGCCACCGCCGGCGTGGAGATATGCAGCCGTCGACCGGCCTCGGCGAAGCTGCCGGTCTGCGCGGCGGCGATCACCGCATCCAACCGCCTGTCATACATCACGCCCTCCATAAACCAATGGTTCACACATCATGAACCATAAGCATTCATAAACCGCTGTTTTTACAAGTGTCGTAAACACTACCATAGCTACCGCACCAACCAAACGGAAACATATAAACCAATGGAACACAGGTGATCATGACATCAATCAACGAATCAGAACCCGTCGCCCTCATGCACGAGGACGACGACCCCGAACACGGGACCCGCCGCGCGTCGCATCGCACGGCCCGATACAGTGCCGGCCTGACCACGTTCGCCACGTCGCTGGCGTTCTTCCTGACCGGCATGGACACCATGATCGTCAACGTGGCCCTGCCGACCATCACCGCGGACCTCGGCGGTGACATGGCCCTGCAGCAGTGGATGATCGACGGCTACACGCTGCTGTTCGCCTCGCTGCTGCTGCTCGCCGGCAGCCTGTCCGACAGGTTCGGCGCCAAGCGCACGTTCCTCTCCGGCACGGCGTTGTTCGGCGCGGCCTCGCTGCTGAGCGCGTTCGCCTGGACCATGCCCGTGCTCATCGTCGGCCGGTGCCTGATGGGCGTGGCCGCGGCGCTGATCCTGCCGGCCTCGATGGCGCTCATCAACGAGGCGAACCCCGACCCTCGGCGCCGCGCGTTCGCGCTCGGCCTGTGGGGCGCCGGCTCCGCGTCCGCATCCGCGTTCGGCCCGCTGTTCGGAGGCCTGCTCACGCCGATCCACTGGAGTCTGATCTTCGCGGTCAACGTGCCGTTCTGCCTGCTCGTGCTCGCGCTCGCCCCGAAGATCGCACCGTCGCCCACCCGCGCCATCTCGTTCGACTGGCTCGGTCAGACGCTCGCACTGATCGGTCTCGCCTCGCTGACGGCGGGCGTCATCGAGATCGGATCCCTGGGCGTCTCCTCGCCGGCGACGATCACGCTGCTCGCCGTCGGCGTCGCCGCGCTCGTGCTGTTCGTGATCGCGCAGGGCAGGGTCCCTCATCCGATGGTGCCGCTGGGCCTGTTCGGCAACGACGGCATGCGCATCTCGCTGATCGTGGGATTCATCATGATCTTCAACTGGTTCGGCATGGTCTTCATCTCCACCCTGTTCCTGCAAGGCGAGCAGGGCATGAGCCCGTTCGCCGCGGGACTGGCGTTCGTGCCCTCGGCCGTGGTGATGGTCGTCACCAACGTGTTCAGCGGACAGATCATCAATGCGATGGGCACCCGGTTCACCGTGACCATCGGATTGGCCATCATGGCCGTCGGCTTCATCGCCGCCGTCCTCGTCCCCGCACCGATGCCCGCATGGGTGATCGCCACGGCCCTGAGCGTCGTCGGTCTCGGCGGCGCACTGGTCACACCGGCCCTGTCCGGACTGGTATTGGCGAGCGTGGACCAGCGGCAGGCAGGCATCGCCGGAGCCGTGTTCAACACGTTCCGCCAGGTCGGCGGCGCGATCGGCGTGGCGGTGTTCGGCGGCGCGATCGGCGTGGCGGTGTTCGGCGTCGTCGCCACCTTCATGCCCTCGCTGGACGGCTCCCTGCGCGCCGTGTTCATCGCGGCCGCCGTACTGCTCGCCGCGGCATTCGCCTACGCCCGACTGCGCTGGAGCGGACGCTGAGCACGAAATCCGATCCGGAAACGAAAGACGCCGCGGCATCCATCGGATGCCACGGCGCCTTTTCCGCCATACCCGCACGTCATCGCCGCACGGCGATCATGCGCGCGATCAGTGGGTCTCGCCCATGATGACCGCCGCATCCTCATCGGCGCTCACCGCCGCCTCGATGGCGTATTCGAGACCACGGGCCATCGTCGCCACCTCCATGACCGGCGTGCCGTTCGGCTTGCCCACGCCCTGCTCCACCGCATACGGCACATGGATGAAACCACCCCTGACGCCCGGGAAGCGACGGTCGATCAGATACAGCACGTTGTACATGATGCTGTTGCACACGTACGTGCCCGCCGTATACGACATGAACGCCGGAATCCCATGCTCGTTCATGTTCGCCACCATCGCCTTCACCGGCAGCGACGCGAAATACGCCGTGTCGCCGTCCTCGCGAAGCGGCGTGTCGAACGGCTGCTCGCCGTCGTTGTCCGGAATGCGCGCCTCAGCCAGATTGATCGCGACCTTCTCGACCGTGATCGCCGAACGGCCGCCCGCCTGACCGACGCACAGCACCACATCGGGGCGCTCGCGTTCGATCGCCTCCTCGACGACCTTGGCGCTGCGGGTGAAGACCGTGGGGATCTCCAGCTTGACGACGCTCGCTCCGGCGATCTCGTCGGGCAGCAGCTTGACCGCTTCGTAGGCGGGGTTGACCGGCTCGCCGCCGAACGGATCGAAACCGGTGACCAGGACCTTCTTGCTCATATTCGAACCTCCTTCGTCCGTGTATGCCTGTGTTCCAGTGTAGGACCGAACGCCCGTCAGGAGGCGATCAGCATGTAGGCGATCTGCACGACGATCATGACCAGCGCGGGCAGCACCTGCTTCTTGATGACGCCCATGCGGTCCTTCATGTCGAGCATGGCGACCGGCACGATGTTGAAGTTGGCCGCCATCGGCGTCATCAGCGTGCCGCAGTAGCCGCAGGTGAGCGCCAGGATGCCGATGAGCGCCGGGTCGGCGCCGTAGGCGAGCACGAACGGCGCGCCGATGCCCACCGTCATCACGGTGATCGCGGCGAACGCGTTGCCCATGACCATCGTGAACAGCATCATGCCCACGGCGAACACGATGATGCCGACCGTCACGTTGCCCTCCGGGATGACGGCGCCCACCAGGGAGGCGATCACGTCGCCCACGCCGGCCGCGGTGAAGATCGCGCCCAGGCAGGCCAGCAGCATCGGCAGCATGCACAATGCGCCCATCGCCGACAGCAGACGCTCCGAATCGTCGAGGAACACGATCGGACGGTTGTCGTGCGAGTAGACGTACAGGATGACCGCGGCGACGACCACGCCGATGCAGCAGCCGGTCAGCGCGCTCACGGACGGGATCAGCGCGCCCGCGATCGCGAACACGCCCAGGCACAGGGCCGGCACGAAGATCTTCATGCCGATGCGCTCGAAGTTCGCCGACACCTCACCCTCGGTGGGCGCGCCCGCGGCGGAGCGCTCGCCCTTCTGCACGCGGCGGAACACGGCCGGGGCGACCATCACGAGGATGAGCACGCCGTTGGCCGCGTCCGGGATCCAGCGGCCGAACGCGATGACCACGCCCAGCGCCGTCCAGAACACGAACGTGCCCCAGCGCGCCTTGTTGGTGCGGTCGGTGAGGTTGCGCACGCCCGCGTACACGGACATGAAACCCATGAAGATGTAGAAGACCTCGAGCAGCTTGACGCCGAAGGTCACGTCGGGATCCATGAAGAACGCCATCGTCACGCCTCCTTGCCGGCGGGCGCGGCGGCCACGCCATAATACTTGCGACGCAGACGCGCGTCCCTGACCATGTAGTAGGCGGCCGTCACGGCCACGGCGATGACGGCGACCGGGATCTCGATGACCGCCATGCGCAGCAGGTCCACGTCATAGCCCAGCGGCTTGAGCGTCGACTGGACGAGCAGCGCGCCGCCCGTGCCGACGAACAGCACCTGTCCGAAGAACCAGGAGACGTTCTCCATGCCCGAGGCCATGGCCTTGAGCTCCTCCACGTACTCCTCGTTCGGCTCATGGCCGGACGCCTCGATCGCGCCTACGGCCATCGGCATGATGACCGGGCGCACGAAGCCGGCCACGCCGCCGAAGCTGACGTTGAACGCGGCGAACACGAGGCGCATCACGCCGTACAGGGCGATGACCATGCCCGGCGTGGCGTTGCGCACCTTGCCGATGAGCTTCGCCGCGGCGGTCTTCAGACCGTTGCGCTCCAGCGTGCCGGTGACCAGCAGCACGATGATGAAGATCGCCATGCTGCGGTTCGACACGAACGACGAGCCGAGCGTGGTGAGGAAACCGTCGACGCCGATGCCGCCGACCGCGGCCGTCACCACGGCGGCCACGATGATGATGAGGATCGCGTCGAGCTTGAGGGCGAAGCCCACGATGACGATCGCGATTCCCAGAAGCACCAGATAGTCCATGTTGCTTAGAAACCTTCCGATGTCGGGTTGCATGAAAGCTGCGCACCGTTGCGCTTGTGGCGTCGTCGCGCGGAACCGACACACCAGTCTAACGGATGTCCGGCCCGCCCGGCGACCGCATTCCCGCCGGTTCGCTATCATGGGCGGTTGGACTTTTCGGCGACGGCCGCGGCGACCGCCGCGCGTCGCCACGACCGCACGCCTATCGAACGCACGGAGCGAGGTATACAGAGGATGGCCATCGAAGCGCAGGAACTCGAGATCCAGATCGGGGCGCGCACGCTGCTGCACCCGACCAACTTCCACGTCGCCAAGGGCGACAAGATCGGCCTGGTGGGCCGCAACGGCGCCGGCAAGACGACGCTGACGCGCGTCATCACCGGCGACATGCTGCCCACGGCCGGCAAGGTGCGCATCAGCGGCAAGCTCGGCTACCTGCCGCAGGACACGCATGCGTTCGACCAGACGCAGACCGCGCTCGACCGCATGATGAGCGCGCGCGACATCGCGTCGATCATCTCCCGCATGCGCAAGTGCGAGAAGGAGATGACCGACCCCGATCCGGACGTGATGACGCGCGCCATGAACCGCTACGACAAGATCATGCAGGAGTTCGACAAGGCCGGCGGCTATGCGGCCCAGTCGGAGGCGATCGCGATGGCCGACAGCCTGGGCCTGCCCCAGGAGGTCATGAACCGCGAGCTGGGCACCCTGTCGGGCGGCCAGCGCCGCCGCATCGAACTGGCGCGCATCCTCTTCTCCGACGCGGACACGCTGATCCTCGACGAGCCGACCAACCATCTGGACGCCGACTCGATCGAATGGCTGCGCGGCTTCCTCAAGCGCTTCGAGGGCGGCTTCCTCGTCATCTCCCATTCGACCGAGCTGCTCGACGAGGTCGTCAACAAGGTGTGGCATCTGGACGCGCAGACCGGCACAATCGACATGTACTCGCTGGGCTGGAAGGCGTACCTGCACCAGCGCGTGGTGGACGAGGAGCGCCGCCGCCGCGAACGCGAGGTCGCCGAGAAGAAGGCCGAGCGTCTGATGAAGCAGGGCATCCGCCTGCACGCCAAGGCGACCAAGGCCGTGGCCGCGCAGAACATGATGCGCCGCGCCGAACGCCTGCTGAGCGAGACGAGCGAGGCGCAGAAGGCCGAGAAGGTGGCCGACATCCGCTTCCCCGAGCCCGCACCCTGCGGCCGCACGCCGATCATGGCCAAGGAGATCTCCAAGGCGTTCGGCTCGAACATCGTGTTCGCCGGCGTGAACCTGGCCGTCGACAAGGGTTCGCGCGTGGTGATCCTCGGCTACAACGGCGCCGGCAAGACCACGACGCTGCGTCTGCTGGCGCACATCGACGAGCCGGACACCGGCGTCGTCGAGTTCGGCCACGGCTGCAAGATCGGCTACTTCGCGCAGGAGCACGACACGCTCGACCTGGACGCCACGGTGCTGGAGAACCTCACGCACGTCGCCCCCGAGCTGGACGACACGCAGGCGCGCTCCATCCTCGGCTCGTTCCTGTTCTCCGGCGACGACGCGTTCAAGCCGGCGCGCGTGCTCTCGGGCGGCGAGAAGACCCGTCTGGCGCTGGCGACGCTGGTGACCTCGCGCGCCAACGTGCTGCTGCTCGACGAGCCGACCAACAACCTCGATCCGGCGTCGCGCGACGAGATCCTCAAGGCGATCGCCAAGTACGAGGGCGCGATCGTGCTCGTCACCCACGACGAGGGCGCGGTCAAGGCGCTCAACCCCGAGCGCGTGCTGCTCATGCCCGACGGCGACGAGGACCTGTGGAACGACTCGTATCTGGAGCTCGTGGCCGAGGAGTAGGAAGAGCCGCAGGGAGCGAAATCATCATGAGGTCGAGGGGGCGGATCCGTCCCCTCGATCGATGTGCGGGGGCCCCATGCGGGCTGGCGGTCCGGTCCCGGAACGTCCCGGTTCGCTCCCGCATGTCGCCAACTACCGATATGCGGGATTGCGCCTCCCATTCATCTGAGCAGGCACCCGTTGCTTTCCCACCAACGTCTCAAGGGTACCCCCGACCGGGCATGGGAACGCCGCCCCGCCCCGAACGTGACCGACATCACATTTTTCCCTCCGGGTCGTGCGCATTCCTCCCAGCATGCACGATTAGAGTCGTGTTCAGGTTCACCCAACGCAACGAAGGGAAGGGAGAACGATCATGGGAACCGATTCACGCGACCGCCACCACGTCGACGGACATGACGGGGACGCCTCCGTCGACGGCTACCATCGGCTGCTCGACGCCGTCGGCGGGCATATCGCCGTATGCGCGCTCGAGCTGCTCAGATCGGGCCGGCTGCATGCCGGAGAGCTGGAACGCCGCATACCACGCGCCACCAGACATGAGGTGGACGAGACGCTCGACCGTCTGGAGGAGCTGGGGCTGGTGGAGCGCGTCGACGAGGGCACGGCCAATCCGACGTACGCACTCACCGCCATCGGACGCAGCGCGCTCCACCCGCTGCGAGGCCTGCGGACCTGGGCCATCACCTCCTACGCGCAGGCCGTGGCCTACGTCGAGGCGAAGGAGTCGCTGCGCCGTCACAAGCTCATCTGATCCGGATTCCGGGGCCGGAGCCGCCGTCGCCCGGCCGGTCCCGGTCCGCCATGCGGATGCGCGCCCGGCCGGCGTCCACGATGAGGGACGCGCCGGGCGCCGCGGCGGCTTTCCGGTAAGGTTGCCGGGTGGACAATGTTCTCCGCCGGCGACCGCGCCCGGCGGATAGGGGAAAGGAACCATCATGACGTATGCGAAGAACGCGCCGTTCCGCGCCGACGTGGTCGGCAGCTACCTGCGCCCGGCCGAGCTCAAGGCCGCCCGCGCCGACTACGAGGCCGGCCGCATCGACGTTGCCGCGCTCAGGGCAGTCGAGGACCGCTGCATCGAGGAGCTCGTCGCCAAGCAGAAGGCCGCCGGCCTGCATGTCATCACCGACGGCGAGTTCCGCCGCCGTTGGTGGCACTTCGACTTCATGTGGGGATTCAACGGCGTCGAACACAAGGAGGCAGCCCACCGCGTCGCGTTCCACGACGAGGTGACCCCCGCGCACACCGCCGCCGTCACCGGCCCCATCGACGGCGCGAACCACCCGTTCGTCGAGCACTTCAAGTTCGTCAAGGCGCTCGAGGACGAGAACACCGTCGCCCGACAGACCATGCCCTCCCCCGCCCAGACCCGCTTCGTGCTCACCGGCAACAAGGAGGCCTACCCGTACGACGCGTTCTACAAGGACGACGACGAACTGACCGCCGCGATCGTGGCCGCCTACCGTCAGGTCCTCGCCGACCTGTACGAGGCCGGATGCCGCAACGTCCAGTTCGACGACTGCACCTGGACCCGCCTGTGCGACCCGTCCGTACGCGAGCGCCTCGGCTGGAGCGACGAGGACGCGCAGCGCCTCCAGCAGGAGAACCTCGACGTCATCAACGCCGTGGCCGAGAACCAGCCCGAGGATCTGGTCATCACCACGCATGTGTGCCGCGGCAACTTCCACTCCACTTGGCTGTCCTCCGGCGGCTATGCGCCCGTCGCCGCGAATCTGTTCGGCCGTGAGGCGGTCGACGCGTTCTACCTCGAGTTCGACGACGACCGCTCCGGCGACTTCGCGCCGCTGGCCGAGCTCGCTCCCGGCGCGCAGGTCGTGCTCGGTCTGATCACCTCCAAGACCCCCGATCTGGAGGATCGCGAGACCATCAAGGCGCGCATCGCAGAGGCCTCGCAGTACGTGCCGCTCGAGCGCCTGTGCCTGTCCACCCAGTGCGGCTTCGCCTCCACCGAGGAGGGTAACAAGCTCACCGAGGAGCAGCAATGGGCCAAGATCGAGCTCGTCCGCTCCGTCGCCGAGGAGGTGTGGGGCGAGGCCTGACCGACGACCTCCCGCAAGCCGTCCCGTCGCGTCTGAATGCGCGTGACGGCGATCCGCGCGCCGCCCGCATCCCGTTTTCCGGGGTGCGGGCGGCGCGTTTTCGGGCATGCGGCCGCAAACGCGGGTAGAGTAGTGCAGACGGATCCGGATTCACGCCGAACGACAAGGGGGTTGGCACCATGGCCGAGCATATGGGCGCACACGACGACGAGATCAGGATGCACGCGCTGCGTCATGCGGCGTGGCGTGCGGACGACGTGCGCGATATGGAGCATCCGCTGCTGGAACGCGGCATGCCGCTCATGCGCATGGCCGCCTCGGCGCTGGCCCGTACCACCGCCGACCTGCTGGACGGCGAGGGCGTGCCGTTGAACCGGGCGCGCGTCGTCGTGCTCGCCGGCGGCGGCGACAACGGCGGCGACGGCCTGTACGCGGCGGCCGCGCTGGCCGAATCGGGGGCCGACGTGAGTGCGGTCGCGGTCGGCCGCACCCTGCACCCTCAGGCGTTCGAGGCGTTCGTGCGCGCCGGCGGCAAGGTGCTGGTCCTCGACCCGGCGTCGCAGATCCCCGGCTGCACGAGCGGCTTCGGCGCCGGCGAGGCCGGCGAGCGCCTGCGGGCCGCCGTCGAGCTGGCGCGGCGCAGCCATGTGATCGTCGATGCGATGACGGGCATCGGTCTGGCTGGCCCGCTGCGCGGCATCGCCGGGACGATCGCCGCGTCGCTGGGCGTGGACGATACGGTGCCCGACCGTACGGCCCTGCCGTATGGGGATACGGCGGGCGAGTTCCCGTTCGTGGTGGCCGCGGATGTGCCGTCCGGCGTGGGCGTGGACGACGGGTCGGTCATGGGGCCTTACATTCCGGCGGATGTGACGGTCACGTTCGGCGCGCTCAAGCCGTGTGCGGTGCTGCCGCCGGCGGCGTACGCGTGCGGCCGCGTGGTGCTGGTCGATCTGGGGTTCGATGTGGCGCCGTTCCGTCCTCTGGTCGAGGTCGTGTCGGGTGATGATGCGGCCGAGACGGTCCGTCTGCCGCGTCTGGCGGATACGAAGTATTCGCGTGGTGTGACGGGTCTGATCACCGGGTCGGTGCGCTATCCGGGTGCGGCGGTGCTGTCCGTGCGGGGAGCCGCGGCGGCGAACGCGGGCATGGTGCGCTATATGGGTCCGGAGCGCACCCGTTCGATGGTGTTGGATGCGGTACCAGAGGCGGTGATCGGCAAGGGCCGGGTGCAGGCGTGGACGGTGGGGTCCGGCGTGCCCGGCGAGGATGCCGATCCGGATGCGATGGACGCCCAGCGCCGCACGATCGAGAAGCTGCTGGCCCATTACGCGCTGGATGGTTCCGATGATGACGACGACGCCTACGACATGCCGCCGGTCGTGGTGGACGCGGGCGCGCTGGACCTGCTTCCGGACGAGGTGCCGCCGCAGGTGGTGCTCACCCCGCATGCGGGCGAGCTGGCCTCGCTGCTCGCGGAGCGTGGCGAGGACGTGGACGCGCAGGACGTGCAGCTCGAACCGTTGCATTGGGCGCTGCGCGCGCATGAGCTGACGGGGGCGACCGTGCTGCTCAAGGGCGCGATCAGCATCGTCGTGGGCGACGCCGAGGATGACGGCGACGAGCGCGACGGCGGGGATGCGCCGGTCGCGTCGATGGCCGCCGGCGACGCCGACGACATCGAGTTCGACCATGACTCCGGCGACGGTGACGACCCGGGCGTGCGTATCCTCGTCGCCGGCCGCGCTCCCGCATGGCTGGCGACGGCCGGCGCGGGCGACGTGCTGGCCGGCATGCTCGGCTCGCTGCTCGCCCAGCAGGACGGCGACGAGCCGGTCGTGCGCACGGTGGCGGCCGGAGCGTATCTGCACGGCTATGCGGCGGCGATCGCCTCCGCGTGCGACCAGCGCGGGTTCAACCCGCCGGACGTGTACGGTTCGCCGACGCGCACGCCGGGTTCCCCGTCCGTCTCGCTCGGCCGTCCGATCGTCGCCTCCGACGTGGCGCGGGCGATTCCCGAGGCGATCCGCCGTCTCATGTCGTGACGTGCGGGTCGGGGCGACGACGGCGTGTGCAGGCCGTCGCCGCCCCGACCGGGCCGTCAGCCCTCTCCCCCATCCGATTCCGATATGCCGACCTATGCAAGGAGCATGATGACCGATTCCCTCATCACCGACGTGATCTTCGATTTCTGCGGCGTGCTGATCGACTGGCGCACCGAGGCGTGCCTGTCCGGCCGCTTCCCCGACGATCTGGTCGCGGCGATCTGCGCCGACGACGATCCGCACGGGTTCTTCCGCTATGAGGACCGCATGGACGCCGGCGAGGACTTCGACGCGATCTGGCCGGACGTCGTGGCCGAGCAGGGCGAGGAGATCGCCGGCGTGTTCCGCTACTACATCGACCATTACGATGATGCGCTCCCCCGCCTGCTGCCGGGCATGGCGCAGCTGCTGGAGGACCTGCGCGCCGCCGGATACGGCGTGTGGGGGCTTACGAACTGGTCGCATGAGACGTTCCATCTCGCCTTCGCCAAGTTCCCCGAACTCGAACGGCTGCTGCAGGGCACGGTCGTCTCCGGCGTCGAGAAGATGCACAAGCCGAACGCCGACATCTACGAGCTGACGCTCGAACGGTTCGGTCTGACCGCCGACCGGTGCGTGTTCTTCGACGACACGGCCCGCAACGTGGATGGCGCGAACGCGGTCGGCATCCACGGCGTGCGCTTCCGTGACGCCGACCAGGCGCGCCGCGACCTGGCGGCGCTCGGCGTCGTCCTGTAGAAGGGCGGCCGATCCCGGTCTTTCCCGTCGTGCGCGGCGTCCACTATCCGGCGCCGCGCACGGACCCGTAATCCGAAGCTGGTATATACGGGCCCATGACATTGCTGCAGCTGAAATACATCGTCAAGATCGTCGAATGCGGTTCGATGAACGAGGCCTCGCATGAACTGTACGTCTCCCAGCCGGCGTTGAGCTCGTCCGTCAAGGAGCTGGAGAACGAGCTGGGCATCGAGATCTTCATCCGCTCGTCGCAGGGCATCTCGCTCACCGTCGACGGCGCCGAGTTCCTCACCTACGCGCGCCAGGTCCTCGACCAGGCGGCGCTGCTCGAGGAGCGCTACAAGAACGCCAAGCCGCGCAAGCAGCTGTGCTCCGTGTCCACGCAGCATTACATGTTCGCCGTCGAGGCGTTCGTCGAGATGATCAACGAGACCCTCGCCGACGAATACGAGTTCACGATCCGCGAGACGCGCACGCGCGACATCATCAACCAGGTCGCCAACATGCTCTCCGAGATCGGCATCCTCTACCTGTCCGACTTCAACAAGGACGTGATCGGCAAGCTGCTGCGCGAGAAGCATCTCGAGTTCCATCCGCTGTTCCGCGCCCCGCTGCACGTGTTCCTCGCCAGGACGAACCCGCTGGCGTCCAAGGAGCGGGTCACGATGGAGGATCTCAAGCCCTATCCGTTCATCCAGTTCGAGCAGGGCGAGGAGGGCAGCTTCTACTTCGCCGAGGAGGCGGTCTGGCCCGAATACAATCCCAAGCAGATCAACGTGAACGACCGTGCCACGATCCTCAACTTCATCATCGGCCTCAACGGCTACACGGTGTGCACCGGCATCGACAACGGCGACCTGAACAATGAGAAGATCGTGACGGTGCCGCTCGAATCGGATGAGACGATGCTGGTCGGCTGGATCACCAACGAACGTGCGAAGCTGTCCAAGGCGGCCGAGAACTACGTCGCCAAGCTCAAGGAGGTCGTCGCCGCGCAGGGCTACCGTCTGATCGGCTGACACTCCGGCCGCGGCCGATGGACGCCTGACATGACGGAGGCGGCGCGCATCCCCATCGGAGGATGCGCGCCGCCTCTTTTCCGTCGTCACCGGCCGCCGGCATGCGACCAACCGCCGACGGCCGGTCGCATGCCGGTACGGGCCGTGTCAGGCGCCGTACCGCTCGAGGTACGCGTCGGCCGCGGCCTTGATCTCGTCGGTCACGTACGGCGTGCCGTCGGCGGTCTCGATGTGCCGGCCGGCGTCGAAGATCTCGCGCACGTTGGCGATGGCGAACACCGGGAAGCCGAACTCGGCCTCGACGGCCTTGACGGCCGACAGGTCGGAGTCCTTCGTCTTCTCCATGCGGTCGACGGACAGCACCAGGCCCACGACCTCGACGTCCGCCTCGGCCTTGAGCTTGGGGATGACCTCGCGCACGGCGGTGCCGGCGGTCATCACGTCGTCGACGAGCAGCACCTTCATGCCGTTCTTGAGCTGGGTGCCGACCATCATGCCGCCGTCGCCGTGGTCCTTCTTCTCCTTGCGGTCGAACGTGTAGCCGACCTCCATGCCGTGCGCGCCGGTCAGCGCGATCGCGGTGGACACGCCCAGCGGAATGCCCTTGTACGCGGGGCCGAAGATCGTGTCGATGTCGGCGGGCAGGTTGCCGGCCTCGATCTCCTCGGCGATCTTCTCCGCGTAGAACGCGCCGAGCGTGGCGATCTTGCGGCCGTCGTTGAACGCGCCCGCGTTGATGAAGTACGGGGACTTCCTGCCCGACTTGAGGGTGAAGTCGCCGAACTTGAGCGCCTGCGATTCGAGCAGGAACTCGGTGAAACGGTGGTCGAGAGAGACCATGGTCGTCCTTTCTGTTGCCTGATGGTGCGTCGGTCGCGTCAGCGCCACGTGTCGCCGACGGCGAGCTTGGCCGCGAGCGCCGGTCGCGCGTCGAGCAGGTCGTCGAGCTCGCGCGCCACGCGCAGCGGCGCGGTCGGGTCGTACAGGGCGGCGGCGCCGACTTCGACGGCGTTCGCGCCCGCGTACAGGAATTCGAGGGCCTTCTCGCCCGAGTCGATGCCGCCGATGCCGATGATCGGGATCTTGGGCAGCGCCTGGCGTACGCGCCACACGCAGGCAAGTGCGACCGGGAAGACCGCCGGGCCGGACACGCCGCCGGTGCGGTTGGCGATGATCGGTTCGCCGGTGCGGATGTCGATGCGCATGCCCACGAGCGTGTTGATGAGGCTGAGCGCGTCGGCGCCGGCTTCGACCGCGGCGCGCGCCACGGTGGTGATGTCGGTGACGTTCGGCGTGAGCTTGACGATCATCGGCTTGGAGGTGAGCTTGCGCAGGTGGCCGATGAGGCGGCTGAGGGCGATCGGGTCGGTGCCCACGCTCATGCCGCCGTGGGTCACGTTGGGGCAGCTCACGTTGATCTCGAGCATGTCGGCGTCGGAGTCGGCCAGTTTGGCCACGACCTGCGCGTAGTCCTCGTCGCTGTGGCCGGCCACGTTGGTGATGACGGTGGCGCCCAGCTCCTTGAGCTTGGGCAGTTCGTCGACCAGGTAGTGGTCGACGCCGGGGTTCTGCAGGCCGACGGCGTTGACCATGCCGGCGGGGGCCTCGGCGGTGCGCGGTCCGGGGTTGCCCTCCCACGGCACGGGCGAGACGCCCTTGGTGCAGATGGCGCCCATCTGGCTCACGTCGTAGAACCAGCGGCAGGCGGCGAGCTGGAAGGTGCCGGAGGCGGTGCCCACCGGGTTCTTCCATTCCACGCCGGCCACGACGGTCTTGTGCTTCCACTCGTGCGGTTCGTACACGTTCATCGCGGCAGCGCCGTCCATGTTCCTCGTCTCCTCCATGTCGTTCACGCCTCCCATCCGAGTTGTGCCGAGGTGAATACCGGTCCGTCGGAGCAGACCTTCTTGCGTCCGTCGACGGTGTCGACCACGCACACCACGCAGGTGCCGTAGCCGCATCCCATGCGCTGCTCCATGCTCAGCTGGCAGGCGATGCCGCGCTTGGACGCCCACAGCGACACGGCCTTCATCATCGGCAGCGGTCCGCACGAGAGGATGACGGTGTCGAGTCCGTCGACGTGCAGCGTGCCGTCGGACTCCATGCGGTCGAGCAGGGTCACGACGTTGCCTTCGGATTCGTCGATGCTGTACGTCGCGTCCGCGTGGCGGGCGACGTAGGCGTCGGCGAAGCGCTCGTTGCGGTAGCCGAACACGGCGCTGGTGCGCGAGCCCTCCGCCGCGGCGAGGGATTGCGCCGCGTAGATGAGCGGCGGCACGCCGAGGCCGCCGCCGACGAGCACGTAGTGGGCCGGCTTCTTCACGTCGAAGGGGCGGCCGAGCGGGCCGAGCACGTCCACGGTGTCTCCGGCGCGCATGCGGGAGAACTCGTCGGTGCCCTTGCCCACGACGGCGAAGATCACGCTGACCAGGTCGCCGTCGGTCTCGCTCACGCCGAACGGGCGCGGCAGCAGCTTCATCGGGTCCTTGCTGAACAGGTTGACGAACTGGGCGGGCCTGGCGTGGGCGGCGATGTACGCGTCGCGGAAGGTCATGCGGTACACGCCGTCGGTGAGCCGTTCGACGGCGGTGACCTCGACCGCATGGCGGCCGGGGAAGTATCCGGCTTCGGCGGCCTGGGCCACGACGTCGCCGGTCGGGTGGAAGGTTGCTGTGGTCATCACATCTCTCCTCTTAACGATCAATCAGCACCGCCTTCTAGCTTACGCCATGTCGGCGGGGCACATGGCGCGGATATGCGGCGGGCGGCGGCGCTCCCCGTCGGGAGGCCGCCGCCCGCCCCGTCATGCGGGTCCGTCAGCGGTAGACGGCGACGCGCAGGTCGTCGCGCATGTCCTCGGCCGCCTTGCGGGCCGCGGACGCGACGAGGTCGAGCGCGGTCTCGGCGTCCATGTCCTCGCGGTAGTCGCCGGTCTTCTTCCATGCGCCGATGATGCCGCGCGACGAGTTGACGATCGCGCCGGATCCGTCGGCGTCGAACATGCCGGCCACGCCCGCGGCGGTGCCGCCCTGCGCGCCGTAGCCGGGCACGAGGAAGAACGTGTGCGGCATGCGTCTGCGCAGTTCGGCGCCTTCCTGCGGGTGGGTGGCGCCCACGACCGCGCCGACGCGCGAATAGCCGTGCGCGCCGATCGTTTCGGAGCCCCAGCCTTCGACCAGATCGGCCACGTGCTCGTACAGGCGCGAGCCGTCAGCCAGTTCGAGTTCCTGGATCTCCTTGCTGGACGGGTTGGACGTGCGCACCAGGGCGAAGATGTCCTTGTCGGCCGCGGCGGCCGCGGCGACGAACGGGGTGATGCCGTCGGTGCCCAGATACGGGTTGACGGTCACCGCGTCCTCGTGCCACGGGTCGTACGCGGCCGGCTCGCCGTCGCCGGCGAGGTCGGTCACGCCGCTCAGGTGGCCCGCGTAGGCGGCAGCGGTCGAGCCGATGTCGCCGCGCTTGATGTCGCCCAGCACGTACAGGCCCTGCTGCTGTGCGTATTCGCAGGTCATCGTGTACGCGTCCACTCCGGCCGGGCCGATCGCCTCGTACATGGCGATCTGCGGCTTGACGGCGGGCACGATGTCGGCGACCGCGTCGATGATGGCGCGGTTGAACTCGAAGTACGCGACCGCCAGCTGCGCCGCATACAGTTCGGAGGTGTCCTCGATGGATTCGCGCACCTCGTCGGCGAAGGCGGAGACGACCTGCGGCGGCACGAGGGCTGGGGTCGGGTCGAGGCCGACGACGCTGGGGTTCTGCGCGTGTTCGATCGCTTCGATCAGACGGTCCATGGTGTTCCTTTCTTACTTGATGCGGCTGAACACGAGCTTCGAGCCGATGATCGTGGCCAGCGGCCGGCCGGTGACCTGCCATCCGCCGAACGGCGTGTTGCGCGCCTTGGAGTGGAAGGCCTCGGGATCGACGGTCCACGCGGCGTCGGTGTCGAGCACGACGAGGTCGACGTTCTCGGGGTGCTCGACGGCGCTCAGGTCGAGCGTGCGCTTCACGGCGCACTTGGACGACGTGTTGAGCAGCGCGGCCACGTCGGTGGGCGTGTGGCCCATGAGGCGCGACGGCGCGGTCGACATGAGCTCGATGAGCCTCCGGTCGCTGATGTGGCCGCCGTCGACGAGGACCTTGTGGCACACGCCGTACGCGCATTCCAGTCCGATGATGCCGTTGGGCGCCTCGAGGAAGCCGAGGTCCTTCTCGTCGAGCGTGTGCGGCGCGTGGTCGGTGGCCAGCAGGTCGACGGTGCCGTCCGCGATCGCGGCGATCGTGGCCCGGCGGTCCGCCTCGGAGCGCAGCGGCGGGTTCATCTTGGCGAGCGTGCCGTATTCGAGCAGCGCCTCGTCGCACAGCGCCAGATAGTGGGGCGCGGTCTCGCAGGTGACGGGCAGTCCTTCGGCCTTGGCCTTGCGGATCGCATCGAACGAGATGGCGGTGCTCACGTGCTGGAAGTGGACGCGGGTGCCGGTCTCGCGCGCCTTGGCGATGTCACGGGCCACGATGCGCAGCTCGGTGTCCTCCGGGATGCCCGGCACGCCGAGCTTGCGGGAGACGGGGCCGTCGTTGACGGCGCCGACGTCGTGGTGCTCGCAGTGCTCGATCAGGTAGAGGCCGGATTCGCGCGTGTTCTCCAGCACCTTGTCGAGGATCGGCTCGGTCACGGCCGACCCGTCGTCGCTGATCGCGGTGACCGGGTGCGCCAGCTGGTATTCGTCCTTGCCGTCCGCGGGCGCGGTCGGCAGATGGCGGCGCCAACGGTCGAGGTCGGTGGCCTCGCCGCCGGCGCGGCCCTTCGACGCGCACACGCACAGGTCGTAGCGCACCGGCAGCTGCACGTCGTGCGCCGCCTCGTAGTGCTGCAGGTAGTCGATGACGTCGTCGTATCCGGCGGCGCGCACCTCGTCGGCGCCCGGTTCGCCGTCGACGATCGGCTCGCCGTCCATGGCCGGCACGGTGTTGGGCATGACCAGCACGTTCGTGTAGCCGCCCGACGCGGACGCGCGGCATCCGGAGACCATGGACTCCTTGTAGGTCTGGCCCGGATCGCGGAAGTGGACGTGCGGATCCTCGAATCCGGGGGCCAGCGTCAGGCCGGTGGCGTCGAACTCGCCGTCCGAGACGGCCCCGTCCTCATGGAAGAAGCGGCCGGCGTCGGTGTCGGGGACCACCAGGTCGATGACCTCGCCGGTGTCCCATACCTTGATGTTGCGCAGTGTCAGCATGTCGGCTCCTAGAACTTCGCTTCCTCGTCGCAGTAGTCGCAGCGGTATTCCTGACGGTCGGAGTGCGTCAGGTGGAACATCTGGTCGATGCCCGGCTCGCTGGTGGTCACGCAGCGCGGGTTGACGCAGCGGATGATGTTGGACACGTGCTCGGGCAGGGTCGGCTTCTTCTTCTCCACGATGACGCCGCCGCGCACGATGCCGACGGTCGCGGTGCGCGCGACCAGACCCAGCACGTCGAGGTCGATGCTCTCCTCGTCCTCGATCTTGATGATGTCCTTCGTGCCGTACAGGTGGCTGTCGGTGTTCATGATCAGCGCCAGCTTGGTCTTGGCCGGGTTGATCTTCAGATAGTCGAGCACCTTGAGCGCGGTGCCGGCCGGCACATGGTCGATGATGATGCCGTTGACGATGCTGGTGACCTCCATCAGGCCTGGACCTCCTTGGATTCGAGCGGTTCGTATCCGGGCAGTTCGTCGCCCACGACGGCGCTTTCGAGCGCCATGCGCATGAGCATGCCGTTCTTGACCTGCTCGAAGTAGGCGGCGCGCGGGTCGTCGTCCACTTCCACTGCGATCTCGTTGACGCGCGGCAGCGGGTGCAGCACGGCCATGTCGCTCTTGGCGCGGCTCATCTTGTCGGCGTCGAGGATGTACGTGTCGCGCAGGCGCAGGTAGTCGTCCTCGTTGAAGAAGCGCTCCTTCTGCACGCGGGTCATGTACAGCACGTCGAGGTCGCCGATGACGGAGACCAGGTCGCGCACCTCCACGTACGAGCAGGTCTCGGTCGCGTCGATGCGGTCGAGCACGTACTGCGGGGTCTTGAGCTCGTCCGGGCTGATGAGCACGAACGTCACGTTGCCGAAGCGGCACAGCGTCTCGATCAGCGAGTGGACGGTGCGGCCGAACGTCAGGTCGCCGCACAGGCCGACGGTCAGATGGTCGACGCGGCCGAAGCGCGACTGCAGCGTGGCCAGGTCGGCCAGCGTCTGCGTCGGATGCATGTGGCCGCCGTCGCCGGCGTTGATGACCGGCACCGACGCGGCGCGCGAGGCGACCAGCGCCGCGCCTTCCTTGGGATGACGGATGGCGACGACGTCGACGTAGTTGGAGACCGTCTTCAGCGTGTCGGTGATCGACTCGCCCTTGGTGACGGAGGCGAGCTGGGCGCCGGCGAAGCCGATGACCTTGCCGCCCAGGCGCAGCATGGCGGTTTCGAAGCTCAAGCGTGTACGGGTGCTGGGCTCATAAAAAAGCGTGGCCAACACCCGCCCTTCACAGGTGTGCGCCACGTCCTTACGATGGGAGTCGATGTACTGCGCCTTGTGCAGCAGTTCTCGAATCTGGGAAACGGAAAGATCATCCAGCGTGATCACGCTCTTACCGACCATCGGCGTTGCCGCCGTTTCGTGTTCTATCGACACGGTTCACCTTTCGTGCATGGAAGCGGACGAGGTGGCCGCAAAGCGACCTATCCGACTATACACGCCTCCGCCCCGAACCCCGTTCACCGCGTGTTCCGGCGCGCCCTCGCCGACCGTCATCGGTCTCGCCGCCCATGCAGGGTTCTCCTCGCCTGCCCGTGGACGCTGTCCGCTCCAGGTTCAGGTCCGGATCCGGGACCGGGACCACGATCACGATCGATGGCATCACGCCAGGGATCGGACGCCAAAGCCGATCCCGTGCGGGTTTCCGCTTCCGCCCTGATTCGAAACTTGTTCTCCTTTTGCTGATATGGTGCGGTGTAGAAAGTTGATAACTCAACTGTGTTAGCCGGCTTGGGGGGTGTTCCTATGTTTTTGTCAACTCTGTAGGTGGTCGACGTGTCGGTTCACGGACCGGGCGTTATGGGCACGCTCCGCCCTGCCGGCGGCGTCCGGCGTGTTCGTCGTGGCGCTCAGGCCGCC
>NZ_QXGK01000012.1 GCF_003952945.1 Bifidobacterium samirii
CCGGATCGCGGGCGTCGAACCGGAAGACGACGAAACCCCACAAGCCGACGCGGACTAGGATTTCACGCTCACCACAGGTGAGGCACCACTCCGGATTACGCGCTCATTTTCAAATGAGGCACCTCGACTCTCCGCAGTCGTTACATAAGGCGCAACATGTGGCCAAGGTCTAAGGGGCATGGCAGGTGTGGGGAAGTACGAGTGCCCTCAGTTTGCCGTATAGCACTGTGCGACGTCGACAATCTGCCCTCAGCGTGCCAGATAAGCGTTGCCTACGCCTGGAGGACACGGGCGCGGACAACATCGCTCTTCCGTTTTCGACGTGCAAGGGCCGTATGGCTTCATTTGGCGCGTGAAGGAAGCGAACCGTACGAGTATCGGATCGGCAACGGGAATCACTATGGCGCAGGATCTTCCAGAGCACGGCGACGAAGCGATTGGCCGAGCGAGAGGAAGAATCCGGGCCCTGCACGCTTCTTTCGGCGATCTGAGGGGATGATCTGGTCGGAAACCTCCGGCCCCATCGTGCGCTTTCGGCAGAAGACCCTTGGAATCCGACCTTCGAATCAGGGGAATCCTTCCCCTCAGTTTGCGAAAAGAAGCGTGCAGGGCCCCGATTTCTCCCCTCAGATCAGGAATTCATGCGAATTCGACCGGCGTGTGAGACCGTACGGGCCCTGCACGTCAAAACCTGAAGAGAGGATATACGATGGTCCCGCCGGAAACCCCGACGGGGACCATACGAAAGGCCGTCATATGTCCGCGCAACGAGGCGACGCGACGGCTGAACGGACTTTGCGGCCCGCCTACAGGGCCACTACAGGACCGCGTTGAGGATGAAGTCGAGGACGAACAGGATCGCCACGGTCCAGATGACCGGGTGGACCTCCTTCGCCTTCTTCTTGCAGGTCATGACGATGCAGTACATGATGAAGCCGCCGGCGATGCCGTACGAGATCGAGTACGAGAACGCCATGAACACGGCGGCGAAGAACGCCGGGATCGCCTCGGTGATGTCGGTCCAGTCGACGTCCTTGAGGGACGCGGCCATCATGCAGCCGACGATCACCAGCACGCCCGCGGTCGCGGACGACGGCACGGCGGAGATGATCGGGGACAGGAACGCGGACAGGGCGAAGCAGATCGCCACGACCACGGACGTCAGGCCGGTACGACCGCCCGCGGCGATGCCGGCGGACGACTCGACGTAGGTGGTGGTGTTCGACGTGCCGCAGATCGCGCCGATCGACGTGGCGATCGAGTCGGCGAACAGCGCCTTGTCCATCTTCGACGAGAAGCCGGAGCCGTTCTCCAGGGCCTTCTCGTCCTCGGCGGAGAAGATGCCGGTGCGGCGGCCGGTGCCGATGAACGTGCCGAGCGTGTCGAACGTGTCGGACATCGAGAACGCGAAGATCGTCACCAGCACCAGCGGCAGACGCGACATGTCGGAGAACAGGGCCGGGAAGCCGTCGGCGGAGAAGATCGCGCCGAACGTGGTCGGCAGCTGGGAGAACGTCTCGCCGATCGACACGGACGAGCCGAAGTTCGTCTCGCCGAACGGGATGCCGATTACCGTGGTGATCGCGATGGCCAGCAGCATGCCGCCCTTGACCTTGAGCACGGTGAACACGACGGCCAGCAGCAGGCCGATGAGGAACACCCACAGCGTCTTGTTGTCGAACGTGGCCAGACCCGGGGTGGCGGCGGTCGCCAGACCCTGGCCGGCGGACTCGGCGTCCTTGGTGGTGAACGTGATCAGGCCGACGTTGAGCATGCCGACGTACGCGACGAACAGGCCGATGCCGCCGCCGATCGCCTGCTGCAGCGACTCGGGGATCGACTTGATGATCATCTTGCGCACCTTGGTGACGGTGATCAGGATGTTGATCAGACCGCACAGGAACACCATGCACAGCGTCTCCTGCCAGGTGAAGCCCAGGCCGAAGCACACGGTGTAGGTGAAGAACGCGTTCAGGCCCATGCCGGCGGCCTGCGCGTACGGCACGTTCGCGAACAGGCCCATGACCAGCGTGCCGATGATCGCGGCGATGATGGTGGCCAGGAACACGCCGCCCCACGGCATGCCCGTCTGGCTCAGAATCTGCGGGTTGACGACGATGATGTAGCTCATCGCGAAGAACGTGGTCAGACCGGCCATGACCTCGGTGGACACGGTCGTGCCGTTCTCCTTGAGATGGAAGAACTTCTCCATAACTTCTTTCTGTCCTTATCGTGGGTTGTTAGGGACGGCGCGGCGATGCCACTGCATCATCGATGCCGCGGGCCCCGGCGAGAATTGCGACTCGCCCACGTCCGCCGCGGAGCAATCGGCGACGGACACGCTCACCATAGCATCGCCGCGGGTCATGGGACGCGGCGATGCGGACATGGCGGCGGCCGATCAGCCGAAGCGACCGGAGACGTAGCGTTCGGCCTCGGCGTTCTGCGGGTTGTTGAACATGGTGACCGTGTCGGTGAAGTATTCGAGGTGGCCCGGCTGGCCCACGGCCTTGAGGTTGAAGAACGCGGTGTAGTCGGCGATGCGCGCCGCCTGCTGCATGTTGTGCGTGACGATCACGATCGTGTAGTCGCCCTTGAGCTCCTCGATGAGGTCCTCGACGGCGAGCGTGGAGATCGGGTCGAGTGCCGAGCACGGTTCGTCCATGAGGAGCACCTGCGGATGCACGGCCACGGCGCGCGCGATGCACAGGCGCTGCTGCTGGCCGCCGGAGAGGCCGACACCCGGATTGTCGAGCCGGTCCTTGACCTCGTTCCACAGGTTCGCGCCGCGCAGCGCCCACTCGACCAGATCGTCCGCGTCGGACTTGCTGATGCGGCGGTTGTTGAGGCGCACGCCGGCGAGCACGTTCTCGCGGATCGACATCGTGGGGAACGGGTTGGGGCGCTGGAACACCATGCCCACGTCGCGGCGCACCTCGACCGGGTCCACGTCCTTGGCGTACAGGTTACGGCCTTCGAGCAGCACCTCGCCGGTCACGTGCGCGCCGGGGATGATTTCGTGCATGCGGTCGAGGCTGCGCAGCACGGTCGACTTGCCGCAGCCGGACGGGCCGATGAACGCGGTGACCTTGTTGGCCTCGATGTTGAGGTTGACGTCCTCCACGGCGAGGAAGTCGCCGTAGTAGATGTTCAGATGGTTGACATCAATGCGTTGTCCCATGGGATTTCCTTGGATTTGCTTGCTTGCGGTTGCGGGGGACGGATGGGGAGCGGGCGGCGTCAGCGTTCCGTCTTGACGGCGAACACCTTCGCCACGAGCCGGCCGATCAGGTTGAGGATGAGCACGATGACGATGAGCACGAGCGCCGCGGCCCATGCGCGTTCCATCGGGATGGTGGTCACGCAGGTGGCGTCGGAGCCGGCGGGGCAGTTGGCGCGCAGCTTCGAATACTCCTGGTAGACGTAGACGGGCAGGGTGGTCATCTTGCCGTCGAACGGGTTGAGGTTCGTGGAGGCGGTGTAGCCGGCGGTCATGAGCAGCGGCGCGGTCTCGCCGATGACGCGCGCGATGGCGAGGATCACGCCGGAGACGATGCCGGGCAGGGCGGTGCGCAGCACAATCTTGGTGATGGTGCGCTGTTTGGTGACGCCCAGCGCATAGGAGGCTTCGCGTAGGTCGTTGGGCACGATGCGCAGCATCTCCTCGCTGGTCTTGACAACGGTGGGGATCATGAGCAGGGAGAGCGCCACGGATCCTTCGATGCCGTTGATGGTGCCGGGGCCGAAGAAGATCGTGAACATCGAGAACGCGAACAGGCCGGCGACGATCGAGGGGATGCCGCTCATGACGTCAACGAGCAGTTCGATCGAGCGGGCGAGGCGGCTGCCGCGCGAGTATTCGATGAGGTATACGGCGCACATGAGGCCGACGGGCACGGAGATGAGCATCGCGCCGAACGTGATCTCCAGCGTGCCGATCATCGCGTGCAGCACGCCGCCGTAGCCGCCGGAGCCGGTCATGGCACCGCCGACGACGCCGCGCATGTTGTGGGTCAGGAAGTCGACGTTGAAGCGCTTGACGCCGTTGGCGACGGTGGTCCACAGCACGGAGACGAGCGGGATGCAGGCGATGAGGAAGGCCAGCGAGATGAACACGCGCATCATCGCGTCGCGGCGTTTGCGCGAGGCGATGAACGAGCGGGTGGGGGTGAACTTGTCGAAGTCGATGACGGGCGCGCCGTCCATCGCGGATTTCGGTTCGGCGGTCATTGCGCGCTCGCTTTCTCGGTGATCTTACGGGCGATGAAGTTCACGAGGAACGTGATGACGAACAGCACCAGACCGGTGCCGATGAGCGTGGAGACGCCCAGTTCGTTGGCTTCGCCGTACTGGGCGGCGATGTTGGCGGCGATGGTCTGGTTCTGCGACGCCTGCAGCAGGCGGATGGAGTAGTTGAGTCCGGGCGACAGGATCATGAGCACGGCCATGGTCTCGCCGAGGGCGCGGCCCAGGCCGAGCATGGATGCGGAGATGATGCCGGATTTGCCGAACGGCAGGACGGCCAGTCGGATCATCTCCCATTTGGTGGCGCCCAATGCGAGCGCCGCCTCCTCCTGGAGGCGGGGCGTCTGGAGGAAGATGTCGCGTGACACGGACGTGATGATCGGCAGGATCATGACGGCGAGCACGACGGAGACGGTGGCGACGGTGCGTGACGGGTTGGCGGCCGGTCCGGCGAAGATCGGGATCCAGCCCAGGTAGGTGGCCACCCAGTTCCAGAAGGGGTGGATGGCGGGCACGAGGATCAGGCCACCCCACAGGCCGTAGATGACGGAGGGGATGGCGGCGAGCAGGTCGACGACGTAGCTGAGCGCGGCGGCGAGCCGTTTGGGCGCGTAGTGGGAGATGAACAGCGCGATGCCCAGGGCGACGAAGAACGCGATGATGAGCGAGAGCGCCGAGACGAGCACGGTGCCGAAGACCAGCGGTCCGACGTACTGCCAGAATCCGTGGGCCTTGCCGCCGGTGAACGATTCGATGGTGGCGACGTTGGCGTCGCGGTCGCCGCCGATGAGCGGCCAGGCGCGGTACAGCAGGAAGAGGAACACCGCGGCGAGGACCACGAGGATGAGGATGCCGGCGGCGTTGGCGACGGCGCGGAAGACCTTGTCGGCGGTCTTGCCGGATCTGCCTTCACCGGCGGCGCGCGCGGGCCGCGTGGGGTGTGCGGCCGGCGATGATGCTTGTGAACTCACAGCTTCTCCTTGTGCGTGGGCGGGTGCGTCCGGCGGTTCCGGACGCGCCGCAGGCCCCCTTCGGCGAAGGGGGCTTGGGGCCGGGGTTTACTTGACGGCGATGGCGTCGATGGAGTCGGCGACCTTGTCGGCGATGTTGGCGGGCAGGGGCGCCGATCCGGCGTTGGCGGAGGCGGTCTGCTGGCCGGCGTCGCTGGTCACGTAGGTGAGCCAGGACTTGACGAATGCGGCGGTGTCGGCGTCCTTGTAGGCGGGGCAGGCGATGTCGTAGGAGACGAGCACGATCGGGTACGCGCCGTCGGCCTGCGTGGTGTGGTTGATGGTGACGACGACGCGGTGCTCGCCCTTGACGGTCTCGTCGAGCTGGGAGTCCTCGATGACCTTGGAGCCGGCGTCGGCGGAGATCTCGGTGTACGAGTCGCCGACCTTGACGGCGACGGTGCCCAGGTCGCCCACCTGGGAGAGGTCGGCGTAGCCGATGGTGCCGTCGGCCTGGCCGACGGTGTTGACCACGCCGGACGTGCCCTTGGCGCCCTGGCCGACCTCGTTCGGCCAGTTCTCGGACAGGTCGTAGGTCCAGTCGTCGGGGGCGACGTCCTTGAAGTAGCTGACGAAGTTCTGCGTGGTGCCGGACTTGTCGGAGCGGTGCACGACGGTGATGGGCGTGTCGGGCAGGTCGAGGTCCTTGTTCTGGTCGGCGATGGCCGGGTCGTTCCATGTGGTGATCTTGCCGTCGAAGATCTTCGCGATGGTCGAGGCGTCCATGTTGACGTGCTTGCCCGCGTCGGAGACACCCTTGAGGTTGAAGATCACGGCGATCGGGGAGATGTAGACGGGCACGTCGAACGCGGTGCCGTCGGCGCACACGGAGGCGGACTTGTCGACCTCGTCGTCGGACAGGGCCTTGTCGGAGCCGGCCCACGCGGTGGCGCCGGTCAGGAAGGTGGTGACGCCCGCGCCGGAACCGGACGGGTCGTAGGAGATGTCGGCGTCGGGGTTGGTCTCCTGGAAGCCGTTGATCCACGCCTCGACGGCGGCCTGCTGGGAGGAGGCGCCCGCTCCGGAGAACTTGCCGGAGATCTCGGCGGCCGTCGTGTTCTGATCGGTCGTGGTCTGGCCGGAGGAGGTGGCGGGGGCGTTGTCGCCGCAGGCGGCGAGCGCGCCCAGCATCGCAAGCGCCGACAGGGCGGCGATGGAACGGATCGCAACATTCTTACGCATGATCGTGTCTCTCTTTGCTGTCAATCTGTGCTGTCTGCATTTCGTTTGACAGTTCAAGCCTATGGGAGCCGGAGCGCCGTCCGGACCGGTTTGGGTGAACGCCGGGTGAACAGTTCGCGGCCGTCCGACGCCCATCCGGCGGACAGACGTCCGTCACGCGGCGGGGTCGTCGATGCGGTAGCCGAGGCCGCGCACGGTGGTCAGGTGGACGGGCCGCGACGGGTCGGGTTCGATCTTGGCGCGCACGCGTTTGACGTGCACGTCGAGCGTCTTCGTGTCGCCCACGTAGTCGGCGCCCCACACGCGGTCGATGAGCTGGTGGCGGGTGACCACGCGCCCCTTGTTGCGCATGAGGTATTCGAGCAGTTCGAACTCCTTGAGGGGGAAGAACACGCTGGTGCCGCGCACGCTCACCTCGTGGCGGGCGACGCGCATGACGACGTCGCCGCACACCAGCGGCGGCTCCGCGTCCGGCCCGCCGGATGCGCGCTCCTCGACGATCAGGTTGCGTCGCAGCACGGCGCGGATGCGCGCGAGCAGTTCGCGGAACGAGTACGGCTTGGTCACGTAGTCGTCGGCGCCGATCTCCAGGCCGACGACCTTGTCGATCTCGGCGCTTTTGGCGGTGAGCATGATGATCGGCACGCGGCTCTGCTCGCGGATGCGCCGGCACAGCGCGGTGCCGTCGATGCCGGGCAGCATGAGGTCGAGCAGCACGAGGTCGATGCCGCCACGCGTGAACGTCTCCAACCCCTCCTCGCCGGTGGCCGCGGCGGACACGTCGTAGCCTTCGCGCGTCAGCTGGTAGACCAATGGTTCGCGGTAGGACTCCTCGTCCTCGACGATGAGAATGTGCGTCATGTCCTTCTCCTTTCCTTCCCCGCCGTGACGCGCACGCGCCGGCGGGCGATGCGGCCGCCGGCTAGGCGGCGTCCAGTTCGATCGTGAACGTCGATCCGCTGCCCTCGTGCGACCATACCGAGACGGTGCCGCCGCACTGCTCGACGCAGTGCCGCACGATCGACAGGCCGAGTCCGCTGCCGCCGGTCTCGCGCGAGCGGGCCGGATCGACCCGGTAGAACCGTTCGAACACGCGGTCGAGCTTGTCGGCGGGGATGCCGATGCCCTGGTCGATGACGCGGATCGTCGCGCGGTCGTCGCGCCTGTCGACCACGACGACGACGGTCGTATGGTCGGGCGAATAGTGGATCGCGTTCTCCACGAGGTTCTTCACCGCCATGACGAGCGCCTCGCGGTCGGCCATGACCGTCACATCGGACGGCTCGTCGAGGGCGTCGCCGCCGGGCGCGGCGTCGCCCTCGGCGGCGACGTCGATGCCGCCGACGGTCAGCCGGACCGCGATGCCGTGCGCGTCGGCCTGCACGCGGTTCTCCGCGATCGCGGCGCGCGCGACCGCCGTCGCGGACGTGGGCGCAAGCGTCACGGATTCGTCCATCGACTCGGCCTTCTGCAGGTCGATGAGCCGGCGCACCAGCGCGGACAGACGCTCCGACTCCTTGGCGACACGGCCCGCGAAGTAGCGCACCGCATCCGGGTCGTCGGCGGCGTCGCCGATCGTCTCGGCGAGCAGCGCGATCGCGCCCACCGGGGTCTTCAGCTCGTGCGACACATTGGTGACGAAGTCGCGGCGCATCGACTCGAACCGCCGCCGGTCGCTCACGTCCGTGAGGAACACGACGTACAGGTCGTCGCCGAGCGGCCTGACGCGCACGCGCACATGACGGCCGTCCGCCACGGTCCGCTCCCCCGCCCGCACGCCGCGGCCGTCGGCACGCGGCCCGCCGGCATCCGACCGACCAGACAACGCCATCTCGCGTTCGCGCGCGATCCGGTCGGCGAGGAACCGCTGCGTGATCCGTTCGAGTTCGGAGGAGACGACGCGGCCGCCGGCCACGACGCCCAGATCGGCCGCCTTGTCGCTCGCGTACACGATGCGGCCGTCACCCCTGCGCACGATCACCGCCTCGGGCATCGCCTCGATCAGCCCGCGTTCCAACGCCCGCACCGGGCGGTCGGACCGGGCGTCGTCGAACAGCGAGCCGCCGTCGCCCGACGGACCGTCGGAGGCACGGCCGCCACGCCGGCCGCCGCGACGGCCGCCGGAACGGGCCAGCCGCTCCCCCGCGTCCAGGCCCAGCTCGTACGCGTGGAACACGATCACGCCGACCACGGCCAGCGCCACGCCCACCAGCAGGGCGACCCGCCACCAGTCCATGCCGCCTCCCTTCGTCACCGTCATCGGCCATGCCATGCCCGTCGGCCACGTCACGCCGCGGCCACGATCGCTTCCGCTTCCAGACTACCGGCGGACACCCGGCGGCAACGCGGCGCTCGCCCAGCCGTCGCCGCGAGTTCGCCTTCCGTTCACCTTCGCCGCGACCGGCCGGCGGAACGCGCACCCGCGCCTACGAAAAGCGGCGCCCCTCAGGACGCCGCGAACCGGTCAGAACCGGCGCAGGATGTTGACGGTCAGTCGCGCCGCCGTGTCCGCGTATTCGGTGATGTCGAACTCGCGGAACACCTCGTAGTCGGTGTCGGCGTTGTCGGACAGCGCGCGGATCACGAGCGCGGGCACGCCGTTGCGGGCGGCGACGTGCGCGACCGCCGCGCCCTCCATCTCGACCGCGTCGGCGCCGGTCAGCGCGATCACCTCGGCCACCTTGGCCGGGTCGTCCACGAAGTAGTTGCCGGACGCGATCGTGCCGGTCACATGCGTGATGCCCATGTCGTCGAGGGCGGCGTCGGCGAGCGCCACGAGCCGCGGGTCGGAGTGGAACTCCTCGACGGGCGCGTCGTGCGTGCCGGGCGTCCACTGGCCGACGAGCCGCATGTCGGTGTCGAGGTAGCGCAGGGTGCCGCCGAGGACGACGTCGTTGATGTGGAGCGTCTTGTTGAGGTTGCCGGCGATGCCGGAGAAGACGATCGCGTCGGGATGGTACGTGTCGATGAGGTGCTGGGTGGTGGCGGCCGCGTTGACGAGGCCCATGCCGCCGACGGTGGCGGCCACGTCGATGACGGTGCCGGAGTCGGCGGTGATGGTGCCGCGGGTCACGTCGAGGCTGGCGGCGTGGTCGTGGGCGACGTGCTCGAGGCTGTCGGCGATGTGCGCGACCTCTTCGTCCATGGCTCCGATGATGGCGATGGTGGTCATGTCGTTCCTTTCGTTCGTTGGTTCCGGCGGCTGGTCCGCTCGTTGCCGCTGCTGGTGCGTCGCGGTCGTCACTTGCGCCGGCGGGCGGCGACGGCGTCGGCGAGTTCGCGCAGAAGCCGTTCGGTCTCGTCCCAGCCGATGCACTTGTCGGTGATGGACTTGCCGTAGACGAGGCTGTCGAGCGGCCCGGCGGGCTGGTTGCCGGGTTCGATGAAGCTTTCCATCATGATGCCGGTGATGCCGGTCTCGCCGTCGGCGATGCGGCGGGCGATGTCGCGCACGACTTCGGCCTGGCGTCGTTCGTCCTTGCCGGAGTTGCCGTGCGAGCAGTCGACGATGACGCCGTGCGCGGCGGCGGAGTCGGCGGGCATCATGGCGCGCACGTCGGCCATGGCGGCGGCGACGGATGCGGTGTCGTAGTTGGGGCCGTGGATGGAGCCGCGCAGCACGACGTGGCAGTCGGGGTTGCCGAGCGTTTCGACGGCGCAGGCGCGGCCCAGATGGTCGATGCCGAAGAACGTGTGCTGCTGGGCGGACGCGTAGCAGCCGTTGACGGCGGCCTTGACGGAGCCGTCGGTCGCGTTCTTGAAGCCGATCGGCATGGACATGCCGCTGGCGAGCTGGCGGTGGACCTGCGATTCGGTGTTGCGCGCGCCGATCGCGCCCCAGCTGACCGCGTCGGAGATGAACTGCGGCGACGTGGGTTCGAGGAATTCGGTGGCGGCGGCGAGGCCTTCGCCGAGCACGCCGAGCAGGGTGCGACGTGCGAGCAGCAGGCCCTTGCGGATGTTGTGCGAGCCGTCGATGTCGGGGTCGTTGATGAGGCCCTTCCAGCCGACGGTGGTGCGCGGCTTCTCGAAGTAGACGCGCATGACGATGAGCAGTTCGCCGTCGACGTCGGCCATGACGCCGGCGAGCCGGTGCGCGTAGTCGAGCGCGGCGGCCGGGTCGTGCACGGAGCAGGGGCCGACGATGACGAGCAGGCGGTCGTCCTGGCCGTACAGGCAGGCGCGGATCTCGTCGCGCGAGCCGGCGACGACCGCCTGGGCGGCGGCGTCGAGCGGCAGGTCGGCGAGCACCTGGGCGGGCGTGGGCAGCGGTTCGAGTTCGACGACGCGGCGGTTGATGATGCGGTCGATGCCGACCTGGTCCTCCCAGCGCGGCACGTCGGTGGCGGTCAGCGGGTTCTTGCCGTCGCGGATCGCCTTGCGGATGACGTGCAGGTCCTCGGGGGTGTTGAGCGGCTGCTGGCCGACGTGCAGCGGGTGCGCGGACGCGGGCGCTTCGCCCGATGCGGGCGCGCCGCACAGTGCGGCGTCGGCGCACGGCTGCTGATGCTGTTGCGACGGCATGGTCTCTCCTTGGCTCGTTGGTCTTCCCCAAGGATAGGCCATGCACTGTTCACGCCCGGCCGAAGCGGTGCGGACGGGCGGGCGCGCCCGCGGTCAGTCGCGCCGGGCGGCGGCGATGGCCTCGCGGATCTCGCTCTGCCGGCGCGACGGCAGAGGCAGTTCCATGCCGTCGGTCATCACCACCTTGTCGGACACGCTGCGCACGTACAGGGCGTTCACCACGTATCCGCGGTGGATGCGCACGAATCCGCCGTCCGGACCGTCCAGTCCGTTCGCGGCGAGGAACGACGACAGCCCCTCGTGCACCGTGTACGTGCTGCCGTCGGTCATGTGCAGCACCGTGTTATGCCCGTCGACCGACAGGTAGCGCAGGTCGAACGGCAGCAGCCGGTGGATCGCGCCGGCCACGTCCTGGATGCGCAGTTCGCGACGGTACCGTTTCTGTTCGGCCATGAGCGACACCGCGCGCAATCCGGCCGCGCCGGCCCGGTAGGGGAACTGCTCGCCCTCCTCGGCCGCGCGCAGCGGGTTCGACACATGCCAGTGGACCAGCCGCGCGTGGGCCGGCTCGCCGCGCCAGACCATCGTGAACCGCTGCGTATCGGCGAACACGATTCCCTGATCGGGCGCCGTATACGCCTCGTACTGGCCCATCACGACCGTCAGTCCGTCGCAGGACGCGACCCATTCGTAGCGTTCCGACGTGAACACCAGATCGGGCAGGGCGATCGCGTTGAACAGGATGCCCTGCGTCGATATGCGGTACTGTTCCGGCTGCGCGCCGATGCCGGCGAAATCACCGTCCAAACGTTCCGACAGCCAGACGACGTCGCCCGTGTAGAAGCGGTGGATCACCTCCCGGGAAAGCCGCTCCCAGACCGTATGGTCCCTTGCCGGCGAGCCGTTTCCGCCCGCGGCGCCATCGACGGCACCGGCGCCGTCGCCCGGCATCGTCATCTCGGCATCCGTCATGATCGTACCTCCCCCACGCCGGGACAGAGCGCATCCGGCGTCCCTTTCGAGGGTACGGTTTCGGGGGCATGGTCCGCCACGCTCGCGGCACGAACGGTCCCGACGCGGCACGAATGGCGTCCCGTGCGTCATGAACGGCAAGGACGCCGGCATCAGGCCGTCGCCGCGTCGGCGCGCGACGGCGTGGGACGCCCACGACGGGGGCACACGGATGCGTCGGCGGCCGGCCGCTCAGGCCGCGACGGCCGTGCGCCCGCCGTCGGGAAGCATGATCGAGACGCGGAAGATCCCGTCGGACGCGTCGACGCGCATCTCGCCGCCCAGACGTTCCACCGTCGAACGCACCGACTCCAGACCGACGCCCGCACCGTCATGGTGCGACGACAGCCAATGGCCCGACCGGTCGCGGCGGGGTCCGCCCACGAACGAGTTGTCGATCGTGAGGAACAGTTCGCCGCCGCGACCCGTGCGCGAGCGCACCGTCAGGAACGCGGGGCGCGCCTCCTGCGCGCACTGCCCGCGCAGCGCGGCGAGCGCGTTCTCCAGCAGATTGCCGAACACGACGGTCAGGTCGGTCGCGTCGAACGACAGGTCGGCGGGCACGTCGAGACGCACATCCGGACGCACGCCGAGCGAACGGACCGCCGCCACGTAATACGAGACGACCGCGTTGACGACCACATGGTCGCATACCGCGAGCGGCTCATCGACGCCCAGGTCGGCGACCATCGCGTCGAGATAGCGACGCAATCCCGGCAGGTCGTCGTTGCGCGCATACCCGTGCAACGCGACCATATGCTGCCGCAGGTCATGGCGCGACCGGCGCGCCTGCGCCATGCGATCGGTGAGCGACCTCACCTGCGCGCGACCCAGTTCGAGCTGGCGGGCCGACTGCTCCGCCTCGACGCGACGCGACGCCTCGCAGTCCACCTTCGCAAGCAGCCAGTACAGCATCAGCAGCAGCGCGCAGTACATCGTCACCGCGAACACGCCCAGCTGGGCGGTCGCATCCGTCATCACGTCCATCTGACGGCCGTGGTACATCATGAGCAGCACGTACAGGCCGAACGGCGCCAGCCACAGCACGCGCCACGCGACCGGTTCGATGACCGGACTGCGCAGGATGCGCGGCATCATCGTGCGCGCCGGCCGCCACAGCAGCGCCACCGCCGCGACCGCCAGCCCGTATTCGGCGATGACGCCCGCGAACGACGAGTACGGGCCGAGCGCACGCCACTCGTCGTTGGCGACCATGTCGGCCATCTGGCCGACGAACACGCAGACGGCCATCATCGCCGCGCACGACAGCGACGTGAACAGGGCGCGCGGCAGGTCGAGGTCCGTCACATGCCAGAACCACAGGCATACGAACGCGGCGAACGCGAGCGACAGCGACGCGCCCACCACATCGGACACGGGGGCGAAGAAGTACAGCCACACCGACGCCAGCAGGTAGCCGACGACCGCGGCCACGGTCGATACGACCACCATGCGATGCGGCACGCGCAGCAGATCCCACGCGATCGCGAAGCACAGGACGATCGCCGGGACGAGCGTCGCATGCTCGGCCAGGACGATGAGCAGCGTGGACGGCGTCAGCGGCGCGATCGTCGACGAATCGTAGAGGAACGCGAGCGGCGGCGCGACGACGTATATGGCGGCCAAGATGGACGGGACGGGCGAGGCCACGGCCGGAACGGTCGCGGCGACGTGGATCGAGGCGATCATGGGCGGCTCCCGGAGGTGATGGACGCGGCGGACGGGGGCGCGGCGGACGCGGCGGACGCGGCGGATGGGGGCGCGGCGGACGCGAATGCGGCGGGCGGATCGTCGCGCATCATGCTGAAGACGTGGTCGGCGTAGCGGGCGCGCGCCTCGGCGGCGCGGCGGCGGCTCACCGGCACGCGCACGCCGCCGCGGGACAGGACGAACGCGTCGCCGTCGAGTCCGGCCACACAGTCGAGGTTGACGACGTAGCCGCGGGCGCACACGAAGAACCACGGCATGCCTGCGAGCGCCGATTCGAGCGTGGAGAAGCTCATGCGCACGCTGAACGCCGGTCGGGCCGGGTCGAGCGCGTCGTGGAACGCGACCCGGTGCAGGTCGGCGCGGCAGTATGCCAGCCGTTCCGTATCGACGCGCAGGACCGGCTGCGCGTCGGATACGGACGTCGGCGCGGATGCGGACGATGCGGCGGATGCCACGGACGCCCCGGATGCCCCGGATGCGACGGATGCGACGGACGCGACGGACGCGTCCGTCGGCTCGGGGGTGATGATGGCGGCCATCGCCGCGGCGTCGAGAACGCGCGTGCGCAGCAGGTCGGCGTCGTGCGCGCCGATCGGCAGGTCGATGACGGACGGCGGGACCGGCGGGGCGGATCCGGCCGTCGCCGCACCGCCGGCGCCTGCGCCGACGCCGGGCATCCGGGAGACGATCTTGTCGAGCACGACGGCCAGTTCGGATTGCAGGAACGGTTTGACGAGATAGCCGGCGGCGTCCACGCCGTAGCCGGCGACCGCGAAGTCGGTGCTGACCGTGGTGAACACGACCGGCACGTCGAAGCCGTGGCGACGTAGCCATCGGGCCGCGTCCATGCCGGTCGTGCGCGCGTCGTCGGGCGAGTCGAGCGTGTCGAAGTAGCCGTCGAGGAACACCACGTCGAACCGGGCCGCGCGGAACGCGGCGACGAATGCGGCGGGAGAGTCGAACCGTTCGATTCCGCAGCCGATCGCGCGCGCGGCGCAGTAGGAGGCCACGGACGACGCGAGCCGGTCGCGGTGGTCGGCGACGTCGTCGACGATCGCGCAGCGCAGGACGGGGTGCATGACGGAACCTCCTTCGGTCGTCACGGATCGGCCCGCCGGCGCGCGGTCGGCGCGGTCGGCGGGCCGGGTGTCGGGCGCGTCGCCCGCGGCGGTCAGGCGGCGCGGCGGGCGGCGACGGCGTCGGCGAGCGTGTGCAGCAGCTGTTCGGTGCGGTCCCACGGGACGCACGAGTCGGTGACCGACTTGCCGTATTCGAGCTGGTCGAGCGGCGCGGGCTTCTGGTTGCCGGCCTTGAGGAAGCTTTCCATCATCACGCCGAGGATGCCCTGCTCGCCGGCGGCGACGCGCTCGGCGATGTTCTCCACGACCTCGGCCTCGACCGTCTCGTCTTTGCCGCAGTTGCCGTGCGCCGCGTCGATGACGAGACCGTGCTCGCTGGGGCCGGCCGCCTTGGAACGCTTCAGATCGGCCAGCGCCTGCGCGACGGATGCCGCGTCGTAGTTCGGGCCGTGGTTGGAGCCGCGCAGCACCAGATGGCAGTCGGGGTTGCCCTTCGTCTCGGCGGAGATGACGCGGCCGTCGAGGTTGATCGACAGGAAATGGTGCTCGAACGCGGCCGCATAGCACGAGTCGGCGGCCGGCTTGACCGAGCCGTCGGTGGCGTTCTTGAAGCCGACCGGCATCGACAGGCCGCTCGCCAGCTCGCGGTGCACCTGCGATTCGGTGTTGCGCGCGCCGATCGCGCCCCAGCTGATCAGGTCGCAGATGTACTGCGGGGTGATCGGGTCGAGCCATTCGGTCGCGGTCGGCAGGCCCAGCTCCAGCACGTCGGTCAGCACCTTGCGCGCCAGCCACATGCCCTTGCGGATGTTGAAGCGGCCGTCCAGATCAGGGTCGTTGATCAGACCCTTCCAGCCGATCGTCGTGCGCGGCTTCTCGAAGTACACGCGCATGACGATCATCAGCCGGTCGCGCAGCTCCTCGTTGACGGCGGCCAGGCGGGTCGCATAGTCGTGCGCGGCCTTCGGATCGTGGATCGAGCAGGGGCCGACGATCACCAGCAGACGGTCGTCGCGGCCGTGCAGGATGTCGCGGATCTCCTGACGCGAGCGCAGCACCAGGTCGCTCATCGCGTCGGTCAGCGGCAGCTCCTTGAGGAAATACCGTGGCGCGGGGATCGGGTCGAGCTGACGGATGTTCACATCCACCGTCTCCGGGAACACGGCGTGCTCGTCCAGTCGACGCGCGTCCTCGGAACTGTCCGGACCTCGCAACCCTGCCATCGTGCCTCTTCCTCTCCTTGCGGTCATACGGATGCGGCGGCCGGGCCCGCGGGCGGGCCGCCGATATCGACCATACCTTAACGGATGGGTCGGCGTCGGAGCCCGGCCCGACCGCAACGTGGGACGGGGGCGGCGCGGCCGGGGCCGGCACGGCCGGGACCGGCACGGGCGGGACCGGCGGACGACGGATGGTTGCGTCGCAATCCGCACGGAACCGGGTTGTCATGTACGAATCCCGACGCGACGCAGGCCGTGCGCGTCGCAAGTCGTAAGAATCGGGACCATCCCATACGAATCACGACGCAACACGCGACTCCCGCGTCGCAAGTCGTATGAAATCAGGCCCATCCCGTACGAATCCCGACACAGGGCAGGACGGTCGCGTCGCAATCCGTATGTCCGTCATTGATCATATGCGGATTGCGACGCAACGCAGGTGTTCCGCGTCGCAATCGGTAACCGACGGTCAGATCACGTACCGATTGCGACGCTGCATGTAGTCCCCGCGTCGCAATCCGTAACGGACCGTCGGGTCGTGTACGGATTGCGACGCAAGGAGACCGTGGGAACCGGGGAAACGATCAGGCGAGGGCGCCCATCGGATCCCAGGCCGGGAGCATCTGGGCCGGCTCGTCGAGCGCGGCCTGGTACTCGGCCGGGAGCATCGCCTTCGGGACGGCGACCTCGTACACGTACTCGGTGAACCAGTCGTCGCTCATCGTGAAGTAGCCCTTGTCGGCGATGTCGGTGCCCCACGAGTTCTCGACGCGCCAGCGGCGGGTGGTGACGCCGTCCTCGGCCACGTCGACGCCGGCGAACGCCATCGCGTGGTTCATCGCCGAGTCGCCGAAGCGCACGCGCGCCTCCTTGTCCATGTCGAAGTCGACGCCGTACACGCGGTCGTACTCGAACAGGTCGGTCGCCCACGCGCCCGACTGGCGGTCCATGAACGGGCCGCAGTCGGCGCCGAACCACACCGGGATGCCCTGCTCGGTGAGGATCTGGCGCACGCAGTCCTTCATGAACTGGTTCGGCACGTTCAGGTACTCGGTCGCGTCGCCGCCGGCCACGTTGCCCAGGTGCTCGATGCCGATCTTCTTGCCCTTCGGATGCTCGCGGCGCGGGTCGTCGACCAGGCACACGTAGCTTTCCAGGTCGGCCGGGCCGACGTACTTGTTCCAGAACTCGACCGGCGTGATCTCGCCGTCGCGGTGGAACTCGCCGTCCTTGTCGGTCCACTCCCAGTCGAAGGAGACCGGCGGCTCGCCCAGGTGGATGGTGAGGATGCGGTGGCCGGCGGCGGTCGCGTCGGCGACGATCTTCGCGGTGGCCTCGGCGTCGCCGGCCGCGTCGAACAGGTGCGCGACGGCGGTGTGCAGCAGGTGGCGCAGCTGCGTGTTCATCGGGCCGGTGTTCTTCGACGACTCGGTCTCCGGGAACAGGTCCTTCGGGACGGCGCCGTACTTCTTGTACACGTTCATCGCCATCGTCCACTGGCCGCCGTCGCCCATCACGTCGGCGAGCAGGTGCTGGATGAGACGCGAGTCGGCGGTCTCGCCGGCCTCGATCAGTGCGGCGACGTCCTTGAGGAAGTAGTTGACGCGCTCCAGCTTGTCGAAGTACATCGCATAGTTCTGGGAGAACTCGAACTCCTTGAGGTTCATGTTCTTCTTGGCGACGAAGCGGGCCACGTTCAGCGAGCTGAACAGCCAGCAGCGGCCGGAGCGGTCCTGGTGGGTCGCCTCGCCGTTGTCGACGACGGTCGAGAAGCGGCGCTGCAGCTGGCGGGCGCGATCGTAGTTGCGGGCCACCTTGTCGATGCCGGCGGCGGTGACGGCGTTCATCGCCAGACGGTTCGTGGCGTTGGCGTCGAATTCGTCACGCAGGCTGCCGAGCGCCTCGGCGCTCAGCGCGGTGATGTCACTCATGCGATTCTCCTTTGATCCGGCCGGCCTTGTGGGCCGACACAACGACGGCATCCGCAGCGCGGCGGGCCGGCGCGCATGGCGTCGGGCGTCGCACGGCGGATGCCGTACCGACAAACAGCTACATAGTGTACTCGCCACGCGCCGGGCGTCGGTTGACACGATGACGACCGCCGCGACCGGGTCGGCGCGGCCCCGTCGGCGCGCCGGATATGCGACGACCCGCCGGCGGGAATCCCGCGGCGGGTCGTTCGTGGCGTCATGACGCCGTCACGACGGCGGCGGATCGGCGACGGATCGCCGGTGCCGGACGGATGTCAGTCGCCCTGGCCGATGGCGACGGTCGCGTCGTCGGCGTCGTCATCGTCGACGGTCGCGTCGACGACGGACGATTCGATGACGGCCGGGTTGAGCGGCATCGTCTCGGCCGCGAACCCGCTGAACACGTTCGCGAACATGGCGCGCAGCTCGGACACGCGCTGCGTGATGCTCGACTCGCGCTGCTGCAGGTCGGCGATGTGGCTCTCCAGACCGTCGATCTCGACCTGCGCGGCCTGACGGCGCTCCTCGACCTGCGCGGCGGCCTCCTCGTCGGCCCGGCGGATGATCTCAGCGGCCTGCGCGTCGGCCTCGGCGCGCTTGGACTGCGCGTACTCGTCGGCCTCCTCGCGCACGGTCTTCGCCTGCGCGATCTGCTCGTCGACCTCGTCCTTGGCTGCGGTGCGGCGCTCCTCGAGATGCTCCAGCAGCTCGTCGACCTTCTTCGTCGCCTCGTCCTGCTGGGCGGCGATGTCGGCGCGGATCTGCTCGACCTCGGCGTTGACCTGGCTCATCGTCTTCGTGCGGTGCACCTCGGCGTCGTCGACGATCTCCTGCGCCTTCGACGTGGCCGTGTCGGTGATCTCCGCGGCCTTGCGCTGCGCCTCCGACATCATCTTCGACACCTGCTCGCGCACGTCCGCGAGCTTGCGGTTCGCCTCGGCGAGCGCCGACTCGATCTGGTCGTTCGTCTCGCTCTTGAGGCGGGAGATCTCCTCGTTGGCGGTGCGGCGCTGTTCGGCGATCTGCTGCGCGGCCTCGGCCTTCATGTCGGACAGCTCGCGCTCCTGCGTGGCGCGTTCGGACGCCATGCGCTTCTTGTGCTCCTCGCGCGAGTTCGACAGCTCCAGGTCGGTGGACTGGCGCTGCTCGGACACGATGCGCGCGGTCTCGGCGCGCAGCTGGGCCGCCTCCTCCTGGGCGGCGACGGTGATCGTCTCGGCCTTCTCGTTGGCGGCGTCGAGCGTGGCCTTCGCCTTGGACGAGGCCTCGTCGACGATGTGCTGGGCGTCGAGCTTGGCGTTGTTGATGAGCGTCTCGGCCTGCGCCTGGGCGGCCTGGCGGGTGGAGGTCGCGTCCTGCTTGGCGCGCGACAGCAGTTCGGAACTGGTCTGCTCGGCGGAGGCGAGCATCTGCTGGGCGTTCGCGCCCAGCGATGCGAAGGTGGCGGGCTGGCCGGCCTTCTTGTTGCGTTCCTCCTGCAGCTGGGCCTGAAGTCGGAGAATGCGCTCGTCGTACTGACGGACCTGCTCGCGCAGCGAAGTCAGCGTCTCCTGGGCCGCGTCGAAGGCCTCGTCGACCCGGTCCTTGTCGTATCCGCGCAACGTGATCGGAAAGCGATCCACCATGCCTGTATTCCTTTCATCACCATACGGCGCGTCCTGACGACCCCCATCAGGACATCACTACAGGCACTCTAGCGCATACGCCGCGCCAGAAATGCTGGGGCACACCTTATCCACACAGAGCGCGTCGCAGTGTGGACGGAACGCGGACGCGGCGGGCGTCGCACGGCGGCCGCGCTCGCGGTCGCATGGCAGACCGACGGCGGGAGGACGGCCGCGGGGAACGATGTCAGACGAGGACCACGTCGCCGGCGGACGGGGCCAGATGGTAGCGGACCGTCTCGCGCACCACGTCGCGCACGGCCTCGGTCAGGCGTTCCAACGTCAGTCCGCGCGACGCGGCCGGCGACGGGACGGCGGCCGGCGCGGACGAGGTGGCCGGCGCGGCCGGCGATGCCGAGTCGTCGGCGCGCCGCTCCCCCGCGGCGACGCACGGCAGGCTCACGAAGCCGCTGAGCACGCGGTCCTGCGTCGACGTCCAGGCGAGCAGGCTGTAGAACAGCGAGTTGCACACGAACGTGCCCGCGTCGGAGCTGAGCGACGCGGGGATGCCGTCGCCGGCGAAGTCCTTGAGGATCGAACGCAGCGGCAGGCGCGTCCAGTACGCGGCCGGGCCGGACGGGTCGATCGGCTCGCGGCGCGGCGTCGCGTTGTCCGCGTCGGGCGTGCTCGCGTCCATCAGGTTCGTCGCGCAGCGTTCCAGCATCACGCCGCGCGCCTCGTGCTTCAACCCGGTGGCGATGACGATGTCGGGGTGCGTCGCGTCGATCGCCGCGCGCAGCTCCGGCCACGCGTTCGCGAAGCTGACCGGCAGGGCGACCGGGTGGACGCGCACGGTGACGCCGTCCACGTCGATCGGCTCGGCGGCGAGCATCCGCGGCACTTCGAGCGCCGGGTTCACGGCGACACCGTCGTAATGGTCGAATCCGGACATCACCACGGTCAGTTCGCGCCTGTCGTCGGTGGGTTCGCTCATGTCATGCTCCTTCACGTCGGTCGGTGTCGGTCTGTGTCGGTCTGTGTCGTTCGATGCCGGTCAGTGCAGCTGGGCGGCGGCCTGGGCGAGCATCGCGTGCATGCGGGCGCGCGCCTCCTCCTTGGCCATGTCGGACGGGACGGCCGGGACGGCCGTCGCGGCCGTCGTCGCGGCGGCCGTCGGTTCGCCTAGGCGGGCCGCGGCGATGCGCTCGGCGAGCGGCATGTCGGCGAGCGTCGTGATCTTCAGATTCGACTCGCTGCCGGCGACCACGGCGACCGGCGTGGCCGGCAGGTAGTCGACCACGACGCGCGTGTCGTCGGTCGGGTGGAACGACGGGTCGACGGCGGCGCGCTCGTACGCGCGGCGGATCGTGGCGAATCGGAACGCCTGCGGGGTCTGCGCGCGGAACGTATGCGGACGGTCCGGCACGCGCGACACGATCTCGCGGCCGTCGCGGTCCTGGGTCAGCAGGATCGTATCGGTGCTGGCGAGCGCGACCGTCGCCGCATCGAATTCGTCGAGCGCGTCGATGCAGCCGTCGACCGACTCGCGTTCGACGAACGGGCGCACCGAATCGTGGATGAGGATCTTCGCGTCGGCGGGGATGCCGGCCGCGGCGAGCGCGTCGAGGGCGGCCATCGTGCTGTCGACGCGTTCGCGGCCGCCGTCGACGATCATGCGGACCTTCGGATAGCCGGCGCGGTCGACCAGCCGTTCGACCGCGTCACGCACGGCCGGATTGACGACGACGATGACGTCGCTGACGCGCGGATTCGAGTCGAACGCCTCGATGCTCCAGCACACGATCGGCTTGCCGCCGACCGACACGAGCTGCTTGGGGTTGTCCGGGTCGAAGCGGGTGCCGAATCCCGCGGCGAGCACGACGGCCACGACCGGGACGGACTGGGGGGCATGTTCTCTCTGGCTCATGTGCTCAACCGTAGTCCCCGGCGTGGTCGCCTTGGCACGGACTGTGCCGGGCGCGCGCCCGGCGGGGCGATCCCATACGGCGACACGCCCGGAGTGGGCATACAGAACCGGAGATGGGTCCTGAAAACAGGGTGTTTCGAGAGGTATCGGACGTTCCGTACGACCACTCCGGGCGTGTTTCCGGGATATCCCGTCCCACCCCATTCCGCCTTGGACAGCCCTCGAAGACGACGTAGTCCCTCTCTCGAACGACCCTTTCTCGACTCCCCGATATGCGACGCGCCCGGAGTGGGCATACAGAACGAGGGATGGGTCTCTGAATCAGGCGAATCGGGACCATATCCGGGGTTCTGTATGACCACTCCGGGCGTGTCGCATCAGGATGATGGGAGGCGCGACGTCACATGGGCCGCCGCCCCCGGCTCAGTCGAGGGCGATCAGGGCGAGCATGCGGCCTTCGGTCCGCTTGCCGGCGAGCGCGGCGCGTCGGTGCGAATGCCACAGCGGGTTCTCGACCGTGCACATGCTGTGACGCACCTGACCGATGCGGTCGGCGAGCGCCGGGCCTTCGCCGTCCGTGTCGCACAGGCCGGCCAGCTCCTCATCCTCGCACAGGTACTGGGTGGCGGCGGCCACGCGCGGGCGCGATTCGACGATGTTGTCAAGCGGGATGCCGGCGGCGGCGAGTTCGGCGCGCGCCGCGGCCGCGATGTCGATGCCGGGCTGGCCGAAGCGGCTCAGCGTGAACGTGCCGGGGAACCGGGCATCGAACGCGTCGGCCATGTCGCCGCCGACCTCGTAGCAGTCGCCGCAGATGCACGGGCCGAGCGTGGCGACGATGCGTTCCGTCGCCGCGCCCTTGGCGGTCATCAGATTGACGGTCGCGCCGATGACGCCCCCCTCCAGGCCGCGGCGGCCGCAGTGGGCGACGCCGATGACGCCGGCTTCGGCGTCGGCGAGCAGGACGGGCAGACAGTCGGCGGCGAACACGCCGAGGGCGATGCCGCGGCGGGACGTGACCTGCGCGTCGGCTTCGATCAGGCGCGGGACGGCGACATCGCCGGCGGCGTCGGACGTATCGTCGGACGTATCGGCGGCGGCGAAACCGGACGCGTCGAACCCGTAGTCGGCGTTCTCCTCCCACAGGTCGTCGACGTCGACGGCGATGCCGGAATGCACCTGGCTGAGCAGCGACAGGCGTCGGCCGAGCTGGTCGGCGAGCGCGCGGCGGTTGGCGGCGACGGCGGTCGGGGCGTCGCCGGTCTTGCCGCCGAGGTTGCAGCCGCCGAAGTCGGCGCCGCTCACGCCGCCGAGGCGCGTCGTGTAGGTGACGGTCACGCCGGGGGCCAGCGCGATCGGGATGGTCACGGGGATGGGGTTGCCGGCCTTGTCGGTCGGGCTGATCTCGTTGCTGTCGAGGATCGCGTCGTCGTATTGCTGCTTGGTCATGGTTCCCTACTCTATCCCGGCCCGTGAATCCGGGGTTTGGCGGCGGATTGCGTTATCTCGGTACGGGAAGCGGGCGCTTCGTATTGTGGCGGGCATGGGCCGTGCGTCTTCATAGTCGATCGGATTCGCATGAATTCTCGATCTGAGGGGAAGAATCGGGGCCTTGCAGGCTTCTTTCTCCTGACTGAGGGGGAAGGATTCCCTCGAACCGAAGCCCGGAAACCAACGATTTCCGTTCGAAAGTGACCGATGGGACCGGAGATCTCCCGTCAGGCCGTCCCCTCAGATCGCCGAAAGAAGCGTGCAAGGCCCCGATTCTTCCCCTCACTCGGCCAATTGCTTCGCGGCCGCGCACTGGAAGGTCTCACATCGCAGCGATTCCCGACGCAGACGGGCCCGTTTGCGTCGCGACCTGTATGGAAAGCCGATCCCACATGCAAATTACGACGCCGGTACATCCGTTTGCGTCGCAATCCGCATGGGAATCCGGTTCAGTGTGCGGATTACGACGCGGGACCGCCCGTTAGCGTCGCAATCTGTATGGGAGGCGGCCCGAATATGCAAATCCCGACGCGGGGGGATGATGTCCGCGTCGGGATTCGTATGGCACAGACCGGGGTCGGGCCGATGTCAGGCCGGCCTCAGGCGGCCTTGAGGGTGGGGCGCTTGGTGCGCGAGCGGATCGCCGCGTTGTGCGGGACCGGTTCGGAGCACGGGAACGAGAACACGTGCGCCGGATTGTTGATCGCGTCGACCGGTTCGCCGTTCTCGTCGCGGAACGCGCCGCCGGGCACCGTGTACGCGAGCGGCGCGCGGCCCGGCAGCAGGAATTCGATCTCCTGGCCGGCTTCGATCTTGTTGCGGCTCATGATCGTGACGCGGCCGCCTTCGTCCGCGGTCCAGTCGAGTACCTCGCCGACGATCAGCCACGAGCGGAAGTACGCGGACCGGTCGGTGTTCTGCACGACCTTCTGCTCCGGATAGTAGAAGCCGGTCGAATAGTCGCGGTGGGCGACCTTGTACGGCTCCTCCTTCAGCCAGTCGGGCAGCGTCACCTTCGGCGCGGGCACGACGCGCGCGTGGATCCAGCCGGATTCGTCCGATTCGACCGGCGCGAGCGGGTCGTCGCCGGCGGACGGCGCGGTGGACTCGGCGACGCCGGCAGCGTCGGCATCGGCACGTCGGCACGATCCGTCGCCGCGGCCGCAGCAGCCGTCGGACGACGCGGCGTCGTCATGGCCGCCGCAGCATCCGTCGGACTGCGTCGCGTCGGTGCGACCGCACGCGCACGTCGCGGCGGACGGCGTCGCGACCAAGTCGGCGACGACGGCGGTATCCGCAGCATCGGCCCCTTCCGACGCAGTCGCGTCGGTCGGCTCCGCCGGATCCTCGGACACGAGGTCGGGGACGCCGGAGAAGGCGGCGTCGGCGTTGCGCAGGACGGCGTCGACCGGCGCGTCGCCGTCGGCGACGGCCGTCGGGACGGACGGATCGGCATCGGCGACGACGGCGGCGTCAACGTCCGCCGCGGCGGCGCGCTCGTCGAGCAGCCATGCGGGGGCGGGCTGCCCGGGCACGACGACGCGGTCGTGGAACGGGCGCAGGATCTCGCCGTCGCGCGATTCGAAGCCGCGCTGGACCATGTACTCGTCGACGGCGGTCCGGTACGCGTTGGTGATGGCGGCGATGTAGTAGGCGCTCTTCGCGCGGCCTTCGATCTTGAGGCTCGTGGCGCCCGAGTCGATGAGCTCGTCGAGATGCTCCATCATGCACATGTCCTGCGAGTTGAACAGGTACGTGCCTTCGGCGGTCTCCTCGATCGGGAACACCTGGCCGGGGCGCTTCTCTTCGACCAGCGAATACTTCCAGCGGCACGGCTGCGCGCATTCGCCGTGGTTGCCGTCGCGGCCGGTCAGGTAGTTGGAGATCAGGCAGCGGCCGGAGAATGCCATGCACATCGACCCGTGCACGAAGCATTCGACGTCCATGTCGGCGGGGATGTTGGCGCGGATGTCGCGCACGGCCTGCATGTCCATCTCGCGCGCGAGGACCACGCGGCGCGCGCCCAGCTCGTACAGCGCGTTCGCGGCGCCCCAGTTGGTGACGCCCGCCTGCGTGGAGACGTGCAGTTCGAGTTCCGGCGCGATGCGGCGCGCCTCCATGAGGATGCCGATGTCGGTGACGATGAGCGCGTCGACGCCCGTGTCCTTCAGCTGGCCGATGTACTCGCGCATCGCCTTGACCTCGGCGTTGCGCGGCAGGATGTTGCAGGTCACGTACACGCGGGCGCCGCGTTCGTGCGCGTAGCGGGAGCCCTCCTCGAAATCCTCGAGGGTCAGGTTCTTCGGTGCGCTGCGCATGCCGAACGCCTTGCCGCCGCAGTAGACGGCGTCGGCGCCGAAATCGACGGCGGTCTTCAGCCCGCGCAGGTTGCCGGCGGGGGCGAGCACTTCAGGTTTGGTTCGACGGTTCATGGCGTTCTTCACGTTGTTGACGGTATCGGGGTTGACGGTATCGGACACGACCGCCAGTGTACCGTCAGCCGCGCCCCGGCCGGCGGACGGCGACGCGCGGCGGTCGGCCGGCGTACGTCGGTCGGATGACGCACGTCGGACCGGGTGACGGGCCGCGGTCAGATGACGGCGACGGCGAAGTCGAACAGCAGCTTGAGGCCGTAGGCGACGATGATGCCGCCGCACACCTTGTTGAGGCCCTCGATGACCTTCGGGCTGAACTTGTGGCTGAACGCGGAGATCAGCAGCGTCACGCCGATGAACCAGACCACCGACGCGGTCTCCACGCCCGTGATGAACGGGGTCGACTGCTGGGCGGTCAGCGTCGCGCTGAACGCGCCGAGCATCAGCGTGCCGTCGACGATCGCCTGCGGGTTGAACCAGGTGACGACGCACGCGGTCGAGATGGTCTTCCACCAGCTCGTATGGTCGTCGGCGGCCGCGGCGACGGCGGACGACTCAGCGGACGACGACGGGCCGGCCGCGTCGTCCTTCGTCGCCGAGCGGTCGAACAGACGCGGGAACAGCAGTCCCAGGCCGATGCGGATGACGACGGCGCCGCCGACGGCCAGCACGCCCAGCTGCAGCCACTCGTAGCGCTGGATCAGCGCGCCGACGCCGAAGAAGCAGGCGAGCGACAGGATCACGTCGAACACGATGACGATGAGCGCCGTCAGCAGCGCCTTGCGTCGCGTCTTGGTGAGCGCCGAGTTGATGACGAACAGGTTCTGCATGCCGATGGGCGCGACGTACGCCAGTCCCATCGTCAGTCCCTGCAAGTAGAAGCCCATGTCGCACCACCTTCCGAACATCAGCCAAACCGTTTGGCTGGGTCTAATGCACCCAGCCAAATCAACCAAGCATATGATCGGCAATCCGGCATGAATGCATAAAATAAGCGCCTTTCGACGCCACGGAATTTCAGTATATGGATTACAATACAAGCAGCAACCAGCCAAAACCGCAGGCCGTCGCCCCACCAAACAACGGTGGAGGTGGCGACCGAACAGGCGGAACCCGGACGCAGGACCGGAACCCGGCCGGAGTTCGACCGGCCCCGACAAGACCGGCCCCAACCGGAAGCGGAAGCGGAAACGTGAGAGTCTGTGGATTTGTATGCGGCGGAACGAAACGGCCGCATACAAATCCACGAAACGGCCGGCCAAAACGTGGATTTGCATGCGGCGGTCACGTCGGGACGCATACAAATCCACGGACAGCCCCCTCAACGCCCGACCACCCGACCGCCACGACCGGCATAACCGGCACAACCGCCACGACCGGCACAACCGGCACAATCAACCCAGCCGGCCCGAACCGCCCATCCGCCCCAACCCGCCCCGCAACCGAAAGGAGCCGCATGGCACGCATCGCGCCGCTCACCATCGACTGGACGCCCGACCGCACGTCGGCGACGCCCGTCACCGAGCAGATCGTCGACTACATGTGCCGGCAGGTGTCCAGCGGCGCGTGGCCGATCGGCTCACGACTGCCGTCGCAGCGGGCGCTCGCCGAATCGTTCGGCGTGAACCGGTCCACCGTCATCGCCGCCATCGACGAACTCGCCGACTACGGGATCGTCGAAGGGATGCACGGCGCCGGCACGCGCATCGTCAGCAACACCTGGTCGCTGATGCTGCCCGGCGCACCCGACTGGGCCGACTACGTCGCATCCGGCTTCTTCAAGGCCAACAACGCGACCATCCAGACCATCAACCGCAAGGAGTTCGTCGACGGCGTCACCCGGCTCGGCACCGGCGAACTCGACCCGCGGCTCTTCCCGCGCGCCATGTGGCGGCGCATCGCCGGCGAGGCGGCCGCCGAGATCGACTCGCTCGGCTACCCGCCGCCGGAAGGCATGCCGTGGCTGCGCGAGGCGATCGCCGAGCGCATGACCGCGACCGGCGTGCCGTGCACCGCCGACCGGATCCTCGTCACGTCGGGCGCACTGCAGGCGCTGCAGATGATCTCCGTGAGCCTGCTGCCGTCCGGTTCGACCGTGCTCGCCGAAGCGCCCAGCTACATCAAGTCGCTGCAGGTGTTCCAGTCGGCCGGCATGCGGCTCGCCGGCGTCCCGATGGACGACGACGGCATCCGCGCCGACGCGCTGCACCACCTCCTCTCCCCCGACGGCGGGCCCGGCGGCAACGCGGCCGGCAACGCGGCGACCGTCGTCGGCGACGGTCCGGGAGCCGCAGCGCCGCAGACCGCATCGTCGGCGCCGATGACCATACCGGCCCGCCACGGCGGGAACGCGCTGCTGTACACGATCCCCACCAACCACAATCCGACCGGCATCACGATGAGCGCCGAACGGCGGCGCGCGCTCATCGACGTGTGCGTCGCCGAACGGCTGCCGATCATCGAGGACTGCGCGTATCAGGATCTCGTGTACGAGGGCGAGACGCCGGCGCCGCTCAAGGCGCTCGACGAGACCGGCATGGTGATCATGCTCGGCAGCGCGTCGAAGGCGCTGGCACCGGGTCTGCGCATCGGCTGGCTGGTGGCGAGCGAGCCGATCGTGCAGCGGCTGGGCGACGTGAAGATGCAGATGGACTACGGCGCGAGCGTGCTCAGCCAGTGGGTGTACGCGCGGTTCCTGACCAGCGGACTCTACGACGAGTATCTGGTCGGCCTGCGCCGCGAGCTGCGCCGCCGCCGCGACGCCGCGTTGGAGACGCTCGACCGGCTGTTCGGCGCGTCGGGGATCGCGCACTGGCGCACGCCGCGCGGCGGATTCTACATCTGGCTGACGTTCGACCGGCCGATCCGCGTCAGCCGCCTGTTCCAGCTCGCATTGCGGCGCGGCGTGCTGCTCAACCCCGGCGACATCTACGATTTCGAGGGCGACAATTCGCTGCGGCTGAGCTACTCGTACACCACGCCGGAGGAGTTCGCGGCCGCCGCCGAAACCCTCGCCGACGTGGTGCGCGGCATGTAGCGAAGCCCGGCTCAGCCGAGGAAGGCGAGCTCGTCGGGGGTGAGTTCCAGGTCGGAGGCCTTGAGCGAGTCGAGAATCGTCTCGGGACGGTGCGCGCCGGGGATCACGAACATGTGGTCGCCCTTGGCGAGCTCCCACGCGAGCACGACCTGCTGGTAGCTGACGCCGTGCGCGGCCGCGACCTGGCGGAACGGGTCGAACTTCGACTCGTCGTACGGGTGGCGGTAGCCGCCCAGCGGGCTCCAGCACACGAACGCGAGGCCGAGCTTCGCGCAGTAGTCGAGCGTGTCCTGCGTATCGAGATGGATCGGCGAATACTGGTTCTGCACGGCCACGAGTCGGTCGCCCAAGATCGCGCGCGCGATGTCGAGCTGTTCGATCGTCACGTTCGACACGCCCGCGTACTGCGCCACGCCTTCGTCGAGCAGCTGCCTGAGCGCTTCGATGGACTCGCCGTACGGGACCTCCGGATCGTGGCGGTGCATGTACAGCAGGTCGATGGTGTCGACGCCGAGCGCCATCGCCGACTGCTTGCCGTATGCGATGAGGTGCTCCGGCTTGCCGTCGCGCGGCCACACCGGCTTGTCGCCCTCCCACGCGCGGCGCAGACCGATCTTGGTGGCGACGGTCACCTCCTCGCGCGGGCCCTTCCACGTGGCGAGCGCCTCGCGCACCAGCTTTTCGCCGGTCTGCTCCTCCTCGCCGGGCGTGTAGTACGCCCACGCGGTGTCGATGTGGCGGCAGCCAGCGTCGAGGGACGCGTGCAGCGTGTCGATGCCGACGTCGTGGCCGCGGTTGTTTTCGATGGTGAGCGGCATTTCGCCGTGGCCGATGGCGGTGGTGCGGAACGGTCCGAGATCGCGGTACAGCATGACGTGCTCCTTTGGTGGTCGTGGCGTTCGTCGGTTCGTCGATGGCGGCCGGTGTCGGCCGGCGCGAACCCTTCCGTCCCAGCGTAGGCGTCCCGTTGGATGATGCGGATGGCTGGCGCCGCAGGCTTCTCCGAGACACGGCTGGAATGCGTTTCGCCAAGTGAGGGGAAGAATCGGGGCCTTGCATGCTTCTTTTCGCGATCTGAGGGGACAATCCTCTCGGAGACCCCCGGCCTAGTTGCGCCATTTCGTCCGGAAACCCTTGGAATCCGTCCCTCGGATCACGGGAATCTTTCCCCTCAGTTAGCCGAAAGCAGCGTGCAAGGCCCCGATTCTTCCCCTCAGACCGGGAATTCATGCAGATTCGACCGCCCCGGCACCTGGCAGACGAGGCTGGGACGATTCGGCGGATCGAATCAGGGCCTGTCTTATCGGGAGAGACGCAATCGGTGGAAGCCGACCGTCCCATGCCCGCGCGAACGCCCGTTCACCCACTGGCGCAGAACCGGCAACCGCATCCTGCCCTCAAGATTCGGACCGAGCCGCGCGCCCGATCAACGACCGCCGAAGGAGCCGCCGCCGGCGCCGCCGGATGATCCGCCGAATGAGCCGCCGGAGAACGATCCGCCCGATCCGCCCAGTCCGCCGGAGCCGCCGTCGGAGGTGGGCGCCGCGGCCTGGATCGTCGCGGTGAGGTCGGCGAAGCCGGCGGCGAGCTGGGTGCCGAAGTCGCCGACGTCCAGTCCGAACGCGGACGGTCCGACGCCGCCGATCGGCCCGCGTCCGTCGCTGATTCCGGAATCGCCGTCGGAGCCGGCGCCGGCGCGGCGGTTCATGCCGTCGCCGGCGACCTGCCTGCCGTCGGCGCGCCCGTCGGACGGCCCGTCGAAGTCATCTCCGTACCTGTACCCCCAGCCGATCCCGTACCATCCGTACGGCCGGTAGCTCCAGTAGAGCGGCGACGACGCGGCGTACGCGTCGAGCCAGTCGGGGTCGACGAGCTGCGGGTAGGCGTCGGCGAGGTCGGCGAGCAACCGGCCGGAGAATCCGAACGCGGTCGCGTACACGAGGTACTGGTCGCAGCGTTGCAGCTGCGGGACTGCGGCGCGGTCGTCATCGGCCGTCCCGCCGAACGCGGTCCCGCCGCCGACCGTCCCGTATGCGGCGAGGTAGCGGTGGAATCCGATGACGTCGCCGGCGAGCGCCTGGCCGCGGTCGGTGAGGACCGTCTGCGACGTGACGCACAGTGCGGCCACGCTGACGGCGAGCAGCGGCGTGCCGAAGATGATGGCGAGGGTCGCGTTGCCGCCGGCGACGGCGACGATCGCGCCGATGACTGCGATGGCGCAGCCGGCCAGTCCGATGATGGTGGCGCCGCGGCGGGGTTCGGTCGCGTCGAGGGCGTCGTATTCGTCGGTGCAGGCCTGCGTGTAGTCGGCGAGCGTCTTGTAGCCGCTTTTCCATTTCTTGCAGGTCTTGCGCATCTGCCGCATGTCGAAGACGCGCGTGTTCAGGCGGCGGCCGATCTTGTGCAGCAGGTGCAGGAGCGCGCGTTCCGACGGGGTGAGGTCCCGGGCGGGGTCCAACGCGGTGAGGACCGACTGGGTGGAGGCGTCGATGGCCGTCGAACGGCCGGATCCGTCCACCGTCTGCGTGCCGGCAGTCCCGCCCGCCGCGTCGGCGTCGGCGTCGTCGCTCTCGTATCTGCCGGGGTCGTCGCGCAACAGCACGATGGTGCTGGTGGTGCCGGCGTCGTGGAGGCGGCCGCTGTCGGCGCTGATCATGAGGGCGAGCCGGGCGGGGGCGGCTGCGGCGAGGTCGATGCCGCGGTAGAGCTTCGCGGGGCCGGGGTGGATGGCGATCGCGTGTTTGGCGGCGAGCGACAGTAGCGTGGCGGTCAGCTGCCGGGTTTCGAGCGTCTGGTCGTCGTCACCGTGCTCCGTCGCGGCGGTGGCGTCGAGGTGCAGGAAGTCGGCCATGCGGGCGGCTGCGGCGGGGCTCATCGCCGGCGGATCGTAGCGGATGTCGACGTCGCCGTGGTATTGGGCGGCGCGACGGTTGCGGATGGCGAGCACGAGCGCGGCGACCGCGATCGAGACGCCGACCACGGCCGCGATCGACCATGCGATGACGCTGATGCGCGCGCGGACGCGCTGCGAATCGCGCCATGCCTGTTCCTGCACGGTTTCGGAGGCGGTGAGTGCGTCGAGCCGGTCGCCGTCGCCGCGGCGGATCCAGTCGCCGCCGGTGCCGACGGCCGTGTCCGCCCATCCGTCCGGCGCGCGGGTTGCGTCGGCCGGGTAGGCGGCGACGAGGTCGACGTACTGGCCGGCGCGGATGTCGCGGATCGTGAAGCGCAGCGTGCCGTCGTCGTCGCGCGTCGTGTCGGCGGCGCCGGCGGAGTGCAGCCAGGCGGGCGCGTCGGAGGCGGCGACGCCGTCGGGGAAGCGGACGACGCCGGTGAGCGTGCCGACGGGAATCGGGTTGGTGACGCCGACCGGTTCCCATTGGAAGGCGGCGATGTCATCGTAGCGGGTGACGGCGCCGACGAACGTCATCGTCACGTCGAAGCGCAGCGAGTCAGCTTCCGTGGTCACGGGGATGTTCCATCCGATTTCGATGAGCCGGCTGTCAGCGGATGCGTCGGTTGCCGTGTCGCCGCTGTCGCCGCCGACGTCCGGCAGCCGCCCGGGCCCGTCGAGCGCGTAACCGTCGCGGCCGGGTTCGTAGAGCTGCGGGTCGGCGGCGGAGTCGGTCACGTCGGCGATGTACCAGTGGCCGGCGTAGTCGGCGTCCCATTGCGCGTCGCCGATGCCGTCCGGCGTGGCCGGGTCGGTGCGCGTGTAGTCGGTGCCGTCGGTGACGTTGCGCACACTGATGTCGGTGATGTCGGCCAGACCGTCGGCGCTGAGCCGGTACTGCTGGTACAGCTGCTTCCACGGGCGCGCGTCGCCGTCATCGTCGTCGCGTTCGCGCAGCCGCATGTCGATGTGCTGTTCGATGCGCAGGCCGCCGTCGGGCAGGATGGTCGTCTCGTAGTCGAGGGTGCGGTAGGTGAGGTCGGCGTCGTCGCCGGCGGCGATGCCGACCGCGACGATGATGCCGATGGTGACGACGGCGGCCAGCAGTCCCGTAACCGCCGCGCCGATGGCTTTCCCGATACGCATATGACCACTCCCTTGCGTGCGACCGTCGTCGTCGCTGCATCGCGGCGTGCGGTCACGTCGTTCCATTATCGCAGGGGCGTGCTCGCCTCGGCATGTCCCGTCCGTTTCCGCTGACAGGTGGGGTGCACGACCGGTTGTCCACAGGCCGCAGGTTATCCACAGCGAGTTATCCACAACACGCCGGCGCCTCTACCATTCGACCACATAGGCCGTTTTTCGCTGCGCGCAACGCGTGGCTTTCCTACGCTCGCCGTATCGGATACCGCACGGCGAAAGGATCACGATGACATGGACGCCCATCCCCACCCACTCAACGACAACCAAGGTTGCGACATGAGCTATGATGATGACCAGCCGATCATCCTCAGGAGCGCGCGCAAACCGCATCTGATCAGAGGAACCGTCGTACCGCCGGTGCCGGACGACATCATCTTGCACGCATACGCGCACGGCGAGGACGTAGGCGCGAACACCGACCGGGACCCACCAACCTACATCGTGGTCGGTCCCGACCCGCAAGGCAACCGACTCTACGAGATCGGCTACTTCGAGGCTCCCTACGGAGCCGACACCGGCAGCATCATGATCTGTCATGCCATGCCGGCGCGACACAGCTATCAGATACGGTATTGGAACGCGATCCGGAGGTGATCACGATGACCGACACGCCACACGGCACCGCAGCCGACCTCTCCTACTACGAACGACTCGGGGAGCAGATCGACATGGACATGACGGCGACGGAATATCCGGAGCCGACCGACATCTCCGACGACCCGAACCCAGGCGCGCGTCTTAAACGACTGGTCTACCAGAAGCGCGTCTTCGAGCGTGAGAACAAACGGCAGACACGTATCATCGTGGACGAACTACGCCGCCGTGGCACATCATGGAACGCCATCGGTGAACTCATGAACATCAGCGGCGAGGCCGTACGCAAGCAGTACAGCCAATGACCATACGAACCACGCCCACAGTCCCATATGAGCATCGCGCCGTTCGAGCCGGAACGAGGAAGCAATCCATAATCGGCGCTGAACACGGCAAGCGCCGCATCAGCGCCGAAGAACTGGACCGTATGTTCGACGACGGCGAGGACGTGCTCGACTTCTTCGACATGGCCCATCCCATCATCGCGAACCCTGAACGGGCCGAACGGACCGAACAGGCATGACCGGATATGACCGGACCCCGGGGCGCGTCGGATGACGGCTCGTCCCGGGGTCCGGATACAAAAATGGGGCTTCCGGAGTGAGGTCCGGAAGCCCCCTTGGTTGCCCCCGATGCGCGATGCATCAAACGTGAGTATGTTTCGAAGGCTATGTCACGTTCTCATCTGCAAGGTTGAGGGTCGCATCGGGAGGCAATCAAGTCTCAATCATTCACGCACGCTTGCGCATGGTGAGCACGGCGGCACCGCCGGCGAGGGCGATGACGGCCATGACGGCCACGGACACCACGGCGGCACCGGTGGAGCTGAGCTTCTTGGCAGCCTTCTTGGCGGTCTTCTGCTCGGCCTTGGTGTCGGTCTTGGTCTCGTCGGCCTTGGTGTCGGCCTTCTTGGTGTCGTCCTTCGGATCCTCCTTGGCCGGAGCATCCTCGTACATCGCGTAGACGGCCCAATCACCGGTCACGACGGAGTCAACGTCAACCGGGACGTCACCCTCGTTGGAGGCGAAGCCCCAACCGGTGAACACCTTGCCCTCGATAGCCGGAGCCTGGATGCCGAGCGCGTACTGGGAGAACTTGACCTGGTCCTTGGCGTAGTAGCCGACGGTCTGGATCAGGTTCTGGTCCGCATCGTAGAAGGACACGACGTTCTGCGTGGTGTCGTCCTCGGCCGGAGCGTCGGTGTACATCGCGTAGACGGCCCAATCGCCGGTGACCACGTCATCGACGTTCACCGGGACGTCACCCTCGTTGGAGGCGAAGCCCCAACCGGTGAACACCTTGCCCTCGACGGCCGGAGCCTGGATGCCGAGCGCGTACTGGGAGAACTTGACCTGGTCCTTGGCGTAGTAGCCGACGGTCTGGATCAGGTTCTGGTCCGCATCGTAGAAGGAGACCACGTTCTGGGTGGTGTCATCCTCGGCCGGAGCGTCCTCGTACATCGCGTAGACGGCCCAGTTGCCGGTCACGACGGCATCGACGTCGACGGCAACGTCACCCTCGTTGGAGGCGAAGCCCCAACCGGTGAACACCTTGCCCTCGACGGCCGGAGCCTGGATGCCAGCGGCGTAGGTGGAGAAGGCGACCTTGTCCTTGGCGTAGTAGCCGACGGTCTGGATCAGGTTCTGGTCCGCATCGTAGAAGGACACGACGTTCTCGGTCTTATCCTCCTCGACCGGAGCATCCTCGTAGGCGGCGTAGACGTGGATGTCGCCCTTGACCGGCATGGTCGGGTCGACGGTCTCACCGGTGGCGTACTTCCAGCCGACGAACACCTTGCCCTCGACAGCCGGAGCCTGCTGGGCCCACTCGCCGAACGCACGACCGTCGTCGTAGGTGACGGTGGCGATCAGCGTATCGTCGCCGTCGTAGAAGGAGACCTGATGCCACACGGTCTCGGCCGGGGCATCCTTGTAGGTCGCGTAGACGTGGATGTCGCCCTTGATCGGGGTATCCGCATCGACGTCCTCGCCGGTGGCGTACTTCCAGCCGGCGAACACCTTGCCCTCGACGGCCGGAGCGGGCTGCGCCCACTCGCCGAACGCACGACCGTCATCGTAGGAAGTGGTGGCGAACAGCTCGTCGTTGATGTCGTGGAAGTACACGGTGTGCCACACGGTCTCGGCCGGGGCGTCCTTGTAGGTCGCGACGACCTGCAGGTCGGACGTGACGGCCATGTCCGGATCGATGGCCTCGCCGGTCTCGGCGTTCACCCAACCGGCGAACACCTTGCCCTCGACCTCCGGAGCCGGCTGAGCCCACTCGCCGAACTTACGACCAGCGTCGTAGGAAGTGGTGGCGAACACGTTGCCGTCCGCGTTCAGGAAGGAGACGGTGTAGTAGACGACCTTGGCCGGAGCGTCCTCGTAGATCGGGGTGACGTACCAGTTGCCGGTGACCTCGGTGTCGTCAGCGATGACATCGGTGGAGCCGGTGGCGGCCCAGCCCACGAACTTCTTGCCCTCGACGGCCGGAGCGGTCACCTTGGCGGAGAAGTTCATGAAGGAGCCGGAGGCCTTGACCGGGGTGCCGGTCTCGTCGTCAGCGCCCATGTAGAAGGTCACGGTGTGTTCCTTGGCGGCCGGGGTCTCGGCCTCGTAGACCGGGTAGGCCCAAGCCTCGCCGGCACCCGTGAAGGTGTCGGTGGCGTTGATGCGGTCACCGGCGACGTTGGCCCAGCCGACGAACTTCTTGCCCTTGACGGTCGGAGCGGTCACGTCCTTGGAGAAGTCCCAGAACGACAGGCCGGACTCGGTGTTCTCCAGGGTCACGTCCTTGATCGTGCTGTTGTCCTCGTTCACGAAGTGGAACGTGTACTCGGCGGCCGGGGTCTCGGCGGTCTCGTACTTCGCGTTCACGGTCACGCCGTCGGCGATCGGGTCGGTCGCGTTGATCAGCGTGCCGGAGCCGTAGTAGTACCAGCCGACGAACTCCTTGCCATCGGCGGCGGCCTTCGCGGCGGCGGCCGCGTTGGCCTCGTCCCAGACGTCCGCGAACGACGCGGTCGACTCACCGGTGGCCTTGACGTCGGAAGCGCCGGACTCATCGTCTGCATCCAGACGGAACGTCACGGTGTACTTGGCGGCCGGGGTTTCGGCGGCCTCGTACTTCGCGTACACGGTCACACCGTCGGCGATCGGGTCGGTCGCGTTGATCAGCGTGCCGGAGCCGTAATAGTACCAGCCGGCGAGCGTCTGGCCATCGGCGGCGTTCTTGGCGGCGAACTCGGCGGCCTCACCCCAAATGTTGGAGAACGAATCGGTCGCATTGCCTTCGAGCGCGATGCAGTTCGTGTTATCCGTATCCAGGCAGAAGTTCACCTTGTACTTGGCCGCATCGGTCGCAAGCGCGGTGGCGGCGGGCACGACAGCAGCCAGCATGGCAGCTGCGACGACACCGCCTACAATTTTCTTCTTAAAAGCCATTTTTGGAATCCTTCGCAGTCTTCCTTCAGTAGTTAGTTATAGCCGTTCCGAGCGGGACACCTTCGAATATGCCCGGAATTGCTGATTCTCCCCCTCACAAGAAAACCAACGGCTGTTAATCTACCCCCCCCCCCGCGGACAAACAGGCACTCAGGCGTGTGCCAGCCGACTCCCGGAACCGAATGGTGAGACGGCGGTCCGGATGCGCCCTTGCATCCGTATCGCCTCCACATACGCGAATCGCGCCATGCGATGCTCCCAACACATCACATGGCGCGATTCATGCGGTCCGGTTCACCGGACCGGGTGCGGCCGACGCCGATGACGGCCGGCCGCAGGGTCTCGATCAGTCCTCGAACGGATCGAAGTCGCGGCGGACGCGGCGACGCGGACGCTCGGTACGCTCGACGCGCTCCGCACGGTACTCGTCGTAGTTCTCGTCCGCGGCGTAGCGCGGGTTGCGGTCGTCCAGACGACGGCGGCGCGGACGCTCGGAGCGACGCTCGTCGCGGTCGTCGCGGCGCTCGGAACGGCGGTCGTCGCGATCGTCACGGTCGGCACGCGGGGCGCGGCGGTCGTCACGACGGTCGTCGCGGTCGTCGTAGTCGCGGTCGTCGCGGCGGCGGCGCGGACGATCGTCGTAGTCGCGGTCGTCACGCTCGTCGTAGTCGCGCTCGGCGCGGCGGCGACGCGGGCGGTCGTCGTAGTCGTCGTCGCGGTCGTCGCGACGGCGGCGCGGACGGTCGTCATAGTCGCGGTCGCGGCGGTCGTCGCGATCCTCGCGGCGGCGGCGCGGACGATCGTCACGGTCGCCGCGGCGCTCGCCACGGTCGCCGCCACGGGAGCCGCGGCCCGACTCCTGATCCTCGAAGCCGGGGATCGCCAGCGAGATCTTGCCGCGGTCGTCGACGCCCTGGACGATCACCTCGACGGTGTCGCCTTCCTTGAGCACATCCTCGACCGCGTCGATGCGCTCGCCGTTGGCGAGGTTGCGGATCTGCGAGATGTGCAGCAGGCCATCGGTGCCCGGGGTCAGGTTGACGAACGCGCCGAACGACGTGGTCTTGACGACCTTGCCGTTGTACGTTTCGCCGGCCTCCGGCACGTGCGGGTTGGCGATCTGGTCGATGATGGCCTTCGCCTTCTCCGCGGCGTCGCCGCCTTCGGAGGAGATGTAGACGGTGCCGTCGTCCTCGATCGCGATCTCGGCGCCGGTGTCCTCCTGGATCTGGTTGATCATCTTGCCCTTCGGGCCGATGATCTCGCCGATCTTGTCCACCGGGACGGTGGTGGTGATGATGCGCGGCGCGAACTCGCTCATCTCGGCCGGGCCGTCGATGCACTCGTTGATGAGGTCGAGGATCGTGGTGCGGGCCTCCTTGGCCTGCTGCAGCGCGCCGGCGAGGATGTCGGCCGGGATGCCGTCGAGCTTGGTGTCGAGCTGCAGGGCGGTGATGAACTCGGAGGTGCCGGCGACCTTGAAGTCCATGTCGCCGAACGCGTCCTCGGCGCCCAGGATGTCGGTCAGGGTCTTGAAGACGTGCTGGCCGTCGATGTCGCCGGACACCAGGCCCATGGCGATGCCCGCGACCGGGGCCTTCAGCGGCACGCCCGCCGCCAGCAGCGACAGGGTGGACGCGCACACGGAGCCCATCGAGGTGGAGCCGTTGGAGCCGATCGCCTCGGACACCTGGCGGATCGCGTACGGGAACTCCTCGCGGCCCGGCAGCACCGGCACGATCGCCTTCTCGGCGAGGGCGCCGTGGCCGATCTCGCGGCGCTTCGGGGAGCCGACGCGGCCGGTCTCGCCGGTGGAGTACGGCGGCATCTCGTAGTTGTGCATGTAGCGCTTCGACTGCGGGCCGGACAGCGCGTCGATCTGCTGCTCCATCTTGAGCATGTTCAGCGTGGTGACGCCCAGGATCTGGGTCTCGCCGCGCTGGAACAGGGCGGAGCCGTGGACGCGCGGCACGATGTCCACCTCGGCGGACAGGGTGCGGATGTCCTTGAGGCCGCGGCCGTCGATGCGGTAGTCCTCGGTCAGGATGCGGCGGCGCACGATCTGGCGCTGCAGCTCCTTGAACGCGTTGCCGAGCTCCTTCTCCTTCTCGGCGTCGTCCATCTCGGTGAACTCGCCGGCGAGGACCTCGCGCACGTGCTCCTTGATCTCGTGGATGCGGTCCTGGCGCGGCAGCTTCTCCGCGATGGACAGCGCCTCGTCGAGGTCGGCGTGGGCGATCTCGTCGATGCGGGCGTACAGCTCGTCGGTGTACTCCGGGAAGAGCTGGAACTCCTTGGTCTCCTTGGCGGCGATGCGCTTGAGCTCGTCCTGAGCCTCGCAGATGACCTTGATGAACGGCTTGGCGGCTTCCAGACCGCCGGCGACGACCTCCTCGTCCGGCTTGATCTGGCCCTCGTCGTAGATCAGCGTCCACGCGTTCTTGCCGGCGCCCGCCTCGATCATCGCGATCGCGACGTCGCCGTTCTCGACGACGCGGCCGGCGACCACGATCTCGAACACGGCGCGCTCACGCTCGCTCCACGTCGGGAACGCGACCCACTGGCCGTCGATGAGCGCCAGACGCACGCCGGAGACCGGGCCGGAGAACGGCAGGCCGGAGATCATCGTCGACGCGGACGCGGCGTTGAGGGCCACGACGTCGTACGCATCCTCCGGGTTGACGGCGAGGATCGTCTCGACGACCTGCACCTCGTTGCGCAGCGTGTGCGGGAACAGCGGGCGCAGCGGGCGGTCGATGATGCGGCACGCGAGGATCGCCTCGGTGCTCGGGCGGCCTTCGCGGCGGAAGAACGAGCCCGGGATCTTGCCAGCGGCGTACATCTTCTCTTCGACGTCGACGGTCAGCGGGAAGAAGTCGTAGTTCTCCTTCGGGCTGGAGCCGGCGGTGGTGGTCGACAGGACCATCGTGTCGTCGTCGAGATAGGCGGCGACGGCGCCGTCCGCCTGCTGGGCGAGTCGGCCCGTTTCGAAGCGCAGCGTGCGCGTGCCGAACGAGCCGTTGTCGATGACGGCCTCAACCGCCTTGATTTCGGGACCCTCCATGGGGTTCCTCCTTTGTTGCTTGCTTTCCAATACCTACTTCTGACGGTCCTCTGTCAGCGGACCTGAATCATGCTTCACATGCCGAATGCGCTCGACACCTCATGCCGCGGCCTACCGTGCCGCCCAACCTCTGTCTTGCCTCTGTCGCGCGCCCTCCCCCGCCGTTCCCAGCCCGTACTGCCGGCCGGTGGCGGGGCTGACGCGCCCGCATGTAAAACGCCCGAACGTCTATGCGACGCCCGGGCGGAAGAATTTCAGTTATCGGCGCAGACCCAGCTTCTCGATCAGGGCGCGGTAACGGTTGATGTCGACGCGCTTCAGGTAATCGAGGAGACGGCGACGGTCACCGACCATCAGCAGCAGACCACGACGGGAGTGGTGGTCGTGCTTGTGCTCCTTGAGGTGCTCGGTCAGGTCGGCGATGCGCTTGCTCAGCAGAGCGACCTGGACCTCGGGGGAGCCGGTGTCACCCTCGTGGGTAGCGTACTTGGCGATGATTTCCTGCTTCTGATCGGCCGTAAGTGCCACGGCTTCCTCCTTATGTTGCTGCGCGGTGCTGCCGGCCCACTGCCGGCGCGCTCTCAATCCGCGGGCGAAACACGCCAAGGGGACACTATACGGGCCGGGCCGGACGACGGCGCGAACGGCCGATGGACGATCGCTCAGTCCGCCGATACTGCCGGCGAATCGCCGGCGGCGAACATATCGGCGGCGGACACCACCATGAAGTCGCCGTCGTCGCCGATCCGGCGGCGGGCCCGTTCGGCCAGCTCCTCGGTCTTGACGAACAGTGCGAACGACCGGTCGTCGTAGCCTGCGATCAGGTCGCCGCGGGAGCGCAGCGTGTCCATCGTCTGCGCGACGTCGAGCTCATTCTTCCACTTGCATTCGCCGAGCAGGATCCTGCGGCCGCGCGGGTCGGCGGCGATCACGTCGATGTCGGCCTCCTTGCGGATGCGCGCGTCAGTCCCCCACCATTTGCCGAATTGGGTGGCGGTGAACGGCAGTCCGCCCGCGCGGTTCGCCCGCATCAGCCACTGCCGGCTCATCGTCTCGAACTGCTGACCGACGTATGTGTCGAGTGCGGGGCCGAACACCTCGCCCCGCGCCACGAGGTCGCCGTCTCCCGATTCGACGCTCGCCATGTTCGGGCTCACGAAGCGGTACCAGAACGCGAAGAACGGGTCCTTCACCGTCCACAGCCCCTTGCGGGAGCGCGTGGAGTCGTCGCCGAACGGAACCTGACGTTCCACCATGCCCAGGTCGGACAGGATCTTCAGGTACTTGCCTACGGACGACGCGGGAATGCCGCATCGATCGGCGATCTTGTTCTGCCGGGTCGCCCCCATGCCGATCGCGTCCAGCACGGAATTGTAGGTGGACGGGTCGCGCAGCTCCTGCCGCAGCAGCATCAGCGGCTCCTCGTACAGCAGGCCGCTCGTGTCGAACAGCAGCTCCTCGACGTTGGCCTCGTACGTCAGGTCGGACTGGATCTGCTTGAGATAGTAGGGCGTTCCGCCGAACGTGGCGTAGTAGCGGACGATGTCCGAAGGCGACATCGACGGCAGCATCAGGGCCGCGTCGAACACGTCGAACGCACTCAGGTGCAGCTGTCCGGTACGTCGGCCGTACAGCGGGCTCTTGTACCCGAGCACCTCGCTTTCCATGAACCCTTCGTTGCTGCCGCACAGCACCATCATGACCTGCGTCTGCGCGAATCCGTGGTCGATGGCGACCTGCAGCACCGACGGCAGAGACGGCTCGCTCATCGCCGCATACGGGAATTCATCGAAGACGAACAGGAACGGCTCCCCGGTCCGCCCCTTCGCCCGTTCGACGATGAAATCGAACGCGTCCTGCCAGAGCGCGAACGGCGGCAGCACCGACGATGCGCCGAAGAACGCGTACACCGCGCGGGAGAAGTCGCGCAGGTTCGCCGCCGACGTCTGCTGCTTGGCGGTGAAGTACAACGTGTCGCGGTCACGCGAGAACTCGTCCAACAGCGCGGTCTTGCCGATGCGGCGTCGGCCGTACAGCACCATCATCTGGAAGCCGTCGCGCCCCCACATGCGCCGAAGCACCGACAGCTCCCGTTCACGACCTACGAATGCCATGCGTATCCCCCCTTCCCTACGCGCTCCCGAGAACGCGGATAATGCTCGTAAGTATACTACTTACGAGTAAGCTACTCGTGAGTATGTTACTCGTGAGTAGCTTATTTGCGGGCGGGGTGGGTCAGACGGCGGTGAGGAGACCGCCGAAGAGGACGACGAGCAGGGCCGCGGCCTCGATCAGGAAGAACATGATGAACGACGCCCAGCTGCGCGTCAGCACGTTCAGCGGCGAACGCTTCGGGATCGCCACCAGCAGCCCGACCCACAGCACCGCGTACACGGCCACGCCGAATCCGGCGGCGACGATGCCCAGGTTCGTCGCGTTCGCCAGCGGCGCCGCGTCGCCGTACACGACGTACGTGGAGTTCCAGAAGTTGAAGTTGAGCAGGCTCACGCCGGCCACGAGCTGCTCCGCCGCGAGACCGACCACGAACACGATGCGCCACAGCCACGTGCGCGACTCGACCACCGCCATGCCCAGACCGGTGAGCGCCACGAGCGTGACCGTCCACGAGAGGAACGCCAGACCGCGCGGGTCGAACGCGCTCATGTGCGCGACCAGCCAGTCGGTGCGCTGCACGGCGAACAGGCGGCCCACCCAGTACGGCGCGATGACCGCCGTCAGCACTGCGATGATGTACGCACCCCACTGCACCGGGTGCGAGCGCCCGCGTTCGATGTCCGCCAGCGACAGCGTCGATTCGGGGATCGACGCGTCCGGGTGGCGGGATGTGGATTCGCGCGTCATGCGTCACCTCGTTCCGTCATTGCGATCGATCGCCGCCGATCGTAGCCGATATGCCGCGACCCATACTATCGCCGGAACGTCCCGCCTGCACGGCGGCGTCGGGCGCGTCGGGCGCATTGTCGGACGGCCGGCCCGGTTCGGCGGGCGTATGCGTTCCGGCGAGCATCGCGCGCAGCATGTCGTTCTGTCGTTCCAGCGCGTCGATGCGGCGGATCTGCTGGGCGATGAGCAGGTCGCGCAGGTCCTGGACGCCGCCGTCGGATGGGGGGATCATGACGGCTCGGCGCCGTGGATCCACGACGAACCGGTCGCCGTCGTCGTCGCCTTGCAGGTCCGTGGACCATGCGCCGGGGCGGGTTCCCTGCGATGACGTCGGTTCGCCGGCGAGCAGTTCGGCTTCGTTGTCGCGCCAGCGGGCGAAGCAGCGTTCGATGCGTTTGTGGCCGACGAGCGCCGGGTCGAGGCCGGCTTCGCGGAACAGCCGCACCGGGCTGGCCCCTTCGCGGTAGCGGCGCAGGCAGTGGCGTTTGAACGCGTCCGCGTAGGTGATGCGGTTCGCGGTGGCCGCCGATACCGCCGGCAGTGATTCGAGGTATCGGATCTCCTCGGGTGTGAACATGCCGCCTCCATTGGCCATGATGCGCTCCTTTCATCCGCTTCGTCGTCGGCGATCGTATGGTCCGGCCGCGTGCCGCCGGTCGGATGGGACCGTACGGTACGCGGATGCCCCCTATGGGGGATGACTGCTCCATCGTTGGGGTATCGCCAATCTTAGTGGCCTGCCGTCAGTGATGACACCCCATATCGGGGGTTCAATACCCCCGTTTTAGAGTTGAGTAGGGAGTCGATGTGCGTCCCCGGCATGAGTAGCCCCCTCTGACGGAAGGCCGGGAGGGCCGGGCCGCCGTCAGAGGGGGCCGGGTGCCCGCCGTGCCCGGGATGGAGACGGGCGGCGGGCGGTTTCGTCGAGGCGGGCCGGTGCGCCGGAAGGCGCCGGGGTGGGAGGACCGCCTCGATGGGATGGGACGGGTCAGGCCATGAGAGCGCGCTTGGTGGAGCGGGACTTCATGAACACGGTGCCGGCCACACCGGCGAGCAGCATCGCCACCACGGTGAACATCGCGATACCGGCGCCACCGGTGAGCGGCAGCTCGGTGATCTTGGTGACGTTCTTCACGGTCGCGGTGGTCTTGTCATCCTTGACGGTGACGAGGCCCAGCAGGTCGACGTCCTTGGACATCGTGACCTTGCCCTCGTCGTCGATGGTGACGATGAAGGACGGGAGGCCGGAATCCCAGTAGCCTTCCGGGGACTTGGTCTCCGTCACGGTGTAGGTGCCGGCGCCCACGCCGATCACCTTCACCACGCCGCCGGTCGGGGAGACGATGGTCTCGGAGGCACCCTCGGCACCGGCCTCGGCCAGCGCATAGGAGCCGTCGGCCTGCGTGACGAACTTCAGCGTCGCATCGCCCTTGGTGATCTGGAATTCGGCGCCGGCCAGAGCGGTGGCGCCGTCGCCGCCGACCTTGGTGAACTTGAATTCGCTGGTCGGGAACTCGGTGGTGTCGGTGGCCGGGTTGCCGTTGTTGTACACGGTGACCTTGTTGCCGACGGTCCTGGTCTTCAGCGCGTCGCTGTTCACGGTGGTCGTGTAGGTCATGGTCACCTTCTTGCCGATGGTATTGGCGTTCACGGCGAGCGTCTGCATGACCTCGGTGAGGTCGACCTCGAAGGCGTTGGAACCGTTAGCGCGCCACGTGTCCGCGGTCACGCCTTCCGGCTTCGCCAGCGTGAAGGCCTGCTCGCCGTCCACGCCGTCGACGGTCACCTTGATGCTGGTGAAGTCGATGGTCTGGCCGACGCCCAGCACATCACGGAACTTGTAGTAGGAGGCGTCCAGGTTCTTGCCCACCCAGTTCGGCACTTCGCCCTCCACGGTGTAGGACTTCTCCTCGCCGATGGACGCGGCGGCCTGCGAAACGTTCTTCTTCACGATCGTGATGTCGTTCTTGATGTTGACCACGCCGTTGATGTTCGTGGTCGGGATCTGCACGTCATCGGCGGCAACGCCTTCCTTGACGGTGATCTTGGTGCCGACCAGCATCGGGATGGACTCGCCCACGGACTTCACGGCATCGGCTTCGTTCTCAGTGACGTTGCCATCCTTGTCGAACATGACCTTGCCGGTGTTGTCGAACACGAGGTACAGGCCCGGCTCAGCGAGGGTGAAGCTCGCTGATGTAGCCGGTTCGCCGGCGGAGGATGCTGTGACCGTGGCATTGAACTCGTCCTTGTTCAGATCCTTGAGGCTGGTCACGAAGTCACGCAGCCTGCCCGCGTACGGCGAGGTCTCGCTGTCGAGCAGGTTCGTGGCGACCCAGATCATCGGATCGCCGGTGACGTCCTTGCTTTCGTTCGCGGTCTTGGCTGCGGCCTTGATGGCCGCGGCGACCTTTTCGTTGCCCGTCGTCTTGAGTTCGAGCGTGCTCTTGGCACCCTCGGCCTCGGTCAGCACGTAGTCGGCCAGCTTCACGAAACGGAACCCGGTACGGTTCGTCAGCAAGTCGGCCTTGCCTTCCGGAAGCTGGATGGTGATGTCGGCCGGGGTGATGCTGACGTCGCCGACGGCCGCATTGGCGGTGGTCGCGCCGAGCGCGAGGCCGCCGAGCATCGTTGCCGCGGCGGCGAGGCCGGCGAAAAGCTTCCTCATCTTCATGAGATGCTCCTTTTCTGGTTGGTTATGGTGGTGATTGCTGCTTTGCAATCGCGGTGGCCGCAGCTGTCAGGCCGCCGCGACCGCACATTTCTGTTTCGGCGGACGCCCCGTGAGGGGCGTCCGGTGGTCACGCCCTCGTCACGCCAATCCGTGGCGTCGGCGGCGGTCGCGGATGATCATCGTCGCGAGTGCGGCGATGGCGACGGCGATGCCACCGGCGATCACCCAGTCGCGCGCCGACCGTTCGGTACCGGTGAACGGCAGTTGCGATACCGGCTCGCCCTCGCGGTTGACGAATCCGGCGACGTGCACGCCGTCGAAGGCGCCGCTCTCCTCCGTGGTGATCGCATCGCCCTTGCCGCCCGGACCGGCGGGATCGCCGTCGTCGTCCGTGATCTGGGTGAGCGCGGTGGTCGCGGCCAGTCCGTCGCCGGCCTTGTACGAGACGGTCACGTCGAGCCAGTAGTCGGCTTGCGAGTAGCGGATCAGGCTCTTCACGCCGCCGGTGCCGGGCTTGCCGTCGGTACCGTTCTCGCGGATGCGGTACCGGTATGTCGCCGTCCTCACGCCGTCCGCGTCGGCCTTGCCGAGCGCGTCCTTGACGGTCTTCCAGTCGAAGGTGAACGTGCCGAGCGTGACCGCGTTCGTCGACGCGGTCTCCTCGGCCGGGCGTTCCACGGTGACGGTGCACGTCGTGGGCGCGGCGGTCGTCGCATCGCCGTTCTCGGCGTCACCGGACGACGTGTCCGGACGTACGCAGGTATCGACCGGCTCCGTCTCTGTGCCGGCGCCGCCGGTCGGCAGCGGGCCGCCGGTCGTCACCTGCGCGCCGACGTCCTCCCCGGACGGGGTCGAGTCGAGCACGAAGCTGAACGACTGCAGGCCGGCCGGCCAGGCGATGTCCTTGCCGCGCGTGTCCTGCATGGTCTTGCGCACGGCCGCGGTGGCGGTGGCGAGCGACCGGGCGTCCCCGATCTGCACGACCACCGATCCGGTGAACAGGTTGGTCATCGCGCCCACGATGCCGCGGCGTTCGTCGGTCTGGTTGGTCTTCAGATCGCTGCTGACGGTGATCTCGCGGTCGTTGACGGTCACCGTGCCCTTGTACAGCTGGCTGACGATCATGTCGGACCATCCGGACTCGACCTTGCGCATCACGCTCATCGCGTCGATCGGACTGTCGTCGTCTTCGCCGCGCAGCGGACTGTACATGTACGGCACCGTCTCGCCCTTGTCGTTCCGCGCACCGTACGTAAGGTACAGCGGCTCGCCTATACCGGCATTGACGCCCCAATCGAGGCTGCCGGTATCGCCCGGCTCCTCGAAACTGGTCTTGACCTGCGCGGTGATGTCGCTCAGGGTGCGGTCCAGATCGTCGACCGCGGCGAACTGCGACATGGTCGGCAGGATCGTACCCACGCCGAGCAGCACGCTCACGTTGTCCTTGTAACTGCCCGCGTCCGCGTAGACGCCGGTGTCGTTCACGATGACCTTGGTCGCCTCACGGCTCAGCTCGTAGCCTTCGGGAGCCCTGGTCTCCACAATCCAGTACGTGCCGTTGTACAGCACGTTGCCCGCGGACGGGAACTTTGCGGCGCTGGCGAGCGTCATCGCGGAGCCGCCCGCGGAGCCGCTGGGCGTCACGTCGAGCGTCCCGGTCGTGACCGTGTCGGACTCACTGCATTTCACCAGAGCGTCATAGTCGAAGTCGACCTCCCCGCCCACGCCGTTGTCGCCATAGACGGCATCCGACACGCACGGCTTCTCCTCCGAGTACAGCTTGAACTCGGCCGACGTCTCCGGCTTGCCTTCCTGGTAGACGGGGTTGCCGTTCTCGTCGACCTTGCGTACGACGAGTTCGTTCTTGATGTTCGGCACGTGCACGTTGACGGCGAACTGGCGGTTGAACACGTCGTCGTCCGCGCCGGTGCCGGGGTCGCCGCCGGCCTCGCCCATGTACAGGCGGGTGGTGTTCTTCGACGTCGCGTCTGCGAAGCTGTTCGCCGTCGTGTAGTAGTAGGCGACGGTGTAGCGGGTATTGTGCTTCTCGCCGTCCGGCAGCAGCCGGTAGTACGTCTCCGCATTGCCGGGCAGTTCGTCGATGTCCACCGCGTACGAGCCGGACGACTTGAGCTTGAACGTCATCGGCTGCTTCTCCGCCGCGTCGATGATGTCGTCGATCGTATGGCCCTTGGAGGTCGTCCATCCGGAGACGGAGTCGCCGGTGACGGCCACCCAGTTGTTGCCGTCCGCCAGATTCCCGATCTGGCTTTCATTCTCCATCGTCGGACCCTTGTAGGCGAGGATGACGGCGAACATCGTGCCCTTGCGGTCGGCGAGCGCCTTGGTGATGTCTCCGTGCGCGTAAGTCGGATCGTCCAGCGTCTCGCCCAGCCAGTCGGTGTCCTTGACTCCGTCGGAGAGCGCGTAGACGCTGCTGGGCGCGGTGACGAGCACGGACACGTTGGCGAAGGCGCCGGTCATGTACGCGCTGTCCGTAGAGGACACGACGTAGCCTTTGAAGCCGGGTGCGGTGGCCGGATGGTATTCCAGGTCGATCTCGTTGGCGAGCGTGCGGTATCCGGCGGGGGTCCTGGTCTCCTTCAGCACGTAGTAGGTGCTGTTCGAGTGGCTGGTCTTGTCCGGATCCTGCTCGTACAGGTCGTCGAAGACGATCGGCTCCTGCGAGCCTTGGGCGAGCAGCTGGAGCTGGCCGTTCGAGTCGGTCGTGCCTGCGGCGAGCAGGTCGGCGGTCTTGTCGTACTCGTACTGGCCGGCGTCGTTCTTACGCGCGCGGTAGAGCTCGAATCCGACGTTGGCGAGCGGCTTGCCGGCCTGGTCGACCTTGAGGAGGTAGCTTTCCTTGACCGGCACGAGGTTGAACTGGAGGCTCATGTTGGAGTCGAGGTTGCCGCGTTCCATGTAGAAGAACTTGAGCGTGTGGACCGAGCCGTCCGAGAACGTGGCGGGGGCGGCATCGCTCCAGGTGGTCACGTGCTCCATGCCGGCGGCCTCGTACAGGGTGCGCAGCGTGGTCTGCTGGATGGTCTTGCCCGACTGGGTCTTGACCAGCACCGTGCCGTCCTGGAAGTTGATGGTGAGGTCCACCGCGTCGTGGATGCCGCCCAGGTCGCCCACGAGCACGCCGTCGATGTACACCCAGGTGTCGTCGTCGCCGGAGAAGTGGAACGTCACCGGCGTGCCGGTGGAGGTCGTGCCGCCGTCCGCCTGCTCGAAGCGGCTGCTCATCGACAGGCCGAAGTAGTGGTTGATCGACTCGTCGAGGGACCACACGCTGCCGTCCATCTTCAGCGTGCCGTCGGCGTTCGTCACCGGTTCGCCGTCGCTGGTCTGGAACACTTCGTTGGCCTTGTTGAACGGGAAGAACATGCCCTTTTCGGTCCTGCTGCTGGTGGCGACGGCGTGCGCGTCGTACAGGCGGAAGCGGTTCGTGGCCTCGTCGTAGGAGGCGAAGTTGGTTTCGCTGTCGTACGTGTAGTAGCCGTCCACCATGCGGAACAGGCCGTTGACGTTCGTGTACGCCTTCTTGCCGTTGCCGTCGTTCGTGTTGAACAGGTACGCCAGCGAATCCTCGTCGGTGATGCCGGTCGTGCCGGGTTCGCCCGTGATGCCGGGCACCTGCCAGGACTTGGAGTCGTCGCTTTCCCACAGCTCCGGGAAGCCGTCGGGCGTCAGCGCGCGCTTCACCATGCGCTGCAACGGCCATGACCCCTTCTTGAGGTCGGTGACGTCGTTCGTATAGCGGTTGGCGTTCGTCTCCCAGCCGTTCTGCCAGCGGCGGAACTTCAGCTGATGGCCTTCGTTGATGCCGATGTCCGCGTAGCCGTTGGCGATGCGCTTGACGCCGTCATCGGTCTTGACCAGCCACGACTTGAGGGTGCCGTTCTCGCTGTACACGAGGTCGGACGCATCCTGACGGAACACCCAGTAGTCGAACAGGTTCACCGTGGTGCCGTTCGGATCGGACACGTCGTCGCTCTTGATGTGGCCGTCGAAGACGCTGTTGTCCACCGTGGCCTCGGGACGCTTGCAGTTCGCATACTTCATGTAGTCGCCGCGGTAGCTGGGATCCTTGGCGTCGACCTTGCATTCGACCAGCGGGTACTTCGTCAGGTCCTCGGTCGCGTCGTTCGCGACGGTGTTCGCGGCCGCATCGTTCGCGGCGTCATCGGCGTCCGCGACAGCGTCATCGCCCACGGTGTCGCCGTCGCCGTCCGCGTCCGAGTCCGCGGCGTCGCCGTCGGACGTGCCGTCATCATCGGCGTCGCCCTGATCGCCGGACGAGCCGGCGTCGTCGGTGCCGTCCGACGACGCATCGTCGGACGATCCGGCCGAACCGGTGCCGTCGGACGATTCGCCGGAACCGTCGGACACGGTGCCGGACGTACCGGGATCGTCGGTCACGACGGTGTCGCCGGAACCGGCGCCGTCATCGGACGACTCCTGCACGACGGTGGGCGCATCGAGCTGACCCGAGATCGTCTGATCGGAGGAAACGACATCACCGGACAGGTCCTCGGCGGAGGCGACACCGCCCACCGCCAAAGCGCACAGCAACGACACGGCGGATACGGCCGCCGCGGCGCGCGAGGCTCCCTTGCCCCGGTGCCTTCTTACATCACGCATATCCATCACACTCCACCCCGCCGCGCTACGGGGCCCTTCCCCGACCACGGCGTCATACAGCGAACATAACCAACGGCGGCACGGCGACCATCCACCCCAGCAGAGGGGAAACAATCCCCGAAAATCACGAGAACGCAAGAATCACGCCATTTACAGCAGACAGATACCCCCCGAAAACAGGCCCGTCGGAAACCCCGTCCGAGCGCGAATGGCGAGTCGTATGACGCGAATGCAACGCCGAACCGGACACCGCCGGACGCGACGAACGACATAACGGAAAGGCCACCGGAGACGGTGGCCCTGCGACGTGGAGCGGATGACGGGAATCGAACCCGCGTAATCAGTTTGGAAGACTGAGGCTCTACCATTGAGCTACATCCGCGTGAAAGGTGTCGCTTTTGGCGACCTGAGCAATTATACACAGCGCATCAGGCGTGTCAAGGAAGACCGCGGCACGTGTCTCGCCGTGCGCATGATGAAGGAGGATTCGGGTGTCGGGGCGCCGGCATCACGCCGACGCCCCGACACCGCCCGTCATGCGCGGCGACGCATCGCCAGCGCCGCGCCGGCGGCGAGCGCCAGCATCGCGGCGACGGCCGCGATCGGCATCACGGACGAACCGGTGGCGGAGAGCTTGCCGCCGGTGTCGGACGTGCCGGGCTTGCCGGGCTTACCGGGCTTACCGTCGGACGTGCCGGGCTTGTCCGACGTACCCGGCGTACCCGGCGTATCGGGATCGCCCGGCTGGTCCGGGGTGTCCGGCTGGTCCGGCTGGTCCGGCGTATCGGGGTTGCCCGGCTTCTCGGTCAGCGCGTCGATCGCCGCGTTCAGGGCCGTCGCAGCCCGGTCGATCTCCTCCTGCGTCGTCTGGGCGTCGTCCGCGGCCAGCTTCCTGGCCTCGGCGAGGGTTTCCTCGACCTTGGCCGCCGACTCGTCGGTGTACAGGTCCAGATCCTTCTCCTCGGCGCGCTTGATGGCCTCATTCAGCTCGGTCTTGTCGAGCTGAACGGGCTGGTCCGGGGTGCTGTTGTCCGTCTTCTGCAGCGCGGCCTTCGCAGCCTCGTAGGCGGCCGCCAGATCGGCGCCCTCCTGCTCGGTCAGGTCGCCGGCATAATACTCCAGCGCCACGGCGAACCGCTGGTAGGCGGCGTCGTAGGCCGCGTAGCTGGTCGCCGTGTAGGTGCCGTCGCCGTTGGCGATGCGGTCGGCTTCGAGCTGCTCCAGCGTCATGCCGGTGTAGCGCGCGGTGCCGTTCATCGCGGCCTGCAATGCGGCAACGGCGGCGTCGATCTGCGCATCGGTGACGATGGAGTCGTCCTTGGCGTAGTCGCGTGCGGTCGCCAGCGCGGCGTCGAGGACGGCCTTGGTGTCGTCGGTCCAGCCGGACACGTCGATAGCTTCGGCGTCGGCGATGGCCTTGTTCAGCTCGGTCTTGTCGACCGGGCCGGGCGTGGCGCTTTCGACCGCGGACAGGTCGTAGAGCTTCCACCACTTGTTGGTCTTCGTCGTGTTGGTGACGCGCACGGCCTTGACCGTCACCGCGGACGGCAGCGTGAACGTGGCGATCACCGCACGGTCGTTGCCGGTCAGTCCGGGAACGTCCTCGGTCGTCGTGTCCGCATCGATGTCGCCGGCCTTCACCCAGCTGCCGTCGGCGGTCTGGTATTCGACCGTGCCGTTGACGATGGCGTCCAGATTCGGGGCCGCCTGCACGAAGCGGATCGTATCGGAGCGGAACGGCGCGGCGTACGTGACGGTCACGGTCGCGCCGGCGTCGACGCAGTCGCCGGAGTCGGACTGCATCCAGAAGAACGTCGTGTCGTCGCCGTCGGTCACGGCCTTCGGGTCGACGTGCGCGTTCCAGTAGGCGGCGTGCACGTCGGACGTGGTCAGCGTCGCCTCGCTCGGGGCGGGCGCGGGGGTGTCGTGCTGCAACAGCGTGGTCGCGTACGACTTGAGCGACAGCACGGTCGGGCGCACGACCACCAGGCCGCCCTGGGCCGGCTTGTTCTTCTGGTAGTAGTCGGCGATGGTGTGGGTGTCGGATCGGGTCAGCGCCTCCTGGCCCTTGGTCGCAGCCTCCTGCGCGGCGGTCTCGTCTCCGGTCAGCGACGCCCGGATCGAGGCGATGTAGTCGAGCGCCGCTTCGGTGATGTCGTCCCAGAAGCCGATCCACGGCTCGACCTGGTCGAACAGGTTCTGGTCCCCGTGGTCGGCGCGATAGGTCTTCGCGGCGGCGGCGAGCCGGGAGTAGATGCGCTTGGCCGAGGACAGGTCGGCGACCGTCGCGGTGCCGGCGTCGAGCTTGGTCTTGAGCGCGCCCAGCGCCTCCCTGACGTCGTCACGGCCGGTGTAGTCGATGGACTCCTGGTTGATCCACCACTTGTTGGCCGCATCGTAGTCCGCGTCATCGTGACGGCCGTCGATGCCGCCGTCGTTGAGGATGCGCATGTTCATCGACAGGTCGCGCAGCGCGCGGGAGCCGGGGGTCGAGACCGGCGAGTTGTGTTCGACGTAGCTGAACGAGTCCTCCCACGCCTGCCGGCCCTCGTCCTCGGTCTGCCACAGCTTCCAGCTGTAGTCGGCGGCGAGGAAGATGCCGACCTTGCTCGGCTCCGACTGCTGCATCGGGTTGAGCATGATGCCGTCGAAGGCGCCGGATGCGGCGCCGGGCTTGAGGAAGTTGTTCTGCCCGCCCATGACCAGATACTGGTAGGAGGTGTTGCGGTTCATGTCGGAGCACGGCCAGTTCACCCACATGAAGGGGGCGCGGCCGGTGTTCTCCTTGAACTCCTTGGCGAACTCGGGGGTCGCGGAGCCGAAGGTGCGGCGGCCGGTCATCACGATCTGCACGTTGGCGGGGAACTTGTCGTACCAGGACTCGCCGCCGCCGGTGTAGCTGTAGAGCGCCGGGCAGTAGAGCAGCGTGTCCTTGAGGCCCTCGTACGTGGTGGTGCCGTCCTCGTTCCTCTCCTGCTGGAGCTCATGCAGCCAGTCGGTGAGGTCCTGCGTCAGACGCACGTAGGTCTGCTCGTTGCCGTACACCCGGCCCCAGTCGGTGGAGTCGTCGGCCAGCAGCGCGATCTGGCGCACGCCGGCGTCGATGACCTGCTGGTAGCGGCCCTTGAGCACCTGCAGGTCCTCCTGATAGTGCTCCTCGGTGTCGAAGCGGAACTGCTTGCCGCGGGCCGCGTCGGCGTCGTGGAACGGGGCGATCGCGTAGACGAAGCGCACCTTGGAGCGGTTGCCGGCCTCGGCCTGCGGCCTGATCTCGTCGTCGATCTGCTCCTGCGTGTAGGAGGTGCGCCAGTCGTTGCGGTGCAGCGGGTCGTCCTTCGGGGCGTACACGTAGGTGTTCATCTTGTAGTAGCCGCCCCACGTCATCAGGTTCACGCGGTCCTGCGTGCTCCACGGGCTGCCGTAGTAGCCTTCGATGAAGCCGCGCGACTTGACGTCGGCCCAATCGGCCACGGTCAGGGCGGTCAGCTTGTTGCCGGAGACCTGCTGGACGATCTGGTACAGCGTGGTCAGGCCGTAGAACGCGGCGTCGGTGTCGCGCCCGAGCACCATGACCGTGTCCGCCCGGCCCTGCGTTCCCGGCAGGACCGACAGCACGTACGAGTCGGTCTTCTCGAACGTGTCGGCGTCGATGTCCAGTTCGCCGCTTGCGACGAGCGCCTTGGCGTATGCGTCGACCACGCCGCCGGAGCCGTTGATGCCGACCAGCACGTTCAATCCGTTCGCGCCGTCGGGCACCGCGGCGGACTCCTGGGCCGCGACGCCCTTCACGTCCAGGACCTCCGTGAGACGGGCCCGGGTGTCGGCATCCACGTCCGGTTCGACCACCGTGGTCGCGGCATCCCCCACGATGACGGCGCCGTCGCCGTAATCGATGTGCTGCACTCCGGGGTAGATCTTGTACTGGCCCGTGGCGGGAACGGCTTCGCCGGGCTGGATGCCGGCGTCGTCAAGCGCCATGGCGGGCGCGGCGAACGAGGCGCCCATGGCGAGCGCCGCCACGACCGTCACCGCACGGCGCATGATGCCACGAGGGTGATGAGGATGAGTCACCATTGAATATCCTTACGATTGTCCGATTACGTCCGGCCCCATCGGGGACCGTTCCCCGACATGGCCGGCTGCGCGTCCCGTTCGCCGCGACGATGCGACGCCGGAATCATGGCAGCGGCTCACCAGCGTACCCTCAGCCCTCCCCCGATCCGGGTCTCCGCCCCCTTCCGGCACCCGGGAAACACGCCGCAATTGCCGACCCCGGTAACTATCGTGGGACACGTAACGCAACCTCGCGGCCAGTGACGGATCCGCTGCTGACCGCGTTTCTCGAAGGGGTACCTATGAGAGCAACCACACACCGGATATGGGGAGGCATCGCGGCGATCGCCGGTATCGCCATGCTGTTCTGCGCCCTCCCTGCGGAGGCGGCGACCGGCTGGTCGACGCTGTCCGACACCGAGAAGAAATCGTCCTACGGCTACTTCGTCTGGAAGTCCGAGCACGCTTCGGATTCCGCTGAACGGCAGACCGCCAAGGAAGCGGCGGAACTGCTGCTCACCGCTCACTTCAAAGACGACACCAATATCGGCGCCGCCGATGATGCGACCGCTTTGGCGAACATGGAAGTGTCGATCCAGCAGATCATCGCCATCAACGAGTTCCGTTCGTCGTTGACGAACGAGCCGTGCAGGACGGATCTTGCGGCGGACAATCCGGCACGAGCCTGTGATGACAACGGAGACGGACTTACCCCGCTCAAAGTCACGGATAAGATGATGGCCGCATCGCAGTCGAACGTCAACTACTCGTCCCATCAGTTCGGCCATGCGTCAAATAACGGACAACAGTGGAATTTCGCACTCGAAAATCTTCACGCCAACTCCTCTTACAATCCATGGACTTCTGACGGCCAATCAACAGCGGCAAAAAGCTGGTATGCCGAAATCGCAAACTACGATGACCATCCTCTGGAGTGTGGCTCGTCACAGCAGATCGGCCATTATCGAACGCTGACCAACAAGATCTGCTTCGCCAATGAAACCAGCGTCAAGGTCCACCCGTTCAGCACCACCGGTCTGGCCATCGCCAAGCATGCTCGATGGCAAAGCGGCGGCATCTGGAGAGATTATCCCAACGGCATGACCGTGTCGCAGGTGTACGGCGGCATGCAAGGCATGGCGTCGTCCGGCTATGAATATGATGCCGCCGACTATCTCGCCGACTTCCAGAGCTATATCGCCAAGGTCAAGACCATCGCGTCGGTGACCAAGCCGGCGACGGTCACGGTCGATTCGTCCACGACGAAGCCGACCGACAAGCTGCCGAAGACGGTCACCGTCACGTATGACGACGGAACGACCGGCACCGTGGACGTCGCCTGGGAAGAGATTCCGGACGACTGGAACCAGAACCGCGCCGAACACGACGCGCATGTCCACGGCGACGTCGACGGCTACCTGGACGGCACCGACCTGACGCTGCACGTGCGCGCCGCGACCGTGACCGGCGTAACCGTCGCCAACACGAAGGTCACGACCGCATCCGGCACCGCGCCGAAGCTCGACACGACCGCGAAGGCCACCTGGTCGAACGGCGACACCACCGACGAAACGGTCGCATGGCAATCCGACGACTCCTACAAGAACAGGGACGGCGGCGCATACGACGTCACCGGCACCGTCACCGTGAACGGCAAGAACCACACCGTCACCACGCACGTGACCGTCACCAAGGCCACCGCCAAGTCCGTGGCGCAGCCGGCCGCGGCCACCATCATCAAGGGCGGCGCCGCGCCGACGATCCCGGCCACGGCCAAGGTCACCTGGTCGAACGGCGACGCCACCGACGAACCGATCGTCTGGGACGCCGGCGCCGACCCGAACGACGCCACGTTCGACAAGGCCGAGACCTACACGTTCACCGGCAAGGCCGCGGGCCTGAAGGTGACGTGGAAGGTCGCCGTCGCCGAGGCGAGCATCACCAAGGCGTACGATCCCGACCCGATCAGCGTGCAGTCCGGCACCGATCCGACCGGCCTGCTGCCGAAGACCGTCAAGGCCGAACTCAGCAACGGCAAGACCGAACAGGTGCCCGTCGTGTGGGAGGCCGTCCCCGATACGTGGAAGAACCGTGAGGGCGGCTCGTTCACGCTCACCGGCGTCGTAGGCCAGTCCGACGCGGCCGTCACGGCCGCCGTCGACGACCAGTCCGTCGTGACCGTCACGCTCACCGTCACCGTCACGCCGGCGACGATCGCGGACGTCACCGTGGACCCGGCCGAACTCACCACCCCGGCCGGCGTCGACCCGACCGACCGGCTGCCCAAGACCGCGACCGTCACCTGGTCGAACGGCGACACCACGACCGACGTCGCCGTCGCATGGAACGCGATCGACAAGACCGCGTACGCGACGAAGGGCGCGTCGTTCGACGCGACCGGCACGGTCAGCGTGGACGGCCGCACCGCCGAGGCGAGCGTGAAGGTCACCGTGGGCGCGCCGATCGCAACCGGAGCCACCGTGTCGCCGGCATCCGTCTCCACGATCGCCACGCATGCGCCCGACCTGAGCAAGGTCGTCGCCACCGTCGCCTACTCGGACGGCACCAGCGCGACCGCTGCGGTCCAGTGGAATGAGATCAAGCCCGCCCAGTACGCGGCCGCCGGCTCGTTCGAAGCGACCGGCACGGTCGGCGTGGACGGCGCGTCCTTCGACGTGACGGTCACCGTCACGGTCGCGGCGCGCACGATCACCGCGGTCACGCCGGCCGCCTCCGTGCCCGCCATCGACACCGCGAAGGACGGCGCCGCGCCGGCCGTCAACGGCGACGTGACCGTCGTCTGGAACGACGGCGCGCAGGAGCAGCGCACCATCGCGCTCACCCTGCCCGACGGCTGGAACCATCCGCGCGACGAGCATCAGGTGACGGCGAACGGCCGCATCGACGGCTGGGAGCAGAACATCCCGTTCACCGTCACCGTCAACGCGGCCACGGCCGAATCGGCCGCCGCGCTGCCCGACGTGCGCACGCCGCAGAAGACCGTGCCGACGCTGCCGGCATCCGTCGACGTCACCTGGAGCAACGGCGACGTCACCGGCGAGACGATCGCCTGGGACATGCCCGACAAGTCCGCGTTCGACACCGCGGGCGACACCCCGGTGACGATCACCGGCAAGGCCGCCGGCCTTGACGTGACGATCCGCGTGACCGTCGTCCCGGCGACCATCACCGGCGTCGACGCGCCGACCGGCACCGTCACCACCGACGCCGGCACCAAGCCGACGCTGCCCGCCACCGTGACCGCGCACTGGTCCAACGGCGACACGTCCGACGTGGCCGTGACCTGGGCCGAGTTCGACGGCTACACCAAGCGCGAGGGCGGCGACTTCACCGTCACCGGCACGATCGCCGGCTGGGACGGCACCGTGAGCGTCAACGTGCACGTCAACCCGGCCACGGCGACCGCGGCCGCGATCGACCCGGACAGCAGCACGATCACCGTGGAATCCGGCACCGCGCCCACGCTGCCGAAGACCGCGACCGTGACGTGGAGCGACGGCGGCGACACCACCGCCGAAGCCGTGACCTGGGACGCGTTCGACGGCTACAAGAACCGTGACGGCGGCGACTTCACCGTGCACGGCACCGCCGCCGGCCTCGACGTGACCGTCAGCGTGCACGTCAACCCGGCCACGCAGGTCAGCGTCGAGAACGGCGGCGCCGTCAACGTCTCCACGACGGTCGGCAAGAAGCCGACCCTGCCGGCGACCTTGTCGGTCACCTGGTCGAACGGCGACGTGACCGCCGAGCCGGTGACGTGGACCGAGTACGACGAGTCGTGGATCGCGACGGCCGGCACGTTCACCGTGGCCGGCAAGGTCGGCGGGTTCACCGCCGCCGCCACGGTCACGGTGACGAAGGCCGACTCCGGCTCCGGTGACTCCGGCTCCGGCGACGGAACCTCGACCAAGCCCGGCGACGCCAAGCCCGGCACCACCGGCACCAAGCCGCAGTCCGACAAGAAGACGCCGATCTCCTCGACCGGCGCCGCCGTCCTGTCGGTGGCCGTCGTCGCGGCCCTGCTCGTCGCCGCTGCGACCGCCATCCTGACGGTCAAGCGCAAGAAGTGACATGCGTTGCGGGCCGGTGCGACGCCGGCCTGCAACGGCTCCGTCTCATCATCATGAGCGCATGAGCGCATGAACGCATGAATAAGGGGGCGGTTGGAAGATCCAGGTCTTCCAACCGCCCCCTTTGCATGTCCGGATCGCGGTGCGGTCCGGAATCGGGGCCCCTCCCCATCGCCGACCTGACGTCGGCGACGATCGTCAGCGACGGATGATGCGCGCCTCGTACGGGGCGAGGTCGGCGTCGAGCGCATCCATCACATACTGCGAGGCGTTGAGATGGGCGTGACGCGGCGTCGTCGCGAAGTTGAACAGGCCGACCAGCGTCTCGCCGTCGCACTGGCGGACCACGGCGAGAATGCCGTCATCGCCGCTGTCCCACGTGGTCACCCACGCGTCGGGACCGAAGCACGGGTCGTCGCGCATCGCGCGCAGGTCGGCCATGCCGTCCCACAGACGCTGCTGCAGCGTGCCCTCCTCGGTGCGCAGCGCCGCCTTGTCCCAGTCGAACGGGCTGCGGTGCAGGTTGCGGCTGTCCTCGATGCGGTCCGGATCCTCCTTGTACTCCCAGCCGTTGAGCTGGCCGATCTCGTCGCCGCAGTTGAGCATCGGGAAGCCGCGCAGGAACGCCATCGCACGGTGCATGAGCAGGTCGCGCTCGATCGCGCGGTCGAACGCCGGACGGTCGTGCGTGATGATCGCCTTCTCGACGCCGCACAGGCTCGCCGTGGTGCCGCAGCTGCGCGCGTCGCGCGACGGCTCGTCGTAGTTGTACAGCTCGCCCATCGACCAGCTGCCCGGCACCGCGCCCTCGTAGAAGTGGTACAGGAACTCCTTGTGGGCCAGCGGGTCGATGCCGAGGCGACGCTCGACGTCCTCGTCCAGCCCCCAGCCGATGTCGTCGTGGCAGCGCAGATAGTTGACGAACCAGCAGTTGTCGGGCAGGGCGTTGAGCGCGTCCAGCTGCGCCTTGAGCAGACGCGTGTCCTGGCTGGCCAGCGCGCTCCACAGGTTCACCATCACCGACACGTTGTACAGCATGTGGCACTCCGGCTTCTCCGGTGTGCCGAAGTAGGCGGCGAGCTCCTTCGGGGCCATCACGACCTCGCCCTTGAGCACCACGCCCGGGCACACGCATTCGAGGATGATGCGCAGGATGCGCACGATCACATGCACGGTCGGCAGGTTGCGGCAGTTGGTGCCCAGCTCCTTCCAGATGTACGGGACCGCGTCGAGGCGGAACACCTCCACGCCCAGGTTCGCCAGATGCATCACGCTGGACATCATCGCGACCAGGACCTTCGGATTGCGGTAGTTGAGATCCCACTGGAACGGGTAGAACTGGGTCATCACCCACTTGCCCATCTGCTCGTTCCAGGTGAAGTTGCCGGGGGCGGCCGACGGGAACACCTGCGGGACGACCGCGTCGTACATGTCGGGGATGGTGCGGTCGTCGTAGCAGAAGTAGTAGTCCTGATACTCCGGGTCGCCCGCCTGCGCGGCCTTGGCCCAGCGGTGCGACGACGCGGTGTGGTTCATCACGAAGTCGAGGCACAGGCTGATGCCCGCCTCGCGCAGCTTCTTCGTCAGGTTCGCGAGGTCCTCGTTGGAGCCCAGCAGCGGGTCGACCTCGTCGAAGTCCTCGACCGCGTAGCCGCCGTCGTTGTTCGGATGCGGCATCTTGAGCAGCGGCATCAGATGCAGGTAGGTGAGCTTCTGCTCCTTGAGGTAGTCGATCCTGCCGGCCAGCTTCTTCAGGTCGCCGGCGAACAGGTCGGTGTACATCGTCATGCCGAACATGTCGCCGCGCTTGTACCAGTCGGGATCCTGCTCGCGGGCCTTGTCGATGGCCTGCAGGTCGGCCGGACGGTCGGTCGCGGCCTGTTCCATCGCGGCGAGCAGCTGCTCGTAGGCGGCATGGTCGCCGTACAGGCCCATGAACAGCTCCTCCAGCTCGGCGGCATGGCCGGCGAGGCGGTCGCGGAACGCGTCGGCGGCGGCCTGACGGGCGGCCTCCTTCGCGGCGGCTTCGGCGGCTTCGGCAGCTTCGGCAGCCTTGGCGTCGGCGGCGGCCTTCACGGATTTCGCGGGCTTGGTCTCGGACTGCACCGACTTGGTGGCGGATTTGGTTGCGTTGGACTTTGCCATAGGAAACTCCTTCGTCCCTGCATTGCACTATTGCCTGTCTGCGTCAATCCCTGACGTATGGGCAACATTATGTCGAACCGGTTCGACGTAAAACCGGTTCGACACGCCGCGCACCTATCCCACGGCGGTCTTGCTCAGACCGTGGCCGATCCTTCCGTGACCGGAGTATCGGAACTTCCTCGGCCCTCGGACTGAGGTCACGCGGAGCCGGCGGTGAGGACGGCGACGGCGGAGGCGATCGGGCCGTCGTGGCTCAGGGAGAGGTGCCAGACCGTGGCCGGGCCGAGCGAATCGGACAGGCGGCGCTGCGGGTCGGGAGCGAGCGCCACATGGGGGACGCCGCGGGAGTCGTCGAGGATCTCAATCTGCGGCCAGGGGAAGTCGTCGACCGTGTACGGGAACGGGAGCGATGCTGCGGCGAGCGCCTCGCACCAGGCTTTGAGGACGGCTTCCTTGCCGGCCCATTTCGCGGCGAGGTGCACGGCTTCGCCGTCATGCTTGGCCTGGGCGCGGACGGCGGCCTGACGCAGTTCGCGCGGGGAGAACAGTCGGCGCGTGCCGCCGCCGGGCTCCCCCAGCTGCGCCGCGAAGGCAGCGACGTCGACCACGTCGTGGCCCAGACCGAGCATCATCGGCATTCCTTTCGTCATATGCGCATCGCAGCCGCGGCGTTTCGTGGATTCGTATGCGGCTGGACGAAACCGCCGCATACCAATCCACGAAACAATACGGCGAATCGTGGATTTGCACGCGCCCGCCTCATCGGGACGCATACCAATCCACGATTCCGGCCGGGGGCGTCGGATATGGAGCCGGCCGGAGCCGCGGGAGACCGGTTCGCCCCCGTGCGGCCCCTAGTCGGCCGGAGCCGCAGGGAGTGCGGCCCCGGCCGGCGGGAGCGGCCGTCAGGCCTCGAAGTAGCCGGACGGGGCGAGGCGGGCGGCGGGGTCGAGGAGCATCGACTTCTCGACCTCGTGCGCGTCGTAGCGGGAGCCGTCGGACAGGCGCGTGCCGTCCTCGCGGAAGCGGCGGTTGTCAATCGGCTCGTAGAGCGCGGCACGGCCCATCATGCCGTTCTCGAGGCGGCGACGGCCGGCGGCCAGTCGGGCGTTGGCGCGCGTACGCCACTCGGCCAGCGCGTCGGCGCCGCAGGCGGCCGCGACCGACGCCTCGAACGCGCCCGGGTTCACGATCGCCGCGAATCCGGAGACGTGGCCGAAGCCGAGCGACGTGGCCAGACCCGCCTTGACCGGGCGCAGGCGGGCGGAGTCCGCACCCACGAGGCGGCCCATCGCATCGAGGCCGGCGGCGATGCGCAGCGGTTCGCGCAGCCACACCATGTGGTCGTCGCGCGCCAGCTTCGGGTCGACGCAGTCGAGCGCCGCGTTCGCCGGGACGACGCCAGAGCGGAACAGCTGCGTCAGGCCGTTGATCTGGAAGACGCACGCGCCGCCCTTCGCATGGCCGGTGAGCGTCTTCTGCGAGATCACGTACAGCGGGTTGCCGTCGGTGCGGCCGATGGCGTGCGCGAGCGTGTTGTGCAGCTCCGACTCGTTCGGGTCGTTCGCGTTGGTGGACGTGTCGTGCTTGGACACCACGGCGATGTCGTCCGGCGTGACGCCGAGCGCCGCCAGGTCGCGCACGAGCCGCGAGTCGCGTCCGCCGAGGCCGGCGGCCAGCGCGCCGAGGCCGGGCGCGGGGATCGACGTGTGCGCGCCGTCGGCGAACGAGCGCACGTAGCCGACGACGCCGGCGACGGGCAGGCCGAGCCGCAGCGCGATGTCGCCGCGGGTCAGCAGCACGGTGCCGCCGCCCTGCGATTCGACGAAGCCGCCTCGGCGACGGTCGTTGGCGCGCGAGAAGAACCGTGCGTCGATGCCCTTGCCGTACATCTCCTCCGAGTTCGCGGTCGCGTTCATGTTGCCGAAGCCGATGACGGATTCGACGCCGATGTCGTCGATCGCGCCGGTGACGACGAAGTCGGCCTTGCCGAGGCGGATCTTGTCGAAGCCCTCCTCGAGCGAGACGGCGGCGGTCGCGCATGCGGACACCGGCTGGATCATGGTGCCGTAGCCGCCGATGTACGACTGCATGACGTGCGCGGCGACGACGTTCGGCAGCGCCTCCTGCAGGATGTCGGTCGGGATCTCGTGGTTGAGGAACCGGTCGAGGTAGAGGCGGCGCATCGACGCCATGCCGCCGAAGCCGGTGCCCTGCGTGGACGCGACCTGCGACGGGTGCACGGCCTGCAGGATCTCGACGGGCGTGAATCCGGCGGACAGGTATGCGTCGACCGTGGTGACGATGTTCCACAGGGCGATGCGGTCCACGTCGCCGACCATCGAGGCGGGGATGCCCCACCGGACCGGGTCGAAGCCGTCGGGGAACTGGCCGCCGACGGTGCGGGTCATCGCGGCGCGGCGCGGCACGCGGATCATCGATCCGGCGGTGCGGGTCACGTTCCATTCGCCCGACTCGGGGTCGGCGGCGACGCGCGTGTGGTCGGGGTCCATCGCCGCGTATTCGCGGGCGGCGCGTTCGGTGGGCACGGAGAACGTGACGTCGTGGTCGAGATAGACCTCGGCCTCCTCCTCGTCGTCGCCGTGGCGGCCGTCGTCGCCGGAACGGTAGTCGTCGCCCATGCCGGTGACGAACGGGCGCACGCCGGAGCGGGCCACGACCTCGTCGTGGTAGCGGTCGTGGATGTCCTCCTCCGGCACGAGCGTGCCGTCCGTGTCGTACCAGCCGGGGACGGGGCTGTCCTGCCAGGCGAGCAGGCCCATGTTCCACGCGAGTTCGAGCACCGCGCCCGCGGACAGGTCGACGGTGCCGTCGGCGTGGATGCCGAGTTCGGCTTCGGCGCGCGTGCGGCCGGAGCCCCACGGGCCGAGTTCGCCGACGGACACGATGACGACCTCGTCTTCGGGGCGGGCCGTCACGCCGGTCCAGTCGGCCAGGTCGACGGGCGCCTGACGGGCGATCGTCGGGGTCGGCAGCGCCTTGATGCGCGCGGCCGGCGCGACGGCGTCGGCGGCCGCGGTCGCGCCGGCGTCGGACGCCGCGTCCGCAGCGGCGGCGTCGGCCATCGCCTCGGCGCGCAGGGCGCGGATGTCGATCGGGGCGTCGCCGAGTCCGCCGGTCAGGTCCACGTCGAGCGGCGCGACGGCGGCCTCGGCGCGCGATGCGGCCGAGCACAGGTCGAGCAGGCGTTCGGCGATCTGCGCGGTCGAATACGTGCGGATGCCGTGGCGTTCGACCACCTTGACGAGCGGGTCGTTGCCGCCCATCAGGCCGGTGCCGCGCACCCAGCCGATCTTCGGGTGGGCGAACGTGACGCGGCCGGACCACACGCGTTCGGCGCGGGCGCGGCGCACGATCGCGTCGAACGCGGACTTGACCTCGCCGTACGCGCCGTCGCCGCCGAACACGCCGCGGTTGGGCGAGCCGGGCAGGACGACGTGCATGCGGTGGCGCACGTCCGTGTCGGCGCCGATCGCCGCGAGTCCGGCGATCGCGCGCTCCACGCCCCATAGCATGAGGCGCGCCTGCGATTCGAACAGTTCGCCCGAGTCGGCGAGGGTGCCGCGCACCGGCGGCGCCGCGAACGGGAAGAACAGGGTCGGCTCGTACGCGGGCTTGACGATCGTGGTGGTCGCGCCGCTCGTCTTGCGCTGTTCGCCGCCGATCCACGCGACGAGCGCGTCGACGTCGCGGTAGCTCGACAGGTTGGCGGGCACGAGCCACAGGCGCGCGTCGCCGGCCGCATACTCGCGGTAGACGAGCTTCGCCCACGCCTTGACGGACGGGCGGAAGCTGTGCGACGTGGCGATGACGGTCGCGCCGCCGGCGAGCAGTCCGGCGACGATCTCGCCGGCGATCGAGTTGGGCGCGACGCCGGTGACGACGGCCACGTCGCCCGCGTAGCGGGAGACGGCCGCGTCGGCGGAGGCCGGCGACGACGCCTCGTCGGCGACGCGCAGGAACGCGGCGCGCAGGGCGGCGGCGTCGGCTGCGGCGGCCGTGTCGGCGGCGGAGTCGACGCGCGACGCGAACCAGCGGGCTTCGGCGGCGACGGCCTCGCCCAGGCCGGTGAACCGGCCGGCGAGCAGCGTCGGATCGCCCGCATGGTAGGCGCGGGCGAGGTCCTCGCGGGCGGACGCCCAGCGGTCGTCGAACAGGATGGCCTTGGCGGCGTCGAAGCGCGGTTCGACCTGCGTGGGCCAGTCGGCGCCGAGTTCGGCGGTGACCGCGTCGACGACGGCCGCGGCGGCCGTATCGTCGTCGGCCTCGACGGCCGGCGCGGCGACGCCGAGACGGTCGAGCACGAAGCGCGCGGTGGCGGCGAGGACGCCGTCCTTGCCGGTGACGCGCGCGGCGAACGCGTCGAGCGCGGCCGAGTCTACGACGGCGCCGCCGGCCGCGCCGCCCGCGGCGGGCTTGGCGACGGTGATGCCGCGGTCGGCGGCGGTCTTGAGGACGGCCGCGTCGATGAGCGCGTCGGCGGCGGCCGCGGTCGTGGCCGGGTCGGCGGGCAGGGTGGCGAGGTCGCCGCCGCGCGAGCTGGCGTCGGCGCGCGTGTCGAGCACGAGCGTGGCGACGACGGCGCTGGGCCAGCCGTCGGTCAGCCCCCACACGTCGGCGACGCGCTTCTCGATGCCGGCGACCTTGACGCCGGCGGCGCCGACGAGGCCGCGCACGCGGTCGCGCACGATGTCGGACAGGACCGGGCCGAACGCCTTGTAGTTCGGCGCGACCTTGTCGACGAGCGCCTTGAGCGCGTCGATGGTCGCGTCGGCCGCGCCGTCGACGCTGGCCACGCCCAGCTCGGAGCTGATGTCCATGAGCAGCTGGTTGCGGCGCGACGAGACGCCGTTGGTGAGCGTGTCGGTCGTGTCGGTGGAGCCGATCTGGTCGGGGCGGACCTTGGCCGAGTAGGCCAGGAGCATGCCGATCGCGTCGGAGGCGCGGAACGCGATCGCCGGGGCGGGGCCGGCGGCGGGCGCAGCGGCCGCGGCTGCCGGTTCCGGCGCGGCGGTCGGCGCGGCGGCGACCGCCGGAGCCGCAGCCGGCGCGGCGGACGCGGCCGGGGCCGTCTCGACGGCCGGCTCGTCGTCGATCTCGGGGGCGAGCGAATCGGTGTCGGTCATCGTGACGCGGGCCTCGTCGCGGCCGACGTTATACACGCTCACCCGGCGCGACGCGTACTGCGGCAGGCGCAGCGTCCGGCTTGCGAGGTTGGCGAGCGTGGGCGCGTTGCCCAGGCCCACCTCGACGATCTGCTCGACGCCGAGGCCGCCGACGGTCGGCGAGCCGACGAGCAGCGCCTGGGTCTCGATCCAGCGCACCGGGGACGCGAACTGCCAGCTGAGCAGTTCGGTGAGCAGCAGACGGCCGAGCTTCTGGTCGTCGGCGGCGTACGCGTCCCACACGGCCGGATCCTCCAGCGCCTCGCGGATGCGTTCGGAGGGCACCACGTCGAGGATCGACGCGGCGAACTCGCGGGTCATCTCGAACGGGCGGGCCACGAGGTTGGGGATGTAGCGGCCCACGAGACGGCCGCGGTAGTCGATGTGCGCGGGCAGCAGCGCGTCGAGCTTGTCGCGGAACTCGGGCACGCCCTTGCGCAGCAGCGACGAGTGGAACGGCACGTCGATGCCCGGCACGAGCATGAACGGCGGCTTGCCCCCGTACGCGGCGGCGCGGCGGGATGCGTCGGCCTGGAGCGCCTTGAGTCCGGCGACCGTGCCGGCGACCGCGTACTGCTGGCCGGCGAGGTTGTAGTTGACGATCTCGAGGAACTCGCCCGACGCCTCGGCCACGGACGCGACGTACGCCTTGACGCCGTCGTCGCCCACGCCGAACTGGTTGGGACGCAGCGCGCCCATCCGGTAGTTGGAGCGGCCCTGCGCGTCGCGGTCGATGAGATGGTGCATCGTCGAGCCGCGGTGGAACACGAGCTCGAGCACCGTCTCCAGCGGGATCACGTCGGCGAACGAGCTGAGCGCGTTGTATTCGCCGAGCGAATGGCCCGCGAAGTACGCCGGCCACACGTCGCTGCCGGATTCGCGCAGGCGCGCGGTCTGCGCGAACGCGACGGTCGCGAGCGCCACCTGCGTGAACTGGGTGAGGTTGAGCAGGCCCTCCGGGTGGCGGTAGGTGACGCCGTCGGCGGTGAGCTCCTTGGGGTTGTCGCGCACGACGGCGAGGATCGAGAAGCCGAGGCGCTCGCGGGTGAGCCGGTCGGCCCGCTCCCACACGTCGCGTGCGGCGGCGGACTTGGCGCGCTCGTCGAGCGTCATGCCCTGCTTCTGGATGCCCTGGCCGGGGTACACGTAGGCGGATTTGGGCGCGCGGGTGACGGCGGTGCCGCGCGAGACGATCGCCCCGTCGATGCGGCAGGTCACTTCGAGCGCCATGCCGCCGTGGCGGACCTTGCCGACGCGTTCGACGGTGATCTCGACCTGGTCGTCGAGCTGGACCATGCCGTACATGTTGTACGTCCAGCCGGCGATCTCGTAGTGCGCGCCCTTGGGGTCGGTCGCCTGGGCGACGTGCTGGGCGGCTGCGGACAGCCACATGCCGTGCACGAGCGGCGCGGCCAGGCCGGAGATGCGGGCGCCGCGCACGGACGTGTGGATCGGGTTGAAGTCGCCGGAGGTGCGGGCGAACGCGGTCATGTCGTGCGGGGCGCGCAGCGTGACGCGGCGCAGGACGCGGCGCGCGGTGGGCTGCACGTCGGCGGCCGCCGGATCGTCGCCGTAGTCGGCGGCGGGTGCGGGCAGCGCGTCGGAGTAGGCGCGGCCGCGGATCGCGAAGCGCTCGGTCTCGTCGGCGAGGACGGTGCCGTCGGCGGCGGTGTGGACGACGTGGATCGTCACGACGCGGCCGGATGCGGATTCGGCGTAGTCGTCGGCCCAGCCGGTCAGCGACACGGGTTCGCCGACGTGCGTCAGCAGCGTCGCCTCGTCGACCTTGAGGTCGATGAGATGGTCGAGGTGGACCGCGTTGAGCAGGCCTTCGATGATCGGGAACCCGTCGACGCTCACCGAGCCGAGCGCCGCGTAGATGGTCGGCCAGGCGGGGCCGACGAGCGCGTCGGGGGCGATGCGCGAGGCGATGAGGCCCTGCGGCATGACGCCGGCGGTCGCGGCCTCGTGGTCGAAGCCGAGGTTCGCGGACAGCGTGTACGTCGCGTGCGCCTCGCCGAACGGGCGGGCGGCGGCCGTCTCGCCTGTTTCACGCGTTTCACGTGAAACGGTCGACGGCACGATCGCCGGCATCGCGTCCAGCACGTCGCCGGTGACCGCCGTGTTGCCGATGCCGGCGGTCGCGGCGAGCATCCGGTAGACGTGCTCGGGCAGGCGCTCGCGGTCGACGACCGGCAGCAGCGCCGGCGTCGAGCCGTCGACGACGAACGGGATGACGATGTCGCGCACCGCGTGCTTGTCGAGGCCGCCGTCCGGATTGCCGTCCCAGTAGGTGTCGAGGTGGATGTCGAGGTCGACGAGCGTCGCGTCGTCGCGCTCGCCGGCCGCGCGGATCTCGTAGTGCGGGTCGCCGACGGCGGTGCCGTACGCCGGGTTGGCCGTCAGATGGCCGACCCACGAGATGTTCGGGCAGGCGCGCACATACGATTCGACGTCGCCGGCCGCGGCCAGCTGCGCGAACGCGGCGGCCTCGCCGTCGGCGGTCGCGGCGGCGTCACCGGTCGCGGCGGCGCCGGCGACGCGCTCGACCATCGCGGTCTCGAAGCGGCCGAGGATGTCGGCGATCGGCTCGTCCATCGTCGTGATGCCGGCCACCGAGACCGGGCCGGGGATGATGCGCACCGAGTCGGCCGGGTAGCGCGGGTCCTCCGACTGCCACAGCTGGTCCTGGCCCCACCAGCGCAGCAGGTCGTGGTCGATGACCGGCACGAACGGCATCGGCTTGGGGTATTCGCGCACGAGCACCGGGAACCAGGCCACGTCGGCCGGCACGACGGTGATGTCGCCGGCCTGCGGGTAGGCGGCGGCCAGACGCGCGATCGCGGCGGCCGGGTCGGCCTCCACATCGACGCGCGACGCGAACAGCGAGTCGATCTCGCCGGCGTCCACGTCGCTGACGCGCGCCTCGATGCGCTGCAGCAGGTGCAGGAATCGGTCCGCGTACGTCGGGTCGGCCCACGGGAACGCGAGGTCGGCGAACCGGCGCGCCCAATCGAGATACGTCATCGTCTCCAGGTCGCCGAAATACGGCTTGGCGGTGCGGTCGAGCGCCTCGACGATCTCGCCGCGGCGCGACTCGAGCTCCTCCGGGTGCTTCATGACGCGCACGAGCAGACGGCCGCACGCGGCGGACGCGTTCTCCAGCTCGTAGATGTCGGCATGCAGGTGGCTCAGGCCGGACGTGACGCCGCCGACGGCCCTGCCGGACGGCACCCAGCGCTCCCCCGGCGCGGCGAACGGGTCCGCCTCACCGGATCCGTCGGCGCCGGCGGCATCCGCGGCCGCGTCGCCGATGCCCGGCGTGGCGACCAGCAGACGCTTGACCTCCGGGCTCGTATGCGCCTCCTTCGCGGTCATCGCGGCCGTGCCGACGAGCACGCCGTCCACCGGCATCGCCGGACGGCCGTAGCGCAGCGACCATTCGCCGCTGATGTAGTCGGCGCCGCGCTCCGGCGTGCCGATGCCGCCGCCGGCGACCAGCACCAGGTTCTCCTGCGCGCGCACCTGCGCGTACGTGGTGAGCAGCAGGTCGTCGAGCGACTCCCAGCTGTGGTGGCCGCCCGCCTGGCCGCCCTCGACCTGCATGATGACGCGCGTGGGCGCGACCGCCTGCGCGATGCGCACCACCTGACGGATCTGGTCGACCGTACCCGGCTTGAAGCACACGTACGGCAGGCCGTCCGCGTTGAGGTCGCGGATCAGCGCGACCGCCTCGTCGAGCTCGGGGATGCCCGCGGAGACGACCACGCCGTCGATCGGCGTGCCCGACGCGCGCTTCTTCGGCACGATGCGCTGCGTGCCGAACTGCAGGTTCCACAGGTAGCGGTCCATGAACATCGCGTTGAACTCGACCGTGCGGCCCTCGTCGAGCAGCCGCTCCAGTTCGGCCGCGTTGCGGGAGAACACCTCGGCGGTCACCTGGCCGCCGCCCGCCAGCTCCGCCCAGTAGCCGGCGTTCGCCGCGGCCGCCACGATCTGCGGGTCCACGGTCGTGGGCGTCATGCCGGCCAGCAGCACCGGCGCCTTGCCGGTCAGTTCGGAGAAGCGGGTGCGCACCTTGCGGCCCGCGGGCGTGTCGATCACGGTCGGCGCGAAGCGACGCCAGTCCTGCGTGCGCTCCGGCTCGCCGTCCATCGTCGCCAGCGCGGCGCGGTCGGCGGCCGTCGACGCCTCGACGACGCCCACGCCGGTGCCCTCGCCCACGGCGGCGATCAGCTTGCCGACCGTTGCGCCCGGGCCGAAGTCCACGATCCACAGGCCGGCCGGGTCGGCGGCGGCGAGCGTGTCGGCCACGCGGCCCGCCCAATCCACATGGTTGAGCAGCACCTCGGCGGCGAGCGTGCGCGCCAGCGCCGCGTCGAGGCCGCAGCGCTCCGCCCAGCGCACGGTCAGCTCGACCGCGTCGGCCATCAGCGGGCTGTGGAACGGCAGCGTCACGTCGAGGTATTCGAGCGTCGGCGCGAACACGCGACCGCCGCGCACCTTCTCCTCACGCAGCTTCGCCTGACGGCGGCTCTCCTTGCCGGCGGCGAGCGCGAACGCGGCCAGGTCCTCCGGATAGCCGGACAGCACCAGATGGTTCGCGGAGTTGGTGACCGCCACGGCGATCGGACCGCGCGTGCCGGCCTTCGCGACGCGCGCGATCAGCGCGTCCGTCTGGGCGCGCGTGACGTCCTTGACCGACAGCATCGGCGTCGCGTCGACCGTGTCGCCGGCCGCGTCCACGCCGGCGCCGACGAGCCGGCCGGCGAGCGCCAGTTCGCGTGCGCGGCGGGTGCCGGCCACGCCGATCAGGCGCGCGATGGCGAGGATGTCGTCGATCATGTCGGCGGCGGCGTCGATGGATCCGGCCGCGCGGATCTGGTCGGCCATGTGCACGGCGAGGATGCCCTGCGAGTGGCCGATGACGGCGACGGGCTGCGCGTACGCGACGTCGTAGCCGAGCGCGGCCGCGTCGGAGAGCGCGCCGAGCTGCGCGAGGGCGATGCCCTGCACGGAGACGGCGGCGTCGGCGGCCTCGCCCAGACGGGCCGTGGCGGCGCCGGCGTCGGCGGCGGCCGCGGCGAGGGCGAACGGGTCGAGGGTGCGACCGGTCGTGGCGAGCAGGTCGGCGGCGACGGGCGCGAGGCGCGCGTCGGCGGCGGCCGCGTGGGCGCGCAGCGTCGCGTCGAGGGTCGGGTCGGCGGTCTCGTCGGCGAGGGCGGCGGTCCACGGCGTGGACTGGCCGGCGAAGGCGAGCGCGTGCGGTTCGCGGTTCAGCCGGTCGAGGAAGAACGTGGTGGTCATGGTGTTCCTTCCGTGTTGTCGTACGGTGTGTACGTTGCTTGCGGTGCTTACGGTTCGTTCGATGCGGGCCGTCCGGCGCGCGCGGCGTGCGCGGCGCGGCGGACGGACGGCGGGTCACAGCGGCTGGTTGCCGTGGTGCTTGGTGGTGTGGCGGACGCGGCGCTTGCGTTCCAGGAGCCGCAGCGCGTCGGCGATCGCGCCGCGCGTCTGCTCCGGGTCGATCATCGCGTCGATCTGCCCGGTCTCCAGCGACAGATTCGCGTTGACGGTGCTCGCCTGGTAGTCGGCGACGAGCCGGGCGCGCAGCGCGTCCACGTCGCGACCGGTCTCCCTCGCCTTCTGCAGGTCCTTGCGGTGGATGATGTTGACCGCGCCCTCCGCGCCCAGGACGGCGATCTGCGACGTGGGCCACGCGTAGTTGACGTCCGCGCCGATCGCCTTCGAGCCCATCACGATGTACGCGCCGCCGAACGCCTTGCGCAGGATCACGGTGACGAGCGGCACCTGCGCGTTGCCGTACGCGTAGATCACCTTCGCGCCGCGGCGGATGATGCCCGCATGCTCCTGCGCGGCGCCCGGCTTGTATCCGGGCGTGTCCACGAGCGTGACGACCGGCAGATTGAACGCGTCGCACAGGCGCACGAAGCGCGCCACCTTCTCCGACGAATCCACGTCGAGGATGCCCGCGTTCACGTTCGGCTGGTTCGCGACCACGCCGATCGGCCGGCCGTCCACGCAGGCGAAACCGACCACCGCGGACCCGGCGAACAGCTCCTGCACCTGCACGAACTCGCCGTAGTCGACGATGCAGCGAATCACCTCCAGCACGTCGTACGGCTGACGGTCGTTGTCGGGCACGACGGACGCGAGACGGGCCGCCGTATCCCGGTCGGCGCGCGTCGCCGCATACGCGTAGCGCGGCGGCATCTCGTCCGCGCTCGACGGCAGGTAGGCGAGCAGCGTGCGCGCGTAGTCGATCGCGTCGGCCTCGTCCTCGCCCAGATAGTGCGCGACGCCCGACACGGCGTTGTGCACGCGGCCGCCGCCCAGATCCTCCATACTGACCGTCTCGCCCGTCGCCGCCTTCACCACATCCGGGCCGGTGACGAACATGTTCGAGTTCTCGCGGGTCATCACGATCACGTCGGTCAGCGCCGGACAGTACACGGCGCCGCCCGCGCACGGGCCCAGGATCAGCGAGATCTGCGGCACGAAGCCGCTCGCCCGGCACGTGCGCCGGAAGATATGCCCGTATTCGGTCAATGCGGCCACACCCTCCTGGATGCGCGCGCCGCCCGAGTCGATGAGCGCCACGATCGGCACCTTCAGTTCGATCGCCCGGTCCATGAGCCGGCAGATCTTCTCGCCCTCCGCGCGGCCCAGCGTGCCGCCGCGCACCGAGAAGTCCTGCGCGTACACGGCGACCTTGCGGCCCCACACCTCGCCGAAGCCGGTGATCACCGCCGCACCCGGCGTGCCCGCCGCGATGTCGCCGCCGGCGAACCGGCCCACCTCCTCGAACGAGCCGGTGTCGAGCAGCAGGTCGAGGCGCTCGCGCGCGGTGCGCTTGCCCTTGACGTGCTGACGCTTGCGCGCACGCTCCTCGGCGTCGCGCGCCAGTTCGGCGGCGCGCGCGACGGCGGCGCGCACCGGCTGGCGGGAGGAGGCGGGTGCAGGACGGTCGGCGGATGGCGCGTTTGCCGGGGCGTTTGCCGGAGCGGGGACGGATGCACGGGTCAGGATGTCGTCGCTCATCGGCGCTCCCCCTTCGGCTTGTCGGCGCCGCCGTCCACGTCGAGCGTGACGAGCGTCTCGCCCGCCTCGACGCCGGCGGCCGGAGCGACGAAGATCTTCGTCACGGTGCCGGCGGCGGGCGCGTACACGTAGTTCTCCATCTTCATCGACTCGAGCACGACGATCAGGTCGCCCTTGGCGACATGCTGGCCCTCGGCGACGTTGATGCGCGTGACGACCGCCTGCATCGGCGCGGCGATCACGCCCGTCTGGCCGGACGCGGCCGTCTGCGGCGCGGCGCCGGCGTGCAGCGAGCCGCCGCGCAACGGCTGCGTCGGGCGCTTCGACCCGCGCGAGCGGGCGGCGCCGGTGATGTTCTCGACGATGTCGAGCGGCACGGTCAGCTTGACGCGACGGTCGTTCATCTCGATGACGAACGTCTCGGTCGGCGTCGGACGCGCCGGATCGGCGCCCGCCGCACCGGCCGCCGACGCCGACTGCGCCGACTGCGCGGCGGCGAGCGAGGCGGGCTGGCCCGCGGCGGCGGCCAGCGCCTCGCGGTTGAGGTACTTGCGCTCCAGCCACTTCGTGCTCACGTCGAACGCGTGGCCGTGCTCGGCGGTGAACTCGTCGTCGCGGAACACGGCGGCGAACAGGCTCGCCGGCGTCGGCACGCCCTCGACGCGCAGCTCGTCGAGCGCGCGGCGCACACGGGCGACCGCGGCCGGACGGTCCTGCGCGGTGACGACCAGCTTGCCCATCATCGAATCGAACTTCGGCGAGACGGCGTCGCCCTCGACCACGCCGGAATCGACGCGGATGCCGGGGCCGGACGGCCATCGCAGCGCGGTGAGCGTGCCGGTGCCGGGCGTCAGGTTCGTCGCCGGATCCTCGCACGTGATGCGCAGCTCGAAGCTGTGGCCGCGCGGCGCCGGCGGCTCGCCCACGTGCCCGCCGGCGGCGATCGTCAGCTGCTCGCGTACCAGGTCGAGGCCGCACACCTCCTCGCTGACGGTGTGCTCGACCTGCAGGCGCGGGTTGACCTCCAGGAAGTATGCCTTGTCGTTGGCGGTGACCATGAACTCGCAGGTGCCCAGTCCCACGTAGTCGACCGCCTCGAACAGCGCGCGCGAGTAGCGTTCGAGCCTCTCGACCGTCTCGGGCGCGAGGAACGGGGCGGGCGCCTCCTCGATGAGCTTCTGGTTGCGCCGCTGCACGCTGCAGTCGCGCGTCGAATACACGACGAAATCGCCGTGCGCGTCGCGGCCGCACTGGGTCTCGACGTGACGGCCCCTGTCGATGAAGCGTTCGATGAAGTAGTCGCCCAGATCGCCGCCCTGCATCGCGTCGTGGTTGAGGTAGAAGCCGCGCAGCTCGTCGTCGTCGCGCACGATGGTGATGCCGCGTCCGCCGCCGCCGTCGGTGCGCTTCATCATGATCGGATAGCCGTGCGTGTGCGCGAAGTCGTACAGGGCGCGGATGTCGCCGGCGGACTCGTTGAGGCCCGGCACCGGCGGCACCTTGGCGCGCACGGCGACGCGGCGCGCGGTGATCTTGTCGCCCAGGTCCATCAGCGCACGCGGGCTCGGGCCGACCCAGGTCGCGCCGCGGGCGATGACGGCGGCGGCGAAGTCGGCGTTCTCGGACAGGAACCCGTAGCCGGGGTGGACGGCGTCGGCGCCGGACCGCTCGAGCAGGCCGAGCAGACGGTCCTGGTTGAGGTACGTGTCCTTGTAGGTGTCGCCGGGCAGCAGGTACGCCTCGTCGGCCATCGCGACGTACTGCGCGTCGCGGTCCTGCTCGGCGTACACGGCGACCGTGGCGATGCCCATCTCGCGCGCGGTGCGCACCACGCGCAGGGCGATCTCGCCTCGGTTCGCAATCAACAGTTTCTTGACGTTTTGAGTCATGATGTCAAAAGATAGTCCGTTTCTTGACAGAAACCGGCGATATGTTCAACAAAACCGGGCGATGATTTTTGTAGACCGACACAAACCAGCGCTGCGGAACTCCACTATTCCAGCGCACCACCAAACCGATTCCGCAACGAATCCACACCGAATCTGCGCCGGATCTGCGCTGAACCGCCACTCTTGGACCAGGCATCTCCACCATGATCAATATCTGACAGATTACCAAAGTTCGTCAATTCTCAGCGCAGCAACCACGAGGCCCGACCAAACCAACACCCCGCTGAATCCGCCCCAGCGCGGCAACCACGAGGCCCGATTCCACCGGAGCCCCACTGAATCATCCTCAGCGAGGCATCCGTCAGAACAATCCTTACGAATACCCCGCCTGCCATCCCGCAGCGCAGCATCCGTGACACCAAGCCACACAAAGACCCCGCTCAGCGCGGCAACCGTATGAGCAACCCTTATCAGAACCCCACTCACCTCCGGACAGCGCGGCGACCATGAGAACAATTCATCCCGGAGCCCCACTCAATCCTCCTCAGCAAGGCACCCGTCAGAACAATCCTTACGGACACCCCGTCTGCCGATTCCTCAGCGCGGCAGCTACGAGACTGAACCACACGAAGCCCCCGCTCACCCTCTCCCAGCGAGAAGAATCCAAAACCAGACCGAAGAATCCCATCTCTCACAGCCCAGCAGCGCGAACAAATCCCGGCTTAACCGGGAATCATCCTCGCTGACGGCCGCTCAGTGAGAAGAAACACCGGGCAAGCCACGAACTCATCTCGCTCAGCATCACCCAGCGAGAAGAACCACCGGCAAAACCGGCAAACATACTCACATAGACCTCGCCAGCGAGAACATCCTCCGGCCAGACCGGCGTAAATCCTCACTCATAACTCCTCAGCGAGAACGAACCCCAACTTAACCGGGAATCATACTCATTGACAACCGCTCAGCGAGAAAAAGCGACGGGGAGACCGCGAATTTTTCTCGATCAGCAGCACTCAGCGAGAAGAACCACCGACCGAGCCGGTGAACCCTCTCGCTGACAAACCACCAGCGAGAAGAATCCCCGGCTTAGCCGACACAAATCATTGCCCGCGTCCCCTCAGCGAGAACGAATCCCGGCTTAACCAGGAATCATCCTCACTGGCGCGCTCTCAACGAGAAGAACCACCGACCATCCCGGCAAATGCGCTCATATGGAAACCGCCAGTGAGAACATCCTCCGGCCAGACCGGCGTAAATCCTCGCTCACACCATCTCAGCGAGAAGAATTGCCGGCCAGGCCAACGAAAACCATCGCTGACCACCCCCTCAACGAGAACAACCCCGGCTTGTCCAGGAATCACGCTCACTGACAACCGCTCAGCGAGAAGAAGTGACGGGGAGACCGCGAATTTCTCTCGATCAGCAGCACTCAGCGAGAAGAACCACCGACCGAGCCGGTGAACCCTCTCGCTGACAAACCACCAGCGAGAAGAATCCCCGGCTTAGCCGACACAAATCATTGCCCGCGTCCCCTCAGCGA
>NZ_QXGK01000013.1 GCF_003952945.1 Bifidobacterium samirii
CGGATCGCGGGCGTCGAACCGGAAGACGACGAAACCCCACAAGCCGACGCGGACTAGGATTTCACGCTCACCACAGGTGAGGCACCACTCCGGATTACGCGCTCATTTTCAAATGAGGCACCTCGATACGTTCAAATCTGAGAGCACTCGGGCTAAGCCACAACATGTCCGGAAATCCGTTTTCATCGAGTACCAAGAATAGAGTAGCATCTACGTATGTCGACACATCGCGCAGCCCATGTAGTCTAGCGTTTCTATCGTATCGATCATCCCGACTTGCTCGTCGTGCCCAGATATGATGGACGCGACTTTTAACTGCAGAATCGACTATCTAAACCACAAAACAGCAGAAGCCTCCAAAATTATCACCCCCTATGGTATAATCTCACTTTTGAATACGCCTCTGGATATAACAGAGGAAACAGTCAGCAACATGATAGATATACCAATCTCTGGTATAAACGAAGCTGACATATGGTATATAAAATTAGTTTTATAGGAATAAGATGCCCGCTAACAGTCAATCAAATGAGCAAAAGCCGAAAATCAGATCGGTAAAATTCAATGTACTGATGAACATGATTCTCACGTCATCCGCATTCATTTTTCCTTTGATTACTGTCCCTTATGTCTCACGTGTTCTTTCCCCAACAGGCACCGGCGCAGTAGCATTCGGGCAAAGCATCGGAGGCTACTTTGCCACGATTGCATTACTTGGTATACCTCAATATGGCATCCGAGAATGCGCAAAAGTGCGCGACGATTCGAAACGACTCAGTACGCTAGTCAAAGAGCTTCTATGCATTCTTATGACGTCATCTTCCATCATGTATGGAATCTTTCTCATTTGCTTGTTTGCGATACCTCGTTTATCACAGGACAAGCCTTTGATGATTATCTGCAGTGCCATGATCATACTGTCTTCTTTTGGCGTTGAATGGTTCTATCAAGCGATAGAACAATATGGATATATAACCGTAAGGAACATCGCTTTCAAATTTCTTGGTCTTGCACTTATGCTCATATTCGTGCATAATACCGAAGATTATAGAATCTATGCATTGATTACGGTCATCGCCAGCTATGGTTCAAATATTCTGAATTTTATACGTCTTCATCGATTCATTTCATTGAAAAACACTGACTCACTGAACATACGGCGTCATTTTAAACCAATGTTCTCATTTATCGTCATTAGCATTTCTTCTGGCGTATATTTGCAAATTGACACGTTAATCTTAGGCCTTATGAGCAGCAATGCAATTGTAGGCATCTATCAGCTTGCCGTCAAGATTAAGACACTGCTGCTCACCTGTATTAATTCCTTGGGCGGAGTACTACTTCCTCGCCTTTCATATTATTACGCCAATGGTAAAGCCAAAAATGCTGACAGTCTCTTTGGACGATTCCTTCATTTTTCGCTGATTATCAGTACAGCAGCAACTTTATTAGGCATTATCTGTGCTCCACAACTTGTCCTCATTATCGGCGGCGCTCAGTTCACAGCTTCAGCAGTCCCTCTGGCGATTGCGGTTACGGCGCTGCCCTTCGCCGCAGTCAATGCTATCCTCCAGCAGACACTGGTAGCTGACAGTAAAGAAAAACAAGCGTCTGCGGCAACATTCATGGGGCTATTCATCGCGCTAGCGGTCAACCTTACTCTGATCCCCGTGTTCGGAGCCAACGGCGCAGCTCTAGGAAATATCTGCGCAGAAATTGGAACCTTCGTTATTCGAGCTTGGCTCCTGCGGTCACGGATGCGCAGTATCATCGCGATGCTGGATCTCCCTAAGATACTTTTTGCAAGCCTAATCGGACTAGTCATAGCTGGTTTTATTTGGCTTAACGTTGTCCCAAACGTAACGGTCCTCCCACAGATAGTTTGTTTGGGACTTGGCTTTTCGCTCGGCTATGGAGGCACACTACTAATTATTCGAGATCAATTAATTCTCGAGATATGTGGGCGTTTTCTCCCAATCCATCACTCATAATTTAGTATTATAATTAACAGTATGTATAATTTATGCGATTAAGGAGTACCGTTGACATTAGGAGTCGTAGTTCTCAACTATCTTAACTATTCATGCACCATCGAGTGTGTGGAATCGGTTATGCGGCAGCGTGGAGCAGATATAAAGACCGTTGTCGTGGACAATGGCTCCACGAATGAATCATCGAAAGAACTTGCAACGTTCTGCAGACCTCTTTCAGACGTTGAGTTTATCGCTAATTCCGAGAATCTTGGTTTCGCCAAAGGTAATAATGTCGGAATCTCCGCATTGCGCAGTCAAGGTATCGATCGAATTTTAGTTCTTAATAGTGACATCGTGCTGACGGATGAGAATCTTGCGATGAAACTCGAGCATCTTACAGTTCCTGACAATGTCGGCATTGTTGGATTCCGAACGGAGAATAATGAAGGCCAAAATTCAACTCCGCGCAATGTAACTGTTCGTTCTGGTTTCACTATTTTACGAGATATTTATACCACTCTTGGCGGGTTTAAGAATAAGTACATTACAAGCAAACCCATTGTTAGCACTGTCAAAAAAGCAGTGATTCAGCATGATAACGCCCCGCGTATACTCAATCCCAATAGCGAAACGTTACATGGAGCAGCGCTCCTGTTCACTGAAAATTTCTTCAAAGAATACGATGGCTTTTACCCTGGTACGTTCTTGTACTATGAAGAAGACTGTCTCTCCATCCTCTGCCAGAAGACAGGGATGAGGGAGATGTACTGCCCTGAGTACAAAGTTCTACATAAAGAGCGGGGCAGCGCCAAGATGGCTTGGAAGAAGGATGCGGAGAGCGTCCAGCGGAAGCGTCAGCTAGAGAGCCGTACCATTGCTCAGAAACTCGCCAAAATGTCTACAAAGCAAGTGCAAGAGCAATTCCGATTTAAGCATTAACAAGATTCACGCCTGAGAAGGTTGTATTTGTCGCCCGATTATGGGGAATGACAAATACAACCTTTTCGTAAAACATGATTATTACTTTATACAGAAAATGACTCAAAAGCGCAACTCCAATATTGAAATGCTACGGCTTGTCTCGATGCTTGCGATAGTTATGCATCATTTTGTAGCACACAACATTGATTCTCTTGATACAGTTAATGGCTCGAGCCGTATCATATTAGATTTCGCAAACATTCTTTTCGGAAAAATTGCAGTATGTATATTCCTGATTATTACCGTCTGGTTTCTTTCGGATCGATCTCAAACAATTCAAAGCACACTGCATCGTATGCAAGTGTTGGAGCGCGAAGTATTATTCTATAGCATTTCATGCTATTTGATCTATTCGTTCATTCTTGACACATTCTGGCCAAAAATGTTCATCACACGATTTTTTCCAGTAATCACCGGCGAATGGTGGTTCGTCTGCGCCTATATGCTCCTCATCTTCCTCCTTCCTTTTCTGTGTACTGGATTGAAAGCTTTGAATGAATTAGAGCATCGGATACTAACGCTTGTATTGCTGAGTTTTTTTGGATTAATTCAATTTTTCCCTTATATATATGACTCAGCATTATCGGATTTCTCTAACGTAATGGGCGTAGTCATCATTACTGTTGCCACTTGCTATTGTCGTTGGTATAAAGACATCATTACCCCCCCCCGTAAAATGTATAAGCTGAGTTTGCTCCCAATCGCATCAGGATTGCTCCTGATGATATCTTATATAGCCAACATGGCGAATATCCAACCATTCAATTCGATGTTGGAGCGACTATGGTTACACTTGCAAGATTATTATAGTTTGCCTGTTATTATTATTTCACTTTCTGTAGTCATAGCCTTAACAGAAGCAACACCACATTTCTGGCCTCCTATCAATAGATTCGCAGCGTCCTCACTTGCGATATATCTTATTACAGATACTCCTGAAGCACAAAAAATTCTATGGGAAAGATTATTCCCATTGCATCTGATGAATAACACTCCAATCCCTATTATTACAATGCTTCTTATTAGCGTAGTGATTTGCATCGTATGCATCGGAATCGATCAAATTCGCAGCAAATTGTTCCATATAATCTTTGACTAATTTTAAGGTTTGGAACCTTTGACAAGAAGGTTCCAAACCTTAAAATATTTTCCACAAAAAATTTTGTAGAGGCTCTACAAAAAAAGTATCATATATATACGCGAAGATAGCACATATCGCAAAAAGTACGATTACAACAAGCAACCCTAAACAGATTCCAAAAACAAAAGAACTAGGTTCCGGAAGCATTTCGGTTATAGCTTCCCACAGATTTGGACGAACATAAGGATTATTATGGATAAGATAGACACCAAAAACCGTGGAACTGATCAATTTTCCACTGTTACTCAAACTCGTACGATTTAAAAAATCCATTCGAGATCGGGTAACCAAGATAAACACCAGAGATGCCACTCCGATGGACAGTGCGGGAATCATGCCGGTAATATATCGTGCATCCGATTGCAGCCAGCCTATGAGGCCCAAATTCATCGCACAGAAATCGAATACAACCAATAAACAATAGGCAGCAAGGGTAGCTACACCTACATATGGCCAACGTAGGCTGTGGCAGAAGATGGAATCTTTTCCATAAAGGCGAATCCAACCTCCTAAAAGATATCCGGTAATGGCATAACACCAGTTATTCCAGAACAACTGAGTCATCGAAAACAGACCCATTATACTGATACCTAGTAAGAAAGCTATAAATCTCAACGATTCAGCATCTGATGCTAGCATCCGATTCAGATATGGAGACACCAATAAAAGCAACACATATGCAGTGATGAACCAGTAAGCCCCATTGAACACCGGTAGTAAAGCGCTATAAAGAGTGATGGGAAGTTGTTCGCTCGAGAATATGGCTTTCACGCCTGGGGTGGGATGAACCCACAGCAGCACTAACTGCAAAACTAGGAACAAGAGAGAATACAGGAACGTCTGCAATATCACGTTGACGATGCGACGAACGTTGAATTGCTTGGCTACCAAAAAATATCCTGTAATCAGAAAGAAAAAGCAGGACCCTACTTGCCCTAGTAATTGGTCAGCCGCCATACTGAGTCCACCGATCCAAGGATCATCGGTGGACTCAAGGTTCCAGCCAATATTAGAAATGAAATGGCACGCGATAATCAACATCATGCCCGCAACACGGAGCCAATCGAATCTCATATCACGGGATGCAGAAGTAGACATTTCAAAGCCTTCTTATTCAATCACAGAGGATAACGCTTCACCTGGTATTTAAATTCGCGCCACAACGTTTTCAGACAACGTTTTGCCCAAGCTAGACGGAGAACAATACCAACTTTCAGGAATTCCGGTTCCATTTCAGGAGTATGCTTAGGCTGTTTGACATCAGAATAGTCATACAGCATGGAAAACCAACCACTCGGAAGACAATGGTAGATATCAGGACGCTCACGAACGCACATAATAGGCGGAGTCTGATCGTCATCAACGAGGCCACAACGGATCAGACTAATGTAGTGTGACCGAATGTCTTGATAGAATTCTTCTGCAAAATTCGTGTAACAAATAAATTTCCCCTGAAAATATGTATCAGTCCGACGAACGATTTCGAAAATCGGATCATCACCGAGTTCATGATTTTGGAAGAAAGTTACAGGCTTTTCGAATGGATAGTTCCATTCGAAATCATAATCATCTAGATTCTTGTAATCTACGCCACCATGGTCAAATCCAAAATCAATCCACGCGAGTTTATCGGTACATGCTTCCTTCGCAGCTTCCTTCATGCACCAATATTTCAGAGCAATAACATAATTATAATATGGTTTCGAAGGTTCCGGCTTATCCGGGAACATGCTGAATGGTGCGTATGTTCGACAAACTTGAGTCATACGTTCAAGCAGTTCTTTGTCGATCTTTCGATAGTCTTCAACAGCATGAACTATCGTATTAGTCCTTCCCAGATTCTGACGAATTTGTTCCACGCGTTCCGCATATTGAGGAATCGTAAAAACAATCAGATCATTATGCAGTCGCGCCCATCGTTCGAAATAATTGAAATAAGTGTCATCCGAACGAGTAAACGTCTCCCAATCCGTTCTTCCAATAGGGAAGAATGCAGTGACAACGGTAATGCCATTGCGAAGAGTATTGTTCTCCTGCATTGTGTCTATCCTTTTCTACTCAGTCTTGCGATAATCTTTTTCTTCCAAAATCTGATGTCGCCGCGTAATAGACTCTTCTTATGATAGCGAAGGTCTTGAGAACGTTTCCAGCGAATCGATTCAAAATTCTCTGAGGTAATCTCATCTACTTCAAGTTCCTCGAACGATCCAGGCATAATCTTGAAGCGCTTCGATCTGATTACCCCTTCTTCCAGACGCATCCTACGCCTTTGAAAATGCATATACATTAATTCATTCATTTCAAGACGTTTAAATTTACGCCAATATCGGAGAAGTTTACCATTATCCCATATATATACTGCATGTACTGGCTTTTCGGTAAGATACGCCCCTAAACCTTCATCATATCGACTCACCGCAAAAGTCAGGCTACGCACATTCACATTCCCTGACAAATCTGTCATGTAAATCGGGAATCCGTTTTGTTGATAGATACGATTCACATTAGTAGGAAGATAACTTTCATCGAATGTGAAAATAGATTCAGATTCCAACACCTGACGATAAAGCAACTTACCGTCCAGTGGCAACATGAAGCGACGATTGTTCTCGTTTGTATTACGATACAAGGATAAATGACCCAAAGGAAATATCTTGTCGTAACGAGACAGCATCTCATCAGTAATGAATCGAGAAAGGTCACCAAATATTACATCACAATCACAGTGTCCCCAAAAACGATAATCCTGAAGATATGATTCAAACAGATATCCGTACATCGGTTTCAAATCACACAATTTGTACGGAGTGCGAAGATTCGGATGGAATTCAAATGCCTCACGAACTCTTCTCTGCATATCACCGAAGGTTTCATAATGCACATGTACATTCGATGGATACTCGTATTCAGTATGATCATCAGTGAAAATAAGCCAGTCAAACTCTTTATTAGCGGCGCAGGACTGTAAAAACACCGGAAAATACTGCGGGAACCGCCCGTAATAAGGTAAGATAAATGCGCAGGTCCTCATAATCAACTCCCCATCACCATTAAGAATGGTATTCATGGTTTTACGTCATGATCTTCATACTAGTCAAGACAGATTCCTCTTGGAAATCCAATAATATATCCTCGGAGATACCGACAACAGCATTATTTTAATCTTACGGCTTAGAGGCAAAGACCTATCTCCCAAGACCAGTTTCACGTGTTTTGACAACGAGATACGGCACCGTCGGATCATCGCAGCATCGGCATCCTTCCCTAGAATGTCGTATAGCACATCATACCAGCCTTGCATCCGCCCGTAGGCGAGCGCCTCCCGGTCTGCGTACCCGTTGCGTTCCAGATAGTCGCAGTATTCCTCAGCGCCGATGGCCTTGTCGAGGCTGTGGGCGTTCACGCGTGCGGTGGTGATGGAGTCTTCGCGGATACGGTACTGGTAGAGCCCTTGCGGGTTGAAGTAGAGTCCTCGCATCACACGGTATATGTGGGCGAGCAGGTAGTAGTCCTCGCTGTTCAGCCCTTCGGGGAAGCGGATGCCGCCTTCCTGGTCGAACAGTCTTGCGTCGAACAGTTTGTTCCATACCGCGCTGGCCATGCGGTTGCGATGGTATAGGAAATCATGCAATGCCTCATCGCTGGTGAACGTCCGTTCGGGCACCTGTGCATCGATGTGGTCAGTGCGGCCGTCCTCGAAACGCTTGATCGTGCCGCACATGACCACGTCCGCGTGCGGTCTCGCGTCCATCCAGGCATTCATGGTGGCAAGCATGGTGTCGTCCACCCAGTCGTCGCTGTCCACGAACGCGATGCGCGAGCCTCGGGCCACGTCCAATCCGGCGTTGCGCGCGGAGGACAATCCTCCGTTGGCCTTATGCACCACTTGGATGCGGGCGTCCTTTCTGGCCCATGCGTCGCACATCGCCGGGCAGTCGTCCGGAGAGCCATCGTCGACGAGGATGATGTCGAGGTTGCGGTAGGTCTGGTTGACGATGCTCGTCACGCACTCGTCGAGATACTGTTCGACCTTATAGACCGGCACGATGACGCTGATCAACGGCCGGTTCTGCGTCGGTGTCTCCCCGCTCATGAGTGCACCGTCACGATCGTATCGGCGTCGAAGCGCTGCGACTTGCAGGTCTTCACCTCTTCGGCGAAATGCCCGACGGCAATGTACATGACCAGAAACTCACCATCGGGGATGCCCAGCAGCGAGCGCGTGGCCTCGTCACGCTGCATCGGCAGCATCGTGTTGAGCGGGCAGGCGGCGATGCCCTGTTCCTCCAGAGCCAGCAGCAGCGACATGCCGAACAGGCCGCCGTCCGTATAGCATTCGTTGCGCTCGTCCTGGTTCATCATCGCCTGATTGTCGCCGGTGATGAGCAGGAGGGCCGGCGGGAGCGGATAGCCGCGGAATCCGCCCTGCAACGGCATGGCCTTGCGGATGAGGTCCGGGTTCGTGATGATATGGACTCGCGTGGGCTGGCGGTTGCAGACGGACGGCGTGCGCATGGCGGTGCGCACCGCCGGCATGATCTCGTCCACGCTGATGGGGGCATCCGCGAATTCGCGCACCGAGTGGCGGACTTCCATCAGTTCGGAGAACGTCAGCTTCGCATTATCCGTCTTGTCGGCGGCACGAATCACCAGATCACCGCCGGTACGGTCCTGTGTGGCCGCGGCCTCATCCCAGACCTGAGCGGAGAACATGGCCTTCGCATACGAAAGATCATAGTCCTCGGCTTCGTGGCGCACACGGTATTCGTGCAGGGAGGAGATCGCCGTCTGATACACGTCATTATGGGCGATATCGGTGTCGATACGGCGCAGCGATTCCAGAAGCGGGGACAGCTGGGCGAGCACGCCCTTGCCGAAGCCGTATCGGAAATCGGTGTGGCTCAGGCCCTTCTCAATCTGATGCGTGAAGAAGATGATACGGGTTTCCAGATGCGCCTGGCGCATGGAGCCGCGTCGGGCGTAGTTGCGTCGGAATCGCTTCATCTGGTGCACGGTCTCGCGGCGCAGCTTCAGATCGGCTTCCATGCCGCGCAGTGCGGCGATCGCCGGTTCCGGAATCAGATGCTTCAGCACGTTCTTCATGGTCTTCTCCTTACTCCGTCCAGATCAGCCGTTCAGAGCCGCGGACAGGTAGTCCGTGCAACGCCGTCGCTCGACGTCCAGATTCAGACGCACCGTCTCGTAATCGATGATGTTGTCGCTCCATCGCTCCCCTTCGATGAGGTTCTGGTCGTCCAGACCGCAGGTAGACAGCAGCGAGCTCATACGGTCGTCCATGTTGACCTTGCCGTTGTGCTTGCCTCGGACCACATGGAACTGCTTCTCGAACAGGATGGAGAACGCCGTGCCGTGGAACGATGCGGTGAGCACATGGTCGGCGTGCTTGATGAGGCTCAGGTAGTGGTTCGGGGCGGCCACCTCCAGCATGTGGAACCCGTACTTCTTCAGCCCGTAGGACTTGTTGCCGGTGAACATCACGTAGACCGGCAGACCCACCGCTTCGGAGTACTGCTGCACGGCCTTGGCCGCGCTGTCGTTGAGTTCGATCGAGTCGATCGCATAGTAGAAGATGTAGGGTTCCTTCACCAGCCGGGGGGCTGTGATGTCGTCGTAGTCGGTCTGTTCCAGCAGCAGCGTCGGATCGATCACCTGGGTGACCGGCTTGTCGATGATGCCGTTGAGATATGTCTGCGCGGTCTTCTCGCGCACGGCGATCGCGGAGTAGTCCGCCAGCAGCGCGCGGTAGCGGTCCGCGAGCGCCGCGTCCCCCTGCTTGTCGAGGATGTGGCCGCCCATGCTGGAGGCGTACGACACCTTGGGCTTGTGGTGCACGAACGAGAGGAAGTACGCGTCGCTGTAGTCCCATGCGTCCATGTTCCAGATCTGGTCGCTGCCGGAGACGAACACGTCGTACTGGCTTTCCAGATCGGTCATTTCGGACGGGTCTTCGTAGAACTTCGGGGTCAGTGACAGCGCCGAGCGGATCAGCGACGTGAAATCGTCATGGCGGCGCTGAATCAGACGGTGATGCAGCAGCGCGTAGGCGTTCTTGAGGATATCCTTCGGCCCGGATACCTTCTTGTACACGTCGTACAGGTACTGCTGACGAGGTGTCGAGAAATCGATGATGTCGCATTCGTAGCCGAGCTGTTGGATCTTACGCTGCGTGGCGAACGCCTGCAGGAACGATCCATTGTTGTGTGCGGCGTGGTAGGTAATCAGTGCAACTTTTCCACTCATATCGCTCTCATTCACTAATAGCGGATAAATTCCGATTTTTCATAAACCAATCAGCTAGAACATGATAGATACGCATACTGCAGTTCCAGCCACAATCAAACAGTTTGGCTTTGTTTCTGTCAATCGTAATAGCAAAAACCGCTTGTCTGGCCATATCAACAGCCAGAGCCAAAACAAAGAACAGCACCGCAAGGCAGAATTCTATGAGAAGTCTGGATAAACCACCTACATGAAGAACGGGGAATACGTATTCTTCTAGCAGATTTGAACCAAAGCCAATAAGCAAAAAGGCAGCTAGAGTTGCGGAAGCGCAAACATTAATCACGCGAGAATGCATAACTTCCTTACGACAGCACTTCAAGACCAATCCTAAAGCAACCATAAGAGAAGGGATACACCTTGGATTGTTCATCCATCCTGCTTGCACTATGGAATCTGGCTTGAAAAGCTGCAGGATACAATTACTTACAATGCCCAGCAACAGCCCATAGAACAACATGATGTTTTCCATTTTCGGGGTCATTGATTCAAGTAAGTACCAACGAATATATGCCGTTATTACATACAAATACAGAAACAGCATCACCGAATATCCCATATTCAACTGAATATATGGAATAAATCCCCATAGTGCAATCGAAATAATAAGGAGATTACGATGCCTTATCTCTCCCAGGCTCCGTAATCCTTCATTGAGCCATGGATGAATAAACAGGAAAATTATATAGCTTGTCGGGTACCACCAGCGCCCAGAAAGAAATGGGAATAACGAAAAAATACCACTCTTGACTATGCCTCTTGTTGAATAAATGCCATTGCACCATAGTTCCATCAACGTTTCCACAAAGAAAAGACCGATGGAGTAAAACAGCAACTGTCGTTCCAGTAACCAAGATCGACGAAGATTTCGCTTTATAGAGACGCTCTCCCCGCACATATACCAGGCGCTAATCATGAAGAAGAGGTCATCGCCAACGCCACCGAAATTAGATAGTAAACCTACGGTATTCAGCAGAGAAAAACGTTCAAATGCACCACTATCTGCAACAATAGCATCAACCGACCAGTGGAAATGATTCAGTACGATAAGGAACATCGCAAAAATTCTCAGCAATTCCACATTAGAGTTACGCTTATCGTATCTTGAATTAGAGATTCTCTGAGACATAATCAGACGTCACTCCCAAGAACAGAAATCCACAAATCGACAATCACTTCCTTACTGAAATAATCAGTATCTTTACGCGCCATCACCGAATATGATCTACGTCTATCCGTATTCTCAATCAGAGAACCAATAGACTCAGCCATGCTTCCAAGGTCACCTTCAGGAATGAGATCGCCATTTATCTTTTCCCGGATAATCTCAGAAGGACCAGTCTCGCAATCAAAACTCACGATGGGCAGCTTGTAGGCTTTCGCTTCCAACAACACCATGGGTAGGCCCTCGAAGCGGGAGGTCATGACGAACATGGCGGCGCTGCGGTAATACGCATCCATGTCATCGACGCGTCCCTTGAGGATGAGCTGGCCGCCGATGCCGGCCCGGGCAATCTTCTCCTCCAGCATGGGTCGGTCCTCGCCTTCGCCGAGGATGAGCCACTGCCAATCAGGATGCTGCGGCAGCACCTGAGCGGCCACGTCCACCAGCATGTCGAAGCCCTTCTGGTAGGTCAGGCGCCCCGAGCTGATGATGGTCTTCGATGTCGCGTCATACACCGATTCCGGTGTGATCCGCTGCATGGGGTTCGGGATAGCGATGACCGGACACTTCGGGTGCGCGTTCTCCTCGTAGAGCTTCCGGTCAGCTTCGGTGAGCGTGACGATGGCGTCCGCCTTGTGGGCCGCCCAACGTCGGGTGAGCTTGCGGTACGGCACGCTGGGGTTCTGATGGTAGTTGAAATGCTCCCAGGAGATGACCTTCACGCCCGTCCTGTGCTTGAGCGGCAGCGAATACATGTCGAGGATGCCGTCGATGTCGACCAGCACGTCGATATGGCGGGACTCCACCAGCTTGCGCAGACGGCCGACCGTGTCGAAGTAATGCTGGATGCCATGGGTCGGCTTGTCATAGACCGTATATCGGGCGATGGCGCCGTCGATCCGGAAGAACGGTTCCGAAGCCTCCTCGAACAGGCTGACGAACGAGATCTCATACTCGTGGCGCTGCACCAAAGCATTAGCAATGAGGATGGAGACGTTTTCAGTACCTCCGGAACGGGTGACGTCACCGGAGAAGAACGCAATATGCGGGGTACGGGTGGTCATCGGGAGCCGCCTTCCTTGACGGAATATTCCTCGTCGGGCACCAGATTCGGCACGAGATTATGGCAGTATCCTTCCGTGGCATTGTCACGATGGATGATGCGTGCAGGATTACCGATGACGATGCTGTGGTCGGGCACATCGAAGTTCACGTACGAATTCGGTGAGATCAGCACGTCGTTACCGACACGGATACCGCCGACGATGACGGCATTCGTGCCGACCCACACCCGATTGCCCAGCTTGGGTACACCGACATGACGGCCGCGGTTCTCTTGGCCGATGAGCACACCCGGACTAAGATTCACGTTGCTGCCCAGCCGTGCCTCACCGTTCACGATCACCGTACCGCGATGGCCGATGAACAGTCCGGCATCGATGCTGGCGCCATACCCGATCTGGAATCCGCTCTTCTTGGACAGACCAAGTAGACGGAACCGATACCAGTAATACGGCAGCCCACTGCGGTGGGCCTGAGCCTTGCGCAGCAGCGACGAATATCGGAACCCGAGCTGCACGAACCGCTGCTTCACTATCCGGGAGCGGGACGAGCCACCGGCATACCGGTGGCAATCCGATGCGATGAGATCCTGAACGGTCATCGGATGTGCACCTCCTGCAGCATACGCTCCTCCTGACTCAATGGAATCTTCTGATAGCGGTTGCAGACCAGCAGCAGTAGCACCGGGAACGTGGCTGATTCATGCCTCGTCCACGAACCGAAATCAGGTTCGAAGATGAAGGATGCCAACGCGTACCCGATATACACGCATAGCGCGATGAACAGGTTCGGATCGTCGATGTTGTTGATCTGGCGGATGAGGTTCACCATGTAGAACGTGATCATGCACTGGAACGCGAAGAACGGCAGATAATACGCGCCCTTCAACGCCAGTTCCAACGGAATCAGCATACGGAACGCATTGAACACGTAATTCGCCATGAACACCAGCAGGCCATCGCCGGGAATCCAGTTGCGAATCAGTGTGGCGGAGTCGGCACTCTCACCGAAAGCAGTATTGTAACCAGAACGCAATCCGATCATCTGGTTGTATTCATCCGGCATCATGCGCTGTGCCATCAGCATCATCGCATAGATGCCCGCATAGAGGATGACCAGAATGCCGATCATCGACCCGAAACCGAGACGCTGCCGTCTACGGAACAGCACCAGCACCACATACACCGCAAGAATCAGCGCAGCGATGAGGATGTAGTATTCCCGGAAAAACGTGCTCTCGTAGTAGAGGATACCAGCGCTCGCCAGCGCTTTGATCAGTGAATTGTGCAACGGGATGAGGAGCACCAGATACACGGCGAAGAAGAACGCGAACTGGATGATATCTTTGCCGATGTTGAAGATGTAGATATTGAGCAGACCGACCGTAGCCAGAATGAACAAGGACTGCAGCAGATCCGGCGCGTCCGCCCGCAATACCATGAACAGCACCAGCGCAGTGCCGATGATGCCCAGACAGATGGACCAGTCGAGCATCGTCGTGAGATTGGCGAAATTGAGCTTCGCAAACAGATCGGACGCGGTGCGATAGTCGCCCTCCCACTCCTGGGTGGTTTCAGTGAGAGTGAATCCCAACGTATAGTTCGTCATCTTCAGGATGCGAGTGTTGTCGTAGAAATAATTATCCGGCAGGATATACGCAACCATCAGTTTGGCGGCGATCATCACCGGAAAAATCAACGCCAGCAGCGCATTCTTATTGCGCAGTTCCATCGCCTGGCGGCGTTCCCGACGCTCGCGTCGGGTCATGCCGCCGGGACGAGAGTATGCCGAATCGAGAGAGACCATCAGCCGCTCACCTTACCGGCGCCGGAATCCCGTCCTTCGGCCTTCGCCAGTTCGTCCAGATAGAAGCGCTGGAGCCACTCGGCGTTCGCAGTGATGTCGAAGCCGGCCTGGGTGACCAGTTCCGGCCCCTGCGCACGGTCCGCGACCGCGGGCTGCGCGGCCTGATCGAGGATGCGCTGCGCCCACTCCTCCGGGGCGGCGTCCAAGGCGACCACCTGCACGTTGCCGGTGATGTCGCACTGCCTGGGCACGCGGTCCGAGATGGTGCACGGCAGGCCGGCAGCCTGAGCCTCCACCATCGTCACCGGCAGGCCCTCGAACAGGCTCGGCAGCACGAACGCGTCCATGCCCTGCATGATGCGGTTCACGTCGGAGCGCACGCCGAGGAACCTGACTGCATCCTGCAGGCCGAGTTCGCGCACCTTGGCGCGGATCTGGTTCTTCAGCTCGTCGTTCAGTTCACCGCCGCCCACGAGCCACAGCTCGCTGTTCGGCTGCGCGCGGTGCACCGCGGCGAAGATGTCGATGAGGAACGTGTGGTTCTTCTGCGGGAAGAAGCGGCCCACATGGCCGAGCACGAACGTGTCCTCCCCCGGCGTGCCGAATTCGGCGCGCATCTGGGCGCGCACGGATTCGTCGTACCGGTAGAGGCCCGTGTCGATCGCGTTGCGCTGCTGGATCACGCGCGAGCGGTTCTTCTCGCCGAACAGCCAGTCGCCCGCCTCCTCGCCGCACGCGAACATGTGCGTCGTGTACTTGGGCAGGCGCAGCCGGAAGTATTCGCGGAAGATCGACTTCAGGTCGAAGCCCACCGGACGGTTGTGCGCGTGCGCGATGCGCACCGGAATGCCCAGCTTCGACGCCTCGCGCAGGCCGAAATAGCTGCGCTCCTCCAGGTTCGAGTGGATGATCCGGTACTCCGGATGCGCGGTGAGGAACGCGCGGAACTCCTTCTTGTACCGGCCGAAGTACTGCGGGTACATCGGGCACATACGGTAGATGCGCCCGCCCAGCGCCTCGATCTCGTCCTCGTACGCGGCACGGTAGTCGCGGTTCACCAGGAAATCGTAGGTGACCTTGCTGCGGTCCATATGCCGCAGATAGTTCATCATCATCGTCTCGGCGCCACCGCGGTCCATCACCGTGTCAAGCACCAGCACGCGGGTCGGGGCGTCGCCGGCGCCGGCGGTCGTCGGCGCCGCCGCTCCCCCGGCCGAATCATGACCGGCGGCAGCCGTCGCATCGGCGGCGACCGTCGGCGCGGATGCGACGGCGGCTACGACGGCCGGCTCGGCGCGGCGGATCGGGTCGACGCGCAGCGACGACTCCATCCGCACCACCGAATCGGCGGGGATGTCGCCGGACACGACGCAGCCGGCGCCGATCACGGTGTTGTCGCCGATCGTCGAGCCTTTGAGGATCGTCACGTTGGAGCCGATCCAGCAGTGGCGGCCGATACGCACCGGCGCCTCGGTGTAGCCCTGATCCTTGATCGCGACGGTCGGGTCGGCGAAACGGTGGTTGTGGTCGTACACGTGCACGTTCTCGCCGAAGATCGTCTCGCTGCCAATCGAGATCAGCTGGCGCGCGTGCAGGCCGCAGCCGTTGTTGAAGAACACGTTGTCGCCGATCTCGATGCGCCCGCCGTTGTCGCAGGTCGCCTGGAAGCCGCGGCGCATGTGGAACGCCTTGCCCCAGCGCATGCGGCGGCCGTACACCACCTTGTACACGGCCTTGAGCAGCAGGCCGGTGAACCGGTACCAGAGTTTGATCGCGATCATGCGGCCGCCTCCTCGTAATGCGCACTGATGGTCTCGAGCATGCGGTCGAGTGTGAACCGGTCACGGAACGAGCCGACGACCGCCTCGCGCGGCATCGGATCGTCCAGCAGCCGCAGCACGGCCGCGGCGCCCGCCTCCACGTCGCCCACCGGGAACAGCAGGCCGTTACGGCCCGGCTCCACGACCTCGTCGTTGCCGGTCGTATCGGTCGCCGCGATCGGCACGCCGGCGCGCAGCGCCTCGACCAGCGAATACGGCATCCCCTCATACAGGGACGTCAGCAGGTACACGTCGAACGCGGACACGACGCGCTCCGCGTCGGCACGGTAGCCGAGGATGTGCACCCGGTCGGCGACGCCGTGCTCACGGCAGTACGCCTCCATACGCGACGTGTACGGGCCGTCGCCGACGTACACGACGTGCACGTCGGGACGTCGTTCGATCACGCGCGCCGCAATCGCGATGGACGTCATTGGATCCTTCTGGTCGACCAGACGCGCGGTGACGCCCACGATGGGCGCATCGTCGGGCAATCCCGCCAATGCCAGACCGAGCATCGCGCGCGCCTCGGCCTTCGACGGGACCGGCTCGTCGGCGATGCCGTTGTAGATTACCTCGAACTTGGACGGGTCGTCAAGACCAGCGTCGAGCGCGGCCCGCCGCTCCCCTTCGGACACGTTGAACGTCAGATCGGTGACGCACCGGCTCAGCCAGCGTTCCAGCAGGGTGAACACGAGGCGCTTCTTTCCGGAGAACTCGGGAGCCTGGAACGAGTAGGCGTGCGGCGTGTAGAACACCCGTTTCACCCCGTACCGGCGGCCGCACAACGCCACGGCGAGACGTCCGATCGCGCCCGCCTTGGAGCTATGGCAGTGCACCACGTCCGGGCGCACCTCGCGGATCAGTCGCATCGTCTGGAGCAGCGCGCGCAGCTCGTGCCTCGGGCTGATGTCGCGGCGCAGGTCGGCGCACGGGATCACGCGGGCGCGACGGCTGAGCGCCGGCAGCGTCTCACGGTAGTAGTCGTCCATGCGGGTCGCGCCGTACAGGAGCGTGACGTCGAAACGCTCCGGATCGAGTCCGGCGATCAGATCGGCGACGTGACGGCCGCAGCCGCCCATCGCCTCCTGGATCATCAGCACGCGACGCTTCATCAGCGGTCCTCGCCGGAGCGGACGGCCGACGCGGCGCGCGCCGAGCCGCTGTGCGAGCCGCGGCCGCTGCGGCGACGCTTGCCCTCGCCGTAGTAATAGTAGTAGTAATAGCCGTTCTTGGCCTTCTTGGCCTGCTCCTGGTTGAACACGGTGCCCACCGGTTCCACGCCGATCATGCGGAACTCCTGCACGGCGTCGCGCAGCTGGCGCTTGAAGGTCACGCCCTGGCTGGCGACCAGGAGCAGACGCGCGCCGTCCTTGGCGAACACGGCGGCGTCGTTGGCGACGCGCATCGGCGTGGTGTCGATGATCACATGGTCGTAGTGCGCGGCCGCGTGCTCGAGGAACTCCTGCATGGCACGCGAGTTGATGAGGATGCTCGGGTTCGTGGTCTGCTCGCCCGCCGGCAGGATGTGGAAGTTCTCCTTCCAGTACCGCTGCACCGCGTCCGCGAACGTGACCTTGCCGGCCAGCAGGTGGGTCAGGCCCACCTTGCCATCGATGTCGAGCGTCTTGGCGGTGGACGGCTTGCGCAGATCGGTGTCGACCAGCAGCACGCGCTCGCCGTTCTCGGCCATCGCGGCCGCCAGATTCGTGGCGATCGTGGTCTTGCCTTCGCTCGGACCGCTCGACGCGATGACGATCACGTTCGACCGGTCGGTGCGGTCGGGGGCGAGGAACGAGAGGTTGAGCGCCAGTCGGCGCACGCTTTCGGCGGCGCGGCTCGACGGCGCGGACACGACCACCGGGGCGCCCTCCTGGAACGCCTTGTCCTTGCCGATGATGCCCAGCGTGGGCGACTGCGCGATGCGCTGCAGGTCGGCCATCTGACGCAGACGCTGGTCGAGCATCTCGGCGACCAGACCGGCGAACACGGCCGCCACGACGCCGATGAGCAGCATCTTGAACATGAACGACTTCACGTTCGGGGAGCTCGGCGAGCCGGGAACGGACGCCTCGCGGATCACCGACAGGTTGAGGTAGCTGAGCACGTACGTGCGCTCCGACGAGTACGAGTCGGACGACAGCTGCTCCTTGAGGCTGCGGCCCACCGCGTTCGCGATGTCGGCCGCGGTCTGCGGGTCCGTATTGGTCGCGGTGATGTTCACGAAGTACGTGGACGACGTGGAGATGCCGATCGACCCGGCCAGCGCCGACACGGTCGTGTCGAGCTTCAGCTCGTCGATGACCGGCTGCAGCACGGCCGGCGTGGTCGCCAGCGTGGGCAGCGTGCCCAGCTGCGACGTCACATAGCTGCTCTGCGACTGGATCTCGCTGTACGAGGGCGTGCCCAGATCGGTTTCGGTGCCCGCTTCGGTCGGATTGCGGTTGAAGCTGGCGAACATCTGCGCGGTCGCGGTGTACTGGGGGGTCTGCTGGTTGACGTAGAGGAATCCGCCGGCCAGCGCCGCCAGCAGGACGACGAGCTCGACGATCAGATGCTTCTTCAGTGCCTCGAGAATGTCGGCTACTGTCACGGGTGCTCCTTTAAAATCTCCGCGGAATTCCGGCGACGCGGCCCGCCCGGCAGACGGCCCGAGTGCGGCCCGGCATCCCCGGCCAGCCCTGATTCCAGCGGGCGTTGGCGGGATGCGGCCGGCGACGCCGTCCATTCACGTTAACCATCGCCATGATACGGGGTCGCCTGTACAAGGACCGTCGGGGCGCACCGGCGGGAAACCGGTGCGCACGACGGCCCCCATCAAGCGGAAACCGGGCGTGTCGCGCAACGACACGCGCCCGGCATCGTCATCGGATCGGCGGCAGGCCATCCGTCTGCCGGCGGCGCGCCGACGTGCCCTCGACCCGCCGGCGGCACGTCATCGGAGCGTCAGTACGCGCCCTTGTGGCCGAGCACCGCGCCGACGGTACGGAACATGAGGATCACATCGCCGATGATCGACCAGTTCTGCACATACGCGACGTCGAGCTGCTCGCTCTCCTCCGCGGACAGGTCGGAACGGCCCGACACCTGCCACGGGCCGGTGATGCCCGGCTTGACGAGCATGCGGGTCGCATACACCTGGTTGTAGCGGGCGTACTCCTCCGGCAGCGGCGGGCGCGGACCCACCACCGACATGTCGCCCTTGAACACGTTGAGGAACTGCGGCAGCTCGTCGATCGAGAAGCGGCGGATGAACTTGCCGACCTTCGTGATGCGCGGATCGTCCTTCATCTTGAAGATGAACCGGTCCTCTTGACCCGTCTCGGCCGCCAGCTTCGCCTTGAGCTCGTCGGCGTTCGTGACCATCGAACGGAACTTGATCATCTGGAACGGCCTGCCGCGCCGGCCGATGCGCGTCTGCGTGTAGAACACCGGACCGCCGTCGGTCAGCTTGATCGCGATCGCGACCGGCAGCGTGACGATCAGCGAGCACACGATCGCCAGCGCCGAGACGACCAGGTCGAACACGCGCTTGGCGAACGCCACCGTCGGCGCGTACTGCGACAAGCGCAGCGTGAGGATCGTGGTGCCGTGCAGCGAACGGACCTGCGTCTCGTGGCCGGCCGCGTCCGCGGCGGAGGCGATGAGCGCGATCTCGAGGCCGAGGGTCTCCATGCGCACCGAGAACGTGTTGAAGTTGTCGGAGAAGCGGGTCATGACGTCGGAGACCATGACGGTCTGGATCTGGCGGCGGACGAACGTCTCGGCGAGTTCGCGGTCGCCGTAGCGGATGACGCTCATCTCGGGCCAGTGATCGAGGACGCTGCGGCGCAGCGCGTCCGCGTCGTCGTCCGCGACGACGAGTCCGGTGCGCTTGTCGAGACGGATGGGGCACACCGCCACGGGACGGTAGTTGAGCTGCTGCTTGCGGCTCAGGAACCGCAGCGTCCTGGCGATGCCCTCCGGCGAGCCGACCACGACCGTCGCATACGAGTAGGCGCCGCGGCTGCGATGCCGGGTGATGACCATGCGCGAGACCACGCGCTCCGCGATCGTAAGGAGCAGGCCCGCGGCGACGCCCAACGTCAGTCCGACCAGCGTCAGCCGCAGGTCGAGCACGTAGGCGAGCGCCGACAGGCAGATCCAGCTGCGGATGGCGCCGTCGATGAGTTTGGCGTTGACCTCGTAGCCGTCGCCCATGACGTGGCGGTGGTAGAGGCCGGCGCCGCGCAGGCACAGCACCCACACGATGGCGGAGATGACGGTAAACGCGTTGAGGTTCACGTCGGCGGAGAAGCGTTCGGAGGGGAGCGTTCCGGTGGCGCCGAGCAGGGTGAGGACGACGGTCATGCCGATGACGAACATGGCCATGTCGCAGAGCATGAGCGCAAGATTGACGAAGAACCGCCAGTAGAGGACCCTGGATGCCTGGGCCTGGCGCATGTCGTCGATCTGGCGCAGAGTCGGGGTGAGGCCGGTGGTGCGGCCCGATCGTCCGTTGCCGGAGGTCTTGCCGGATTTGCGGGTCCGGCCGGTCTTGGCGGTCTTGCCGGTCTTGCCGGGCTGCGATGATGCGGCCCTTCCCGGTTGCCGTGTCGGCTGTGAGGCAAGCGAATTCGGTTCAGTCATTGCGCCTCCGGTCCACCCTTCCTTCTCTCTCGTCTCGTCCTCGTGCCGACCGTCGTGCGATCCACCGTCGTGCGTATCGCCCGTCATGCACGTCGTCAGGCATGCTGGCGTGGGCGTTCTGCTGCATCCATGCCGCCGGGGCATGGCACGCCTTTCCAACTATAGCCCAGAGTCCAGCCGTTGTCCGGCGGCGGGTCCGGCTTCCGGGCGTCGTGTTTTTCCGGGGTCGTTGTACGCTGTGTCGCGTCTGTTTCTCTGTCTTGATCCTATTTCGTGGAAGAAGTGACGCATGCCTCTACGCAACAGCTCACGCCCGGACGCAGGCAGGACGCCGATGACATCCGCGGGGGCGGGCGGCGCGCAGCGTACGCCCGATACGGCTCGCATCACGAGCCGCACTACGAGTCGCACACGGACGCTCACCAGCGCCGACGCCTATGTCGACGGGCATCTGACCCATGCCGCGTTCATATCCATCGCCATTCTCACGTTCATCACGTTCGTGGGCAATTTCACGCAATTGCAGCTGAGCGCCGCGTTGCCGACGATCGTCGCCGAGTTCGGGGTGTCGGTGACGACGGGCCAGTGGCTGACGTCGGTGTTCCAGCTGGTCATGGGCGTGATGGTGCCGCTGACCGCGTTCCTGACGCGCCGGTTCTCGACCCGGCAGATCGTGATCTCGTCGATGCTGGTGTTCACGGTCGGCTCCCTGTTCGCCTGGCTGGGTCCGTCGTTCGGATTGGTGCTGCTCGGCCGTCTGCTCGAGGCGGTGGGTACAGGCGTGATGTGGCCGGTGCTGCAGATCACCGTGTTCTCGATCTACCCGCTGTCGCGCCGCGGCATGGCGATGGGCACGGTCGGCATGGCGATGAGCGTCGCCCCGGCGATCGGCCCGACGATCGGCGGCTGGCAGACGGATGCGAACGGCTGGCGGTCGATCTTCCTGACGCTGACGGTCATCGGCGTCGTCGCGATCGTGCTCGCGGCGGTCGGATTGCGCAACTTCGGCGTCAACGATCCGCATGCGCGCGCCGACTTCTTCTCGGTGGGACTGTCGGTCGTCGGCTTCGGCGGCATGATGTTCGGCTTCACGAACATCGAATCGTATCCGCCGACGCATCCGCTCGTCTGGGGCGCGATGCTGCTGGGTGCGGCCGGCATCGCATGGTTCGTGGTGCGGCAGGTGCGCGGGGCGCGCGCGTTCAAGGAGCGCCGCTCGCTCCAGCCGCCGCTGCTCGATCTGGGCGTGCTGCGCAACCGCAGCTTCACCGTGGGCACGGTGTGCGCGGCGCTGAGCTTCTTCGCGTTCAGTTCGATCATGGTCATCATCCCGCTGTACATCCAGGACGACCGCGGGTATTCGGCGACGATGAGCGGTCTGATCATGCTGCCCGGCGCGTTCGGCCAGTGCATCTCCCAGTTCGGCGGCGGCAAGATGCTCGACCGGTTCGGTGCGCGCCCGGTCGCGATCGTCGGGTCGGCGACGCTGCTGGCCGGCACGGTCATGATGAGCCTGATCGGCCCCGACACGTGGATCTGGTGGATCTCGATCTGCCAGTTCATCCGCCAGGTGGGCATGGGATTCGTGCTCATGCCGATCACCACCTGGTCGCTCAACTGCCTGGAACCGTCCGAGGTGTCCGCCGGGTCGGCGGTGACGAACACGGTGCGGCAGATCGCGGGCGCGATCGGCGCGCCGGTGCTCGTCATCACGATGGAGACGCTCACCCGCCTGCGTCAGGCGGCGCTCGGCGGCGGCGCCGACACGGCGGTCGCGGCCAACATCTTCGGCATCGAATGGACGCTGCGCATCAGCGCGGTGCTGGTCCTCATCCAGCTGACGCTCGTGCTCGTCGGCGTCAAGGGCGACGGCGCCGGCTCGTCGCACGACGTGGCCCAGCGCGCGGTCGCCAAGTTCCACGCGATGCACTCGGTCCACGACCATCACGCGCACTGAGGCGTCCGGTTTTTGCGTCGCAATCCGTTTACGGACAACCCAATCCATACGGATTGCGACGCAAATCGGCGTGGCAGCGTCGCAATCGGTTAACGGACGGCCATTCCCATACAGGTTGCGACGCAAACCAAGTCCCCAGCGTCGCAACCTGTTTGCGGACCGCCCAACTCATACAGGTCACGACGCAAACCAGAGCCCCGGCATCGTACTCCATTCAGGAACAATCAAGAACCCGTACGGATTGCGACGCAAATCAGCCCGTCAGCGTCGCAATCGGTATGAGAATGGGCCGGCTACGGCAGCTGCTGGGCCGGGCAGGCGGAGAGCACGGCCTTCATCGCACGCTGCTCCTGACTCGTGACGGTCAGCCCGTACTCGGTCTTGATCTTGATCTGGCGCGCCACGTAGTCGCAACGGTAGTCGGCGTTCGTGGGCAGCCAATACGCGGCCGACGCCGACCCCTTGCCCTGGTTGGCAGGACCGTCCACCGCGAGCAGATTGTCCATGTCGTTGCCGAACCGGTAGCGTTTGGCGCTGTCCCAGTCGCGCGCGCCCGACTGCCACGCGTTCTCCAACGCGACGACATGGTCGATCTGGACGGCGGAGCTGGTCGTGCGGCCGCGCTGGAAGTGGATCGTCTCGCCCGTGTACGGGTCGTCGAGCGTGCCCGACTGGACCACGCACGATCCGGCGGACTTGTACGTCACGTCGGTCAGGTCGCGGGCGAGCACGTCGTCGCGCACGTCGCAGCCGTTGCCGTCGTCGTCGGTCTGACGGTAGCCGAACAGGTCGCGGTCGTAGCCGGACTTGTCGGGCTCGTCGTCGACGGTCAGCTGCGCGAGCGCGTCCGCGGCCGGACCGCTCGCCGCATACTCGCCCGTCACCTCGCCGACCGTGTCGCTCACCTTCGGCAGGCCGACGCCGGCGCCCACGCCGATCACGATCGCGGCGACGATCAGGATCAGCAGACGTTCCAGCGGACTGGACGTGTTGTAGTAGCGGCGGGCGAAGCACACGCCGTACCCGTTCGCACCGGACGAACGGCGGGAACGGGAGCGGCGGCGTGAGGACGGGCGGCGGGAACGGGACATGATGCCTTTCTCGATGCTGGTGCGATGCTGACGCGATGCGGGTTTCGGGATTTCGTTGCGGCTGACGGCCGGCTACGCGGAAGGTTGCCGCCGTGCGGATGATCGCAGCCGTTGCGGCCGACATCCGGCGGCCGACTGCCGTCAGTCGGTTTCCGTCAGTCGTCCGTCGGTCGTCCGTCGGTAGCCGATCGCCGACCGCCGACCGCCGACCGCCACCGTCCGCGGAATCATCCGAGGACATCTGCGGACGGGCGGATTACGCCGACGGACTTACGCAGACCGGCTTACGCGTAGGTGAAGGTGCGCGGGTCGTGGCCGGCGCGGGTCGGACCGTCGAGCGCGTCGATCGCCGCATGCTCGTCGAGGGTGAGCGCGAAGCCGAACACGTCGAGGTTCTGCTTCTGCCGGTCCGCGTGCACCGACTTGGGGATGATGATCGTGCCGTTCTCGATATGCCAGCGCAGGATCGTCTGCGCGGGCGTGACGCCGTGGGCGGCCGCGATGCGCTCGATCGTGCCGTCGCCGGCGTTCAGGTCGGCGCCGCGGGCCATCGGCGAGTACGCTTCGACGGCGATGCCGTGCTCGCGGCAGAACGCGGCCACGTCGCGCTGCTGCCACGTCGGATGCAGCTCGATCTGGTTGACGGCCGGCCATTCGCCGGTCTCCTCGTGCAGCCGCTCCAGATGCTCGGGCAGGAAGTTGCACACGCCCAGCGTGCGCACGCGGCCCTCGTCGCGCAGACGCGCGAACGCCTTCCACGTCTCGCCGCTGCGCCAGTTGAACGGGGTGGGCCAGTGCAGCATGTACATATCCACGTAGTCGACCTGCAGCAGGTTCTGCTGGCGGTCGAACGCGCGCAGGGCGGAATCGTAGCCCTGTTCGGAGTCCTTGAGCTTGGTGGTCAGCCACAGGCTTTCGCGCGCTTCGCCGGTGTTGAAGCCGGTCGCGGCGAACGCCTGTCCCAGTCCGCCTTCGTTCTCGTAGCCGGCGGCGCCGTCGATGTGGCGGTATCCGGCGGCGAGCGCCGTTTCGATGACGGGCTGGACGTCCTCGTCTTCGATGCGCAGCACGCCCAGGCCGATCTGGGGGATCGTGTTGCCGTCGTTGAGCGTGATGCCGGGGACGACCGATGCGGCCGCCAGGGCGTTCAGATCGCTGGTTTCCATCTCTACAACCTTTCTGTGCTTCCTGACGGAAGCATACGTCGCCCGACGGATTGTGGGGGCTTGGTGCGGCGTGGGGTGTCGTTTCGTATGATCCGGAGCATTCCCTTACGGATTGCGACGCGGACACGCCCGTCTGTGTCGCAATCCGTAAGATGCGGCTCAGTTCCATACGAGTTGCGACGCGGGGACGCCCGTTTGCGTCGTCGTTCGTATGGGAAAACCCATTCCCGTACCGATTGCGACGCCGACAGCCCCGTTTGCGTCGCAATCCGTAAGGTTCCGCCTGTCCTCATGCGACTTGCGACGCTGGATCACCCGTTTGAAACATGAACATCCCGTACGGATTGCGACACGGGCAGAACCGCTTGCGTCGCAATCCGTACCATGTGGCCCGATCCCATACGAGTTGCGACGCGGGAGCGTCTGTTTGCGTCGTCGTTCGTATGGGACGGTCTGATTCCATACAGGTTGCGACGCGGACGGAGCCGGATGCGTCGCAACCTGCACATGATGGACCGTTCGGTTACGGATTGCGACGCTGATGCGCCAGTTTGCGTCGCAATCCGTATGAGACGGCCCATTCCCGTACGGGTTACGACGCGGATAGGCCCAGATGGGGGCCGATCACATGCGGACGATGCGGTCGGCGATACGCATGGCGGATTCGCGGTGGGAGACGAGGACCACGGCGGTCCCGTCCGCGGCGAGCGCCGTGATGGATTGGAGGATGACGGCTTCGTTGAGCGCGTCGAGGCGGCTGGTGGGTTCGTCGAAGAGGACGAGGTCGGCACGGCGCAGGAAGATGCGGGCGAGGCCGATGCGCTGGCGCTCGCCTTCGGAGAGGCGGTCGCCGAGTTCGCCGACGCGCGTGTCGAGTCCGTCGGGGAGGGATTCGATCAGGTCGAGGACGGACGCCTTGCGGCATGCGTCGAGGAGCCGCTCGTCGAGCGATGCGGCGCCCGCAACGGCCGATGCAGTCGATGAGGACGATTCGGACGATTCGGCAAACGTAGCGGATGCTGCGGGTGCGGCCACCACAGTTTGCAGGGACGATGCGGTCGAACCGGAGGCTGGGGAGGAATCGGATACGATTGCGGACTCCGTACGCCTATGCGCCGCGGCCGACTTGATGCCCGCAACGGCGCCGCCGGCACCGGCGGATTCGGAGGCGGCGTCTCCCGCATCGGCCCGCTCGTCGTCGGGGATGGCGATGAGGAGGTTGTCGCGGATGGTGCCGTCGAAGAGTGCGGTCTCCTGGCTCATCATGGTCTGGATGCGCCGGCGGTGATGCACGTCCACGTCGCCGAGCGGCGTGCCGGACAGGCTGACCGTGCCGGATTGCGGATCCCAGTAGCGCATGAGGAGCTTGAGCGTGGTGGATTTGCCGCGTCCGGACGGCCCCTGCACGCCGAGGATGCCGTGGCGGGGAATGTCGAGGCTGACATCGTCGAGGATCGGCGCGGTATCGTCGGCCTTGGCGGCGTCGGACGGCATGGGATTCGGGATGCCGGAACAGGAGTCCGAGGTCTCCGTGTCGCCGATGTTCCCTGTGTCGGCGGCGGCCCGGAATGATGTCTGGGCGAAGCCGGAGCCGGTTGGGGATACGATGACGGGATCATCGGATGCGACGCCGTCGCCTATACGGCCGTCCCCGGTCCATGCAGCAGTCGCAGCGGTTCCACCCGTCCCGGCGGTCCCAGCCGCCGCAGCCGAAGCGACCGCCGCAGCCGACCCGCGCTCCCCCGCCGTCGGATAGCGGAAGGTGACATGGTCGAGGGTCATGCCGTCGTAGTCGGGCGTGGCGGTGCCGCGTTCGGTGACGGCGGGCGTCTCGTCCATCAGGGCGAACAGGCGGCGGGCGGCGGCGAACGTCTGCGTCAGGTTGGACGGCAGCGCGCTCAGCGCGAGGGTCGGGCCGAACGAGCTGGCGAACAGGACGACGGCGACGGCGAGCCGGCCGGCGGCGGTCGGGTCGAGCGCGGCGCGCCATACGGCGAGCGCCGTCGCGCCGATGGTGAGGATCATGACGAGGACCATGCCGATGCCGGCGAATCCGCCGTTGACGCGGCTGAGTCGCGCGTGTTCGGCCCACAGGTCGCGGGTGCGTCGGGTGATGTCGGCGGCGCGTTCGCGGCCGCGACCGAAGCCGATGATCTCGCGCAGGCCGCGCATGTCGTCGAGCATGCGGTCGTCGAGTGCGGACGATTGGCGGCGGATCGTGGGGCCGAGCCCGTGCACGCTGGTCGCGAAGAACCGCGGCACGATGACGCCGATGACGAGGTGTGCGGCGATGAGCGCGAGCGCGAGCGTCAGGTCGAGCGTGGCGAGGAGGACCGCGTACGTGATGCTGGTGGCGAGCGCGATGGCGACCGGCGAGATGGTGTGGGCGAAGAAGATCTCGAGGAGTTCCACGTCGGTGGTGATGAGCGCGATCAGGTCGCCCTTGCCGTGGCCGGTGAGGCGGGCGGGCGCGAGGCGGCGCAGCGCGGCGAACGCCTTGGAGCGGAACAGTGCGAGCAGTCGGAATGCGACGTTGTGGTTGAGGTACTGTTCGACGTAGCGCAGCGCGCCGCGCAGGATCGCGCACACGGTCATCGCGATGACGGCGGGCGCGGCGCCCATCCCCCACACGGGGTGGCCGGCGAGCGCGAGGAGCGCGATCACGCCGAATGCGGGGAGCATGGTGGCGGCGATGTGGCCGATGGTGCCGGCGACGCTGGCCGCGGTCATGAGGTGGGCGAGCGGTCGCGCTTCGCCGAGCAGTCGCATGATGACGGGCAGGGTCGATCCGCGGTCGGTTGCGTGGTCGTCGGAGTGGTCGGCACTGCTTGCCGTGGTTCGACCATCGCTGATTGCCGCGGCGGATGTTCCCGCACGGCCGGCGATCGCGGTTTCGTCCGAACCGGCCGAGCCGTTCTGGGCCGCCGACGCGGAATCGTCGGACGCACTGCCGTCCGCGGATGCCGCGGTTCGTTGGTCGCCGATGATTGCGGTCGATGATGTGCCGGCGGGCGCGGTCCCATCGACGGTCGTGGCGGTTCCGTCGGCGATTGCGGCGATCACGGCGGCCGTGTCGGCGCGCAGGTCGTCGATGCGCGGCCGGGTTGCGCGGCCGACGGATTCGATGGCCTGCTGGGTGCGCAGGAGGCGCGCGTACGTGCCGTCGGCGGCGAGGAGCGCGGCGGGGGTGCCGGTTTCGACGATGCGGCCGCGTGCGAATACGGCGACGTGGTCGGCGTCGGCGGCGTTGGCCATGCGGTGGGTGATCATGACGACGGTCTTGCCGGCGGCGGCGAGGTCGCGGATCGTGGCGAGGATGCGCGTTTCGCTGTCGACGTCGACGCTGCTGGTGGCCTCGTCGAACACGAGGACGGGGCTGTCGTGCAGGAGCGCGCGGGCGATGGCGATGCGCTGGCGCTGGCCGCCGGACAGGTTGGCGGCGTCGGGGTCGATGCGCAGGTCGAGTCCGTCGGGGTGGGCGCGCACGAAGTCGGCGACGCGGGCGCGTTCGAGCGCGTCCCACAGGCGCGCGTCGGCGGCTGTGGCCGAGGCAGCGGCCGACGCGGTGGCGGATGCGACTGAATCGGCAACAGTGGAGGCCGAGTGACCGGCATAGACCGCCTCGGACATGACGGTGGCGGAAGATTCTGCGGCGTCGGTGGAAGTGACGGTCGAATCGGGCAGGGCGAGCATGAGGTTGTCGCGCAGGGTGCCGGCGAACAGGTGGCTGCGCGCGCCGACGAGCGTGACGGTGCGGGCGAGCGCGTCGCCGGTCAGGTCGCGCAGTTCGTGCGCGGTTGCCGAGGTGGCGGAGGCCGGATCGGCGTCGGTCGGTACGGCGAGCGCCGGGAGCGACGACGTGGTCGCAGTCCCGGCGACGACATCGGCGGCGGCATCGGCGGCGGATGCGCCGGCTGTGATCGGCCCGTCATGCAGCGTGATCGACCCGCGGTAGCCGGTGAGCGTGCCGGCGAGCAGGGCGGCGGCGGTCGACTTGCCGGAGCCGGACACGCCGACGATCGCGGTCACCTCGCCCGGACGCGCCGTGAAGGTCGCGTCCGCGAGCGCCGGACGGGCGGCGGAAGCGGAGGCGTCAGCGTCGGCGGGCGCGCCTGCGGGCGTATCCGCGGACGCACCTGCGACGGCGGAATCGGCGCTCGCGGAGGCGTCGGCGGAACCGGCGACTGACGGCGCGCCGGCGTCGGTCATCCCCGCCGAATCGGACGAATCGACGGCATCCACGGCATCGGCGGCATCATCGGCACCGGCGGCATCGCCGGCATCGGCGGCATCGCCGGCGCGCCGGTAGTCGTAGGTGACGTGGTCGAAGGCGACGGCGGGCGCGGCGGCGAACGTGTGGTCGTCGGTGCCGCGCGCGGGTTCGGGGGCGTCGAGGAGGGCGAAGATGCGCTTGGTGGACGTCATGCCGTTCATCGCGACGTGGAAGTAGGAGCCGAGCTGGCGCAGCGGGATGAAGAAGTCGGCGGACAGCAGCACGATGAGCACCACGGCGGCCAGCGAGGGCGCGCCGGAAGCGCCCGCACCGCCGGACACGGCGTCGCCGGCGGCGAAGTAGCGCCACAGGGCCATGCCGATGCCGGCCGCGGTGCCGCCGTAGGCGACGAGGTCCATCGCAGACAGGGAGCGCAGCTGGATCTGCAGGACGCGCATCGTCATGATGCGGAAGCGTTCGGCCTGCTCGTCCATGCGGCGGGCGGCGCGCGCGTCGGCGTCGAAGATCGTGAGCGTCTCCAGACCCTGCAGGTCGTCGAGGAACGCGGCGCCCAGGTCGGTGTAGGTGCCCCAGTAGCGTTTGAACATGCGGGCGGCGCTCATCGCGACGAGGCCGACGATGATGACGATGAGCGGCGCGCAGACGAGCAGCGTAGCCGCGGTGGGCAGGTCGAGCGGCGCGATGACGGCGAACAGGGTGACGGGCGCGAGCACCGCGTACACGAGCTGCGGGAGGAACAGTTCGAAGAACGTCTGCACCTGTTCGATGCCTTCGCCGGCGGACTGGACCACGTCGGACGTCTTGACGCGGTTCGCGTACGAGGGGCCGAGCCGCAGCATCTTGCCGTAGAGCGCGTCGCGCAGGGCGAGCTTGACGCGTTCGGCGGCTTCGGTGCCCAGTCCCGCGCCGATGCGCGCCGCCGCGTAGCGCACGGCGGCGCAGGCGGCGAACACGAGCGCGTACACGCCGATGCGCGCCGGGGTCAGGCCGTCGCCGATGGCGGCCGGCAGTGCGGCAAGCGGGTCGGGGCAGGATGATGCGGCGGTAGCCGTCGCGGTGGACGCGCCGCAGAACGCGGCCGCGGCGTGCGGGTCAAGTGCGGCGAGCACGTCGCCGAGGAGCGCGACCAGGCCGGCCACGAACACGATGTTCGCGATCAGCGACGCCCACAGGCACGCGATCTTGCCGGCGACCAGCCGGCCCACGCCGGGCGCGATCGAGAACAGCCTCTTGTCGAACATGCACACCTCACCGGTTCGGCCGTCGGCGCGCGCACGCGGACGAGCCGACGCGAGCCGGCAAGGCGGCAGGCGGACGACGGGCGGGCGCGGCGACGGCGGTTGACGCAATCAGCCTCCACCCTAACAACGCGACGCCGGTTTGGCTAGGGTCAATTTCGCCGCGACACCAGATGTTGACAGCCTGTTGACGAATCGGCGTGGTTTGTATCGCAACACAAACGGGTGCCGGTGAATTCGTGGAAGCGCACAACGCGACGGCGGCTACGGGAGCGTAACGTTCGTTGACGGAACGACGGGAAACGTCATCACCGGACGAAGTCAAGCCGAATCGGATCAAACCGAACCGGGCTGGACGAGTCCAGTCCGACCAGTCCAGATTGGCCATCCGGCCCGGCCCAGCCCGAACCCGGCTGGGCCAGACAGCCCGGACCGCCCCGCAACAAGCGCAGAACGCATAGAACCAGCAGCACCGGGAACCACCCCCGAGAAACGGACCGCATCATGCTCACCGAATACACCACCCCCGGCTCGATCGTCGTCGACGACGACGAGACGCTGTACTCCCTGCTCACCGACCGCATCGCGCGCACCGGCGAGGACACGGTCATCGCCGCGCGCAAGCTCGGCCCGGGTCGTTGGGACGACATCACGACCGGCGAGTTCCACGAGCTCACCCGCGAGGTCGCCAAGGGTCTGATCGCGTTCGGCATCCGCAAGGGCGACGCGGTGTCGCTGTTCTCCGCGACCCGCTACGAGTGGGGCGTGCTCGACTTCGCGCTCGCCGCGATCGGCGCGGTGAACGTGCCGATCTACGACACGGATTCGGCCGCGCAGGCCGAGCGCATCCTCAACGACTCCGAGGTGCGTCTCGCCATCGCCGACGACCGCGAGCGCTTCGACCGTCTCGACTCGGTCAAGGACCATTGCCCGTCGCTGCGCCAGATCCTCATGCTCGACGGCAACGCGCTGGGCGCGCTGCAGGGCTTCGGCGTGACCGTGTCCGACGAGGAGCTGGACGCGCGCATCGCGTCGGTGAAGGCCGACGATCTGGCGACGATCGTGTACACGTCCGGTTCGACGGGCGCGCCGAAGGGCGCCGAGCTGACGCACCGCAACTTCCTGTCGATCACGCGCGGCGGTCTGGAGTGCCTCAAGGAGATGATCGCCGAGGGCCGTCCGCGTCTGCTGCTGTTCCTGCCGCTCGCCCACTGCTTCGCCCGCTTCATCCAGTACTGCTCGATCGGCTCCGACTACGGCGTGTGCGGCTATCTGCCGGACACGAAGTCGCTGCTGCCGGACCTGCGCTCGTTCGAGCCGACGTATCTGCTGGGCGTGCCGCGCGTGTTCGAGAAGGTGTACAACGCGGCGTCGCGCAAGGCGGGCGCCGGCTTCAAGGGCCGCGTCTTCCTCAAGGCCGCGGAGGCGGCGCGCGCGTGGAGCCGCATGGAGCAGGCCGGCGAGCGCCCGACCGCCCGTCAGATGGCGGAGCATCTGAGCTACGAGGCGGCCGTGTACCGTACGGTGCGTGGCGCGCTCGGCCCGCGCATCAAGTATGTGGCGTGCGGCGGTGCGCCGTTGGATCCGGATCTGGCGCATTTCTTCTCCGGCATCGGCCTGCCGATGATCCAGGGCTATGGCATGACGGAGACCGCGGCCCCGTTCGCGGCGACGCGCGTGTGGGACAACGTGATCGGCACGGTGGGCCAGCCGGCGCCGGGCGGTTCGGTGCGCATCGCGGACGACGGCGAGCTGCAGGTGCATGGCGACAACGTGTTCCGCGGCTACCACAATCTGCCGGAGAAGACGGCGGAGGCGTTCACCGAGGACGGTTGGCTGCGTACGGGCGATCTGGCGTCGATCGACGACGAGGGCCGCATCACGATCACGGGTCGCAAGAAGGACATCATCATCACGGCGGGCGGCAAGAACGTGTCGCCGATCCCGATGGAGCAGGAGATCGTCAAGTGCCCGATCGTCGAGCATGCGGTGGTCGTGGGCGACAACCGGCCGTTCGTGGGCGCGCTGGTGACGCTCGATCCGGAGGCGCTGGAGTCGTGGCTGCCGGCGCACGGCCATGCGGCGGACATGCCGCTGGCGGACGTGGCGCAGCTGCCGGACGTGGCGGCGGAGATCCAGCCGTATGTGGACCGTGCGAACGCGACGGTGTCGCGCGCGGAGTCGGTGCGCAAGTTCGTGGTGCTCGACACGCAGTTCACGCAGGACAACCGGTGCCTGACGCCGTCGCTCAAGGTGGTGCGTCCGTCGGTGAACCGCGTGTTCGCCGACGACATCGCGGTGCGCGTGTACGGCGACCGCCGTTAGGCGGCTTGGCTTCCGCGACGGCGTCGCGCCCGTTTCCGCGTTGCCGTCGCGGCGTGCGTTCCGCGGGTCGTGCCGCACCTCTCCGCCGTGGCGTCGCCGCGGTTCTCCATCGCGGTGCGACCGCGGACGCATGATCATCGGCGTGTAGCAGGTTTTTCGCCTGACACGCCGATTTTTCGTTCTCCATCAGCGTAATTTCGGCCCGTTGGCAGGGCGGTTCCGTCCGGCGACGATGCCGACGGACGCCTACGGACACGCGACGGGGCACGTCCGGTGTGCGATTGGTCACATCCGCTCCCCCGCCCGGCCGCGCCGAGGCGGGGGTGCTTTACTGGGGCGTCGTCGGGCCGCGGCTCGGACGGAGACCGGCATACTTTCAGGCTTCACACCGTCTCCGCCGATCGGCCGCCGCCCGTCGTTCCCGGCCCGTTGCGGCCGGATGCGCGAAGCTGTCCGCGCGGCGCCGTCATTGCGCCGCGTCCGCATCCATCGTCCCGACGCGACGGCCATCGGCCGCCGTCGGAACGCCTTCCCTTGGCATCACCGTGCGCTGCGGCGCGCGGCGACCCGAATCGAGATTCCAAGGAGACCATCATGACCATCGAATCCATGTCCGAAGCATCGCAGGATGTCTGCCGTTGCGGGTGCGCCGGCGACACCGCCGAACGCGCCGACGGCGACGCCCGCACCTGCGCGTGCCGTTGCGGCCGCACCGGATGCACCTGCGGCGACCGTTGCACCTGCTGCACCACCGGCACCTGTGGCGACGGCTGCGCCTCCGATGCCGCCCGTACCGCCGGCACCTGCCATTGCGGCTGCCGTTGCGGCTGCGACGAGCACGGCGCATGCGACTGCGACCGCGCCGCCGAAGCCGGCTGCAACGCCGACGGCACGTCCGGCGACTGCGGCTGCAATTGCGCCTGCGATTGCGACGATGACCGGCACACGTCCGCCCGCGCCTGCGGTTCCACCCCTGCTTCCCCTTCCCCCGACGCCCCGTTCGACGGCATCGCGCTGAACCCGCTGTTCGCCCGCCCCGGCGTGGCGACCGCGTTCGACCGCGACCGGCTGCCGTCCGGCGAGAGCCTGCCGGAGACGGCCTATCAGATCGTGCACGACGAGGCGATGCTCGACGGCAACGCGCGTCTCAACCTCGCCACGTTCGTCGGCACGTGGATGGACGACCATGCGAACCGCCTCTACCTCGAAGCGGCCGACAAGAACATGATCGACAAGGATGAGTACCCGCGCACGGCCGAGATCGAACGCCGCTGCTGGACGATGCTGGCCGACCTGTGGCATGCGCCGTCGCCCGAGGGCACGATCGGCACGTCGACGATCGGCTCGTCGGAGGCGGCGATGCTGGGCGGGCTGGCCCTCAAGCGCCGCTGGCAGCAGGCGCGTCGCGCGGCCGGCAAGCCGACCGACCGGCCGAATCTGGTGATGAGCTCGGCCGTGCAGGTGTGCTGGGAGAAGTTCTGCAACTATTTCGAGGTGGAGCCGCGCTTCGTGCCGATCAGCGAGGAGCACAAGACGCTCGACGGTCACCGTCTCGAGGATTACGTGGATGAGAACACGATCGGCGTGGTCGCGATCCTGGGCGTCACGTACACGGGCATGTACGAGCCGGTGGAGCGCATCGCGGCGGCGCTCGACCGCATCCAGGAGCGCACCGGCCTCGACGTGAAGATCCATGTGGACGCGGCGTCGGGCGGCATGGTCGCGCCGTTCATCCAGCCCGACCTCAAGTGGGATTTCCGCGTGGAGCGCGTCGTGTCGATCAACACGTCGGGCCACAAGTACGGGCTCGTCTACCCGGGTCTCGGCTGGGCGGTGTGGCGCACCGCCGCCGACCTGCCGGAGGATCTGGTGTTCAAGGTGAGCTATCTGGGCGGCGAGATGCCGACGTTCGCGCTGAATTTCTCGCGGCCGGGCGCGCAGGTGCTGCTCCAGTACTACATGTTCCTGCGGCTCGGCTTCGACGGCTACCGTCGCGTCCAGCAGGCCGCGCATGACGTGGCGGTCTATCTGGCGGAGCGGATCGGCCGTATGGACGATTTCACGCTGTGGAACGACGGGTCGGACATCCCGGTGTTCGCGTGGATGCTCGCCGACCGTCCGGCCGGGTCGGGCCGCCCCGAACGCAAGTGGGACCTGTACGACCTGCAGGAGCGTCTGCGCGCCAAGGGCTGGCTGGTGCCCGCCTATCCGATGCCGGCGGATCTGACGACGGTGACCGTGCAGCGGATCGTCGTGCGCAACGGGTTCAGCCGTGACCTGGCCGACGATTTCCTCGCCGATCTTGAGGACGCGGTGCGCTACCTCGACGCGCTGCCGGCCCCGATGCCGTCGCAGGCGCGTTCGGCCGGATTCCACCACTGATGCAGGTCAGGTTGCCTCGTATGACGAATGCAACTCATATGACCCGCATGACCCGTGCGGCCGGCGCGGACGGCGGCGGGGTCATGGCGAACCATGCCGCCGCGGCGTCCATGCGCCACGCCGTGACCGACACGACATCCGCGACCGCCGCGACATCCGCGACATCCGCGACCGCCGCGACCGCCGCATCCCGTACCGCAAGCCGCGCCACCGCCCACGCCGCGACCGTCGCCCGCGCGACGACCGCCGCCCGTGCGACGATGACCGCCGGCCAGCTGGCGATGCTCACGCTCGTCGCGGTCGCCTCGCTGCGCTCACTGCCGGCGATGGCCGACTACGGTCTGGCGTCGGTGGCGCTGTATCTGATCCCCGCCGTGCTGTTCCTCATCCCGACCGCATTGGTCGCCGCCGAATTGGCGACCGGCTGGAAGGGCGGCGTGTACGTGTGGGTGCGCGAGGCGTTCGGCGACCGTGCCGGGTTCGTCGCGATCTGGCTGCAGTGGATCCAGAACGTCGTCTGGTATCCGATCCAGTTGTCGTTCATCGCGGTGAGCCTCGCCTATGTGGCGGGCGACGGCCGGCTGGGCCGCAACGGCGTGTATGTGGCGGCGACGATCATCGTGCTCTACTGGATTTCGACGCTGATCGCATTGGCCGGCGGCACGCTGTTCGCGAGGGTCGGGTCGGTGAGCGGCCTGGTCGGCACGCTGTTCCCGGCGCTGCTGCTCATCGTGTTCGGCGGCGTGTGGCTGGCGTCGGGCGCGCCGTCGTACACGCCGCTCGACGCGCGGGCGCTGCTGCCGCCGTGGACGGGCGTCGCGTCGATCGTGCTGGTCGTGTCGAACGTGCTCGCCTACGCGGGCATGGAGGTGAACGCGGTGCATGCGAACGACCTGCGCGAGCCGGGGCGTGACTTCCCGCGTGCGATCGGCATGGCGGTGGTGCTGATCCTGCTGGTGCTGGTGCTGCCGACGCTGGCGATCGCGATCGCCGTGCCGCACGCCCGCCTGGGGCTGATCGACGGCATCAATCTCGCGTTCGACGGCTTCTTCTCCCGTTGGGGGATGCCGTGGGGCACGCCGGCGGTCTCGCTGCTGATCGCGGTGGGCGCGTTCGCGTCGGTGGTCGCGTGGATCGCCGGCCCGTCGCGCGGCCTGCTGGCGGCGGCGCGCACCGGATTGCTGCCGCCTGCGATGCAGCGGCGCAACCAGGCTGGCGTGCAGGTCGGCATCCTCATCCCGCAGGGCGTGATCGTGACGGTGCTGGCGCTGCTGTTCGTGATCGTCCCGAACGGCGATACGGCGTTCGCGACGCTGGTGGACATGGCCGCCGCACTGTATCTGGTCATGTACATGATGATGTTCGCCGCGGCGATCCGCCTGCGCCGCACGCGCCCGGCGGTCGTGCGCTCCTACCGGGTGCCGATGCTGCCGTTGGTCGCCGGCGTCGGGTTCGCGGCGAGCGCCGCCGCGTTCGTGCTCGCGTTCGTGCGTCCGGCCGGGTTCTCGGGGATCGGCGCCGCCGGCTATGCGCTGCTGGTGGGCGCGGTGGTCGTGGTATTGGGCGTGCCGCCGCTGGTCCTGTATGCGCTGCGCCGCCCGGATTGGGATCTGCGCGGTGATGCGGAGCGTCGTGACGCGGGCGCCGTGCTGGTGAATCCGCCGACGGCGGGCGACCGGCCGGGCGTGCGCCCGTGACGGTCGGTGTCGGGTCCGGATCCCGTCGTCCGGGTCCGACACGCGGCACGGCGTGATGCCGGTATGCTGGTCGGCGGGCCGATGCGCATGGGCGTGTCCGCCTGCCGACCGGCATGTCGTTACATGGACAACATAGGGGGGGTATGTTTCGCGGCGTGTAGGGGATCATTGGCGATTCCAAAGGGCCGGGTGTGTTCGTATAGGGGACCATTCCAAACGGCTGCGCATCGTTGCGAACAAGCCGATTAGCACTGTCAACACCATTGACAACAGACCCCCGTTCGGTGTTCACCTGTTGGCCGGTTCGCCGTTACTTTTGATATCGGAGGCTATACCGTAAGTATGTTGAAGTGACCGCATAGGGCCCGTATGGACGGGGCTGTGCGGCTTGGAAAGAGAGGCAACAGACATGCCGCAGATCACGCCCGGAAGCGGGAGGGGGCACGGCGTCAGCATACGACGGACCGGCAAGGCCCGCTCATGGACGAACCGGCTCGTCGCACTGATCACCGCCCTGATGATGGCCATCTCCCTGTTCGCTGCACCATCCACGGCGCTCGCCGACGACCTGGGCGTCACACTCCCCGCCACCTGGGATCAGGACATGGCGCAGTATTTCCCCGATGAGACCCTGCGTACACTCGTCACCCAAGAAATAGCGAATGAGTTCCAGGGCCAGAACTTCTCCGCAAAAAGCACGCAGGACGTGCTTGCGATGATGAAGGGTGACTATGGCGACGGCACATGGTATCTCAACTTAGCCTATAAGCGCAGTGGTCTGAAGCCGGTTCAGGTACTCAATGGCATCCAATACCTGAACGGCCTGTCTCGTATCTTCGCCGAGAACATCGGGTTGCAAGTACTTGCCATGCCTGATGTGGACTCTTCAGCAAAAATCCCTGATCTTAATCTGGGAAGGAACGCGTTGCATATCTTCCCCCAAGATATGTATACGGAATACAACTTTCCCCAAACTAAAACTATGAATATTCAGGTTTCGGAGGCGAACTATCATCACGCACAAGTGACCTATGTGCGCGATGGCTCCGGACAGGACAAAGTCATTGATATCAATGCCAAGATCTTCCGACTGATAAATTCCGATACCGGCGATCTCAGCCAGATCACTTCCGAACAGGTGCTCGATGACATGCAATTCAGCACAGGAACCGCGGATCAGAGTTTCACGACCGCTGAAGGCGCAACGGTTTCCGACCCGGACGCAGTAGGCTGGGATATCAGCGGCTTCTCCCAGCAGGCCGTTGAGGGACTCATCGTCAAGAACGCCCAGTTCGACCATGTCGTCAGGCACAAGGCTGGTAATAACTCCAATTGCGTCACACTCAGCTATTACTATGCGCTAGGCGTCGACTTCCTGAGCACTGTCGGACAGGAGGTCTCGACCGTCACGCTCGCCGACTTCTCCTTCACCAAGAAGGCCGACGCCACGGGCCAGCCGCTCAAGGGTGCCGAGTATGTGATCAGGACCGCAGACGGTCGTTATGTCAAGGGCAAGGGCGACACGGCCGAGGTCGATGCCAACGGCACGCTGGCAACCGTCGATTCCGCGGACTCCGAAGAGGTCTTGAAGCTCACCACCAATGAGAACGGCCAATTCACCGCGCATGATCTGCCCGCCACCGAGAAAGGCGTGACGTACACCGTGGTGGAGGTCAAGGCCCCCGACGGCTACTCCATTGACAAGGAGACCAAGGAAACCCCGGTGGTCGTCAAATGCCATGCCAATGCGGCGACGCCGGTGACCGACGGTGGCGAAGGCGCGGAAGCGTCAATTACCAACAGCAACGTCATCGCGACCGCAGACCAGTGGGACAGCAACACTTTGAGCTGGCAGACTCTGTCCGATGGTTCCACCGACTACATGAACTCCGGCAACGCGATGACGTTGACCACTAAGGACGGCTCACCAGTTACCCAGACCAAAAGCGCTAAAAACTTCAACGGCGGAGACCAGTTTATTCGCAATGGCGGCAACAACATTGCACTCACCATGCAGATCGGTACCGACTACGAAGTGCGCAATGCGTCCACCGACCTCCTCACGGGTGGCAAGGTTACCGCTACCTACAAGGCCGATGGTGTCAACGCCGCCACAACGAATCTCACTCAGGCTCAGAGCGTCATCAATGACATCATCCAGAACTCCCGTATGAAGAAGAATAATGACTACTACAATGTGAACACCACGATGGTCGTCCATGACAAGAACAGCCTCGACCTGAACAGCGGTACGCAGGACGATCCGGCCGAGCCGGTGACAATGCGCTTCTCCGCCAAGAAGATCCTCAAGGACCTCTCCAACAATGAGGTGGCCTTCGGCGACCGCACCTTCGAGGTGTCCATCACCCCCGCCAACGAGGCGGCCGAGGATCTCGCCGCCCAGAACGAGGGGTTCGGCTCCATCACGCTGGACAAGGACCATCCCACCAACGTGTCGTCCGTACTGTCCATCTCGAACGAGATGTACAAGAAATGGCGTAACGGTGGTACGGGTGAGGACGCGAACGTCAGCACGTTCTCCTTCCTCGCCAGCGAAGTCAACCCGTGCGAGACCAACGGCTCGGAGGACGAACGCTGCTACGGCGACATCAAATACGACGATACGCAGTATCGCATCGACATCGCCGTCAGCGAGACACAGGATCCGAACGAGCAGGGCGTCACCCACGGTCTGACCGCCAACATCACCATCAGCAACGCCGACACCGGTGAGGTCCTCACCACGACCACCACCAACAGCGCCTCCGACCGGACCCTCACGGTGGGGGCAGGCAAGCTCACGTACCACAACACGGTGAACCCCACCGTCAAGTTCACCAAGACCGACGCGGACGGCAAGGCGCTCGCCGGAGCCGAGTTCACGCTCTACCGCTGCACCACCGGCCGCTGCTCCGCCACCGCCATCGACCCGGATAAGCTCGCCGACGGCTGGACGCTCGACAAGAACCGCACGCAGACCAGCGACGAGAACGGCATCGTCACGTTCGCCGGACTGGCCGACGGCGAATACCGGCTCGTCGAAACCAAGGCGCCCGCCGGCTACCTCAAGCCCGACGGCCAGTGGTCGATCGTCGTCGAGAACGGCGAGGTCGGAGAACCGACCGCCGTGCGCGGCAAGAACGGCGGCAACCCGCCCGCCTTCCAGATCGTGAAGGACAAGGACGACACCGACGCCACCGACGACAAGCCCGCATGGTCCGTGGCGAACTACACGCCTTCCGACGTACCCCACACCGGAGCCACCGGCCTCATCGGCGTGGCCGCGGCCGGCACCCTGCTCATCACCGCAGGCGCCGGGGTGATCGCCATCGACGCGAAGAGGAGGAGCCGCCGCACCCGATCCTGATTTCCGGCCATACCGGCCATAACCCGTTAACCATGTCCATATAAAGAAAAGGAAGAATCATGTTCAACCGCCTCAAGGCAGTACGCGCCATAGCCGCGGCAGCGGCCGTCGCGATGCTCGGCTCGCTCGCCGTGACCGCACCGGCCATGGCCGAGGAGACCGTCACCCCGCTCACCCCCGACGCCACCGGCACCATCACGATCGACAACGTCGAAGCCGGCGTGCATGCGACCGCCTATAAGATCGCCAAGGTCAACGTCGACGGCAAGACCAATACACCGCTCGACCCGGAGTTCACCTGGGACGAATCCGTCGCCTCGTGGGTCCGCGCAAAGTATCGCAGCTACATCAGCGATGCGAATGCGGTCAGCGACGTATTCCAGCAGATGCCGAGCGACACGGACGGACTGGAGAAGACCGAGGACGGACAGAACACTGGCAATGCCACCAAACTCGCCACGTTCTACGACGATCTGACCAGCGCCATCGCCAACGGCGACACTCCCGCCACCCCGGACGCTGCGGAGCAGACCGCGACGGGCGACACCCTTACGTTCGAGAACCTGCCGCTGGGTGATTACCTCGTGCTCCTCAAGAACACCGACACGGGGGATTCCCTCACGAACGGCACCACCGTGTACCGTCCGATCGGCGTGGCCATCCAGCCCGAATGGAATGAGAAGACCAAGGTCTGGACCGTCAAGAACGCGACCGCGACCGCCAAGCGCAGCAATGCGAGCATCGACAAGTCCATCAACGAGGACGCCAAGGACCACATCAGCGGCGAGGATGCCAAGGACGCCGGCTCCGACACCGTCGCGATCGGCGACGAGGTGACCTTCGACCTGCGCTCCGATGTGCCCGTCTTCCCGGCGAACGCCGTCGAGAAGAACTACATGATCGCCGATGCGATGGGCACGGAGCTCACCCTCAACGAGGGCTCCATCAAGGTGTGGGGCTATGAGGGTGCCAAGTTCGGCAACGCCCATGACGAGGACACCCCGGTCCCGGCCGACGCCTACACGCTGACCGTGAACGGCAAGGACCTCGACGGCAAGGACGCCACCTTCACGCTCAACTTCGACTACGAGAAGATCCGCAAGTGGGACTACATCCACGTCCAGTACACGGCCACGGTGAACGAGAACGCCAAGGTCGACACGGCCATCGACAACACCGCCAAGCTCCAGTACACCAACAACCCGTACGAGCAGGACTCCCACACCACCATCCCGGACAAGGTCAAGGTGTACACGTACGGCATCAAGGTGCTCAAGGTGGGCGTCGTTGACGGTGTGGAAAAGGGAGCGCTCACCGGCGCCGAGTTCTCGCTGCGCGTCAACGACAAGAGCGCCCCGATCGCGTTCGTTAAGGTCGGTGACGCCAAGGACGGCCACTACCGTAAGGCCACCGCCGAAGATAAGGCCGAGTCCACCGTGACCAACCTCGTCGTCGGCGAGACCGAGGACACCAAGGGCCGGCTCACCCTCGACGGCCTCGACAAGGGCAAGTACCAGCTCGTCGAGGAGAAGGCTCCGGCCGACTACAACAAGCTGAGCGCGCCGATCGACGTCACCATCGAAGCCGAACGCGACCGCGGCGAGTTCACCGGCAAGGTCGTCAACCAGACGAGCGGCTACTGGGACGGCACCGTCACCAACCGCAAGGGCCGCCTGCCCAACACCGGCAGCATCGGCACCACCGTCTTCACCGTCGGCGGCATCCTGCTCGTCGCCGCCGGCATCTCGATCGTCGCCCGCAAGCGCCGTTCGTGACCCGCATGACCCACCACGACAGGGCCGTCGCCGACGCGCACAGCGCGCTGGCGACGGCCCTCGCCGTACTGCTCATCATCGGCGGCATCGGCGTCTTCTCCTACCCGCTCGTCGCCAACATGCTCGCCGACCGCGAACACGCCGAAGTCATCCGCAACTACGGGACCGCCACCTCCGAACTCGACCCCGACGAGAAGCAACGGCAGCTGCAACTCGCCCAGGAATACAACGACAACCTCGCCGGCGACCCCCTGCACGACCCGTTCGTCGAAGGCAGCGGCTACGCCCTGCCCACCAACTACAACGACGTGCTCAACCTCGCCGGCGACGGCGTCATGGGCACCCTCACCATCCCCAAGATCGCACTCAACCTGCCGATCTACCACGGCATCGACGAGGAGACGCTCGAACAAGGCGTCGGCCACATGAGCCAGACCGCACTGCCCATCGGCGGCATCGGCACCCGCAGCGTCCTCACCGGCCACCGCGGCCTGCCCTCGGCCGAACTGTTCACCCGACTCGACGAACTCGACACAGGCGACCTGTTCACCATCACCGTACTCGGCGACACGCTCGCCTACCGCGTCGTGGACATCGACGTGGTCACCCCCGACAAGATCAACGAGATCCTCCCCGACCCGGACCGCGACCTCGTCACCCTCGTCACCTGCACCCCATACGCGGTCAACACGCACCGGCTGCTCGTCACCGGCGAACGCACCGACTACGATCCCGACGACCCCGACCTGACCCCCACCCACACCGTCATCTCCGCCCGATCCTGGGACACCTGGCTGCGCTGGGGCGGCGTATCCGCAGCCGTCACCATCGGCGCGATCGCCGCAGCCATACTCCACCGGCGACGCGCGCGGAACGCGGCGCGCGGAGACGGCGGAACCGGCGGCAATGCGGTCGGAGCAGTCGGCGACGATGACGACGATGACGACGACGGAACCGCACGCGACGGCGACGCCACACGCGACGGCGACGGCAAGAATCCGACACGCGACGCGGGTCATGAAACCGGACAAAACACGACGAACGAGCCGAAACGAGGCAGAATGGAAGGGCCGCCACGCCACAGTCGGACGTGATCGGGCATTGCGACGAAGGAAGAACCGATGACCAGTGAATTCGACGACGAACAGATGCAGCTGCTGCGCAGACTGCCCGCAGTACGGGCCGTGACCCGCACGCGCATCTACTACACCCGCGAATTCCGAGACGAATTCCTCCGCCGCAGCGCCGCCGGCCACTCCCCCACCAGCATCTTCCGGGCCTTCGGACTCGACCCGCAGGTCATCGGCGCCAAACGCATCGAACGATGCGCGGACCGATGGCGCAGGGAGGCGGAACGCGAAACCGCCGGGCAGAACGGCGGGCACACGCACCCGACGTCGCTGATGAAAGCCGCGGACGTGCAGTATCCGCTCGCGGGAGCGCTGCTCAACTACCGGGAACGGATCGTCCGCCTCGAACGCGAGGTGGACGAGCTCAGACGCATGGTACGCGACCTCCAACGCCAGCAGGAGCAGTCGGCGCAGTCGGCGCAGGCGCAGGAGGCGTCGCAGCCACCGCAGGAGGCGCCGCAACAGTAGGCGCAGCGGGGATCGGACGCCAAGGATTCGCCGAACCCGCAGGCATGCAATGAGGCCGGCCATCCCATTACGGGACGGCCGGCCTCATCATTGCGGATCGCCGGCGGCACGATGACGGGACATGCCGCCGGCGATCCGACGTTCGATGGCTCAGTGCTTGTTCTGCAGACGGTGGACCATCTCGGAGAGCTCCAGCTCACGCTCGAACGCGGCCGGGGTGGTGTTCTCGTCGATGGTGGCCAGCTCGACGCCGGCGATGCGGGCGAAGTCCTCCCAAGCCTCACGGCCGACGGAGGTGGTCATGCAGGTGTGGTGCGAGCCGCCGGCGCGCAGCCAGCACTCGGCCGACGCCTTGAGGCTCGGACGCGGCATCCACAGGGCGCGGGCGCACGGCAGCTCCTTGAGGGAGCCTTCCGGCTCGACCACGTCGACGACGTTCATGAGCAGGCGGAAGCGCTCGCGCACGTCGGACATGGACACGACGACGACGTCCTTCTTCGGGGCGCCGGTGAACACCAGACGCACCGGGTCGGCCTTGCCGCCGATGCCCAGCGGGTGGATCTCCAGCTTCGGCTTGGCGATGGTGCCGATGGACGGGGACACCTCGAGCATGTGGGCGCCCATGATCATCTCATGGCCCGGGGCGAAGTTGTAGGAGTAGTCCTCCATCAGGGAGGCGCCGCCGTCGAGGCCCCAGCCCATCACGGCGCCGATGCGCACCAGCACGGCGGTCTTCCAGTCGCCTTCGGCGGAGAAGCCCCAGCCGTACTCGGAGGGGAAGCGCTGCGGGGCGACGCCCGGCAGCTGCGGGAGGGCGCCCAGGTCCTCGAAGTTGTCGACGCCGGCGGTGCAGCCGTTGGCGGTCATCATGTTGACCATCGCGGCCTCTTCCTTGGCGGCGATGTACAGGGAGTCGTACTTGGCGTCCAGCAGGGCCGGGTCGACGTCGTACTTGGCCTTGTAGTCCTCGATGATGTCCTTGACCTGCGCGTCCTTGACGGCCTCGTAGGCGGCGACGAGCTCGTTGACGGCCCAGGTGTTGATCGAGGCGCCGAACACGCGCTCGGCCTCGGTCTTGTCGCCTTCGGTGACGGCCACGTTGCGCATGTTGTCGCCCCAGCGCATGACCTTCATGGTATTGGAGGCGTCCCAGCCGGCGCAGGCGCGGGCCCAGGTGCCGATCTTCTCGGCGACCTCCGGGTCGGTGTAGTGGCCGACGACGATCTTGCGGGCGATGCCCAGACGGGACAGGATGTAGCCGAACTCGCGGTCGCCGTGGGCGGCCTGGTTCAGGTTCATGAAGTCCATGTCGATGGTCTCCCACGGGATCTCGAAGTGGTGCTGCGTGTTGAGCTGCAGCAGCGGCTTGGTGAGCACTTCGAGGCCGCGGATCCACATCTTGGCCGGGGAGAAGGTGTGGCACCAGGCGATCACGCCGATGACGTTCGGGTTGGCGGACGCCTCGACCATGAACTGCTTGACGCCGTCGGAGGACTTGAGGGTCGGCTTGAGGACGAGCTTGACCGGGATCTTGCCGGTCGCGTTGAGCGCGTCGACGATCTCGGTGGACTGCTCGGCCACCTGGCGCAGCGCCTCCTCGCCGTACAGGTCCTGCGAGCCGACGCCGAACCAGATCTCCTTGCCCTCGAACGGGTTTGCGAATGCCATGTTGACTCCTTTGTTGCGTGTGTTACTTCGTGGTGTGACGGGGTTTGTCAGTGCTGGTCAGTGCGGAGCACTGAGTTAGCGGGTGTGGCTGCAAGGCGCACCGAGGGAAGGCGTACGAAGAGGTACGTCGACCGAGGAGCAACGCCGCAGACGCGCCCGATAACTCAGTGCGCAGCGCTGGCGGGATGCGTGCGGCCTCTAGGCGCGGGAGGCGAAGGCGTACGGCGGTACGTCGAGCCTCCCGCAACGCGGAGGACGCTCCATCCCGTCAGTGCTGGCCGTAGACGTTCTGGTAGCGGTCGTTGAGCTTGTCGATGTCCTCCTGCGGGATCGGGATGATCTCGCCGAGCTGGCGGGCGGCCCACATGGTGTGGGCGACCTCCTCGGTCATCGCGGCGGCCTTGACGGCGGCCTCGGCGTCCTTGCCGATGGTGAACGGACCGTGGTTCTGCATGAGCACGGCCGGGGACTTCGGGTACTTCTTCAGCGTCTCGACGACGCCCTCGCCGATCGCCTCGGAGCCGATGAGGCGGAACGGGCCGACCGGCACCGGGCCGCCGAACTCGTCGCCCATCATGGTCAGGCCGCACGGGATGTTCTGGCCGGTGGCCGCCCACGCGGTCGCGTACGTGGAGTGCGTGTGGACGACGCCGTACACGTCCGGCATGTTGCGGTAGATGTAGCAGTGCGACGCAGTGTCGGAGGACGGGGCCTCGGAGCCGTCGACGACGTTGCCGTCGAGGTCGCACACGACCATCGAGCTCGGGGTGAGGTACTCGTAGCGCAGGCCGGACGGCTTGATGACCATCAGGTCGGCGGTCTTGAGGCGCTGGGACACGTTGCCCGCGGTCCACACGACGAGGTTCCACTTGATGAGCTGGTCGTGCAGGTTGGCGACGACCTCGCGCACCTGCTTGACTTCGGCGCGCACTTCGGGACCGTAATCGGCCAGGGTTGCCATGATTGTTCCTTTCGGTTGGGGTGTGACGTTGGTGAAATTTGCGTGGGGCCGGCCCCGGTTTCGGGGTTGTGCGGTTTTGGATTTCGGATTGCGGGGCCGGCCGGTGGGTGTCAGCCTTCGAGCGGGATCGCGGCGATGGCGGCCTTCTCGACGGGCAGGCCCTGGGCGAAGCGGGCGAAGAAGGCCTCGAAGCCGGCCACGTCGTGCGCGTCGGGCTCTTCGGTGACGGACTGGGCGTTCGCGAACACGCGCTCGTCGAGCCAGTCGGCGAGGTCGGAGCGGTCGGCGTTCGCGTGGTCGAGGTAGTCGGCGAGCACGGCCATGCCCCAGGCGCCGCCTTCGGCCGCGGTGGTCATGACCTTGATCGGGGTGTCGAACGCGGCGGCGAGGATGCTCTGCGCGACCTTGGGCGTGGCGAAGATGCCGCCGTGGCCGACGAGCGAGTCGACGCGCACGTGCTCGTCCTTGGTCATGACGTCCATGCCGATCTTGACGGGGCTGAACGCGGAGAACAGCTGGGCGCGCATGAAGTTGGCGAGGGTCATCGTCGCCTCGGGGTTGCGCACGAACAGCGGTCGGCCCTCTTCGAGGCCGGCGAGGAACTCGCCGGAGCGGAACGGGTAGTTGATGAGGCCGCCGCAGTCGGCGTCGGCGCTCTCGGAGATGGCGAGGCGGAACAGCGTGCCGTACAGGGTGCCGGCGTCGACGGGCGTGCCGAGCGCATCGGCGAACTGGCCGAACAGGCCGACCCACGCGTTGAGGTCGGAGGTGAAGTTGTTGGCGTGGCTCATGCCGGCGAGATGGCCGTCGGGGGTGGCGACGAGGTCGACTTCGGGGTGGAGGCGTTCGAGCTTGCCTTCGAGCACGACGGTGGCGAAGATCGACGTGCCGGCGGACACGTTGCCGGTGCGCACGCGCACGGAGTTGGTGGCGATCATGCCGGTGCCGGCGTCGCCTTCCGGCGGGGCCATGACGACGCCCGGCTGCAGGGTGCCGGTCGGGTCGAGCAGGAGCGCGCCTTCGGCGGTGAGCTCGCCGGCCGGCTCGCCGGCGACGAGCGGCTCGGGCAGGAGCTGTTCGAGGGTCCACGGCTGGGCGGCGATCTCGGGCAGCGCGTCGAAGCGCTCGACGAAGTCGCGCTCCCAGGTGCGGGTGGCCGGGTCGATCGGGAACATGCCGGACGCGTCGCCCACGCCGAGCACCTTGCGGCCGGTGAGCTTCCAGTGGACGTAGCCGGCGAGCGTGGTGAAGAACGCGACCTTGCCGACGTGCTCCTCGCCGTTCAGGACGCACTGGTAGAGGTGGGCGATGGACCAGCGTTCGGGGATGTTGTACTGGAACAGTTCGGAGAGCTTCTCGTGGGCGGCGTGCGTGTTGGTGTTCTGCCAGGTGCGGAACGGGACGAGCAGTTCGCCGGCCTCGTCGAAGGCGAGGTAGCCGTGCATCATCGCGGAGAAGCCGATGTGGCCGACGGTGGTGAGCTTGACGCCGTACTTGGCTTCGACGTCGGCGGACATCGCGGCGTACGCGTCGCGCAGGCCGTCCCAGATCTCCTCGACGGAGTAGCTCCACAGGCCGTCTTCGAGGTGGCTGGCCCAGCCGTGGTCGCCGGAGGCGATGGTCGCGTACTCGTCGTCGACGAGCACGGCCTTGATGCGGGTGGAACCGAATTCGATACCCAGCGAGGTCCTGCCGTCGCGGATCTTGCCGGCGATCGCGGCGATCTGGTCGGTGTCGTTCTGGATGGTTGCCATACTGTCGAACTCCTTTGCCCTGAGCGCCGCCTTCTGCCACATCGGAGAATTGTTAACGCTCACAATCTTCGGTTTCATTGTAGCGACGACACCGGGACAGCACAAGCCGCGACGCGCCCGTGCGCGTCGCGCCCCTCGCCTCTCCCACCGGACCCACTGCCGCTCACATCGTCCCGTCCCTCACGCCTTTCGCCTCTCCCATCAGGTTCCTTCTCCCATCAGGTTCCTTCTCCCATCAGGCTCCCGCCTCTCCCATCAGGCTCCCTGCCGCTCACATCGTCCCCGTCCCTCGCACCGGACCATCAATCCTCACAACGGACGCGCAATCCCAACGTGTGCGTGTCCGTTGTGAGGTTTCACCCCATCCAACCTTCACAACGGACACGCAGCCCATCCGATTGCGCGTCCATTGCGAAGTTCCGCCTCCATCGGAGAGAACATCCCACGACCAGACCGGCGATTCTTCTCGCCGGCAGTCTCTCAGCGAGAACTACCTCCGACCACACCGGAAATCCTTCTCACTGGAAACCCGTCAGCGAACATAATCCGGGATCAACCCGCCAATCGCGCTCGCCAGCTCCCGCTCAGCGAGAACGATGACCGGCCACCCCGGGAATTCCTCTCACTGATAGGCTCCCGGCGAGAACATCTCAAGGTCAACCCGGGAATTCCTCTCACTAATAGGCCCTCAGCGAGAAGAATCCAGCACCGGCCCGCCAATCATGCTCGCTGGGGACCAGCCAGCGAGAACAACCTCTGACGAGATCGGGAATTCTTCTCGCTGCACCCCTCTCAGCGAGAACAATCCGGAATCAACCCATTAATCCTTCTCGTTGGGAACCATCCAGTGAGAACAAGCTCCAAGCAGCTCGGGAATCCTTCGCGCTAGGCTCCTCTCAGCGAGAGCGACCTCCGACCGGATCGGGAATGCTTCGCGCTGCACCCCTCTCAGCGAGAATAATCCGGGATCACCCCGCCAATCACGCTCGCTGGGGACCATCCCAGCGAGAACGATCACCGGCCAACCCGGGAATCCTTCTCACCAATGGGCTCTCAGTGAGAACAATCCAGTACCGGCCCGCCAATCATGCTCGCCGGGAACCGTCCAACGAGAACAACCTCTGACGAGATCGGGAATTCTTCTCGCTGCACCCCTCTCAGCGAGAACAATCCGGGATTAACCTGTCGATCATGCTCGCCGAATCCCGCTCAGCACGGCACGTCTCATGATCAAGCCAAGAGATTACGTGACCCGAGTTCGAGAACTGACAGAAACCTCGGACTCCGGTCACGCGAAGCGGGCATATTGCGTGACTGGAGTCCGAGAACCGTCGGAAAGCTCGAACTCAGGTCACGCAGAACTAGACGGCGTCAGCGACGGGCGGCGGGGCCGAGCGAGGCGCGCTTGACGACCTTGGCGGGGATCAGGCCCACGCCGTGCGACGAGGACGGGTAGGCGACGTCGCCGCCCTCCCCCAGCAGCCGCAGCGTCTCGCGCATCGCGGCGGCGCCCAGCTGCTCGAAGTCGGGGCGGACCGTCGTCAGCGGCGGGAACATGTTGTCCATCGCCGGCATGTCGTCGAATCCGACGACGCTCACGTCCTGCGGGATGCGCACGCCATGCTCGTGCAGGGCGCGCGCCACGCCGACCGCCTGGCTGTCGTTCGCGGTGACGACGACGGTCGGCAGCACGCCGCCGGCGCGGCCGATCGAGTCGAGCAGATGGTTCATCCGACCGTACGCCTCGGTGGAATCCCACGTGTCACAGCGCACGGTGACCGAACTGATCGAATGCGCGCGGCTCGTCTTGACCCACGCGTCGAGGCGGGTCGCCGCGTCGCGCCATTCGGTGGGTCCGGCGAAGTAGAGGGCGCGGCGGTGACCGTATTCGTCGAGCAGACGCACCAGGTCCTCCATCGCGCCCCACTGGTCGATGCCGACCATCGCGACACGGCTGCGGTCGCGCGTGCCGGCGAGCCGCAGCCCGTCGGTGATGGCGAGCGAGCCGTGCGTGGACGTGACGAACACGCGCGGCTGGGCGACCAGCGTGCGGCAGGCCGCGTCGAACATCGCGTCGGTGGGGGTCAGGTAGATGAACGCGTCCACGTTCTGCTCGTTGAACGTGCCGCACAGCTCCTCAAAGTCATGCTGGGTGCACGACGCCTCGTGCACCATCATCACCGACATGAACAGCCGGTGGGAGCGGGCGAGCGTCTCGATCGACGAGATCGCCGAGATGGGGCCGAAGAAGCGCAGGCCGCCGGCGATGAGGCCGATCGTGCGCGAGCGCCGCGAGGCGAGGGCGCGCGCCGAGTTGCTGGGATGGTAGTCGAGTTCCTTGATGGCGGCGAGGACCTTGGCGCGGGTCGCGTCGGACACGTCCGGGGAGCGGTTGATGACCCTGGATACGGTCTGGTGGCTGACGCCGGCGAGTTTGGCGACTTCGAACATCGAGGGGCGCTTGGCGGCGCCGCGGCTGGTTCCCATATGCGGTCCTTTCCGGTTGGTTCCGGCTCGTTCCGGCGTTTTCCGGTGCGTTCCGGCCCGCCGCGATGCGCCCGGTTCGTCCGGTTCGGTTCGTCCGATTCGTCCGATTCGTCCGATTCGTCCGGGCGGCGCGTGCGCGCCTCGTTGCGGTCCGCTTCGAGCTTACCGCGTGCGGCGCCGCGACACGGTGAGCGCTAACAAACGTTGGTTTCCAACGGCTTCCATCTCAGCGGACCAGTCGACCGAATCAGGTCAGCTTCCAGCTGACGCGGTGCAGCGGCGTGGGGCCGAGGTCGGCGATCGCCTTGCGGTGCGCGGTCGAACCGTAGCCCTTGTTGGACGCCCAGCCGTACGTGTCCCATTCGGGGTGCGCGGCGGCGATGCCGGCCATGAGCCGGTCGCGGGTCACCTTGGCGATGACTGCGGCGGCGGCCACGGTCGCGCAGTGGCGGTCGCCCTTGACTTGGGTCGTCATCGTGGGGGCGACGGGGATGGCGGGCGCGTCGAACGTGCCGAGCGCCTTGGTGATGTAGTCGTGCGGGCCGTCGAGGATGCCGGCGACGCGCACCGGCGTGCCGATCGGCGTGCCGACCGACCCATCCCCCAGTCCCAGCGTGCGTTCGACGCGGTCGAGTGCGCGCAGGGCGGCGACGCCGAGCGCGTAGCCGATGCCCCACTCGTCGATCTCGTCGTTCGACGCCTCGCCGACCGCCCATGCAGCGCACCACTCCTTGAGCGGGTCGCAGATCGCCTCGCGGCGGCGTTCGGTGAGCATCTTGGAATCGGCGACACCGTCGGGCACGTCCAGATCGGGCAGGTCGCGCGACCATACGGCGGCGGCGCCGACCATCACCGGGCCGGCGAGCGAACCGCGGCCGACCTCGTCGAATCCGACGATCAGGTCATGGCCGTCGGCTGCCAGCGCGCGCTCCATATCGAGGGTGGGAATCTCCGAAACGGCCATCATGCCCCCTTTCCGGCGGCGAGCGCGGCCGGCAAGGCCGACGAGCCGACGGAATCAGACGGACCGGACGAACCGGAGGCAGCCGACGCTACGGACGAACCGGACGAACCGGCGGAACCGGACGCCGTCGCGTCGGGCACGTCGGCGAACACGTCGTGATGGCCAGACAGCAGCGAGATGCGATCCAACGGCCAATAGCGGGCGACGGCCACGCCGACCACGTCGTCGATCGGCACCAGACCGTTCGCGCCGTCGTTCTGATGGTAGCGGGAATCGGCGGAATTGGCGCGGTTGTCGCCCATCACGAACACATGCCCCTCGGTGACGGTCACGGAGAACGGGAACGCGCTCGGATCGACGCCCGGCTTGAGATACGCGCTCTCGTCCACGGCGACGCCGTTGACGGTGATCGGCTCGCCCGCGCCCGCACACGAGACCGTGTCGCCCGGCATGCCGATGAGACGTTTGATCAGATAGTCGCCGCCGACCGTGGACTGCTTCTCCGACGACAGCCAGTTCGCCGGATCGTGGAACACGATGATGTCGCCGCGCTGCAGGTCGATGAACCGCGGCGACAGCTTGGACGTGACGACCCGGTCGCCCAGTTCGATCGTGTCGAGCATCGAGCCGGACGGGATCATGTAGCAGCCGAACAGCACGAGGCGCAGCAGCAGCATGACGAGCACCGGCACGCCGCACCAGACGAGCATGTCGCGCAGGCCGAACGCGTCGTCGACGGCCTGCTCCATCGACTTCGTCGCATGCAGCGGATTGCGCGGCTCCTCACCGGCGCCTCCGGTCATGCCGACGACGCCCGAGGCGACCGTGTCACGGCGTCTCGGCGCGGCGTGGCGCGGCGTGCGACGCGCGCGCCGGCTTCCCGGCCGACGCTGATCCGACGCGTCCTGCGGCTGCGGGGCGTCCCCTTCCTCATACCGTTGCGGCATCCAGGCTCCTTAACGACAACGTATGCGACGGCCCCATCATACGCGACGGATATGAAACGGCCCGGCCACCTTCCGGTGCCGGGCCGAATCGCATGCAGACTACGCTGCGCTCGCCTCAGGCGACGAAACTCACTTGGCGGAGTTGTCGCGGCGCTCGGCGATACGAGCGGCCTTGCCGCGCAGGGCGCGCAGGTAGTACAGCTTCGCGCGGCGCACGCGACCGTGACGCACGACCTTGATGGAGTCGATGGACGGGGAGTGCAGCGGGAAGCGACGCTCGACACCGGTGCCGAAGCTGATCTTGCGGACGACGAAGGTCTCGCGCAGACCGCCGCCCTGACGGGCGATCACCACGCCGGTGAAGGTCTGGATACGGGAGTTGTTGCCTTCCTTGATCTTCACGTTCACGTCGACGGTGTCGCCGGGACGGAAGGCCGGGATCTCCTCGGCCGGCTTCTTGTGCTTGGCGTCGAAAGCCTCAATAGCGTTAACCATTGGTGTTCCTTAGCGGCTGCCGCATATCAGCCACGGACGGGGCCCTGCCGCCGGCGCGTCGGCGCGGCGGGAGCCGGAATCGTGGTCCCTCGGGTCTGCCCTCGGGACGCCTGCCGATCCGCCGCACGGGCCTTGCGGCCGGCGGCTGGACTCGTGGAGATGCGGGCTTACGCGGCGGCCCGCCTCCCGGCACAGCAACGCACGATTATACGCGGCGTGCGGGACGAACCCGCTCTTCACATGGTGGCGCGTCAGGGCCGTGCAGCCGCGTGTACGGCTCGGTCCACATGAAATTCCGATCCGAGGGGAGCAATCGCGGCCTTGCAGACTTCTTTCGACCATCTGAGGGGAAGAATCCGGGCCTTGCAGGCTTCGTTTCGCCATCTGAGGGGAAGGATTCCTCTGATCCGAGGGCCGGATGGCAAGGGTTTCCGGCCGGAACGGCCCGATGTGACGGGAACTATCCGGCGTGACGGTCCCCTCAGATCGCCGAAAGAAGCGTGCAAGGCCCGGATTCTTCCCCTCACTCGTCCGATTGCCCCGCGCCCTTCAGCCGCGCGCCGCCATCAGGACAGCGACGGCGGCGCGGATCGCCGGCTCGGCCTCGTCCGGGTCCTCGATGCCGGCGACGGAACGCTCGATCGGACACATGCCGTCGCCGGCGCGGTTGAGGATAGTCGGCACGAGCACATCCCATGAGGCGGCGATGCCGTGCGCGGCGAGGGCGTCGCGGCCGGATTCGCTCATCGTGCGCGCATGCACGGCCGCTGCGCCCAGTCGGGCGTACAGCAGCGCCGCGCCCTTGCCGACGACGCGGTCGGCGGCGGCGAACCCGTCCAGCCGCACGCCGTCCGCCAGCCATTGCAGCAGCGGGCGCACGCCACGGCCGGAGCCGGTCAGCGTCGCCGTCACACCGTCGTCGCCGGTGCGGCAGGCGACGCAGCCGAGCGTCGCGTCGGCGGCGAGCACCGCGATCGCGCGCGTCAGATCGGACGGAGGGTCGGCCGACGGGACGGTCGGCGGGGCCGTCGCCGGACCGGCCGTCGGGGCGGCCGTTCCGTCGGGCGAGGCGACGGCGGACGGAACGGCAGGCGCCGGTTGAATCGTCGTCGTATCGCTCATCGGCGGGCGTCGACGGCGGCCATGATCGCCGGAATCGCGATCCACTGGACGATCAGGCCCGGCACGCCGGCGACGACCGACGTCCAGATCGACGCGACGGTCACGGCGGTGCCGCCCAGCAGTGACACGGCGACCACGACGGCGACGGCGCGCACGAGGCGGCCGGCGACCTGCGCGGCGAACAGGCGGCCGAACCAGGCGATCGGCGACGCGAGCGGACGCGGCGCGTCGACGCCGCGCATCAGGCCGGCGAACAGGCCGTACGCGGCCAGCTCGATCACCATGAACGGGACCATCGCGGCGACGGGCATGCCGGTCAGCGCGAAGCTGACGATCGGGGCGATCGCGCCGGTGGCGACGCCGGCGAACGGGCCGGCCAGCAGGCCGACGAGCAGGACCGGCAGGTGCATCGGCAGCAGCGACTGGCCGAGGCCCGTGCCCACGCCGATCGCGGCGCCGGCGACGTGGAACACCTGCGGCAGCGCGACCGCGCCGACGATGGCGAGGACGGTCGCGGCGGACTGGACCCTAACCGACGGCAGCGTGCGGGTCGAGGCGTGTGCGGTGGTGGTTGACATGATGCTCTCCTTCAATTCAACAATGCGATGCTTCGTTGCCGGTGCCGGGCGGTCCGGGGGGTCATGGGTTATGGCGGAACCCGACGGACCGCCCGGTCCATCGACGCGACCGGCGCGCGGTCAGCGGGCGTCGAGGTCGATGAGACGGTAGTCGCGGCTGCCCAGCCCCATCTCGACGGCGTGCTCGATGATGTGCACGCCCAGACGTGATTCGATGCGTTCGACCAGCGCGTCGCGGCCCGGATCGTCGGACAGGTACACGGTGTCGACGCACGCCTGGTCGACGGCGACCGGGTCGAGCGAGGCGAACACGCCCACGTCGGCCATGACCGGGGCGGACGGATTGCCGTCGCAGTCGCAGTCGACCGACAGGTTGTTCATCACGTTCACGAAGCACATGTTGCCCTTGAGCGCGTTGAACACGGCCGTCGCGCCTTCGGCCATCGCCTCCAGGAACGCTACCTGGTCGCCGGAGAAATGCTGGCCGAGGATGTCGTCCTGGCCGGAATGCAGGCGCTTCTTGCCGTTCGACGAGGCGATGCCGATCGAGATGTTCTTGAGCGCGCCGCCGAAGCCGCCCATCACATGGCCCTTGAAATGCGAGAGGACCGCGTAGTAGTCGTAGTCGGTGAAATGCAAGCCGACGATGTCGGCGGTGATGCGGCGGCCGCCTTCGACCGGGATCTCGATCTCGCCCTCCTCGTCCTGCAGGTCGACGGGCGCAATGTCGAGGAAGCCGTGCTCCTTGATCGTGCGCCAGTGCGCGTCGTTCGTGTCGCGCGTGCCCGCGTACGCGGTGTTGCATTCGACGATGGTGCCGTCGAGCCGCTGCACGAGGTCCTTGATGAGGTTCGGGTCGAGATAGTGCCTGTTGCCGCCCTCACCGGTGCTCAGCTTGACCGCGACCTTGCCGGTCGGGCGCGCGCCGAGCGCCTCGTAGACGCGCATCAGGCCCTCCGGGCTGATGTCGCGCGTGAAGTAGACCGCCGGAGCCATCGGATAGTCCGTGTCATGGCTCTGATATGTGGATGCCATTGCCGCCTCCTTGCCGACGATGGTTGCTTTGCCGGTTCCAGACTAGTCCCTGCCGCTTACCGCGGCCGGCGCGGCACGCGGGGCCGGCGGGTGGCGCGTCGCAAGTCGTATGGGAATCATCGGACTTATGCGAATCCCGACGCAAACGGGCGGGTTGGCGTCGCAAGTCGTCAACGAACCACCCATCCCATACGAATCCCGACGCAAACGGGACGGCCAACGTCGCAATCCGTTAACGAACCATCCATCCCATACGAATCCCGACGCAAACGGGCGGGTCGGCGTCGCAAGTCGTCAACGAACCACCCATCCCATACGAATCCCGACGCAAACGGACCGACCAGCGTCGCAATCCGTCCATAAACCATCCAACCTGTGCGAATCCCGACGCAAACCGGCTGTCCAGCGTCGCAATCAGTTAACGGACCGTCCGTATTTTGCGGGTTGCGACGCAAACGGGACGGCCAGCGTCGTAATCCGTAAGGGAATCGGCGGAATGAATCGGATTGCGACGCGGAAAGAACGGGCGGGGATATGACGAGGCCCGGCATCACGGATGATGCCGGGCCTCGGTGCGCGGTGGCCGCCGGTCAGACGGAACGTCGGACCGTCACGGGGGCGGCCCGACAGATGGCCGGCCGGGTCGTCGGACCGTCATGGGGACGATCCGGCGGACGGACTGCGGCCGGCTCCGGATCAGAACTGACGGTTCTTGCGGTAGAACTGGATCAGCGACTGGGTGGACGCATCCTGGGCGGCGAGGGCCTCGTCGTCCTGGGAGATGGCCGGGGTGATCTGCTTGGCGAGCTGCTTGCCAAGCTCGACGCCCCACTGGTCGTAGGAGTCCAGGCCCCACACGGTGCCCTCGACGAAGGTGATGTGCTCGTACAGGGCGATCAGCTCGCCGACGGCGAACGGGGTCAGGGCCACGCCGAAGATGGAGGTGGTCGGACGGTTGCCGGTGAACACGCGGGCCGGGACGATCTCCTCGGCGGTGCCCTCGGCGCGCACCTCGTCGGCGGTCTTGCCGAAGGCGAGGGCCTTGGTCTGGGCGAAGTAGTTGCCCAGGAACAGCTCGTGCACGTCCTGGTCGCCGTCCTTGGTCGGGTTCGGGGTGTTGACGAACGCGATGAAGTCGGCCGGGATGAGCTGGGTGCCCTGGTGGATCAGCTGGTAGAAGGCATGCTGGCCGTTGGTGCCCGGCTCGCCCCAGAAGATCTCGCCGGTCTCGGTGGTGACGGGGGTGCCGTCCCAGCGCACGGACTTGCCGTTGGACTCCATGGTCAGCTGCTGCAGGTAGGCCGGGAAGCGGTGCAGGTACTGGTCGTACGGGAGCACGGCGTGCGAGGCGACCTTGAAGAAGTTGCGGTACCACACGTTGAGCATGCCGAGCTGCGCGACGACGTTCTCCTCGAACGGGGTCTCGGCGAAGTAGGTGTCGATCGCGTGGAAGCCGTTGAGGAACTCCTCGAAGCGGGCCGGGCCGAAGACGATGGCCAGGGAGGTGCCGACGGCGGAGTCGACGGAGTAGCGGCCGCCGACCCAGTTCCAGAAGCCGAAGGCGTTCTCCGGGTCGATGCCGAACTCGGCGACCTTCTCCAGGTTGGTGGAGACGGCGATGAAGTGCTTCTTGACCGCTTCGGCGTTCTGCTCGTCGGAGCCGTCGACGGCGCCGGCGGCCTTGAGGGCGTCGAGCAGCCAGGTGCGGGCGCAGCGGGCGTTGGTCAGGGTCTCCAGGGTGGTGAAGGTCTTGGAGACGACGACGAACAGGGTGGTCTCCGGGTCGAGGCCCTTGGTCTTCTCGGCCAGGTCGTTCGGGTCGATGTTGGAGACGTAGCGGGCGGAGATGCCGGCGTCGGCGTACGGCTTGATCGCCTCGTACACCATGACGGGGCCCAGATCGGAGCCGCCGATGCCGATGTTGACGACGGTCTCGATCTTCTTGCCGCTCACGCCGGTCCACTCGCCGGAGCGGACCTTGTCGGCGAACGCGTAGATGCGGTCGAGGACCTCACGCACGTCCTTGACGGTGTCCTGGCCGTCGACGATGACCTTGCCGGCGTCCTCGGCCGGGCGGCGCAGCGCGGTGTGGAGGACGGCGCGGTCCTCGGTGTTGTTGATGTGGACGCCCGAGTACATGGCCTTGGTGCGCTCGTCGAGCTTGACGTCCTTGGCGAGGTCGGCGAAGAGCTTGAGGGTCTCGGGCTTGATCAGGTTCTTGGACAGGTCGAAGTGCAGGTCGCCGGCGTCGAAGCTGAGCTTCTCGACGCGGTCCTGGTCCTCGGCGAACCACTTCTTGAGGCTGATGCCCTCGGACTGCAGCTCATCGTAGTGCTTCTGCAGCGCGGCCCACGCGGGGGTCTGAGTGGCGTCAACGGGAGGATTGATGGCCATAAGTAGGTCCTTTCATCATCACTTGCGAAGCGGCGCCGATGACGTCGCGGGCAGACCGCGGCGCCGTCGTTGCCGACGTCTTCATCTCACAAGATACTCACGAAAGGGGACAGAAACCGTACAGAACAACACAAGCAACCGCAACGTCGCAAACGTTTGCACCAACGCCGCCGCGGCAATCGGTTGACGCGCGCGACCCGCCGCGTCCGGACGTGGACGGCGATTCCCACGCCCGGATGGAGACGGCCGATGACGGCGGTCCGGCGGCGGGAAATCGGTCACATCAGATGCAGCGCGCGCATCAGCGGCTGACGGACCACGCGGTCGACGGCCACGACGGCCAGCATGAACGCGACCGCGAACACACAGCCGAACGCGATGGCGGCCCACAGTCCGCCGCCATCGCCCAGCAGGCGGGTCATCACCGCGTCGCACGCGTCATGCCAGACGCCGCCGAGCAGTGACTGGGCGATGTAGAAGCCGAGCGTGCCGGCGGCGACCGTGCGCACAAGATGGTGCCACGTGTCGCGGAAGCGGAGGCGAAGGCGAAGGCCTCCGTCGGAGCCTGCAGACCGCGACCGCCGAACGCCCGGCTCCGCGGCCGCGGCGACCAGCGCCAGCGTCGCGCCGAGGAACGAGGCGAGCGACGTCGACTTGAACGACATCGCCATCAGCAGCCACCGTGCGCCCGACCACGCCATCCACGCCTCCACCGCGGCGACGGCCGCGATCAGCGCAAGCAACAGCCCGGACCACGGGACGGGACGACGCACCGGCCGATACGACGACGGCATCATGGGCGAGCCGGACGCCGCCACCGGCGATGCCGGGAACGAGCCGGGCAGGTGGGACGTCGGCACTCTGCCGACCTCACGCGCACCGCCCTGAGACGCCCCGCGCAGCGTCATGCCCAGCAGGCCGGCGAACGCGTACGAGACCGCGTACGTCAGGGCGCTCATCAGCTTGCGCCAGTCCCCCAGCCCACGCCCGCCCTCGGGCGACACGAACGCGATGTACGCGTTGAGCGCGTACACGGCAATCAGCACCATGCAGGCCAGCGTCCACAGCACGCGGGTCGGGATGCGGGCGAACAGCCAGCCCAGAATCGGCGCGCACGACACGAACACGAGGTACAGCCAGACGAACTCCAGTCCCAATCCCAGCCAGTGCATGCCCCCGATGCCGGGGACCGGCACGGCCAGGTTCACCACGCCCGCCACCGCCGCGCAGACCGCCACCGATGCGACGATCAGCGCGGCACGGCGCAGCCACGCCCGCCCCTGCGCACGCCAGTAGCCGGCATCATGCGAGCGCCGAGCGGCCGACGGGATCAGGTAGAAGCCGGAGATCATGTAGAAGACGTGGTTGCCGCCGGCGCCCAGCAGTGCGATCAGGCCCAGCAGCCACATCGCGGCCGGCTGCATGGCGAGCGCGCGGGCCGCGCCGTCCAGCTGGTCCGCCGGCGTGGCGACCGCGGCGGCCGCGAACCACGTCTGGAACACGTGGAAGACCGCGATGCCGGCGATCGCGGCGACGCGCAGCGTCTCCACGCGCATGTTGCGGCCCCGCTTCCCCGCCGCCGATGGCACAGACGAGGCCGTCACGGCAGCAGCCGTCACGGAGGCCTCCGCCGCAACCGACGATGCCGGAGCGCCCGCCTTGCCCATAGGCGGACGACCGGCGGCCGCGCCGTCCGGCACCGTCGCCGCACCGCGCTCCTCCACCTGTCCGGTGCCGTCGGGTGTCTCCATCGCTGACCTCCATCCGTCATTGCCTTGCCGTTCGTCATCGCTATCGTCGCCCATCGGCGGCGCAACACGCCCGGGAACGTCGCACCACGCCGCCGATTGGACAAATCCGGCGGATGCGGTATTATCTATTTCTTGTGCGCGGGTAGCGAATGCAACCCGGGCAACCAAGCCACTTTAGCTCAGTCGGTAGAGCGGCTCACTCGTAATGAGCAGGTCGACAGTTCGATTCTGTCAAGTGGCTCCACCACCCCGGTCATCGACCGGGGTTTTTCGTTTTCCGGCATGATCGCCGCCGTGCCACACCGTCCGCCGCACACCGCCGCCCGCCGTTCCCCTCGCGGACGCACGCGCGCGTCCGGACCGGCGGCATGATATATTGCTCCTTGCGCGCGAGTGGCGGAATTGGTAGACGCCCAGGATTTAGGTTCCTGTGCCTTAGGCGTGTGGGTTCGAGTCCCATCTCGCGCACTGTCACCCCGTCGCCGACACGGCCCGGCGAGTCGGCCCAGCCGCGTCGTCCGCGGGCGGCCGCGATGCCGTGAGGAAGAGAAGTTTCAGAGAAGAAGGAACCCATGTCGGCGATTCTGCAACCGGTCACGCTGCTGCTCATCATCCTCGCCGGATACCTGTTCAAGCGCCGCGGCCTGTTCGGCGAGCGCGACTACCGGGTCATCCAGGCCGCCGAGTTCAACCTGATCCTGCCGGGCGCGATCGTGTACTCGTTCGCCACGAACCCGCATGACGTGAGTCTGCTGTGGCTGTCGGCGTTCGCGTTCGTCATCGCGGCCGTGCCGCCGCTGCTGATCTTCCTGGCGACCCGCCGCCGTCCGGTCGCGGACCGCGCGTTCGTCATGCTCAACGGCTCCGGCTTCAACGTGGGCTGCTTCTGCTTTCCGGTCGCGACCGCGTTCCTCGGCACGGCGGCGGTGGTGCCGGCCGCGATGTTCGACATCGGCAACTGCGTGATGGTGGCGGCGGGCACGAACGTGCTCACGCAGACGCTGCTGCACATCCAGCCGGGGCGTACGCTCGCCGAGCAGCATGCGGGCGACGCGCCGACGATGCCGTACGAGCGGCCCACCGACCCGGATGCGCGCCGTCTGGCCCGACGTGCGCTGCGACGCACGATCGCCAAGGGCTTCTTCGGGTCCGTCCCGTTCGACACGTATCTGCTGATGATCGTGCTGATGCTCGCCGACGTGCGGATCCCGGATGTCGTCGCTTCGCTCGTGCAGCCGCTGTCGAATGCGAACGCGTTCTGTTCGATGCTCATGGTCGGCATGCTGATGGACCTGCCGGCGTCGCGCCGCGACGTGCGCGACGTGCTGGAGGTCGTGGCGTGGCGTGTCCCGTTCGCCATCGCGTTCGCGCTGCTCGCCTGGTTCGCGCTGCCGTTCGATCCGATGATCCGCGAGACGGTCGTGATCTGCTGTCTGGCGCCGACGGCCGTGTTCTCGACGCTGTTCACCGACAAGGTGCTCGGCAACGCGCGTCTGGCCGGCTTCACGCTGGCGTTGACGGCCGTGATCGCCCTGTTCACGATGACCGGCGCGCATCTGCTGATCGGCGCGCTCGGCTGACCGATCCGGCCGGCGTCCCGGCCGGATCGGTCAGCGTCCCAGCAGCCGCTTCGCCAGATCCCGCACCGCGAAGCGCACCCGATCCACCGGCAGTGTGAACGCGCCGGGCAGCTCCTCGACGTACCCGTTGAAGCCCTGTTTGAATTCGAGCACGCCCCGCCCCTCGTCGGACGGGTCGTCGAACACGCCCGAGATGCCGTAGAAGTTGTAGCGTTCCACGCCGGTCCCGATGCAGCGCAGCATCGCCTCGTGCTGGATCAGCGCGGAGGCGTAGAACGGCTTGTATTCCTCGACGCTGCCCGACACGAAGTAGACCGTCTCGCGCGGATGGTCGATGAACATCGAGACGGCCGCGGGCAGCACGTCGCCCTTGCCGGCGAGGACCGCCGCCTCGTCCAGTCGTTTCCCGGCGGCGGCGAGGTTGCGCCGCTCCTCGCCCAGCTGCCGTTCGATGCGCGTCGTGGGGCGGGCCTCGTACCGCGCTGCGAGGTCGTCCACGCGTGCGGCGAGCCGGTCGCGTTTGGCCGTCATGTCGGCCAGGTAATCGGCGGTGTGGATTTCGGCGACCATGAACCGCACCTTGTCGCCGAACGCCCGCCTGACCCGGCGGAAGTACTCCTCGTCGCGGGCGGCGAATCCGCGGCGTTCCGCGGTCCGCCGTTCGATCCGGGCGAACAGCCCCAGTTCGTCGTCGGCCAGTTCGCGCACGCGCACGCCCATCTCGGCGGCGCGCCTGACGCTCCACTGGGTGCGCTTGCCGTAGGAGGCGAGCAGCGCCTTCCCGTCGGCGATGCCGGTCAGGTCCTTGACGTACAGCCACCGGTTGATCAGCGACCCGTAGCCGACGTCGAAGCCGCCGTGACGCCAGCCGAGCGCCGCGTACGTCGCCATCATCGCCTCGTCCGGCTCACCGTCGGCCGTGCCGTCGGAACGATGGCGACGGTACACGTCGGACGGCCAGCAGGTCACGCGGTAGGCGCCGCGTCGTTTCGCCGCGCGGCGGATCGCGTCGGTGATCGCCGCCATCAGCGCGCGGTCGTGCGGGTCGCACAGCGGCCCCATCCAGATCGACCCCTCGGCGCCGAGCCGGGAGGGCGTGACAACGAGCATCGCACCGGCCTGCGGCATATCGTCGGCGTCGGCCACGCCGACCAGGTCGACGGTGACGCCGGGGCGGGAGGCGAGCCGGCGCATCATCGACGTCTACTGGAAGTTGCCTTCCGTAAGCCGCGCGGACAGCGCGTCGAATTCGTCGTCGGTCAGCTCCCTCGCGGTGTATGCGCACATGGCCGATTCCTTCCATACCGTGTCCATGGCTTCATAACTCCTTCGTCAACGGACTGCGAGATGAATCGCGACAGTCGTGGCCCCGGACGCCTTGCCGGATCACGCTGAGGCATGGTATGCAATCTTATCCGGTTCTTCCGGTTTCGGCGCGTAAAGGCGGTTCGGCTTCATCCGATACGTGAAGAGGTCAAGCCGCACGGCCGCCGAATCCGCGATGGGCCTCACGACGGAAGCGTCGGTCACGCCGGCCAGGTCGACGGCGATGCCGGGGCGGGATGCGAGGCGTCGCATCATCGACGTCTGCCGGGTCATGCCGAGGCATGGTATGGATCCTGTCCGTCGCCCTCGTCGCACGAGGTGCTCAGGAGCGGTCCCGGTGGAGGCCGCCCGTCATCATCCGGCGGAATACCCCCCCCCGATGCGACACAGGTCGAGTACGCGGTGGACCGACTGCTTCGTCTCGTACACGAGCGGCCTCACCGGCAGGTCGAACTCGCCGGGCATCTCCTCGACGTACCCTTCGAAGCCCTGCTTGAACTCGAGCACGCCGCGGCCCGGATCGGACGGATCATCGAACACGCCGGAGATGCCGTAGAAGTTGTAGCGCTCCACGCCGCGTTCCAGGCACTGCGTCATCACATGATGCTGGATCGCGGTGGGCGCGTAGAACTTCGCGTACTTCTCGTTGCTGCCCGAGAACAGGTACACGCATTCGCGGCGGTGCCACACGAACAGCGCGGCGGCGACCGGGACGCGCTCGCCGTCCTCGGCCAGGTAGGCGCGCGCCTGCTCGACGCGGCGCAGCGACGCCTCGTAGGTGGAGCGGGCCGTCTCGATCTTGCGGTTGACGGTGTCCGGGTACTTGGTGGTCTCCAGCGAGCGTTCGAGCTTCTCGATGTCCTTGAGGAAGCCGTCGCGCTTGCGCTCCCACGACGCCAGATAGGCGCGCATGTCGATCGATGCGACGAGGAACTCGGCGGAGTCGCCGAACGTGTCGTAGATGTCCTCGAAATACGAGAGCGGACGGTTCTCGAATCCCTGCTTCTCGCAGCTCAGTTCGCAGATCGCGTGGAACGTCGCCAGCCGGTCGCGGCCGACGCGTTCGACCTCGACGGCGCTGTTGCGCGCGATCTTCACGTTGCGGCGCGTGTTCTTCGCATACGAGTCGAGCAGTGCCTTCTCGTCGCCGATCCCGTGCAGGTCCTTCAGATACCGCCATCGCGGCACGGCCGTGTATCCGACGGTGAAGCCGCCGTGCCGGAATCCCAGGCCGATGAGCGTGTCCACGGTGAGCGGGTCGGGCGCGCCGCCCTCGGCGTCGGGCAGCGCCGCGCCGAACGAGTCGCGCACGCGGTACGGGCGTTCGGGCGTGATCTCCAGCTGGGCGGCGCCCTTCGCCTTGGCGTGGCGGCGCAGCGCGTCGACGAGGAACGCGGTCAGGTCGGCGTCGTGCCAGTCGCACAGCGGGCCGTCGTGGACCGCGGCGAACGTGGACAGGCGGGAGCGGTGCGTCTCGAACAGGGCCGCCGCGACGAGCGCGCCGTCCTCGCGCACGCCCAGGTATTCGACCTCGACGCCCTGTCGGGCGCGCAGCCGTCCCATTGCGGACGTCTGCTGGAAGTTGCCCTGCGGATGCGAGGCGCTGAACTCGTCGAACGCCTCTTCGGATAGCGTCTCAAGGGAGAATGACCGCACTGATACCGTCCTTTGCTGGTGTTTCGGGCCGTGTTCCATCGTGTGCCGCGCATGATACGGCACGTGCGGCGGATCGCGTTCCGCGGCCTTCCGGCCGGACGTCGCCCGCCGTCGTGTTCACGGCGTCCCCGATGATAGCATCGCCGTCCCGGCGGCGGCTGGGATGCCGGCAGCCGTCACGATTCATGCACGATGCTTGCATGTCGCGGCGCATCGCATGCGTGTCGTGCGTCGCCGATTGAGCCGCGCCGTCCGCCGTGACTGCGCCGGAATGATGCCGTAACGGCACGCCCGCCGGTCGCGGCTGCGACGGGCGGGCGCACGGTATGCCGGGACACGTCGGTGCGGCGGTCCGGTTCGACCGGTTCGGCCAGTTCGACAGGCGGCCTCAGCCGACGAGGCGGGCGACGGCGGGGACGAGCGCGCGCAGCGCCTTGCCGCGGTGCGAGATCGCGTTCTTCTCGTCCGGGGTCATCTCGGAGCTGGTGAGGCGCTCGCCGGCCTCAAGTGCGCGCGCCGGCTGGTCGTCGGGGACGAACAGCGGGTCGTAGCCGAAGCCGTGGGCGCCGCGCGCCTCGCGGATGATGGCGCCGGGCATGTCGCCCAGTTCGACGGTCTCGGATTCGATCGCGAACGCGCCGGCGCCCTTGTCCTCGCCGGTGCGGCCGTCCCGCCAGCCTGCCGGCACGGCGAGCGCGGCGGCGCAGCGGAAGCGGGCGGTGCGCTTGGCGTCGGGGATGTCGGCGATCTGGGCGAGCAGCAGCGCGTTGTTGGCGGCGTCGTCGCCGTGGCGGCCGCACCAGCGGGCCGACAGGATGCCGGGCGCGTTGCCCATGACGTCGACGATGAGGCCGGAGTCGTCGGCGACGGCCGGGCAGCCGGTGCGGGCGGCCACGTCGCGCGCCTTGAGGAGCGCGTTGTCGGCGAAGGTGACGCCGTCCTCGACCGGGTCGGGCAGGTTCAGGCTGCCGGCGGAGACGAGTTCGATGCCGTCGGCGGCGGCGCCGAGCCCCTCTTCGAGGATGCGGCGGATCTCGACGAGCTTGCCTTCGTTATGGGTGGCGACGATGATCTTCAATGTCGTTCCTTTGGTCGTGGGATCGTGGGTCGTTGGCTCGCGTCCCGGCGTCAGTCGAGGGCGAGGGCGGCGCGCTGGGCGGCCTGCAGCTCCTTGTTGCCCTTCTCGGCCAGGTCGAGCAGGGCGTTGAGTTCGGTGCGGTTGAACGGGCGGTGCTCGGCGGTGCCCTGGATCTCGATGAACTCGCCGGAGCCGGTCATCGCGACGTTCATGTCGGTCATGGCCTGGCTGTCCTCGATGTAGGGCAGGTCGAGCATCGGGGTGCCGTTGATGACGCCGACCGACACGGCCGACACGCTGTCCTTGAGCACGCGGTCGGCGGAGCGGATGTGCTTGTGCTGTTCGGCCCAGCGCAGCGCGTCGACGAGCGCCACGTACGCGCCGGTGATGGACGCGGTGCGGGTGCCGCCGTCGGCCTGGAGCACGTCGCAGTCGATCTGGATCTGGTTCTCGCCCAGCGCCTTCATGTTGACGACGCCGCGCAGGCAGCGTCCGATGAGGCGGCTGATCTCGTGGGTGCGGCCGCCGACCTTGCCGCGGATGGATTCGCGGTCGGTGCGTTCGGCGGTGGCGCGCGGCAGCATCGCGTATTCGGCGGTCACCCAGCCTTCGCCGGAGTCCTTGCGCCAGCGCGGCACGCCGGTCGTGAACGTGGCGGTGCACATGACGCGCGTCGAACCGCATTCGATGAGCACCGAGCCTTCGGGGGCGTCGGTGAAGTGGCGGGTGATGCGGATCGGGCGCAGCTCGTCGACGGCGCGTCCGTCGGCGCGGATCACGGTGTCGGCGCCCAGCAGGTCCTTGATTTGAGTCATGCCCTCAACCTAGCACCAGCCGCCGGACGCGCTCCGGCCGCCGGCGTACCGCCGACGCGGCCGCCGACGAAATATAGTCATCGGGACTATTATCCGGTACGGGACCGTCGCCACGCCCATACCGGGCGGTACGCTGGGACGGGAACGAATCGAGGAGGAACCATGGACTATACGCCGGCGCTGATGACCGACATGTACGAATACACGATGCTCGACGCCACGCTGCGCGACGGCGCCGCGAACCGCAAATGCGTGTTCGAGGTGTTCACCCGCCGACTGCCCGAAGGCCGCCGCTACGGCGTCGTCGCCGGCACCGGCCGCATCCTCGACATGCTCGAGGACTTCCACCTGTCCGACGAGGACCTGCGCTTCCTCGCCGACCGGCACATCGTCAGCCGCGAGACCGTCAAATGGCTCGAAAACTTCCGCTTCACCGGCACCATCCGCGGCTACCGCGAAGGCGAGATGTTCTTCCCCAACTCCCCCATCCTGCAGGTCGAAGGCACGTTCGGCGAATGCACGCTGCTCGAGACGCTGATCCTGTCCGTCCTCAACTACGATTCGGCCGTCGCGTCCGCCGCGTCGCGCATGGTCACCGCCGCCAAGGACCGCCCCTGCATGGACATGGGAGGCCGACGCACCAACGAGGCCGCCGCGGTCGCCGCCGCCCGCGCGTCCGCCGTCGGCGGCTTCCAGGGCACCGCCAACCTGATGGCCGCCCGCCGCTACGGGCTCAAGGCCATCGGCACCGCCGCCCACTGCTTCACGCTCGTCCACGACAGCGAACGCGACGCCTTCGCCTCGCAGATCGCGTCGCTCGGCCGCAACACCACGCTCCTCGTCGACACGTACAACATCGAGGAGGCCGTGCGCACCGCCGTCGAGGTCGCCGGCCCCGAACTGGGCGGCGTGCGCATCGACTCGGGCGACCTCGCCGCGCTCGCCCAGCGCGTGCGCAACCAGCTCGACGCGCTCGGCGCCACCGAGACGACCATCACCGTCACCAACGACCTCGACGAATACGCGATCGCCGCGCTGCAGACCGCGCCCGTCGACTCGTACGGCGTGGGCACGATGCTCGTCACCGGATCGGGCGCCCCCACCTGCGCGATGGTGTACAAGCTCACCGAACGCGAGAACTCCGACGGCGTCATGCAGCCCGTCGCCAAGAAGTCCAAGGACAAGGCCACCGTCCCCGGCCGCAAGCTCGCCTACCGCTCCTACGAGTACAACCTCGCCGACTGCGAGCACGTCGTCTCCGGCTCCGAGGAGAAGCTCGCCGCGTTCCGCCCGCAGGACGGCTGGAAGGACCTGCTCGTCGACTACGTGCGCGACGGCGAGATCGACCACACGTACCAGGGCCACGACGCGATCATGGCCGCGCACGAGCACCGCGCCAAGGCGCTCGCCGAACTGCCCATCACCGCCCAGTCGCTGATGAAGGGCGAGCCGGTCATCCCGACCGAGACGACCGTCCTGTAAGTCGGCCGACCCGATATACGACGAGGGGCCTGTGCGGAACATTCCGCACAGGCCCCTCGTCATGTTCCGGACGTCAGAACATCATCTCCTCGTAGATGCGCTTGCAGTCCGGGCACACCGGATACTTGTCCGGATCGTGCTTGGGGACCCAGATCTTGCCGCACAGCGCCACCACCGGCCGGCCGGTCAGGCGCGACTCGGCGATGCGGCTCTTCGACACGTAGTGCGCGTAGCGGTCCGCGTCGCCGCCGTCGTCGCGCTGCGTCTGCTCGCTCGTCTCCGGACGCTCCAGCACCGCGGTGCCGGTGCCGGCGTCGGACGACGACTCCGTCGCATCGTCCGCCATGTTCCGCACCGTCGCCATCGCGACGGCGGCATCCGTCATATCCATATCCGTCATCATCGTCTCCCTCGCGCGCGGCTGCACGCCGGCGCGCCCGTCGTATCGTCATGTCATGCCGGCCCGACGCCGGCTTGCGGCCCACTCCTCGACGGGCCGTCGTCACCACACCATCATAGGCGCTGCGCGGCGGGCGTCACACCGCGACACTTCGCGCAAACGCGCTACTCTGTACCATATGACTATCGCAGTATGCCCAGGATCCTATGACCCCGTCACCGCGGGCCATTTGGACGTCATCGAACGATGCGCGCGCTTCTTCGACGAAGTGCACGTGGTCGTGGCCGTCAACGCGGCGAAGACGCCGATGTTCCCCGAGACCACGCGCGTCGAGATCATCCGCCGAGCCATCGCCAAGGACGGCTACGACAACATCACCGTATCGTCGACCGACGGGCTCATCACCGACTACTGCAAGCGGGTCGGCGCCACCGTCATCGTCAAGGGCCTGCGCCAGAACGGCGACTACGAGGCCGAACTGGGCATGGCGCTCGTCAACCGCAAGCTCGCCGGCATCGAGACGCTGTTCCTGCCCGCCGACCCGGTGCTCGAGCACGTCTCCAGCTCCATCGTCAAGGACGTGGCCCGCCACGGCGGCGACGTGACCGGCATGGTGCCCGACTGCGTCATCCCCCTCCTCGGCGACGCGCTCGCCGCCGAACGCGAAAGGACCGACCGATGAGCGACGCCGACTTCCAGCCCGCATCCACCGACGCGATGACCCACGCGCCGTTCACCGACGCCGGCGTCGCCGACGCGGCCGGCCGCCCCGCCCCGTCGGCCGTCGCCGCCGTCTCCGGCGACGCGGCGGACGCCGGCGCCCGTCCCGACGGCCAGTCCGACCGCGGCGACGCCGACGCGCGCGACGACCGGCGCGCCGCGTTCCCGTTCGACGCGCTCCCCGACCTGCGCGACGACCCCGACGCCGGCAGCGACCCGGCGGCCGCCCGCTCGCGCGACGAGTTCACCACCGTCTACGACATCATCGACGAACTCGAATCGCTGCTCGGCGAAGCCAAGAGCGGCCTGTTCACCCCCGGCGTCGTCAAGGTCGACCGCGACGAGTTCACCGACCGGCTCGAACGCCTCAAGGCGATGCTGCCCGTCCAGCTCGAACGCGCCAGCGCGCTCATGCGCGAGGCCGAACGCCGCCTCGAAACCGCCCAGACGCAGGCCAACGCGATCGTCACCGCCGCCCAGAGCCGCGCCGCCGACACCATCAAGGACGCCGACGAACAGGCCCGCTTCCTCGCCGGCCAGGAGAACGTCACCGCCCTCGCCCGCCAGAAGGCGCGCGCCATCCTCGACCAGGCGCAGTCCAAGGCCGACCGCCTCACCCAAGGCGCCGACCGCTACTGCGTCACCGTCATGGAAGGCCTCCAGCAGCAGCTCGGCAAACTCGACCGCGACGTGCAGGCCGGCCTTAATGTACTCTATGAGCGCCAGCGCACCGCCGCCGAGCAGCTCCCTCACCTCGACCACAACGACTATCCGGAGGTCTGACATGCCACGTCCCGAAGATTCCCAGTGGGCCGTTTCCGTCGCGCAGGTCGCGTCGCGCGCCGGCCAGAGCAAGCCGATCGACCAGGTGTTCCCCGCGCCGTCGGGCATCGGCGACCACGTCGTCGGCGTGCGCGAAGGCGCCGACGTGCACGTCGTCGGCTCGTTCGACTCGATCGTCGACGGCCTCATCCTCACCGCGCGCATCACCGCGCCCGTCCACGCCGAATGCACCCGCTGCCTCGTGCCGCTCAAACGCGACTGGCCCGTCGACGTCACCACGTTCTTCCCCTACGAATCCAAGGAGGCGCACGACTCCGCCCGCTCCGGCCGCCCCGGCAAGGGCGGGAAGAACGGCAAGGAGGAGGAAGTCGACATCATCGCCGGCGAGGACGAATCCGAAGACACCTACCCGCTGCTCGCCAACGGCTCCTTCGCCGACCTCGAGGCGCTCATCCGCGACACGTTCGTCGAAGCGATCCCCCTGCAGCCGCTGTGCCGCCCCGACTGCGCCGGCCTGTGCCCGCAGTGCGGCGTCGACCTCAACGACGACCCCGACCACCATCACGACGTCGTCGACGACCGGTTCGCGGCGCTCGCCGGCTTCAAGGCGATGCTCGAAGCGGAACAGTGATCCGACGGCCGCCGCATCGGCCGTACGGCATCCATCCGGCGGCCGATGTGACATTGTACGGGCGATGCGCTAAGATACCCAACGCTTAAGCTCAATCGTTCGAACGAAACAGAGGAACAACAAATGGCACTGCCTAAGTACAAGACCTCGCGCGCCAACACGCATTCCCGTCGCGCGAATTGGAAGGCGTCTGCTGCGCAGACCGTCACCTGCCAGAACTGCGGCGCTCCGGCGCTGCCGCACATGGCCTGCCCGTCCTGCGGCAACTTCCGCGGCCGCATCTACCGCGAGGCCATCCGCGCCCCGCACGCCAAGTGAGTTCGCTGAATTCACGGCTGTGACAGCATGAAGCCCTGCCATCGACGGGTGGCGGGGCTTTGTCATACCCGGGGCCGCGATGCGAACCCGATCCGCCCCAGGTCCACGCGGCGTGGCTACATAGGAACCATGACTTCGAAGGACTCCATAGACTACACCGCCCAGCCGGCCAACCCGTCGAACCCGCTGCTGGAGGCGCTGGGCACCACGATCCGCCCCGAACTGCTCGTGCAGGCGCTCACCCACCGCTCGTTCTCGCACGAGCATCCCGGCGCCGCCAACTACGAGCGCCTCGAGTTCCTCGGCGACGCCGTGCTCGAACTCGTCGCCACCGAGACCCTGTTCGACGCCCACCCCGACATGAGCGAAGGCCAGCTCGCCAAGATGCGCGCCAAGGCCGTCAGCGAGGATTCGCTGAGCGCCATCGCCCGCACCAAGCTGGGCGTCAGCCCCTACATCCTGCTCGGCCACGGCGAGAAGGCGCAGGGCGGCGCGCAGAAGAGCTCCATCCTGTGCGACATCGTCGAATCGCTCATCGGCGCCACGTTCCTCGAACACGGCATCGACGAGGCGCGCCGCGTCGTGCACCGGCTCATCGACGACACGCTCGCCGAGGTCGCCACCGAAGGCCCCGCGCTCGACTGGAAGACCTCGCTGGAGGTCAAGTCGCACCAGCAGGGCAAGGGCGACCCGCGCTACCGCATGTCGGTGGAGGGGCCGGCGTACGCGCAGGTCTTCACCGCGCAGGTCATGCTCGGCGACGACGACACCGTCTGGGGCGTCGGCAAGGGGTCCAGCAAGCGCAAGGCGCAGCTGGCCGCCGCCGAGGTCGCGTGGAACGCGCTGTAGGCCGATAGACGACATCATCGGACCGCCACGGGCGGGCGCATCCGGAGCGACGGATGCGCCCGCCCGTCACTATATGGGCGGACCGACGCCCGTCATGCGCCGTCTCGTTAGGATGGGCAGCGTACCCCCGGAGCAGTCCGCGTCCGCCGCCACAAGCGGCCGGCCGCACGATCGGGCCGACGCCGACGCGCCACACGCGCCCCGGCCGCAGCCGACCCCACCGGCCCCGGGCCAGACCGATCGGAGTTGAGAGGAACCATGGCGACACCTACGCCCCTTCAGGCATTCAGCGCCGTGCCCAAGACGCACGGAACCAACGAGAAGCAGACCATTGTCGACGGCGAGAAGATGACCGGCGCACAGGCGCTGGTTCGCGCGCTGGAGGACCTGGGCGTCCAGGACGTCTTCGGCCTGCCCGGCGGCGCCATCCTGCCCGTCTACGACGCGATCAACGAGGACACCAAGTTCCGCTTCACGCTCGTGCGCCACGAGCAGGCCGCCGGCCACGCGGCCGAAGGCTACGCGGTGGCCACCGGCCGCGTCGGCGTGTGCATCGTCACGTCCGGCCCCGGCGCGACCAACATGATCACCCCCATCGCCGACGCGAACATGGACTCCGTGCCGCTCGTCGTCATCACCGGCCAGGTCGGCGTCAACGCGATCGGCACCGACGCGTTCCAGGAGGCCGACATCGTCGGCGCGACCTACCCGGTCGTCAAGCACTCCTACCTCGTCACGCGCGCCCAGGACATCCCGCGCGTCATCACCGAAGCCCACTACATCGCACGATCCGGCCGCCCCGGCCCCGTCGTCGTCGACCTGACCAAGACCGCGCAGGTGGGCGAGATGTACTATTCGTGGCCGCAGCGCATGATCCTGCCCGGCTACAACCCCACCACCAAGGCGCACGGACGCGTGCTGTCCGACGCGGCCAAGCTGTTCGCCAAGTCGTACCGTCCGGTCCTGTACGTGGGCGGCGGCGCGATGCGCTCCAACGCGTCCGCCGAAGTCGCCGAACTCGCCGAGATCACCGGCGCGCCGATCGTCACCACGCTGCCGGCGCAGGGCATCGTCCCCGACTCCGACCCGCACAACCTCGGCATGCTCGGCATGCACGGCACCGTCGCCGCGACCGCCGCCGCGCAGAAGTGCGACCTGCTCGTCGCCATCGGCGCCCGCTTCGACGACCGCGTCACCGGCCGACTCGACGCGTTCGCACCCGGCGCACGCGTCATCCACATCGACATCGACCCGGCCGAGATCGGCAAGAACCGAGCCCCCGACGTGCCGATCGTCGGCGACGTGGCCACCGTGCTGCACGACCTCATCCCCGAGATCAGGCGCTCGCAGGCGATCGGCGGCAAGCCGAACCTCAAGGCGTGGTGGGAGGAGCTCGACGCGCTGCGCGAACGTTACACCATCGACTACGACGAGCCGGAGGACCAGCCGACCGACGGCTCCCTCTCCCCGCAGTGGGTCGTCAAGGAGCTGTCCGCGCAGGCCGACCCGTCGACCATCTGGGTCGCCGGCGTGGGCCAGCACCAGATGTGGGCCGCCCAGCTCGTCGACTTCGAGAAGCCGCATTCGTGGATCTCCTCCGGCGGCCTCGGCACCATGGGATTCGGCCTGCCGGCCGCCATAGGCGCGTCCATCGGCTCGGCACGCGACTTCGACGGCAAGAAGCCCGTGTGGCTCATCGACGGCGACGGCTCGTTCCAGATGTGCTCCGAGGAGCTGGCCACCGCGTTCCTCGACCATGCGCCCGTCAAGATCGCGATCCTCAACAACTCCGTGTACGGCATGGTCCGCCAGTGGCAGACGCTGTTCTACAAGCAGCACTATTCGGCCACGAACCTGCTCGACGGCGACATGAAGGAACCCGAGGTCGAGGCCGGAGGCGAGTTCTTCGACGTGCCCGACTTCGTCAAGCTCGCCGAGGCATACGGCTGCGTCGGCATGCGCGCGTTCACCGAGGACGAGGCGGTCGAATGCATCCGCCGCGCCAACGAGATCAATGACCGTCCGGTGCTCATCGACTTCCGCGTGTGGAAGGACGCGATGGTGTGGCCGATGGTCGCCGCCGGCGACGCCAACGACAACGTCACCTACCGTCCGGGCGTCAAGCCGCTCATGCCGCAGGGGCTGGCCGCGCAGGCCGCCGACGGCATCGGCGCGCCGACCGACGTGGCGAGCGTCTGACGGACCGCGCGATCCGCAGGTCAACCAGGGACATACAGGGTTAAGGAGTTTTCAATCATGGCCAACTATCCCGCTTCCCAGCCCGGCTCCAAGCGTCACACGCTGTCGGTGCTCGTGGAGAACCGTCCGGGCGTGCTGGCGCGCATCGCCGGCCTGTTCGCCCGCCGCGCGTTCAACATCAACTCGCTGTCCGTCTCCCCCACCGAACGTCCGGACATCTCGCGCGTCACCGTGACCGCCGAGGTGGACGAGGTGCCGCTGGAGCAGATCATCAAGCAGCTCAACAAGCTGCTCCACGTGCTCAAGATCGTCGACCTCGACCCGGATACGACGGTCGAACGCGAGCTGGTGCTCATCAAGGTCGCGGCCGACCAGTCGACGCGCTCCGACGTGCTGGAGATCGTGCGCCTGTTCCGCGTGCGCGTCGTCGACGTCAACCCCGAGTCGCTCACCATCGAGGCGACCGGCGCCGAAGGCAAGATCGACGCGCTGCTGGGACTGCTCGAGCACTACGGCATCATCGAACTGGTGCGCTCCGGCGCGGTCGCCGTCACCCGCGGCCCGCGTGCGCTCAGCGAGAAGGTCCTCGGCTCGGAGATCACCGGCCGCTGACGACGGGCCCCTTCCAGCCGCCTTTTCATGCATCCGAACGGCCTGTCTGCGTGACTTGAATCCGAGGATTCCACGGAATCTCGGACTCAGCTCACGCGGACAGGCCGTTTTGCGTGACCTGAGTCCGCACCCGAGTCCGCGATTATTCCCCGATGGCAGCGCTTTCCACGGAATCAAGGAAACCGCGGATTCCCAATTCCCTGACAAAAATCCGTCTCTTCGACGAAGAAAGCAGACAAGCCAATCCGCATCTTCCCCAAGCTCAACAGCCCCGGCTCCCTTCGCAACCGAATCACATGCCGCCCCGGACCGCGGGCCGATCTTGAATTCGACAAGAGCTTCACGGTCTTGTGAAATGACGGAGATGGTGGAATTACCTGAAATCCGCATGATTGCAACGTTTCTTCGTTTCGACGTTCGCCATGACACGCCGTGCGATTCGTACAAGACTTCTTGTTGATTTCCACGGGAATCCTTGTAGAGTACATGCCATCGGACGGGAACGTCCGGCGGCGCCGCACCCGAGATCGGGATGCGTCCGACAATCGACGTGCCGTCAAGGAGCAGTCATGAACGAACGAAGCGACGCAGCGGGAACCACGTCAGCAACCAAGACCGCCAGTCTGCGGCAGATGCGGGCGTTGTCGCATCCGACGCGCATGCGCATCCTGAGCATGATGGACGATCGCAAGGCGCGTACGGTCGGCGACATCGCCGCCGCCATCGGGGAATCGGCCGGCACGGTCAGCTACCATCTGCACCGGCTGGAGCAGGCCGGACTGGTCGAGCATGGCCCGTCCCCCGACGGCGACGCGCGCAAAAGCTGTTGGAAGGCGAGCCAGCGCGGTATCCGTCTCGATATCGACCCGGATGCCATCGACCCGACCGTCAGCGAGGCGCTTATCCGCGCGACGCGACTCCAGCACCGGCAGGCGCTCGAACGCTACGGCTGCGAGGCCGCCTCCCTGCCCGACGAATGGCGGGAGGCCGCGCTGGACACCCAGTCCACCATCAGCCTCACCAGCGACGAATTCCGGTCGATGACCGACGAACTGCTCGACGTCATCGACAGGTGGACCGCCATCTCCGGTCAGCACGGCGACGGCGACGGATCCGAGCGCATCATGATGGCCGTCAACGCCTTCCGCTACCTGCCCTAGCCCGGTCATCGACGGGAATCCACCACCCGCAGATCAGGATTCACCCCACCCCGCAATCCGAAGGACGGAGCAGCCACTCCGGCCGTCGGGTGGGCGAAGCCTTGCCGAAATCACGAGGTGCCTCATTTGAAAATGAGCGCGTAATCCGGAGTGGTGCCTCACCTGTGGTGAGCGTGAAATCCTAGTCCGCGTCGGCTTGTGGGGTTTCGTCGTCTTCCGGTTCGACGCCCGCGATCCGGG
>NZ_QXGK01000014.1 GCF_003952945.1 Bifidobacterium samirii
CGAGAACGAATCCCGGCTTAACCAGGAATCATCCTCACTGGCGCGCTCTCAACGAGAAGAACCACCGACCATCCCGGCAAATGCGCTCATATGGAAACCGCCAGTGAGAACATCCTCCGGCCAGACCAGCGCGAATCATCTCGATGAGACCGGCCGTCGCCGAAATCGAAGAACCGGGAGGAGAAAGAACCGTCAGGCGAGGACGCCGACGTCGGCGGTACGGACCGTGTGGAGGATGCCGTCGGAGGTGCGAATCAGCAGGGACGCGTCGTCGGCGAGGGCGACGGCGTCGCCGCGCATCATGGAGCCGTCGGCGAAATGGGCTTCGACCGGGCGTCCGAGCGTCCAACACACGGAGCGCGTCTCATCGGCGAGCGCCGCCGCCTCGACATGCGGATCGCGCACGAACCGTCCGAGCCGGCCACGCAGGGAGGCGACGATCCGTGCGGCGATCGCGTCGCGCAGACGGTCGGCATCATATCCGCTCGATCGCGCGGCTCCACCGTCATGCGACGCGGCCGCGGCATCAGGAGAGGAGGACGACACGGATGTGACTGCCGAGTCGGACACCCCCGACCTCCGCATGCGTTCCGTAAGGTCGGGGAAGCACAGTTGCAGGGACGTCGCCTGCGGGGTCGGAAGCCGGTCGGCGGGGATGGCGAGGTTGATGCCGATGCCGATGATGATGGCCACGTCGTCCGCCGATGCGGCGGGCGGGACGACCAGTTCGGTGAGGATGCCGCCGAGTTTGCGGCCGTCGCAGAACATGTCGTTGGGCCATTTGAGACGCAGACGGTCCGGCGCGGAGCCGCTCGCGCAGCCGCCCGCAGACCTGTCGAAAACGAGCGCGCGCAGGGCGTCGAGGGCGGCATGGCCGGCGATCATCGTCAGCCATCCGTTGACCTGCGGGTCGGCGGCGACCGCGCGCGGGACGCGCACGACGAACGAGACGGTGAACGACTCCCCCGGCCGGCTCGTCCACGCGTGGTCGAGGCGCCCTCGCCCGGCGGACTGCCGGTCGGCGGCGACGACGGCGACCGGGATCGGCGGTACCGGATCCGAGTCAGGAGCGGATGCGACCGCACCATCATCCATCCCGGAGCCCGGCCCGGAATCCTGCCCGAAGCCCCTGCCGACGCCGGCCCCGGAATCCTTCCGACCATCGGCGAAACCGCCGTCGAGAATCAGACGGCGGGCGACGACGTTGGTCGAATCGACCTCATCGAACAGCAGCGTCGCGGAACGGCCGGCGGCCGCGCAGGTGAGCGGCATGCGGGCGGCCGCCATCCGGACCGCATCGGAGACACCGTCGGCGGAACGGCCCGCGGAACCACCAGGAACGGAGGCGAACGCATCAACGAACGTGATCATGGCGACCAATCTTAGGCGGGATATGAGGCTTCTCGCGCTGTGGCGCGCAGGCGCAATACGGTTCCCATCCAATCCACGAAAGAACCGGACCGTGCAAGCGCCGAACCCGCTGATCTGATTGTTGAGGCGGTCTCTGCGGACAACGAACCGTATGCGCGTCCGATCCGTAACTGGACATCGGCGTCGGCGACGCGTACCGCTCCGAGGCGAAAATGCGAGGCGATTTGCCGAGTGAGGGGAAGAATCGGGGCCTTGCATGCTTCTTTCGGCGATCTGAGGGGAAGGTTCTTCCGGAGAGCTCCGGTCCCGTTACGCCGTTTCGACCGGAAATCCTTGATTTCCGGGCTTCGGTTCGGGAGATCCTTTCCCCTCAGTCGAAAGAAAGAAGCGTGCAAGGCCCCGATTCTTCCCCTCAGATCGGAAAATCATGCGGATGCGGCCGGCATATGAAACCACACGCCCCGTATCCGCACAATATGGGGAGTCGGCATGGCACCGCAGACGGCGGCCGCCCGACCTACGGAATCGTGGGCGGGCGGCCGCAAAAACCGGTACGGTCCGACGCAACCGGAACAGGCGTCGGACGATCGGACGATCAGACGAGGACGCCGACCTCGCTGGCGAGGAGCGGACGGACCTCGCCGGACGGCATGCGCACGCTGATCGACGCGTCGTCGTTGAGCGCGACGACCTCGCCGGTGACGGACGTGCCGTCGCTGAGCTGCGCTTCGATCCGACGGCCCATCATCCAGCAGACGTGGCGCATTTCGGAATGCAGACGGCCGCTCTGCACCAGCGGCATGTCGACGAACGCTTCGAGACGGGCGCGCAGGGACGCGACGAGGCGGGCGGCGATCATGTCGCGCAGGATGTCGGTGGACGGCAGCGGCGCGACGTGCATGCTCAGCGACGTGGCCTTCGGCGTGGGCAGGCGGTCGGCCGGTATCGCCAGGTTGATGCCGAGGCTGAAGATGACGGCCATGCGCTCGTCGTCGTCCGGCAGCGGCATCGACTCGGTGAACGTGCCGCCGAGCTTGAGCCCGTGGCAGTAGATGTCGTTGGGCCACTTGAGTTTGAAGCCGCAGTCGGGGTCGGTCGCGCGGGCGCCGCATGCGTCGATCGCGCCCTCCAGCGCGTCGAGGGACGCCAGGCCGGCGATCATCGGCAGCCATCCGTTGACCATCTCGTCCTCGGCGACCGCGCGCGGGATGACGGCGATGAACGACATCGTGAACGATCCGCCCGGCAGGCTCACCCACGGGCGGCCGAAGCGCACCAGCGCGTTCGTCTGACGGTCGGCGGCCACGACGGTCACGGCGATGCCGCCGTCCTCGCGTACGTGCGGCACGTCGCCGGCCTCGACCATGCGCCGGGCCTGCGCGTGCGTCGCATCCAACTCTCCTTCGGCGACCACCTTGTCGGCCACTTCCTGCGTGGCGGTAAGTCGCGGCGTCGCGACCTTCAGCAATGAAATCATGGTCAACACCATACGCCGCGCCATTGCGGCCGTCAAAGCCGAACCCGCCTCCCGGACCCGCAAACGCTTGCAATGTGACGCATCTCACGCTCCGCCCGCCGCGGCGTGGACGGCGGCGTGAGACGGGCGGACGATCGCAGCCGGACGCCGCCGTTCCGCCGTTCCGGCGTTCCGGCCGATCGGCCGCGTTCGGAACGGCTCGGTAGAATGGCGTCCTATGACCGACTCCAGCCGTCCCGCCGCAACCCCCCGCACCCGCGCCACCCTCGCGTCCCGTCTCGCCGCCGTCGCCTGCTGGACGCCGGTGGCGCTCGCCTGCCTGTGGATCGGCCTGTGCGTCGCGGTCGGACCGCTGTATTGGAAGGACGGGTCGATCGCCGACTGGACGGGCGCCAACACGCGCTATTTCATCGCCGCGACGCTCGTAGCCGCCGCAATCGTCGCCGCGCTCACGCGCATCGGCCGCGGCCGGCGCGTCATCCCCGACTCGTGGCGTCGGTCCGTATTCTGGCGCGCGTGGGCCGACTGGGGTCGCGCGTGGGCCGCCGACCGTCGCGTCGCGCGCCTCATCGCCGCGATCCGCCGTGCGGGAGCCGCCGTGGCGCGGCTGATCGTGCGTGCCACCGACCGCCGGTGGAAGATCGTGCTGATCCTCGCGATCGGCTGGCTGTGGGTGCCGACGACGCTGCTGAGCGCGTTCGGCGCGGACGTGCGCTCGCAGGCGCGCGAGTTCAGCTGGGCGTGGAACCAGTGGACCGGCATGAAGCAGCCGTACATCGGCTTCTTCTCGTTCGTCCCGATGGACATCTACCCGACCGCCCACTATCTGTGGCCGGAGAACCCGACGTATCTGACCGATCAGCACAACATCGTGCTCACGCTCGTCTACGGCGGCGCGGCGGCCTTGTCGCGTTCGCTGACCGGCTCGAACGACGCGGGTTTCGTCGTATTGTCGGCCGTGCAGTGGATGTTCGCCGTCGGCTGCTGCGCGGCGGCGGCGAACCGCTTCCTCAACCTGCCGTGGCTGCGTCCCGCGTATGCGACACGGCCGGTGCGCTACGGCCGGCCGGAGCGCCCGCACTATCTGACGCCGGTCGATTTCGCGCATCCGGAGCGCGGCATGGTCTCGTCGCTGACGGTGACGAAGCTGCCGCCGATGGACTATCCGAACCGTGCCGCCGGCGCGTTCGCGCGCGCGGCGACGGTCCTGTTCTTCCTGACGTGCCCGCTGGCCGTGTTCGCGACGATCTCGATCACGAAGTCGCCGCTGTTCGCGTTCGCGTTCGTCTGGTGGTTCTCGATCTGGTACGAGCTGCATATGACGCGCCGCGACGACGATGCGCGCGACCGCGGCGACCACGACGACCGCGGCCTGCGCGGATGGTCGCGTCGTCTGCGCGCCGGCCTGCGACGCGGCCTGCGCGGCGTCGTCCGCCCGCCGGCGCGCACGACGGCCGCGTTCACGGCCGCCACGTGCGTGATGCTCGTGTCGGCGAAGTACGCGTGGTACATCATCGCCGCGCAGATCGTGCTCGCGCTGCTCGCCGACCGCCGCCGATGGCGCACGTACGCGGTCGCACTGCTGCTGCCGACCGTCGTCATCCACGGCGGCGTGGCGATGCTGATCTCCAGCGGCGCGATCATCGGCGGCGACGCGATCGAAAGCCGCGCGATCCAGCTGCAGACGATCGCGCGCGCGGCGAAGCTCGCGCCGGACAGCATCCCCGAATCCGCCAAGGAGAAGCTCGAACCGCTGTTCAACCTCGATCAGATGGCCGACGCGTACTACCGGCAGGACGCCGACCCGGTCAAATCGTCCGGCATCCAGTCGAAGAAGGTGAGCTACAAGTGGCGCACCGTCACCGAAGCCGACATGGACGCGTTCAACGAGGCGTGGATCGAGATTGTCAAGGCGAACCCGATCGTCGCCGTCGACGCGCTGCTGACCGAATGCTTCGGCTACTTCGACCCGACCGACCTGCCGTACGTGTCGATGGACTACTACGTGAACAGCGACTACGTGCAGAAGACCAGCACGTGGATCAAGGACTACAACCACGACTGGCGCGACCTGGTCGCCGGATTCGCCAAGGCGTGGGGCTCGATTCCCGTGCTCGGATGGCTGACGCACGGCAACCTGTACGTGACGCTCACGCTGCTCGTCGGCGGCGTCGAAGTGGCGCTGCGACGCTGGCGCACGCTCGCCACGCACTTCCCGCTGCTGCTGCTCATGGGCGTGATGATCACCGCCCCGGCGAACAACTTCGAACGCCACATGCTGCCCGTCGCGTTCGTGTTCGGCTTCGTCTGCCTCACGTTCTGGCGCGAATCGCGCGCCGGCGCCAGGGTGGACGGCCGGATGTCCGACACGTCCGACGCGTCCGGGGATACGGCCGATAGCCGGACGCCCGCCGAGCGGAGCGCCCGTTAGTCCGACCGTGAGAAACGGCACGATTCGACCGTCACGCCTGATCGTCCGCCGGTAGGCGACGGCTAGACTGGGCGGTATGAGACTGACGGGCAGACGACACGACAGGAACGGGCGCGGCAAGGACGCGGACACGCAGGCGGAGTCCGTGACTGCCGTCACGGCATCGGACACGAGTGCCGGCGCGACGATTCCGACGACGCATGGCGTCGCCATGTCCGCCGCCGACCCGGCATCGGCAGACGCGGCGGGTCCGACGGTTCCCGCAACGACGGCCGTCGAGCCGGGCGTCATACCGCACTCCCCGGCGACCGCACCGACCATCGCGCCGCCCGCCGTCCCCGATTTCCTCGACCTGATCGCCGCCGACCCGGCACGGCTCGAATCCGTCGCCTTCGAATGCCTCATCAACCGGCTCGCCGACGCGCGCGTCGCGTCCGTCATGCATGTCCTCGGCTGGCCCGACGACGCCCCCTGCTTCGCCGTCGCCGGCCGTCCGCCGCGGTCCGTCGCCGCCGCGGCGACGCTGGAGCGGCTGCGCGGCGCCGCGCGCGATCTGGGCGGCACGCTCGCGATCGCCGGCATCCACGACGGCGTCGCCGCGATCGTCGTCGCCATGCAGGCCGCCGCCACCGGCGAGGTCGCCTGCACGACGATGGCCGCCGCGTTCGCCGACGACTCCCCCATCGCGCTCGGCCCCGTCCGGCACGGCGTCGGCGGCGCGGTCGCGACCCTGCACGCCGCCCTGCACACGATGACGGCCGCACCGGCGCTCGCCGTCGGCGTGCCGGCCGCGGTCACGTCGTCGCCGACGGTCATCCGCGCCGACGACGCGCTGCCGGAGCGCGCCCTACTGGGCGACGCGGATGCGCGGCGCGAGCTGGTCGACGTCGTGTACGCGAGTCTGACCGAGTCGGGGCCGGACGATCCGACGCTGGGCACCGTGTCGACGTTCCTGTTCTCCGGCGGTTCGCTGGAGATCACCGCGAAGACGCTCGGCGTGCACCCGAACACGGTCCGCTACCGGCTCAAGCGCGCCGCCGACACGACCGGCTGGGACGCGACCGACCCGCGCGAGGCGTACGTGCTGCGCACCGCCATCGCCCTCGGCCGCATGACCGTCGCCTGAGCCGGGGCCTGAACGGTCCCAGCGTCGCAATCCGCATCGAGAACCCGACTCATGTACGGATTGCGACGCAATACACGTCCCCAGCGTCGCAATCGGCACGCGGGAGACCGTCCGCATACGAATTGCGACGCAACATGCCTCCCCAGCGTCGCAAACTGCATACAGGAGGCCGGTCATGTACGGGTTGCGACGCAACACGGACCGGCCGCCCGCCCCAGTCCGCTCAACCCGCACCGCACCAGCCCCGAGATACGACGAAGCCCCGCTCGCTCGGGGCGAGGCGGGGCTTCGGTCCGCTAGGCGAATGCTCTAGGCGAGATGCGCTCAGGCGACGGTCATCGGGTCGACCGGAACGCCCGGGTTCATCGTGGAGGTGATGGTCACCTTGGTCAGGTAACGGCCCTTCACGGTGGACGGCTTGAGACGCTTGACCTCGTCGGCCACGGCCTTGAAGTTCTCCTCCAGGGCGGCGGCGTCGAAGGACAGCTTGCCGATCAGGAAGGACAGGTTGCCGTGCTTGTCGACGCGGAAGTCGACCTTGCCGCCCTTGATGTCCTTGACGGCCTTGGTCACGTCCATGGTGACGGTGCCGGTCTTCGGGTTCGGCATGAGGCCACGCGGGCCGAGCACGCGGCCCAGACGGCCGACCTTGCCCATCATGTCCGGGGTGGCCACGACGGCGTCGAAGTCGAGGAAGCCGCCGGCGACCTTCTCGATCAGCTCGTCATCGCCGACGATGTCGGCGCCGGCCTCGGCGGCCTCGGTGGCCTTCGGGCCACGGGCGAACACGAGGACCTTGGCGGTCTTACCGGTGCCGTTCGGCAGCATCACGGAGCCGCGGACCAGCTGGTCGGCCTTGCGCGGGTCGACGTTCAGGCGCAGGACGGCCTCGACGGTCTGGTCGAACTTGTACTCCGGCATGCTCTTGATCAGAGCGATGGCCTCGCTGGAGGTGTAGAGGTTGCTGCGATCAACGCGCTCGGCAGCTTCGCGGTACTTCTTGGAACGCTTCACCATTGGTCCTTCTCCTCTCTCAGTCCTCGACCGTGATGCCCATGGAGCGGGCGGTGCCCGCGATGATCTTCATGCCGGCCTCGATGTCACGGGCGGACAGGTCGGCCATCTTGATCTCGGCGATCTCGCGGACCTGGGCCTTGGTGACGGAGCCGACCTTGTGGGTCAGCGGGTTCTCGGTGCCCTTCTCGATGCCGGCGGCCTTCTTCAGCAGAGCCGCGGCCGGCGGGGTCTTCAGGACGAAGGTGAAGGAACGATCCTCGTAGACGGTGATCTCGACCGGGATGACCTGGCCCATCTTGTCCTGCGTGGCCGCATTGTAGGCCTTGCAGAAGTCCATGATGTTCACGCCGTGCGAACCCAGGGCCGGGCCCAGCGGCGGGGCCGGGTTGGCCTTGCCAGCCTGGATCTGGAGCTTGATCAGCGCCGAGACTTTCTTCTTGGGAGCCATGTTATGGTTCTTCTTTCTATGAAGCGGTGATAGTGGCGGACGCGTTGGTCTCCCGCGGCGAACTCCTCCCGCAACGTGTGTGTTTGCTGTGCTGTGCTAGCGGATGGACGCGCCGTCGCGCCGCGTGGCGCGGGCCGTCGTTCCTCCAGACACAAACCTCATCATTATGCCCGTCGCCGCGGACATCCCCGCCGCCGACGCCCGTCGCCACCCGTCGATGCCCGGATACGAGAAATCCCCGCCCGGAGGCGGGGATTTCGCAAAGTCCTACGATCGTCACCACCCAGTAGCGGTGCGATGCGCGTGCGGAGACCGCCGTCCGAACCCGAAAGCGTGCTTCGCACGTCGAGGGTGAGGTAAGGCGGTATACGCTCCGCAGCGTGCCGCTACTGCAGCTTCTCGACCTGATTGAAGCCGAGCTCCACCGGCGTATCGCGGCCGAAGATGGAGACGAGCACGGTGAGCTTCTGCGTGGTCGGCTCGACGTCGGAGACGACGGCGGCCATCGTGGTGAACGGGCCGTCGGTGACGGTGACCTGATCGCCCACGGCGTACGACACCTCGACGCGGCGCTTGCGCGCGGCAGCGGGCTTGTCGCCGGCCTTCTTGAGCGCCTCGGAGGCGATCATCGGGGCCATCATCTGCACGACTTCCTTGCGGCTGAGCGGAGCCGGGTCCTTGGTCGGACCGACGAAGCCGGTGACGCCTTCAGTCTCGCGCACGATGCGGCGGGCGTCCTCGTCGGGCCACATGCGGATGAGCACGTAGCCGGGGACGCGCACGCGGGTGATGACCTTCTTGCCCTTTTCGGTGTGCTTCTCGACCTCCTCCATCGGCACTTCGATCTGGAAGATCTTGTCTTCGAGACCGAAGCTGGCGATGCGGGATTCGACGTTGGTCTTCACGCGCTTCTCGTAGCCGGAGTAGGTGTGGACAACGTACCACTTGCCTTCGAGGGTGCGCAGCGACTTGGCGAACTCCTCGACGGCCTTGGTGCCCGGATCGACGGTCTCGTCCTCATCCTCGACGGTCTCATCCGACTCGTCATCGGATTCGCCGGACTCGCCGGATTCGGAGGTCTCGTCGGCAACGTCGGCATCATCGGATTCGTCGGCGGCCGGAGCGGCGATGAGATCGCCCATGATGTCCATGTCGTCCTCGTCGGAGGCGACGGGCAGCGCTTCGAGGTTCACCTCGGCCTCCTCGGCGCCATGCTCGGGCGTCTCGCCCAGCGCGTCGAAGCCTTCGAGATTCACTTCATCATTCATGCGTTATTTCACCTTCACGTTGATTCGCGATCAGCCGAACATCCACAGCATGAGCTTGCCGAGGCCGAAGTCCATGCCCGTGACGAACGCCATCAGAAGCAGCACGAAGATGAACACAGCCAGAGACCAGAAGAACAGCTCCTTGGCAGTGGGGGTGACGACCTTGCGCAGTTCGTCGATGATTTGCTTGATGAACAAACCGATGCGCATGAAGACGTTGGGTTTCTTCGCCTTGACAGTCGTGCTTGCCTTCGCCATGAAACCCATCCTTACGATTACGATCGTTTGTTGCACACGATACTTGGCAGGGAAGGCGGGACTCGAACCCACAACCTACGGTTTTGGAGACCGTTGCGCTACCAATTGCGCCACTTCCCTAGGTGAACTCTGCCGCGCCATCCTGCAAGACAGGACGCTAACGCCCGGCAAAACCGCCAAGTCGATATAGTAGCGGGTATTTCCGGTTTCGTCCAATCAACAGGAAATCCCGCGGCGAAAACCGCGGGATTCCAACGTTTGTTCGGCATGTCTCACGTCGCGTCGGCGACGGTGAGACATGCGTCCGACGGCCGTCCGTCAGTCAGCCGTCGAGGCGTCCGTCGGGCCGGACGTCAGGCGGCCCACTCCTTGAACCGGCGCATGCCCTCGGCGAGCTGGTCGTCGGCGAGCGCGTACGAGAAGCGCAGGTATCCGGGCGCGCCGAACGCCTCGCCGGGGACGGCGGCGACGTGCGCCTGGTCGAGCAGGGCGGCGGCGAGCGCGGACGAATCCTCGCACACGACGCCGTCGGGGCCGATCGGGCGGCCCAGCAGGGCGCGCACGTCGGCGAACGCGTAGAACGCGCCGGTCGGGGTCGGGCAGACGACGCCGTCGATGGCGTTGAGCGCGGCGACGATCGCCTTGCGGCGCGCGTCGAACGCCTCGCGCATGCGGTACACGTCGTCGAGCGGGCCGGAGACGGCGGCGAGCGCGGCGCGCTGGGACACGTTGGCGACGTTGGACGTCATGTGGCCCTGCAGCTTGGCGACGGCCTTGGCGACGGGCGCGGGGGCGACCATCCAGCCGACGCGCCAGCCGGGCATCGCGTACGTCTTGGCGACGCCGTTGAGCACGATCAGCTGGTCGCGGCATTCGGGGACGGCGGCACCCACGTACGTGGTCCTGGCGCCGTCGTAGTTGAGGTGCTCGTAGATCTCGTCGGACACGATCCAGATGTGGTGTTCGATCGCCCAGCGGCCGATGCGTTCGATCGTGTCGGCCGACCAGACGGCGCCGGTCGGGTTGTTGGGCGACGTGATGATGATCGCCTTGGTGCGCTCGGTGCGCGCCGCCTCGAGCGCGTCGAGGTCGGGTTCGAAGCCGCGTTCGCCGCCCGCGAAGACGGTGACGGGCACGCCGCCGGCGAGCTTGACGGCCTCCGGGTAGCTGGTCCAGTACGGGGTGGGGATGATGACCTCGTCGCCGTCGTTGAGCAGCACCTGGAACGTCGAGTAGACGGCCTGCTTGCCGCCATTGGTGACGACGACTTGGTCGGCGGTGACTTCGTAGCCGGAGTCGCGCAGCGTCTTGGCGGCGATGGCCTCGCGCAGTTCGGGCAGGCCGGGGGTGGGCGTGTAGCGGTAGTTGCGCGGATCCTGGACCGCTTCGGCGGCCGCGGCTACGATGGGCGCCGGGGTCGGGAAGTTGGGTTCGCCCGCGCCGAAGCCGACGACGTCGATGCCGGCGGCCTTCATGGCCTTCGCCTTGGAGTCGACGGCCAGGGTCGCGCTCGGCGCCACGTTGTTGATACGGTCGGAGAGTGTCTGCCATTGAGCCATAGTCATGGCCCCCAGAATAGTCCTGCCGTACGAAATGCCGGGGCCGTCGTCCATGATGGCGACAGGCCCGGCGGGACGCCGACGCGCCCCCTACACGAGGACGAGCCCGTCGCGGTGGACGAGCGGGTGCGCGTACTCCTCGCCGAGCGTCTCGCCCAGGTCGGCGGTGGTGCGACCGAGCATCTGCGGCACCTCCTCCGCGTCGTAGCCGGCGAGGCCGCGCGCCAGGTGGGTGCCGTGCTCGTCGTCGATCCACACCGGGTCGCCAGCGGAGAAGTCGCCGCGCACGGCGAGCGTGCCGGCGGCCAGCAGGCTCGCCCGGCCGCCGCGCACCGCGCGCGCCGCGCCGTCGTCGACGACGAATGTGCCGCGCGGGTCGGCGGCGAAGCCGATCCACAGCCGCTTCGACGTGTCGCGTCCGTTGACGGGCGCGAACGCGGTGCCGACCGGGTCGCCCATGAGCGCCGGTCCGGCGTTCGACGCGCATGTCATGACGGCGGGGATACCGGATACGGCGGCCACGCGCGCCGCCTCGAGTTTGGTGACCATGCCGCCGGTGCCGACGCCCGACGTCGACCCGCCGACCTGCACGGCGGCGAGCGCCTCGATGACGTCGGGGACGTAGCCGATGCGCTGCGAGCCGGGTTCGGACGGGGGCGCGGTGTACAGCGCGTCGACGTCGGTGAGGAGGACGAGCGCGTCGGCGCGCACGATGTTGGCGACGAGCGCGGAGAGGCGGTCGTTGTCGCCGAAGCGGATCTCGTTGCTGGCGAGCGAGTCGTTCTCGTTGACGATGGGGACGACGCCGAGGTCGAGGAGCCGGTCGAGGGTGCGCTGCACGTTGCGGTACTGCGTGGCGCGGATGGTGTCGGCGGCGGTGATGAGGATCTGGCCGACGCGCAGGCCGTGGCGGGCGAACGCGGTCTCGTACTGCGCCATGAGGAGGCCCTGGCCGACGGCGGCGGCGGTCTGCTGGGTGACGACGTCGGCGGGGCGGGCGTCGAAGCCGAGCGGTCCGAATCCGGCGGCGATGGCGCCGGAGGAGACGAGCACGACGCGCGCGCCCTGGTGGGCGGCCGCGGCGAGGGCGGCGACGAGCGCGGTGAGCCGGTCGGCGTCGAGGTGGCCGGACGGCGTGGTCAGCGAGCTGGATCCGACTTTGACGACGATGGTCTGCGCGCCGGCGATGGCGCGGCGCACTGCGGCTTCGTTCATGGACATGGTCGTTCCCTCTCCCCTGCTCCCGTGGCGGCTGTGGTGTCTGGTCCTATCTTGCGACGACGCCTCCCTCGCGTGAGGGAGGCGTCCGGATTGCGGCGGTCGCGGGTTATTCGCCGCGGCCGAAGAGGCTGGTCTCGTCGTGGCGGTCGTCGTCGATGGACGGGTCGGCCCAGTGGCCGGCGGCGCGTTCGGCCATCATGGCCTCGCGCACGGCGGCGCGGGCGTCCATCATCTCGTGGTACTGGCGGCGGCGTTCCGCGTTGGTGCGGCGGCGTCCGCCCGGCTCGTCGCCGGCGAGGCGCAGGTCCTTGCCGCGCGCGCCCAGCTGGGCGCCGTCGAGCATCTCCGCGCCGGCGGCGATGGCCGGATCCCAGTCGAATTCGACCATGCGGTTGCCGCGGCCGATGCGCACCTCGTCGCCGGGCTTGGCGCCCTTGCGGCGCAGCTCGTCCTCGACGCCGAGCTTGGCGAGACGGTCGGCGAGGTAGCCGACGGCCTCGTCGTTGTCGAAGTTGGTCTGCATGACCCAGCGTTCGGGCTTGGTGCCGAGCACTTCGAACCAGAATTCGCCGTCGGCGTTCTCCTTGCGTTCGACGGTGAATTCGAGCATGTTGCCGGATTCGTCGGCGCGGCGGCGTCGGCGGGCCGCGGTCTCGAGCGGCTTGATGACGACGCGCGACTCCTCCTCGGCCTGCTCGCGGCGGGCGACCTCCTGGCGCATGTCGGCGACCATCGCGGCGAGCGCGAAGCTGAGTTCCTTGAGGCCGGCGTGCGAGGCGGTGGAGATCTCGAACACCTTGAAGCCGAGCTTCTCGAAGTCGGGGCGCACGAATTCGGCGAGTTCCTTCGCCTCGGGCACATCGACCTTGTTGAGGATGATGATGCGCGGGCGTTCCGGGATCGGGATGGCGCCCAGCGGCAGTTCCAGCTGGTCGGCGTAGACGGCCAGCTCGTGTTCGAGCGCCTCGTAGTCGGCGACGGGGTCGCGGTCGGGTTCGAGCGTGGCGCAGTCGATCACGTGCGCGATGATCTCGGTGCGTTCGATGTGGCGCAGGAATTCGAGGCCGAGGCCCTTGCCCTGCGAGGCGCCGGGGATCAGGCCGGGCACGTCGGCGATCGTGTAGCGCGCGTCGCCGGCCATGACGACGCCGAGGTTCGGCACGAGCGTCGTGAACGGGTAGTCGGCGATCTTCGGCTTGGCGGCGCTGATGGAGGCGACGAGGCTGGACTTGCCGGCCGACGGGAAGCCGACGAGCGCCACGTCGGCGATGGACTTGAGTTCGAGGATGACGTCGCGTTCCTCGCCGAGCTCACCCAGGAGCGCGAAGCCGGGGGCGCGGCGGGTGCGGTTCGCCAGCGCCGCGTTGCCCAGGCCGCCCGCGCCGCCGGCCGCGGCGACGAAACGATCGCCCTCATGACGCAGGTCGGCGAGCTGTTCGCCGGGCTGCTTGGCGGCGCCCTGCGGGCCCTTCGCCTCGAAGATGACGGTGCCGACCGGCACGGGCAGGATCAGGTCGTCGCCCTTGGAGCCGTCCTTGGTGTCGCCCAGGCCCATCGTGCCGTTGCCGGCGCTGCGATGCGGCATGAAGCGGTAGTCGAGGAGGCTGTTGGCGTTGCGGGTCGCCTCGAAGACGACCGAACCGCCGTCGCCGCCGTTGCCGCCGTTGGGGCCGGCCAGCGGCTTGTACTTCTCTCGTTTGATGCCGGCGGAGCCGTTGCCGCCGTCGCCGCCCTTCACATGGACGGTCACTCGATCCACAAAATCACTCATGGTTCTCCACTGTACAGATTGGGGGTGATGGCCCGGACGCCCTACGCCCGGGGAGGATTCGGGGATATCGCGGGGCGTGCAGAGGGCCGTATACGAAAGAAGGCCGCACCGGCGGATGCGCGGTGCGGCCTTGCGAAGCCTTGGAAGACTGTCGTGAACCCTGGTCCTATCGGACTCAGGCGGCGACGACGTCGACGACCTTGCGGTCGCGGCGGACGCCGAACTTCACGGAGCCGTCGGCCAGGGCGAACAGGGTGTGGTCCTTGCCCATGCCGACGTTGGCGCCCGGGTGGAACTTGGTGCCACGCTGGCGGACGATGATGTTGCCGGCCACGACGGCCTCGCCGCCGAACTTCTTCACGCCGAGGTACTGCGCGTTAGAATCGCGACCGTTGCGAGAGCTGGATGCGCCCTTCTTATGTGCCATGATCTGTTCCTTTCGGTGCTAGCTAGGCCTGGTTTCAGGCGATCGCCGTGATCTTGACGGCGGTCAGCGGCTGGCGGTGGCCCTTGCGACGGGCGACGCCGGTCTTGTTCTTGTACTTCATGATGTTGATCTTCGGGCCCTTGGCCTCGTCGTCAACAACCTCGGCCTTGACGGACACCTTCGCCAGATCGGCGGCGGCCATGGTGACCTGGGCGCCATCGACGACGAGGGCCACCGGGAACTCCACGGTGTCGCCCTTCTTGGCGTCGAGACGGTTCACGAGGATCACGTCACCGACCTCGACCTTTTCCTGATGGCCACCGGCCTTCACAATCGCGTACATGCTCAATTCCTTTTTATGGTGTTATAAAGCTACTTGCCTGACGCACGCAAGCCGCTGGTCAGACACCGACTATCTAACGTACACCGACCCCTGTACTAACGCAAGTCAAACCCCGGCGTGTCAAGTGCGACACGCCACGGTCCGCGGCGCATCCGGGACACGCCCGGGATTCCCGCGGACCGGAGTCCGACACGCGTCCGAATGGCGTACATACGGCGTCCGCATGCTGTCTGGACGCCGTCGCGGCGCCGCCCACCGAAGCGGGTGCGGCGCCGCCGGGATCGGAGTCGTCGAGCGGGTCGGCCCGCTCCCCAGCCGGCGGACGGCCGTACACGGTCATCGCATGACCGCAGGCCGCCGCCGGCGTTCCCGTCAGTCGTCGACGCCGGTCGCGGCGACCGCGGCCGCGGCGATCTGCGCCAACTTGGCCTTGACGTCCGCGGAGGAGCCCTGCGGCACCTGCACGTCGGAGCCGCGGCCGTGCTTGTTGGTCTTGACGAACGGGTCGCCGCCCTTGAGCGCGTACGGATCGTCGTAGTCCGCGCTCACGGTCGGATCCTCGTGCAGGATGAAGCCGCGGCCCTTGCAGGTCGGGCACTCCTCCGAGAACGCCTCAACCAGGCCCTGGCCGATGCGCTTGCGCGTCATCTGCACCAGACCCAGCGACGTCACCTCGGCCACCTGATGCTTGGTGCGGTCGCGCGCCAGGCATTCGACCAGCCGGCGCAGCACCAGGTCGCGGTTGGCGGGCATGACCATGTCGACGAAGTCGATCATCACCATGCCGCCGATATCGCGCAGGCGCAGCTGGCGGGCGATCTCCTCGGCCGCCTCCAGGTTGCAGCGCGTCACCGTCTCCTCCAGCGACTTGCCCTTGCCGATGAACCGGCCGGTGTTCACGTCGATCGTGGTCATCGCCTCGGTGCGGTCGATGACGATCGAGCCGCCCGACGGCAGGTACACCTGACGTTCCATGCCCTTGCGCAGCTGCGAGTCGATCTGCCAGCGGTCGAACACGTCCTTGCCCTCGTGCTCGGCCGGATCCCAGCGCTCCAGCTTGTCGCGCAGGTCCGGGGCCATCGTCTCGAGGTACTCCTCGATGCGCTCGTACACCTTGTCGCCCTCGACGATCATCCGGGTGAAGTCGTCGTTGAAGATGTCGCGCACGACGCGGATCGCCACGTCCGGCTCGCCCTGCAGCAGCTTGGGGCGACGGCCGTGCCAGAACTCGTCGCGCTTGGCGCAGATGCGCTCCCACTGGCGCACCAGGTTCTCCAGGTCCTTGACGATCGCCTCCTCGGACGCGCCCTCGGCGGCCGTGCGGATGATCACGCCCATGTCCTTCGGCGCGATCTTGGAGACGATGTTCTTCAGACGGCTGCGCTCACGCTCCGACAGCTTGCGGCTCACGCCCGTCATGCCGCCGGACGGCACGAGCACGAGGAAGCGGCCGGCCAGCGTGACCTGCGACGTCAGACGCGCGCCCTTGTGGCCGATCGGATCCTTGGTGACCTGCACGAGCACCGGGTCGCCGGACTTGAACGCCAGCTCGATGCGGCGCGGCTGGCCCTCCAGACGCGTCGCGTCCCAGTTGACCTCGCCCGCGTACAGCACGCCGTTGCGCGCCTGGCCGATGTCGACGAACGCGGCCTCCATGCTCGGCAGCACGTTCTGCACGCGGCCCAGATACACGTTGCCGACGGTCGCGACCTCCTGGATGTCGGACACGTAGTGCTCAACGAGCACGTTGTCCTCGATCACGGAGATCTGCGTGTGGCGGCCGCGCTCGCGCACGACCATCAGACGCTCGACCTTCTCGCGGCGCGCGAGGAAATCCTGCTCCATGAGCTGCGACTGGCGGCTGCGCTCGCGACGGTTGTCGCGGCGGCGCTGCTTCTTCGCCTCGAGTCGCGTCGACCCCTCGATGTCGGTGATCTCGTCGATGTACTGCTGCTTGCGCGAACGACGCGGCGTCGCCTCCTCGGCCGGCTCCTCGCCGGAACGGGAGCGACGACGGCGACGACGGCGGGTGACGGTCGAATCCTCGTCCTCGCCCTCCGATTCGCCGCGGCGGCGACGCGACGCGTCCTCGCCCTCGACGACCTGCTCGACGAGCTCCTCGACGACCTCGGCCTCGCGCTCCGCCTCGTTCTTGGCGCCGCGGCGACGGCGACGGCGCGAACGCGTCGGGCCTTCGCTCAGATCCTCCTCGGTGATCGGCGCGTACGTGATCTCGTCGAGCTCGAGGTCCTCCTCGATCTGCTCGACCTCGGCGGCGGCGCGGCGCTCCTGCGCGTTCAGACGGCGCGAACGGCGCGAGCGGCCGGACGTCTCGCCGTCCGACTCGCCGCGGTCGGCCGCGCGGCCGTCACGCTCGTCGGCGTCGGCGGACTGGTCGTCGGCGCGGTCGTCGCGCGGCGACTCGGCGCTCTCGCGACGATCGTCGGACGCGGATGCGGATGCGCGGCGACGGCGGGAGCGACGCGACGGGCGCTCCTCGCGCGCCTCGTCGGCGTCGCGATCGTCGCGATCGTCGCGCGTGTCGCGGGATGCGCGGTCGTCGGCGCGATCGTCGTCACGGTCGTTACGGTCGTTGCGGCGGTCGTCGTCACGGTCGTCGTCGCGCGCGTCGCGGGACGCGCGGGAGGACCGGGACGGGCGTTCGGCGCGCTCCGCACGATCGTCGTCGGCGGCGGCGCGACGGGAACGACGGCGTCGCGGCGTCTCCTCGACCTCGTCGTCCTCGTCGTCGCGCGACGGACGGGCGACGATCACCGGCTCCTGGAACAGCAGCGACGTCATCGGACGGATGTTGCGCGGCATGTCGTCGACCGTCTCCTCGCGCGACGAGAACGTCTCGTCGGCGGACGCCGTACGACGACGCGAACGGGTGCGCACGGCCGGCTCGTCGTCCTCGCGCGGCGACTCGTCACGGGACTCGTCGCGAGCCTCGTCGGCGGCACGCGACGCGCGCGTGCGACGGCGGGTGCGGGTCGGACGCTCCTCGTCGCCCGACTCCGGCGACGCGGCGGACGGACGGTCCTCGGACGCGTCGGCGTCGCGATCGGCGGACGCAGACGACGCGGCGGACGCGCGGCGCGACGGCGCGGCCGGCGGGGCCGGCGGGTCGAGCACCGGCACGCGCGGCTCGGCGAACAGCGGCGTATGCTCCTGGACGGTCATCTCTACGGCGGCGCCGGCGGCACCGGCGCCACGCACGACGCGACGGCCGCCGCGACGGCGACGCGGCGCCGGGGACGCGGCCGCGGAAGAAGCGGATTCGGATGCGACGGTATCTGCGGCTGCGGCTTCGCCGAGCCCCTCGTTATTCACACTGGGCACAATGCTCCTCGACGGCGCGCTGCAATCGCCCCGCCCTCTGTCAAGCCCGCACGGCTGTCACACCACGCTCTCACCGTGGCCGCGCATCGGTTGCGCCCGTACAAAGCACCGGTCAAAAAGTCAATGCCACGACGGCGGACACCGGCCCTGCGGAGGTCGAACTTGCGCGCAGGGGGATCGACGCCATCGGATGCTGCGGCGGCTTGCAGAACCGCCACCACTAAGTATGGCACAACAATCGACCGGATGTTGACGGTGGGTCACCAGCGGCGGCGGACCGCCGGCCACGGGCGGCCACCGTCCGCAGGCGACTCACCGACGTTCACTCGCCGGCGACCAGCCACTCACCGAGGATGTCGGCCATCAGCGTCAGCTCCGATTCGGCGAGCTGCTCGTCGTGCTTGTGGGCCAGCAGCGGGCTACCCGCACCCAGGTTCACGGCCGGGATGCCCAGGATCGCGAAGCGCGCCACATCCGTCCACCCCAGCTTGGCGAGCGGCTCGCGCCCCGTGCGCTCGCGCACCAGCCTGGAGAGCGACGCGGCCAGCGGCGAATCCATGCCCGGACGCGCCGACGGCGACTCGTCCTTCATCTCGATGCCGAAGCCCTCGAACATGCCGCCCGTGGCCGTATGCTCGCCGTTGCCCAGTTCGGCGCCGCAGTCCGCGCCCATCATCAGCGCCTTCGCCTCCGGCAGCGTCTTGTCCGGCGCGAACCGGTAGTTGACGTGCACGCGGCACTCGTCCGGGATCACGTTCGTGCCCTTGCCGCCCGAGATCAGCGTCGCGTTCACGCCCTCCCGGTACGTCAGGCCGTCCACCGGCACGTCCGCCGGCTCGTACGCGGCCAGCCGGCGCAGGATCTCCCCCGCCTTGTGGATCGCGTTGTCGCCCATCCACGCACGCGCCGAATGCGCCGCCGTGCCGTGCGCGACCACGTCGAAGCGCATCGTGCCGTTGCAGCCGCCCTCGATGCCGCAGTCCGTCGGCTCGCCGATGATCGCAAAATCGCCTTCGATCCAATCCGGATGCGCCTCGACGACCTTCCTCAGGCCGTTCTTCTCCGCCACGACCTCCTCATGGTCGTAGAACACGTACGTCAGGTCGTAGCGCGGACGCACCGCCACGTCGTCCAGCACCGCCGCCAGATACAGCATCACCGCATCCGACGCCTTCATGTCGGTCGCGCCGCGTCCCCACATCACGCGGTCGTGCGGGAACGCCGCCGCCACATCCTCGCGGATCAGCGGATCGCCCGGCTCCAGCCAGCGCGGCGGGAAGTTGTCGATCACCGGCACCACGTCGAGATGGCCGGCGAGGATGACGCGGCGCTCGCGTCCGAACGCGGTCGACGCGACGATCGTGTCGCCGTGGCGGCGGACGGTCAGATGCGGCTGGGCCTGGAGGAACCGTTCGACCGCGTCGGTGAGCGGTCCTTCGTCGTCGCTGACCGAATACGAGGCCATGAGCTGTTCGGTGAGTGCGGCGAGCGCCTGCGCGCGCGTCGCCGTCGCCTTGTCGAATCCGATCTCGCGGACGGTCTGCAGGGCGAGGGTGTTGGTGGTGGCGTCTGTCATGCGTCCCATCGTAGGCGGGCCGCGGCACGGGCCGCCCCGCCCGCCTACGTGGTGAGACGGTCCGTCCGTCTGCGCCGATCCGCCGGCCGACCCGTACGGATGAACGGATTGCGACGCCGCCGGCCCGTGTTGCGTCGCAATTTGTAACGTCCGCGCCGCCCGTATACAGACTGCGACGCTGACGCTCCGTTTCGCGTCGTAATCCGTAACGTCCGCACCGCCCATATGCAGATTGCGACGCTAACGGGGTGCGTTGCGTCGCAACCTGTACATGAATCCCCACGGGTAAACGGATCGCGACGCTGACGGCCTGCGTCGCGTCGTAATCCGTCACAACCCGTACAGATCATCGGTTTCCATACCGACGCCGCCCCGCCAATCCCCTCTCATGTCGCAATCGGTAAGATTCCCGCCTGTCGTATGCGGATTGCGACGCTGACGGCCCGTTTTGCGTCGCAATCCGCATGAGAATCCTGTCCGATGACCAGATTGCGACGCTAACGCCCCGTTTTGCGTCGCAATCCGTAATGTTCCGCCGGTTTCCGTACAGATTGCGACGCCGATGGCGGCGGCCGCACCGCCGGACCGCCCTGCCCTCCTACGTGGTGAGACGGTCCGGCGGCGATGTCAACGGCGGTGCCATGATGGTGCGGGTCGGTTCGACGGGAAGCGATGGACGAGTGATGGAAGGGAGCGGGTCATGCCGGGGTTGTTGAGTGCGATGGAGGGGTTCTGCGTGATCGGCATCGTGATCGCGACGGGCTATGTCGCGGCGCGCATGCGCATCGGCGGACCTGACGCACAGATGGTGCTCAACCGTTTCAGCTTCTTCGTGTGCAGCCCGTGCCTCATGTTCGCGATCCTGTCGAAGGAGCCGATCTTCGACATCTTCCATTCGTCGATCGTCGTGGCGTTCTTCTCGGCGATGCTCGTGGGCGCCGTGTTCCTGATCCTCAACCGGCTGTTCTTCCATATGGGTGCGGCGGATGCGATCATCGGCGCGCTCAACTCACTGTATCTGAATTCGAACAACATCGGCCTGCCGATCGCGACGTACATCCTCGGCAACGGCGCGCTGGTGGCGCCGATCCTGGTCATGCAGCAGGCGCTGTTCACGCCGATCGGCCTGACGGCGCTGGACGTGACGACGAAGGGCCGCGTCTCGGCGCGCGCGATCCTCACCCAGCCGCTGCATCAGCCGCTGCTGATCGGCTCGCTGATGGGCATCGTGCTGTCGGTCGTGCATTCGTCGACCGGCTGGTTCATCCCCGATTTCCTGTACGACCCGGTGAACATGATCGGCCAGGCCGCCGTGCCGATGATCCTGATGGCGTTCGGCATGTCCCTGCACGGCACGAGGCCGCTGCAGAAGAAGGCGGACGTGCCGGCCGTGATGACGGTCGCCGTGCTCAAGAACCTGGTGATGCCGGTGATCGCATTCCTGCTCGCCTACTTCGTGATGGGCTTCCGCGGCGACGTGCTGTACGCGTGCGTCGTGCTCGCCGCCCTGCCGACCGGTCAGAACGTGTACAACTATGCGGCCCGCTACAACGTGGGCCTCACGTTCGCGCGCGACGGCATCCTCATCTCCACGCTCACCAGCCCGGTCTTCATCGCCGTCATCGCCGCCCTGCTCAGCTGAGTCGGAGCCGGGCCGGCGGTGTGGGCGACGAGCCCCTATCCGGGAGCCTCCCGCCGGGGCGACGCGCCCGGATTGGTCATACGGAACGCAGGTTGCCCCTCGATTCGCCCCGATTCCCGGACCTATCCCCCGTTTCGTGTGACCAACCCGGGCGCGTCTCGCCCGAGTCCAATCGGCACCCGCTCCCATGGTCGTCATCCGCCTGCCCGATATCCCGACCGGCCAGTCACACGATACGGCGGCATCATCAGCGTCGCAACCCGCATCGGAGCCGACGGAATCTTACCGATTGCGACGTAACATGGGCCATCAGCGTCGCCATCCGTACGGAAGTCGGCGAGAACGTACAGATTGCGACGCGACTCACCCCGTCAGCGTCGCAACCTGCATGCAACCATCCGGAATCATGCGGATTGCGACGCAACACGGGCCGCCGGCGACGCAACCTGTAGCGGAACCGACGGAATCGTACGGATTGCGACGCAACGGCCGGCCGGTCAGTCGGCCAACCGGTTAGGTAGCCAGTCGGGCAGCCAGCCGGTCAGTCGTCGGCGCGGCCGCCGGCGACGCCGAGGGCGGCGGCGACGCGGTTCGACGCGAACGCGCCGACGGCGACGAGCGCGTAGCACAGCGCCAGTCCGCCGGCGAACCCGGCCAACGTCACCGGATTCGTCATCGACGCGGCGAACAGCGGGAACATGAGCAGCATCGAGCAGCCGCCGGCCACGACGACGACCGTGTTGAGCGGGGTCAGCACCTCGATGAACCGCGCGCGGTCGAGCGTCGCCCGGTCGATGCCCTCCAGGATGAGCATCCGGTACGAGTCGGCCTGGTCGACGACGCTGCCGGCCTGCATCACGCCGGAGCCGACCGCGGCGAGCACGGCGGCGAACACGAGCGTCAGCAGGCCGCCGGTGCCGATGTCGCGCACGAACAGCAGCGACGGGTCGGCCGCCGCAGACCCGGCGACTCCGGCGGCCCCGGCCCCGCCCGAACCGCCGTCGCCGCCCGATCCGAGCAGCGCGCACACCGACGTGATGCCGGCGACGAACACGGCGAGCGCGATGCCGGACACATTGCGCCACGCGCGCTTCGGATCGTCGAGGATGCGACGCGCGGCGATCATCGTGGCCGCGTCCTTCGGGCGGCGTGCCTTGGCCTTGGCGCGCACGGCCACCACCCACGAGCCGACCACGTTCATCATCGCGAAGCACAGGAACATGAATCCGAACACGACCGCGTACACGGCCGCCTCGTCCAGCATGACGAACATGCCGAGGTTCTGGAACGCGACGACCGCCACCGCCATCACGGCGACGAACGCGATCAGACGCCAGCGGGCCGGCAGCGGGCGGCGGACGCGCGCGGTCACGCCCAGCGGCGTGATCGCGACGCGGCGCAGCGTCACCAGCGCGGACACGAGCGCGATGATCGTCACGCCGGCGAGCACGCCGACCAGCACCGGCGTGCCGACCCACAGCTGGGCGAATGTGAACCGCTGGTTCTGGAAGTTCAGCATCATGATCGCCGGCATGACGGCCAGATAGCCGACGATGCCGATGAGCGCGCCGACGAGCGCCTGACCGGCCGCGTCGAGCGCGGTCAGGCCGGTCACCTGCGCGGTGGTCGCGCCGGCCAGACGCAGCGCGGCGAGGCGCGCGTCGCGGCGGGACGCGGCCAAGCGCGCGGCCGAGCCGGCGAGGGAGACGAACGGGACGACGAGCATCAGGCAGGCGAACGCGGCGAGCATCACGTAGCTCGACGCGTACATCGCCGGATCGTGCGGGTCGACGAGACGGCGGTTCCATGCGGCGAGCGTGCCGGGAGCGCACGTCGCGTCGCTGACCAGGCAGGACAGCGTGTGGTCGGGCGAGGCTCGCCAGACGAACCCGTGCACGCCGCCGAGCACGGTCAGGAAGATCGCGGTGGCGGCGGCGAACGCGACGACGGCCAGCACGGACGTGTCGCCGGCGTCGCGGCGCACGCCGGGCCGGTGGAACAGGCGCCATAGGGCGAACGCGTTCATCGCTCGCCTCCGATCCAGCCGCGGCCGGGGTCGGCCGGCTGCGCGGTGAACGGGTCGGCGGCGGCCGCCGGGGATGACGGGGACTTCGGGGATGACGGCGTCGGTGCGTACGGACCGCCGTCGAGCCGGCCGTCGCGCATCATGACGGTGCGCGAGCAGAACGCGGCGACGTTCGGGTCGTGCGTGACGACGACGACCGCGGATCCGTTCGCACGCGCCGCCTCCATGAGGATCGCCATGACGTCGCGGCCGGTGGCCTGGTCGAGCGCGCCGGTCGGCTCGTCGGCGAACACGACGGCGGGGCGGACCGCCAGCGCGCGGGCGATCGCGATGCGCTGCATCTGGCCGCCGCTCATCTCGCCGGGACGCTGGCCGGCGAGATGGCGCAGGCCGAGCCGTTCCAGCCACAGGATCGCCGCGTCGGTCGCCTCGCGGTAGCCGACGCCGCCCAGCATCATCGGCAGGGCGATGTTCTCGACGGCCGGCAGTTCCGGCAGCAGCTGGCCGGATTGGAACACGAATCCGAACGCGCCGCGGCGCAGGGCGGTACGCTGCGCGTCGCTCATCGCGCCTAGGTCGGCGCCGCGGAACGCGACCGTGCCGGCGGTGGGTCGGATGATGCCGGCGAGCGCGTGCAGCAGCGTCGATTTGCCGGAACCGGACGGTCCCATGACGGCGACCGTCTCGCCGTCGCCCAGCGTGAAGTCGACGTGGTCGAGCGCGAGCGTGTGCGGCGCGGCCGGGATGCCGGACAGCCCCGGCATCGTCCCGGCGGGGACGGCTGCGGGGCCGACGGTGCCGGGCGAGGCGGATGCGACGGGTACGGCGTTGCGGCCGGCCTTCGCGCCGACGGATGCGGCGGGCGCGGCCGAGTAGTCCATGGTCAGGCCCGCGGCGGCCAGCAGCGGCGCGGCGGGATACGGGTTCGTAGTGCTCATGATGGCGAGCGTACGTGCGGCAAACACGGCCGGCCATCGGGCATCGGGATGACGGCAGCGATGGGCATCGTCCGCCGGGATGAGGTCGGGGAGGGCCGATGGCGGGAAGGAATCAGCGGATCGGCGGGCCGGGATGAATCGGGACCTTCCCCGACGGGCGACACGCCCGGATTGGTCATACAGAACGCACGATGCTCCTCGATTAACCCCGGTTTCAGGACCTATCCCCCGTCCTGTATGACCAATCCGGGCGTGTCGCCGTGTATGGGGGTACTCCGCCCGGTCACAGACGTCCCACCAGCCCTCATGTCATCGGCACAGCTGACGTTCCCGCGTCGAAACCCTCACATCCGTCGGCATTCCCATACAGGTCCCGACAAGTCCCGACGCAACATGACCCGCCGGCGTCGCGATCTGCACATGGACCAATGGGAACTTACGGATCGCGACGCAACACACCCTGTCAGCGTCGCAATCTGTACAGGATGGTCCGGAATCATACGAGTTGCGACGCTACACGGGTTCCCAGCGTCGCAATCTGCACAAACGGGACGAATATCTTACGAATTGCGACGCAGAACAGGTCCCCGGTGTCGCAATCCGCAAGTCCGTCGGGATTCCTATGCGGATTGCGACACAACATGACCCGTCAGCGTCGCAATCCGTAACTCAGCGGCCGGCGGCCAGCGCCTCGAGCCGGGCGGCGAAGCGCGGCCAGTCGGTCCGCATCGCGGTGAGCAGCTTCCGGTTCGGCACCTCGTCGATCGGCACCCAGGCGATCTCCATGCTTTCGTCGTCGTTGGCGTGCGGTTCGACATGGCGGCCGGGCTTCTCGAACGCGAACACGGTGGTGTACGCCCACGGCCCGTGGTCCTCGCGGTAGGAGCCGACCACGTCGATCGCGGCCGGGTCGATGCCGGCCTCCTCGTACGCTTCGCGCAGCGCGCCCTCGATCGGCGATTCGCCGTCGGACGACGCGCCGCCGGGGATGCCCCACGTGCCGCCTTCGGCGCTCCACGCGGCGCGATGCTGCATGACGACGTGCGTCACCGCCCCGGTAGTCTCGTCGCGGCGGGCAAGCAGGATGCCGGACGCGCCGTTCACGCCCCAATGCCGTCGTCCGCACGCGCAGTCGACCCAGCCGTCACCGGGCTGATGCACGTTCTCCGCAGGCGGGACCAGACCCGCCGGGTCGGCCTTGCCGCCGGGCGAGTCCTCGCCGAACGCACGGTTCCACAGGTCGGTCCATTCGATGCCGAGTTCGCCGGTGAGGCGCCGCAGCAGCGGCAGGCTGATGCCGATGATCCCGTGCGGGTCGCCTTCGATCCCGTCGATGAACGCGCCGCCGAACCCTTCGAGCGTGAACGATCCGGCCACTTCGAGCGGTTCGCCGGTCGCCAGATAGCGTTCGATGTCACGGTCGCTGTAGTCGCAGAAGTGCAGCGTGGCGCGGCTGGCCCCGCGGGCCACGCGCCCGGTCGCGAAGTCGATCACGCAGTGGCCGGTCCACAGTTCGCCGTCGTTGCCGCGCATCGCGCGCAGGCGCTCGCGCGCCACGTCGACGCTGTGCGGCTTGCCATAGCATTCGCCGTCCATCAGGAACATCGAATCGCAGCCGATGATGACCGGCCCGACTTCGGCGCGCGTCAGTCCCGGCTGCATCATCACGACGTTGCCGATCGGCTCGACGACGGTCGGCATGTCGATGCCGGAGAAGTCGCGCGTCGTCGCGTTCGGCCCGCCGTCGGCCGCGTCGGCCGCGGCGCCGGCGACGGCGGAAACGTCGGCACCCGCCGCAGCCGCATCATCGTCGCCGCCGTCATCGTCGGCGAGCGCGTCGGCGCGCAGCGGATACGCGATGACGCGCTCGCCCGTCGCCGCGGCGGCCGTGTCGGCGACGTCGCGGTAGGCGCGGTGGACGGCCTGGGCCTTCGCTTCGGCGAGGATCATGACGCGTTCCTCGACGCTCAGGTCGGCGACGTCGCGGCCGGTCGCCGCGGCGGCCGCCTCCAGCGCGGCCGGCTCGTCGACGTGCGAGACGCGGATGGTGGGGCATACGCCAGCCGAGTACAGCACGTCGCGGCGCGGCTTGGACTTGGATGCGAGGACGACGGGGATCGCCATGCGTTGCTCCTGTTCTTCGTGGATTCCGTGGTTCCGTGAGGCCATAGGTTCCGTTTTGACGGCCGGCTGACCGCAGCCGCAGCCGACCGGCGGCAGGTCTACCGGCGTTCGATTTCGACGCCGCGCGTGTTGATCGGCAGGTGGAGCACCTTCCACGAGCCGAGCGCGAGCCGCTCTCCCACGACCTGTTCGATCGCGTCGGACGCGTCGCCGTAGTGCAGCACGAGCACGCATGGGCCGGCGCCGGACACCATCGCCGCGTAGCCCTTGGAGCGCAGCAGGCTGATGAGGTCCCACGAGGGGGCCATGAGGTTCTTGCGGTACGGCTGGTGGAGTCGGTCCTGGGTGGCGGCGTACAGCAGCGCGTTGGGGTCGGATGCGCCGGCGAGCGCGCCGGGGTTCATCGCGGCGGCGAGCAGCGTGGCGCGCGACACGTTGAAGATCGCGTCGCGGTGGGCGATGGTTTCGGGCAGGGCCTGGCGCGCCTTTTCGGTGGACAGCTCGTAGTCGGGCACGAACACGGACGCGTGGATCTGCGGGTCGACCTTGTAGCGCACGGTGTGGAAGCCGCCGTGGAGCGGTTCGCCGCCGGGGATCGGGATGGAGCCAACGCCTTCGGCGGTGTCGAGGTTCCACGAGACGGTCATGCCGCCGTAGACGGCCGGGGCGACGTTGTCGGGGTGGCCTTCGATGGCGGCGGCCATTTCGAAGACGGCGTCGCGGTTGAGGTCGTCGTCGTGGGCGAATGCGGCCGCGGCGGCGATGCCGGCGACGATCGCCTCGGCGGACGAGCCCATGCCGCGCGCCTGCGGGATGTTGTTGTGCGCTTCGAGGATGAATCCGACGCGGCCGAGTCCGAGCGTCTGGCAGGCGCGTCGGAACGTGGAGACGACGAGGTGGGTCTCGTCGCGTGGCAGCGTGTTCTCGCCTTCGCCGTAGATGAGCACCTGGGCGGCGCGGTTGGACGGGTCGGCGCACATGGTGAACGTGAGTTCGTCGTGGTAGTCGAGGGCGAGGCCGACGGTGTCGAAGCCGGAGCCCAGGTTGGCGCTCGTGGCGGGGACGCGGACCTTGACCTGCCTGCAGATCGCTTCCATTTCTTCTTTCCTCCGAAAACTAAGAAACCCCCTCGCACCCGGCGGTTGCCGGGGATTCCCGCGGGAATCGGAGGGGATGTCGCTATGGCGTGCCGGTGGCCGGCGGTGCGGCTCAGTCGAGCACGCGCAGGATGGACGGTTCGCCGGTCACGCAGTCGAGTCGGCACACGGCGTCGACGGTGCGGCGCAGCGTGACCTCGTCGGTCAGGTGGGTGACGATGCGCAGCTGCTGGAGTTCGCCGTCGTAGCCGGGTTCGTGCATCGTGGGCTTGAGGTCCTGGTTGACGCCGTTGATGGAGACGCCGTTGTCGGCGAATTCGCGGGCGATCGCGGCGAGCACGCCGGGCTTGTCGTGGATGAGGAAGCGCACGGCGAACGCGGCGCGGCTGGCTTCGATCGGCGCCTTGGGCAGCTTGTTGTACATCGGGATCGACGGTCCGGTGCAGCCGGCGGCGATGTGGCGGGCTTCGGTGACGATGTCGCCGACGACGGCGGACGCGGTGGGCGCGCCGCCTGCGCCGCGGCCGTAGAACATGAGGTCGTCGGCGGCTTCGGCCTTGACGAACACGGCGTTGAAGGAGCCGTGCACGGAGGCGAGCGGGTGGGTGTCGGGGATGAGCGCCGGGTAGACGCGCGCGGAGACGCCGGCCTCGCCGTTCTCGACGACGGCGAGCAGCTTGATGACCTTGTGTTCGGCGGCGGCCGCGGCGATGTCGTCGGCGGTGATCTTCGTGATGCCTTCGACGGACACGTCGTCGATGGTGATGTTGGTGTGGAAGCCGAGCGTGGCCATGATGGCGGCCTTGTTGGCCGCGTCGTGGCCTTCGATGTCGCCGGTCGGGTCGGCCTCGGCGTAGCCCTTGGCCTGGGCGTCGCGCAGCACGTCGTCGAACTGCAGGCTCTTCGTGGTCATCTCGTCGAGGATGTAGTTGGTGGTGCCGTTGACGATGCCGAGCATGCTGGTCACCTTGTCGCCGGCGAGGGATTCGCGCAGCGGCAGCAGGAACGGGATCGCGCCGCCGACGGCGGCTTCGAAGTACACGTCGACGCCCTTGGCTTCGGCGGCGGCGTAGATCTCGGGGCCGTACTTGGCCAGCAGCGCCTTGTTGGCGGTGACGACGGACGCGCCGGATTCGATGGCGGCCATCACGAACGTGCGCGCCGCGCCGGTGCCGCCGATGAGTTCGACGACGATGTCGGCGTTCGTCGCGACCGACATGGTGTCGGTGGTCACGATCGCCGGGTCGATCCATGCGTACGGTTCGGTCTCCTTCGGGTCGAGGCAGGCCACGCCGGTCAGTTCGATCGGGCGGCCGATGCGGGCGGCGAGCTCGTCCTTCTGTTCGACGAGCAGGCGCGCGGTCTGCGATCCGACGGTTCCCGCACCCAGCAGGCCCACGCGGATGGGGGTTTCGTTCGGTTGCGTCACGAGGCTTCCTTTCGTTGCGGCCGATCGCCGGCCGGCGATGTTTACCGTTCCTTCACCATCCTACGGACCGAATCCGACACGCCAATAGGAAACTATCTTTACATAAATAGTTTTCCGACATCTTGTCAACCGGTTTTGAGGCGGCAGTAATGCTTTGGGACTATTTATCTTCCAGCAGACATCGATTTTAAGAAAACTTTCTTAATTAATGGCATATCGGAGCGGTGGACATGCCCTACCATGGACGATAGAGCGATGAGGAGAGCCCCCTGCACCGTGCAAGGCGCCCAAGGATGGGCGCAGCGTTCCGTTCGACGGCGAACGGCATGCCGGGCCGCACACACATCAAGAAAGAGACACTCATCGCCGGACACCACATTCTGGTTTGAAAGGGTTGGAAATGAAAGCGTACATCCAGAGGCTCGGCAAGGCGCTCATGCTGCCGGTCGCCTGCCTGCCCGCTGCGGCGATCTTCCTCGGTCTGGGCTATTGGATCGATCCGAGCGGCTGGGGCGGCAACAACGTCGTCTCCGCATACCTGTGCAAGACCGGTTCGGCGATCCTCGACAATCTCGGCCTGCTGTTCGCCGTCGGCGTCGCCATCGGCATGGCCCGCGACAAGGACGGCGCCTCGGCACTGTCCGCGCTCGTCGGCTTCCTGACCGTCACGACGATCATGGGCTCCGCCTCGATGTTCCTGGGCTTCGATGCCGAGACCGTCGCCACCGAGCACCCGGCCTTCGCGCCCGGCGCCATCGGCAACAAGAACGTGTTCTTCGGCATCATGGTCGGCTGTATCGCCGGCGCATTGTACAACCGGTTCTCCAAGACGAAGCTGCCCGACTTTCTGGCGTTCTTCTCCGGCCGCCGCTGCGTGCCGATCCTGACCGCCGTCACCATGTCGGTCATCTCGCTGCTTCTGCTGTTCGTCTGGCCGGTCGTCTACGGCGCGCTCGTCGCGTTCGGCGAGTCCATCATGGGCCTGGGCGCGGTCGGCGCAGGCATCTACGCGTTCTTCAACCGCCTCCTCATCCCGACCGGCCTGCACCACGCGCTCAACAACGTGTTCTGGTTCAACCTCGCCGGCATCGACGACATCACCAAGTTCTGGAACAGCGCCGACCCGGCGTCCGGTGCCGTCATCGCCCAGGGCTGGGGCTTCCACCCGTTCGGTGAGTATGTGACCGGCATCTACCAGGCCGGCTTCTTCCCGATCATGATGTTCGGCCTGCCCGCGGGCGCGCTGGCCATCTGGAAGAACGCCAAGCCGCAGAACAAGAAGGCCGTCGGCTCCCTGATGCTCGCCGGCGCGGCCGCCGCGTTCCTGACCGGCGTGACCGAACCGCTCGAGTTCTCCTTCATGTTCGCCGCCTTCCCGCTGTACGTCGTGCACGCCGTGCTCACCGCCATCTCGGTGTTCCTGGCCGCCTCGTTCCAGTGGATCGCCGGCTTCAACTTCTCCGCCGGCTTCATCGACTGGTTCCTGTCGCTCAAGGTGCCGGCCGCCAATCTGCCGTTCATGCTGATCGTGCAAGGCCTCGTGTTCGCCGTCATCTACTACTTCGTGTTCGACTTCGTGATCCGCAAGTTCGACATGAAGACCCCGGGCCGCGGTGACGACGAGGAGACCGTCGAATCCCCGACCGCGACCGCCGCGGGCGACGACAAGTACGCCGCGCTGGCCGCCACCCTGTACGCCGCGCTCGGCGGCCACGCCAATGTCACCGAGATCGAGAACTGCGTGACCCGTCTGCGCATGGGCGTCGTCGACTCCTCCAAGGTCGACGTCGAGGCGATCCGCAAGTCCGGCGTGCCGGGCGTCAAGGTCCTCGACAAGAAGAACGTGCAGATCATCGTCGGTACGCAGGTGCAGGCGGTCGCCGACGCGATGGAGGCCATCCACGGCAAGCCGGTCATCGGAGGTGGTGCGGCCCCAAAAGCGTAGCGGCGGCCCCGACCGCCAAGCCCGCCACGCCGGTCAGGCCGGCGGCATCGCCGAAGCCGGCCGCGACGCCGACCCCGGCAGGTGAGACGGTCGTCGCCCCCGTCGACGGCGCGATCAAGCCGATCACCGAAGTCGCGGACGAGACGTTCGCGTCGAAGATCCTCGGCGACGGATTCGCGGTCACACCCTCGTCGTCGATGGTCGTCGCGCCGGTCGCCGGCACGGTGACGCTCGTGGCCAACACGTCCCACGCGGTCGGCATCACCACCGACAGCGGCATGGAGGTGCTCGTCCACATCGGCATCGACACGGTCCAGCTGGAAGGCAAGCCGTTCTCCGTGCTCGTCTCCAAGGGACAGAAGGTGACCGCCGGCGAACCGGTCGTCACGGTCGACTGGCCGGCGATCCGCCAGGCCGGCAAGGGCACCGACGTCATCGTCGCGTTCACCAAGCCGAAGAAGGTCGCACGGCTCACCGTCCTGAGCGACGGCGCCGTCGTCGCCGGCGCGAAGGTCGGCACCGCGACCCCCAAGGCGTAACCGCACGCCATGCACGGCCCGCGTGAGGCCGGCCCCGAACCGTCCCGGGACCGGTCTCACGGGGCCTTCGCACTTCGCCGCGCGGCGGGTATCCCCGGGGCCCCTCCACTCCTCAACCCCCAGCGGCCCCGCATCCGGCGATTCCAGGAAACGATGGGCCCCCTCGCTTACACGAGGGGGCCCATCGTCTTGTCCGGCATGATGATCGGCGCGGATCAGCCCATGTCGAGCGCCAGCAGGTCGTCGACGGTCTGCCGGCGGATCATCACATGCGCGCCCGCCTCGCCCACGGCCACGACCGCCGGGATGAGCGCCTGATTGTAGTTGCTCGCCATCGTACGGCCGTACGCGCCGGTCACCGGCACCGCGAGGATGTCGCCGCGGCGCAGGTCGGCCGGCAGACGGTCCTCGTGGATCACGATGTCGCCCGACTCGCAGTGCATGCCGACCACGCGCACCAGCATCGACTCGTCGCCGCCGCGGCGGTTCGCCAGCCGCACCGTGTAGTCGGCGCCGTACAGCGCCGGACGGATGTTGTCGCTCATGCCGCCGTCGACCGACACGTACGTGCGCACGTCGATCGGCTCGCCGTCGCGGTCGACCGCGCGATGCGCGTTGTCGCCGCTCAGATGCACCGGCTTGATCGTGCCGACCCGGTACAGGGTCACGCCGGCCGGCGCCACGATCCAACGGCCCGGCTCGAACGAGATCGTCGGCGCGGGCATGCCCAGCGCGTGGTTGACGCCGCTCACGGCCTCGGCCAGACGGCCCAGCTCGGCCTCGACGTCCATCGAATCCTCGCCGTCCGTGTACGCGACGGAGTAGCCGCCGCCCAGATCGACCTCGGGCAGCGTGTACGCGTCGGTCGCGTAGAACGTCTTGCGCAGGAGCATCATGCGCTTGGCGGCCTGGATGAACGCGTCCGCGTCGTGGATGTTCGAGCCGATGTGCGAATGCACGCCCACCAGCTCCAGCACGTCCTGGTTCGCCCAGATCGACTTGAGGACCGCGATCGCCGGGCCGTCGGCGACGGTCTCCATCGCGGCCGCGAGCGCGCGGTCCGCGTCGGACACCTCCTCGCCGCTCAGGTCGTACGGATACTTGACGTCGTAGCGCAGCGTGCGGCCCGACGGCGACGCGGCGGTCGCGTCGGCGTCGGCGGCAGCGTCACCGGCGGTCGCCTCGACGCGACGCTCGGCGACGCGCGCGTTCGACCCGGCCGGCGTCACGCCGTCCAGTGCGTCGAGCACGTCGAGGACCGAGGCGTCCGCGCCCGCCGGCAGCAGCGGCACGCCGAACTTCTGATCCTCGTGCGCGGTCGAGATGTACTCGTGGCCGCCGGCGTGGATGCCCGACGTGACGCGCAGCATCACGCGCGCACGGCGGCCCATCCGGCGCGCGATCGCGGCGATGCGTTCCGGCTCGTCCGCCGAATCGACGACGATCTTCGCGAACCCCTGCTCGATCGCCAGCGCGATCTCCTCATCCGACTTGTTGTTGCCGTGCAGCACCAGACGACGGCCCGGCGCGCCCGCGGCGAGCGCGATGCGCATCTCGCCCATCGTGCACGTGTCGACCAGCAGGCCCGCATCCAGCACGATGCGCACGATCTCCTTCGACAGGAACGCCTTGCCGGCGAAGCTCACATGCGTCGTGGAGTTGCGGAACGCGTCGGCCGCGGCCTTCGCGAAGCGGCGGGCGCGCGCGGCGACCTCGTCGGTGTCGATCAGGTACAGCGGCGAGCCGAACTCCTCCAGCAGCGAAGACGCGCTGCGGCCGTGGAACGTCAGTTCGCCGGTCGTCTCGTCGACCGCCGACGCGGCCGGCCAGATCGGGGTGATGGCCATAAGCCCTTCCTTCTTCCTTGTCTCTCGTGTCTCTCGGTTCACGTTCGATTCATGTCGCGGACGGCCGGCGGACGGCCATCCGATACGACGGAGGGTGGCCGGCGACGTGCGTCGGCCACCCTCCGTCGGCTACGCCGATACGGTCGGATCCAATCGGATCACATGCGCTCGGGCGCTTCGACGCCCAGCAGGTCGAGGCCGGCGGCGATGACCGCGCGCACGGCGTCGTTGAGCTTCAAACGGGCCGCGGCACGCGCCGGCTCCGGGTTCTTGGCGATGCGCAGCGCCTCGCGGGCCGCCTCGTCGCCGCGTTCCTCGGGCTCGGTCAGGGCCATCGGCACGACGCGCTCCACGTTATACCACTTGTGGTAGGTGGCCGCGAGGTCCTCCAGATAGTGGGCCACGCGGTGCGGGGCGCGCAGGTCGCCCGCCTGGGTCAGCTGGGCCGGCCACTGGGCGAGCGCGGCCAGCACCTCGCCGTCCGCCTCGGTGTCGAGCAGCGCCAGGTCCGCGCCCTCGTGCGAGATGCCGGCGGCGGCCGCGTTGCGGTCCACGTTGCAGGAGCGGGCGTGCGCGTACTGCACGTAGTACACCGGGTTCTCGTTGGAATGCGACGCCAGCAGGTTCAGGTCGATGTCGACCGGCGAGTTGTAGTCGGTGCGGGCCAGCGAATAGCGGGCCGCATCCGTGCCGATCGCCTCGACCAGATCGTCGATCGTGACGACGTTGCCGGCGCGCTTCGACATGCGCACGGACTTGCCGTCCTTGAGCACGTTGACGAGCTGGCCGATCAGGATCTGCATGTTCTCGCCCGGCTTGTCGCCGAACGCGGCGCACATCGCCATCATGCGGCCGATGTAGCCGTGATGGTCGGCGCCCAGCATGTAGATCGCCACGTCCGCCGGGTCGGCGTCGCGGTGGCGCTTGTTCCAGTAGTAGGCGATGTCGGCGGCGAAGTACGCGTAGTTGCCGTCCGACTTGATGATGACGCGGTCCTTGTCGTCGCCGTGCTTGGTCGACTCGAACCAGATCGCGCCGTCCTTCTCGTAGATGTCGCCGCGTTCGCGCAGCTCGGCGATCGCGCGGTCGACGGCGCCGTCCTCATACAGGCTGTTCTCGTGGAACCACACGTCGAAGTCGACGCGGAAGTCCTTCATCGACTTGCGGATCTCGGCGAACATCATCGGCACGGCGCGCTTGCGGAACTCCTCGCGCAGCTCGGAATCGGCCTCGCCGATCGCCTCGCCGTCGTCGGTGAGGCCCTGGTCGGCGTGCTGCAGGGCCAGCAGGTCGACGCCGTCGGCCGCGGCCTCGTCCTGCACGCGCTGCGCGATCTCGTCGATGTACGCGCCCTTGTAGCCGTCGAACGGGGTGTCGGTCTGATAGCCGCGCTCGCCCAGCCCGTTGATGCGCGCCCACGCGGCGACCAGCGACTTGGCGAAGCGGTTGATCTGCTCGCCGTGGTCGTTGAAGTAGTATTCGCGCACGACCTTGGCGCCGTTGGCCTCCAGCACGCGGGCCATCGCGTCGCCGACCGCGGCCCAGCGGGTGCCGCCGATGTGGATCGGGCCGGTCGGGTTGGCGGACACGAACTCGAGGTTCAGGGTCTCGCCGCCCAGATGCGCGTTCTTGCCGAACGTGGAGATGCCGCGCTCGTCCGTCTCGGCGGCGAGCACCTGGTCGACGACGGCCGCGGCGGACGCGGAGTCGAGCGTGATGTTGATGAAGCCGGGGCCGGCGACCTCGACGGACCTGACGCCTTCGGCGGCGGTCAGGCCGGCGGCGAACAGCTCGGCCAGGTCGTGCGGCTTCATGCCGGCCTTCTTGGCCAGCTGCATCGCGGCGTTGGACGCCCAGTCGCCGTGCGCGCGATCCTTCGGGCGCATCACGGTCAGCTTCTCGACGGGCGGGATCAGATCGGCGGTCAGATTGCCGGCCTTGCCGGACTCGACCAGTTCATGGGCAATACGCGAAATCAGTTCGCTCAGGGCTTCAGGACTCATTCTGCCTAGTCTACCGGCGTGCCTGACAGGTGGCCGGCCGTTCGGGACGCGGGTGGGCGGCATCGTACGCGGACGATCCGTTCGGGACGCGGGTGGGCGGGGATTCGCGTTCCCGACACACTCAAGGCCGTTCGGCCAAGCCTACGGTCGGGAACGTGAATTCCCGCCCACCCGCTTGCTGCGCAGCGTCATCGGCGGCGACGGCGCTCCAGCAGATGATAGGCGAGGTAGCACAGCGCGACGAACGGAATCATGCAGTACAGCGTCGAACGCTGCGTCTCGTCGAGCACGACCAGCACCAGCGCCCCCACGCACATCGCCATCGCCAGCCACGGCAGCACCGGATATCCGGGCGCACGGTAGCCCAGCTCGTCCACGCCGTGCCCCGACGCGGCCCACTCGCGGCGGAACCGCACATGGCACACGCACACCGAGAACCACACCACCAGCGTCGCCAGACCGGACACGGCCACCAGCACCAGGTACACGGTCGAAGCCGCCACCACGGAGCTGAGCAGCGCCAGCAGCGAGCCGGCCATCGAGAACAGCACCGCCCACACCGGCACGCCGCGGAAGTTGGTGCGCGCGAACCGGGCCGGGATCAGCCCCTCCTTCGCCAGCGACCACACCATGCGCGAGCACACGTACAGGCCCGAGTTCGCCGCCGACAGCACGGCCGTCAGCACCACGAAGTTCATCACGTCGCCGGCGAACGGCATGCCGATCGACTGGAACACCAGCACGAACGGGCTCGTGTCCACGCCCGACTCGTGCCACGGGATCAGCGCCGCCATCACCGCGATCGAACCGATGAAGAAGATCGCCAGACGCAGCACCGTCGTATGCACCGCCTTCGGGATCGCCTTGTCCGGATCCTTCGTCTCGCCGGCCGCGACGCCCACGACCTCCGTGCCGGAGAACGCGAACACGACCGTCAGCAGCGTCGAGAACACCGGTGCGATGCCGTTGGGGAACCAGCCGTCGGCGGTGAAGTTGCGCAGCAGCGGCGCCTCGTCATAGCCGGCGATCGGCATCGCGCCGCAGATCGCCAGCAGGCCGATCACGATGAACGCGACGATCGCCACGACCTTGATCGACGCGAACCAGAACTCCGCCTCGCCATACAGCCGCACCGACAGGATGTTCAACGCGAACACGACCGCGATGAACACCGCCGACCACGCCCAGCTCGGCGACCCGGGGAACCAGCGCTGCATCAGCATCCCCGCCGCCGTGAACTCGGACGCGAGCGCCACCGCCCAGTTGAGCCAGTACAGGATCGCGATCGTGAACGCGGTACCGGGGCCGATGAAGCGCTTCGCGTACAGGTGGAAGCTGCCCGCGTACGGCATCGCGACGGACAGTTCGCCCAGGCACACCATGACGCAGTAGACGAGCAGCGAGCCGACCGCGTACGCGATGATCGCGCCGATCGGGCCGGCCTGCGCGATCGTGTAGCCGGAGCTGACGAACAGGCCCGTGCCGATGACGCCGCCCAGCGAGATCATCGTCAGGTGGCGTGATTCCATCCGCCGTTCCAGGCCGCCTTCGGTGGTTGCCGCATCCTGCTTGGCCGTGTCGCCTTGCTTGGGGGCTGCGCTCTGCGGGGCGTCGCCGCGCGTGGTGCCGTGGGTCATGGGAGTCCCTTTCGTGCGTCGAATGCTGCGTCGGGTGCGCCGCGCACGCGATGGCGTGCGCCGGTTTGCGTCGGCCGCAGGTCGATGATTGCCGTCCTTTGCCGCGGGACCGCCGGTACCGCGTTCTTCTCCGAGGCACGATGATAGGCCGGCCGAGGCGCATACGGCCGTTCCGTCTCACCACGGTGCCGATTCGGCGCGGCGACGTCGCGCCTCGGCAGGATGCGCGATTGCGGGTTCTTCGTAGTGTAGGTGCGTGCATCCCGTACGGCTTCATACTCCGACCGGATCAGAATGAATTCCCGATCTGAGGGGATAAATCGGGACCTTGCATGCTTCTTTCGGCTAACTGAGGGGAAAACTTCCCGCGATTCGAAGGCTGGATTCCAAGGATTTCCAGCCGGAACGGCACTATGGTGCCGAAGGTCACCGGCCGATCCGTCCCCTCAGATCGCCAAAAGAAGCATGCAAGGCACCGATTCTTCCCCTCACATGGCCAATTGCCTCGCTACTTTGCACCGAGAGGTCCTGTATCGCCGCACGATACCCGCTGTGGATGCGTCCCCCCACTGTTCGTTTCTCTCACACGCCAGAATCGGATAGGCCGGTTTACGTCAGCTCAACACCATGGCAGGATGGCATCGTTACGCAATGACCCGGCTGAGGTAGTCGGAGACGGCGGCGCTCAGCGGCGTCGTCTCCTCGCCGAGCAGTCCGCTGACGCCGCGGCGCAGCAGGGCGGCCGCATCGGCTTGCCGGCTCACCGCCCCCGCGTAGACGGGGATGCCGCGCTCGCGGGCGGCGTCGAGGAATCCGCGGTCGAGTTCGCGGCCGCGGGCGACGATGAAGTCGAGTCTCAGGGTCGGCAGCGTCAATGCGCGCATCCGCGGCGACGATGTTCCGTCCGACCGGATGGTTCCCGGCAGCCGGTTCCAGTTCCCGTTTCCGTCCGCGCCGGATGCCGCCGCAGCCCGTTCCCGGCCGCGGCCGTCCATATGCACCGCCTGTGCGGCCCGATCCCGGTCGATGATGCTGCCGTGTCCGGCCGCCCCGCCGGCGCCGCCGACGATCGTCGGCCAGACGACCGTGTCGGCGATGCCGCTGGCGCACAGGCCGACCGGCCATTGCGGGTTGCGCCGGGCGAACAGGCGGATCGCCTTGCGGCTGGTCGCCATCGCCATCAGACCGCCGTCGTAGTCGGCGCGGTCCAGTTCGTCGGACACGGCGGCGACGAGCTTCGCCGCGTGACGGTCGTCGGTCTTCAAATCGAGCAGCAGGCCGGGCCGTCCGCCGGCGAGACGGACCGCGGCGAGCACCTGCCTCAGCGTCGGCACATGATAGTCGCGGTCGTTGTGACGCATCGTCATACGCCGCAATCGGCGCAGCGGGGTCTTCGAGACAAGCAGGTCGAGTCCGGCGCGCGACAGCCGACCGGTGCGACGGTCATGGAAGACGACCGGCACACCGTCCTTGGTGAGCCGCACGTCGATCTCGGCGTAGTCGGCGCCCTGCACGCCCGCGTCGACGATCGCGCGCAGCGAGTTCTCCGGATCGCCGGCGGCGCCGCGGTGCGCGATGACGATCGGATCGTGCAACGGCGCGACCGCGGTCGTGCGGAACGCGAGCGCCGCAACCGCGTGGATCATCGTGCATGCGACGATGACACACACGAGCAGCGCCGCGACGGCCACCATCGGCCCGCGGTGGACGCGCGCGGCTGCGGACGGACGGGATGATGCGGTTCCGGCGACGCTGTCGTCCCTGATGACGCCGTACGCACCGGTGGGCTGCGATACGGCCGGTTCCGGCAATGACGGGGGCGGCGTGTGGGTTCGGTTCGCGTGCATCGTGCGCCTCCTTCGGCCGGTCGTTGGTTCCAGTATGACCGTCGCCGCGCGGGCGCACGCACCGACCCGCCGACGTTCAGGGCCGGTTTCAGGGAAGGTTCAGGGTCGGGCGTGGAGCAATTGGCCGAGCGAGGGGAAGAATCGGGACCTTGCATGCTTCTTTCTCCGATCTGAGGGGACGGTCCGATCGGAAATCTTCGGCGTTATTGGACCCTTTCGGCCGAAAACCCTTGGGTTCCGACCTTCGGCTCGGGAGAATCCTTCCCCTCAGTTCGCCGAAAGAAGCATGCAAGGCCCTGATTCTTCCCCTCGGATCGGAAATTCGCGCGGAATCCGGCCGTCACATGACGGCGGAATCGTGGGAATCGTGGATTTGTATGCGTCTCGAAGAACCCGCGGCGCACAAATCCATGATTCGGCCGGTCATTTCGTGGATTTGCATGCGGCCGCCTCGTCGGGCCGCATACAAATCCACGAAACGGCCGGTGCAAGCGTCAGACCGTCCCGACAGGCCTCCGATACGACGAAGGCCGTCCCTCGTCGGGACGGCCTTGCGGGTTGCGGTACGTCTGTCACGTCGGCTCGGCAGTGCAGCGGCACGTCGGCGCGACCTCGCACCGATGCGCCGCCGACACGGCGTCACCGCATAGTCACCGCGGTGTCACCGCGGCGTCACTGGACGGCGATCGCGTCGATTTCGACGAGCGCGCCCTTGGGGATGTCGTTGCCGCCGAACGCGACGCGCGCCGGCTTGACGGGGCCATTGAACACGGCGGCGTAGCGGGCGTCGACCTCCTTGAAGTCGTTGACGTCCTTCATGTAGATCGTGGCGCGCACGACCTTGTCGATGCCGCTGCCGGCCTCGGCGAGGATCGCGGCGATGTTCTTCAGCGCCTGGTCGGCCTGCTCGCCGGCGGTCGCGCCCGCCAGTTCGCCGGTGGCCGGGTCGAGGCCCAGCTGGCCGGACACGAACACGAATCCGTTGGCCTTGACCGCCTGGCTGTACGCGCCCAGCGCCGCCGGCGCCTGATCGGTGGCGACCGCTTCCAGCTTCTCGCTCATGATGGTTCCTTCCGTATGATGTCACGCTGTCGCCGACCATCGTAGTCGCCGCCGACCGCTCCCCTGCCGCCGCGTCCGCACCGCGGATGACGGCGTCGGTGGCGACGATCATCGGCGACCGTCGGCGGCATCGTTCGGATAACCGCGGATAACAAAACAGCGGAACCGCAGGATGTCGATGATCCTGAGATTCCGCCGTACTCGTGGGCTCGATGGGGATCGAACCCACGACCTTCTGTTCCGGAGACAGACGCTCTATCCACTGAGCTACGAACCCGAGCAACGACTACTTTACACGTCGCCCGGACCAACGCGCGCATCGGACACGCAGCGTCGCAATCCGTATGGAATGAGCCGGTCCTGTACGAATCCCGACACAAACCGGGCCATCCGCGTCGCAATCCGCAAACAGCAGACCAATCATGAACGGATTGCGACGGGAACAGGGCCTCCCGCGTCGCAATCGGCAAATGGGAACCCAATCGTGAACAGATTGCGATACAAACAGGGGGGCCGGCGTCGCAATCGGTACGGGACAGCCCAGTCATATGCAAATTGCGACACAAACCGAGCGTCCCGCGTCGCAATCCGCAAACAGAAGGCCAATCGTGAACAGATTGCGACGGAAACGGGACCTCCCGCGTCGCAATCGGTAAACGAGGAGCCGATTCCATACGAGTCCCGACGCAAACGAACCGGCCGGCGTCGCAATCCGTAAGAGGGAACCCGGTCATGGACGGATTGCGACGCGGCGGGTGGGCGGCGGATACGGGGAAAGACGCGGCAAGCGGCCGAATCATGCCGCGGCAGACTGCGTAACACGGCGTGAAACATTAGACTGGGGGCATGGCCGATCCGATGAACGATTTCGAATACGAACGCCGCTTCTTCTGCCGCGACATGCCGGCCGCGTTCGACGACGGGGACGAACCGTCGCTCATCGTGCAAAGCTACTACGTCCACGACGGCGGGTACGCGCTGCGTGTGCGCGCCGTATCGCGCACGGCCCGCGTCGCGATGACCCCCGACCTGGACCCGATCGACGTGCTCGACGCCAACCGCGATTCGTTCCGCGACGCGTTCGTCACCGTCAAGGGGCCGTCGGTGGGCGGCACGCGGTACGAGGCGGAGCGTCCGATCGACGCGCGCATCGCCACGGAGCTGATCCGCCGCGGCGGGTCGACGATCATCAAGACCCGTCATGCGGCGTGGATCGGCGAGGACGGCTGGTGCGTCGACGTGTTCGGCGGGGCGAATGCGCCGCTCATGGTCGCCACCGTGCGCCGGCCCGCGCCCGTCACCAACCTGCGGATTCCGAAATTCTGCGTGACCGAGATCACCGATCAGGCGCGCTTCGGCAACGACGGCCTCGCCGCGCGCCCGTTCGGCGAATGGCGCGATGATTTCGAACGCGAGCTGGCCGAGCACGGCCCGCAGTTCCAGCAGCTGTTCGGCCGCAACCGGCTCGACTGAGACCGATGGAACCGACCGTCCGGAGAGCGAAGCACGGCCGTCATCCGTTCGGATTGCGCCGCCTCCATATGGTCGGACGGCTCAGGCCTGCAGCCGGCCGACCATGAACGTCGCTCACCGGCAAAGCCAAAACCCGCCCATTCCCGAAAAGACCGTCATCCGACCGGATCGGCGGCCTTTCTACCCTCCAACGGGTAAGGCCACGGCCTGCGTACGCCGGTTGCGCGCAGGCCGTGGACCACCGGTAAGTCGCTGAATCGTCGGCACGAATCGACGTGGACGCAGCCCGGAATCAGCGCGGAATCAGCACTGCGATCAGTACATGAGGGTGGCGAGGCGGCGGCGGGCGCGCTTGAGGCGCTCGTCGTCCGGCTCGGGGATGGTGAAGTATTCGAGCAGCCGCTGGCGCACCGGCTCCACGTCGGCCTTGTGGCCGGCGAGATGGTCGAGCAGACGGTCGAACGCGTCGGCGATCTGGCCGCCGATCATGTCGATGTCGGCGACGGCGAGCTGCGCGTCGACGTCGTCGGGATGGTCCGCGGCGGCGGCGCGCACGACGCGCACGTCGGCGTCGGCGGAGCGGGCGAGCAGCAGCGCCTTGGCGCGTTCGCGCGCGGCGAGACGGTCGTTCGGGTCGGCTTCGAGCACCTGCGCGTACGCGGCGGCCGCACCCGCGTAATCGCCCGACTGGGCCAGCTGGTACGCCTCCATATGCTCCGGCGGGATGGCGGACGCCGGGTCGGCGGCGCCGTCGCCGGCCGCGTCCGGATCGCCCGAGTACGGGGCGACGCCGGTGACGCCGGCCTGCTGCGCCATGGCGATCAGCTTGGGGATGACGGTGTCGGTCAGCTGCTGGAGTTCCGCCTCGGACGGCAGGCCGGCGAGGATCGGCATCGGACGGCCGTTGATGAGCACGAACAGCGCCGGCGCGGCCTGCACCTGGAACGCCTGCGCGATGGACGGGTTGGATGCGACGTCGATGCGGGCGAGCTGGATCTGGCCGTTGAGCGCGTTGACGGCGTCGCCGAGCGCCTGCGCCATCGGGAACAGGCGGTCGTCGGTCGGCACCCACATGAGCAGGATGATCGGGAACGTGGCCGACGTGGCGACCATCGCCTGGAACGTGCTTTCGGACACGTCGATCACGTAGCCGCCGGCCGCGGGCGCGCCGCCGGCCTGACCGGGTTCGGCCTTCACCTGATGCTTGAGGGCCTCCAGATCGACCGCTCCGGCCAGCGATACCCCGGGATTGAACTGCGCCATGTCATGCCTCCGAATCCGTGCGCGAACATTCGATGTCGCCATCCACTATAGTGACCGCCCGCGCGCGGCCCGGCCGTGGTTCACGCCCCGCATACTCCCGGGAACATCCCAGCCTTCCCCTGTAGCGGCCCGCACACCGTGCGGATTCGCCGGCCCGGTCTACAACGCCTCGACCTTCACCACCTGACGGTCGGCGCCGACGGCGGTGATCTGCTTGCCGCTGTCCTTGGCGGGCACGTACAGCGCGACCACGATCGTGCGGGTCGCCTTGAGGGTGCTGGTGGCCTGCGTGTCGCCGAACAGCGCCTTCTCGTCGTCGGATGCGGGCTGCGATTCGCGGCCTTCGCCGGCCTGCCGGACCCACTCGTGGGTGAGCTGCGCGACGACCAGGTCGCCGCCGTCGGGCGAGCGCATCACGTGGATCGCGCCGTCGACGGGCGTGAACGTCTGCTGCTGCGTGCCGTGGTTGCGTTCGATGCCCTGCTGCACGTTCTGCGTCTCCTGCACGAGCGCCTGCCGCAGCTGGTCGTCGGCGAAGTCGGCGGCGTACTGGCTGGCGGTGCCGTTGGCGAGCACGTCGGCGTACTGCCGCACGGCCTCCTCGGGCGTGGCGATCAGGCCTTCGTCCTTCGCGGTGCCCATCTGCGCGCCGATGCTGGGGATGTTGAAGCTGGGCAGCTGCGCGCCGGAGAACAGGCGGGCGACGCCCCACAGCTTGTAGTTGGCGTGCGCGTCGGTCTGCGTCATGACGAGGAGTCGCTTCGACTGCTGGTCCTCGGTCGTGGTGGTGATGGTGACGACGTCGCGCGGCCAGCCGGAGTCGGTGGGGATGACGGTCTGCGCGATGTCGTCGGGGATGACGGACAGCCGATCCACGTCGGTGTTGTTACGCTGCGCGATGAGGATGCGGCTGGATGCGATGTCGAGCGCGGGGCCGGTGACGCGCGCGTCGAGGCCGTCGGTGGTCTTGTTGGCGATGGCCGCGTCGTACACGTCGAGGATGCTCTTGCGGATCGCCGCCTCCTGGTCCTCGGTCAGATCGGGGGTGGCCTTCGCGGTGGCGGTCGTGCCGGTGTCGCCGCTGCTGCCGGCGGTCGCGGGCGCGGGCAGCTGGCCTTCGCAGCCGCCGAGCGTCAGGCAGGTGGCAAGGGCGAGCATGGCCGCCGCGATTCGTGTCGTTCGTGCGGTCATCGGCGGTCCTCCTCGTCGTCGTTCTGCGCGTTGTCGTCGTTCGATGCGTCGTCGCCATCCGATTCGGCGGTTTCGACGTCGGATTCGACGTCGTCCGTTTCGTCGGATTCGTCGCCGTTCGATTCATCCGGCTCGCCGTCCGATTCTGCCGATCCGGACGGCTCGTCCGATTCGGCCAGTTCGTCGCCGTCGGATTCGTCCGACGATTCGTCCATCTCATCCGCCGAGTCGCCTCGATCGTCCGTTGCGACGGATTCGACGTCGTCGGATGATTCGGTCGCCTCGTCGCCGTCACTGATGTCGCCGGATTCGTCGACGTCGGCCGTGTCGGTGACGTCATCCGCCGTTTCGACGATTCTGTCGGCGTTATCGGTCGATCCGGGTTCCTCGATGAAACCGTCATCGGTCGCAGCGCCCGTCGCGGCCGGCGCGAATGAGGACGGTTCCGAACCGCCGGCCGTATCATCCGAACCTGCAGAACCGGTCAGGCCAGTCGAATACCCGGTCGAGCCGGACACGGCCGCACCGGCGGATTCCTGCGCGAGTCGGGCGAAGTAGGCCTGGAGTTCCTCGGCGGTGATCACCGACGTCTCGGTGCCGGTGTCGCCGGTCGAACCGCCTGCGACCTCGCGGCCGGTCGTTGCGTTGCCGGAGGATGCCGCATCGGAGCCGGAGGCGGCCGCAGCGGCCGTGTCGGCGACGATGTTGCGCGCACGCGGGTCGACGATCGTCGGCTGCCCGTTGTCCTCCGCACCGGAACGGCCGGCGGCCGGCGCATGCCCGGCGGCGTGACGGCGGCGCTTGCGTCGTCCGAACGACGGTTTGAGCGACGCGAACGTGCCGGCGAGCGCCTCGCGGATCGTCACTTCCTCAGCGGCTTCGGCGGCGGTCGCACCGGATGCGGCGGCGTCGGCCGCTCCGGCGAGCGCGCCCGCGGCACCGACGGCGGTGCCGAGCGTTCCCGCGGCGGTTCCGGCGGCATCGGCGCGCGCTGACCCGTCGGCGGAACCGTCCGTCGACCCGTCGCCACGGCGCGCGGCGGCGCGGAACGCGGCTTCGTCGTCGGCGCCTCCGCCGATGCCGACGGCCGCGGCGACGGCCTTGATCTTCTTGCGGCGCTTGTGCGGCGGCATCGCGAATACGGATGCGGTGAGCACGGCCGTGACGGCGAGCAGGCCGCCGGCGAAGTAGAACGGCATCGCGAAGTCGGGCAGGGTCTGGCGCACCCAGTGGAGGGTGACGTCGGCGTCGCCTTCGGCGCCGAGGTCGATGATCGCCATCGGGGCGTCGGTCGCGTCGGCGGCGATGTCGGTGGTCATCGTGACGCTGCCGGCGTCGCAGGTGACGTCGTCCCACATGTCGGAGTCCTTGAAGGCGACGCCGGTCGCGGCCGTATCGGTCGCGGCCGTATCGCCGGTATCGCCGCCGTCCGCGCCGCCATCGGCGCTATCGGCGGCGTCTCCGCTCTTGCCCGCCTGCTTCTGCGTGGACAGCGCGGTCCACGATTCGAGTCCGGTGACGCGCGTATAGCCGTCGTCGCCGATCCATCCGTTGATGTCCTTGCCGGCGGCGAGCGCGACGCACACCTGGTCGGCGGCGTCGGACTTGACGGTCAGCGTCGCCTTGGCGTCGACCAGCGGGAGCACGCCCGGGTCGGTGACGATGTATCGGGTGCCGCCGATGTGCGCGGTCGCGTCGATGACGCTGCTGGGCTTCCAGATCGTCGCATTCAGTGCGCCGAGCACGATGCTCGCGACGGCCAGCATGCCGAGGATCGGCGTGACCAGCCCGCGCATGATCCATGCGCGGCGTGAGGGGTTCCCCTCCCCTGTCGCGTTGGCCTGGTCCTGTCGTGGTTCTTGTTCGTTCACACTCATAGCCATCCCATTCTACATTCCGTCATGCGAACGGCCCGGGGATCGCCTCGTCGCGCACATCCCCGACGCATTCGCAGCCGCCTCGCCTATGCCGTGAGGCATACCGTGAATCATTCTCAAGGTTTGACGATACTGTGGTGTCTTATGCGTATCAAGTTTTTCTCCGATCGTCTCGCCGCGCCGGCCGCGGCCCTGTGCGCCGCCGCGATGATGCTGTCGCTGGGCGCCTGCGGCGAAACCGCCGCCTCCGATGACGCGGGCGACAAGTCGTCCGACAACACCACGTCGCAGATCGCCGGCGTCGTCGCCAAGGGCGACCCCGGCTCCAAGCCGCAGATCTCGCTCAACTCCACGCCGATGACCGTCAAGGACGGCGCGTACGCGATCCTGCAGGAAGGCGACGGCGACGTCATCGAGGACGACGACCGCGTCTGCGTGCAGGCGATCTACGTGAACGTCAAGGACGGCTCCGAACTGGCCAGCACGTGGGAGGACGGCGTGCCGGACTGCTCGCTGAGCCTGGCCGACGGCAATCTGGTCGAATCGTACCGTGACGTGATCGTCGGGCAGAAGGTGAACGCGACGATCGCGTGGGGCATCAACGACGAGAACTCGTCGGGCACGTCGTACCTGTCGGTGCTCACGTTCGTGTCGAAGTCGAAGGACTACACGCGCGCCACCGGCGAGAAGGTCAAGGACATTCCGTCCGACCTGCCGAAGGTCACGCTCGACAAGGACGGCAAGCCGTCGATCGACATGAACGGCTACAAGGGCTCCGACAAGCTGGTCGTGCAGCCGCTGATCCAGGGCGACGGCGCGACCGTGGCCGAGGACGGCACCGTCAAGGCGCACTACACCGGCTGGCTGCTCGACGGCACGCAGTTCGATTCGTCGTGGGATCGCGGCGAGGCGAGCGAATTCGCGCTCGACCAGGTCATCAAGGGCTGGACGCAGGGCCTGGCCGGCCAGAAGGTCGGCTCGCAGGTGCTGCTCGTGATCCCGCCGGATCTGGGCTACGGCAGCACGTCGACCGGGTCGATTCCGGCGGATTCGACGCTCGTCTTCGTCGTCGACATCCTCGCCACGTACTGATCCGTACCGATCCGGCGGTTCGCGCCGGCTTACGATGAAGCGGCCGGAGGCATCCTCTGGGGAGTCTCCGGCCGCTTCGTATTGCGGGTGCGTCGGCGGTCGTCCGACGGACGGCGGTCCGGCGGACGACGGGCTGACGGAAACCGGCCCGTCGGCGGTCAGAACAGCCGCAGCGAGTCGTCCTCGACGCCGCGCATCTCGTCGTAGTCGAGCAGCAGGCAGGTGAAGCCGCGGTCCTCGGCGAGGACGCGCGCCTGCGGGGTGATGGTCTGGGCGGCGAAGATGCCGCGCACCGGCGCGAGCAGCGGGTCGCGGTTGAGCAGTTCGCAGTAGCGCGTCAGCTGTTCGACGCCGTCGATGCCGCCGTGGCGTTTGATCTCGATCGCCACGTGCATGCCGTCCGCGTCGATCGCCATGATGTCGACCGGGCCGATCGCGGTCGGGTATTCGCGGCGCACGAGCTTGGCGCCTTCGCCGATGCGTTCGATCTGCTGCGCGAGGTAGCGCTGGAGATGGTCCTCGACGCCGTCCTTGATCAGGCCCGGATCCTCGCCCAGATCGTACGTCTCGTCGGAGTGCACGCGGTAGATCGACACTTCGAGGATGTCGCTGCTCTTCGTCGCGGCGACGCGCAGCACCTTGACGGGCGTCGGGTCGGCGGAACCGGCGGTATCGGCGGTATCGGCGAACGGGTCCGCACCGGGCTTGCCGGAACCGGTGGCCGCATCCGCATCATCGGCCGCGTCATCCGCATCATCGGCGGAGGCATCGGCATCCGCAACCGGCGGCTCGATCTCCTTGATCGTGCACGGCGCGGCCATCCAGTTGAGCGGCTTGTACGAGCCGAGCTCGGAGAAGATCAGCAGGCTGTTGTCGGCCTTGATCAGCAGCACGCGCCGGGCCGGCGGCAGCGTGGCGTTGAGACGGCCGGAGTATTCGGCCGAACAGTCAGCAACAATGATTCGCACGGGCATTCACTCTAGCATCCCGCCTCCCGCCGCTCCGGCACACCTCCGGTACCTGCATATCAACCTGCCTATCTGGTGCCTCACCCCCGGAACGCCCCGGAACCATGCCCGCCGGCACCGGCAGCGGCCTCTAGGCAACACGAAACCTCGCAACGGACGCGCAATAACGATACGTGCGTGTCCGCTGCGAGGTTTCGGGCCGCTCGAACTTCACAACGGTCACGCAGCCCCCGAGATTGCGCGTCCGTTGCGAAGTATCAGACTGCCCGAGACTCACGTTGCTCGCGCAATCGCATGCCTTGCGCGAGCAACGTGACGTTTCGCACGCCGTAAGGCTCACGTTGCTCGCGCAGACCCTTCGATTGCGCTGGCAACGTGAGTCTTCGGGCATGCGAAAGGGGCGGGGATCATGCCCGTAAGGCATGGCCCCCGCCCCTATGCGGTTCAGCACGGTTCAGCGCGCGTGGCGCCGTCACTCGGCGTCGGCCGGCTCCTCGTCGGAGGTACGCACCACGTCGTGGCCGCGTTCGACGGCCACGGTCAGCTTGTTCGAGTCGAACGAGATGAACCCGTCCGTGACCTCGAACGTGTGGCGTCCGCCCTCCGCGTCCACGAGCGTGACCAGGCCGTTCCTGATGACCGTCAGCACCGGCTCGTGGTTCGGCAGGATGCCCATGCCGCCCGACGAGGCGGGGATCGTGACGGACTGCGCCTCGCCGTGCCACACGGGGTGGTCGGCGGCGACGATGTTCACCTGCAGCAGGGTCCTGGACGAATCAGCCATCACGCACCGAATTCCTTCTGCATGTCGTGCCACTTCTTCTCGAGGTCGTCGATGCCGCCGATGCCCGAGAACGCCTGCTCCGGCACCTCGTCATAGTAGCCGTCGCAGATGCGGGTGAAGGCCTCGATGGTCTCGTCGGCCGGCACGTAGGAGCCCGGGCGACCGGTGAACTTCTCGGCCACGTAGAAGTTCTGGCCGAGGAACTGCTCGATCTTGCGGGCGCGGTTGACGGTGGTCTTGTCCTCCTCGCCCAGCTCGTCGATGCCGATCAGGGCGATGATGTCCTGCAGCTCCTTGTTGCGCTGCAGAATCGCCTTGACGCGGTTCGCGCAGTCGTAGTGCGCCTGGCCCACGTAGCGCGGGTCGAGGATTCGCGAGGTGGAGCTCAGCGGGTCCACTGCCGGGTAGATGCCCTTCGACGCGATGTCTCGGGACAGCTCGGTGGTGGCGTCCAGGTGGGCGAACGTGGTGGCCGGGGCCGGGTCGGTGTAGTCGTCGGCGGGCACGTAGATGGCCTGCAGCGACGTGATCGAGTGGCCTCGGGTCGAGGTGATGCGCTCCTGCAGGGAGCCCATCTCGTCGGCCAGGTTCGGCTGGTAGCCCACGGCGGACGGCATGCGGCCCAGCAGGGTCGACACCTCGGAACCGGCCTGGGTGAAGCGGAAGATGTTGTCGATGAACAGCAGCACGTCCTGGTTCTGCACGTCGCGGAAGTACTCGGCCATCGTCAGCGCGGTCAGCGGCACGCGCAGACGGGTGCCCGGCTGCTCGTCCATCTGGCCGAAGACGAGGGCGGTCTTCTCGAGGACGCCGGCCTCCTCCATCTCGCCGATCAGGTCGTTGCCCTCACGGGTGCGCTCGCCGACGCCGGCGAACACGGAGACGCCGCCGTGGTTCTGGGCCACGCGCTGGATCATCTCCTGGATGAGGACGGTCTTGCCGACGCCTGCGCCGCCGAACAGACCGATCTTGCCGCCCTGCACGTACGGGGTCAGCAGGTCGATGACCTTGATGCCGGTCTCGAACATCTGGGTCTTGGACTCCAGCTGGTCGAATGCCGGGGGCTTGCGGTGGATGGGCCAGCGTTCGGTGACGGTGATCTGCTCGCCCGGCTTGGCGTTGAGCACGCGGCCGGTCACGTCGAAGACGTGGCCCTTGGTCACGTCGCCGACCGGCACGCTGATCGGGCCGTTGGTGTCGGTGACGCGCGCGCCGCGCACGAGGCCGTCGGTCGGCTTCAGGGCGACGCAGCGGACGGTGGAGTCGCCCAGGTGCTGCTCGACCTCGAGGGTGATCTCGGTCTCCTTCGCCTCGCCTTCCTCGCTGCCGGCGTTGACGATGGTCACGTTCAGGGCGTTGTAGATGTCGGGCAGGTGCCCCACCGGGAACTCGACGTCGATGACCGAGCCCTGGATGCGCGTGACGCGTCCAAAGATCGGCTCCACATCCGTCTCGGCAGGTGCCGTGGTCTGGTTCACAGCCATATGCGTTCCTACTCTTCCTTAGTGTTCAGCGCGTCGGCGCTGCCGATGATTTCGGTAAGTTCCTGGGTGATCGACGCCTGACGCGAGGCGTTGAGCTTGCGGGTCAGCTCGTCGATCAGGTTGCGGGCGTTCTCGGTGGCCGTGTGCATCGCGTTCTGGCGGCTGGCCGTCTCGGACGCGGCGGCTTCGAGCAGGCATTCGTGGATGCGCGACTGCACGTACTTCGGCAGGATCGCGTCCAGCACCTCCTCCAGGCTCGGCTCGAACGCGTACAGCGGACGCACCTTGGAGATGTCGGCGGAGGCGTTCTCGTCGCCGTCGGCGCCGGGGACCTCGTCACGGACGATCTCGACGGGCAGCATGCGCAGCACGCGCACCTTCTGCGTGACCATGTTGATGAACTCGGTGTACACGATGTACAGTTCCGAGACGCCGCCGGCGACGGCCGGCTTCATGTAGGCGTCCAGCAGGGCCTTCGAGATGGCCTCCGCGACTTCGACGCCAGGCTTGTCGGTGTCGCCCTCCCACGTATCGGCGATGTCGCGGTTGCGGTACTTGTAGTACGTCACGCCTCGGCGTCCGTACACGTACAGTTCCGGCTTCTTGCCCGCGGCGTCGAGACGGGCCAGCAGATCCTCGGTCTCACGGATGATCGAGGAGGTGTATCCGCCGGCCATGCCGCGATCCGCCGTGAGCGACAGGACGGCGACCCGGGGGTTGTCCTCCTGCTTGCTCACGATCGGATGCGCGATCTTGGAATGGGCCACGACGGCCTGCACGGCATCGAAAATCGCATCGGTGTAGGGCTTCGCATTCATGGCCACGTCGCGGGCCTTGGCGATATGCGAAGACGCGATCATCTCCTGGGCGTTGAAAATCTTCTCCAGCGATCCCGTCGAGGCGATCCTGCTCTTCAATGCGAGTTGCGATCCCATGTGCTACTTCTTTTCTCCGGCCATCGGGTGCTTGTTCGGATCGGCCTCGGCCTTGTCGGCGTTGGCGACGATGCGCTCCTGCTCGACCGGGGTCGGGTTCTTGGAGACGGGCTTGCGGGAGACCAGCGGGGTGCCGGCCTTCGTCACGTACGTCTCGCGGAACGCGTCCACGGCCTTGTCGAGGGCCGCTTCGGTCTCGGCGGTGAAGTCCTCGGTCTCGCGGATCACCTTGAGGATGTCCGTGTTGTGGTCGAGGTAGTCCAGCAGCGCATGCTCGAACGGCAGCACGTCGCCGATGGGCAGGTCGTCCATCTTGCCGTGGGTGCCGGTCCACACGGACACGACCTCCTGCTCCATCGAGTACGGCGAGAACTGCGGCTGCTTGAGCAGCTCGGTCAGGTGCGCGCCTCGGTTGAGCTGGGCCTTGGACGCCGCGTCCAGATCGGAGGCGAACATCGCGAAGGATTCGAGCGAGCGGTACTGCGCCAGCGAGATCTTCAGCGTGCCGGAGACCTTCTTGAGCGCCTTGGTCTGCGCCGCGCCGCCGACTCGGGACACGGAGATGCCCACGTCCACGGCCGGGCGCTGGTTGGCGTTGAACAGGTCGGACTGCAGGAAGATCTGGCCGTCGGTGATGGAGATCACGTTGGTCGGGATGTACGCGGAGACGTCGTTCGCCTTGGTCTCGACGATCGGCAGACCGGTCATCGAACCGCCGCCCAGGTCGTCGGAGACCTTGGCGCAGCGTTCGAGCAGTCGGGAGTGCAGGTAGAACACGTCGCCCGGGTACGCCTCACGTCCCGGCGGGCGGCGCAGCAGCAGCGAGATCGAGCGGTACGCCTCGGCCTGCTTGGACAGGTCGTCGAACACGATGAGGACGTGCTTGCCGTTGTACATCCAGTGCTGGCCGATGGCCGAGCCGGTGTACGGGGCGATGTACTTGAAGCCGGCGGAATCGGACGCCGGGGAGGCCACGATCGTCGTGTACTCCATCGCGCCGGCCTCTTCGAGGCTCTGGCGCACGGAGGCGATGGTGGAGCCCTTCTGGCCGATGGCGACGTAGATGCAGCGCACCTGCTTCTTCGGGTCGCCGGATTCCCAGTTGGCCTTCTGGTTGATGATCGTGTCGATCGCGATGGCGGTCTTGCCGGTCTGGCGGTCGCCGATGATCAGCTGGCGCTGGCCGCGGCCGACCGGGGTCATCGCGTCGATGGCCTTCAGACCGGTGGACATCGGCTCGTCGACCGGATGGCGGTGCATCACGTCCGGGGCCTGCGCCTCGAGGATGCGGCGGCCTTCGATGTCCTTGATCTCGCCCAGTCCGTCGATCGGGTTGCCCAGCGGGTCGACGGTGCGGCCCAGATAGCCGTCGCCGACGGGCACGGAGAGCACTTCGCCGGTGCGACGGACCTCCTGGCCCTCCTCGATGCCTGCGAAGTCGCCGAGGATAACCACGCCGATCTCACGGGCGTCAAGGTTGAACGCCAGGCCGAGCGTGCCGTCCTCGAAGGTCAGCAGCTCGTTGGCCATGCAACCAGGCAGTCCCGTCACGTGCGCGATGCCGTCGCCGGCCGTGGCCACGTAGCCCACCTCCTGGGTGGGGGTGTCCGACGGCTTGTACGACTCGACGAACTCATCGAGCGCCTTGCGTATCGTGGCGGGATCAATGGTAAGTTCTGCCATGATCACTCCTTATTGGTTGTTGAAATCTGTTTCAGGCTCCGGCCTGGATGCTGCGGCGCAGATGCTGCAGCTGCGCGACCACCGTGTTGTCGGTGATCTCGTCGCCCACCTGGATGCGCATGCCGCCGATGACGTTCGGGTCGACGACCGAGTTGACGTGCACGGGCCGTCCGACCTTCGCCGTGTAGACGGCGACGAGGCGCTTGACCTGCGCTTCGGTCAGCGGCACCGCCGTGGTCACGGTGACCATCGACTCGCCCATGTGGCGCGAGTACTTGTTGATGAGCCACTGGACGGTCTGCAGGTAGCGGCGGTTGCGCAGGTTGCAGGTGGCGTGCTCGGCCAGGCGCTTGGTGACCTGATCGAAGTCGGCCTTGCCGATCAGGCTGTACAGCAGCTTGATGCGGGCGTCGGCGCTCACGGACGCGTCGTAGAGCTTGGAGCGCACGACCGGCAGGTTGAGCAGCGCGGAGTGCAGCTGCGCCAGTTCGATCGAGACCTTGAGCGTGGTGCCGGTGGCGTCGCTGTAGTACATCATCGCGTCGACGCCGAAGTCCTCGACGGCGTTCGCGATGTCGGACACGCGGCTCCACTTGCGGCCGACCAGATCGGCCATGATCTCCATGGTCATCGGGTGGGCCGTGCCGCCGATCAGGGTCTCGACGACCGCGACCTTGTCCTCGACGGGACGCGACGGGTCGGTGAGCGCGCGTTCAAGCCGGGCGTTGTGGTCGAGCACGTTGGTGATCGTGAACAGCTCGTTGCCGATCCGCCACGCCTCCTTGCCCGTCTCGCGCAGCTTGGGTGCCAGCGAGTCACGAGAGACGCGATCGGCTATGCGCGATGCTTCTCCTCGCATGGGTCACCTCCCTTTCTTGGATTCACTTCTTGGCGCCGTCCAGGTCGGCGATCATCCGGTCGAGCATCGACGTCTGCACGTCGGCGTCGTCCAGCTTGGCGCCCAGGATCTTGCCGGCCAGGGCCGCGGCGAGCGTGCCGACTTCGCCCTTGAGGCTGACCATCGCCTGACGCTGCTGCGATTCGATCGCGCGCTGCGCGTTGGCGGTGATCTGGGCGGCGTCGGATTCGGCGCGCGAGCGGGCGTCGGCGATGATGTGCGACGCCTCGGCGCGCGCGTCGTCGCGGATCTTGGACGCTTCGACGCGGGCCGTGTTCAGCTGGGCCTCGTACTTCGCCTTGGCGGCGTCGGCGTCCTTGCGCGCCTGCTCCGCCTTGACGATGTTGCCTTCGATCTTCGCCGCGCGTTCGTCGAAGATCGCGTTGAACTTCGGCATGAAGAACTTATAGAAGAACAGCGCGATGACGACGAGGATGATCAGGGACCACACGATGTCGTACAGCTCCGGGATGAACAGCGCGATGCCGTTCACTTCTTCTTCGGCCAATGTCACTCCGAGGTCCTCCTTTCATGCGTGTGCGTGCTGGGCACGAAAAACGGTGTGTACCGGTACGTGCTGCCTTACGCGACGACCAGGGCGGCGACGAAGCCGAGCAGGCCCAGCACCTCGACGAGGGCCATGCCGATGAACATGATGGTCTGGATCTTGCCGGAGACCTCGGGCTGGCGGGCGGTGGACTCCATCGCCTTGCCGAACAGGATGCCCAGACCCAGGCCCGGGCCCAGGGCGGCGATGCCGTAGCCGATGACGGAGAGGCTGCCGGAGACTTCCGCGAGGGTGATGATATCCATGGTGTTTCCTTTCTAACGTATGACGACGTTACAAATCTTGGTATGCGTCCGGTCGGGCGGCGGCGTGCGATCACGCCGCAGTCCGCGCCGCACCGGCGCGTCCGGAGGTCAGTCCTCCGGATAGCTCAGGTTGATGTAGACGGTCGCGAGGATCGCGAACACGTAGGCCTGCAGGAAGGCGACGAACGCCTCGAACAGGGTCATGAGCAGCGAGCCGGCGAACCAGAGCACGCCGACGGGGACGCCCACCATCTTGTCGGCCATGTCGACCAGGCAGTACTGCAGGAAGCCGATGCACGTGGCCAGCATGAGGTGGCCGGAGATCATGTTCGCGAACAGTCGGATGGTCAGCGAGGCCGGGCGGATGACCAGCAGCTCGAGCAGCTGGATCGGGCTGAGCAGGATGTAGACCGGCCACGGGATGCCCGGGGTGAAGACCTCGTGGCGGATGTAGCGGCCCAGACCCTGCGAACGGGCGGCGGCGATCCAGTACTGGACCATGACCCACAGGGCGAAGACGAGCGGCATGACCATCGTCGCGGTGGCCGCCATGTTCGCGCCCGGGATGACGCCGCACAGGTTGAACACGAAGATCGTGAAGAACAGGGTGGTGATCATCGGCAGGTAGCGCTTGCCGCGCTCCTCGCCCATGACCGAGTAGACGACGCTGTTGCGTACGAAGTCGAGGCCCATCTCGACCACGCCCTGCCAGCGTCCGGGAATCAGCTTGGCGCGGGACGCCGTCGCCCCCAGCACCACCATCAGCACGATGGCGGCGATGACGCGGATCAGGATGATGCGGTTCATCGCGAACGGGGTTCCCTGGAACAGGATCTCCGGAAGGATGAAGTCCTCGACCGAGGGCAGATGCGGACCGGATTCGGATGCCAACGGCATGCCGACGCCGAACGAACCGACCATTTCACGCCTCCTGCTTCTCTTGTTGGTACAGGTGTCAGTTTAGCCCAACGGGCGGCGTCGATGTGACGAGGCGGTTACCCGCGCACCCGCATGAAGGGGTCTGCCTTGCGTGACGCGGAGTCGACGTAGTGGCATTCGACTCCGAATGGCTGAGAAGCGATTATTAGCCCGCGTTCGGACAAATCTCCGACGATTCGTCCGTCGCGCGGACGAACGGCTAAATTGCGCGGATTGCCCGGCGTTTCGCGCCGATACGGCCTTCCGGGACGGCCTGCGCGGCTATGCGACAGCGGCGTCCCGGATGTCGAAATTGACGGAATGTCAACGATTCTGGGCGGGTCCGCGGGCGTCGATGACGGCGGTCGGGCCGGTCGGATGGCGGTCGTCGGACGGCCGCCATCCGACGGACGTCGTCCGGCCGTCAGCCGCGGATGACGCCGTAGCCGTCGGCGGCGAACGGCGCGAACGCGTCGGCGCGCGGACCGCCCGGCTCGTGGCGGATCGAACGGTCGGTGCCGAGGCGCTTCTCGGCGCGCAGGCCCGGCACCTCGGTCAGGTCGTACGGCGTGGTCTGGTACACCCAGTTGAGCCAGTTGCGCCACAGCAGGTTCGCGTGCGCACGCCATGCGAACAGCGGTTCGAGCGACGGGTCGTCGTGCGGGAAGTAGTTCTCCGGGAACGGCACGTTGGTCAGGCCCTTGGCCATGTCGCGCTCGTACTCCTCGGCGAGCGTGGTCTTGCCGTACTCCCAGTGGCCCAATGCGAACACTTCGGAGAAGTCGCGCGTGGCGATCAGGCCCGGACCGGAGCGCGGACCCCACGTGAGGACCTGCAGGTCGGGCACGGCCGCCACGTCGTCCTCGTCCACGCCGGCCAGACGCGAGTGGGGCTGGAGGCAGATCTCGTCGAAGCCGTTGGTCAGGAAGCAGTACTCGTCCTGCAGATACTGCGGGAACACGCCGAACAGCTTCTCGGGCAGGTTGACCTTGCGCACGCCGTAGCGGTGGTGGAGCGCGGCCATCGCGCCCCAGCACAGGTACATGGTGGAGAAGACGTGCGTGGACGCCCAGTCGAGGATCTCCTTGAACTCGGCCCAGTAGTCGACGTCCTCGAACGGCAGGTGCTCGACGGGCGCGCCGGTGACGACCAGACCGTCGTAGTAGTTGTCGCGGAACGCGTCGAGCGTCTGGTAGAACGTGACCAGATGGTCGGCGCTGACATGCGTGCCCTCGTGCGTGGAGGTCTTCATGAAGTCGATCTCGACCTGCAGGGGGCTTTTGGAGATGAGGCGCAGCAGCTGCGTCTCCGTCTCGATCTTCTTGGGCATCAGGTTCAGGATCACCAGTCTGAGCGGACGCACGCGCTGGCGTTCCGCTTCGGGCTTCTCGAGCGCGAAGATGCGCTCCGAATCGAGGATGGCACGGGCCGGCAGGCCGCTGGGGATCTTGATAGGCATGGTTCCCATTATGCCGACGCCGCGGCCAACGGGGCCGCCGACGTCCCCGTCAACGTCCCCGCCGGGTCGCGGCCGCCGATTCCGTAGATGCCGTCGGCAACAGCTCCGCCGGGTCACGGCCACCTCCGCCGGGTCACGGTCGCATCCGACCGTGTCCTTTCCCGTCATCCGCCAACGATCCGCCGCCGGCACCGGGTCGTAGACGCCCCACTCACCCCGGCCGTCCACCGTTTCGTGGATTTGCGCGCGTCCGGACGACGGCGCCGCATGCAAATCCACGAAACGGATAGGCAAACCGTGGATTTGCATGCGTACGTCTCGTTCCGGCGCATGCAAATCCACGCCAGTTGCATGACCCGACGGATCCGACACGCCCGCGACACGCCGATTTGACTTATGTGGATTCGCCGGTATCTTAGATTGAGCTGTCTTTGAGACAAGCCGACGCGGGGTGGAGCAGCTCGGTAGCTCGCTGGGCTCATAACCCAGAGGTCCATGGTTCAAATCCATGCCCCGCTACCAACCGGAAGGCCGGGAATCGCAAGGTTCCCGGCCTTCGTCGTATTCACCCAGCAACCACATCCGTCAGTACGTGCCGTACGGGCGGCGGCTGACGGCGAAGGCGAGCATGCCCGCGCCCAGCAGGGCGAGCGCCGCACCGGCGACGAGCGTCGTGTCGGTTCCGGTGTGCGGCAGGGGTTCGTCGGGTTCGCGCACGGTCACCATCTCTCCTTCCGCGCCGAGGTCGTGGGTGGCGAGGATGTCGCCGTCCTTGCTGTACAGCGTGGCCTTCCAGTAGACGATGCCGGCGGTGGGCGATCTGGTTTCGGGGCTGGTGACGAGCTGATCGGTCAGGTTCGGATCGGCTTCCGCCCTCACGTTGTCGAGGAGCATGCCGTTGCGGCCGGGTTCCTCTCCTTCCGCTATCGCCTCGTAGGCGGTGAACGTCACGTATGCGCCTTCGGGGACGGGTCCGGTGATGTGCGCGACGTCGTGGAACGGTTCGTCCACGTCCACGGTGTCGGCGCTCACCTGGGTGGTCAACGTCACGGGTTCGGGTTCGGGCGTGTCGACGGGGTGGACGCGCACGCGCTCCCAGGCGTCGTCGTAGGCGCTGGCGGCGGGCATGACGCGGCCGTCGCCGGCGAACGACCATATGAATACGTACCAGCCGTGCGTGTCGGCGGTGATGGTGACGGGATCGCCGTACGCATCCGGCGATCCTCCGCCGACGCGGATGCGCCCGTTGACGGCCGGGTAGTCCCAGGTGCCGATGAGCCGGTGATTCGCGTCCTCCTGCGGCACGGAGGTTCCGGTCGGCCGGTGGTCGTCGTCACGGGTCGGGTCGTCCGGATCGCCGGACCACCAGACGCTGACCTGCGCGTACGGCTGGTCGGCGTCGATGCCGAGCGTGTCGGAGCCGGTGTACTCGCCGTGGTCGGCGGGGAATCCGGCGACGGTGATGGTGTCGCTGAGTTCCGAGCCGACGACCGCCGTATGTTCGGTGGCGGTCGATTCGACGCTGAGCCGGGTGCGGTTCATCGTGGTCTCCGCGATGTCGAGGAACGGGCTGACGGTGTCGCCGGCGAGGTAGTCGCGCGTCGATGCGTCCTGCCGATCGCGTTCGATGGCCCACACCCAGGTGCCGTGTCGGCCGTCGGCGGGCGCGGCGTAGGCTGTGCCGCCGTCGGGGCGGGTCGTCGCGGTGACGGTGGCCTGCTGGCCGGGATGGTCGAATGTGGCGGTGCCGTACGCGGAGGGTTCGTATCCGCTGTCGGCGAGCCGCTGCAGGAACGCCGCGGCGGTTTCGCCGTCGGTCGGCGACGTCGGACCGTCCGCGATCGCGTCATCGTCGATGCCGTCGAAATACCATCCGCGGGCGTGCAGGTCGACGCCGTCGGGCCAGTGGTCGTCATCGCCGGCGACGCCGACGGTGACCGTATCCTCGACCGGCTCGCCCGCATCGACGATGCGCGCGGCGACGGTCGTGGCGATCGTGGGCGTGAACCGCTGGCGCACGCGGAACGATATGGCCGTGCCGACGGTCGTGTCCTGTTCGGATGACGGGCGTATGAAGTCCTGCGCGCTGGTGACGCTGTCGAGCGCGCCGTAGTCGTAGGAGGGGGTGACGGTCACGTCGCCGTCGCCGGTCGCCTTCCATCCGATCGTGATGGGCGAACCGGTCGTCGTGCCGGTCACCGTCTGGCCGCCGTCGTCGAAGACGGCCGGCCCCTGCAGTTCGACGCGGTACGGCACGCCGGCGACCGCCGTGCCGCCGTCCGCGTTCACGCCGACCGTCACCGTGCCGGTGCGCAGTCCCTGCGCGTACGAGCGTTCGACGGTGATATCGGCGGGAACGGAACGCCCCGCCTCCTCCCATAGTTCGGCGGCGCGCGTCTTGACGTCGCCGTGGGCGCGGTACGCCTGCTCGCTGTACGAGGCCCATGCTGCCGGGTCCACGTCGAAATGGTCGTGTACGAGCGCGCCGATCGCGGCCAGCGTGATCGTGTCGCCGCCGGTGCGGTAGCGTTCCATCAGCCATGCGATGCGTTTGGTCGCGTCGTTGCCTTCGACCTTGACGGCGTCGCCGGCGGTGTAGTCGGTCATCGAGGCGACGTCGCGGCAGTAGTAGCGCGTGCCGTCGGGGCCGACCGCGGTGACGCCCAGATAGAGCGGGCTTCCGTTGTATTCGTAGATGACGTACGTGCCTTCGGGTGCGGCGTCCAGCCGCTGGGCCGCGTGCGCGACGCCGGCCGCCGTCGTCATGACGGCGATCGTCGCGGCGAGCAGCGCGAGCGCCGCCCTGACCGCGTTCCTGCGCAGAGTCGATATCATCCGTGCTCCTTTCGTTGCCCGCTGTGGCGCGGGATTGGAGCCATACTGGCAGGGTCCGGCTTGGCGGCGGCGGGTTTTCGGATGATGTGGTCGAACGGTGGGGTCGTCGGCGTGTTGTGGATAACTCGCGGTGGATAACCCGCCGACTTATCCACATCGGACGGGTTCGACGAGGGCCGTCGTCTCACGGAACCGCATCATGGCAGCCCGCGATCGACGGTCGGCCTACAATGGGCCGTATGGCAGAATCAGAGAAGAGCGCCGAAGAGCGCAGCAACAGCACCACTTCCACCGACCAGGCCTCCGCCCCCGCGACGAAGACGTCCGAAGCGAAGAAGCCGACCCGCACCCGCAGGACCACCACGCGCCGCACCGCCAAGAAGGCTGAGCCGCAGATCGGCGAGGCCCCGGCTCCGGTCATCCCCGTTGACGCACCCGGCCAGTTCGGCCGCGTCAACGTCATGGACATCACCCCGGCCGCCGAGAACGGCGTCTACCCGGCGCGCGTCGAACTGGGCGAGATGTTCCACATGACCGCGCAGGTGTTCATCGAAGGCCGCACCAAGGTCGGCGCCACCGCCGTCGTGCGCGGCCCGCGCGGCAAGGAGATGGCCCGCGTCCCGATGACCTGCACCAATCCGGGCCTCGATCGCTGGGAGGTGACGCTCGCCTGCGGCGAACGCTCCGACGTCAAGCCGTGGCAGCCGGAGTTCGCCGAGGTGAAGAAGCAGCTGGGCGAGTGGACCGTCACCATCGAAGGCTGGGAGGACATCTACGCCTCCTGGCTGCATGACGCGCAGATCAAGGTCAAGGTCAACGACGACGTCGAGAACGCGCTCGCCTCGGGCGCGCAGATGCTCGCCCGCTGGGCCGACGCGAAGGACTCCAAGCTGAACGCCGCGCAGAAGAAGACGCTGCGCGAGGCCGCCAAGGTCATGACCGACCGCACGCTGGAGCCGGCCGAGCGTCTCGCCGCCGCCGACAACGCCGAGATCGAGGCGCTGCACGGATCCAACCCGCTGCGCGACGGCATCTCCCCCAGCACGCCGCAGCGCTTCAAGGTCGAACGTCCGGGCGCCAGCTTCGCCGCCTGGTACCAGTTCTTTCCGCGCTCCGAAGGCGCAACCCGCGATCCGGAGACCGGCAGGATCGTGCCGGGCACGCTCGCCACGTCGATGGCCGGCCTGGAGCGCGCCAAGGCCGAAGGCTTCGACATCGTCTACCTGCCGCCGATCTTCCCGATCGGCGTGACCAACCGCAAGGGCCGCAACAATTCGCTGATCGCCGGCCCCGACGATCCGGGTTCGCCGTTCGGCATCGGTTCCGAGCTGGGCGGCCACGACACCGTCGACCCGCTGCTGGGCACGATGGACGACTTCAAGGCGCTCACCGCGCGCGCCCACGAGCTGGGCCTCGAGATCTCGCTCGACTTCGCGCTCCAGTGCTCGCCCGACCACCCGTGGGTCAAGCAGCATCCGAACTGGTTCCGCGTCAAGCCGGACGGCACCATCGCGTTCGCCGAGAACCCGCCGAAGAAGTACCAGGACATCTACCCGATCGACTTCAACGCCGACATGGAGGGCATCGAGAAGGAGGTCGAGCGCATCCTCAACCTGTGGATCGAGGCGGGCGTGACGATCTTCCGCATCGACAACCCGCACACCAAGCCGGTGCGCTTCTGGCAGGACGTGATCACCGCCGTCACCAAGAAGCATCCGGAGGTGCTGTTCCTGGCCGAGGCGTTCACCCGCCCGGGCATGATGCGCGCCCTGAGCTACGTGGGCTTCACCCAGTCGCACTGCTACTTCCCGTGGCGCAACACCAAGGAGGAGCTCGAGGAGTTCCTGCTGGAGACCAACGGCGACGGCGGCTTCTGGCAGCACAACACGTTCTGGCCCACCACGCCGGACATCCTCACCGCCTACCTGCGCGACAACGGCATCGCCGGCCACGCGGTGCGCGCCGTCCTCGCCGCGATGGGTTCGCCGAGCTGGGGCATCTACAACGGCTACGAGCTGATCGAGAACGTGCAGCGCCCCGGCTTCGAGGAGCAGATCGACAACGAGAAGTACGAGATCAAGGTGCGCGACTGGGACGAGGCCGACAAGTACGGCATCGGCACGCTGCTCGCCTCGCTCAACCGCATCCGCCGCGAGCACGCGTCCGCGTTCGGCTACCACAACGTGACGATCCTGCCGACGACCGACCCGTCGATCATCGCGTTCGCCCGCCACACGCCGGCCGAACTGACCGGCACCGGCAAGGACGAGACGATCATCGTCGTCGTCAACCTCGACGGCCACAACGCGCATCAGGCCGGCGTCCACTTCGAGATGACCGACTACGGCATCGACCCGAAGCACGGCGCGGTCCTGCGCGACGAGCTGACCGGCCGCGAGTTCACCTGGGGCTGGGACAACTTCGTCTCGCTCGCCCCGTGGGCCGACGTCGCGCACGTGTTCACCGTCGTGCGCTGACGCGCATCATCCGGCGACGAGTCGGCAGTGAGCCGGCGATGACCGTCAGGGGCCTGCCGTCTCCCCCATCGGAGGCGGCCGGCCCTCGTCATACCCGGGCCATCCGCCCGGCGCATCCGCGAATCGGGGTATTGTGGTGGGTGGCAACCTGCAACCGTCTATTTCAAGGAGAAACGACATGGCAGAAACCTTCAACGTCGTCGTGGAGATCCCGCGCGGCTCCAAGAACAAGTACGAGGTCGACCACGAGACCGGCCGCGTCTTCCTCGACCGTGAGCTGTTCACCGCGATGGGCTACCCGGACGACTACGGCTACATCGACGGCACCCTGGGCGAGGACGGCGACCCGCTGGACGCCCTCATCATGATCAACCACTCCGTGTTCCCGGGCTGCGTGGTCGAGTGCCGCGCCGTGGGCCTGTACCACATGGTCGACGAGGCCGGCGGCGACGACAAGGTGCTGTGCGTGCCGGCCGACGTCCGCTACGACCACATCAAGGACATCGACGACGTCTCCGAGTTCCACAAGGCCGAGATCAAGCACTTCTTCGAGCAGTACAAGGCGCTGGAGCCGGGCAAGGAGGTCCTGCCGGGCGACTACTGGACCAACGCCGAGGTCGCCGAGAAGGAGATCGTCGAGGCCCGCGAGCGTCTCGCCGCCTCCGAGGCCTGATTCCGGTTCCCGATCCGGGACCTGATTCCGGATTGCGGACCGTCATTGGCCGTCATGACGGCCGGCGCCTCCGCATATGCGAAAAGCCCCTCATCACGAGGGGCTTTTCCTGTAATGGAGGACCGGACGTTTTGCATGCCGTAGGTCTTGGCGCAGCGAGAGTAATTCCCGGCTTACCCATACGAGTTGCTCGTTAAGGGGTCGCCAGTGAGATGATGGTCGGGTTTGCCCGGGCATCTTCCTCACTGAGATGCCGCCAGCGAGACGATTACCCGGCTTGACCGCATATTCTCCTCGCTGAGAAGCCGCCAGCGATTACGATCAGCGGTTTGCTCCTGGATTGTTCTCACTGAGGAGCGGTCAGCGAGAACAATTCCCGACCTGACCGTGATGCATCATCGATGAAGGCTTCCCCACGGAAAGAAACGCCCCTAGCCCACCCCGCACAATCGCATATAGTGCGCAAGCAAGGGGACGAACCGGCGAATCAGCGGACGGCGGCCTTGATGCGGCGGGCGAGGGTCGCATCCCACATCGCGCCGGTGGCGCTCATCACCGCGTCGGCGCCGGCCGTGCGGTACGCGAGGTAGTCCTCGGGTTCGACCACGCCGCCCAGGCCGATGATCGTGTAGTCGAGCCCCAGCTTCTCGCGGATCGCGGCCAGTCGGGACACCATGTCGAGGCCGGCGCCACGGATCGCACGGCCGCACACGCCGCTGCGGTCGCGGCCCGCGCCCGGCAGCGCCTGGTTGCCGTCCTGGTCGACCAGTCGGGCCGAGATCGTGTTGATCGCGGAGAACGCCTGCACGGTGCCGCGCGCGGCGGTCTGCCGCACCATGAACTCGAGCGCCGAATCATCGACGATGCGACGGCCTTCGCCCCAGCCGCCCTCGACCTCGACCGGCGGAATGTACGCGAGTTTGATCGCCAGCGCGCGGTCGCCGATCTCACCCTTCACCGCTTCGGTGATGCGGCCGACCAGCTCCGGATCGTGGCACAGCAGACGGTTGTGGCCCTCGTTCGGGCAGCTCGTGTTCATGACCATCAGGTCGGCGCCCGTCTCGGCGACGAGACGCGCGGTGGCAACGTGGTCGGCGATGTAGTCGTCGGTGGTCATGCCGTCCGTGCGCGAGCCCTGGAAGCTGGGGATGAGCAGCTGGCCGTCACCGGCGGCCTCGATGGCGCGGCGCATGTCCGGCTGCCATTCGTCCGGATCGCGCGACGGCACGCCGAACGAGTTGGAGATGGAGATCGGCTGCTCGTAGCGGGTGTCGGCGAGGACGCCTTCGTCGAGTTCGGCGCTGCCCGGCGTGAGCGAGCCGTCCGCGGAACGCGGGTGGACGGCGAGGACGTTCGGGAACGCGTTGCAGCCCCACGCGCGCGAGCGGACCGTCTTGTAGGTGGCCAGGTCGAAGCCGGCGCGGAACGCGGCCGTCGTGAACCGCTCGTTGAGCAGCGGGCCGGCGGGGATGCCGAACGGCAGGCCGACGCGGTGGCCGAGGAAGTCGACGGCGGGCGTGGACGGGGCGGCTGCGGAATCGTCGGAATCGGACGGATGGCCGGCGGCGGACGGGGACGTGGCGGACGAATCGGCGAGCGCCTCGGCGAAGGCGCCGAACGGGCCCTTCGCATAGTTGTCGTCGTAGCTGAGGTTGACGTCGTAGAACGGCTCGAACTGGCTCATGGATCTCCCAACAATCGCACGGAACTCGGTGTTTCCACTGTACGGCACGCCCCGGCCGGCGGTTCGGCCGCGTCTCACCGCGCCCCGGTGGCTCTGCGGCCCGCCTTGTATCCGGCGGACCACCTTGTGTACGGCGTATCACCGATCGCGTCGCAATCCGCATGCCCGACCCGTCCCGCTTACAAATCCCGACGCAAACCGGGCCGTCAGCGTCGTCATCCGCGTACGAAGAGTCCAACACATACAGATTGCGACGCAAACTGGGCCGCCAGCGTCGCCGTTCGTTTGAGAGGCGGCGAAATCATGCGAACAGCGACGCAAAACGCCCCGCCGGCGTCGCAATCGGTACAAGTCGCAATCCATCTGCGGAACCCCGCCATTTACCGATTACGACGCAAACCACTCCATCCGCGTCGTCATCTGCAAGAGAGCCGTCAAACATATGCGGGTTGCGACGCAAACCGGGCCGTCAGCGTCGCAATCCGCATACGGAGAGTCCTCCGCGAACCGATTGCGACGCAAAGACCCCCGCCCGCGCCGCAATCGGTACAAGTGGCAGTCCACGCAGGGACGGACGGATCGCACGAACAACACGACGCAAACCGGGCCATCGGCGTCGCCGTTTGTATGAGGAACGGAAGGAACATACGAATCCCGACGGAAACCGGGCCGTCAGCGTCGCAATCCGATTATGGGGAGTCCGACGCATACCGATTGCGACGCAAACCGGGCCATCAGCGTCGCCGTTCGTATGAGAGACGGCGGAATCATGCGAACAGCGACGCAAAACGCCCCGCCTGCGTCGCAATCGGTACGAGATAATGCGACGCGGGCGGGGCGACGTACGGCGGGACGATCCATCTAGCCGATCATGGCGGAAGCGAAGGAGACGAGCGTGACCACGCCGTTGATGATGACGAACGCGAGGAACCAGCCGGTCGTCCAACTGCGGTAGGTGCCGGGTTCGGAGCGGTTGATGCGCGCGTATTCGCGCAGTCCCCACCCGTGGTTCATCCAGACGGCGATCAGGCCGCCGATGCCGACGATCATGAGCAGGAACGCGTACGCGGCGTCGCCGGTCGGGCCGAACGACGCGGCGAATTCGCTGAGCACGCCGCTGATGACCGCATTGTTGACGACATGCAGCGCAATCGACCAGACGAGCGAGTATTCCATCGCGACGAAGCCGAACACGAGGCCGCACAGGAACGCGAACACGCCCTGGACGACGTCGTCGTGGAACAGGGCGAACATGAGCGCGGACGTGACGATCGCGAAGTTGCGGCCGAACGGCCTGAGCTGGCGCATGAGCACGCCGCGGAACACGACCTCCTCCACGACCGGCCCGATCAGGCCAATGTACAGCCACATGCTCACGGTCACCGCCGACTCGTCGAGGCTGTCCGACGTGGGTGACACGAGCGGTATGCCGAGGGCGGCGAAGATGAGCTGGGCAAGGATCAGTACGCTCTGGACGCCGATGACGAGCGCGAGGAACGTGAGGAACCAGGCGGGGCGCATGTCGGCGTGCTCGCCGGGCACGCCGGTCCAGAACGCGCGGGTGAGAATCATGCGGTGTCGCATGAGCAGCATGAACAGGAAGCCGACGAGCACGGACGCCAGGCTCAGCATGCCGGTCCAGCGCAGCATGATGTCCGACGCCATCTGCGCGTCGGTCATCAGCCCGCCGTCACCGGTCGCGCCCGTCGCACCCGAGCGCGCGATCATGGCGACCGACGCCACGACGCCGATGATGAGACCGAAGACCATGCTCGCCGCCATGATGATCGTCTGGTAGGCGAGGATGAGTCCGGCGGACCGGTTGACCGTGCGCCGCAGCGCATACCGGCGCGCCGCGGCCGGGTCGACGGGCATGCCGTAGGAGCCGGCCGACGGCATGGGGGCGTACATGCCGGGTTGCGGCGGCATCGAGCCGCCCGGCCGGCCTTGGCCGACGGGGCCGTTGTGGCCGATGGGACCGGCTGCACCGCCTTGCGTAAACGACGCGTCGGATTGCGACGGATACGGCGGGTACGACTGTTGCGAGTACTGCGGGTACCGCTGCGGCGGGTACTGCTGTTGGCCCCACTGCTGGGACGTCTGCTGGGGGACAGGCTGGGACATCCGCCGAGACGCCGACTGCGACGACGGCGTTTCACGTGAAACGTCTGCGGCGACATCGGCAGACGTTGCGTCGGAGACATCGGAAGTCATGTTTTCACGTGAAACATACTCGGGCGCGGTCGAGGATGCGGAATCCGGTTCCGCCGGCGGCGTCGCCGGCGTAGCGGGGCGGTCGGAGGGTTCCGGCATCGACGCCGGCTGCATATCGTTCGTTTCCATGGCCACAAGGCTACGCGACTTTCTGCACGTCGCCTGAATGCATTCGACGTCCGTGGACAGCCGTCCCCGCCGCCTCCCCGCGGCATCCCTATGATGGAGGCCATGACCAAGCCGAATGAGGGAGAGCGACCGGCCGTCGAAGAAAAGCCGGCCGCCGAAGAGAAGCCGGCCACGCCGCTGACGGTCGCCGCGGTCGACAACGATCGCATGGCCACAATCGCATTGCAGGGCATCCTGCCGCAGCTGCTGCCCGGCGCACGATGGCTGTGGAGCGCCGCAACCGCCGACGAGGCGGTCCGCACGGCACTCGCGCCCGACACCCGTCCCGACCTGCTGCTCGTCGACATGTCGCTGGGCGAATCGACCGGCATCAGCGTATGCCGCCGTATCCGCTCGCGCACCAACCGCGTGCCGATGCTCGCCATCACCGCGTTCTCGGTAGACACGTACGCCGACCGCGCGGCCACGGCCGGCGCGCAGGGCATCGTCTCCAAGGCCGACATCCCCCTCCTCGCCCGCGCGTTGCGCACGATCGCCGCCGGCCGTACGTTCGATCCGGACGTCGCGGATGGCGACGACGCCGGTGGTGCCAACGCCGACGATGCCGCGAGTTCTGCCCGTCATCGAAGTTCCGCACGGCCTGCTTCCGCATGCGCGGCAGGTCGGTTCCAGACCGCGTTCGACGCGCACCGGCGCATCGCCTATGGCGAGCGCCCGGCGACGACGGTACCGTCGAGCGGCGCGCCGATGCCGTCGGCGGCAGCGGTGACGGAAGCGATAACCGCAGGCAGCGGAGGCCGGTCCATCGGCGCCACGACCGGCAACGGCGCCACGACCGCGAGCCCATCGTCCGACGCGCGGCGCGGTTCGGCGACGACTCACCCGACGGCCGCATCATCGGCGCCGGCATCACCGTCGGCGGATCTGCCGCCGCGGCTGGGCGCGAAGGAGGCGCAGACGCTGCATCTGCTGTCGCGCGGCATGACGTATGAGCAGATCGCAGCCCAGTGGGGCGTGGCCGCGTCGACGGTGCGCACGCATGCGCATCGCGCCGTCGAGAAGCTGGGCGCGCATTCGCTCGCACACGCCGTCGCGATCTGGCTCAGCCGGTAGGCAGCTGACCACCGGCCCCGATGGAACATAGCCGGGCGTTCTCAACGCCGGTTCCGGCAGCAGAATGGCCGGGCGTTTGCCGCTGCCCCCGATGGCAGAACGGCTGGGAGTGGTTTCCGTCGGTTCCGACGGAGTGGCTGGGCTCACATCTCCATCGGTATTGACGGAACGCGCCGCCCGGCCACATACGCCGGCTCAGTGGAGCGGCAGTTCGACGCCGATCATCCAGCTGCCGTCGCGCGCGCCGGCGGTCATCGTACCGCCGAGCGATTCGACGGCGGCGCGGTGCAACGCGAGTCCGCTGCCGTGCCTGCGGTTGCTGCGGCGGGGGTTGCGGGGTCGGCCGGCGGACGGCGTGGGTTCTATCGGGTTCATCGCGCTGATGCGGATGCGGTCGGCATCGATGCCGACGAACAGGCTGTACACCGGCTCCGGCGGCGCCGCATGCGACGTCACGCATGGCGCCGCCCCTGTGGGCGCACCCATTGCCGTAGCCGGCATCGCGCCCGTAGCCGGCATGTCCAGCGACGGCATGGCGGCCGCAGAATCGTCCGGCATCGGACAATGCCTCACCAGGTTCGCGTAGATCTCCTCCAACAGCGCCATCGTCACGCGGCGCACCGGCTCGGACACGGCCGGGCCGCCGTCATAGGTCCCGTGGCCGATATGTCCGGAGCTGTCGGATTCGGAGCCGTCCGCCTCGCCGGCGGCCGACGAGGCGTCATAGGCACCGTCCTGCGGGCCATCATGTGCACCGTCGCACGCATCGTCGTATGCGTCGGCGCGCACGTCGACGCGGGAGACGCCGGGCAGGCCGAGCATCGTCATCACGCGGTCCTGGTCTTCGAGGTATTTCTCGATCTGCATGTCGAACGCGAGCGGATGTGCATCGTTGGAGATACTTGGACCCACATCGTCCAAAGACCGCTTGCCGTTGAGCACATCGATTACCTCGTGCACCCGGTCGAGTGCGTGGTGCGAACGTTCGTAGATGGTGTCGAGCATCAGGTCGCGCTCGCCGCGGTCCGGCTCGCCTTTCGCGCGCCAGGCGAGCATCGCGATAGTCGACATGTCGTTGGCGACCGCATCGTGGATGACATGCGCCAGCTCCTGTTCGCGGGTGACGCGGCCGAGCAGCATCTCGCTGCGGACCGCCCGTTCGTCGGCGTCGTCGCCGCGACGGAACGCCATGCCGAACACGGTGAGGAATCCGAACGCCATCAGATCGAACATGATCGTCGCGACGAATATGATCGGCGTGTAGTGCGGCAGCGCCGCGGCCGCCGGTTGCGCCGGCGACGCCGTCGGGTCGGCGGTCGCGCCGAGCATCGCGTCGATCATGCCGTCCACCACGCCGCCGCCGAACGACGATGCACCCAGCCAGGTGAACATCGCCGCGTCGATCAGCACGTACGCGCCCAGCATGGCGACCGCCACACGCCGGGACAGCGCGTATCCGGCGGTCAGGAACGCGGCGATGAGGGCGAAGTCGACCGCCGTCCACGAACCCGCGGCGGACAGCGGCGATGTGGCGAGCGCCGCGACGACCGTCAGCGGTGCGATCGTGCGCGCGTATCGAGGCATCACCGCGACGAACGCCGCGCAGACGAGCGTGGACGCGACCGCCGACGGCGTTGCCGGCGGGACGATGATCATCGCCACGACAATCAGTGCGATCGTTTCCACGGCGACCTTCTGCGCGAAATGCGGTTCGCGCCACCAGGCCAGCAATCGTCGCCATGTGGACGATGCGGACGATGCCGACGCCCCGGACGGTATGAACATTGCAGACGATGCAGAAGCCGCAGTCGTCGCGGACGTTGCAGACGCGGCAGTATTTGCGGACGATGCAGACGCAGCAAACGATGTAGACGCGGTCGATGTTGCGGACATGGCCGACGGCACCGGCGTTGCGGACGCAGACGACGAGGCGGATGATGCCGCTGTCGTCGGCGTCATCGTCGGCGTCGGCGTCGGAGACTCGGGCGTCGCCGGTGCCGGACCGGCCGATGGATTCCCGATCATCGCGCCCCCGTTCCTTCATCGGAATCGTCGGATTCATCGGAATCATAGGACGCCATCGTGCGCCCAGCCCCGCCGACGGACGCGAGACGCCGCCCCGGCCGTCGCGTCGGGCGCCATGCGGTGCGGCGGCGCGGCCGGTCGAACCGGGCGCCGCGCGGGTTGGGCGGCAGGACCATCAGCACCAGCGACACCAGCGCCGACAGCAGTTCCATGCCGAGGAACACGAGCATCGCGACGACGACCGTCTGCACGGCGAACGTTTCCCCAGCAGATCCGCCCGCCGTCGTCGCCCCCGATTCGGCGTCCGCGAGCGCCGCCATCACACCGCCGACGATGAGCGATCCGACCAGCATGACCACGGCGCCGACCTGCAGCAGCGACGGGATGAGCACCCACCAGCCGCGAAGGTTCGCGTCGTGCAGGCGTCGCACCGACGTCGACAACGACGGCAGCAGCAGGATCAGCTGCACGATCAGGGCCGCGACGGCGGCGGGCGAATCGTCGACGCCCACCGGCAGGCCCAGGCATTGCGAGACGCCGGCCACGAACGTCACGACGGCGGCCATCAGCAGCATGCGGAACAGCCACGACCACCAGTATTCGCCGCGCGACGCGCGCCCGCGGAACACGAGCGCCTTGCGCCAGAAGCGGTCGACCGCGGCGGGGAAACCGATGCCGTACCACGGCATGTCCAGCGGCGGCCGCATGGTCTGCCGACGCGGATATCCGGCGGCGCACGCGTCGCCGAACTCCGCCGGGGTCGGGTAGCGGGAGGCGGGGATGTACGGGTTCGGCGCGGTGTACGGATCCGATGCGGCGTACGCCTCTGGTGCCGAGGCCGTGCCTCCCGGTATCGGAGGCAGCGTCGCCGGCGAGTATGCGGTGGATGACCCCGACGCCAGGCCGGACGTTCCAAAGGTCGGTGCCGCGCCGGCTCGGCGGACACCGTCCGCGATCGGAGCCGGACCGGCGGTCGATGCGGGTTGCGGCATCGTCGGCCCCGCGTCAAGCGAATCGGGGGCATCGGAGGAATCGGCCCGGGCGTCGTCGGCGTCGGCCGGGCCTGCATTGGTTTCGTATCGGTTCATGGCTCCGACTCTACCCACGCGGAGGCGGGCCCGCGGCGACGGTACACAGGCGTGTACCCGGCGGCCGGGAACCGTCGTCGCGCCGCTACAGTGGAGGTCAGATGATGTACCCGCGCGCGCGACGACGATGACGAACCGCAAGCGCAACGAGAGAAACGAGCGATCATGACCATGCACACGATTCCCGACGGCGTGCCCACAACGGCGAGCGCCGACGCGGCGTCCGCGACGGAAGAGCCGGACGGGACGCGCGGCAGCCAGATGGCAGCGGGAGCCACACCAAGGCCCGTCGCCCCCGCGGTCCGCCCCGCCCCCGCGGCCCACCCCGCCATCGAGCCCACAACCGAGCCCACAACCGAACCCACGCCCGCACCGGCGTCATCGGCCTCCCTCGCACCGCCCGCCACGCCCCTCCCCCGCAGCGACGATGAGGAGTGGCGGGCGCTGCCGGAGCGGATGCGGCGCGTGTGGATGGCGAACGAGGCGATCAGCTGCGCGATCACGGTGGCGGTGTGCGCGGTGTCGGCGATCGTATGCCGTTGGAACGGCTGGTGGGATGTCTGGCAGCCGCTCGTGCTCGCGCTGATCGCCGCGTACGCGCTGCTCGCGCTGGCGGTGCAGCCGGTGCAGACCCGCTACCGGTACGCGTTCCACCGCTTCCGGATCGGCGCGCGCGACATGCGCATCCGCACCGGCTGGCTGTGGCGCAAGTCGACGACGATCCCGTTCAACCGCGTGCAGCACGTCGACACGAAGCAGGGGCCGGTGCTGCGGCATTACGGCATGACCACGGTCGTCGTGCACACGGCGGTCGGCGAGCATGCGATCGAGTCGCTGACGACCGACGAGGCGGAGCGCGTCGTCTCGCTGATCACCGCGCGCGTCGCCGCCGCGAAGGAGGACGTGTGATGACGCCCGCCGATCCCACGCCCGCGCCCGTCGCGCCAGCCGCACCCGCCGCTCCAGCCGCGCCCGACCGGTGGCGCCGGCTGCATCCGATCGCACTGGTCACGCCGTTCGTCGGCATGTGCCAGACCATCGGATGGCTGGTCGTGATCGCGTTCGTCACCGGCGGATGGTCGACGCTCAAGGGCCGCGTGCTGTTCGCGTTGGCCGGCGTCGTGCTGGTCGTCTCGCCGTTCACGTCCGTCGCCCGATGGCTCGCGACCCGCTACCGACTGACCGACGATTCGCTGGAATTCCGATCCGGATTGTTCTTCCGGTCGCGCCGCGCCATCGGATACGACCGCATCCACGCGATCGACGGCACAACGCCCGTGTGGATGCGACCGTTCGCCGTCGTGCGATTGACCGTCAGCGCCGGCGGCGACGAATCCGACATCACGCTCGACGCCGTCCCCGCGATCCTGCAACTCGAACTCGAATCGCGGCGCGACACGGCCGCCCGGATCACGGACGACGCCACCGACACCGACATCAACGCACGACCGACCGTGACGGAACTGCCGGAAACCACCGGCATCGCACGCCCCGCCGACGCGACGCAACCGGTGTTCCGTGCGTCGACGCGCGACATCCTGCTGTTCGCCATCACCGACATCGGGTTCCTTGCGGCGGCGCTCGCCGCGTGGGGCGTCATCCAGCAGTACGAGGATTTCGTGCCCGACTCGTGGCGCGACGCGGCCGTCGGCGCGTTCGACGGGATCGTCGCGCGGGGACTGCTGTCGATTGCGCTGTTGGCCGTTGTGTGCATGATCGTGCTGGCGGCGGCGAGCGTCGTCGCGTCGATGCTGCGGTTCCATGGGTTCGAGGTGTGGCGGCGCGGCGACGATCTGGTCATCGCGCGCGGCCTGCTCACCCGCCGCACCGTCACGTTGCCGGTCTCCCGCATCCAGACGGTCGTCGTCCGCCAGTCGCTGCTGCGACGCCCGTTACACCTGTGCTCGGTCGAGGTCGGCCTGAGCACCGTGAACGCGGGCGACGAATCCGGCGACGAGGCGACGGCCCGTTCGCGCATCCTGCCGGTCGTCGGCACCGGCCGCGTCTGGGCGATCCTCGCCACGATGCTGCCCGAATGGGACCTGCACGAGCCGACCATCCGGCATACCGGGCGCGGTCTGACCCGCTATTTCCTGACGATGCCGCTCGCCGTCGGCGCGATCGCCACCGCGTGCGCGGCGGTCGCGGCGCTGATGATCGACGCCGTACCATGGTGGCTGATGATGGTCCCCGCCGCCGTCGGCCTGCTGTGGGCGTCGATGCGGTTCGTCCATGCTCGCGAGGAAGGCTACGATCTGGGCGGCGGGTCGTCCGATGAGCCTGACCGGACCGGCGCCCGTCAGGATCGGATCGCCGTGGCGGGCGCGACGCGCTGGACGCGCACGGTGACGTTCACCCGACGCCAGCGGGTGCAGTCGTTCACGCGCACGACGACGCTGTGGCGGGAACGGCGCGGTGTCGAACGTGTCGGGATGCCGAGGTGCCTCATTTGAAAATGAGCGCGTAATCCGGAGTGGTGCCTCACCTGTGGTGAGCGTGAAATCCTAGTCCGCGTCGGCTTGTGGGGTTTCGTCGTCTTCCGGTTCGACGCCCGCGATCCGGG
>NZ_QXGK01000015.1 GCF_003952945.1 Bifidobacterium samirii
CCGGATCGCGGGCGTCGAACCGGAAGACGACGAAACCCCACAAGCCGACGCGGACTAGGATTTCACGCTCACCACAGGTGAGGCACCACTCCGGATTACGCGCTCATTTTCAAATGAGGCACCTCGGAGAAACCGCCTTCGCCTTCCGACTGGCGGACATCTCTCTCATATTGCTATCGGTCATCGGTCTCCTTCCTACCGGCCGGTGCGGCCCCATTCGATGATGAACGTGTGGACCACGTCGCGACGCTGGGCGATCTCGCTCACGTCCGCGAAGGATTCGGCGCATGACAGCGCGTCGATGACGTCGTGCAGGAGCAGCGCGAAATGCTTCGGACAGTAGTAGCGCTTCTCCTCGCTGCGGGATGCGAGCACCCAGAAACGGGCGAGTTCGTCGCATTCCCCGATGTAGAACTCACAGCCTTCATCGTGCGGCTTGCCGTCATCATCGCCGAAGTATCCTCCGTGGATGATGTCGTCGAATTCGTCGTCGAATTCCTGCTGGGTCTCTTCGACGGACAGTGTCGTCCGGACGCGTACCGCCGTTGCGGGACTTGCCGTTCTCATGGTTCAGTTCCTTTCCTTGATGGTTTCGCCGTCGCCGCGACGTTCTGCGAACGGGTATCGCGGCATGGCGTTCCGTAGCTCCGATTGTGAGAGCGTGCCGTTTTCCAGCCGTTTGATGACGTCCACGCAATCGGCGATGTCACGTTCGATGTCGTCGTCGTTGAGCGCGGCCCCGTCATCGCAGTACTCCGGATAGAGGTCCATGCGCCGGCGCATGGCGGCGCCGTCGTAGACGGCGATCTCCACGCCAGAGCCGTCGCCGAAGTGCATCCACGACACGACGCAGCCGAGCGGCAGCGGCAGCACCAGTCCGGCCCGCTCCTCCACGAGCGCGACGACGCCGGGTTCGCGACGCTGTCCCGGTTCCGCGAGCATGCCGAACGTTTCGAGGCGGGAGAGCCGCATCGCGGAGAAATACTGGTGGGATTGCTCCCGGTCGAATGCGATCCGGCCATCGTCCAGCCGTTCGTAGCGCAGGAACAGATCGGCGAGGCACAGGTTGTTGTAGGGTGCGCACTGGTGCAGCCCGCTCAGGTCGAACGCCCAGCGGTCCGACGAACCGTAATGCTGGACCCGGATCTTGTCCGGTTCGTCCTCATGCCGGTGTTCGATGAGATGGCAGAACAGGGGGATGCCCAGTTCGTCGCGTTTCCTGGATGCGAACGACGCGAACGGGCGGATCGTGAATTTCGGCATGATCGGCCCGATTCCGTCGAATTCCTTCTGCAGTCGCGTCATGCCGCGGGCGGAGGTGTCGTCCACCCAGATCAGTCCCTGCGTATGGCAGACGCAGCCGCCGTCATGTTCCTCATCGTGTTCCATCGGAGTTCCTTTCATTGGTGCCGTGCTTCTCGCGACCCGTGTTCCGTTCCACCGGACACCGGTGCCGGCGTCCGGCGGAATCGCCGTCATTGATTACGACCGGACAACCGATCCCCGGCATGTCGCTTACGCGGCGGCGACGACCTGCTTCACCCGGCCGCGGAAGAAGTCGACGACGTCGGACGGCAGTTCGTTCGGGCTGATCAGGTTCGCCGCCCTGACGGATGCGACCAATTCCCGCGGAGAGGTGACGGCGATGCCGCCGACCCACTTCGCGTCGCTCACGTCCGGAATGCCGTTACGGCCGCCGGGAACCATACACACCATCCAGCGGGCATCGACGCGGTGACGGGCGAGCGCCGCCTGCCAGCGTTCGCGCTGCATCGCCATGTTGCGGCTCATGGTGATGTACGGTTTGCCGTCGGAACCCTTGACGAAGGCACGACGGGACTTGCTGATGCGGGCGAGGCACCTCTCGTTGACGTTGACGTAGCTGGTGTCGGAGCCACCCTTGTAGTTCTTCGCGTCCACGAACCACGCGTGGACGCGGTGGTCCGCATCGATGCCGAGCAGCACGCAGTCGATGTCGGCATTGACGCATCGGCCTTGATCATCCATGCCGTACAGTGACCAGAAGGAGAGGACCGGAAGCTGTTCGTGGGCGATGATCCGAGCCAGTCCAAGCTCGCCTCGCTGACCTGACGTCACGGCGTCGGTTCCGAAACCGGAGGCGTTCAGTCCGGATCCCGGGTTGCCGTACAGCAGGCCGGATGCGTGCAGCTGGTTGATGTCGATGTTCCTCGAGTTCTCATACAGGGCATCCGGTTCGCCGCCGTTGTCGCAGTCCGCCATATACCAGCCGTGATACTGCTGCTCGTTCTGCATGGCGGCCACCAGTCCGTAACGCTGTCCCAGCGCGTTGAACTGTTCCCGCGTCGGAGTGGCCATATCGGTGGGCCTCGGGGACGTCGATGCACCGTAGCGGCGGCCGCCCGTCATGGACAGGCCGAGACAGGCGAGCAGGAAGACGAGTCCGGCCGCACCGAAGAATCCGCCGATGAGGTACATCAGCCAGGATCCCAGCGATCCCAGATAGTCGGATGCCTCCGCGGCCGACAGCCGGCGAATGTATCGGAACGGGTCCAGTCCGAGGGACAGCCCCATCGTGATCAGAAACGCGCCCAGAAAACCGCAGACGCCGCACAGGATCCTGTGCTCGGCGTTCTTCTTCCGCTTGGCCGTCAGGATGAGCAGTCCGACGAATACCCAGACCTCGATGTTGATCGTCGTCAGCCAGCTTATGAAACCAACCATTCCGTTTCCTCCTATCCCGTCGTTTCGCACGGTATGGTTCCCGTGCGCGTCTGCCGCGTGTGGGCCGACGTAAGAATCAACCGGATAAGTCCTCGTCGTCGGCGTGTCGTGGCATGTTCGGCCGAACGGCAAAAGGTGCAGAAGGCAACAGAGAAGGCCTCCCGTCTGTGTTTGAAACAGACGGGAGGCCTTCAGATTCGTAGATCCGACCGGCGGACGCCGGTGGCTACTGGCGTTTCCACGAGTAGAACGACTCCTGCTGGTGGTCGTTGGTCAGGATGTTGACGGTCAGCGGCGCGTCGGTGGTGAAGTCGTAGCTGCCGGCGTTCCACATCTTCACGTCGTCGCTGAGCTTGGCCGAATCGTAGCCTTTCGGATACGCGGTGAACGAGCCACACGGTTCCATGCCGTAGACGTCCGCGATGGTGACGAGCGTGTCGTCGCGGATGAAGCTGTCGCCCTTCTCGCCCTGCACGGTGAGCCGGTCGGCGTCGCATTGCAGCGTGTACGTGCCGTCGTCGTTCTTCGACGCCGACGAGAACCGACCGGAGAACACGGCCTCCCGACGTTCCCCGTTCGGATAGTCGGGGCCGGTCACGCCCATGTCGCTGTCATGGTATTCGCCGGAGAACGAGCCGTCCGCGGCCAGTGTCAGCGTGGTGGCCCAGCCGCCGCTGCCGGACAGGAACATGTAGTCGCCGGCGAACTGTTCGAACACGGCCGCCGATGCGGAGTCGGGAGCCGTCTCGTCCTCATCGTCGTCGGCCACGACGCCGTCGATGCGGTTCCATTCGATCGGCGTTTCGACCAGATAGTAGACGTTGTCCTTGTTCGGCGCGTCCTTGAACGCGACCGGCTTGCCGGCGCGGGTCGGCGTGTACGGATTGAACTGCGGACTGGTCGCATCGGAATCGACTTCCACGGTCTTGTATTCGGCGTTGTTGCGACGGATGATGTACGGACGGTCCGCATCCGGCGTGTAGTCCGATTCACCGTCGAAATATCCGTCTTTCTCCAGCTGGGACAGGTCCGCGTCGACCGGCATGTAGACGAGGAATTCCTTCGCGTCATAGGTCAGTCCCGTGCTTTCGCCCGCGCTTTCGTTCTCGCCGGAGACGAGATGTCCATGATCGCAGCGGCCTCCTGGCGAAATCGGCTGGACGTCGGCACCGCAGTCGGCGAGGCCTCTGCCCGAATACACTTCGAAAGCTCCGGTATCACCGGAAAGCAGGGCGTATGCCATATCCTTCGACATGGATCCGCCGTCCGTGGCGAGATTCGTCGGCGTGCAAGCGCCCGGAGCCTGCGCGTAGGGGCAGAGCGACAGCGAATCGTTCCAATTGCCGTCGGTGTTGCCGTCGATCGTCAGGCCGTATCGTATGACCTCCTTCAGCGACAGACAGTCGCCATCCTCGGTGCAGTACCGGCCGACCAGACGATCGGCATGGCCGGCGTCGGCGGACCCGTAGGGGTCGTTCTCATAGGTCGTGGTCAGCACGTCGTATCGTCCGCTCGCGTCGACGCCGTAGTACAGGGTGACGTCGGTCTCGTCGGTCTTCACGCCGATGCCGGGATCGGCACCCGTGATCTTGCCGAGGTATTCCCGGCTGCTGAACCGCGGTTCAAGCGTGACCGTGTAGCCCTTGCCGGCCAGCGTCCGCTTCGCCTCGTCCTTGTTCATGCCGGCGATCTCCACGGGGATGCCGTCGCCTTCGACGCCGACGCCGAGGTGGATGCCGTCCTTCTCGTCGGTGACGGGCTGGCCGTCCGCCGGCGTGGTGACGGTCACCTTGCCGGGGCTGTCGGAGACGACCTCGTGTTCGGTGATCTTCACGCCCATCGACTTGAGCGACTGCTCGGCCTCCTCCACGGTCGACCCGACCGTGCCTTCGGGCACGCCCGGACCGAGCGATTCGACGACGGTGACTTCGGTGCCCTTGGCGAGGCGTTCGCCGGATTGGGCGCCTTCCATGCCGATGTAGCCGCCCTTGCGCACGCCGCTGTACTGCTGCTTCTTCCTGACGACGAAGCCCTTGGCCTCCAGCTGCTTGACCACGTCGGACGCGTCCGACGCCTCGATCGACGGCACGGTCTGCGGCCCCCACAGTTCCATCCGGTACGTGACGAACGTGGCCGCGCATACGGCGATCGCGACGAGCGCCGCCACGATGGTGACGACCATCGCGACCGGCGGACGGCGTTTCGCCGCCGCGCCGCCGGAAGGTGCGGGAGCGCCGCCGTCCTCAGCGCCCATGTCGGCGACCTGTTCCAGCGGGATCGGACGCGCGACCGGCGCCGCCGGCTCCGGCGCGAAGGAGGGCGCGATGGACGGCGGCACCGCCGTGTCGCCGGATGCGTCGGCAGACGTATCGACGCCCGTATCGGCGACGTCCGCGGTCGCATCCGCGGTCGGGGCGGCGGCAGGCTCGACCGACGGTTCAGCCGATGGCTCGGCGTCCGCATCGTCCGTCGGTTCGGCGGCCGGTTCATCCGACGACGCTGCGGACGATTCCGCAGCGACGGGCGATGCCGCCGCCGTTTCGACGGACGATTCGACGGACACCGCAACGTCCGACGCAACGGTGGAATCGGTTTCCGGTTCGGCGATCGGTTCGACGGCGGTTTCGGCGGCCGTCGGAGGAGCCGACTCGGGCTCTGGTTCGGGAATGGGATGCCCGCAGTTCACACAGAACCGCGAGCCGGCCTCGTTGGGCTTGCCGCACTCAGTACAGAACATTGTGCATCGCCCCCGCAATGATCGCGCCGATGATCGTGGACAGCACCGACACCAGGATGGCGAATACGACGGCGCTCAGCACGATCTGCAGCAGCACGCACAGGAACTTGACCCACTGCGAGTCGAGCTTGCGATGGGCCTCGCCCTCGTAGACGAGCACCATCATCCACATGCTCTGCGTGAGCACGGCCAGCGCCCACAGGACGATCGCAAGCACATCCAGATTGATGAGCGCGGCCACGGCCGACAGCGCGAACAGGCCGAACCAGGGTGCCAGACGGTGCGCGTAGTCGTCGTGAAGCGTGCGGAACGTGACCGGATCACCCATCACCATGCGCATCAGGCGCAGGATCAGCAGCATCCCGTACTGGTAGAGGCTGAACACGATCCACAGCACGATGCACACGAACGGCGCTGCCTCTCTCACGGCCGACCTCATGTAGTAGCCGTCCATGAACGGCACGATGTCGAGCATCGCGCTGCCGCCGTGGGCGATTTCGACCGTCGCGGCGAGGGCGGACAGGAACATGGTGCCGAAGATCACGACGAGCGCATACCACGGCTTGCCGCCGCCGACCTCGCTCGGGCGCAGGAAGAACGTCTTGAACCAGTCGCCGAACGCGCGCGCCTCGGCCTTCATCTCCGGGGTGATGATCGGCTTCGTCCCGGCCTGCGGCTGTGAGGCACCCTGCGGGGGCATCCCCGGCTGAGTCATGCCCGGCTGTGCATACTGCGGCATGCCCTGCTGCAGGTACTGCTGCGGGTATTGCGGCATCGGCTGCTGGGCGTACTGCGGCACCGACTGGTTCTGGACGAACGGCATCGGTTGCGGCTGGACGGCCGGCTGCACCGGAATGGGCTGCGTGGCCATCGGCTGGTCCGTGACCGGCTGCTGCGGATGCGGCTGGGCGTACTGCCGATCCGCCGGCGTCACGTACGGCTGGCCGTACTGCGGCACGATCGGCTGCGCGACGGGTTGCGTCGGCTGATCCGGCTGCGCCGCAGGAACCGGCGACTCAATCGGCTGCGCGATGGGCGTGGCCGTCACGGACGACTCGTCCGACGGCGTGGTGACCGGTTCGACCGATGCCGTGGCGACCGGCTCGTCCGGCTGCATTGCGGACGTGTCCGGTTCCGCCTCCGTCGCCGCCGGCTGTGTAACCGCGAACGGCGCACCGCATTGACGGCAGAACTTCGCCTCGTCCGGATTGCCGGCTCCGCATGGCATGCATGATTTCATGATCTTCTCCCTTTCTCCGGGTGCATCGTCTTCGATAGGCCGGGTTTCGGCCGCCCCATCGTTCCGTTCTACCAGAACGTCCGTTCCGGCGCGTCGCACGGGCCCTTCCGCGGACGGCGTCCGCACGCAGACGTTCGCACCTCCTAACCGGACAATCGGATGACACGCCGAGGAATCCGCATCATTCGAGGCGTGTCTCCGGTCATCTGCAGGCGACGGAATCGATTGTCCGGTTGTCATCGTCAGCGGCGATCGGAACGGCCGGTCGCATCGAGGAACCGCGGCGGCACCACGGGAAAGGAGCCATCATGGCACAGCAGAAGGGCGGCAACGCTACGAACGGCATCAACGGCAGCGACGACTTCGAGATGAGCGACGAGGAGATCCGCCTCGCGGAGGAGAACGACACCGATTTCTTCGACTCCTTCGATATCGGCAAGCTGTCACCCGATGCCGTCTTCGCCTCCTTCTACGGCGACGACGAAGACGACGACGAAGACGACGATTTCGACGACGACCTCGACTTCGGTGACGGGCTCGGCGCGAACCCGTTCGCCACGCTCCGCGCGCTCATGGACGCATCCGGCCAGGGTCCCATCGACCCCGATGCCGACCTCCGATAGACGACTCCGACAGCCGGAAAGGACACCATCATGGACGTATCGGGAAACCGTCATTTCAGCGAACTCGCCGACGGCCGCGGCCACAGCGCGCATTTCGGCATCCCCTACCCCAGCCATCTGGACGTGACGCTCAAGTTCATGCAGCGCCGCACCGCCGAGACGCCGCTGCGATTCGACGCGATGTACTTCCGCCGCCCGCGGCGCGACGTCGACGGCGCATGGGACTGCACGTGGATCGAACGCTGCACGATCACCGACCCGACCGGATGCCGCGTCGTGAACGACCACTATCCCGCACGCCAGCAGATCAACATCCCGTATCTGCGCTACCGGCTCAACACGCGGCAGCTCACCCCGCTGATGAAGGTCGCCTTCCGACCTGCGTTCCCGGACATGCCCGACTCCCCCGTCGTCACGCATGTCGAACGGCTCTGGGACATGCTCGACTACGGGACCGCGCTGCGCGACGGCATGCTCACCGACGATCCGGCCGAGGCGCAGCCGGAACTGTACGCAATCATCGAGCGCACCACCGGACTCGTGCTCCCGCTCGCCGTCGGCATGCGGGTCGAATTCATCCTCGGCGACGACGACGTGATGACGATCCGCGCGCTGCCGGCGGCGCACCGCAGCAGCTACCGAAGCCGTAACGGGCACGAACGCTACGAATGCGAGGACGCCTACGACGAGAACCGGCTGCGCGACGACATCGCCCGCTGGAGCCACGAGCTAGGCCGGCACATCGACCGGCGCAGGACCGCCGGCTTCGCCGATTGGCGCAAGGCGATCGAGGAGCTCAAGGAAAGGACCAAGGAATATGACCGCAACAGCCGCTGACATGACCTTCGATACAGGTACCGCAATCCCCGCCGTCGCAGCCGGCACCGCAGCCGGCGCCACGCACGCCGTCCAGCCGATGACGGATGCGGCGGCGCGCATCAGGAACGTCAACGTGGCCTCCCCCACGGCGACGCTGCCGTCCGTCGTCTACTTCGACGAGGTGATCGCACGCTTCATGGACGACGACACCGGCCTGCCTCCGGTCGAGGACGACGATGACGGGGACGACGAACCGCAGTGCGTGTACGCCTACGGCGGCATCGACACGGACGAGGACTTCGCCGACCTGCGCCACCCTGTGGACGCGGACGACATCGAATGCCACGAGAGGCCGGAATACTACATCAAGGCGACGTCGTCCGATCCCGGCGACGATGGGGAACGGCTGGACACGTACTACTACTGTCCGCGGCACTTCGCCCTCAACCTCGGCTACCTGTGCGACACGATGGACCGCCGCACGCCCGACATGGAGATCGCCCGCTTCCTGCTGAACGGCGAGCTGCCGCCTCGCCACACGATCCAGGACTGGGGGCCGATCGTCGGGAGGTGACGGCGATGAGCCGGCACGTTCCGCACGTTCCGGCACGTTCCGGCAACGGGCGGAACACGCCACGACATGAGATGGCGACCGTTTCGCCGCACAAGGCGAGTACATTGGCAGAAAGCACGGATATGACGCAAGGGGGCTTCATGCTGCACATATCGGAAACCGACGGCGACGATGCACTGGACCGGCTGATCGCACGCGCCGCGTCGGACATCGCCGCCGCGGACGACGCCGACGGACGCTTCGTCCTCATCACGCCGGCGCGACTGCGCCCGTATGCGGAACGGCGTACGCTCGCCCATCTGCGCGACCATCCCACCGGGCGGCCGGGCGTGACGGTCGAGGCGCATTCGTTCACGAGCATGGCCCGGTCGGTGGTCGGCAACCGGTACGACGGACGCTATGCGAAACCCATGGTGAGCACGTTCACGCTGCGCGCGTTCCTCGCGTCGCGCATGCGCCGCGACCAGCGGACGTTCCGGCAGGCGGGCGACACGTTCGGCTCGGCCAACCAGTTCGCCGCGCAGGTGGCCGAACTGATCGAGGCGGGCGTCCGCCCCGACGACATCGACCGTATGCCCGACGCGGACGAACGTCTGCACGCCCTGTCGAAGCTGCTCGGCCTGGTGTATGGCGAATTCGGCGAGTTCACGACGCCCGGCTCCAATGCGGGCGTCATCGTGCCGTGGGTCCGGGAGCACGGCCGTGGCCTGCACGTCTACCTGTACGGATTCGAGCGGCTGAGCGCCGACGAGATGCGGGTCGCGGCCGCGCTCGCCGAACACGCCGACTGCGTGCTCGCCGTGGAGACCGGATGCGTCCCCGACTACGTCGATGCGATCCGCCCCGCGACCGGCTCGGCGGATCCGTCGTCCCCGGCGTCCCGCGAGGCCGGCCATCCGACGGACGGCACCCTTCCTCCCCTGCTGCATCCCGCCGCCGCTCCTCATGTCTACCGTGCCGTGGACGAATGCGACGAGGTACGTCAGGCCGCCGCCATGATCGCCGGCCTGCGCGACCGGGCCGCGCAGGCCGGCGAGCCGTTCTCCTACGGCGACGTCATGGTCACGACCCGCGATCTCGGATCGTACCGGGCGATGCTCGCGGACGAATTCTCCTACCAAGGGATCCCGGTGAACGCGACCGCCCCGGCCACGCTGGCCGACCAGCCGCTCGCCCTGCTGCTGCTAGCGCTGCTCGACGAACGTCTCTACGCCGACGTTCCGGACGAGCGCGTCCTGATGCATGTGTTCCGCTCCCATCTGCTTCGCGGCGGCTACCGGTTCCGGAACCGTGACATGGACCGCGTCGCGGACGCGCTGGTCGAATCCGACCCGACGCGCGTCTGGGCGTGCGCGACCGGCTCCGACCGGCTCGACGACACGGTCCGCCGCATGAGATCGCTGATCGATGAGGCGCGCCCGGCGTTCATGGGCGCCGACGGCGGCGAAGCGCGCACGGTGTGCGACGCGCTCGCCGACATGGTGCGCTTCCTCACCGATGTGGGCGTGAACCGGTCGTGGGCCGAGATCCTCGACGACGACGCGCGCGCCGCCGAGCCCGATGGCGAGCGTCTGCACCACGAGGCGCACAAGCGCCTGTTCGCGCAGACGCGCACGGTGTGGAATCTGGTGATGCGCGAGTTCGATGCGCTGGTCGAACGGTTCGGCGATGAGCCGTTCGCCGATTTCCGTCCGACGTTCCGGGCGAATCTGGAGACGTTGCTGGCGGAGCAGCCGGCGCAGGCGCAGTCGAGGGCGTCGAATGCGGTGGATGTGGTCGCGTTTCCGACGGCGATGCGCCCATACCGGCATGTGTTCGTGCTGGGTGCGAGCGCCGCGCAGGTGCCGGCGGTTCCCGGCGAGACGGGCCTGTTGGACGAGTCGGAGCGGCTGGCGCTCGCCGACTCGTTGGAACGGCAAGGCCGGCGGGTTGCGGCGGCGGGCCTGCGTGCGGGTACGGTGCAGGCGAAGGCGCGGCGTGAAGTGCTGGCGTTCGATCGTGTGGTGCGGTATGCGGGTTCGCTGACGTTCCTGTGTCCGCGGTCTGCGGGCGGGGCCGCGCAGGCGCTGTCGCCGTTCGTGGCCGACCTGCTGGCCGGGGCGGACGGGGACGTCCGGTCCGTGGCGGGTGCCGCGGGCGTTGTGGATGCCGTGCCGACGATCGACGATCTGCCGGATGCGTCCGCGGCCGTGGCTCATCTGTTGACGTTGTGCGACGTGGACCGGTTCCTGGATTCCGCGATCATGCTGGATCTATTCACGCGGCTTGAGAATTCGGACGATCCCGGTTCGCCGCGCGTGTTCGATACGTCGGTGTCGGCGGTGCAGTCGTTCTATGGCAATCCGTTCGAGCTGTTCCTGTCCCGTGGTCTTCGGGTGAAGCCGTTGGAGCCGTTCGAGTTCGATGCGGCGCTTCGGGGCAGTTTCTGTCATGCGGTGCTGGAGCGTGTCGTCGGCGTGCGGATCGCCGCGGCCCGGCTTGGTGGTCCGGCCGCCGTTCCCGCCGCGTACCGGGATGGCGGTGCGTTGAAGTCGGATGCAGCGCTGGTCGACCTGTTCTCCCGGCTGGATTTCCGTCCCGAGCCGATCGCGGGCGTCGATCTGCCGGCGACGACGCTGGTGGAGGAGGATCCCCGCTTCGCGATTCTCGCGTCCAGCCAACGCATGCGCGCCGTGCACGAGCAGCTGCGGCATACGCTGCGCGCGTTCCTGCGCCGCTTCGACCGGACGGTCGAAGCATGGCAGAAGGGCCTGCTGTATGAGGGCGGATCGGGAGAGTCCGGCAGGAAACGGTCCAAGGCGAAGTCGCCGGAGCCGCCGCTCGTCGACGTGCCGCTGGCCACGGAACGCCAGTACGGCGACATACGCGGCGTCCGCGCGGATTGGCCGGCGCTGACGGATGTCATCGTCGGCGAGACGGCCGAGGATGAGGATGACGTCGAAGTGACCTTGCGCGTGCGCGGCAAGGTCGACCGCATCGACCGCATCGAACGGGACGGGCATGCGGGGTCGCTGGTGATCGACTACAAGTCGTCCGATCATGCGCTGTTCGGCTCGAGGAAGCAGGAGGGCACGCCCATATATTACGGGCATGAGCTGCAGCTGCTCACCTATGCGAGCGCCCTGGACGCATCCGGCGAGGATCTTCAGCCGCTTGCCGGCATGATGTTCCTGTCGTTCCGCGCCGAGTCCGACAATAAGGCCCGTCTTGCCGATCTGACGTCGGCCGGACCGTCGCAGGAGGATGCCGACCGGACCGTCGGCGACACCGGGCTGCGGCCGGCGGATCCGAAACCGTTGGATCTGGCATCGGCCGGCGCGCTCGTAGGACGGTGGTATCACCCCGGTCAGACGGCGCCTGGATTGCCCACGCGGCGGCTGACGGTCGAGGAGCTGGATCTGCTGCGCGACTTTGCGTGGCGCAGGATCGCCGACGCGTGCCAGTGCATCCTCTATGGGGTGATGCCGGTGCGCCCGTACCGGGAGATGACCGCCGATGGCGCTGAGGGCAAACACGACGGCATGAGGTTCAGCGACTATCCGGATGTGATGGCGTTGGATCTGCTGGACGAACGGGTCTGGTACAGGCAGCCTCCCGTATCGTTCGAGGAGCTGCTCGCCGCGGCGGAACGGCGACGCCGTGAGAGCGAGGACTGGGTGCTTCCCTTGTCCGGCGTTCCGTTCGCCGAGGACGACGTCACGATGGATCTGGAGGAGGAACTGTGAACGACAACCGGTATTTCATCAGCGCGTCGGCCGGCACCGGCAAGACGACGCGACTGCTGCAGGACGTGATGGCCGACCTGCTGGAACGCGCCCGCGGCGACGCGCATGCGTCCATCCGCGAATCGCTGATCGTCACGTTCACGATCGCCGCGGCCGCGGAACTGCGCGCCAAGCTCGCCCGCAACATCGACTTCGCCGTCGACTATGCGCGCTCGTACATGGACGGCGGCGAGCCGCTGCACGACGACCGGTATCTGATCGGCGGCGACGACGGCGATCTCGCCCGCATGATCGTACGGGATCCGCGACTGGCCGAGGCCGTGTTCGCGAAGGCGGCCGACGAGCTGCCGAGCACGCAGATCAGCACGATCGACGCGCTCGACAAGCACATCGTGGACCGTAACGCCGACACGCTCGGCATCGACCCGGGCTACCGGATCATGGCGGACGAGGCGATCCGCGCCGGCATGCAGCATGAGGTGCTCGACGCGATGTTCGAACGCTGGTACGATCCGTCCGATCCCGAGCATGACGCGTTCCTCGACCTGCTCGACAGCACGGGCGGCGCCGAGCATGACGGCATGCTCGCCGGCGAGATCCTGCGCCTGTACGATCTGGCGCAGACCAAGCCGAACGGCCTGGCATGGCTGGACGACCTGTCGGAACCGTACCGGGTGCGATTCGACGGCAGGAGCCCGCTGCTCGGCGTCAGCTGGACGCTCGACGGCGTGATGGACGGCCTGTGCAGGCAAATCGAAGAGACGCGGCAACGGACCGCGGACACGCTCGCCGGACTCGGCGAGAAGCACCGCGATCCACGCGACGGCATGACGCTGCTGCTCTCCAGCCGCGCCTTCGCCCCCGTGTTCGCCGCGATCGACGACGTGACCGACGCGTATCGGACCGGCTCGTGGGATGATGCGTTCCAAGCGCTCGACGCCGTCGACGCGGCCCTGGACGCCATCAGGGTCAAGCCGGGCACGAAACCCGAGGACAGGCAACTGTACAAGTTCGACGCCCGATACTTCGCGATCGTGGACGACCTGTTCCCGGACATCGTCAAAGGCACGGACGGCAACAAGACCGCGATGGAGGCGCTGCAGGGCATCGTCAAGGGCCCGGTCGCCGACCTGCACGACGTGTTCGCGCAGCCGGCCGCGCGCATGGATGCGATCGACGCGCTCTTGGAGCGGCGCATCGACACACTGGTACGGCTGACGGGACTGTTCGAACAGGAGTACCGGGAGGCGAAGCGCCGCGCGGCCGTGCAGGAGTTCTCCGACATCGCGCATCTGGCCCTCAAGGCGTTGGAGCGCGACGACGTGCGCCGGCGCGTCACCGCGCAATGGCGGTACGTATACGTGGACGAATGCCAGGACAACAACGCGTTGCAGAACCGGTTCATCGACTTGGTCGGCCGGGACGCCGCGAAGGTGACGATGGTGGGCGACGTCAAGCAGAGCATCTACGGGTTCCGCTACGCGCAGCCCGAGGAGTTCCGGCGCAGAAGCCGCGAGGTGTCGGACGAGCACCGGTCCACGCTGGTGCGGAACCATCGCTCGGTTCCCGAGATCCTCGTCTTCGTCAACACGGTGTTCGACCACCTCATGCGCAAGGACATGGGCGGCGCCGACTATCGGCAGGACCGGTTCCGCATCCCCGCCGCACCGGAACGGTTCGACGCGACGGCCGTGGAGCTGCTGGTGCGCGATACCGGCGCAGGCAAGGACGGGAACAAGGGCGACGGGGAATCCGACGGCGGCGCGGCCCCGTCCGCCGGCGCCGGAACGACGGCACTGCCGCGCATCACGCCGGACCAGCAGCAGGCCGATATGATCGTCCGCCGCATCCGAGCCCTGCACGACGAGGAAGGCTACCGGTACGGCGACATCGCGGTGCTGGAACGCAGCACGAAGCTGTTCGGCGACCTCCACGCCGCGCTGGTCGAGGCCGGCATCGACGTGGAGGTCAACGGCGTGGGCGACTTCTACGCGAAGCCCGAGATCATGGTCGCACTGGACTGGCTGCGCGCGATCGACAACCCGCACCGGGACGTGCCGCTGGTCGCGCTGATGCGCGCGCACGGCATCCCCGACAACGTCCTAGCGGCGATGCGTCTACTGGGCGACGGCGGATACTACGGCCTCCTGTACCGGATCGCACGCCCGTCGGAGCGTTTCCCGCTGCCGTCGCCGCTGCCCGCCGCCCTGGCCGGGCACATCGGCACGCTGCGGGCGCTGCTCGACCAGTTGGAATCGCTGCGGTCGTTCGCCGCGACGCATCCGGTCGACGCGCTGCTGTGGCGCATCTACACGCAGACCGGATGGTACGACTACTGCGGCGGACTGCCGGACGGCCGCCGCCGTCAGGCGAACCTCGCCCAGCTGTGCGTCAAGGCGCGCGCGGCCTCCGATACCGGAGATCGCGGCATCCCCGCGTTCCTCCGGGCCGTCGACCGGTGGCAGGCCAACGACGACAAGGACGTGCGCGCGGAGGCGACGACGCTCGCCACCGGCGACGCGGTGCATCTGACCACGATCCACAAGGCCAAGGGCCTGCAGTGGAAGGTCGTGATCCTCGCCGACGCGACCTCGGCGTCGTTCAACGAAGGCAACCTGCCGCGGTTCGTGACCGTGCCCAGGCCCGGCGACCCGGACCATGGCGTCGCCGCCTGTCGGCTCGCCTCCGACCATGCGGGCAGCGCGATGGACACGTTCCAGCGCCGGCATCTGGCCTCGCTGGCGAAACGGCAGAGCGTCGACGAGCAGCTGCGCCTGCTGTACGTGGCGCTCACCCGCCCCGAACGACGGCTCATCGTCGCCGGCACCTGCCAGAAAGGGTTCGACGCCGTACTGGAGGGAACCCATGTGGAGCGGGTGCGCGACGACGGCGCCATGAGCACGCGCGACATCCTCGACGCCCCCACGTACATGAACTGGATCCTTAAGGCGCTGCTGACGGCCGCCCACCACGGCGACACGCAGGATCTGCAGGGCGTGAAGTCAGCGGACGGCCTCATCGCGATACCCGACGGACTGGCCGAGGACACGGACGCCGGCGACATCCCCGGCCGCGTCATCCGCAGGTGGGACGACGCCGGTCCTGCCGTCATGCGCATCCTGCCGGGCGACGACGCGTTGGCCGACGGTCTCGTGATGCAACGTCCGTCGCCGGACGGATTCCTGTCGGTCGATGAGCGTGTGCCGGACGCGTCGCGCCGCCCGCTGACGCTCAACGCGTCGGGCATCCGCAGCTGGGCGCAGGCCGTCGGAGCCGGCGATTCGGACGATCCGGACGCAGCCGCCGACGCGATCGCCGACGACGACGCGGCCGGCGCATCCGACGCCGTCGCCCCCGGGGTCCGTCCCGACGCGGACGAGCGGTCGTGGCGGTTCGCCGCCTACCCGCTGCCGTCGTTCCTCACCGGGCATGGTGCGGGCCCGTCCGCGGCCGAGATCGGCACGAGCGTGCACAACGTGCTCGAACAGTTCGACTGGTCCACTCCGACGGATGCGCGCTTGTGCGCCGCGCAGCTGCTCACGGTGCTGCACCGGCTCGCCGACTCCCGGATCATCGCCGAGCCGGTCGCCCGCCGGATCGAGGAGGGGCCGCTGTTCGACGCGATGATGTGGTTCGTGTGCGCCGGCGGCGACGGGTCCGCCGCCCCCGCGGCCGACGGCGGCGTGCGGACGCTGGCCGACGGCATCCGCGCGCATCGCGGACGACTGTTCCGCGAAGCCCCGTTCTCGCTGCTGCTCGACGACGACGGGCTGCGTGCCATCGCATCCGGCGGCGCATCCCGCCCGGCGCATACCGGGGACGACGGCGACGGCATCGTCGTGCGCGGCGTCATCGACGGCTACTACGTGGACGACGCGACGCGCACCATCGTGCTGTTCGACTACAAGACCGACGCGATGCGCGACGACGAACGCGACGATCCCGCATCGTGGTGCCGACGCCTGCGCGACGATTACATCGGCCAGCAGGCGCTGTACGCCGAGGCGCTGGAACGGCTCTACCCGGGGTATACGGTCACGCAGCGCTGGCTGGTCGGACTCGCCGGCCGGCGTCTCATCGACGTGACTCCGCACTGACGGACGACGGGCGGACCACATCCCCATGCGATCCGCCCGCCCACCAGAGCGGCATCCCCGCCTTCGGACCACGCCCTCACCGTTTCCCGGTGCGTGTCGTGTAGTTCTCCAAGTGCCGGCCGACGGCGCGGATCACGATATGCCGGTCGTCGGGGTTCCACGCGAAGTAGATGCGCAGCGACGACTCGTCCTCCTTGTTCCCGATGCGCAGGTGCGGTTCGGCGGTAAGCCGACGCCCGCCGTCGTCGATCTCCCGGATGCGCATGTAGGAGGCGTCGTTGTGGGTCTGCGGGCCTTCGTTCTCGGCGAGCTCGAACCCGCCCACGGACGGGTCGGCACGGAACAGCGTGCCCGGGTTGCCTCGCCCGGGCTCCCCCGCGTACACGTCGTATGCGACCGTGCACGCCAGATGCATGCCTTGCCAGACCAGCGCCGGCTTGGTGATGCACTCGCGCAGCGTGCGCCATGCGCTCTCGTGGATGCGAATGCGGTCCGGGTAGAGCGCCGCGAACAGGCGTACGATCGCCTCGGCGTTCCGCCCGTTGAGGTTGCGGCTGTTCGTCGCGAGCATCTGCGGCAGGTCGGCGGGGATGCGCGAACGTACCTCGTCCAGGATGGAGGCCGTGTCCGTGTCCGCGTTCTTCCGGGCCGCGTCGAGCGCGCGCGTGAGCCGTTCGACCGTGTGGTTCAGTTCCGCGTTCCGATGCGCCAGATCGTCGTTGCCTTCCTCCAGTCGCCGGTTCTCCGCCATCAGGTCCGTGTTGTCGGCGAGCGCCATGTGCAGCAGGTCGTCGCGGTCGGATGCCGCGGTGTCGGCGGTGTCGCCGACGCCGTCGGTGTCGTGTCTGCCGGTGTCTGCGACGGCAGGCGTGCCTTCCGTATTCGTTCCGTTCGTCCGATTCGTCCGATTCGTGCCGGCTGTCGCGGCCGTGTCCGCGGCGCCGTCGGCGTCGCCCGTATCCGTCCGCGCGTTGAGTCGTTCGCGTACCGCGGCGAGCTGGGCGGTCAGGTCGGCGGCGCGGCGGCGTTCGTCGGCGAGGTTTCTGCGCAGTTTCCGGTTCGCCTGTTCGAGGCCGTCGATGCTGACGGCGAGTCGTCCGCGTTCGTCGTCGAAGCGTTTGGCTGCGGCGTCGTGGCGTTCGCGGTCGTGTTCCGCCTGTCGGCGCTGTTCGGCGAGCGCATGGTCCTTGTCGCGCAGTCGTCGTTCGGTCTTGTCGGCGTGGGCCTGTGCGGCGGCGGTGCGGCGTTCGGCTGCGGCGAGCTTGGCGAGCGCCGTCTCGTGGTCCTGGATGGCGGCGATGGTGTCGACGGTCGGGTCGTCTGCGGCGTTGGCGTCATCGGCTGCGGTGTCGTCCACGAGTGCGGCGAGCAGTCCGATCGCCGGGTCGTGTCTGTCGGCCGGCGCGGTTGCGGCATCGGCCTGCGTGCCGGTGTCGCCGGTCCGTGTACCGGTGCCGGCGGCGGCGCGGCACGCGGCGATCTGCGTGCCGGTGATGGTGTGGTGGCGGCCGAGTTCGTGTGCGGCGGCGCGCATGCGCACGGGGTCGTCGTCGGCGTCGATGCCTTGGTCGGCGAGCGCCGGCCGGGGTGCGTAGATGCGGATGCTGTCCTGTCGTGGCGATGATCCGGGCAGGTGCGTGTCGAAGGTGCGTCGGATGGCCTGCATGGCGCGGCGGCTGTCGGGGGTGCAGATCATGACGTCGGGGAAGAGCGTGGCGTGGAGGGCGTGCGGGTCGATGAGGGGCGTGCCGTCGGCGGCGTCCAGTCCGATGACGGCGACCGGGAAGTCGCGGCGCCGGTCGGCGACGATGTGCCACAGGTCGTCGGCGTCGATGGTGCGGATGGCGGTGTCCGTGTCGTCGTGCGGCGCGGCCGGTGAGGGCGATGTCGGTGCGTCGGATGCGCGGCAGCGGCCGCAGTCCGCCGCCGTGGCCTTGGCCGTCGTCGGCGGCGTCTTCGGCGACTATGGTGCGTTCCTCGATGCGGCACGCCCATTGGATGGTGTGTCCGTCGTCGTCGCGGATGCGCCGGTCCTCGCCGCGCACCTGTACGCGCGTGCGGCCCGTCGCGTCTCCGACGGTGAACGACGGCATCGGCTTGTCGCCGCGCCGCCATGCGGTCCAGAGCCGCCGCGCCCATGGCGATGGGGTGCCGTCCTCCGGTTTCCATCCGCGTTCCGTACCGTCGTAGGCGGTCTGCAGCCAGTCGTGCACGCATCGCGCGATGGTGTCGATCGTGCCGTCGATGCCGTCGGCGGCGTCCGGGCCGCAGTCGTGTCCGGTCCGTCCGGTGCGACCGGTGCGACCGGGGTCGTCGGGATTGTGGCGTACGGAGAAGCGCGCCCGGTAGATGGTCATGAATTCGCGGCGCATAGGCGTCCTCCCTGCCTGCCGGCGGTTCCGTCGACGTTGGTGCTGCTGACGATGGTCCCGCCGGCGTTGGACACGCCGTCGTGCGTCGCGCATGATGGGCCTCCGTCGGCGTCCGCCGAGGCATTGCGGCGGACCGCGCGAAGGCGCACATATGCGACGAGGCTCCGTCCCGCGCCCCCGTGGCCGGCGCATGCGCGTCGGCCGTGGGGTGCGGGACGGAGCCTCGTGGCCATATGTGGCTACTCGTCCGTGGGTTCGGATGCGGCGGGTCCGGCCGTCGCCTCGCCCGTGGCGTCCGGGGCGCCGTCGGACGGCGTGTCCGCGGTCGGCTCGGCCGTCGGCTCGGCGGCGAGCGCCTCGCCGGTGAACGTGAAGTCCTCGTCGAGGATGCTGTCGCCCTTCACGTCCACGACCACCTTCTGGCCGTCCTCGAGTTCGCCCATGAGGATCTTCTCGGAGATGGCGTCCTCGATGTCGCGCTGGATGACGCGGCGCAGCGGGCGGGCGCCCAGCAGCGGGTCGAAGCCCTTCTGCGCGAGCAGGTCCTTGGCGGCGGTCGTCAGTTCGAGGGTCATGTGGCGGTCGAACAGGCGGTCGTTGAGGCGGTCGACGTCCAGGTCCACGATCCGGCGCACTTCGGTCTCGCTGAGCTGGCGGAACACGATGATGTCGTCGAGTCGGTTGAGGAACTCGGGGCGGAACTGCTGCTTGAGTTCGCTGGACACCTGGTCCTTCATGCGCTGGTAGCTGGATTCGGTGTTGACGCCCAGATTGAAGCCGGTGTTGGCGGCCTTGGCGATGTCGCGCGTGCCCAGGTTCGTGGTCAGGATGATGATGGTGTTCTTGAAGTCCACCTTGCGTCCCTGGCCGTCGGTGAGGTGGCCGTCGTCGAGCACCTGCAGCAGCGTGTTGAAGATGTCCGGGTGGGCCTTCTCGATCTCGTCGAACAGGACCACGGAGAACGGCTTGCGGCGCACCTTCTCGGTGAGCTCGCCGCCCTCCTCGTAGCCGACGTATCCCGGGGGCGCGCCGAAGAGGCGCGACGCGGCGTACTTCTCGGAGAACTCGGACATGTCGACGCGGATCAGCGCGTCCTCGTCGTCGAACAGGAATTCGGCGAGCGTCTTGGCCAGCTCGGTCTTGCCCACGCCGGTGGGGCCGGCGAAGATGAACGAGCCGGACGGGCGCTTCGGGTCCTTGAGGCCCACGCGGGCGCGACGGATCGAACGCGACAGCGCGGTCACGGCCTCGTCCTGGCCGATGATGCGCTTGTGCAGCTCCGCCTCCATGCCCATGAGCTTCTTGGATTCGGCCTGGGTGAGCTTGACGACCGGGATGCCGGTGGTGTTGGAGATGACCTCGGCGATCACGTCCTCGTCCACGACCATGCGCACGTCGGATTCGCCTTCGCGCCACGCCTTCTCGCGCTCCTTGCGCTCGGCCTCCAGCTTCTCCTGGCTGTCGCGCAGTTCGGCGGCCTTCTCGAAGTCCTGGCCCTTGATGGCCTCGTCCTTCTGCTCGGCCAGGCGCGCGATGCGCTGGTCGAGGTCCTTGAGCTCCGGCGGGGCGGTCAGCCGGCGGATGCGCAGGCGCGCGCCGGCCTCGTCGATCAGGTCGATGGCCTTGTCGGGCAGGTTGCGGTCCTGGATGTAGCGGCTCGACAGTTCGGCCGCGGACTGCAGCGCACCGTCGGTGATCGTCACCTTGTGGTGGTTCTCGTAGCGTTCGCGCAGGCCCTTGAGGATCTCGATGGTCTCCGCGATCGACGGCTCGTGCACCTGGATCGGCTGGAATCGGCGTTCGAGCGCCGCGTCCTTCTCGATGTACTTGCGGTACTCGTCGGTCGTGGTCGCGCCGATGGTCTGGAGCTCGCCGCGAGCCAGCATCGGCTTGAGCATGTCGGACGCGCCCAGCGCGCCGTCGGCGGAGCCGGCGCCCACGATCGTGTGGATCTCGTCGATGAACAGCACGATGTCGCCGCGCGTCTTGATCTCCTTGAGCACCTTCTTGAGACGCTCCTCGAAGTCGCCGCGGTAGCGCGAGCCGGCCACCATCGAACCCAGGTCGAGCGAATACACCTGCTTGCCCTTGAGGGTCTCCGGCACGTCGCCCGCGTGGATCTTCTGCGCCAGGCCCTCGACGACCGCCGTCTTGCCGACGCCCGGCTCGCCGATCAGCACCGGATTGTTCTTCGTGCGGCGCGACAGCACCACCATCACGCGTTCGATCTCCTGCGAACGGCCGATGACCGGATCCAGCTTGCCCTGGGCCGCCTCGTCGGTCAGGTTGCGGCCGAACTGGTCGAGGATGGCCGAACCGGACTGGCCGCGCTTGTCCTGCACGCCGCCCGCGTTCGCCAGCTCGCCCTTGCCGTCGCCGGACGCCGAATTGCCGCGGATCATGTCGATCGTCGCGCTGCGCAGCTCGCCCAGATCCACGTCCATCTTGATGAGCACCTGCGTGCCCACGCCCTCGCCCTCACGGATCAGACCGAGCAGGATGTGCTCGGTGCCGATGTAGCTGTGGCCCAGCTGCAGGGCCTCGCGCAGGCTCAGTTCCAGCACCTGCTTGGCGTGCGGAGTAAAGGGAATGTGACCGCCCGGGGTCGCGTTGCCCTTGCCGATCATCTCCTCGACCTGCTTGCGGGTGTCCTCCAGGGTCACGCCCTTCGACGCGAGCGCCTTCGCGGCGATGCCCTCGCCCTCACGGATCAGACCGAGCAGCAGGTGTTCGGTGCCGATGTAGTTGTGCTGGAGGGCTCTCGCCTCCTCCTGCGCGAGTACGATCACGCGCCGGGCACGGTCGGTAAACCGTTCGAACATGCTTGTCCTTCCACTCTTGTTAGCTCAGACCACTCTACCGATTCACGGTGACGTTTCCCGCGTTTCCACGCCCGATTGCGCTCAGAACGCAACCGGCGACGATATGCTGGACGTATCTGCACGCTCATCGGTGAGGAGGCATGATGACTGACACCACCACAATGGCCGACATCGTCGTCGGCGTCGACGGCTCCGACGAATCGTTCGCCGCCCTGCGCTGGGCACTGCGCGAATCGCGGCTGACCGGCCAGAAGGTCAACGCCGTCTACGGTTGGACCCGCTCGTGGGACATGGGCGCCGAACCCGACAGCGAGGCCGCGTGGGAGCAGGCCCGCGCGCGCATCGTCGACCGGCTGCGCACCTGGGTCGACGAGGCCATCGCCGGCTCCGACGACCTGACCGGCGACAACGTGACGCTCACCTCCGTGCACGCGTCCGGCTCCGCGGCGCTGCTGCGCATCGGCCGCGACGCCCAGCAGATCGTCGTCGGCCGCAGGTCGCTGGGCCGCGTCGCACGCTGGTTCACCGGCTCGTTCTCCGCATCGCTCGCCGAATCCGCGAGCGTGCCCGTCACCGTCGTGCGCATCTTCTCCGACGAGGACGAGACGATGCAGGACGCGATCGCCCAGACCCTCGCCCCCGGCGCCGACCCGGCCGGGCAGGCGCGCACCGGGACCGGCGGCGGACGGCCGGTCGTCGTCGGCGTCGACGGCTCCCCCACGTCGCGTCGGGCGCTCGCGTTCGCCGCGCACGAGGCGCAGGTGCATGGGGTGCCGCTGCAGGTGCTGTTCTGCTGGCAGCTGCGCGATCTGGGCGTGATCCCCGGCTATGAGAACGCGATCGCGCCGATGACCGAGGGCCAGCAGCGCGCCGAGCGGATGCTGGCGGACATGCTGGCCGGCGAGGACCTGCCCGAGGGCGTTGAGGTGCAGGCGCACGCGTTCCACATCTCGGCGGTCAAGGGTCTGATCACCGCGTCGCGCTATGCGGGCCATCTGGTGATCGGCTCGCGCGGCCTGTCGGGTCTGGACGCGCATTTCCTCGGATCGGTGTCCAAGCAGCTGGTCACGCTCGCCGAGTCGACGCTCACCGTCGTCCACTGACGGGCGCGACGGGCCGCTCCGGCCATATACGCGGAAAGGGTCTCCCCGAGGGGAGACCCTTTCTCATGTCCGTTGCCGTGCCGCGGTCAGTCGCGCGGCAGCTGGGAGCGCAGCACGATCACGCCGCGTCCGATCTCGATGCCGTCGGCGGTGAGCCGTTCGATGAGCTCGATCTGGGCGAGCTCCTCGCGCGACAGCTGTTCGACGATGTCGATGTGCAGGTCGTCGTACGCGGGCTTGGACTGCACCCACAGCGGGGTCGGCTCCGGCGGCTCGATCTCGGAATGCTCGCCGCAGCCGTGGTCCATCGAGACGACGCGGCCGTCGTCGGGGCTCCACTTGTTGGCGCACACGCCGAACATCGCGCCCAGTTCGCCGGTCAGCGGCACGAAGAAGCCGCAGTCGGCGCACGCGTTGCCGGCGGCGGTCTTGGTGGACAGCGCCTTGGGGCCGTGCGGGCCCTCGTACCAGCGCTTGGCGGCCTGCGCGCGGCCCAGCGGCGTGAGCACGTGGCGGCGCGACAGGTCGAACGCGCGCACCGCGTCGTCGACGTCCTCCTCGGACGTGACGGCCGGGGCCGGCTCGGCCTCGCCGTCGCCGGATTCGCCCGGCTCTCCGTCCGCAGACGCCTCCGTGCCGGTGTCGGTTCCGGCGACGGCCGCGGCATCGGCGGACGATGCCATGTCGGTCGTGCCGTCCGGCGTCGCCGTCTCGTTGTCGGCGCCGGCGGGCGTCTCATGATCGCCCTCGCCCGCGGCCGCACCGTCAGCCGCATCCCCGTCGGCCGTGTCGGCGGCGACGGTCCTGCGGAAGCCGGGTTCCATGCGCGGGTCGTCCGGGTCGGTGCCGATGGAGTCGGTCACCGACAGGTCGGTGGGTTCCAGACGGTCCTTCCACGGGATCCATGCCGGCGGCCGCAGCGCCTCGTCGGTGGGCAGCAGCGACGATTCGTTGACCGTCCAACGGTCGAGTTCGTCGTCATGGTAGAGGGTGACCGACCACTGCCAGCCTTCGTAGCCCTTCGCCAGACAGGCGAAGCGGAAGTCGGTCACGTGGTCGCCCGCCTCGGCCTGGGCGACGAGGTCGCCGACCGATTCGGCCGTCTCGGCGGTGTCGATCGCGATCTCCCTGGCGAGGGCGATGGGGTCCATAGTCGTGTCGGGCATGAATCAGTCCTGAACGTCGAAGTTGTCGGCCACGGCGCGCAGCAGCGTGGCCAGCTTGCGGCTTTCCGCCTGGGAGGGGTAGCGGTGGCGGCGCAGGCTGGTGCCGGCGCCGTCGAGCAGCTTGATGAGGTCCTCCACGATGGCGGCCATGTCGTCGGGCTTGGGTCGGGTGGCCTTGACGAGCGACGGCGCCGTCTCGACGAGGCTCAGGCCCATCGCCTGCGGTCCGCGGCGGCCTTCGACCACCGAATACTCGACCTTGGCGCCCTTGCGCAGCGTGGTGACGCCGGCGGGCAGGGCGGCCGCCGGCAGGAACACGTCCTTGCCGTCCTCCGTCGTGATGAAGCCATATCCCTTGTTCGCATCGAACCAACGCACTCGTCCACTGGGCATCGTGATCACACCTCGCTCTTCGCCTCAATTGCCGGCGGGCCCCGTGCCCGCCGCTGTCAAACCAAAGACAGTCTACCGTATGGCCTGTTCAGCGCTGGCGGGTGCGACGCTCGGATTTCGCCGTGCGCGAGTCCGATTTCGTCATCCATCCGCGCTTCGCGGTCTCGGCCGGCACGGGCTCGATCTTCGGTTCGACGGGGGCGACGGGCAGCACGACGGTGAGTGTCAGACCACCGCCGTCGGTCTGCGTGGCGCAGATGAATCCGCGGTGCGCCTTGACGACGGACTGCGCGATCGCCATGCCCAATCCGGTGCCGCCCTTGAGGCGGGCGCGCGACGGGTCGGCCGTGTAGAAGCGTTCGAAGATCTGCGAACGGGACTCCTCGGGCACGCCCGGACCGTGGTCGCTGAAGCGCACGATCGCGTAGTTCATGCCCACCTGCATCGACTGGCCCACCTCGATCGCCTCGATGAGATGCCGCAGCGACGTCTCGGTGGACGGCATGCGCGACAGCGACTCGGGGCTGATCGACGCCGGCAGCACGCCGATGGCGGCCTCGACCGGCGAATCGGCGGGCGTGTAGCGGTGGATGTTGCCGACGATGTTGGTGACGACCTGGCGCAGACGCGAGCCGTCGCCCGACAGGGTCACGTCGGGCATCGCGCCCTCGCGGAAGGCGAAGCGCGAGCCGGAGCCGTCGGAGGACGGTTCGAGTTCGAGCGAGCCGACGCGGATGCCGCGTTCGGGGTCGAGCGCGTGCAGGTCGTCGGTCGCGTCGGACACGACCGCGGTGAGCGGCACCTGCTGGGTCAGGTCGATGCCGCGGCCCTCGTCGAGACGGGCCAGCGACAGCAGGTCCTCGACGAGCACGGTCATGCGCGAGCTGGACGCCTCGATGTGCGCGATGGACTCGTCGGCGCGTTCCAGCGCGCCGGGGAACTCGCGCTGCATCTTGTACAGCTCCGCGTATCCGTGGATCGCGGCCAGCGGGGTGCGCAGCTCGTGGCTGGCGTCGGAGACGAACCGTTTCATCTTGTCGGTGGTCTCCTGCTGTTCGCGGAAGCTCTGCTCGATGCGCGCCAGCATCGCGTTCAGCGACGCGGACAGCGAGCCGACCTCGGTGTTCTCCGGGGCGGACGGCACGCGCTGGCTCAGGTCGCCGGCGGCGATCTTCGCCGCGGTCTTCTCGATGCGTTTGAGCGGGGTGAGCGTCGCCGACACGACGATCGAGCCGATGACGCCGCCCAGCAGCACCACGGCGATGCCGACCATCGCGCTGTAGCGGGTGAGCGTGTTGGTGGTGTCGATCGAATCGCTCAGCGACAGGCCCACGTAGATCACGCCACGCACGTAGCTGTCGCCGTCGGTGGTCTTGTCGACCCAGCGCATCGCCACGACGCGCCACGGCGAGCGGGCGCGCGACAGCGTCGCATGGTCGGCGGTCGACGACGACGCCGAGGCGGAATCGGCGTCGAACGAGATCGCCGCGGCCGTCGTGAACGGCTGGCCGAACGTCACGCCCGAATCGTCGCGCGGCAGCACCGGCACCGAATCCACGCCGCCCTTGAGCGCCGGGACGAGCAGGTTCTCGGTCTTGCCGTTCGTCTTGTCGCGCGCCTGCAGGAAGTAGCTGGTCATCGACGGCGAGTTCTCCGTCGTGCCGCTCGACTGGCGCAGCAGCTCGATGTTGTTGAACACGAGCTCCGCCTGGTTGATCAGCTGCGTGTCGATCTTCTCCATCATGTAGCTGCTCACCAGCTGGCGGATCGAGAACGACAGCGCGAACGAGCCGAGCGTGAGCAGCACGATGATGCACGCCACGAGCTTGGAGCCCAGCGACACCGCGTCGATCCTGCGGCGGATGTGGCGCGCGAACCATGATTCGCGATGCTCCCCCGCTCCCGGATGGGCGTCGGCGCGCACGCCGGACGGTCCGGGCATGCCGGCGCCCGATTCGATGCCGATCATGCGCCCGTGTTGCGCGGGGCGCGGATCATGTAGCCGATGCCGCGCTTGGTCTCGATCAGCGGCGCGACCTTGTGCGTCTCGCCGTTCTCGTCGGTCACCATGATGCCGTCGACCTTCTTGCGCAGGTAGGAGATGTACGATTCGACGATCGCCGCGTCCCCGCCCCAGTCGTACTGCCACACATGGTCGAGGATCTGCGCCTTGGACAGCACGCGGCCCTCGTTGTCCATCAGGTAGCGCAGCAGCTTGTATTCGGTCGGGCTCAGGTCGATCGGCTGGCCGGCGCGCGACACGTCGTGCGAATCCTCGTTGATCTCCAGGTCGGCGACGCGGATGATCGGGTCGTCCTCGATCTGCTCGCGGGTGCGGCGCAGAATCGCGCGGATGCGGGCCACGACCTCCTCGAGGCTGAACGGCTTGGTCACGTAGTCGTCGCCGCCGACGGTCAGTCCCATGACCTTGTCCTGCGTGTCGTCGCGGGCGGTCAGGAACAGGACCGGCGCGTCGATGCCCTCCTGGCGGATACGGCGGGTGACGGTGAAGCCGTCGATGTCCGGCAGCATCACGTCGAGGACGATCAGGTCGGGCTGGGTCTTCTCTATCACTTCGATGGCCTCGGAGCCGGACGCCGCGGTGGCGACTTCGAAACCGGCGAAATGCAGGGATGCGACAAGCAGTTCACGGATGGACGGTTCGTCGTCCACGACGACGATCGATGCTTCGATGGGCTTACTCATGCGCACCAGCATGTCGTCCTTTGCTGAAGGTTTTCTGAATATCCGCTGATGCTTCGCGTTCGGATGATTACCCCACGTGCGGATGACGCCCGCGTGCGGACGGCCACGCCGCCGTCCGCACGCGCGCCACGGGTCAGCGCCCCTTGCGCCCCGATTCCGCCTCGCGCAGCCGACGCAGCTCGCGTCGGGTGAGCGGACGGCCGCGGTCGTCGACCGGATGGCCGGACTCCTGCTCGGCGCTCGCCTTGAGGAACGCCTCGAACTGCGCGGTCTCCTCGGCGCTGACGGTCGGGGCGGCGTCGGTGCCGCCGGAGGCGTCCGACGCATCGTCGGCGTCCGATGCCGGGCCGTCGTCCCGATTCGTTCCGCCGCTCTTCGATCCGGACTTCGCACCGCCCTTCGTCCTGGCCTTCGCCGAGCGCTTCACCGCGTCGCCGCTGTGCGCGCCGCGATGGCGCACGAACGCGGTGGCGCCGACGACCACGACCAGCACGACCAGCACGCCGCCCATCACGGCGATGCCGACCGTGACCGACGAGGACGAGGTCGACGTCTGCTTCTGGCGCACCAGCTCGTCCATCATCGCATCGGCGGCGCCGGACCAGTCGGCCGTTGCTCCTTGCAGCGGGCCGGCGGCGGCGTCCGACAGCGCGTCGACGGTGGTCTTGCGCCGCAGCCATTCGTCGGAGTTCGACGAGACGGCCACGACCATCTTGCCGTCGTTGGAGGCGACGGCGAGCATGACCGTGTTCTTCTCGGGCGAGAGCGCCTCGAGCACGGATTTGGCCCACTGGTCGGAGTCGTCGATCTCGCCGAACGTGGGCAGGTACATGAGGCGCACCGAGACGCCGGTCTTCTCCTTCACCTCGTCGATGCGGTCGGAGACATGCGTCAGGTCGCCGCCCAGCAGGTTGTCGATGTCGGTGATCGCGCCGGCGCCCGACGTGGCGGTCTGCGTCTGCGACGAGGCGTCCCCCGTATCGGCGGCGTCGCCGTCGTCGGCGAGCGCCGTCGGCGGCATCGCCAGGCACATGATGGCGGCCAGTGTCGTCAGAAGCGTCAGAAGCGTTGCGATCATTGGCGACACGCCGTGAGCGAAGCGTTCGACCACAGTGGTCGTTTTTCCATACCCGATACCGCGTTTTGTCATATCGTCCACCTTAGCGGCCGGCTTCGCCAAAGCCGGACGCGGTATCGGAACGCGGGAGGGGCCCGTGTTCCCCGATGAAAGGGGGCCATCATGGCGCAGTTTCAGGTAGATTCCGAGCAGATCGCCTCGTCGGCGGCGGCGGTGAACGCGTCCGTCGACGCGATCCGGCAGGCGGTCAACGGCATGTATGCGAATCTGGATGCGCTGCAGGGCGTGTGGCGGGGCGGTGCGGCGACGCAGTTCGCCGCCGTCGCCCGGCAGTGGCAGGCGGCGCAGCGGCAGATGGAGGCGTCGTTGGAGTCGATCCAGCGTTCGCTCGCCTCGGCGTCGTCGCTGTATGCGGACACGGAGGCGCAGGCGGCGATGCTCTTCGCCGGCTGAGCGGGCGTCCGCCCGCCCGGACGGTCGCCTACGCGGATGCGCGCGGAGACGGCCGTCCGGGCCTCGCCTCGTCCGCACGGTCGCGCGGATGCGACGAGGCCCCGGATCGCACGTTGCGTGCGGTCCGGGGCCTCGTCGTCAGTCATGCGGACTGCGGAGCGGCATCATGCCGTCCGAGTGCGCGACGGTGGGTTTAGTAGCCCATGTCGGTGCCGGCGGCAGCGGCCGGGGCCGGCTCCGGCTTGTTGGCGACCACGGCTTCGGTGGTCAGGAACAGGCCGGCGATGGAGGCGGCGTTCTGCAGGGCGGAACGGGTGACCTTGACCGGGTCGGTGACGCCGGCGGCCAGCAGGTCCTCGTACTCGTTGGTGGCGGCGTTCAGGCCCTGGCCGTCCGGCAGGGAGCGGACCTTGTCGATCACGACGGCGCCGGACAGGCCGGCGTTCTCGGCAATCTGCTTGATCGGGGCCTCGATGGCGCGGAACACGATCGCGGCGCCGGTGGCCTCGTCGCCCTCGAGCTTGACGTCCTTCTCGGCCTTCGCGGCGGCCTGGATCAGGGCGACGCCGCCGCCCGGCAGCAGGCCCTCCTCGATCGCGGCCTTGGCGTTGCGCACGGCGTCCTCGATGCGGTGCTTGCGCTCCTTGGCCTCGACCTCGGTCGCGGCGCCGACCTTGATGACGGCGACGCCGCCGGCCAGCTTGGCGAGGCGCTCCTGCAGCTTCTCGCGGTCGTAGTCTGAGTCGGTGTTCTCGATCTCGGCGCGGATCTGGGCCACGCGGGCGGCCACGTCCTCGGTGGAGCCGGCGCCGGAGACGATGGTGGTCTCGTCCTTGGAGACGATGACCTTCTTGGCGGAGCCGAGCACGGACAGGTCGACGGAGTCCAGCTTGAGGCCGAGCTCGTCGGAGACGACCTGCGCGCCGGTCAGGATGGCCATGTCCTGCAGCATCGCCTTGCGGCGGTCGCCGAAGCCCGGGGCCTTGACGGCGCAGGACTTGAAGGTGCCGCGGATGTTGTTGAGGATCAGGGTCGGCAGCGCCTCGCCGTCGACGTCCTCGGCGATGATCATCAGCGGCTTGCCGGTCTTCATGACCAGCTCGGCGATGTGGACGACGTCCTGCTGGCTGGAGACCTTGCCGGAGGTCAGGAGGATGTACGGATCCTCGAGGACGGCGGTCTGGTCCTCGGCGTTGGTGACGAAGTACGGGGCGATGTAGCCCTTGTCGAAGCGCATGCCCTCGGTGAAGTCGAGGTCCAGGCCGAAGCGGTTGTTGTCCTCGACGGTGACGACGCCGTCCTGGCCGACCTTGTCCAGGGCCTCGGCGATCTTCTCGCCGACCTCGGGATCGGCGGCGGAGATGGTCGCGGTCGCGGCGATCTGCTCCTTGGTCTCGACGTCCTTGGCGGCGGCGACGAGCTCCTTGACGATGGCCTCGGAGGCCTTCTCGATGCCGCGGCGCAGCGCGATCGGGTTGGAGCCGGCGACCACGTTCTTCAGGCCTTCGTGCACGAGGGCCTGGGCCAGCACGGTGGCGGTGGTGGTGCCGTCGCCCGCGACGTCGTCGGTCTTCTTGGCGACTTCCTTGACCAGCTCGGCGCCGATGCGCTCGAACGGATCGTCCAGATCGATCTCCTTGGCGATGGACACACCGTCGTTGGTGATGGTCGGGGCGCCGTAGGCCTTGTCCAGGACGACGTTGCGGCCCTTCGGGCCCAGCGTCACCTTGACGGTGTTGGCGAGCTTGTCGAGGCCCGCGACCATGCCCTGACGGGCTTCCTCGTCGTATGCGATGATCTTTGCCATGGTGTCTATCCTCCACATGACTTCACGGTAGATGGTTCCACTGCGGGAGTCGGGCGGTGCCGGCCGTCAGCCACCGGTTATCACTCTCGGCCCCCGAGTGCTAATTGGTCAGGTTAGCACTCTCGGTGCCCGAGTGCCAACAGGACGGCATGATTGCGCTGATGGCAAACGAAAAGGGGCTCCGGATCGCTCCGAAGCCCCTTCGAGCTCGCTTCGAGGTCTCGCCCGGCCGTCGTTACAGCTTGACGACCTTCGTGGCCTGCATGCCCTTAGGACCCTGCACGGCCTCGTACTCGACCTTCTCTCCTTCCTGCAGCGTCCTGAAGCCGTCGGACTCGATCACCGAATAGTGGACGAACACGTCGTCGCCGCCATCCTCCGGGTTGATGAATCCGTACCCCTTGCCAGCGCTGAAGAACTTCACGGTTCCGTGTGACATAAATCATTCTTTCCTTGGATATCCGAACATCGCGGACGGCACGGAAGAACACACACAACCCAAATCGCGCTCCCCCAACCTCGCGACCTTCCCATTGTAGCGGGGGGCATGGCCGGGAACGGTTTCGGGGGTTACCGGGGTTTCGGGGAGCCTTTCCGTCAGTTCATCAGCATCACGACGACGGGCACCGCAAGCCCGGAGACCTGCTGCACGTCGGCGATGCCGAGCGTGGCGGCCACGTCGTTGGCCGTCGCCAGATCGGTCTCGTTCTGATACCACACGACGTTGCCCGCCGGCAGCGCCTCGGAGGCCGGGTTGGCCGCCTCGACGCTCGTGTAGCCGGCCTGCTGGAGGACCGCCGCCTGCTGGCCGGCGTATCCGGCGATGCCGGAGCCGTTGACCACGCGCACCGAGGTCGCCCGGTTCGGCTCCGCGGTCTGCTGCTGGGCGTCCTGGCCGTCCGCATCCTGGGTTCCGTCGGCCGCATCCTGGCCGGTCTGGTCCTGCGCGTCGGCGGATTCGCCGTCGCTCTGGGCGCCGTCGGAGGAGGCGTCGGCGTCCTTGTCGGCGTCGGCGTCATCGGACGTGTCGGCGTCATCCTCCTCGTCGGAGTCGGCCTTCTTGTCGGCGTCGGCCTGCTGGGACTGCGTGGGCCTCCACGATTCGATCATCTTGCCCAGCTCGCCGGTCGACACGCCCCATGCCAGCGCGCCCACCAGCGCGGCGACGACGAGCACGACCACGTACGGGAGCACGCGGGAGGCGACCGACCGCGAGCCGCGGTGGACGCCCACCGGGCCGACCGGGGGTTCGTCGAACTCGTCGCGGTCGTACGATTCGTAGGTCGCCTTGTCGTTCTTCGTCATGGTCATCCCTTCCATCGAAAGCTACGCACGAGTCTAACCGTCCCCCTCGCCCGCCACAAGCGGGACGGCCGCACGCCCCGGCACGGCCGGCGTGCGGCTAGAGTGGGCCGCATGGACACCACTCGCATCAAACCGCTTTCCGAACTCGTCGAGACCGGCTGGGCGCAGGCGCTGGCCCCGGTCGAACCGGACGTGCACCGCATGGGCGACTTCCTGCGCGCCGAGCTCGCCGCCGGACGCCGCTACCTGCCCGCCTCGCGCAACATCCTGCGCGCGTTCACGATCCCCTTCGACTCGATCAAGGTGCTCATCGTCGGCCAGGACCCCTACCCCACGCCCGGGCATCCGGTGGGGCTGAGCTTCTGCGTGGCGCCCGACGTGCGCCCGCTGCCCAAGAGCCTGGTCAACATCTACAAGGAGCTCATGGCCGATCTCGGCGTGCCGGCGCCCGCCAACGGCGACCTGACCCCGTGGACGCGGCAGGGCGTCATGCTGCTCAACAGGTGCCTGACCGTCGGCGAGGGACGTCCGAACTCGCATCAGGGCAAGGGATGGGAGGCCGTCACCGAGGAGGCGATCCGCGCCCTGAACGCGCGCGTCGACGAGCACGGCAACCCGCGTCCGCTCGTCGCGATCCTGTGGGGCCGCAACGCGCAGAGCCTGGAGCCGCTGCTCACCAACGCGTTCATCATCAAGTCGCCGCACCCGAGCCCCCTGTCCGCCTCGCGCGGATTCTTCGGATCCCGCCCCTTCTCCCGCGCCAACCAGGCGCTCGAGGCGATGGGCGCCGAACCGGTCGACTGGGCGCTGCCGGCCGCGTAGGCCATGGGCGAACGGCGGGGCGGGCTCCGGCGCATTGACAGCGAGTGAGGTTACAGTGGGGCGCATGCCATTGTTCCCGACGACACCGAACACGCCGCCGCGCCCGTCCGCGCCGGCTCCCGTCCCTCCGACGACGGGCACGGTCCCGGCCGTGCCGTCCGCCGCCTTCCCCTCCCTCTCCGCAACGACCGGCCCGACCGGCGCGGCCGCGTCGTTCCCGGCGTCCGCCGCCATGTCGTCGCCGCACGCCGCGGCCACGGCGACGACGCCGCTGGGCGCGGACGACGTCGAACGCGCCCGTCGTCTCGTCGAGCGTGTCCGCACGCGCTTCGCTGCCGCGCTCGTCGGCCAGGAGCGGCTGCGCGAGTCGCTGATCGCCACGCTCGTCGCCGGCGGCCACATCCTCATCGAATCGGTGCCGGGCCTGGCCAAGACCACGGCCGCGCAGACGCTCGCGTCCTGCGTGTCCGGATCGTTCCGCCGCGTCCAGTGCACGCCGGACCTCATGCCGTCCGACCTGACCGGCACGCAGGTGTTCGACTTCGCCTCCCAGCGCTTCACGACGCAGATCGGCCCGATCCACGCCAACATCGTCCTGCTCGACGAGATCAACCGTTCCAACGCCAAGACCCAGTCGGCGATGCTCGAGGCGATGGCCGAGGGCGCCACGACGATCGGCGGCGAGCGCATCGCGCTGCCGAAGCCGTTCATGGTCATCGCCACGCAGAACCCCATCGAGGAGGAGGGCACGTTCAACCTGCCCGAGGCGCAGATGGACCGTTTCATGATGAAGACGGTCATGACCTACCCGTCGCCCGACGAGGAGGCGGCGATGCTCGCGCTGGTCACGCGCCGCGGCACCGACACGCTCGACCCGTCACAGACGAATCCGGACGCGATCTCGCTGCATGACGTGGAGTTCCTGCGCGCCGCGGCCCGCCGCGTGCACGTGTCGGACGCGATCATGCGCTACGCGGTCGATATCGCCGCCACGTCGCGCGGCGCCGGCTCCCGGCCGGTCAAGGGCCTGTCCCAGCTGGTGCGTCTGGGCGCCAGCCCGCGCGCCTCGATCGCGCTCGTGCGCGTCGGCCAGGCGAACGCGCTGCTCGCCGGACGCGACTACGTGATCCCGGAGGACGTCAGGGCGTTCGCCGCCGAGATCCTGCGCCACCGCATCATCCTCACGTTCGAGGCGATGGCCGACGGCGTCGACGCCGACCAGGTCGTCGACTCGATCGTGCGCGCGGTCCCCGTCCCATGATCGGCGCCCCCCAATCCGTTCCGGCCGTCTCCGACGCCTCGATCGCCGGCGACGCCGCCGATGCGGACCTGCGGATCCGCAGGCGCATCGAGACGCTGGGCGCGTCGCTGAGCCTGCCGACCGCGCGCCGCGCGCTGGGCATCCTCGAGGGCGAGCACGCGTCCGGCCGCCGCGGCGGCGGTGACGACGTCATGGACGTGCGCGCCTACGAGGCGGGCGACGAGGCGCGGCTCATCGACTGGAAGGCCAGCGCCCGCCAGGGCCGGCCGATGATCGTGCAGCGCGAGCGCCGCGTCACCGGCCGCGTGTGGATGCTCGTCGACGCGTCGCGTCCGATGACCGGCGTGTGCGAGTCGGGCGAGCCGGCGTGGCGGGTCGCGGCCAACGCGCTGCGCATGTTCGCCGCGCTGTCGCTGCGGCGTTCCGACGACATCTCGCTCGTGTTCGGCGACGCCGAGCGCATCGCCCGCATCCCGTTCACCGGCGGCTACGCGCGGTTCGGCCGCGTGCTCGACGAGGCGCTCGACCGTCCGTGGGAGCATGGCCGCAACATCGACGCGCTGCTCGACTATGCGCGCCGCATCCGCGACCGTGACGCGCTGGTCGTGCTCGCCACCGACGAGCATGCGCTCGACGCGCGGCATGTCGAGGCGATCGGCCGCATCGCGCGCACGCATCCGCTGGTGCTCATCGACGTGGCGACCGCCGACCCGTTCGACCCGGCGTCGGGCGTCCGCTTCGCCGACGGCGTGAGCGGCCGCCGGGTGCCGGCGTTCCTGCGTGACGCGGCGGCGTCGCAGGAGGTGCGCGTCCACCGCGGCGTCACCGCCGACACGCTGCGCCGCGAGCTCGATCGGTGCGGTTCGCGCATGATCCGCGCCGCGTCCAGCGACGCCATGTTCGACGAGTTCGTGCGCATCGTCGCCCTCGCGTCGGCCGGACGGCCGTATCCGCGGGCGCAGACGGGAGGAGCGCGATGACCGGATCTTCGTTGATGACGTATCTTCCCGGCCGTGCGTGGCGGCCCGTCCCGCACGTCGCCGCGATCGACGTGACCGGCCTGACGCCGGTCGAACCGGCCGATCTGGCCGGTCCGCTCACCGTGGCCGTCGCCGGCTGCCTCGTCGCGGCCGTGCTGTTCGCGGTCCTCGTCTGGTTCCTGTCGCGGCCGCGTCGTGCGCGCCGGACCCGCGACCGGCGCGGCGCGCACGTCGACGGTGCGGCCGCCGGGCGATGGCATCGCATGGTCGCCGACATCGTCGACGGCTTCGAATCGGGCGCGATCGACCGTCAGGAGGCGTTCGTGAGGCTCGCGCAGGTGGCGCGCGCGTTCGCGTCGGCGCGCACCGGCGACGACATGAGCGCCCGCACCCTGGTCGACCTCAACCGCATGCCGCGGTCGACCGGCATGCGTGGCGGGTTCGACCTGCTGCGCCAGACCATCGCGGCCCTCTACCCGCCCGAGTTCGCCGATCCGGCGCTCGACCGGCAGGCCGGCGCCGCCGACGTGCGGCAGGCCGCCGGATGGGTGGACGATCTGATCGAAAGGTGGCGCCGATGACCCTGTCATGGCAATGGCCGTGGGCGGCCCCCGCGGCCGCGTTGGGCGCGATCGCGTTCGTCGCGCTCGTCGTCGCCGGGCACGCCCTGCACGCGAGGCGGCACGCTTCGGCCGACGCTCCCGCACCCGTGTTCTCGCTCGACGACGATCTGGCGACCGAACGCGCCGCGATGCTGATGCGGCGCTGGCGCAGGCTCACGCGCGCCGCCGCGGCGATGCTCGCCGTCGTGCTCGCGCTCGCGGTCGCGCTGCTGGCGCGCCCATCCGTCATCGCCGGCGGCGAGGAGCGCTCCGCCCGGCGCGACATCGTCCTATGCCTCGACGTGTCCGGATCCACGCTCCCCTACGACCGCGAGGTGCTCGAAACGTACCAGAGCCTCGTGTCGCGCTTCCAGGGCGAGCGGATCGGCCTGAGCATCTTCAACTCGACGTCGCGCACCGTGTTCCCCCTCACCGACGACTACGACCTGGTCGCCGACCAGCTCAGGCAGGCCGTCGAGACGCTGCGCGGCGTCGAAACCCAGGAGGACATCGACGCGATGAGCGACGAACAGTACCAGCGGATCGCCGACTGGCTCGAAGGCACGCAGAACCGGCGCAACGCGACGTCGCTCATCGGCGACGGCGTGGTCAGCTGCGCGGCCATGCTGCCCGGCTTCGCCTACGGGTCCGCGACCGGCGCCCAGTCGGCGCGCCACCGGGCCGCGTCGATCGTGCTCGCCACCGACAACGTCGTATCCGGAGACCCGTCGTACACGCTCGCCGAAGCGCTCGACCTCGTCCACGGCGCCGGCATCACCGTCGACGGCCTGTTCTCCGGCCCCAAATCCAGCGAATCGGATGAGACGACCACCCAGATGCGCGATCTCATCGAAGCGCACGACGGCACGTTCCTCACCCAATCCGACGGCACGACCGTCGAATCGCTCGTACGCGAGATCGACCGCCGGCGCATCGCCCGGGACGAATCCGACGTGAAGGCCGCCGTCGTCGACGCGCCCGGCTGGTGGACGCTCGCGCTCGCGCTCGCGCTCGCCGGATTCGTCGCATTCGCATGGAGGTCGCGCCGATGAACGGATTCACCCTCTCCCCCGCGCTCGGATGGTTCGGCGTGGCGCTCGCCATGGCGATGTTCGCGCTGGGCGCGGCCGTCGTGGCCGTGCATGTGCGCCGCCGCGCGTCGAGCGACGAGACGACGGCCGCATGCGTGCGCCGCGCGCTGCTGTGTCTTACGGTCGCGCTGATGCTGCTGACGCCGAGCGTCGTGACGAGCACCGACAGCCGTGCGGTGAACGCGACCGACGTGGTCGTGGCGGTCGACGTGACCGGTTCGATGGCCGTCGCCGACGCGCACTACGGGTCCGACGAGACGATCGGCCGTCTCGATGCGGCGAAGGACGCGGTGCGTGACATCACCGCCCTCTACCCGGATGCGAGCTTCATGGTGTTGCGCTTCGGCGCGACCGGCAGCGTCGACGTGCCGCTCACCCCCGACACGCATGCGATCGGCACGTGGGCCGATACGCTCGCCCCCGAGGCGACGAGCGTATCGAGCGGGTCGAGCCTCGACGCGCCGCTCGACCGGCTGCTGCTCTCGCTCAAGGACCTGCGCGAGGAGCGTCCCGACGACGCGATCGTGCTGTATCTGATCACCGACGGCGAGCAGACGTCGACCGGCGAGCGCCGCTCGTTCTCGACGCTGCGTCGCTATCTGGACGACGGGTTCGTCATCGGCGTCGGGTCGACCGAGGGCGGGCGCATCCCGGTCGTCCGCGACGGGGTCGCGTCGGACGGTTCGGACGGTTCGGACGGGTCGTCGGACGGCGGTGCGCAGGCGGACGGCGACGGCTGGGTCATCGACCCGGATACCGGCGAGCCGGGCGTATCGAGGATGGACGAGGCGACGCTGGGCGCGATCGCCGACGAGATCAGCGGCACGTATCTGCACGTCGATGCCGCGACGACGATGGCGGACGGCCGGTCCGCCGAGGCGTCGCGGCGCTGGCAGGTGACGTCCACGGTCAAGCGGCGCGAGCGCACGACCCCGGTCGTCTGGCCGTTGGCGGCCGTCGTGCTCGTGTTGGCCGCGTGGGAGGCGGGCGCGTGGATCGTCATGTCGAGGAGGCTGCTGTGAGGAACCGTGATCGCAACCGTGCGGGTATGGCCGCGGATGATGCCGTGGATGAGGATGTGACCGGCGTCGGGGGCGCGGATGTCCGTGGCGCGGCCGGCCGCGCGCCCCGGGCTGGGCTGCCGGCGCGCGTCCTGTGCGCGGCCGCCGCGGTGCTCGCGTTGGGCGTCGCTGCCGTGGGCGTCGTGAATCTGCGTGCAGCCGACGCGTTCTCGCAGGCGACGTCCCGGCTGAAGGAGGACATCGCCGCCGTGGCCGGCGAGACGCCCGATTACGACCGTCTCGCCACGCTGCAGGGGCAGGTCGATGCGCAGTTCGCCGACGCGGGTGCGGCCGGCGTGCTGCTGCTGCCGTCGCTGCGCGCCGACATCGCCGCCAACGCCGACGTGTCGCAGCGGCTGACGAGGCTGATCGCGGCCGAATTGGCCGGTTCCGACGACGGTTCGTCGGCTGACGATGCGACGTCCGACGGTGGTTCCGACGGTTCCGGCGATGCCGGCGACTCCGGCGACTCCGCCGATGACGGGCTGACCGACGAGCAGCGTCGGCAGATCGAGGAGCTGCTGGCGTCCAACGAGCAGTCGACGGATCTGGGCGAATCGCAGACGACCGACAAGTCGCAGACCACGACGAACAACACGGGCAACACGTCCAAGCCCTGGTGATGCGTTTCGTTCCGGTTCCCGGCCAGCCGCCCGGCTCCGGACCGGAACGGAGCATGCCCCGATTCTCCGACGGGCGTGCATGCTCCTGACCATCTCTCTCGCAGGTTCCCCTCCCTGCCCTCAATTCGGCATGCCTGTGGATAACCGCGTATGTGGAACGACACGCCGCGATGTGGATAACCGCGAGCTTTCGACCACATGGCCCGTTCGCGCTGGACGTCGCCGCCCGCATCCCCGTTAATGGGGCCATGACCAGTTTCACGTTCCCTTCGCAGTCCACGGCGTTCGGCGGATCGTCCGCCGCCTTCCCCTCCGCCGTCACTCCCTTCGCCGCCGGCCGGGCGTCGGCGTCCACGGCCGGCTCGTCCGGCTCGTCCGTCTCGGGCGGATCGGGCGGTTCGGGACCGCTCATGCAACCGCTGTCCGGACCGGTGACCCCCGCGTTCCTGACGGCCGGCGTCTGCGGCTGCGCCGCCGCCGTCCAATCCAACCGCGACCTGATCGAATCGGACGTCGCCCTGACACGCGCAGCGGCGGACGGTGCCGCCGCGCTGCCGTCCGCGACTGCCGACCTCGACTGGCAGGGCAACGCTGCCTCCCTGTTCCATGACCGGCTCGACGAGGTCGCCCGGCTTGCGGCGGGCGTCGCCGACGACGCCGACCGGATACGCCCGCTCGCATGGGGAGGTGCGTGATGGGCTGGGAGGTCACGTCGTACATCCACGGCGGTCCCCGCTATAGCGCCGCCGACGAGGCCGCCTACCGTGCCGCGGCCGCGCTGATCGGCGATCAGGCGGGTGCGTGGCGCAATGCCGCCCACGCATGGTCGTCGTCGATGCTGCGCATGCGCGCCAACCATGCCGCCGCGCCGCTGTGTCCGATCGCATCGGACCCGTACACGCCTGTGGACGGCCACAGCACGCTGCCCTATGCCGAGATCGACCGCCGGTGCGGGCAGCATGCGGTCGACTGCGACCGGATCGCCCTGCGGCTTGAGGAGATGGCCGATCTGCTCATCCGCGCGCATTCGCTCTATGAGGGCGCCGAATCCGCGGTGCGGCGCGTCACGAACGAGATCGTGCAGGCCGCGGCCGGCGTGTTCCCCGGGCGTACCGCGCTCGGCGCGGCCGGACTCGCCGCGGCCGGCGTCGTCGGCGGGTCCGTCGCGGACGGCCGGTTCAACCCGGTGTGGGCGCTCACGTCCACGTCCACCGTGCAGGAGGGTCTGCTCGGCGGCGTCGCGTCGAAGGTCGGCGGCATCGGCCCCGTCTCCGGACTGGCGCGCACCGACGAGGTGAACGCCGCGGCCGACCGGATCGCACGCGTCACCGCGCCGATCGACGCGCTGCGGCAGGGCGGCACGCTCACCGTGCGCGAGGTCTCGACCGACGTGACGGTCGTCGGCGAATCGCATTCGGTCGCCCAGTCGCTCGAGAACCTGCGCCGCCTCGCCGAGGAGCGGCTCGGCAAGATCGACCTCGACAGCGGCCTCGACTATGCGACGATCGCGATCCAACGCTATGAGCGTGACGACGGCACCTCGTCGTGGCTCGTCACGATCCCCGGCACCGACGGGCAGCCCGACTCGCCGTTCGGCTGGCCGCAGAACGTGGAATTGATGAGCGACGATCCGCAGCGCCGCATGAGCGCCGACAGCGCGCGCATGGTCGCCGAGGCGATGCGGCAGGCCGGCATCGGCGCCGACGAGCCGGTCGCGCTCATCGGCCATTCGCAGGGCGGCATCGTCGCCGCGACCATCGCCGCCGACCTGGCCGACGAGTACCGCATCGACCATGTCGTCACCGCAGGCTCGCCCGTCGCCAACCATCCGATCCCGGAACGTACATGGGTGACCAGCATCGAAATGGAGGACGAGCTGGTCGCCGCGCTCGACGGCGCCGCCAATCCCGCCACCGAGCACTGGCTGACGGTGCGCGGCGTCGCCTCGCGCACCGAAGAGGCCGGCATCGGCACGATCGGCGCCGACGGATCGTGCACGCCGGGAGACGCGGCGTCGGCCCGGGCGAACGCCTACGCGGGCGAACCGGTGCGCACCGACGCGGACGGCAAGGAGATCACCCACTGGATCGAATATCATCAGGCCGCCTACCGCAACGCCAGCGACCTCGGCTCGTACGCGCTGGCCGAGCATGAGCGGCATTTCCGGGAGACGATCGGCGGCACGCTCGCCGAAACGCACTATTATGAGGGCCGCATGTCGCACTGACCGGCGGAGGGCGGGGCCGACCGGCGCGGAAACGCCGGACCTGCGCCCTCCGCCGCCGGGCCGGGCACGCGGCATGCCGCCGCGTCATGCCATCGCATCCGCCGCCATGCCGACCCGCCGCGTCATGCCATCGCATCATGCCGTCCGGAGCGCGGTTCACGGCTGGAAGTACCCTAGGGACCATGAATCTTACCGATATCTCCCCCGCAATCGCACTCACCCCGCTCGACGGCCGCTACCACAACACCACCGCCCCGCTCGTCGAATACCTGAGCGAGCCGGCCCTCAACCGCGAGCGCATGCACGTCGAGGTCGAATGGATGATCCTTCTGGCCAACGGCTTCGAGGGCAACGGCTACGAGCCGCTCATCGAGGGCGTCGAGCCGTTCACCGCCGAGGAGCAGGCGTTCCTGCGCGCCATCCCCGAGGAGTTCGGCGCGGAGGGCATCGCCGCGCACGCCAAGCACGAGGCCGTCACCCATCATGATGTCAAGGCCGTGGAATACTACATCGACGACCAGTTCGCCAAGGCGACCGCGTCGATGCCGCACATCAACGACCGTCTCAAGACGCTCGTGCACTTCGCCTGCACGTCCGAAGACATCAACAACCTGTCGACCGCGCTGTGCGTCAAGCAGGCGATGGAGCAGGTGTGGACGCCCGCGTTCAAGGAGATCATCGACCATCTGGCCGCCAAGGCCGACGAGTACCGCGACATGCCGCTGCTGTCGCTCACGCACGGCCAGCCGGCCACGCCGACCACGCTCGGCAAGGAGCTCGCCGTCTACGTGTACCGTCTGACCCGCCAGCTCAGGCACATCGAGAGCCAGGAGTATCTGGGCAAGATCAACGGCGCGACCGGCACGTTCGGCGCGCATCTGGCCGCCTGCCCGGAGGTCGACTGGATCGCCGTCTCGCGCGAGTTCGTCGAGAACCGCATGGGCCTGACCTGGAACCCGCTGACCACGCAGATCGAAAGCCACGACTGGCAGGCCGAGCTGTACGGCACCGTCTCCCATGCGAACCGCATCATGCACAACCTGTGCGTGGACGTGTGGATGTACATCTCGCGCGGCGTGTTCGCGCAGGTGCCGGTCAAGGGCGCCACCGGATCGTCCACGATGCCGCACAAGGTCAACCCGATCCGTTTCGAGAACGCGGAGGCCAACTTCGAGCTGTCCTGCTCGCTGCTCGACACCCTGTCGGCCACGCTCGTCGAATCCCGCTGGCAGCGCGACCTGACCGATTCGACCACGCAGCGCAACATCGGCTCGGCGCTCGGCTACTCGCAGCTGGCCCTGTACAACCTGATGGGCGGCCTCAAGTCCATCCACCCGAACGCGATCGTCATCGAACGCGAGCTGGACGAGAACTGGGAGGTGCTCGGCGAGCCGATCCAGACGGCGATGCGCGCCTGCGAGCTCAAGGGCCTGCCGGGTATGGACAAGCCGTACGAGAAGGTCAAGGAGCTGATGCGCGGCCACGAGATCGACCAGGCGCAGGTCGAGGCGTTCATCGACGCGCAGTCGTTCGACGAGGAGACCGCGGCCCGTCTCAAGGCGCTCACCCCCGCCTCCTACACCGGCGTCGCCTCCAAGCTGGTCGACTTCGCCCGCTGATGCAGCCCGGAGCCGTACGGCCGGAAGCGCGACGCGCGCGGCCGGCACGGCTCCGACGGACCTTCCGGCCCGCCCGCCCGTGACCGCACGGACGGGCGGGCCGTCCGATTATCGTCCCCGCGATTCCCCGTCCTTCCTTCATCATCATTCATCCGTTCCTACGAAAGGTGCCGATGACCGATCAGATCCGGGCGGCGTCCCCGCACGACGCCGCCGACCATGACGACGCCCGCGCCGACGTCCGCGACGGCCATGCCGCCGGCGCGACGCCGGTCGCCGTCCTCTCCCGTCCCCCGAGCGCGGCGGACCCGCATATCGACGACGTGCCGCCGCGCCGCGTGCACGACTTCGGCGACCTGTTCCGTGCCGCCGGCGCGGTGATCCTGGCCGCGGTGGTCATGCTGTCGTCCATCTACCTGAGCGGCATCACCACCGGCGTGGAGTCCGACGCGCACACCGCCGGCCAGGCGCTCAACTGGATGGTCGACCTGCCCGTGTCGATGCTCCAGCAGCTGGCGATCGTCAGCATCGTGGTCATGGCGCTCGTCCAGCTGCTCGTCAGCCGCGAATGGGTGCAGACGGCCGTGTCGGTCCTCGCCCTGTTCGCGGGCCTGGCCGTCGCGTGGGCACTGTCGGTGGCGGTCTCCGGCTTCGGCGATCCGTCGCTCGTCGCCGCGCTCAGCTCGCCCAACAATCCCGTCGGTTCGACGCTGCTGCCCGACTTCTATGCGGGCGCGGCGGCCCTGCTGACCGCGGCCGGGCCGCGCCGCACCCGCTCCGCCGTCAAATGGGGTTGGAACATCCTGTATACGGTGGGTGCGCTGCTGGTCGTCCTGTCGGTCAATTCGGTGGCCGGCGTGCTCGTCTCGTTCGCCGCGGGCCGCCTGTCGGGCATGCTGCTGCGCTTCGCGGTCGGCACGAAGAACCAGGGCACGTGGGGTGCGGAGCTCGCGCAGGCGCTGCAGGGCATCGGCATCACCGTCACATCGCTGTCGCGCCGCGTCGACGTCGGCGGCGACACCTCCCATCGCACGCTGCGCGCCTCGCTCGACGATGACCTGGTCGAAGGCTCGCGCCTCTACGACGTCGAGGACGACCGCGGTCGCCGCTTCGTCGTCTCCGCGCTCGACGCGCAGGCGCGCACCGCCGGCTACGTGCGTCAGCTGTGGCAGTGGATCCGATTCACCGGCGTCGACTCGCGCCGCGACCGTTCCCCCAGGGAGGCGACGCAGCATCACATGGCGATGATGCTCGGCCTGCACAACGCCGGCCTGCCCACGCCCGACGTGTACGGCGTGGCCGACACGGGCGAGACGTCGATCCTCGTGCTGCGCGGCGCGGACGCGATGCACGCGTGTAACCTCGACACGCTCGACGACGATGACGCGGTCGCGCTCATGCGGTTCCTGTCGGTCGCCAACCGCCGCGGCTACACGCACCGGCGCATCACCCCCGACACGCTCGCCCGGCTCGAATCGGGCACGCCGATCATCGCCGGCTGGCATAACGGCGACGATGCGAGCACGCCGGCGAGCGTCGCGCTCGACCAGGTGCAGCTGCTCACGCTGCTGGCCGTGCTCATCGGCCCCGATCGCGCCGTCGCCGCCGGACGCGACGTGTGGGGCGACGACACGATGGTCGCCCTCGCCCCGTTCGTGCAGAAGGCCGCGATCCCGTCCGCCACGCGCGCGATGGACGAGTGGGACCGGCACGTGCTCGACGACCTGCGTGCCCGCCTGCGCGCGCTCGCCCCGCAGGACGTGGCCGAGTCGATGGAGCCGGTGACGCTGTCGCGCTTCAGCGTGCGCTCGTTCGTCGGCATCGCGCTGCTGGTCGTGGCCGTGGCGGTCGTGTTCACGCAGATGAAGCCCGACGAGATCATCGCCGCGGTGCGCAACGCCAACCCGCGCATGGCGCTCGTCTGTCTGGCGCTGGGACTGGTCGCCTGGCTCGGCTCGGCGCTGGAACTGGGCGCGTTCATCGCCCCGGAGCGTCGCAATCCGCTGGGCGTGTTCATGTCGCAGGTCGCGCAGGGCTTCGCGATGGTGTCGATGCCGGCCGGCGTGGGCCCCGCGTTCGTGAACCTGCAGTTCCTGCGCCGCAGCGGCTACCGGAACACGGCGGCCACGGCGATCATGAGCGCCGTACTCGCCGTCTACTACGGCGGCACCGTCGTCATGATGCTTCTGCTGGGCCTGTTCACCGGCAGCGACGCGCTGCGCGGCATGATCCCCACGAACACGCTGATCGTCGTCGTGGGCGTCGTGCTCATGGCGCTGGCCGTCGCGATGATGGTCGCTCCGGTGCGTCGCTGGGTGGTCGGACGGGTGGTGCCGCTCGTCAGGGCGTACGCGCGCCAGCTGCTCGACGTGCTCACCAACCCCAAGGAGCTGACGTTCAGCATCCTGGGCATGCTGGTGCTCAACGTCGCCACCGGACTGGGATTCTGGGTGGCGCTGCTCGCATTCGGCCAGCCGACCAATCCGATCGAGACGCTGTTCATCTTCCTGCTGGCCAACGCGCTCGGCTCGGCCCTGCCCACGCCGGGCGGTCTGGGCGGCGTGGAGGCAGCGCTGGCGGTCTCGTTCGGCGCGATGGGCGTCCCGGCCGGCGTGGCCGTCTCCGCGACGCTGCTGTACCGCGTCGTCTTCTACTGGCTGCGCATCCCGCTGGGCGCGTTCGCGATGCGATGGCTCGACCGGCGCAACCTCATCTGAGCTGGTCCGGGCCCGCTCGCGACGGTGGCGAACATCGGCGCAAACCCTTGGAAAACATGCCGAATGGTCGCATCGTGCGCTATTATTCAGTATGAACGTGTGGAAGGCTCGACTCAGGAGGGTCTTCCCCTGACTCAAGAAGGATGCTTTATGGCATACAACAAGTCTGATCTCGTCTCGAAGATCGCCCAGAAGTCCAACCTGACCAAGGCTCAGGCCGAGGCTGCTGTCAATGCTTTCCAGGACGTGTTCGTCGAGGCCATGCGTGAGGGCGAAGGCCTGAAGCTGACCGGTCTGTTCTCCGCCGAGCGCGTCAAGCGCGCCGCTCGCACGGGCCGCAACCCGCGCACCGGCGAGACCATCGAGATTCCGGCGACCTACGGCGTCAAGCTGTCCGCCGGCTCCCTGCTGAAGAAGGCCGTCACCGAGTAAGCTCGGATCTGCCCCAAGCAGTCTTGTAGAGGTAAGGCCCCGACCGCGAGCGTCGGGGCCTTCGCATATCCGGGGCCGTATCCGCCCGGGGCTTCGTCGGGGTCTTCGCGCCTGCGGTTTGTATGCGTCGGGACGATACGGCCGCATACAGACCGCGGTTTCGGGGGCCCATTCCGGCGGTTTGCATGCGGCCACCTCGTCGTGGCGCATACAAACCGCAGTCCGCGGACAGCCGTGGCGGGGATCAGTCGAGCGCGGCCATGAGCCGGCGGCAGTCGTCGGTCGGTTCGGAGCCGAACGGGTCGAGGATGACGGCCTCGCGGTGTTCGGGGCTGGTCAGGGTCAGCCTCGTCCAGTCGCAGGAGAACTTCGCGCCGGCGGCGAGCGCCGCGGCGACGAATCGGCCGCGCAGTGCGGCGCGCGTGTCGGCCGGGGGTTCGCGCAGCGCGCATTCGACGGTCGCGTCGTCGGCGAGCCGGCGGATCGCGCCGCGTCGCAGCATCGACTCGTAGAGCGTGCCGGATGCGATGTCGTGGTAGTCCATGTCGAGTTGGGCGAGGCGGGTCTGCGGGACGCGTCCGGCGCGCGCGTGGAGCGCTTCGAACAGGCGCAGTTTGGCGGCCCAGTCGACGCGGTCGGCGATGCGGTCGCGTTCGCCGTCGCGCAGCGCGTCGAGCACGGCGTGCCATTCGTCGAGGATGCGGGTCAGGACGCCGTCGGGCAGGGCGGCGCGCATCGCGGCGTCATGGTCGGCGATGAACCGTTCGACGATGGCCAGATACCGGTATTGGATGTCGAGCGCGGTGATTGTGCCGTCGTCGCCGGTCGCCGCCCCGTCGGCGGTGCCGCCGTCGACGTCGGCATCGTCGCCGCTGCCGTCAAGCGGGTGCGCGAGCCGCAGCCGCGCGGTCCGGCAGGTCAGGTCGCGGCTGACGGCACGGTTCGCCTCGCCGGGGTCGGCGAGCGTGAACGCGTCGAATCCGCTCGGTACGCCGAGTCGGGCGCTTTCCTCGATGACGCACAGCACGAGGTGGGTGACGGCGAGTTTCATCCAGGTGGCCCACTGGGAGCGGTTGGAGTCGCCGATGATGACGTGCAGGCGCCGGTAGGCGTCGGGGTCGGCGTGGGGTTCGTCGCGCGTGTTGACCATCGGCCGGGCGCGGGTCGTGGCGGAGGAGACGGCTTCGTCGAGGAAGTCGGCGCGCTGGGTGATCTCGAATCCGTCGTCGGTGACGCGGCCGGCGCCGGTGTACAGCTGGCGGGTGATGAGGAACGGCAGCAGTTCGTGCTCGACCTGTTCGAGCGGCACGTAGCGGCGCACCAGATAGTTCTCGTGGCAGCCGAACGAGTGTCCGGCGGAGTCGGCGTTGTTCTTGTACACATGCACGGCGAGTGTTTCACGGCTTGTTTCACCGTTGGCGCCGCCGCTTGCCTCGCGCAGGTCGTGCTGCGCCTGCGAGGCGAGGCGGGCCATGACCTGCTCCCCAGCGAGGTCCTGTTCGAGCGCGCCCATCGGGTCGCGCGCCTCGGCGGTCGCGTATTCGGGGTGCGAGCCGACGTCGAGGTAGAGGCGCGACCCGTTCGTCAGGTACGTGTTGGTCGAACGGGAGCGCGAGACGATGGGACGGAACATGCGCATCGCCACGTCGCCGGCGTCGACGGGCCGGCCTGCGCCGGTGACGGACACCCCGTATTCGGTCTCCAGGCCGAAGATCCGGTCGAATCCCTCGAACGCCGGCACGCAGCCCGTAGCGTCGGCGCCGCCGCCGAGTACCGCGCCGTCCGTCGTCGCCGCCACGCCGCCCATGACGCCGGCGTCGGCGAGGGACGGCAGGCTGGAGGGGCTGTTGGTGCTGTCGCGCAGCTGCGGCATCACTCGCCGCCCTTCTGCACGAAGCTGTTCACGTACGTCTCGGCGTTGGTTTCGAGCACCGACGCGATGTCGTCGAGCACCGAGTCGAGGATGTCGTCGGTCTCCTGCACGGCGGGCGCGCTCTGGGCGGCGGCCGTCTCCTCGGTCAGGTCCGCGGCGGTCTGGGCGGCCTGGGCACGTTCGAATTCCTGGGGCATGGTTCCTCCTTACGCTGGCGCTGGTCCCGGCGCCGATACGACGTCGGCCGCACCCATGATGACGGGTGCGGCCGACGGTCCGCCGCGCGCCTCCCGCGATGCGGACGGCGGAGCGGCAATGATGATGTTATCGTCCGGACATACGTCCGGAGGGGGCGACGCGCTACGCCAGGTACGGGCGCAGCTCGTCGATGATGAGTCCGTTGGATGCGACGATGTCGTTCTCGCGGCGCCAGTGAATCTGGCCGCCGGTCCAGGTGCGCAGCTTGGCCTGCGCCTCCCACACGACGACGGCGCCCGCCGACACGGCCGGCACGTCCCACTTGTGCAGGTGCGGCTCGAAGTACGCGTCGTACGTGCCGTCGGCGACCTTGCACAGGTCGAGCGACGCGGGCCCGACGCGCTTGATGTCGGCCGGACGGCCGGCGATCGCGGCGACCACGTCGAGCGAGCGCTTCGATTCGGCCGGCACGTACGACATGCCGTAGCACACGACCGACCCGTCGAGGTGCTCGGTGGTCGAGGGGATGATCTTCTCGCGCTTGTCGCCGATCGGGGTGCGGCGGATGCGGATCGCGCCCTTGCCCTTGGCGGCCAGGTAGGTCAGGCCGAGGCCCGGCGCGTGCACGACGCCCAGGATCGGCTGGGCGGAGCCCTCTTCGTTGAATTCGAACAGGGACACGGTGATCGACCATTCGGGCATGTTGCGCGAGTAGTTCATCACGCCGTCGATCTTGCCGATGCACCAGTAGCGTTCGCCCGGCTTGCACTCCTCGGGGCGCTCCTCCCACAGGCCGTCGAAGGGTTCGACGTACGAGATGCGGTTCGCGATGAAGCGCGCCAGTCGATCGTCGACGTCGAGTTCGGTGCGCTGGTGCGCGGACATGTCCAGACTCTTCAGGTCCCTGGGGTTGGTCTGGTCGGTGAGCGCGTGGCGTCCCGCATCCTGGGTGATGCGCGCCACTTCCAGGGCGAGTTCTCTCAGTTCCATCATCGTGCCTCCCGTCCGTGATGGGACCGATCGGGCCGGCCGTCCGGCGGCGTGCCGCGGACATGCCGGCGGTGCCGATCGTGTCGTGGTTTCGTTGGTGGATGTCGTTGCTGTCGTTGGTGTGCTGTCGTGTGCCGTGGGCGCGGCCCTGCCGCGCGCGAGGGCGTTCCGGGTCTCCCCCGGCTCCCCGTCCCTCGCCTTTTCGATTGATGCTTCGATGTTACCGGCGGACCGGGATGTTCCCGCCGAGTTCCGACACGATTTGCGCGGCCGACGAACATTCGTCCACAACTCGTTCACACCGCTCCCGACCGAACGCGAGCGGGTCGCTCATGTCCAATGACACGAGGCCCGCCGCGCCCGTCGGCCGCCGGCTCGCGTTGCCGTACGTGTCGTCCGCGCCGCCCGCGCCCGCGTCGGCTGTCTCGTCGCGCACGGTCAGATGCGACCAGGATGCGGCGACGACCTGCCCGGGATGCCGGTCCACGATGGCGGCGCGCAGCCAGGCGCGCGTGTCGGCCGGAGGCTCGATCGTGGCCCGTGTCTCGTCGGCGTCGGAGTTGACGCGTTCGGTGCGCGACGCGAGCTTCGCGTACACGGACGCGGCTGGGTCGAGCGCCGCCCAGCTCAGGTCGAGCGCGGCCAGCCGCGCGTCCGACCAGTCGAACGATCCGCGTCGGCGCAGCCGTTCCAGCAGCTGCCATTTGAACAGCCATTCGACGCGGCGCGCCTCGTCGGCCATCGTCAGACGCGCGTCGTCGTCGGCGTGGCGGATCGCGGCGGTGTCGGCGAGCGCCTGTCCCCACATCGTCATGACGGCTTTGGTGGAGCGGTCGGGCCATGCGGGTTCGCCGGTCACGTCGGTGCCGTGGATGGCGGCGGCCGCGGCGTAGACGGCGGCGCGCAGCGTGACCTGCGTCTGCCATGCGGTGGTGGTGCCGCCGGCGGCGAGCGCGATGGGCGTGCTCAGGGTCAGGTCGTGCGAGATCGTGTGCATCGCATCGACGGGGTCGGCGGCCTCGAGCGCGTCGATGAGCGTATCGAGGTCGTAGCCGGCTTCGGCGGCGTGTTCGGCGAGCCAGAGGATCATGCTGGTGACGCCGAGTTTGAGCGTCTGGGGCACGTCCATGCGGTTCGCGTCGCCGACGATGACGTGCAGGCGCCGGGTGCCGGCGGGCCCGTGGGGTTCGTCGCGCGTGTTGATGATGGGCCGGTCGAACGTGGTCTGCAGGCCGATCTTCATGTGGATGTAGTCGGCGCGCTGGCTGAGCTGGTAGCCGGCGGTTTCGCCGCGTTCGCCGATGCCGACGCGGCCGGAGCCGGTGTAGATCTGGCGGGTGGTCAGGTGGATGGTCATGAGCCGGGCGAGCGTGTCGAAGGGGACGGCCCGGTCGGTGGTGTAGTTCTCGTGCGTGCCCCAGCTGGCGCCTTTGCCGTCGACGTTGTTGCGGTGCAGGGCGATCGGCGTGCCGGTGCGTTCGGAGGCGGTGCGGGCGGCGGCGAGCATGATGCGGTCGCCGGCGTGGTCGTAGCGGACCGCGTCGAACGGGTCGAGGGTTTCGGGCGCGGAGTATTCGGGGTGCGCGTGGTCGACGTACACGCGGCCTCCGTTGGCGGCGATCGTGTTGACGATGTTGGCCTGCGGCGCGTCGGTGAGCATGTCGGGGCGGGCGGCGGCGCGTTCGAGGCGCGTGCCGCGCATGTCGTTGACGGGGTCCTCCTGCCGGTAGTCCCAGCGGATGTGCCGGCGTTCGGGCGTGGCGGCCGCGTCGACCACGTCGAACGACAGTCTCACCGGGTTGGCGTGGCGTCCGTCCGCGTAGGAGACCGCGTATTCGGTTTCGGTGCCCATCACTCGTCTGACCGTCATGCGTGCCGTTCCTTTCCTTCGGTTCCGTCGGTCGTGCCGTAGTTCGCGCCGTCCGTCGCGGCGGCGCGGATGCGTGTGACGCGGCCGGCGCGGATGCCGTTGACGAGGCTCCACTGCACGGGGTCGGCGTCGAGGATCGAATCGCGGTTCTCCGCGCATTCGGCCTCCACGGCCATGCCGATCGTCGCCGCGTCGATGGCGACCGGCGCGCCGGCGGCGATGCTCGCCTTGACGGCGTGCGTCTTGGCCCGGTCGACGATGTTGCGCAGCATCGCCCCGGAGATCACGTCGCGCAGGTGCAACGGCGACCATGCGCCGTGCTCGTCGCACACGTCGCACAGGCGGCGCGTCTCGACGCGCGCGTACGCGTCGTCAACGAGCATGCGGGCGAGCGTGTCCGCATCGGTGCCGTCGGCGGTCGGCAGATCGTCGGTCAGATAGTGCCGCACGATGGCGACGGCCTGGGCGGGGCCGGGCCGGTCGACGTGGATCTTCACGTCGAGCCGGCCGGGGCGCAGCACGGCCGGGTCGATCATGTCGACGCGGTTGGACGCGCCGATGACGGTCACGTTGTCGAGCCGTTCGACGCCGTCGAGTTCGGCGAGGAACTGGGGCACGATGGTCGTCTCCACGTCGGAGGAGACGCCCGAGCCGCGCGTGCGCAGCAGCGAGTCCATCTCGTCGACGAACACGATCACGGGCCGGCCGTCGGCGGCGAGTTCGCGCGCACGGCGGAAGATGAGCCGGATGAGACGCTCCGACTCGCCCACGTACTTGTTGAGCAGCTCCGGCCCCTTGACCGACAGGAACGTGCCGCCGCGGCCTTCGGCCAGCGCGTTGGCGACTGCCTTGGCGATGAGCGTCTTGCCGTTGCCGGGCGGACCGTACAGGAGCACGCCCTTGGGCGGGGTGAGCCCGTAGCGGGCGAACAGGTCGCGGTGGCGGTACGGCAGCTGCACGGCGTCGCGGATGCGTTCCAGTTCCGATTCGAGGCCGCCGATGTCGGCGAACGTCACGTCGGGCGTCTCCTCGAGCACGAGGTCGGCGTCGTCCGCCTCGGGCAGCACGTCAATCGCCATGCGGCCCGACGGATCGACGACGACCCGTCCGCCGCGTTCGATCCGCTCGCCGGCGAGCGCGCTCGCGCGGCGCACCAGCTGCGGGTTGCCGCCCGCGTCGGCCACGATCAGCCGGCCGTCGTCGAACGTCTCGCGCACGGTGCGCACCGTGCCGGCCGTGTCGCGGTCGCGCTGTTCGACGAGCACCATGCTCTCGTTGAGCATCACCGTGTTGCCGGCCGCCAACCGGGCCGCGTTCACGGTCGCCGCGACCGGCACGACCATGCGGCGGGTGCCGGCGGTCACTTCGGCGCTGGCGTGCTGGATGCCGTCGTCGTCGACGTGGACGCGGTCGACGCGCACCATCGTCGCGAACGTGAGCGGCGGCTGGGCCAGTTGGGCCAGCTGCGACTTGGCCTTCGTCAGCTCCTTGCCGGCGCGGGTGAGCGCCTGGGCGAGCGCGTGGTTCTTCTCCATCAGCCGGTCGTTGAGCGCCGCCAGTTCCTCGGGAGTGCCCGACATCCCCTCTCCCCTCTTTCCATGTTGCGAGACGACGCCCCTCATTGTCGCAATGTTTTTCGACAATCGGAGGCATGTGTCTGCAAGCAACCGCCCCCGCCGTCCCTTCGCTCTCCCGTCCCGGCCTGCTGGTCATGGACGTCGACTCCACGCTCATCGACGAGGAGGTCATCGACCGTCTCGGCGACGAGGCCGGCTGCGGCGAGCGCATCGCGGCCGTCACCGAGCGGGCGATGCGCGGCGAACTCGACTTCGAGCAGGCGCTGCGCGAACGCGTCGCCCTTCTGGAGGGTCTGCCCGCATCGATCTTCCGGCAGGTGCATGATTCGCTGCATTTCACGACCGGCGCGTTCGACCTGATCGACGAACTGCACACGCACGGCTGGAAGGTGGGCGTCGTCTCCGGCGGCTTCCACGAGGTCGTGGACATGCTCGCCGAGGACGCGCATCTCGACTATCGGATCGCGAACCGGCTGGAGGTGTCGGACGGCCGCCTGACCGGCCGCGTGCTCGGCGAGATCGTCACCAAGGACGTCAAACTGCGCTCGCTCAAGGCGTGGGCCGACGAGCTCGGCCTGCCGCTGTCGCAGACCGTCGCCGTGGGCGACGGCGCCAACGACATCCCGATGATCCAGGCCGCCGGTCTGGGCGTCGCGTTCTGCGCCAAGCCACGCACCCGCGCCGCCGCCCCGTACGCCGTCGACGAGCGCGACCTGACGCGCGTGCTCGACCTGCTGCAGGATTAAATTGCCTATTCCAATGTCATGAATGCAATGATTTGCTTTATCGCAAATCATTGCATTCTTCAAAGTTGCTGCAAATAGGGAAATATTTCAAAAAAATGAGGAGCTTTACAATAAAAGAAATATAAAAACATATCAAGGGAGAACTCCCATGAACAAGAGATTCCTCATACATAACAAGGCACCGGGCAGGTTCATGGCGATCATCGCCGTCATCATTCTGATGGCGGTAGCGTTCATTGGCTATGCCGTAATAATGATGCATCCTGAATCGGCGTCGATTCCGGGAACGGACGCACCGGTTCCATCAACCGGTTCCGTTCAACGCCCGCCACTCAACGATGAGAATACGCCGGCGGAACATCCCTTCGACGAATCCCCCGGTGACCAGCCTGTCGACAAGCAACCAACCGCCAACCAATCAGACGATAATCAATCCGCCGACGACAATCCATCGACACCTACTGAGACGTCTCGGCAGGACCAGCCTGCAGACGGAGCTGACGGCCAAACGAACGTGGACACGCGTCCGGCCAAAGCACTGCTGAATCTCACCACCAGCGTCCAGGAGACCAACTACTGGTGCGCGCCGGCCAGCATGCAGATGGCATTGCGATACAAGGGCATCGACGTGAGTCAGGCAGACCTCGCGTCGCAGGTCGATGCGAAACCCGCAACGGGAACGGAGTACGTCGACATGCAGCGGGTTCTCAATAGGTACCTGTTCGGCAGCGACACCGTCGGCCCGTCGGATCCGGGATATCATATCCAGACATTGTCCCGGTATGATACCGATCCGCAGATCGCCGCCGATTTCTCAAGACGGCTGCTTACGGACATCGCAACCGACGATCCGCTGTTCGCCGCGGTGGACGTGCACACCCTGTATCCCACGTTGCCCGAAGCGAACCATATGGTGGTGGTCACCGGTTATCTCCTGCGCGACGGCGGCAATGACATCGACAGCGTTTATTTCATGGATCCTTCGTATATGGTGCAGGATGCCGCATACGGCGGACTGAAGACGGCCTCGTTCGACGAGTTCATTGCGGCCATCGTCAACAATGAGGAACCGGCGTATCTGTACTGAACGTCTTTCCCTACAAATCCACGTATCGCCGACCCTGATACGACACCATGTGAAGCGCCCCGTAAAACGACTTCTTATTGAATCGTGATTCAATGAATCGTGATTCAATGAATCGTGATTCAATAAATCACGATTCAATAACCGAGGGACGGCTGCCCCTATGGGCGGGCATGAACCGGGAAGTCTTCTGCGATGCGGTGCGGAAGGCGTATCGCCCCGCTCGTCATAAGCCGCTTCGTGGTTGTGTGGGGCTTGCGTCGGCGCTTCCGACGCGAGCCCCACACGATCAGCGGCAGACGGCCGCGTCGCCCAGTCGGGCGCCGCGCGCCCAGTCGGCGGCCTTCATCGCCTTCTTGCCCTGCGCCTTGACCTCGGTCAGTTCCAGCGGCGTCGTCGCCGTGCCCACCCAGACGGCGCGCTTGCCGGCCGCCAGACGGCCCGGCTCCAGCGCGGCCGGCACCGTCGGATCGACCGGGTCGGCCGGACGGGCGCGCAGCACGTGCAGCGTCGCCGACTCGTCGCCGCCGTCCGCGTGCAATGCGCACCATGCGCCCGGATTCGGCGTGCACGCGCGGATCTGCCGGTCCACGGCCTCCACCGGCGCGTCGAACACGATATGCGCGTCCTCGACGGTGATCTTGTCGGCCTTCGCATACTCGCCCGGCTGCTGGTCGACCGCGGCCGCACGGCCAGCGTCGACCGCCTGCATCGCGCGCACCAGCACCGACGATCCGGATTCGGCCAGACGCGACAGCAGGTCGCCGGCCGTCTCATGCGGTTCGATCGACGTGCCGCACTGCGCGACGATCGGACCGGCGTCCATGCCGCGCGTGATGCGGAACACCGTCACGCCCGTCGCCTGGTCGCCCGCCCAGATCGCGCGCTGCACGGGGGCGGCGCCGCGCCACTGCGGCAGCATCGAGAAATGCAGGTTGTACCAGCCCAGCGGCAGCGCGTCGAGCACCGGCTCCTTGAGGATCTTGCCGTATGCGACGACCGCGGCCGCCTGCGCGCCGGTGGCCGCCAGCTCGTGCACGAAGCAGTCCGTCTCCGACGGGTCGGATTCGATGACCGGCAGGTCCAGTTCCAGCGCCGCCTGCTTGACGGGGCTGGGCATCAGCCTGCGGCCGCGGCCCGTGGGCGCGTCCGGGCGGGTCAGCACCGCCACGATCTCGACGTGCTCGGTGTCGGCGGCGAGCGCCCGCAGCGACGGCACGGCCACGTCCGGCGTGCCGGCGAACAGAATCTTCAGCATGGGTTTTCTCCTCCCAAACGGTGAAAGGCCGTCCCGTGCCGCATGGGCGGCCGGACGGCCATGGTTCAACAGGTATTCGATATATGGATGTGTTCGGCTCGCATTCGACGCACGATGCCAGCGCGCGATGTCAGCGCACGGGCGGGATGTCGACGCCCTGGGCGATGAGGATCTCGCGCAGACGGCGCGAGTCGGAGAAGCGCACGCCGCGGATGCCCGCCTCGTTCGCGCCGACGATGTTCATCGCCTTGTCGTCGACGAACACGCTCGTCGACGCGTCGATGCCGAATCGGCGGACCGCCTCGTCGTAGATGTCGCGGTGCGGCTTGCGCAGGCCCACGAACCCGGACACGACGCGCCCGTCGAGCAGCTGCAGCAGCGGGCAGAGCCGTTCGGCCTCCGAGAACAGCACCTTCTCCCAGTTCGACAGGCCCCACACGCCGATCCCCGCGGCCTTCAGGTCGTTGACGAGCACGCGCATGCCGGGCACGATGCCGGTGAGCGAATCCTCGAAGTTGTCCACGTAGTAGCGCAGGATGTCGGCCCATTCGTCGCCGTGGCGCTCGCGCATCAGGGCGATGGCCTCGTCGGCGCCCATGCCGGCGTCCATCAGGTCGTTGATCGAGTAGAATCCGGAGATCTCGTCGTCGAGGAACCGGTCGATCGTCTCCTGCCCGTAGCGGGCGACGAGCGCCGCGGCGGGATCCCAGTAGATGAGCACGTTGCCGAAGTCGAAGATCACGTCGGTGATGGGCTTGCCTGCGGCCTGTGCGGCGTTGCCGTCGGCCATGAGCACGTCGTGCTCCATGTCCGGCTCTCCGGGCCAACCTTTCATATGCGCCTCCATTCGTCTTGCGGGCCGTGCGGCCCCGCTCCATCGTCCCACGCCGCGCCGACCATCGGCCCGTCGGCTCGGGTCAGATCAGATCCTTGGGGTCGAGCCGGAAGCGCAGCTCCCCCGCGCGCCGTCCGGCGACGTGCTCGCCCACGATCGCGCGCAGCCGGGTCGCGAGTTCGGCGCGGCGCGACGCGGCGACGCGCACGACGGCCTTGACACGGTCGGCGGTCTCCGCCAGTTCGCGCGCGTCCACGGTGGCGGGCGGTGCGATCGGCACCGGGCCGAGCACGGCGGGCAGGTCGTGGCCGCCGACGTTGACGACCGCCCAGTCGCCGCCGAGCACGCCGAGCCGCGTCAGCGCGCCGATGACCACGTCGCGCCGCCCCCATACGCATGCGGTCGCGGTGACCGGCGTCATGCCGGCCTCGCGCCGCTCCTCGATCTCGCGTGCGGCGAGCAGGCGAGGATCCCACAATGTGAGCGAGCGGGCGATCGTCGGGTCGGTTTCGCCGATGAGCAGCGCCTGGCCGCCGCGCGAGCGTGGCGCGCAGCAGGCGACGGCGCGCATCCACGCGGCGAGCGTGTCCAGGCGCGCATCCACGCCCTGCGCGTACAGGCTGGTCCACGCGTCGAGGACGGCGACGGCCCGGTATTCGCGCGTCTGCGGCGTGTCCCGCCCGTCGGCGGCTCGCACGCGCGGTTCGGCGCCGGGCGTGGCGACGACGATCTGCGGCCGCCATGCGATCGTCTCGACGATGCCGCGCGGCGAACGCGGCGACGATACGACGATCGGCACGCCGCGGAACAGGCGCGACAGTTCCTGCGCGGTGCCGGCCGCGCCCACGCGGATGACGCGCATGCGATCGCCTCCGCATCCGGGGCAGGTCCAGTTGACGGCGGCCGCGCCGCACCAGCGGCATCGCGGCGCGCTTTCGCCGCCGCGCGCCACCGGGCCGGTGCATCGCGCGCAGCGCACCTGCCGGTGGCAGCGCACGCAGGCGAGCGATTCGGCGTCGTCGCCTGGTATGGACAGCAGCACGGGGCCGCCGTCGAGTGCCTTGTGCAGGATGCGCACCGCCGTGTGCGGCACGCGCGCGCCGATGCTCGGGTCGGCGAGGCGGGCGAGTTCGTCGCGGTTGAGCCAGCGCACCCACGGCGTGTGCTCCTTGACGACCGCGGGCAGGGCGTGCACGGTCGTGGCGGGGCCGCCGACGGGCGTGTCCGCGGCGCGCCCGTCGGTCTCCCATTGGCTGACGGCGCTGCGCGCGTGGCCCATCGCGACAAACACGCCGCCGTGCGCCTTGGCGCGCAGGCGCAGCACGCCGCGCGCGTTCGGGTAGGGCATGAACCCGTCCATGTTCTGGTAGGCGAGGTCGTCGACGATGGCGAACAGGGCTGGCCCGTCGACCGGCGCATACATCGCGGCGCGCGGGCCGATCGCGCAGCGCACGCGCCCGTCGGCGACGGCGCGGTACGCGCGGTAGCGTTCCTCCGGCGGCATCGACGCGCCGAGCACGGCCACGTCGCCCGCATACCCGTCGGTGAATCCGCCCGCGGCGGCACGCTCGCCGTCGGCCGCGGCGAACCGGTGCAGGCCGCGGCGTTCCAGCGCGTCGGCCAGGTCCTGCGTCTCGCGCATCGTCGGCAGGACGACCACGGCGGCGCGTCCGGCGGCCATCGCATCCATGACGATCCACGCCATGTCGTCGGCCCACCGTTGCGCGCCCGGCAGCGCGTCGACGACGAACGCGCCGAAGCCGCCGTCCTCGAGCGTGGCGTGCAGGCGCACGGCCTGATCGTAGGAGGTGCGCATCGCGGCGAATCCCTCGTCCGCGGCACGGCGGCAGCGTGCCGCGAGCGCCGTCGCGGCGGCACGGCCTGCGGCCCGGCGCGCCGATGCGAGGCCGAACGGGGAATCCGCGCCCGTCCCGCCGCCGGTGTTCCCGGCGAAGCCCCCCGCCGTATCGATACCGCTCGCGCCGCCGGTACCGTCGGTGCCGTCGTCTCCCGGCAGCGCCGCGTCGACGCGTTCGACGCGCGGCGGGACTGCCAGTCGTACGATGTTGGCGCGCGTGCCGCCGTACGCGTCGGCGATGCGGGTGATGTCGTCGCGCATGGATGCCGAGACGAGCGGGCGCGTGGTGAGCACGCGTTCCAGGTAGCGCAGCGACGAGCGTGGCGTGTCGCTGGTGGATGTGCGGTTCCAGATGATGCCGCTGACGCGCTGTCCGCCGAATCGCACGCGCACGAGCGCGCCGGGCACGGCCGTTCCGTCGAGCTTCTCGTCGATGAGGTAGTCGAAGGTGCGGCCCAGGTGCGTGGCCTGGATGTCGAGCACGACCTGCGCGATCGGGTCGTGTTCGGCGGGGATCTTCTCCGCGGGCGTGCGACGGCGGCGCCTGCGCGGGGCGAGCCCGTCAAGCGCCAGCTGTTCGGCGTGCGGTGCGGTCATTCCTCCTGTTTAGCACATGCGGGGCCGCATCGCACGCATCATGCCGCGGGCTTACGCGGCACGCGTCGCCGGCATGCCGCGCGATGCCGGTCCGCCGCGCGTATCCGCCGGTGCGGACGACGCCGATGACACAGCGCCGCCCGCACCACCGTCGTAGGTCAGGCCATGTGAGCCGCGACGGCGTCCTTGAGCGCGTCGACGCGGTCGGTGCGCTCCCACGGGAAGCCGTCGAGTTCGCGGCCGAAATGGCCGTACGCGGCGGTCTTCGCGTAGATGGGCCGCTTGAGGTCGAGCGCGTCGATGATGGCGGCCGGCCGCAGGTCGAACACATCGCGCACCGCCTGCGCGATCGCGTCGCGGGTCACGCCGCCGATTTCGGTGCCGTACGTCTCCACGTTGACGCTGACCGGGTCGGCCACGCCGATCGCGTATGCGACCTGCACTTCGACGCGGTGCGCCAGTCCTGCGGCGACGATGGTCTTGGCGACCCAGCGGGCCGCGTAGGCGGCGGACCGGTCGACCTTGCTCGGGTCCTTGCCGGAGAACGCGCCGCCGCCGTGGTGCGCGGCGCCGCCGTACGTGTCGACGATGATCTTGCGTCCGGTCAGGCCCGAGTCGGCCGCCGGGCCGCCCAGCACGAACGAGCCGGTGGGGTTGACGAGCAGACGGTAGTCGTCGTGGCGCACGCGCCCGTCGAGGATGTCATCGAGCACCGGGTCGATGACGTGCTCCTTGAGCTGCCCCTCAAGCCAGGCGTGGGTCGCCTCGGGGTCGTGCTGCGTGGACACGAGCACCGTGTCGATGCGCATCGGTTTGTCGTCGGCGTCGTATTCGACGGTCACCTGCGTCTTGCCGTCGGGGCGCAGGTGCGGCACGTCCCCGTTCTTGCGCACCTGGGCGAGACGGTAGGCGAGACGGTGCGCCAGGTGGATGGGCAGCGGCATGAGCACGTCGGTCTCGTCGCTCGCGTAGCCGAACATGACGCCCTGGTCGCCGGCGCCCTGCGCTTCGTAGCGTTCCTCGCGCGACGCTTCGCTTTCGCGCGTCTTGTCGAGCCGGGCGACGCCCTGGTTGATTTCGGCGCTCTGTTCGGTCAGGGACACGAGCACGCCGCACGAGTCGGCGTCGAGGCCGACGTCGGATCCGGTGTAGCCGATGCGGCGCACCACGTCGCGCACGATGGATTGGATGTCGCAGTACGCTTCGGCGGTCACCTCGCCGAAGACGTGGAACAGGCCGGTGGCGGCGGTGGTCTCCACGGCCACGTGCGCGTCGGGGTCCTGGGCGAGCATGTCGTCGAGGATCGCGTCGGAGATCTGGTCGCACACCTTGTCGGGGTGGCCCTCCGTCACCGATTCGGCGGAAATGAGCTTGCGTTCGGTCGTCATATCATCCCTCTTTCGGACTTATCGCCCCGCGCGAAGCGAGGCACAATGATACGGTCGGTTTCTTCTGTTGCGGGCGGATCGGCCCCGTACCTCCACGGCGGCGCTCCCCCGTCGTGTGACGAGAGGGCGGGCGACGCGGAGATGCGGTTCCGTTCCGATGGACGTCGGCGCACGGCTCCGGTATGCGATGACGGCAAAAGAAAAGGCTCGTGCCGGACCTCATGGTCGGCGCGAGCCTCAGGTATGTTCGCTCCGTGAATTCGGTAAGGCGATCCGGCGCGGCGGTTGCGACGCGCGGATACGGTGGATCGGACGGGCCGATCAGTTGCCTTCGCTCAGATCGTCCTCGCCGAGGGTCTCCTCGAGCAGGCCCTCGTTGATCTCGCGGAATGCGATGGACAGCGGCTTCTCCTGGTTCTGGTATTCGACCAGCGGGCCGACGTTCTGCAGCAGGCCCTCGTTGAGCTGCGTGAAGTAGGAGTTGATCTGGCGGGCGCGCTTGGCGGCGAAGATGGCCAGCGCGTACTTGGAGTCGGCGTGCTCCATCAGATCGTCGATCGGCGGATTCGCGAGGCCCTGGGGACGGGGATCGGTGCCAAATGCCATAATGTCTGTTCTCCGAATCATCAAAAGTAGCGTTACAGCTATTCCAACCTCACAAGTATACCCCCGCCCCTCGTCTTTGCCCAAGGAAGGCACCGGAGGAACCGTCCCGGCCAGCTCCCGCATCGTTGGGCCCGGAGGGTCTGCGGCATCATCGGACGGTCCGGCCGGATGGGGTTCAAGGCGCGGACACGCCGATGTCGACGGAACGCCGCCCCGTGCTACACTGCTCCCCATGCTTACCGTGTTCTGTTGTTGTCGTTGAGACGCCGCACCCGTGCGGGCGTCCGGTCGCGCTGTCGCGACGCCTTCGACGAACCTCAAGCAGAACCTTCATTGCATTGGCGATATTGCATTCCTTGCCTGTTCCTGCGTGCATTCGATGGCGTTTCGGCAATCCGCTGCCGGTGAATCCCCCGCCCGCAACGACCGGCGCCTGCCATATGAAACATCGACAACCGCCATCGTTCGAGAACCACAAGGACCTTCCATGCCGCTTTCCTCACTGCCCGCCAGCCTGCTCGATGGGGCCGCCCTGGCCGTCACCATCATCGTCTTCGCCGTCCTCTGGCATCTGAAACGCTCCCGTAAGGCCGGTTTCGGCATGCGGGTCATCATCGCTACCGTGCTCGGCATCGTCCTCGGCATCATCGCCGCCGGGCACACCACGTACGTCGCTGTGGCCGGTACGGTCTGGTCGCAGGTCATGTCCGCCGTCGTCGTGCCGCTGCTGCTGTTCAGCGTCATCGCCAGCATCACCAACCTCGGCGAATCCGTGCGTCTGCGGAGCATCGCCACGAGGACCGTCATGCTGTTGCTGCTCAACACGCTGACCGCCTCGCTCCTGACGTTGGCGCTGGCCGTCGTCTTCCACGTCGGCCGGGGTTTCCGGTACGAACTGCCGCAGGATTACACGGCACGCGAGGTGCCCGGCATCGTCGACACCGTCACCGGCCTGTTCCCGTCGAATCTGATCGGCGATTGGGCGTCGAACCGGATCGTGCCCGTCGTGCTGTTCGCGCTGCTCGTCGCCGTCGCCTACAACGCGGTCGCCGCCGACGAGGCCGGGCGTGCGCTCGTCCGCCCATTCAAGGCGTTCGTGGACGCCGGTAACGCCGTCATGGCGAAGATGACGCAGATCATCGTCGGATTCACGCCGTACGCCGTCGTCTCGCTGATCGCCTCCGCCGTGTCGTCCAGCGACGTCACCACGCTGCTGCCGCTGCTGCTCGTACTCGTCGTCGCGTATCTGGCGATGTCGATGCAGCTGTTCCTCGTGCAGCCGCTGCTGCTCGCCGCGTTCACCCGATTGCATCCGATGCCGTTCTTCAAGGCGTTCTGGCCGGCCGGCGTGGTCGCGTTCACGTCGGAAAGCAGCATCGGCACGATTCCCGTCACCGTCAGGCAGCTGCGTTCCGCCGGCGTCGATGACGATGTGGCGTCCTTCGTCGCCGGGCTCGGCGCCAATCTGGGCATGCCCGGATGCGCCGGCGTGTGGCCGATGCTGCTGGCCGTGTTCGCCGTCAATGCGCAGGGACTGCAATACACGCCCGCGCAGTATGCCTTCCTCGTCATGCTGACGCTGCTGGTGTCCATCGGCACGGTGGGCGTGCCGGGCACCGCCACGATCACCGCCACGTCCCTGTTCGCCGCCGCTGGCCTTCCCGTGGCGTTCATCGCGCTCGTCCAGCCGATCTCGCAGATCGCCGATATGGGCCGTACCGCGCTGAACGTCGCCGGCGCCGCCAACACCGCGGTCATCGTCGCCGCCACCGAGCGACGGCTCGATATGGACGCCTATCATGCGCTCCGGGCCGTTGCGGATGATGACGACCGCACGGTTTCCGGAATCGACGCCGGTGCGAGCGATTCCCTCAGCCTCCGCTCCGTCGCGCAAGCTCCGGTCGCCGCGGATGCCGCGGTGGATGGCATGACGGATACGTCCGGCGCGACGCGGGCCGCGCCGGATGCGCTGGGGTCGGCCGCTCCGGCACGCGTCCCGGCCGGAGCGACGGCCGCCGTCAACCTTCTCGGCTTCACGCCCGCGGCGGCGCTGGCCGATGATGACCTCTGCGGATTGCGATAGCCGCATACCGCAGCGCCGAGCCGACCCCATCCGGATCGCGCAGAACAGTAGGTCTCCATGAGGATTCCGCCGCAGCCCGCGCACCGTGCATCCGTACATGCCTGTCGCCGGGCGGCGCGGTCGAGGCCGACACCGTTCCGGATGGGCTATGGCCGGCCGGCCGTCACCGCCGGAATCGGACCACGGTCCGGTAGCAACATGACGCGACGAAGGAACGTTCTCTTCCCGTAGCGGAACCGGCATTGCGCCGCCGGTTCCCTGTTAGGCTCAAGGTACCGATCCGCGTGCAGTTGCGCGGGTCTCTCAAGGAAACGGAGGCCATATATGACCGACGAGACAGTATTCGACCAGTATCCCCTCGACCAGTGGAAGGATCCGGAGCATCGCATCATGGACCGCTTCTCCCTCAAGGGCAAGAAGGGCTTCGTGACCGGCGGCGCAGGCGGTCTGGGGCGCAACACGGCGGCCGCCTGGGCCGAGGCGGGCGCCGACGTGGCCATCGTCGACCTGCCGTCCAGCAAGGAGCGCCTGGAGGCGCTGGCCGCCGAGCTGTCCGAACGCTACGGCGTGAAGGTCGTGCCGCTGTACTGCGACGTGTCCGACAAGGCCCAGGTGGACGCGTTGAAGGAGTCGCTCGTCGACGCGCTCGGCACCGTGGACATGGCGTTCATCAACGCCGGCGTCAACGTTCCCGGCGATGACGCCGACGAACCGTACGAGGTGTGGAAGAAAACGATCGACATCAACCTGACCGGCGCCTACATGACCGCGCAGATCGCGCAGCACATCATGCGCGAGCATGGCCATGGCGGTTCGCTGATCTTCACGTCGTCCCTGTCGGGCCATAACGCCAACTTCATCGGCGGCGGCCCCTCCCCCGTGGCCGCCTACGGCGCCACCAAGGCCGGCGTCTACGAGTACGCGCGCTATCTGGCCGCGGCGCTCGCCCCGTACGGCATCCGCGCCAACGCGGTGTCTCCCGGCTACGTGTGGTCCGGCATCTTCGAGGGCCGCATCACCCCGGAAGGCCATGACATGATGGTCCACCCGGTCCCGATGCACCGCTTCGGCACCAACGAGGAGATCGCCTCCGCCGTGCTCTTCCTCGCCAGCGACGCGTCGTCCTACATCACCGGCACCAACATCCAGGTCGACGGCGGCTACTCCGTCTACTGATCCGTCCGATATCCGCGTCCGGATATGCGAAGGGCCGCACGGGTGTTCCCGTGCGGCCCTTGCCGTCTCCGTCCGATCGTGTCCGGATATGAAGGATCCCCGGGAGCCGTGGGCTCGACCGGGGATTCGATGTGTGATGCGGCGGTGTGCTACTCTCCCACACCCTATCGAGTGCAGTACCATCGCCGTGCCAGGCCTTAGCTTCCGGGTTCGGAAAGGGACCGGGCGTCTCACCTGGGCCATGACCACCGCAAATCTTGACTTATCAGCCAACCCCTCGTCCGAGGGGATCGGCCGGCTTGGACCGTGGCTGGTCCGGGAACCGGAAAGCGGACGCGAAGGTGATGTATCGCACAGTGACATGCTTAGTGTTCATTGCCGTGAGGCGTGAACCACCATGGACCCTCCGACGACCAACCCGCGAGGAGTTGGTGTGTAG
>NZ_QXGK01000016.1 GCF_003952945.1 Bifidobacterium samirii
CCAGGCCGAGCAGGACCCGGCCGTCGAACGCGCTAGACTCAATACCAAGCCGCGCGGTTTCATTCATTTTTTCAATCACACACCGAATCAAACCGCACGGCCCTTACACACCAAAATGCGAAGAGCCCCTATAACCCCGAAAACCGGTGTCGGAAAAAAGAAAAAGGCCGTTCCCGGTGGAATGGAAACGGCCTTAAGTGGAGCTGATGGTAATCGAAACCACGACCTCTTCGATGCGAACGAAGCGCTCTACCAACTGAGCTACAGCCCCGCAGGTGCCATCATGCTCTGCATGACAACTCGTCACACTCTAGTACGACCTGTTCGCAAACGCAAATCGGCGTGTGCAAGAGTCCTGTGTCGGAGTGTCGCGCTGTCGCAACCTGTATGGGAAGGGGCTTCCGTGTACGAACGACGACGCTGGCGGGGCGTTGTCGTGTCGGGATGCGTCGGGATGTGTCGTGATCCGGTCAAGAATGTTGACCCGTATACAGATTGCGACGCTACGACCGTCGTCGGCGTCGCAATCCGTTGATGAACCGGATTGCGTATGCGGATTGCGACGCTGGCGGAGGGGTTTGCGTCGCAAACCGTATGCGATCGGTGCTGGGATGCGGTGCGACGCGGGCGAGGTGCGTTGCACCGTAACCCGGTCATGAACCAGACTCCATATGCAGGTTACGACGCGGCAGACGGTGCTGGCGTCTGGATTCGTATGGGGGCGGCGGACGGCGTGCGAATCGCGACGCTGCGGGGGCTGCCGGCGTCGGAATCTGTTCATGGACCCGATTCCGTGAGCGGATCGCGACGCCGAATCGGCGGTGCGCTGCGGCTAGCGCAGGGCGAGGGTCGGGGTGAGTAGGACGTGGTCGCGGTCCGGTTCTCCGCAGAGGGTGGTCCGACCGGTCTTCCCATCGTCCGTGTCCCCGTTCGGCGTCGCGCCGGTCGCGGTTCCGCCTGATGCCCCGGCGTCCGTGGGCCGCACGGTGGCCGCCGCATCGGCCCCGTTCCCGGCCGCCGCCTCGGCGAGCCGGGCGCGCAGCCGTTCCTGGGTGATGCGGACGAGCTCGCGCGCGGCGCCGGCGAGCGGCTGTGCGACGCTGGGGATGCCGAGCGACTGGGCGGAGACGGTGTTGTCGAAGCCGGTGACGGTGATGTCGGTGTCGGTGGGCAGCGCGAGCGCGACGCCGGTGGCGATGGTGTCGCTCACGCAGATGATCGCGTCGATGTCGGGGCGTCGGTCGAGCAGGGCGATGCAGGCGGTCTGCCCGGCGATGATGTCGTTTTCGGCATCCTCGCTGAGCTGGTCGAGTTCGGCGGGCGTGGCCATGCGCGCGTCGAGCATGGTCTGCCGCCAGCCGAGCCGCCGGTCCATGCCGGTGCCGGACAGGCCCGGCCAGCCGATGAATCCGATGTGCTTGCATCCGTGGAGGATGAGATGCCGGGTGACGTCGGCGATGCCGGCGCGTCCGTCGACGTCGACCCACGGCACGTCGGGTTCGTGCATGTCGGCGCGCCCCCAGGGGCGGCCGAACAGCACGAACGTCTGCCGGTGCTCGTTGAGCCATGCGATGCGCGGGTCGTCGTGCGTGGTGTTGACGAGGACGAACGCGTCGACGTCGCCGCGTGCGATGAGCTGTTCGAATTGGCGGATCTCGTCCTGATGCGAGTCGGTCTTGTAGAGGATGACGCGGATGCCGTGGGCGTCGGCCTCGGTGACGAGCGCGTGCAGCAGCGGGTCATAGATGGGGGAGTAGCTGACGGGCGCGATGCCGATGGCGATGGTGTTGCTGCGTTGGGTGCGCAGCCGTCGCGCGGACGCGTTGGGCGTGTAGTTGAGCCGTTCGATGGCGGCGTTGACGAGCGTGCGCGTGGCCGGTTTGACGATGGCCGGATTGTTGATGCAGTTGGATACGGTCTGCGGCGAAACGCCGGCTTCCCTGGCGACGTCCTTGATGCTGACCATGATGCCCCCTTCCGTCTGTTGTGACGTTCCATTATCCCGCGTCGCCGCGGTCGATTTGACAAGTGCGATGTGCTGTGTTTAGTATATAACTGTTTTTTGGAACGTAAAAATTCCACCGACGAACCCCGATGATAGATCCCGTCGGTGGGCGCAATGGCCGCGCGTCGCATACCCCTCCTCCCTCGAGGGGTTCTTCGACCGCGCGAATTGGAACGTTCTAAAAGAAGATGTCGACCACTGAAGGCCGGGACGAAGACCCGGGCACGACAGAAAGGAACTCAACGATGAGGAAGAAGCTCACCGTCGCCACCGCCGCGACCGCCGCCCTGCTCACCCTGCTCGCCGGATGCGGCGGCAGCGGCTTCGACGAGCCGCAGACCGACGCCCAGGAGGGCGGCCTGACCGCCGACACCTCCCAGGAGCTGACCGTCCTGATCGGCTCCTCCGGCGACACCGAGACCGAGGCCGTCAAGAAGGCCGTCGCCGACTGGTGCGAGGAGACCGGCCAGAAGGCCACCGTGCAGGTCGCCAACGACATGGCCCAGCAGCTGTCGCAGGGCTTCGCCGGCGGCGATCCGGCCGACCTGTTCTACCTGGCCCCCGAGCAGCTCGCCGGCTACGCGTCGAACGGCTCCCTGCTCGCCTACGGCGACGAACTGGAGAACAAGGGCGACTTCTACGACAACCTGCTGCAGACCTTCACCTACGACGGCAAGCTGTACGCCGCGCCCAAGGACGTCTCCACGCTCCAGCTGGTCGTCAACGACGAGATGTGGGCGGCGGCCGGCCTGACCGACGCCGACTATCCGACCACCTGGGACGAGCTGGCCGACGTCGCCGCCAAGCTCACCGACGGCGACCACGTCGGACTGGCGTTCAGCGGCGAATACGCGCGCGTCGGCGTCTTCCTCAAGCAGGCCGGCGGCGGCCTCGTCAGCGACGACGGCACCAAGGCGATCGCCTCCGACGACGCCAGCGTCGCCGGCCTGACCGAAGTCAAGGAGCTGCTCGCCTCCGGCAACGCCGCCTATGCGTCCGACCTCGGCACCGGCTGGGGCGGCGAGGCGTTCGGCACCGGCAAGGCCGCGATGGCGATCGAAGGCAACTGGATCACCGGCGGTCTGGCCGCCGACTACCCGGACATCGACTACACCGTCGTCGAACTGCCCGCAGGCCCGGCCGGCAAGGGCACGATGCACTTCACCAACGGCTGGGGCATCGCCGCCGACAGCAAGAACCAGAAGGGCGCGATCAGCCTCGTCGAATACCTCACCAGCGACGAGGTCGTCATGGACTTCGCCAAGGCGTTCGGCATCATGCCCGCCAGCAAGACCCTCGCCGACACCTGGAAGAGCGAGTTCCCCGACCTGGGCGCCTTCATGGACGGCCTCGAATACTCCGTGACCGTGCCGACCGCCAAGGGCGCCGCCGACGTGATCACCGACTTCAACGCGCAGATCGAAGGCCTCAAGGACGGCGACGCGAAGGCCATCCTCGACAAGACCCAGACCAACCTCGAGGCGATCCTCAAGTAGTCCTCCCCACCGCGCGGGACCGGCCGGCGACGGCCGGCCCCGCGCCCCGGCAGTCAACAGTCAGTACGAGAACCAGACAACGGTGAAGGAGCCCTGAGATGGGAAGCGAGACGAGCGAGACCAAGAACGCGGCGGCCAGGCCGCCGCGACGCAAGACATCACGGCCGTCGGCGCCACGCCGGCGCGTCAACCGCGGCGAGGAGCTGTCCGGCTGGCTGTTCTGCCTGCCGATGATCCTGATCCTCGGCGTCTTCCTGTTCGTGCCGATCGTGATGGCGCTGTGGGTCAGCGTGTCCGACTGGGCCGGCCGCGGCACGCCGTTCGGCGCATCGGTGAACTTCGTCGGACTGAAGAACTACGCCGACGTGCTCGTCGAACCCGGCCTGGCGCAATCCGACTTCGGCACCGCCATCCGCAACAACGCGTGGTACACGCTGCTCGTGATCCCGCTGCAGACGCTGCTGAGCCTGCTGCTCGCCGTGCTGCTCAACCGCAGGATCCTCAAGGCGCGCGGCTTCTTCCGCACCGCCTTCTACTTCCCGTCGGTCACCAGCTCCGTGGCGATCACCGTGCTGTGGCTGTTCCTGTTCAACTCCTCGGGCACCATCAACGCGGTGCTCGGCTGGTTCGGCATCAACGGACCGAACTGGTTCAACGACCCTCGCGGCCTCGTCCACCTGCTGCTCGCCCGCTTCGGCGTGACCGAAGGCCCGGCGGCCCTCACCAGCAACGGGTTCCTGGGCGTCAGCTGGTGGGACTGGCTCTCCGGCCCGTCCGTCGCGATGTTCGCGATCATCCTCATGGTCGTGTTCACCACATCCGGCACGTACATGCTGATGTTCATCGCCGCGCTGCAGACCATCGGCGAGGCGACCGAGGAGGCGGCCATCATGGACGGCGCCAACGCGTGGCAGCGCCTGTGGAAGGTGACCGTGCCGCAGCTCAAGCCCACCATCTTCACCGTCATCACGCTCGGCATCATCGGCACCTGGCAGGTGTTCGACCAGATCTACACCGGCACCCAGGGCGCGCCCTCCAAGACGACCCTCACCCCCGCGTACCTGTCGTACAGCGCCGCCTTCTCCAGCCAGGAGTGGGGCCGCGGCGCCGCGATCTCGTTCGTCCTGTTCTTCATCATCATCGCGATGACCTGGGCCCAGCGCCAGATCATGAAGGACCGCAAACTGTCGCGCCGCCGCCGCGCCGACTACGACGCGATGAAGGCCGAGGCCCGCGCGATGAGCCGCGCCGAGGTCATGTCGCTCGGCGCGCGCAAGACCGCCGCCGGCGCCACCGCGGACCGCGCCGCAGCCCGCACGACCACCGCCGGAAAGGAGTCCTGACATGAACGGACAGAACCGAACCCGCGAATCCGCATTCAAGCGGTTCCTCCACAGCGGCGTCCTGCTGTACGTGCTGCTTGCGGCGCTCGCGCTGATCTACATCATGCCGTTCGTCATCCAGATCGCCACGTCGTTCAAGACCGACGCCGACGCGACCGCCAACCCCGTGTCGCTCATCCCCGAGACCTGGACCGCCGCCGCCTACCGCAAGCTGTTCCTGAACTCCGACTTCCCCGTCTGGTTCAAGAACTCGTTCATCGTGACCATCGTCGTGACCTGCGGACGCGTGTTCTTCGACTCGCTCGCCGGCTACGCGCTCTCCCGACTGCACTTCCGCGGCCGCAACGTCATCTTCGCCGCGCTCGTCGCCGTGATGAGCGTACCCGGCGTGGTGCTGCTCATCCCCAAGTTCCTCATCATCAAGACGCTCGGCATCTACGACAGCTACGCGGGCATGATCCTGCCGCTGCTCATCGACGCGTCCGGCGTGTTCATCATGAAGAACTTCTTCGAATCGATCCCGCGCTCCGTCGAGGAGCAGGCGATGATCGACCGCGCCGGCACGTTCCGCATCTTCTGGCAGATCGTGCTGCCGATGGCCCGCCCCGCGCTCGTCACCATCTCGATCCTGTCCTTCCAGGGATCGTGGAACGAGCTGTCGCACTTCATCGTCTCGACGCAGTCGTCGTCGCTCACCACCCTCACCAAGGGCGTCGCCTCGCTCGCCAGCGGCCAGCTGTCCAGCGGCAACCAGTACCCGGTCAAACTCGCGGCCGCCGTCGTCATGACCATCCCCGTCGCCCTGCTGTTCTTCGTCTTCCAGAAGCAGATCATGAACAGCTCCGAGGGATCCGTCAAGGAATGACCTCTCCGCCGGCCGCGGCCACGACCGCCGCGGCCGGCCCGACCATCCATCCGGCCATCCCCACCGGACCGACCGACCCGACAGAACCGACCGACCGAACCACAACGGAGAATCCCATGAGCACCAACACCCAGCCCCGCCAGCCGTGGATGCACGACATGAAGCCGCTCGTGTGCGCCCCCACCCAACTGTGGGCCGACCCCGACGGCGTCGTCGACGCGACCGCGCCCCACGCCGGCACCGCCAGCATCGCCGGCCTCTACCACGGCGACACCCGCATCGTCTCCGCGATCCGCACCACCGTCGACGGCGAGGCGCCCGTCCCCGTCGCATGGCGTGCGCACGGCAAGGGCGCCAGCACGACCACGATGATCGTGCGCAACATCGACGGCCCCACCGTCGACCCGCAGGTGCGCGTCGAGGAACGCCGCGACCTCACCCCCGACGCGCTCGCCGAACGCTGCACCGTCACCAGCGCGCTCGACCACGACGTCACCATCCGCCTCGCCGTCACCCTGCGGTTCGACATGGCCACGATGCAGGAGGTCAAGGGCGGCGCGCCGTCCGCGGTGGCGCTCGACGGACGCATCGCCGTCGACGTCGCTGACACGACGGCCGACGGCGTGCGCACCGTACGCGTCACCGACGGCAAGCTCGCCGCCGTCGTCACCGCCGACGCCACGGCCGGCACGCCGCCGTGCGTCGCCGTCGACGGCACCGACTGCACGCTCATCTGGACCCTCGCCGTCCCCGCGCGCGGCACCGCGGCCGCCGGCCTGACCGTCGCCGTCGACGCGCCCGGCAACGTCGTGCGCGCCGCGACCGCCGCCTGCCCGTGGGCCGACGTGCACGTCCACGCCGCCGACAGCCGTGTCGCCGACTGGATCAACACGTCCCTGCGCGACCTCGACGGCCTGCGCATGGCCATCCCCGCCCTGCCCGACGACGAATTCCTCGCCGCCGGCGCACCCTGGTTCTTCACCCTGTTCGGCCGCGACTCGCTGTGGGCCGCCCGATTCCTGCTGCCGCTCACCACGCGCACCGCGATGGGCACGCTGCGCACCCTCGCCCACTTCCAGGCCACCGCATCCGACCCCGCCACCAACGCCGACCCCGGCAAGATCATGCACGAACTGCGCGCCGAACAGCTCGTCCAGACCGGCGCCTTCGACGACGGCACCAGCCTGCCGCCGCTCTACTACGGCACCATCGACGCGACCCCGCTGTGGATCGTGCTGCTCGCCGAAGCCGCCCGCTGGGGCGCGCCCGACGACGAGATCCGCGCGCTCATCCCCAACCTGGAGGCGGCGCTCGCATGGCTGCGCGACTGGGGCGACTGCGACGGCGACGGATTCCTCGAATACATCGACCGCACCGGCCGCGGCCTGAGCAACCAGGGATGGAAGGACTCCGGCGATTCGGTGCGCTGGAACGACGGCACCATCGCACGCGGTCCGATCGCGCTGTGCGAAGTGCAGGGCTACGCCTACCAGGCGGCCATGCTCGGCGCCGACCTGCTGGACCGCTACGGTCGGCCCGGTGCCGACGGCTGGCGTGCGTGGGCGGCCCGGCTCAAGGAGCGCTTCAACGAGGCGTTCTGGGTCGATGACGGCCGCGGTCGCTACCCGGCCATCGCGCTCGACGCCGACAAGCGGCCCGTCGACTCGCTCACGAGCAACATCGGCCACCTGCTGGGCACCGGCATCCTCGACGAGGACGGCGTGCGCGACGTCGTCGCCCGCCTGACCGGCGACGACATGCTCAGCGGGTACGGCGTGCGCACGATGAGCACGCTGGCCGGCGGCTACTCGCCGCTGAGCTACCACTGCGGCTCGGTGTGGGCGCACGACAGCGCCGTGGTGATGAACGGCCTGCGCGACGAAGGCTACGAGGCGGAGGCGCTGCGCGTCGCCGAAGGACTGGTGCGTGCGGCCGCGTCGTTCGGCTACCAGATCCCGGAGCTGTACGCGGGCGACGCGTTCGGCGCGGACGGCTTCGGCTCCGGCCCGGCCCCGTACCCGGCGGCCTGCCATCCGCAGGCGTGGTCGGCCGCGTCGTCGGTCGCCGTGCTGTCCCTGCTGCTCGGTCTGGCGCCTGACGGAGAGGCGTCCGATGGCGCGTCGGCTGCCGTCGATTCCCCGCTGGCCCGCGACCTGCGCATCGAAGGCCGCTGATCCTCCGGGGGGCGACCTGCTGCAGCGTCGCAATCCGTACATGACCGGACTTTCGTGTGCGGATTGCGACGCTGAGGGCGCGTGTTGCGTCGTAACTCGTACGTGGATGGCCGATCTCTTACAGATTGCGACGCTAAACCTGTTGTTAGCGTCGCAATCCGTTAGTGAACCGGACTGCGTGTGCGGATTGCGACGCTGCGGGTGCCCCTGGCGTCGGGATTCGTATGGGAACGGCGGACGATGTGCGGGTTGCGACGGGGGGGGGGGGAAGGCGGAAGGAGGCGGATGGGAGCCGGGATGGGAGCCGGAATAGAGACCAGATATGGGACGGGCCCGGACCTGAGAGCAGGTCCGGGCCCGTGATTCGTCGGAGGAGAAGGGCGCGCCGATCAGGCGTCGGCCGGCTTCTTCCTGCCGAACTTGGCCTTGAGCAGGCCGATGAACGTCGGGACGAGGGAGACGGCGAGGATCAGCACGATCACCAGCTCGAAATGCTCCTGCACGGCCGGGATGTTGCCGAAGAAGTAGCCGAGGAACGTGAACAGCGACGACCAGATCAGGCCGCCGAGCACCGAGAACGGCGTGAAGCGCGCCCAGCGCATGCCGGAGATGCCCGAGATGAACGGCATGAACGTGCGGATGAACGGGAAGAAGCGGCCCAGGAACACGGCCAGCGGGCCCCACTTCTCGATCATCGCCTCGGTCTTGGCGATGCGCTCCGGCGTCATGGCCTTGACCTTGCCGGATTCGATGATGCGGCGGCCGAAGAAATGGCCGATGAAGTAGTTGCACTGGTCGCCGATGATCGGCGCAATCCACACGACCGGCAGCAGCGCCATGAGCGGCAGCGCGGCCTGGCCGGTCTGCGCGTCGGGCGCGGCGAACACGCCGGCGGCGAACAGCAGCGAGTCGCCGGGGAGGAACGGGAAGAACACGACGCCCGTTTCGATGAAGATGATGAGGAAGATGATGCCGAGCGTGGGCGCGACGCCCATCGCGATCCAGCCGGCGATGGCCGCGCGCGGATCCTTGAGCAGCTCGATGATGAAGTTGATGAAACCCATGGAAGTCCCGTCGTTACGTAAGCCCTGATTGGCGATGATTCAACCGTACCGACGATACCAGCGGCCCTCTAGGAGCGCTCGTCCGTTGTGACGAATCGACCGTATCTGCACAATTTTTCGCGCCGGTTCACGGCCCATTCAACCATCGTCCGACTGCCGTTCGCCCGGCGTTCGTCAGTCGTTCACTTGTGATGCCCGACCTGCCGTCAGACTGTCCGGAATGGCCGCCCGTCTTTGGCCGGTTCTGCGTCCGGGGGATGCCGCGGCGACGTTCGGCGGTGGATGGTCCGAGCCGACGAAATCTTATTTATTGATTTATCAATAAGCGGGTTTCGCTGCGCGTCGGCGATGTACGATGGGTGCCGGCACGACGATGGCGCGACGGCGGCGACGCGACGGAGCCGCATCGTCGGCGCGCAGATCAGCAGCGGGGGAGCGGCAGTCGGCGGTCCCGCATCGGAAGGAAAGGACGATACGAATGAGCGATGAAGCGACCATCATGACCGGCGATACGGCAGTCGGCACGACCGCCGGAACCGCCGGCATCCGGCCGGGCGCAAGCGAACGCGAGCAGGCGCGCCGGCTGATTCAGGCGGCGCTGGACCGCGCGGTCGAACGCGGCGAGGTGGCCGGCGCGAACGTGCTCGTCAGCCGCCGCGGCGAGGAACTGTGGTACGCGCAGTCGGGCCTGCGCAGCATCGAACGCGGCGAGGCGATGGACCGCGACACGATCTGCCGCCTGTACTCGCAGACCAAGCCCGTCACCGGAGCCGCCGCGATGATGCTCGTCGAACGCGGCGTCATCGACCTGGGCGACCCCGTCAGCGCCTACCTGCCCGCGTTCGCCGGCCAGCGCGTCGTCGCCGACGCCGCCGACGGCGCGCTGTCCAACGACATCCCGATGGACATGGCCGGCACGACCGGCGGCCGCGCCGACGACGGCGCGCGCACGGTCGCCGCGCTGCGCGAGCCGACCATCAAGGACCTGCTGATGATGACGTCCGGCCTGCCGTACCCGGACGGCGGCCACGAGGCCGGCCGTCTCGTCGGCAAGGTGTTCGACGAGCTCGACGCGCGTCTGGGCACACCCAATGCGATGGGCACGGTGGAGCTGGCGAACCGGCTGGGCGCGTGCCCGCTACGCTTCCAGCCCGGCTCGCATTGGATGTACGGCACGAGCGCCGACGTGATGGGCGCGGTCATCGAGGTGGCCAGCGGCAAGCGGTTCGGCGACTTCCTGCACGACGAGATCTTCGAGCCGCTCGGCATGGTCGACACCGCCTTCCATGTGCCCGAGTCGAAGCTGGGCCGTCTGGCCGCCGTGTACGACCGTCCGGACTGCCCGGTGCTGGAGGAGAACCGCATCGCGCCGGCCGACCGCGGACGCGGCGTGCTGCACGAGATCGCGACGAACCATCTGGGCGTCGAATACGTGCCGGACGGCGATCCGGCGTTCCAGTCGGGCGGCGCCGGCCTCAAGTCGACGCTGGACGACTACATGCGCTTCGGCCGGATGCTCGCCAACGGCGGCGAGGTCGACGGCGTGCGCCTGCTGCGCCCGACGACGGTCGCGATGATGACGTCGAGCGCGCTGCACGCGCGTCATTACCCGGATTTCGAGGAGTGGCAGCCGGGGTACGGCTACAACACGTTCATGCGCATCATGCGCGAGCCGGGCAAGTCGCTGATGCTCAACCACGTCGGCGAGTACGGCTGGGACGGCTGGCTGGGCACGTACTTCGACAACGACCCGTCGACCGGCACGACGATCCTGCTGATGATGCAGCTGACGAACGCCGGCGTCACCCCGTTGACGCGACGCGTGAAGAACATCGTCACGTCGTACCTCGACTGACGGGTCCGGTGGTGTGTCGCCGGCGTCGGACGGTCGGGCCGCCGTCCGACGCCGACGACACACCCGGATTGCGTATACGAAACCGGGGATAGGTGCAGGACACGCCGTCATATGACGGATGACGTGCGTTGCGTATGACCAATCCGGGCGTGTCGCAGTGGTCCGGCGACGACGGTGTCGCCGAACCGCCACGACACGCAACACACCCCCTACTGGATGGATGCGGACGGCATCGAGTAGTCGGGCGCCTGACGGTCCTTGGTCGGGTCGCCGGCGACGGCGGCGAAGGCGCGCAGGAAGATGAACGACTTGGCGTAGGCGAGCCAGGCGAAGCCGAGCAGGATGAACGCGACGCGGAACCATCCGGTGAACAGGAAGAGCGCCAGTCCGGCCACGTCGATGGCGATCAGGCCGAGGGTGTGGCGGAAGGCGGCCCACGGCATCATCGCCGCGTTGCGCAGGGTGGCGCCGAACGAGTTGGCGTAACGTGCCTGCAGCGGCGAGTAGTACTCGAAGGTGAGCAGCGCGATCGCGCCGACGATGATGAGGACCGGCAGCGCCACGTACGCGAGGTCGGTGTCGAGCGCGTTCCAGAACACGATGGAGAACGTCGCGACGGCGAGCACGGCGATGATGATGGCCGACGAGGCGAGCGAGGGGAGGAACTCCCGCCTGAAGCGCTTGAGGTATTCGCGGCCGAGGTGGATGTCCTCGTTCTCGTGGTAGGCGAAGACCGTGCTGTAGAGGGCGGCTCGGGCCGGGCCGATCGTGACGATCGGGATGAGCGTGATGACGAACAGCAGGTTGAGCACGAAGTACCTCATGCACAGGGCTACGAACTGCCAGAACTGGTTCTCGGGGTTGAACAGCTGCATATCGGTGACCTCATTTCCGTGTGCGTCTGCGGGTGCCTCGCCGGCGTTGCGTTGGAATTCCGCCGGTTTGACAAGTTTGTAAAATGAGTATACCATGCTTATCTATAACTTAATAAATAAGGAAGGGTCCCGGAGAGGCGAGGCTGTCTGAGTCCGGGGCGATCGCGATGCATCGAAAACCAAAGGAGGAATGATGCAATCGAAAGAGGAGAGTGGAAAGGCCGTGGGAGGAGGTGCCCCGGCCGTAGGCGCGGCCTCCGGTGGGAAGGCCGCCCGCGCGGCGCGCAGGTCCGGCGACGGCAGGGTCATGTCCGCCAAGCAGCATGGCTTCCGTCTGTGGCTGCTGATCGTGCCGTTCCTGATCATGTCCCTGCTGTTCAGCTACCTGCCGCTGTTCGGCTGGATCTACGCGTTCTTCGACTACCAGCCGCCGCTGCCGCTGTCCGAGTGCGATTTCGTCGGCCTGCAGTGGTTCGAGATGCTGGTGCAGAACCCGGCGCAGCTCAAGACCATCGGCCAGGTGCTCGTCAACACCTTCGCGATGTCCGGCCTGAACATCCTGACCTCGTTCTTCCCGCTGGTGTTCGCCATCGCCCTGAACGAGATCCGCGCCAAGTGGTTCAAGAACCTCATCCAGACGCTCACCACGCTGCCGAACTTCATCTCCTGGGTTCTGGTCTACGCCGTGGCGTTCGCGATGTTCTCCACCACCGGCATGTTCAACACGCTGCTCGAGAACATGGGCCTGATCTCCGAGCCGATCAAGTTCCTCGACTCCGACTTGCACACGTGGCTGAAGATGCTGCTGTGGGGCCTGTGGAAGGGCCTCGGCTGGGGCTCCATCATGTACCTCGCCGGCATCGCGGGCATCGACCCCGAGCTGTACGAGGCCGCCCAAGTGGACGGCGCCAACCGCTTCCAGCAGATCATCCACGTGACGATCCCGCAGCTGCTGCCGACCTACTTCGTCCTGCTCATGCTGTCGATCTCCAACTTCCTCAACAACGGCATGGACCAGTACTTCGTGTTCCAGAACGCCTTCAACATGCAGCACATCCAGGTCCTCGACCTCTACGTCTACAACGTCGGCATGGGCAGCAGCTCGCTCTCCCTGGCGACCGCGATCTCGATGCTCAAGTCCCTGGTCAGCGTCGGCCTGCTGATCCTGGTCAACTGGCTGTCCAAGCGCACGCGCGGCGTGTCCATCGTCTGACCGGTGAAGGTGAAAGGAAGAATCATGGCACAGAAAGTCAAGCAGGGCGTGGCCCCCTCGCAGCGGCGCACCCGCGGCGAGGAAGTCTACAACGTCTTCAACATCCTCTTCTTCATCCTGTTCGCGTTCGTCTGCGTGTACCCGTTCTACTACCTGATCATCAACTCGCTGTCGGATAACGCGGCCTCCGCGGCCGGCGAGGTGAACTGGCTGCCGCAGGGCATCCACTGGGAGAACTACAAGCAGGTGTTCGCGCTCGACGGTCTGAGCACCGCCGCGTTCATCTCCCTGGCCCGTACCGTCATCGGCACGGTGTGCACCGTGGTCGCCCGCGCGTTCCTCGGCTTCATGTTCACCCAGGAGAAGATGTGGCACCGCCAGTTCTGGTACCGCTTCATCGTCATCACGATGTACTTCAACGCGGGCCTGATCCCGATGTTCATCACGATGAAGAACCTGCACCTGACCAACAACTTCTGGGTCTACGTCCTGCCGGCCATCGTGCAGCCGTTCAACATCATCCTGGTCAAGACGTTCGTCGAGTCGATCCCCCACTCGCTGCAGGAGGCCGCCGAGATGGACGGCGCCGGCACGCTGACGGTCTTCTGGAAGATCGTGCTGCCGATGATGTCCCCGATCCTGGCGACCGTCGGCATCTTCTCCGCCGTCGGCCAGTGGAACTCCTTCCAGGACACGCTGATCTACATGACCGACTCGAAGCTGTACTCGCTGCAGTACCTGCTGTACACGTACATCAACCAGGCGAACGCCCTCGCCGCCTCCGTCAAGGCGAGCGCCGGCACCGCGATGAACGTGGCCGCCCTGGCGACCCAGCAGACCCCGACGTCGATCCGTATGACGGTCTCCGTGATCGTCGTGCTGCCGATCCTGTTCGTCTACCCGTTCTTCCAGCGCTTCTTCGTCAAGGGCATGATGCTCGGCGCAGTGAAGGGCTGATCCGTTCCGCCTGATACGGCGGCACCCGTCGCGCGGCCGGGCACACGGTCCGGCCGCGCATACACCGACAAAGGATTTTTCACAAAGAAAAGGAACAAGGAGGTTTCCGTTATGGGAATCAAGAAGAAGCTCACCGCCGGTCTGGCCGCTGGTCTGGCCGCCGCGATGATGTTCTCCCTGGCCGGCTGCGGCGGCGACTCCGCTCAGGACGACGCCGTCGACGACGGTTCGCTGATGACCGTCGACGTCTTCGACGGCCTGGCGAACTACCAGGGCGAGCAGAAGGGCTGGTTCGCCAAGGTCGTTCTGGACAAGTTCAACATCAAGCTGAACATCATCGCCCCGAACGTGGCCGGCGGCGGTTCGACCCTGTTCGATACCCGTTCCGCCTCGGGCAACCTGGGCGACATCATCATCTACGGCTACGAGAACGGCCAGGGCGCCAAGCTGGTCAAGTCCAAGCTGCTCGCCGACATGACCCCGTACCTGGACGGCATGGACAACATCAAGGCCAACCAGCTCGCCATCGACGCGATGAACGAGACGATGGGCCAGGAGGAGGGCGTCTGGGGCATCCCGGGTTCGGTGTCGTCGCTGGCGCCGACCGAGGCGTCCGAGGGCCTGGAACCGACGTTCGGCCCGTACCTCCGCTGGGACTACTACAAGGCCGTCGGCTACCCGGAGATCGACACCCTCGAGGACCTGATCCCGGTGCTCAAGGAGATGCAGGACAAGGCCCGCGAGACCGAGGGCCGCGACGACATCTACGCCATGTCCTTCTTCAAGGACTGGGACGGCAACATGATGAACAACGCCAAGCAGCCGACCTGCTTCTACGGCTATGACGAGCTCGGCTTCGTGCTGGCCAAGGCCGACGGCTCCGACTACCAGTCGATCACCGACGAGGGCGGCATCTACGAGCGCACCATCAAGTTCTTCAACGCCGCCTACCGCGCCGGCATCGTCGACCCGGAGTCCACGACCCAGAACTACGACACGATGAACTCCAAGTACAAGGAGGGCAAGGTCCTGTTCTCCTTCTGGCCGTGGCTCGGTCAGGCCGCCTACAACACCAACGAGAACAAGGACGCCGGCAAGGGCTTCATGATCGCCCCGCTCAAGGACCAGAAGATCTTCTCCTACGGCGCCACCCCGACCGGCGGCAAGACCTTCATCGGCATCGGCTCGAAGGCCAAGAACAAGCAGCGTCTGGTCAAGTTCATCGACTGGCTGTTCTCCTCCGAGGGCGTCTATGACTCCGGCGCCCAGACCGGCGGCGCCGCCGGCCCGAAGGGTCTGAACTGGGAGCTCAACGACGACGGCGAGCCGGTGCTCACCGACTTCGGCTCCAACGTCCTGTCCGGCGGCAGCGCCAACGTCCCGGAGGACTGGGGCGGCGGCTCCTACTCCGACGGCATCTCCGCGCTGAACTTCCCGACCGTGAACGTCAACGACATCGATCCGGAGACCGGCTACTCCTACAACGCCACCATGTGGCCGAGCGAGCTGGAGAAGGCGAACGCCAACGCGCTGAACCAGGATTGGTCCGCGCACATGGGCGGCTACTCCACCACCATGGAGTACCTCGAGGCGAACGACATGATCGCCGTCTCCCCGGGTTCGAGCTACATGAGCCCGCAGGAGGATTCGCAGATCACCACGCTGCGCGGCTCCGTGAAGACCGAGATCGTCAACGCGTCCTGGAAGGCGTCCTTCGCCGACTCCGAGGCCGAGTGCGACAAGATCCTCAAGGAGATGCGCGAGACCGTCAAGGGTCTGGGCATCGACCAGGTGCTCGAGGTCGACATGAAGAACGCCAAGGATCAGGACGCCGCCCGCAAGGCCGCCGTCAAGGCGTACGAGGCCGAGAACAAGTGACGTTCCTCCCGGTCGCGTGACCGTCCGTCCCCGTGACGGCGGCCGCGCGGCCACCTAAGGCCGAACGACGGGGCGTCGGAGGGCCGGCCCGGATACCGGACCGCCTTCCGCGCCCCGTCTTCCATATCATCCGTTACCCCTCATCGACCTGATATGACCCGATAGGCCCGTCCGCGGCGTATCCTCCACAAGCAAAGGAGCTGACCATGATCGACCTGAAGACCATTGACGACGTGATCGCGCGCGGCCCCTACACCGACACCTGGGAGTCGCTCTCGCAGGTGCAGGTGCCGGGCTGGTTCCCCGACGCCAAGTTCGGCATCTTCACCCACTGGGGCCTGTACACCGTGCCCGAATACCGCAACGAATGGTATTCGCGCAACATGTACATCGAAGGCTATCCCGAATGCGACCACCACCGCGCCACCTACGGCCCGCAGAGCGAATTCGGCTACAAGGACTTCATCCCGATGTTCACCGCCGAACGCTTCGACGCTGACGAATGGCTCGACCTGTTCGCCAAGGCCGGCGCGAAGTACTACTTCCCGGTCTCCGAGCATCATGACGGCTACCAGATGTACCGCAGCGAGCTGTCGCACTGGAACACGGTCGAGACGGGCCCGCACCGCGACATCATCGGCGAGCTGCGCGAGGCCACGCTGGGCCACGGCATGCACTTCGCCACCTCCAACCACCGCGCCGAGCACTGGTGGTTCATGGGCCACGGCCGCGACTTCGAGTCCGACGTGCGCGGCCCCGAGGCGGACGTCAAGGGCGGCTTCTACTGGCCCGCCAACCCCGAGCCGGACAACCAGGACCTGTTCTCCGTGCCCCGCCCCGACGAGGAGTACCTCGACGACTGGCTGCTGCGCGTGTGCGAGCTCATCGACGGCTACCGTCCGGAGATGCTGTACTTCGACTGGTGGATCCAGCACGACGCGTTCAAGCCGTACGTGCGCCGGGTCGCCGCCTACTACTACAACCGCGGCGTCGAATGGGGCGTGCCGGTCATCATCTGCTACAAGGACGACGGCATGGCCTGGGGCGCCGGCCTGTTCGACGTGGAGCGCGGCGGCCTGTCCACCGCGACCCCGTACCCGTGGCAGACCGACACCGCCATCGCGCGCAACTCGTGGTGCTACACGAACTCGCTCGACTACAAGAGCCTGTCCGAGCTGATCGTCACGCTCGTGGACGCGGTCAGCAAGAACGGCAACCTGCTGCTCAACGTCGGCCCGAAGGCCGACGGCTCCATCGCCGACCACGACCGCGAGCTGCTCGAAGGCATCGGCGCGTGGATGGACGCCAACGGCGAGGGCATCTACGGCACCCGCCCGTGGCGCTTCGCCGAGGAGGGCGACACCAAGGCCGCCGAAGGCTCGTTCGCCGACCAGACCGCGCTCGAATACACGGCCGGCGACTGGCGGTTCACCGCCAAGGACGGCGACGTGTACGCGTTCTGCCTCAACCCCGCCGGTCAGGCCACGCTCACCAGCACGACGTTCGGCGCCTACCATGACGGCATCCGGGCCCCGTTCCACGGCATCGTCGAACGCGTCGAGCAGCTCGGTGCCGGCGAGGTGCCGTTCGAGCGCACGGCCGACGGCCTGGTCATCACCCCGGCCGAACGTCCCGGCGTCGCCGCCGACGTGCCCGTCGGATTCCGCATCACAATCCGCTGACCGGCATACGCCGACGCGGTCGGCGCGTGACGACGCGCGCCGACCGCACACCACGCAAGAACCATCAGGAGAAGGACAACATGACCGTCATCACCGAAGCCAACAAGGCCAAGGCCCGGGCCATCCTCGACGAGCTGACGCTCGACGAGAAGGTCGACATCATCCACGCCGCCGGACTGTTCCGCTCCGGCGCCGCGCCGCGCGTCGGCGTCCCCTACTTCCACATGGACGACGGTCCGATGGGACCGCGCGAGGAACTGCACAACGACAACTGGATGCCGCTGTGGAACACGCGCGACCGCGTCACCTACCTGCCGTCCGGCTCCGCCGTCGCCTCCACCTGGAACCGCGGGCTCGCCCGCACCGTCGGCGAGATCCTCGGCGAGGAGGCGCGCGGCCGCGGCAAGGACGTCATCCTCGGCCCGTCCATCAACATCAAGCGCAGCCCCCTGTGCGGCCGCAACTTCGAATACATGAGCGAGGACCCGTACCTCGCCGCCGAACAGGGCGTCGCCTACATCCAGGGCGTCCAGGAATCCGACGTCGCCGCCTGCGCCAAGCACTACGCGGCCAACAGCCAGGAGACCGACCGCCTCGAAGTCGACGAGACCATCGGCGAGCGCGCCCTGCGCGAGATCTACCTGCCCGCGTTCGAGGCGGCCGTCAAGGACGGCGGCACCCTGTCCATCATGGGCGCCTACAACCTCGTCAACGGCGAGCAGTGCTGCGAATCCAAGCGTCTGCTCGACGACATCCTGCGCGGCGAATGGGGCTTCGACGGCTTCGTCGTCTCCGACTGGAGCGCCGTCAAACGCACCAAGGAGAGCGCCCAGGTCGGCCTCGACGTCGAGATGTCGGTCACGCCGAACTTCGACGAATACTACTTCGCCAACCCGCTGCGCCGCGCCATCGCCGCCGGCGAGGTCGCCGAATCCGACGTCGACGTGAAGGCCCTGCGCGTGCTGGCCGTCATGGACGCCCTGCACATGCTCCCCGACGCCGACGGCGCCAAGCCCGCGCGCAAGGCCGGCTCGTACGCGACGCTCGAGCACGCCGCCAAGGCGCTCGACGTGGCGCGCGAATCCATCGTGCTGCTCAAGAACGAGCCGGGCGCCGACGGCACGCCCGTGCTGCCGATCGACGAGACCGCGACCCGCCGCATCCTCGTCGTCGGCGCCAACGCCGACCGCATCCACTCCAACGGCGGCGGCAGCGCCGTCATCAAGGCGCTGCACGAGGTGACGCCGCTGCTCGGCCTCAACGGCCGGCTCGGCGGCAACGTCGCCATCGAATACGCGCTCGGCTACGACGCCAAGCAGGTCGTCCAGGACGACTCGTGGCAGGAGGAGAGCCTCGAGAACTCCGTCGGCGACGACGCGCACGACGCGCAGCGCGCCGCCGAACTGCGCGACGAGGCCGTCGCCCTCGCCCGCGAGTACGCGGCCGCCGGCGACCCGGTCGTCTTCATCGGCGGCCTCGACCACGAGCACGACCTCGAAGGCCGCGACCGCGACGACATGCGCCTGCCGTACGGCCAGGACGAGCTCATCGAGGCGCTCCTCGACGCCGCCCCCGACACGGTCCTCGTGTTCGTGGCCGGTTCCCCGGTCGAGATGCCGTGGGCCGAGCGCGCCAAGGCCATCGTGTGGAACTGGTACAACGGCTGCGAATCCGGCACGGCGCTCGCCGAGACGCTGCTGGGCCGCGTCAACCCGAGCGGCCACCTGCCGGAGACGTTCCCGATCGCGCTCGAGGACTGCCCGGCGCATTCGATCGGCACGTTCGGTCCCGGCCTGCACGTGCGCTACGACGAGGACGTGTACGTCGGCTACCGCCACTACGAGACGCGCGACGTGCCGGTGCGCTTCCCGTTCGGCCACGGCCTGAGCTACACGACGTTCGCCTACGGCGACCTCGACGTGCGCCGCGTCGACGACGAGATCCGCGTCTCGTTCACCGTGGAGAACACGGGCGATCGCGCCGGCAAGGCCGTGCCGCAGGTGTACCTCGGTCTGGAGGGCACCGGCGAGAACCGTCCGGTGCGCGAGCTCAGGGGCTTCGAGAAGGTCGCGCTGGAGCCGGGCGAGCGCCGTCAGGTGACGGTCGCGATGCCGGTCGCGAAGGCGCTGCGCTACTGGTCGAACGGCGAGGGTGCGTATGCGCTCGCCCCGGCGGCGACGGTCGCGGTCGGCGAGTCGGTGCATGACGTGCGTCTGACGGGCCGCGTGGACTGACGACGCGCGTCGTCCAGCGCGCGCGATCGTGCGTCGCGCGCACGCGGTGCGTGCCGTCGCGCGCCGGCCGGCTGGTCGGTTCCGACCGGTCCGCCGTCCGGCGTCGGCGTCGCCGTTATATGATCGTCCCCGTCGTCCGCGATGACGGAACCGGTGGGGACGACCGTATTTTCAACGTCGTCGGCGTGTCGGAAATTGCTATTTATAAACTTATAAATAAGAAGAAGGACGGGCTGTCGCCGATCGGCGCGGCCGGGTCCGGAACGGACCTCCCCACGCAACCGAACGCGGGGGAGCGGCCCCGCGACGGGCCGACGTCACCGATGCAAAGGAGCAATCCATGAAATTCCTCAATGGCGGCTGGCTGATCAAGGACGGCTTCGACGTCAAGTACGCTGCCAACGTGTACGTGGCGAACACCGAGCCGAAGAAGCTGACCCTCTTCTGCCCGTTCGGCGTGGCCATCCACCACCCGGGCCAGACGCTCGACGGCGGCATCCTCACCATCGAGGTCACCTCCCCGCGCGAGGACGTCATCACCACCCGTCTCATCAACTTCAAGAAGGACCGCAGCCACTGCCCGACCTTCGCCGTCAACGACGCCGACCCGGACGTCCGGATCGCCGAGACCGACGACGAGTGGACCTTCACCTCCGGCAAGCTCGTCCTGCACATCGCCAAGGGCGACTCCATCGACTTCACCTACACGTACGACGGCAAGGTCGTCGCCCACTCCGGCTGGCGCGCCAAGGCGCTCGTCACCGACGACGAGGGCCGCCTGCACGTCTCCGAGCAGCTCGACCTGGGCGTCGGCGAGAAGATCTACGGCCTCGGCGAGCGCTTCACCAACTTCGTCAAGAACGGCCAGAGCGTCGAGATCTGGAACGAGGACGGCGGCACCGGCACCGAGCAGGCGTACAAGAACATCCCGTTCTACCTGTCCAACAAGGGCTACGGCCTGTTCGTCAACAACCCGGGCAAGGTCGGCTTCGAGGTCGGCTCCGAGAAGGTGTCCCGCGTGCAGTTCTCCGTGCCGGGCGAGGAGATGACCTACTCCGTCATCGGCGGCAAGGACCTCAAGTCGATCCTGGGCGCCTACACCGACATGACCGGCAGGCCGCCGCTGGTGCCGGACTGGAGCTACGGCCTGTGGCTGAGCACCTCCTTCACCACCGACTACGACGAGAACACCGTCATGGAGTTCGTCGACGGCATGGCCGAGCGCAACATCCCGCTGTCCGTGTTCCACTTCGACTGCCGTTGGATGAAGGAGCTCGAATGGTGCAACTTCGAGTGGGACGCCGACAAGTTCCCGGATCCGGAAGGCCTGCTCAAGAAGCTGCATGACCGCGGCCTCAAGGTGTGCGTGTGGATCAACAGCTACATCGGCCAGAAGTCCCCACTGTTCGAGGAGGGCGCGAAGAAGGGCTACTTCATCAAGACCACCGACGGCGACGTCTGGCAGTGGGACAAGTGGCAGGCCGGCATGGCCATCGTCGACTTCACCAACCCCGAGGCGACCAAGTGGTACCAGGACAAGCTGCGCCACCTCGTCGAGCAGGGCGTCGACTGCTTCAAGACCGACTTCGGCGAGCGCATCCCCACCGAGGGCGTCCAGTACTACGACGGCTCCGATCCGGAGCTCATGCACAACTACTACACGTACCTGTACAACAAGGCCGTGTACGACGTGCTCGTCGAGACCAAGGGCGAGGACGAGGCGATCCTGTTCGCCCGCTCCGCCACCGTCGGCGGCCAGCAGTTCCCGGTCCACTGGGGCGGCGACTGCTCGTCCAACTACCCGTCGATGGCCGAATCCCTGCGCGCCGGCCTGAGCTTCGGCATGTCCGGCTTCGGCTACTGGAGCCACGACATCGCCGGCTTCGAGGACAAGCCGACCCCGGACCTGTTCAAGCGCTGGACCCAGTTCGGCCTGCTGTCGTCCCACTCCCGCTACCACGGCTCCACCGAGTACAAGGTGCCGTGGCTGTACGGCGACGAGGCGGTCGAGGTGTCCCGCGAGTTCACCGAGCTCAAGCTGCGCCTCAAGCCGTACCTGGTCCAGCAGATGCACGTCACCCACGAGACCGGCGTGCCGATGATGCGCGCGATGGTGCTCGAATTCCCGGACGACCCGGCCTGCGAGGACATCGACACCCAGTACATGCTGGGCGACGACCTGCTCGTGGCCCCGGTGTTCTCCGAGGACGGCACCGCCCGCTTCTACGTGCCGGACGCCGGCGGCGACCATGCCGGCGAGGCGTGGGCCAACCTGCTCACCGGCAGGACCTACGAGCCGGGCCGCTGGTACGTCGAGCAGTACGACTACCACACCCTGCCCGTCCTGGTCCGCCCGGGCGCCGATCCGCTGAACGCCTGACCGTGACCCTGCAGCCGGCTCCCCCCGATCGCCGATCGAGGGGAGCCGGCCTCGTATTGGCCCGCATCACCCCGCATCACCCCGCATCACCCCGTCCCCGCACCACCGAGGCGACGACACCGAAAAGAGCCCACCATATGACCCTGTTCAACTGCATGCCGGCGCGGCGCATCGCGTCCGGCTTCCACCCCGACCCGACCATCTGCGAGCGCCCCGAAGGCGGCTACTACATGGTCAACAGCTCGTTCGAATACTTTCCCGGCATGCCGGTCCTCGAATCCGAGGACGGCATGCACTGGCATAAGATCGGCGACGCGATGAACCGCCCGTCCCAGTTCCCGTACGAGACGATGGGCAACAACCAGGGCATCTACGCGCCGACGCTGCGCTGGCACGGCGGCCTGTACTATCTGATCGTCACGAACGTCAACAAGGGCAACATGATCCTGACGTCCGCCGACCCGCACGACGGCTGGTCCGACCCGATCTGGGTCGAGGGATGGCCCGGCATCGACCCGAGCCTGTTCTTCGACGACGACGGCACGGTGTACATCTGCGGCAACGAGGGCGGCGAGCCGGACGAGAACGGCGAGCGCGAGCCGGCCGGCATCTACCTGTCGAAGATCGACGTGGCGACCGGCACGGTGCTCACGAAGCGCCGGCGCATCTGCGGCGGCATCACCGGGTCGAATCCGGAGGGCCCGCACCTGTACAAGCGCGACGGCCGCTACTATCTGATGTGGGCCGAGGGCGGCACCGAATCCGGTCATATGGAGAACATCGCGCGCGCCGACGACCCGTTCGGTCCGTATGAGATGTACCCGGGCAACCCGGTCATCACCAACCGTTCCACGCATCTGACGCTGCAGGCGATCGGCCACTGCGACTGCGCGCACTTCGACGCCGACCGCACGCTCATGGTGTTCCACGGCACGCGCAACAACGACGCCTACCCGGCGCAGGGCTGGCTCGGCCGCGAACCGTACGCCGTCTGGTTCGACTGGAAGGACGGCTGGCCGGCGATCGCCGACCAGTCGTACGACTGCGCGCTCAACGGCTGCGGCGAATCGCTCGAATCCGACGTCGCGTGGATCACGCCGTCGATCGACGCCGACGGCCGCTTCGCCGTCGACGGACAGCCGATCCCGCACGCGGACGGCACGCTCGCCGACCACAACGGCGCGACCGTCACCATCCGCGCCACGACGCAGGATTTCGCACTCGAGCATGGTCCGTCGATGGTCGGCACACGGCAGACCGACTTCCGCTGCACGTTCGGCGCGACGCTCGTCGACGCGCGTGCGCTGCGCTCCGGCGAGACCGGCGTCGCCGTGTACGCGAACGCGGAGCACTGGCTGGAGATCGCCGTCGCCGCCGCCGACGAGGCCGCCGACACGGTGCACGTCGAGGCGCGCGTGCACGACGCCGGCCTGACCGCCGTCGTCGGCACGGCCGACGTACCCGCCGGCAAGCCGATCCGACTGGCCGTGCGCGGGGACGAATCCGGCTACCGCTTCGAGGCCGACGGCGTCGACCTGGGATTCGCGCCCGGCAAGGTGCTGAGCTTCGTGCACGCCGGCGGCTTCACCGGCATCCTGATGGGCGTGTACGCGCACGGCGACGGCACCGTCGTCTACGCCGGAGCACGCTACGACGTCTGACCGGCGGCCATCATACGACCCGAATCCCACCCAACGACGACAACGACGAAGGAGACCCGCATGACGCAACCCATGTTCGACACGTTCCTGTTCGGAGGCGACTGGAACCCCGAACAGTGGCCCGAGGAGACCTGGGAGCATGACATCGAGATGCTCGAGCACGCGCACATCAACGAGGCCACGATCAACGTGTTCTCGTGGACGCTGCTCCAGCGCGACGACACCACCTACGACTTCACCACGCTCGACAACATCGTGAACCTGCTGGTGAAGCACGATTTCAACATCGTGCTCGCCACCGGCACCGCCGCCCTGCCCGCATGGCTCGTGCGCACCCACCCCGAGACGATCCGCACCACGTTCGACGGACGCCGCCGCGTGTTCGGCGGACGCCACAACTTCTGTCCCAACTCGGCCGTCTTCCGCCGTCTGTCGCGCGAACTCGCCGGCCGCATCGCCGAACGCTACGCCGGCACGCCCGGTCTCAAGGCCTGGCACATCGGCAACGAGTACGGCGGTGGCGGCGGCTTGTGCTACTGCGAGACGTGCGCCGAAGCGTTCCGCGAGTGGCTGCGCGCCAAGTACGGCACCGTCGAGGCGCTCAACCGCGCGTGGTGCGCGAACTTCTGGAGCCACACGATCGTCGACTGGGCCGACGTGGTGCCGCCGGTCGAGATGGGCGATGGCATCGGCAGCGACTGGGACCTCAAGAAGAGCGTCATCTCCGGCCTCATGATGGACTACCGCCGCTTCCAGAACGACTCGCAGCTCGCCTGCTTCGTCAACGAGCGCGACGCCGTGCGCGAGCACGACGCGGCCACGCCGATCACCACGAACCTGATGGGCACGTTCAAGGACCTCGACTACTTCGCGTGGGGCCGCGAGATGGACGTCGTCAGCTGGGACAACTACCCGGGCATGGGCATGCCGTCCAGCCGCGTCGCCCTCAACCACGACCTCATGCGCGGCGTGGGCGGCGGCAAGCCGTTCATGCTCATGGAACAGACCCCCAACCAGCAGAACTGGTTCCCGTTCTGCAAGGTCAAGCGCCCCGGCGAGGTCGCCGCGCTCAGCTGGCAGGCCGTCGCCCACGGCGCCGACACCGTGCAGTTCTTCCAGATGCGCCAGTCCATCGGCGGCTGCGAACGCTTCCATGGCGCCGTCATCGCCCATGACGGCACCGAGCGGTCGCGCGTGTTCCGTGAGACCGCCGCGCTGGGGGAGAACCTCGCGAAGGCCGCGCCGGCGCTCATGGGCTCCGAGGTGCGCGCCCGAGTCGCCGTCATGTTCGACTGGGACAGCTACTGGTCGCTCGAAGGCTGCGTCGGTCCCACCGCCGGATTCGCCTACCCGGAGGAGGTGCACCGCTTCTACCGCGCGTTCAACAAGCGCAACATCGCCGTCGACGTGATCGCCAGCACGACGGGCGCCGACGAGCTCGCCAAGTACGCGGTCGTCGTCGCGCCGGCGATGATCGTCGTCAAGCCGGGCGTCGCCGACGCGGTCGACGCGTATGTGCGCGGCGGCGGCCGCTTCGTCACCGGCTACATGGCCGGCATCCACGACGAGCACGATCTGGTCGTCCCCGGCGGCTACCCCGGACCGTTCCGCGAGATGGCCGGCGTGTGGGCCGAGGAGATCGACGCGCTTGCCCCCGGCGAGACGATCCCCGTCGTCTTCGACGGTGCCGAGGCCGACGGCGCCGCCGCGGCCGGCGAGGTCGTCGCCAGCATCATGCATCTGGAGGGCGCGCGGGCGCTCGCTACGTACGGCGGCGACGGATTCTACGCCGGCACGCCCGCACTGACCGTCAACGAGCGCGGCGACGGCCGCGTCTACTACGTGGGCACGCCGCTCGACGAGGCCGGCATGGACGCGTTCGCCGAACCGCTGATCGCCGACGCCGGGCTCACGCCGATCGCCACGCCCGACGGCGTCGAGATCGCGTTCCGCCACGCCGACGACGGCCGCACGTTCGCGATCGTGCTCAACATGACCGACGACGCGCAGCACGTCGCACTGCCTGCCTGCCTGCACGGCCGCGCCGACCTGCTCGGCGGCGGCGAACTCGGCGACACGGCCGACCTGGCCCCGTACCAGGTCGTCGTGTGCGAGGCCGCCGACTGAACCGACCGAACCGAATGATCCGACGGATTCGACTGATCCGGCCGACCCGAAGAGGGCCGGCCGGATCCTATCTATCGGACCATTGACAGCGTCTTCGTCGCGATATACTGAACCCCGTGGCGGATGACGCGCTTCGGCGGTGAGGGGTCGCGCGGAACGCCGCACGGCGACGACGTCGCGGACGGGCTGTGGAGGGCCGGGCCGGCGACGCCCGCCGGACACATGAACGATCGATGGGAGCTACGACATGGTGGTTGGGCAGCACACCGGACGGCCGGACGGGCCGGCCTCGGAATCGGGGAACGGCCAAACGGGAGCAACCGTGTTCACGCTCGACGTGGGCTACAACTTCACCCGATACGCGTTGGCGACGAACGGAACATTGCGGCAGACGGCCGCGATCTCGACCCCGGTGGACAGCGCCGAGGCGTTCTACGACGCGGTCGCGCGCATCGCCGAACAGGCATACGCGCGCACTCCCTACGACGGCATCGCGATCTCGATGCCCGGCTTCGTCGACGTCAGACGGAACACGGCCGTCACCGGCGGTCCGATCAAGGCGCTGTATCGCCAGCCGGTCGCCGATGAGATCGCCTCGCGACTGCGCTTCGACGTGCCGATCCGCATGGAGAACGACGCCAACTGCGCGGCGCTCGCCGAACGGTACGCCGGCAACGCGCAGAAGATCGACGATTTCGCGCTCATCACCGTCACCGACACCGGCGTGGGCGGCTCGCTGTTCCTCGACGGCCGCATCCGCCACGGCCGCGAATGGCGCGCCGGCGAGATCGGCATGATGATCACCAACTACGAGGCGGCCGGCTGCCGGACGCTCCACGAGTACATCTCCACCGAATCCCTGTCGGCCCGCTATGCGGAGGAGTTCGGCGTGGCCGCCGAAACGGTCGTCCCGTCGAGCCTGCTGCGCCGGCTGGAGGATCCGGGCGTGCGCGGCGTGGTCGAGGAGTGGGGGCGGTACGTGGCCGCGTGCATCTTCAACGTGATCGCGACCGTGGACCCCGAATGCATTCTGGTGGGTGGCACGCTCGGCCAGGAGCTCGCGTTCCTGCCGCTGATCCAGAACCTGCTCGAAGCGCACCCCGAGTGGAAGTACTTCCGCACGCCGGTCAAACGCTGCCGTCATACGGCGAACGCCGGCCTGCTGGGCGCGTACTACGCGTTCGTGACGGCGCAGCGGGCGTCGTAGCGGGCGGTCGGCTACGCCGATTCGCGCGCCTGCAGCGTCAGCGGCCTGAGGCAGGGGACGGCGGACGGATCGTACTCCGACGGATCGCGGAATCCGGCCCACTGGGCTTCGGGGAACATCTCGTCGCAGAACGCGAGCCACTCCTCGAGCAGGTTGACGGAATGGTCGGCGAGCCAGCGGTACTGCAGCCCGTCCATCGCGCTCATCGCGAGCGTGTACAGGTGGTAGAAGCGTTCCTCGTCGTAGCCTTCGGGCAGCACCCAGTCCATCGAGCCGACCTGCTCCCAGTTGCGCAGATGACGGCCGATGAAGAAGTCGTGGGCGGGATGCTCGGGGTTGAGCGCCTCGCCGTTGAGCATCGAGAACAGCTGCACCATTTCGGGGCGCTGCAGGTTGTAGAGCACGATGTTGAGGCAGTAGCGCGGGAAATAGTAGACGCGGTGTCCGTCCGTGTCGGTGACGAGCGCGGTGGAGGCGTTGTACTCGTCGGCGTCGGGGGTGTCGTAGCCTTCGGAGAGGACGGCGTACAGCAGGTCGTTCTTCGAGTTGATGTAATGGTAGAGCGCCGCCTCGGTGATGCCGATCTCGTCGGCGATGTCCTGCAGCGACATGCCCCAGAATCCCTTGACGGCGAGGACCTTGACGGCCGCCTGCATGATCTGCAGGTGCCGCTCCTCGGGGCTCATGCGCTTGCGTTTGACGAACGTGGTGGCCGAGGTCGTGTCGCGCGCGGTGGTCTGTTCGGTGGCGCGCGACGCCGCCGGCCAGCTGTCCTGGTCGTCGAGAAAGCGTTCCCATGCCGCGAGCGTCATTGTTCCCTCCTTGGATGTCGGCGGACCGGATGATGCCGCCTTCGTGCGGCGTCGCCGCCGTCGGCGCGGTCGGTCATGCCGATGTGCGCCGGCAGCACGGTGCCGCCGGTAAGCATGATACATCGCCGATGGGGATGCGCCCCGCCGTCCGTTACGCCGGGATCGGGTCCCGTCACGCCGGACCGGCGGGGCGCACGCATGGCGTCAGGCGAACGTGCGGCGCAGCCAGCGCGCCGCGAGGTCCGGCCACGACTGGACCGCCTCGAACACGCACGCCGGGTTCGCCTCCCACGCGGTCTCCAGCGTGCCCAGCGCCAGTCCGTGTCCCCCTTCGGGGTACAGGTGCGCCTCGACGCTCACGCCGGCGGCCTTGCACGCGGCGACGAGCATCAGCGTGTTCTCGACCGGCACGCAGTCGTCGGGCATCGTATGCCAGACGAACACCGGCGGCGTCTTCGCGTCGATGTGCTTCTCGATCGACAGCTTCTCCAGCCACGTCGGGTCGTCGCTGCGGCCGTCGGCGAGCAGCGCGTCGAAGCTGCCGCGGTGGGCGAGCGGGCCGGACGTGACGACCGGGTAGGCGAGCATCAGCGCGTCCGGACGCACCGCGTCGGCGTCGTAGCCGTGCGCGGCCAGGTCGTCGTCGCCGGCCGTCGTGGCGAGGTTGGCCGCCAGATGGCCGCCGGCGGAGAAGCCGATGACGGCGATGCGATCGGGGTCGACGTGCCATTCGTCGGCGTGCGTGCGGATCATGCGCATCGCCTCGGCCGCCTCGCACAGGGCGGTCGGGTAGACGCTCGGCTTGACCGAGTAGCGCAGGACGAACGCGTGGTGGCCTTCGGCGACGAACCTGAGCGCGATCGGCTCGGCCTCGCGGTCGGACGTCATCTCGTAGCCGCCGCCCGGAATGACCAGCACGGCCGGTCGGCGACGCTCCATGTCGACCTCGGGCGAATTGTCGATGACGTAGCCGACGAAGCGCGCCTCGCTGCCGTCGATGCCTCTGATCGTACGTTCGATGTACTGCATAAGCGATCCTTTTCGTGTTCGATTGGTCCGTCTCGGGCGGGTGACGCCGCGCCGCCGCCACGTCCGCGTCGCAATCCGCATACGGACTGCCCGTCGTATGCAGATTACGACGCTGGACTGCCGTCTTGCGTCGCAATCCGCACACGATTGGCTGAATTCATACGGATTACGACGCTGTCCGGCCGATTTGCGTCGTAACCTGCATACGGTCGGCCGATTCCTTACGGATTACGACGCTGGACGGCCGTCCCGCGTCGCAATCCGTACATGGTCGGTGGATTCGGTACGGATTGCGACGCTGCGGGCGCCGCGACGGCGACGGCCGTCAGAAGGTGACGGCTACGTCGACGGTCTCGACGCCGTCGGCCGGCACCGGCACGACGTTGCCGGCGACCGGGGCGCCGTCCACCGTCAGCGTGCGCTCGCCGGTGCGGTGCATCGCGATGCGGTAGGTGACGCCGCGGTAGACGCGGGTGACGGTCAGGTCGTTGTACTCGGCCGGCAGATGCGGCTCGATCAGCAGACCGTCGAGCGTCGGACGGACGCCCAGCAGATACTGCGACACGTCGACGAACGTCCATGCGGCGGTGCCGGTCAGCCACGAGTTCTTGCCCTCGCCCGGCAGCGCCGACTCCGGGCCGGCGACCATCTGGCAGTACACGTACGGCTCCACCTTGCGGATCTCCGACTTGTCCTCCAGCCACGCCGGGCAGTTGCGGCGGTACACGGCGAACGCCTCCTCGTCGTTGCCGGCGACGGCGTTGGCGATCGAGATCCACGGGTTGTTGTGGCAGAAGATGCCGCCGTTCTCCTTGTATCCGCGCGGATACGTGGAGATCTCGCCCAGCTCGATGCGGTACGTCGAGTACGCGGGCGCCAGGATCGCGGTGCCCCACTCGCAGGTCAGGCGGTCGCGCACGGACGCCAGCGCGGCCTGCGCCTTGCCGTCCTCGAGGCCGATGCCGGCCATCACGCACATGCCCTGCGGCTCGATGAAGATCTGGCCCTCGGTGTCGGTGTGGGAACCGATCGGACGCGAATACGCGTCGTAGGCGCGCACGAACCATTCGCCGTCCCAGCCGGCGGTGCGCACGGCCTCGTCCATCGCGGCGACGGCCTCGCGCACGGCGGCGGCCTCGGCCTGCGCCTCGTTCTCGCTCATGCCGACCGTGGTGCCGTAGTGCTCGAGGATGTCGGCGTACTGGCCGCCGTACAGCACGAACATGCCGCCGATGAACACGGATTCGGCGATGCCGGTGTCGTTGTTCTCGACCGTCTGGAAGCTCTCGCCCGGGGTCGACGAGAAGCAGTTGAGGTTGAGGCAGTCGTTCCAGTCGGCGCGGCCGATGAGCGGCAGCCTGTGCGGGCCGAGGTGCGTCATCGTGAAGTTCGCGGAGCGGCGCAGGTGCTCGAGCAGCGGCTTCTCGGAGCCTTCGACGTTGTTGAACGGCACCGGCTCGGACAGGATGCCCGCGTCGCCGGTCTCGGCCAGGTAGGCGTTGACGCCGGCGATCAGCCACAGCGGGTCGTCGTTGAAGCCGCCGCCGATGTCGGCGTTGCCCTTCTTGGTGAGCGGCTGGTACTGGTGCCACGCGGAGCCGTCCTCCATCTGGGTGGAGGCGATGTCGATGATGCGCTCGCGGGCGCGCTCCGGCACGAGGTGCACGAAGCCCAGCAGGTCCTGGTTGGAGTCGCGGAAGCCCATGCCGCGGCCCATGCCGGACTCGTAGTAGGAGGCGGAGCGGGACATGTTGAACGTGACCATGCACTGGTACTGGTGCCAGATGTTGACCATGCGGTCGAGGCGGTCGTCGCCGGATTCGACGCTGTAGGTGCTCAGCAGGCCGGTCCAGTAGTCCTTGAGCTCGGCGAGGGCGGCGTCGGCCTTGGCGGCGGAGTCGAAGCGGGCGAACAGCTCGTGGGCCGGCTCCTTGTTGATGATGCCGACCTTGGCCGGGTCGGTCGGGTCCTCCCACTTGGCGTCGTCGGCGACCTCGATGTAGCCGAGCGTGAAGACGAGCGTGCGGGTCTCGCCCGGGTCGAGGGTGATGCGCACGCGGTTCGCGGCGATCGGGTACCAGCCGTGGGCGACGGAGTCGTGGGCGTGGCCTTCGGCGATGACCTGCGGAGTGTCCCAGCCGTTGAACTTGCCGAGGAACTCGTCGCGGCTCGTGTCGAAGCCGACGGTGGGCGCGTTGACGCCGTAGAACGCGTAGTGGTTGCGGCGCTCCTTGAACTCGGTCTTGTGGTAGAGGAGGGTGGACTCGTCGCCGCGCTCGACCTCCACCTCGCCGGTGGACAGGTTGCGCTGGAAGTTGCTGGAGTCGTCGACCGCGTTCCACAGGCACCATTCGACACAGCCGGTCACGTCGACGGTCTTGGGGGCGCCGTTGATGTTGGTGATGTCGAGGCGGTTGATCTCGGCCGCGGTGTGCAGCGGGACGAACGCGGTCAGGTTGGTGCGGATGCCGGCCTTGGTCGCCTCGAACACGGTGTAGCCGATGCCGTGGCGGCAGGTGTAGGAGTCGAGCGGGGTCTTGGCGGGCAGGAAGGTGGGGGAGAAGGTCTCGACGGGCTTGGCGTCGTCGCCGGAGCCGTTCATCACGGTGACGTAGTAGTTGCGGGCGCCGGTGTCGGCGGGCACGTTGTTGTAGCGGTAGCGGGTGATGCGGCGCAGCTTGGCGTCCTTGTAGAAGGAGTAGCCGCCGCCGGTGTTGGAGATCAACGAGAAGAAGTCCTCGTTGCCCAGGTAGTTGATCCACGGCAGGGGCGTGGCGGGGGTGTCGATGACGTATTCGCGGGCTGCATCGTCGAAATGGCCGTAATGCATCGTCGGTTTCCTTTCTCTGCTGCTTCGTTGCTTGCTCGCCAACCATGATAGCACGTTATTTATAGAGTTATAAATAAGGGCGGCGGCCGGGCGAGTCGGATGGCGCCGACGGGGGTTATCCACAATGCGGTTGTCCACATATCCACAATCCGACGACGGCCGGTGGCGCAGCCGCCGACGGGCGCAGTAGGGTCGGGGCCATGATTGAGAACCACCAACGTCCCGGGCGGCCCATGCCCGCGTCCGGACCGCCGTCGCTGCAATGGTCCGGCGAACGCACCGCCCCGTCCCGCTATCGCGCCGCCGCGGTGCAGCACGCCGCACGGCCCGTGCTGGGCGACCGTGAGCTGCCCGGTCCGCTCAGCCTCGGCGCCCTGTCCGGATACGGCGCCATCCGGCGTCTCGACAACGCCAACGGCTACCGGTGCGAACGCGCCGACACCCTGTACGGCCGTTCGACGATCATGGCCGGCGTCGCGCCGCGCAACACCACGGTCTGCGCGCGCAGCGCCGCCTGGCTGTGGATGGGCGGCGACTTCCCGCAGGTCGTCGACGTCATCTCCCGCTCCCACTACCGCATGCCGGTCCACGACCGTCATATCCGCGTCTTCAACCGCAAATGCCCGCCCGACCAGATGACCGCCGTGGGCGAGATCCGTGCCACGACGCCGGTGCGGACCGTGTGCGACCTGGCGATGCTGCCGGAGAAGGAGGACCGCGACGAGCGCATCGACGAGCTCATCGGCGACCTGATGAACCGCTACCGCGTCACGCCCGACGACTGCCTGGCCATCCTCAACGACAACCCGTTCTGGCCGCGCTCCGCCGCGGCCCGCGACATGTTCCGCAGCCTCAACCGGTTGTAGCGGCCGTGCGGCCGGACGGGGACGGATGGCAATCGGGTATTTCCCAAGTACGTTTTCGCCTTCGCGTGCGGTCGGGAGGGGCGGAGGGCAAGGAGTCGACATGGCACGGCGAAGACGACGGCATAGCCGGCTCGACGACGTCGCGGTCCGGCCGCGGCTGGCGTCGATCGGCGGCGCGACGGCCATCGGCGCATCGTCGCCGGATGGGGCGCCGGGTCGTCGCGATGGGGGATTCGCGGACGATTCGTCCGGCATGCCGGGCGCTCCGCCGCGGCCGCCGATCCTGCTGACGCCGCTCGTCGCCTGCGATCCCGACACCGACCCGCAGATCCTGTGGCATATCGCCCGCTACGCGCCGGAGCTGCGCCGATGGCTGCCGGCGAACCCGTCCGCCGACGCGGCGCTGCTCGAATACGTCGCACAGGCCGGCGGCCCGGGCGTGCGCGAGGCGCTCACCATCCTGCTCGACTCGGTCGAATCCTGACGATATCCGTCAACTGACTGACGAAATCCTCCCAATAACCGAAGTTTCGTCAGTCAACTGACGAAACTTCGGATTTTCAATCACCATCATCAATCAACTGACATAACATGGAGGCGACGATGAGCAACGAACCTCAGCAATGGGAGGAACCCGTGATCGAGCGTCCGCAATACATGCGTTGGCTGGAACGGTGGAAGGACCGGGACGTCATCAAAGTGGTGACGGGACTGCGGCGCTGCGGCAAGTCCCGCATGCTCGACATGTTCCGCACCCGCCTCCTCGAACAGGGCGTGGACGAGCGCCACATCGTCGCCATCAACTTCGAAAGCCTGGACGAGGAATACCCGCTGGAGGCCAAGCCGCTCTACGACCACATCGTCGCCAGGCTCGCACCGGGACGCAACTACGTGTTCCTCGACGAGATCCAGCACGTCGCCGACTTCGAGCGCGCCGTGGACGGACTGTACGTGCGCGACGACGTCGACCTGTACATCACCGGCTCCAACGCCGACATGCTGTCCGGGGAACTGGCGACGCGCCTGACCGGACGGTACGTGGAGCTGCGCATGCTGCCGCTGTCGTTCCGCGAATACCGGTCCGCCCGGCCCGCCGACGAATCCGCCGACCGCTCGTTCGAACGATACCTGACCTACGGCGGCCTGCCGTACGCCGCCGTGCTCGACGACGAGCAGGACATCGCCGACTATCTGGGCGGCGTGTTCAACACGATCCTCGTCAAGGACGTCGCCCGACGGCATCCCAAGATCGACATGACCGCGTTCAACGAGGTCGCCGCGTTCCTCGCCGACAACGTCGGCAACGTCACGTCGGCCACCGGCATCGCCGGCGCGATGCAGCAGTCCCGGCGCGGCATCTCGCCCAACACCGTACGCGACTACATCGCGGCGATGCTCGAGAACTACCTGCTGTTCCGCGCCGACCGCTACGACATCAAAGGCAAGGCGTACCTGCGCACGCTCGAGAAATACTATCTGGGCGACCCCGGCTTCCGGTTCTGGTTCCTCGGCAAGTCCGGCGGCGACATCGGCCATCGCATCGAGAACGTCGTCTACCTCGAACTGCTGCGCCGCCACCGTACGGTGCGCATCGGCAAGGTCGACTCGACCGAGATCGACTTCTACGCGTCCGACGCCGACGGCGACCACTACTACCAGGTGTCGATGAGCGTCCTGGACGAGCGGACGCTGGAACGCGAGCTGCGGCCGCTGCACCGCATCGACGACAACCATCCCAAGACGCTGCTGACGATGGACCGCATCGGCAACGGCAACCACGCCGGCATCCTGCAACGCAACCTCGTCGACTGGCTGCTCGACTAGCGGCGCGGCGGCGACGGCGGCGAGATCCGGACGGGCGGCAGCGATCCGCCGCCCGCCGCAACTCAGCCCTTCATCGCGAGGACGGCCGTGTACACCTGCTTGCGGTTGGGCAGGGAGCCGTCCGGCAGCGGATGCTCCTGCACGACCTGCGCGATCGCATCCTTGATGCGCATGCCCGCCTCGTCGGCGCGCGCCACGGCGAGCCGGGCGAGCGCGTCGACGTCCAGCACGGTCGGCGTGGCCGCCGCGGCCTCCTCGTCGGACGCGCCGCCGACGACCAGCACGATCTCGCCGCGCGGCGCATCGTCGATCACACCCTGACGGATCCGCGCGACCGGACCGCGGCGGATCTCCTCGTACTCCTTCGTCAGCTCGCGGCACAGCGCCATCGGACGGTCCGGGCCGAACGCCTCCAGCAGGTCGTCCATCGCGTCGGCGATGCGATGCGGCGTCTCGTAGAACACCATCGTGCGCCGCTCCGCCTGCAGGGCGCGCAGATGCTGCACGCGCTCGGCATGCCGGCGAGGCAGGAACCCCTCATAGCAGAAGCGGTCGGTCGGCAGGCCCGACAGGGCGAGCGCGTCCAGCACCGCCGACGGTCCCGGCGCGCACGTCACCGGCAGGCCGCGTTCGATCGCGCGGCGCACGATCGCCAGACCCGGATCGTTGATCGTCGGCATGCCGGCGTCGGAGACGACCAGCACCGTCGCGCCCGTCTCGACCCGGTCGAGCAGCCCGTCCGCCCTGCCGCGCTCGTTGTGGTCGTGATAGGCGACGACCTGCCCGCCGACGCGCACACCCAGCCGGTTCGCCAGGTCGAACAGCCGCCGCGTATCCTCCGCCGCGACGATGTCCGCGGCCTCCAGCAGCGCCTTGAGCCGGTCCGACGCGTCACCCGCATTGCCGATCGGCGTCGCCGCGAGCACGACCGTGCCGCGCGGCACCGCGACCGGACGGCGGGCGGGGGAGACGGCGTCCGCGGAATCGTCGGCGGGACGGACGTCGGAGCCGCCGGCGGGCATGGTCATGTCATTCGTATCGTTCGTATCCATATCGTTCACCATGCGTCCCAGTATCCCGCATCCCGGCTACTTCGCGCGGGCGGCACGACGCCGGCCGGGATTTCGGCGGAATGGGCTGAGGTCGACGACGTCGTTTCTGAACGAGAATCTAACATAGCGTATTGTAGTAAAACTCCATAAAGTGAATTACGTTGTTGATTGACGGCGGTGATTGGTGAGCGTCACGGTGGTGTGTTGGCGGCCTGTTGACGTGGTATTTCGCTGATTGGCAGTGATTTGATGGTGATTTGTGTAGATTTCATGAAGGCGAAACTGCGGTGCTGTCGCAATATCGGAAAACTGCATAAAGTGTTGAATGCTATTTGAAAAAGCAAAACTCCGTATTGTAGTGTCTATACGATACGGCGGTCGGAAAGGATCAATGATGAGCTTCAAAGACGGCACTCGCATCATCCTCGGGGAATTGGAACGTACGCTCGGTGCGGTGGATGAGGCCGCCGTGGAGCGCGCCATCGCGCTCATCGGCGACGCCGACAAGATCTTCCTTCACGCGCTTGGCCGCGCAGGTTTCGCCGGCCGGTCGCTGGTGATGCGGCTGATGCACATGGGTCGCGAGGTCTATGTGCTCGGCGAGACGAACACCCCCAATTTCGGGCCGGACGATCTGCTCATCATCTGCTCGGGGTCGGGCGCCACCAAGCAGTTCGTCGATACGGCGACCAAGGCCAAAGGATTCGGCGGCAAGGTCCTGCTCTTCACCGCCACTAAGGATTCCCCCCTTGGGCAGATCGCGGATGCCGAGATCGTGATCGAGGCGCCGAGCAAGCGCCAGTCGGACAGCGAATTCGCCTCCATCCAGCCGATGGCATCGCTGTTCGAGCAGTCCATCCTGCTGATCGGCGATGCCATGGTGCTCGCCATGATGGAGCGCAGCGTCACCGGCGAGGCGATGTTCCGGAGGCACAGCAACCTCGAATAGGCGCCGCCTTCGGGTCGTGCTCAGTTCTTGAACTGGCTGAGCACGGCTTCGCTTCTCGTATCCATGTCGTGCACCGGACAACGGTCGCGCAGGAAGTACAGCAGGATGTCGGCGGCCACCAGTTCGTAGACATGCGACGCGCTGCCCCATCCGCAGTCGATAACGTCGCTGACGGGGCGCGTCTTGATGACGACATTGGCGAGCCGTGCGGTCGTCGACCGGTCGTCGCCGGTGACGGCGATGACCTTGACGCCGTTCCGGCGGGCGATCCGACAGCATTCGATGGTGTAGATGGATTCCCCGGATCGGCTGAAGACGACGATCACGTCATGCTCGTCGGCGAGGATGAGCCTGCGCATCAGATACTCCATGCTGGCGCTGGTGAAGGTGTCGATGCCGTAGCAGAGCAGCCGATGGGCGAAATCGTCCGCGACGGCGGCCATGTTGCCCCATCCGAAGGTGAACACCGTGTTCGCCCCGGCCAGCAGTTCGACGCAGTCCGAAATCTGCTCCATCGTGATGTCCTTGGAGAGCTGGGAGACGTTGGCGGCGATGGTGTCCACCAGTGTGACCACGTCCTCGGGGGCTCCGTCGGCGCCTCCCGACGCCTCGGCGATGCTCAGATCCGCGGTCTGGGTCGCCAGGTTGATCTTGAGCTGATAAAAGCCGGACTGGTTGATGCGTCGGCATACGCGCATGACGGTGGCGTCGCTGGTTTCGGTTTCGGCAGACAGCTCGGCCATGCTCATCTGTGTGACCCGCTTGGGGTGGGCGAGGATGAAGTCGGCTACGCGGCGTTCCGCGCCATGCATGTCCGGATAGGTTCTTTTGATGTCGGCGATGATCACGATGGGCCTTTCTGTTGGGCGGTGATGAATAGTATAACTCCATGAAGTGCCCAGTTTGCGATTTGTAGTTGTACTTTTCGGCGTTAGGTTGATATTGCAGTTTGGTAAATCTCTTGCGAAAAGGACCGTTTGGCGGTGTTTTCGCCATCGTTTCCAATGGTGTAGCAAAACTGCGAATAGTGTGATATGCTGCTTTATGAAGCAAAACTACATATTGTGGGGTGTGAAGAAGCACTCCGCGCCAAGGGCATACGACAGAAAAGAGGGCACTCATGGAGTACGAGTCGCTGGTGAACGGCGTTGTGCGTCATCTGGGTGGGATCGGCAACATCAAACATGCCACCCATTGCGCGACCAGACTGCGCATGCAGGTCCACGATGAAGCGAAGATGGACCTCGAAGGCCTTGAAACGGTCGACGGCGTCTATGGCATCCGTGACATAGGCGGTGGCGAGGTCCAGATCGTCGTGGGCACCGACATCGAGAACATCTACGGCGAATTCCTCGCCATCACGGGGTACTCCGCGGATGATGCCCCGGAGCCGGCTGAATCCGCGGAGTTCTCGGAGCGGACGGGTGCATCGGAGGACAAGGAAGCCTCCGCCGTCGGAGTCGGGAAGGCAAAGCCTCGCGGCTCCTCCGCATCGCTTGTCGATACGCTGAGCGGATACGGGCGTAAGGTCATGGATTTCCTCGGCGGCACCGTCGGACCGGTCATCCCGATCTACATGTGCTGCGGCATGATCATGGCATTCCTCACCATCTGCACCACCTTCCTCGGACTCGACGCGGACAGCGGCGTCGTCGAGGTCTTCAACGGTGTCGCGAACGCGGGCTTCTACTTCATGCCCATCGCGCTCGGATGGTCTGCCGCCGATAAGCTCGGCGTTCGTCCCGCCCTCGGCGCACTGCTCGGCATGTCGCTGCTCTACTCGACCATCAACGGAGCCGAAGGTCTCGATATCTTCGGAATCCCCGTGTACACCGTGTCGTACAACGGCACGTTCCTGCCGATCATGCTCGGCGTGCCGTTCATGGCCGTCGTGTTCCACCTGTTCAAGCGGATCATCCCCAAGAACATGCAGTACTTCCTGCTGCCGCTGGTCACCATGCTGATCACCGTGCCCGTCGTGCTGTTGGTCCTGGGGCCGATCGGCTATGTCGCCGGCACCGGTTTCTCCGTCGTCTTCCAATGGCTGCAGGCGCACGCCAAGTTCCTCGCCAGCGCGTTGTGGGGCGCGTTCTGCCCGATCGGCATCGTGACCGGCATGGATAAGGCCGTGTATGCGATCAACATGAACTACATGAACTCCGTCGGCTACGACAACCTCTTCTGCCCGGGTGCGCTTGCGGCCAACTCCGCCATCGGCGGCGCCACCCTCGCCGTGTGGTTCCTCGGCAGCCGAAGCGAACTGCGCCAGCTGTCCGCATCCGCGGGCATCACCGCGGTGCTCGGCATCACCGAACCTGCACTGTACGGCGTCTGCCTCAAATTCGGGCGTCCCTTCCTGGGATCGGTGTGCGGCGGCGCGGTCGGTGCCATGTTCGCTTCGCTCGTCAACCTCAAGCAGTACGCATGGGCCGGTCCGGGTCTGATGACCTCTCCCACCTATATCGCCCCGGACGGAGACATGACGAATTTCATCCTCTGCCTCGTGACCATCGCCGTATCCGTGCTTGCCGGATTCGTGTTCACCTATGTGCTGAGCCGCTCGGACGCCAAGCATATCTACGATAAGGCATAACCGAAATCCCGAGGCCGCCCGAAATCGGACGGCCTCGTATCGTCGTCGATTAAGGAATCCGAGGCTGCGCTGCGTATGATGGAGGACGTCGGTGGAAGCACTGCTAGCCGTTCCCTCTTCCGGCGCGCATGAAGACTTTCGGGAACGGGCCGAATCCGATGGGCGTCTCCCGTACGCCCGCTCATAGGCGGTGAAGGGGGTCGTGGCGTGAACAGCGCCACGACCCCCTTCCCATACGCCCGGGACTTCCAGCGTCGCGGATACCATGCAGAGTTATGAGTCATATTCTGGTGAATGTTGCATGGCCGTACGCGAACGGCCCCCGCCATATCGGTCACGTCGCCGGCTTCGGCGTGCCCTCCGACGTCTACGCGCGCTACGAGCGCATGAAGGGCAACGACGTCCTCATGGTCTCCGGCACCGACGAGCACGGCACCCCGATCCTGGTCGAAGCGGAGAAGGAGGGTCTGAGCGCACAGGAGCTCGCCAACCGCTACAACCGCGTCATCGCCAAGGACCTGTGCGACCTGGGCCTGAGCTACGACCTGTTCACCCGCACCACCACCGGCAACCACGAGCAGGTCGTGCAGGAGCTGTTCCGCCAGTGCCTCGACAACGGCTACATCTACAAGGGCACCCAGCAGGTCGCCATCAGCCCGTCCACCGGCCGCACCCTGCCCGACCGCTACATCGAGGGCGAATGCCCGATCTGCCACGCCGACGGCGCGCGCGGCGACCAGTGCGACGCCTGCGGCAACGAACTCGACCCCGACGAGCTCATCAACCCCGTCTCCAAGATCAACGGCGAAACCCCGCGCTTCGAGGAGACCGAACACTTCTTCCTCGACCTGCCGGCGCTCGCCGAGGCGAACCTCGCCTGGCTCGACACCCGCGAAGGCTGGCGCACCAACGTCATCAACTTCTCCAAGGGCCTGTTCAAGGAGGTCAAGCCGCGCGCCATCACCCGCGACATCGACTGGGGCATCCCCGTGCCGGTCGAAGGCTGGATCGACAACCCGAACAAGAAGCTGTACGTGTGGTTCGACGCGGTCATCGGCTACCTGTCGGCGTCCATCGAATGGGCGCGCCGCAGCGGCGACCCGGAGGCGTGGCGCAAGTGGTGGAACGACCCGACCACGCCCGGCTACTACTTCATGGGCAAGGACAACATCACCTTCCACTCGCAGATCTGGCCGTCCGAGATGCTCGGCTACAACGGCGCCGGCAGCAAGGGCGGCGAGGCCGGCAGGCTCGGCCCGCTCAACATGCCCGAGCAGGTCGTCTCCTCCGAGTTCATGACGATGGAGGGCAAGAAGTTCTCCTCGTCGCGCGGCATCGTCATCTACGTCAAGGACATCCTCGCCCGCTACCCCGTGGACGCCGTGCGCTACTACATCTCCGTGGCCGGCCCCGAAACGTCCGACGCCGACTTCACCTGGTCCGAGTTCGTGCGCCACAACAACGAGGAGCTCGCCGCCGCGTGGGGCAACCTCGTCAACCGCGTCGCCAACCTGATCGCCAAGAACTTCGGCGAGATCCCCGCCCTCGACGAGACCGCCATGACCGACGAGGACCGCGCACTGCTCGACGAGGCCGCCGCCGCGTTCGACACGGTCGGCTCGTTCATCGAGAACCACCGTCAGAAGAACGCCCTCAACGAGGCGATGCGCCTCGTCGGCGACATCAACAAGTACATCTCCGCGACCGAACCGTGGAAGATCAAGGACGACCCGGCGCGCCTCGCCACCGTCCTGCACGTCGCCGCGCAGGCCGTCTCCGACGCCAACCACCTGCTCGCCCCGTTCCTGCCCCACGCCGCGCAGAAGGTGTGGGAGACGCTCGGCGGCACCGGCGTGTTCTCCCCGCTGCCGCGCATCGAGGAGGTCGAGGACCTCGACAAGCCGGGCTTCACCTACCCGATCATCACCGGCGACTACAAGCTGGGCGAGACCGTCCACCCGTGGGCGCGCGAGGCGATCGTGCCGGGCACCCCGGTGAGCAAGCCCACGCCGATCTTCGCGAAGATCCCGAAGGAGGCCGTCGAGGAGGAGCTCGCCCGCTTCGACGAGGCGCTCGCCGCCCGCCGCGAGGCCGAGGCCAAGCGCCTCGCCGCCGCCAAGGCCGAACTCGACAAGTAGTCCTTCGGCACTTCGGGCCGTCCGCGCCCGTCCGACGATCCGGGGCCCGCATGCGCATGCCGCGCGCGGGCCCCGTCGTCGTATGCGGCGACGATCGCGGTCGGGAACGGACATGCCTTCGCAATGGGCGCGCGATCGACGTCGCTGCGTGACGATCGTGCAGTTTCGACGCCGGTTATCTTCGCAACGGACACGCGGGCGTGCCGATTGCGTGTCCGTTGCGAAGCATCGGTGATACCGGTACGACTATCGCGGCGACGGGCACAGACCCGCCACACTTCTCACAGGGAATTCGGAGGAAGACGCATCGTTTCTCCAAGAGAAGGACGGTTATATGAATCATGTCATCGGTTACGGCCGACGGCGAGGTTCCCGAGGAACCCCATAACTGAACCCCTTCTTCTCTCTTCTCTCTCGACCCGGCGGCCCCCACCGCCGGGTTTCTCATATCCGGAGCATCCGGACGGCGACGGTTCGCGTCGGAGGACCGGTCTGACGGACCTGCGACATGGCAACGAAAACATCGCATCGGCGACGGTGCCCGCAAACCGTTGGAAACACGCGGCAACACACCCGAAATCAGCGGGTTGCGCACCTTGGTCGTTCGTCTAGACTGGACCGCGTTTGCGAATCCGAACAGGGGTTTCGGCCGGCGAAAGAGAGCGCCGGTTGCGGGACACTCGAAACACGACGGTCGTGAATCGTGGCGGCGACGAATGCCGCGCGCGGCGAGAAGAGCGCCGCGCAGTACCACAGGCAAACACAATCAGGAATGCGAGGATCTCCTCACATGTACGTCGATCCGACGAAGAACCAGGACAAGGGCAACCTGCGCTGGATCCTGCCCTACTGCAAACCCGACCTGCCGCGCGTGGCCGGCTCGATCGTGCTGTTCTGCATGAACAACACGATGGCGCTGACCATCCCGCTGATCTCCGGCCTCATCGTGGACCGGGTCATCGTGGGCGGCCATACCGACGAACTCATGCGCCTGTGCGCGCTCATGATCGTCTTCACCATCATCCGCGTCAGCACCCGCTACGGCTACCAGATGTGGATGGAACGCTTCGGACAGAACTCCGTCTACAGGCTCGTATCCGACGAATACGAAAAACTCCACGAACTCGACTTCACCTACTTCAACCACACGCGCACCGGCGACATCATGAGCCGCATGACCTCCGACACCGACGCGATCCGCCACTGCCTCAGCTGGGTCAGCTACCAGATCGCCGACTGCGTCGTCATGTTCATCGGCGCCCTGTGCGTCATGTTCGCCATCGACTGGAGGCTCGCCCTCGCGCTCGCCTGCGTCACCCCGTTCCTGTTCATCCTCACCCGCGGGCTGTCCACGCACGCCCACCCGCTGTTCTACGCGATCCGCAACTCGCTCGCCTCGCTCAACTCCATGGTCGAGGAGAACATCGAAGGCAACCGCGTCGTCAAGGCGTTCGTGCGCGAACCCTACGAGACCGAGAAATTCGACGAGCACAACGAGGACTACATGCAGCGCAACATGGCGCTCGCCTACAACTCGCGCAAGTACATGCCCTGGCTCGACGGCCTCGGCTTCTCGCTGCAGCTCATCACGCTCGGCCTCGGCGGCTTCCTCGTCATCAACGGGTACATGACGCTCGGCAACCTCGTGTCGTTCAACTCGTTCCTGTGGATGATCGACGGACCGGTGCGCCAGTCCGGCTGGCTCATCAACGACTGGCAGCGGTTCAACGCCAGCTGCATCAAGATCCGCAAGCTCCTGACCGCCCAGTCGCGCATCACCGAGAAGCCCGACGCGCACGAGGCCGTCAGGCACGCGACCGCCATCGCCGAACAGGTCGGCGCCGCGCACCCGCCGGCACCCGACCGCATCAGCGGCGACATCCGCTTCGACCACGTCAGCTTCGCGTTCCCCGACGACCCGGCCACGCCCATCCTCAAGGACATCGACTTCACTCTGCCCGCAGGCGGCAGACTCGGCATCCTCGGCGAAACCGGCTCCGGCAAATCCACGCTCGTCAACCTCGTCTCGCGCTTCTACGACCCGACCGTCGGCCACGTGCTCATCGACGGCATCGACGCGCGCGACTGGCCGCTCACCACGCTGCGCTCGCAGGTGTGCATCGTCGCGCAGGACACGTTCCTGTTCTCCGACACGATCGGCGGCAACATCGGCTTCGGCGCCGGCGAGCACGCCGCGCGCGACGAACGCTACATCCGACGCATGGCCGAGATCGCCGGCGCCGACGGGTTCATCCGATCCATGCCCGAAGGCTACGACACGGTCGTGGGCGAACGCGGCGTGGGCCTGTCGGGCGGACAGAAGCAGCGCCTGTCGCTGGCGCGCGCCCTCGCCGACGACCCGTCGATCCTCATCATGGACGACACCACGTCGGCCGTCGACATGGAGACCGAGGCGCAGATCCAACGGCACCTGCGCGAGATGGACGGCAACAAGACGATCATCACGATCGCCCACCGCATCTCGTCGATCAAGGACTGCGACCTGATCCTCGTGCTCGAGCACGGGCGCATCGTCGAACGCGGCACGCACGCCGAGCTCGTCGCCGCCCACGGACGCTACTGGGACATCTACCACAAGCAGCTCGGCCTGCAGTCCGGCTGCTCGCAGGGGTACTGATCCGGCCCCGGCCCCCGACCATGGCCATACTCAAGTCATACGCTCATACGCTTATAAGGACCATTCATGGCACAACGCAATACGTATCGCGAGGATGAGGAACTCGAGGAGCGCGTCAACGTCCACGACATCCTCCGCATCGGCAAGTACCTCAAGCCCTACCTGCCGCAGGTGGCGCGCATCCTGGCCGTCGTCATCTCGATGAGCTGCATCGTCGTCGCCGTCCCCTACCTGACCAAGATCATGATCGACGAGGCGATCCCCAACCGCGACCTGGGCCAGCTGGGCCTGCTCGCCGGCATCCTCGCCGCGCTCATCGTGCTCTACGAGCTGGGCCTGCGCTACCGTACGGTCGCCATCACGCGCGTCGGCCAGCTCATGCTCAAGGACATGCGCCGCGACATCTTCACCCACATCCAGACCCTGCCGTTCAGCTATTTCGACTCGCGTCCGCACGGCAAGATCCTGATCCGCGTCGTCAACTATGTGAACACGCTGTCCGACACGCTCTCGTCAGGTCTGATCAACGTGATCTCCGACGTGTTCACGTTCCTGATCACGCTCGTCGTCATGTTCGCGATCGACTGGCGGCTGGCCCTGTGGAGCCTCGTGCTGTTCCCCGTGCTGCTCGCCTGGGTGTACGGGCTCAAGATCTTCCAGCGCCGCGCCTACCAGAAGCTGTCGAACAAGCAGTCGAACCTCAACGCGTACATCCACGAGTCGATCGCCGGCGTGAAGACCACGCAGACGTTCGCGCAGGAGCGCGCCCAGTTCGCCACGTTCCAGGAGCAGCAGGACGAGGTGCGCCGCGCGTGGATGCACGCCGTGCACATCCAGTTCCTCATGTGGCCGGGCGTGCAGAACATCTCCGTGATGACCATCTCGCTGATCTACTTCGTCGGCGTCATGGGCTGGGGCGGCGTCGACGTCACCACCGGCGTGCTCATCGCGTTCGTCGGCTACGCGAACAACTTCTGGAACCCGGTCATCAACATCGGCAACTTCTACAACCAGCTCATCACCTGCTCGGCGTACCTCGAACGCATCTTCGAGACGCTCGACGTGGTCCCCGAGATCCAGAACGCGCCCGACGCCGCCGACCTGCCGCAGATCCGCGGCCGCGTCGACTTCAACGACGTCGTCTTCCGCTATGAGCAGGACGGACGCAACATCCTCAACCTCGTCGACTTCCACGTCGAACCCGGCCGCACGATCGCGCTCGTCGGCCCCACCGGCGCCGGCAAGACGACGATCATCAACCTGCTGTCGCGCTTCTACGACGTGTCGGAGGGCTCGGTGACGATCGACGGGCACGACGTGCGCGGCGTGACGCTCGAATCGCTGCGCCGCCAGATGGGCGTCATGCTCCAGGACACGTTCATCTTCTCCGGCAACGTGCGCGAGAACATCCGCTACGGACGGCTCGACGCGACCGACGAGGAGATCGAGGCGGCCGCCCGCGCCGTGCACGCGCACGAGTTCATCATGGAGCTGCCCGACGGCTACGACACGGCCGTCGAGGAGCGCGGATCGACCCTGTCGGCCGGCCAGCGCCAGCTCATCGCGTTCGCCCGCGTGCTGCTCGCCGACCCGCGCATCCTCATCCTCGACGAGGCCACGTCGAACATCGACACCCGCACTGAGGAGGCGCTCCAGGCCGGCCTGCAGCACCTGCTCAAGGGGCGCACGAGCTTCATCATCGCGCACCGCCTGTCGACGATCGAGAAGGCCGACGAGATCTTCTACATCGACCACGGGCAGATCGTCGAGCACGGCTCGCATGCGGAGCTGCTCGCCCGCAAGGGCGCGTACTACCGCCTCTACGAGTCGCAGTACGCGATGATCCGCGTCGCCACCGGCGCGCAGTGAGCGGGCCGACTGCTGCGGTTGCGTGACCTGGGTCCGAGGAACAGGCGAGTGGTCGGATCTAGGTCACGCGGAGCCGATGGTTTGCGTGACCTGAGTCCGAGAACCGATTGGGTACTCGGACTTTAGTCACGCGGAGGATATGGTTTGTGTGACCTGAGTCCGAGGTGCGGGCGAGTAGTCGGATTCGGGTCACGCGGAGCTGGCGGTTTGCGTGACCTGAGTCCGAGGTGCGGGCGAGTAGTCGGATTCAGGTCACGCGGAGCCGGTAGCTTGCGTGACTTGGGTCCGAGAATCGGGCGGGTAATCGGAGTAAGGTCACGCGCAGGGGACGATCGGGACGCCGCATCGACGCGACGGCATACGGAAGGAGACATTATGACGATCCACATCAGCGGGGACGGACTGCGGTTCCACCTGACGAACGGGCGGATCAGCCATATCATGGCGGTCGCGGAAGGCAAGCTGGTCAACCTGTACACCGGCGCGGCCGTGCCCGACGACGGGACGGTGGACTACGGCTATCTGCTCGACGACCGCTTCCGCGTGCAGTCGTCGACCATCGGCGAGGACGGGGAACGCTACGCCGAACAACAGCGGCTCGAATACCCCGAATTCGGCTGCGGCGACTACCGTCATCCGGCCATCGAGGCGGTGCAGGAGAACGGGTCGCGCATCAGCGACCTGCGGTACGTCGGATACATGGTCGCGGACGGCAAGCCGCCGCTGCCCGGACTGCCGGCCACGTTCGCCGAAATCCGCGACGGCAGGATCGTCGACGACTCGCCGGCCGCCGAAACCCTCGCGATCAGCCTGCGCGACGACCTCACCGGCCTGAGCGTACGACTGTTCTACACGATCTTCCGCGACGAGCCGGTCATCGCCCGGTCCGCCGACATCGCCAACCGCGGCGACGCGCCGCTGACGCTCACACGGGCTACCAGCCTCAACCTCGACCTGCCCGACGCCGACTACGAGATGATCGAGTTCACCGGAGCGTGGGCACGCGAACGCATCCCGCATCGCCAGCCGCTGCACCCGGGCATCCAGCAGATCGAATCGTTGCGCGGCGCCAGCGGCCCCTACTTCAGCCCCAACGCGGTCATCGCCCGCCCCGACACGAACGAGGACGTGGGCGAGGCGTTCGGACTCGCGTTCGTCTACTCGGGCAACTTCGACCTACACGCCGAAGTCGACACGTACGGCGCGACGCGACTGCAGCTGGGCATCAACCCGTTCGGCTTCGCATGGCGGCTCGAACCCGGCGAGACGTTCCAGACGCCCGAAGCGCTGCTCGGCTACACCGACCGCGGTCTGAACGCGCTCAGCCAGACGTTCCACCGCATCGTGCTCGACCATCTGCAGCGGCCGGCGTGGGCGCGGCGCGAACGGCCGGTGCTCATCAACAACTGGGAGGCCACGTACTTCGACTTCACCGAGGAGAAGCTCCTCGAACTGGCCGCGCTGGCCGCCAAGGCCGGCATCGGCCTGTTCGTGCTCGACGACGGCTGGTTCGGCGCACGCACGTCCAACCGCGCCGGACTGGGCGACTGGATCGCGAACCCGCGGCGGCTGCCGGAAGGCATCGCCGGCATCGCGCGGCGCATCAACGGGCTGGGCATGGACTTCGGTCTGTGGTTTGAACCGGAGATGGTCAACGAGGACTCCGACCTGTACCGCGCGCACCCCGACTGGGTGATCGCCACGCCCGGCCGCACCCGGTCCGTATACCGCCACCAGTACGTGCTGAACTTCGCGAATCCGGACGTCGTGGACGCGATCTACGAGCGGATGCACGCGATCCTGTCCGGCGCGAACGTCGCGTACGTGAAATGGGACATGAACCGCTTCATCACCGAGGCGTTCGACGCGACGCGCGGCGCCGAACGGCAGGGCGAGCTGATGCACCGGTACATCATCGGCGTGTACTCGCTGTACGAACGGCTGTTCGCCGCGTTCCCGGAGCTCATCATCGAAGGCTGCGCGTCGGGCGGCTCGCGCTTCGACTACGGCATCCTCGCGTACTCGCCGCAGGCGTGGACCAGCGACGACACGGACGCGGTCGAACGGCTGTCGATCCAGTACGGCACGAGCTACTTCTTCCCGGTGGCCACGATGGGATCGCACGTGTCGATCACGCCGAACCATCAGACCGGCCGCAGCGAGTCGCTCGCGATGCGCGCCGCCGTGGCGATGTTCGGCACGTTCGGCTACGAGATGGACCTGACCGCGTTGGGGGAGGACGATCTGGCCGAAATCGGCCGGCAGGTCGCGTTCTTCCGCGCGCAGGCCGACCTGCTGCACAACGGCGACCTGTACCGTCTGCGTGCGCCGTACGACCATCGTCAGGCGGCGTGGATGTGCGTCGCCGCCGACCGTTCGCGCGCGATCGTGGGCGACTATGTGATCCTGGGCGTGCCGAACCGCCCCAAGTCGCGGCTGCGGCTGCGCGGATTGGATGAGGCCCGCCGGTACCGGGTGCATTCGACGGACGGCGCGTTCGATGCGGTGCGTTCCGGCGGCGAGCTGATGCGCGTGGGCATCGACGACACCGATCTGGGGCCGGACTCCGCGGCGCGCGTGTACCTGCTGGATGTCTGCTGAGAGCGGCTGAGGACTGCGGGCCGGCCGGTCAGCGCGGGCGGGTGGTGAACCCGGTGGTGGCGGTCCGGCCCAGCGTGGACTCGCGCTTGAGCAGCTGGAAGCCGACGATGACGCGCTGCGGCATGATGGGGGTCGTATCGTTCGCCGCGAGCCGTTCGACCTGCTGCTCCATCATCGCGGTGCCGGTCTGCGCCATGCCTTCGAAGTCGACGGCGACCGTGGTCAGCGTCGGGGTCGTGTACGAGCCGGAGGTGATGCCGTCGAATCCGGTGACGGCCACGGCGTCGGGCACGTTGATGCCCTCCTCGGCGAGTCCGCGCATGATGCCGAGGGCGAGTTCGTCGTTCATGCAGCACAGGGCATCGTAGGGCATGCCCTGTGCCGCGAGCCGGTGCGCCATGTCGATGCCGGCGTCGACGCTCCAGTCGCATGCGATGAGGCTGCGCTCGTCGGCCAGTCCGTGCGAGCGCAGCGCCTGGAGTGCGAAGTTGCATCGGTTGGTGCGCAGGGCGCGTGCCAGACTGCCGTCGTCATGGCGGTCGGCGAGCGCGCCGACGACGCCGATGCGGCGTCGGCCGCATTCGTTGACGAGATGATTGATCGCCGCGGCGGTGCCGCCCTGCCCGGGCGTCTCGATGGAGTCGTAGTAGGCGTCCGCGGTGCCGCTCATGTCGTCGAACATGAGGACGGGGATGCTTCCGGCCGCGTCGTGCAGGACCTTGCCGGAGTTGGCGATCGAGCAGACGAACAGTCCGTCGCAGGTGGACGGGTCGATGCTTCTGATCTGCCTGAGCTCGGTGTCGCCGTCATAGCGGGAGATCTGCAGGATGAGCCGCTTGCCGCGGTCGGAGAGGGCGTTCGAGAGCGCGTTGGCGAAGCGTGCGTAGTACTGGTTGTCGAGGTCGGGGATGATGGCGATGAAGATGTCGGAGCGTCCGGAGCGCAGCGCCCTCGCCGAGGTGTTGATCCGGTAGTCGAGACGGTTGGCCGCTTCGATGACCCTGCGTTTGGTTTCGGGGCGGACGATGTCCAGATCGCGCAGCGCGGATGATGCCGTGGAGGTGGAGACGCCGGCTTCGGCGGCGACTTGTTTTAACGTAACCATAAACGCCTTCTTCTTCGCGGGAGGCTCCGGCCACCGCTCATTGTGGTCTATGCCGCCTCAAAATCGTACGTTCAATCGAAACGATACGATTATTAAAACATGGGAATTGCCAGAAAGTCAACTTCTGTTACATTTCGTGATGTTTTTCTTGTGCCATCTGTGTTTTGTTGTGTGAAACGCTTGTCATTCCGCCGGTTTCTCGGCGTGTCCGAAGGATTTGACGAAGATGCCTTTCGGATACATAATCGAATCGTTGCGATTTTCGAAGAGGAGATCGCACGAGAGAACTGAAGAATGAACGCAGCTGTTCATGTTAACGCAATCATTGCTGAATGCGCAGCATGAAAGGTTGCCGAGTTCCTCTCTTCTCTCGGGTGGAACGAATCCGTTGACGGAAGGAGAATGGAATGTCACGGAGGAGCGTAGTGACCAAGGCCATGGCGCTGATCGCCGTTACCGCGATGCTGGGGGGGGGGGCGGCCTGAGCGCGTGCGGCAGCGAGACGACGACCACGAAGGACGGCAAGCCGATCGTCACCATCCTGGTGGCCAAGAACTCCAACCAGGCCAAGATGGCCGACATGACGTGGGCCAAGGAACTGGAAGCCGATTGCGACTGCTCCATCGAGTGGAAGGAAGTCTCGGACGACCAGTGGAGCCAGCAGAAGAACGCGTCCCTCGCCGCCGGCGAGATCGCCGACCTGAACATCCGCGCGTTCAACCCGGACGACGCGGCCCGCAACCCCACGGCCTTCGAGAAGCTCGGCGACGACCTCGACAAGCTGCCGAACGTCCAGAAGTTCTTCGAGGAGCAGCCCACGGCGAAGAAGTTCGTCGAGGTCGACGGCAAGGTCACGGTCCTCCCGTCCAGCCGTACCAAGGGCTTCCTCGCCTCCGGCCAGCACTTCCTGATCAACAAGACCTGGCTCGACAAGCTCGGCCTCGAGGTCCCGACCACGTGGGACGAGCTGCGCAAGGTCATGGAGGCCTTCAAGACCCAGGACCCGAACGGCAACGGCCAGGCCGACGAGATCGCCTTCAACCCGCGCGAGCTGGTCACCTCCAAGATCGGCGACTGGTGGAGCCCGTTCCTGATGATGAACGCCACCGGCATCGCCACGCACTTCAACTCCGGTCCGTCCCAGCAGGGCATCTACGTCAAGGACGGCAAGGTCGGCAACTGGATGCAGACCGACGAGTTCCGTCAGGTCATCGAGTTCTACTACGAGATGGTCCAGAACGGCTGGGCCCCCTCCGACTGGGTCACCGTCAAGGACGACAAGTACAACGCCCGCAACCAGTCCGACGGCAAGACCGCCCAGGTCGGCATGGTCTTCGGCTGGGATGAGTCGGCCTTCGGCTCCTACGGCTCCGAGCTGGCCAGCCAGTACGTCTCCATCCCGATCCCGTCCGCCGACGGCGTGTCCGCCGAGGACACCGTGTGGGACGGCTCCTCCGACGCCAACCGCTACGAGGACTACCACATGGCCATGTCCGCCAACGCGAAGAACAAGGACGCCTGCCTGAAGGTCATCGACCTGCTCTACTCCGAGAAGTACTCCATCCAGCAGCTGTACGGCTCCCTCACCGACGGCTACGTCGAGCAGACCGGCGACCACTCCTACAAGGTGACCGACAAGTTCCACGAGCTGCAGGACCAGGCCTCCCAGATCCCGGCCCTCGAGGACCGTCTCGCCGGCTGGATCTCCGATGACGTCGAAGTCGAGGGCGACCGCGGCATGGACCACGTCGCCTCCGCCGACGAGCCGTACAAGGAGCAGTACTCCAACTACGACCACACCAAGGACCTGATGCCGATCTACGTGCGCGTCAGCGAGACCGACCAGAACACCATCGCGAACAACAACACCGCGCTGTTCAACTACGCGATCCCGGTGGTCTCCAAGTGGCTCGCCCAGGGCGGCGCCGACGACGACTCCCAGTGGAACGAGTTCCAGGAGAACCTGAAGAAGTACAACATCGACCAGAACACCGAGATCTGGCAGAAGGCGTACGACAAGTACGTCAAGTAACGGGAACGGTCGACACGGGCGCCGGCCCGGTCCGAATGCGGGCCGGCGCCCCATGTCGGCGACGGAACCATGACAGGGAGGTTTTGAGGTGTCCGGAAAACAAGCGGCAGCCGTGGTGGACGAGAACGGCGTGGTTGACAACAATGCGGTCCGACGCTCGTGGCCGCTCTCGAAGCGCCTGGGATGGCACTTCAGGCGATATTGGGAACTGTGGCTGATGGCCCTCCCGGCCATGGTGTTCGTGGCGCTGTTCGCCTACGTGCCGATGTACGGCATCCAGCTGGCCTTCCGTGAATTCGTGCCGGCCAAGGGCCTGACCGGCGGCGCATGGGTCGGCTTCAAGTACTTCATCCAGTTCTTCACCTCGCCGATGTTCGCATCGACGATGATCAACACGTTCAAGGTCAGCCTCGGTACGCTCGTGCTCGGCTTCATCGCGCCGATCGTGCTCGCGCTGCTGATCAATCAGATCGGCTCGACCCGCATCAAGGGCTTCGTGCAGACGATCACCTACATGCCCCACTTCATCTCGACCGTCGTCATGGTCGCGATGCTCAACATCTTCCTGACCCCGTCCACCGGTCTGCTGGGCCGCTTCTTCGGCGCCCAGAGCGTGCTGGACAACGCCGACGCCATCGCCCCGATCTACTGGATCTCCGAGGTCTGGCAGCACTGCGGCTGGAACGCCATCATCTACCTGGCCGCCCTCTCGTCGGTCGACCTGAGCCTGTACGAGGCCGCCAAGATGGACGGCGCCGGCCGACTCCAGCTCATCCGCCACGTCGATCTGCCCGCCATCATGCCGACCTGCGTCATCCTGCTGATCATGAACATGGGCTCCGTGCTCAACGTCGGCTTCGAAAAGGTCTGGCTGATGCAGAACGCCATGAACATGCCCGGCTCCGAGGTCATCTCGACGTACACCTACAAGATCGGCATCCAGTCGTTCCAGTTCAGCTACGGCACGGCCATCGGCCTGTTCAACACCGTCATCAACTTCGCGTTCCTGATCCTCGCCAACTGGATCTCGAAGCGTGTGTCCGATACCAGCATCTTCTGAGTAGGGCCGGTTCGAGGAAGGAAAAACCATGAGTGATGTTGCAAACGTCTCCCCGGCCATCGCCGCGAAGCGCGGCGCCGACGAGATTCCGTGGAACAAGCATACGCGTCCGAAGAAGAGCCCCGGCGACCACGCCGTCGATGCGGTGATCTGGCTGCTCGTCGCCGCCGTCGTGGCCGTCGTGGTGTACCCGCTGTGGTTCATCATCGTGGCGTCGTTCTCCGACCAGACGCTCGTCTCCGCCGGCCAGGTGACCATCTGGCCGAAGGGCTTCACCCTCGCCGGCTACCTCAGGGTGTTCCAGGACTCGCGCATCTGGACCGGCTACGGCAACACCATCCTGTACACCCTGCTGGGCACCGCGCTCAACCTGGTGGTGACGCTGCCGGCCGCATTCGCGCTCGCCCGCATCGAGTTCAAACCCCGCCGCGTGATCCTGTTCCTGTTCACCTTCACGATGTACTTCGCCGGCGGCCTGGTCCCGAACTACCTGCTGTTCAAGGCCCTCGGCCTGCTCGACAACTGGCTCGTGTTCATCATCCCGGGCGCGGTGAGCGTGTGGAACCTGATCATCGCCCGCTCGTTCTTCGAGACCTCCATCCCCGAGGAACTCCATGACGCCGCGCAGATCGACGGCCTCGGCTACTTCGGCTACTTCCTCAAGGTCGTGCTGCCGCTGAGCTCCGCCATCATCGCCGTCATCGGCCTGTACTACTTCGTCGGACACTGGAACGACTACTTCACCGGCCTCATCTACATCCGCGAAAGCAGCCTGCAGCCGTTGCAGAACGTCCTGCGCGACATCCTGCTCGCCAACCAGACCAACCAGCTCGGCTCCGGATCGGGCGGCCAGAACGTGCTGCAGCAGCAGCAGATCGCCGACCAGATCAAGTACGGCGTCATCATCGTCTCGACGCTGCCTCTGCTGGTGATCTACCCGTTCCTGCAGAAGTACTTCAACAAGGGCGTGATGATCGGCGCCGTCAAGGGCTGATCGGAACCGACTCCGCATCCTCCGGCCCGTGCAGCGGCCAACCGCCGCTGCACGGGCCTTCCCATAACGTATGAGCCGGAACGCCGCACGACGGCATCCGGGGAAAGGCCGCCATGGACATTGCATATCCGCTGGGCATGCACGACTTCGACCTGCACGACCCGTTCATCCTCGCCGACGCCGACAGCGGCCGGTACTACCTGTACAACGCGAACTACTACCAGTACCGGTCCGCCGACCACGGCAACGGACGCTCGGTCGTGATGTACGAGAGCCCCGACCTCGTGCACTTCAGCGAACCGCGCGACGTGTTCGACCTGAACGATCTGCCCGCCGGCGCATGGTACGACGACTCCGACTCCCCGTGGGCGCCCGAAGTCCACGCATGGAAGGGCCGGTACTGGATGTTCCTGACGCTCCACACCGCCCTCGACCGGCCCGGCCGTCCTCGCTCGGGACCGGACTGGTACGTACGCGACGGGGAGATCCGGCACCGTCGCGGCGTGTTCGTCGCCGTCGCCGACTCTCCGGAAGGACCGTTCGTCATCAAGGACCCGTCCCGTCCGACCACGCCGCAGGACGACATGGCGCTCGACGGCACGCTCGTGACCGACGACGACGGCACCCCGTGGATGGTGTACGCCCACGAATGGGTCGAACTCTACGACGGCACGATGGAGGCGATCCGACTGAACCCGGACGACCTGTCCGAACCGGTCGGCGATCCCGTCCACCTGTGGTCGGCGAGCGAAGGCGTCTGGCACGCCGAGGACGGGGACGCGCCCGCCGGCGGATGGCACGGCGACTTCACCGGCCCCGAAGCCGCGACGATGATCCCGGAAGACTCGGGCGGCTACGTGACGGACGGTCCGTACCCGGCGCGCACCCCCGACGGCTCCCTGCTGAGCGTATGGACCTCATACAGCAACGGCGAATACATCCTCTCCCAGGCGATCTCGCGCTCCGGCAAGGTGAGCGGACCATGGGAGCAGCTTCCCCCGATCGACCGCAACGACGCCGGCCACGCCATGCTGTTCAGGACCTTCGAGGGAACGCTCCTGCTGCTGATGCACACGAACATGACCCGCAAGGACGACCAGGGCGAACCGCTGCACTCGCACGGCATCGTCTACGAATGCGAGGTGACCGACGGCGGCATCCGGCTCGGACGCCACCGCGACGACATCGACGGCATCGCCGATCCAAGCGACGACCGATGAACGACGCCGTCCCCGGCGTCGTCGCACGGCGGTATCGGGGGGACGACGGGACAACCGTGGGGTCGGAACGACCCGGCCCCCATCATCACATGCCATATCATCACATGACATTCGAAAGGGGAATGACCATGGCAACACTCAACGGCGTGCAGCTCTTCCGCGACACCGACGGCGAAGTCGCCCAGCTGCACGGCATCGGCGTGCAGCGCTTCGGCGACCGCTGGTACGCATACGGCGAGATCAAGCACGACGGCAACCTCTTCCAGGGCGTCGCCTGCTACTCCACGCAGGACTTCGCGACCTGGCGCAACGAAGGCGTCGCCCTGCCGGCCGGCGAACCCGGAACCATCATCGGACCGGGCCGCATCGTCGAACGCCCCAAGGTGATGCGCCGCCCGTCGGACGGCAGGTACGTCATGTACCTGCACGTCGACGGGGAGAACGACTACTCGTACGCGCACATCGGCACCGCGATCGCCGACCGGCCCGAAGGCCCGTACGAGATGCTGTCCACCTTCCAGTTCCGCGGCTACGAATCGCGCGACATCGGCGTCTTCCAGGACGAGGACGGCACCGGCTACATCCTCTCGGAGGACCGGCCGCACGGCACGCACATCTACCGCCTGTCGGACGACTATCTGAGCGTCATCGAAGACGTGGCCTGCCTGCGCGGCACCGACTACTGGGCCGGCTACGAGTCGCCGATCATGGTCAAGCGCGACGGCGTCTACTACTGGTTCGGCTCCCAGCTCACCGGGTGGGACTGCAACGACAACATGTTCGCCACCGCGACCGACCTGCACGGCCCCTGGAGCGACTGGAAGCCGTTCACCCCGGCCGGGTCGAAGACGTTCCAGTCGCAGTGCGACATCATCGTGCCGCTCGACGGCGCCGCCGCGGGCGGGGACGACTGGCACGCCACCCGGTTCCTGTACATCGGCGACCGGTGGAACCCCGACGACCTGGGCAACTCCGAACTGGTCACCCTGCCGATCGCGATCGGGGAGCGTCAGGCGACGCTGGAATGGCATGATGAATGGGACAACACCCTGTGACGACGCAAGGAGCGCAACCCATGGATGAGACGTACGGATACCTGCTGGTCCACTTCATCGAGGACCCGGAGCATTATGCGGAACGCATCTACCTCGACCTGTCGGAAGGCGACGACCCGGAACGGTGGCACCCGCTCAACGGCGGCGAACCGATCCTCACGTCGCCGCTGGGCACGCGCGGCGTACGCGACCCGTACCTGGTGCGCGACCCCGAAACCGGGCGCGTGTACATCATCGCCACCGACCTGCAGGTCTTCGCCGACGGCGGCGGATCCGACGGCGGCAGCGACTGGTACAAGTTCTCGCACCACGGCAGCACGAACCTGATCGTGTGGCATTCCGACGACCTGGTGCACTGGAGCGAGCCGCACACGCTCGACGTGTCCCGCCGGCCCGACGGGACGCACGCGCAGCTCGGCATGGCGTGGGCGCCCGAGGCGATGTGGGTGCCGGACTACTATCCGGCCGATCCGGCCGATCCGGGTGATCCGGCCGATCCGGATGCGGGCGGCGACGGCGGCTCGGATGGGACCTCCGGCGGCCGCGGCGCGTTCGTGCTGTACTGGTCGAGCACGATGTTCGCCGACGACGACGCCGACCACGCCGACCCGGACGTGTACGACCGCGTCATGTGGGGCGCCACCCGCGACTTCACCGACGACACGTTCGAGTTCGGCGGCGTGTTCATCGACCGCGGCCATCCGACCATCGACACGACGATGCTGCGCCGCGAACTGCCGGACGGCACGACGCGCATGTACCGCGCGACCAAGGACAACGGCCCGCACGCCAACATCTGGCTCGACGCGACCGACTCGCCGCGCTGGTGGGAGCCGGACGCGCAGTGGCACGTCATCCAGGAGAACATCGGCGTGGACTGGACTCCCGACCGGCACGCCGGCGGCGTGGAAGGCCCCGCCCTGTTCGCCTCGCACTCCGACGAGCGCGTGTTCCTGTTCGTCGACGTGATCCCGTCGATCGGCTACCGGCCGATGGTCACCCATGATCCGGATAAGGGCTTCGACTATCTGCGCTCCGACCGGTTCAGCATGGCCCCGCACACCAAGCACGGCGGCGTGCTCTCGCTCACCCGCGCCGAATACGACCGGCTCCTCGCCGCCGACGGCTCCATCGGCTGATCGGCCGGGGCGACGAAGGACGGGCTTGGGGCGGTTTGCGTGACTCGGGTCCGAGAACCGGGGACGTTCTCGGACCCAGGTCACGCTGGGGGGAGGGCGTTGCGTGACCTCAGTCCGAGGAACCGGTAAGTTGTCGGAGTGAGGTCACGCGGGGGATTGAGCCGGAGCCATATCGGCGGCATCGGAGACGGCGGGTATCGGCGGACGGTGGACTATTCCACCGGGGCGACGATTCGTCCACCATCGGCGCGGCGGTGCGGGGCTATCGTGAGTGGCGACCATCATCGAGCAAGGGAGCCATCATGACACACCATCAGTCCGCACCCGCCACGGCGACGCCCGCCGCGCCGGCCGTCCACAGCCGCCCGCTGGCCGTACGCGACGTGACCGTCACCGACGCGTTCTGGCATGCGGAACAGGAGCTCGTGCGCACCGCCGTGATCCCCTACCAGTGGAACGCGCTCAACGACGCCGTCCCCGGCGCCGCGCCCAGCTACTGCATGCACAACTTCAAGGCCGCCGCCGCGCTCAACGCGCGCAAGGACAGCGAAGGCAAGGCGTTCGTCCCGCCGTCCTACACGTTCCGCGGCTTCGAGGCCCTGCCCGAGGATCCGGCCAACCCCGATCCGGACACGTTCTACGGCTTCGTCTTCCAGGACACCGACTTCTCCAAGTGGATCGAAGCGGTCGGCTACAGCCTCGCCCACCATCCCGACGCCGAACTCGAGGCGACCGCCGACGCGGCGATCGACATCGTGTGCGCCGCCCAGCTCGACAACGGCTACCTCGACACGTACTACATCCTCAACGGCATGGACCGCTCCTTCACCAACCTGAAGGACCATCACGAGCTCTACTGCTTCGGCCATCTCACCGAAGGCGCCATCGCCTACTACGAGGGCACCGGCAAGGACAAGCTGCTCAAGGCCGCCTGCCGCTTCGCCGACTACATCGACACCGTGTTCGGCCGCGAGGAAGGCAAGCTGCGCGGCTACCCGGGCCACGAGATCGCCGAAATGGCGCTCGTCCGCCTCGCCGAGACGACCGGCGAATCGCGCTACGCCGAGCTCGCCGCGTACTTCGTGCGCGAACGCGGCGCCAGCCCGCTCTACTTCATGGACGAGGACCGCCGCCGCGCGCAGCAGGACGGCACGAACTACGAGGCGCGCGAGCAGAACTACGCGTACTATCAGGCGCACAAGCCGGTCGTCGAACAGGACGAGGCGGTCGGCCATGCGGTGCGCGCCGCCTACTTCTACTCGGGCGTGGCTGACGTGGCCCGCCTGACCGGCGACTCCGATCTGCTGGCCGCCGCGCGCCGCCTGTGGCGCAGCATCGTGGACCGCAAGCTGTACGTCACCGGCGGCATCGGCGGCACCGTCGACGGCGAATCGTTCTCCTACGACTACGATCTGCCCGCCGACTCGGCGTATTCGGAGACGTGCGCGGCGATCGCGCTCGCGTTCTTCGCCCGCCGCATGCTGGAGATCGAACCGAAATCCGAGTATGCGGACGTGATGGAATCCGCCCTGTACAACACGACGCTGGCCGGCATGGCGATGGACGGCAAGAGCTTCTTCTACGTCAATCCGCTGGAGGTCAACCCGGTCGCCTGCCATCGCGACTCGCGTCTGCGCCACGTCAAGCCGGTGCGTCAGAAGTGGTTCGGCTGCGCCTGCTGCCCGCCGAACATCGCGCGCATCGTCGAATCGATCCAGCAGTACGCGTACACGCTCGCCGACGACGGCTCGACGCTGTTCACCCACCTGTACATGGGCGGCGAGGCGCGCGCGACCGTCGGCGGCACGCCGGTCACGCTCGACGTGAGCGCGAACCTGCCGTGGCGCGGCGACGGCGCGGCGACCGTCCGACTGGGCGGCGATGCCGCGGCCGACGGTGCCGACGGCGCGACGTTCACGCTCGCGTTCCGCCTGCCCGGCTGGGCGGGCGACGAATCCGCCGCGGCCGCGATCCGCGCCGACGGCGAGGCGGACGGCCGCGTAGGCCGCGTCGTCGCCGACGGCTACGTGCGCTTCACCGGCGTCTGGCACGACGGCGACCGCATCGTGTTCGACTTCCCGATGCCGGTGCGCATGGTCGCCGCGAACCCGCTGGTGCGCGAGGCCGCCGGCAAGGTCGCGTTCGTGCGCGGTCCGGTCACATTCTGCGCCGAAGGCCACGACAACGGCGCGAACCTGCACCTGCTGCACGCCGACGTCGATGCGATCCTCGCCGACCCGCATGCGGTCGCGGTCGAACCGTGCGCGTTCCACGCCGGCGCGCCCGGCATGGACGACAAGGGACTGGGCGAGGTGGACGACGTGACGCGCGACATGGTCGTGCTGCGCGTGCCCGCCTGGCGTGAGACGGCCGACGGCGAGCCGGCCGCGCGCCCGCTGTACGCGGCGTACGCGCCCGCCCGCCGCGAACCGGCCACGGCGACGCTCATCCCGTACTTCGCGTGGGCGAACCGCGGCGAGACCGAGATGACGGTCTGGCTGCGCGCCTAGGCGGCCGATCCGCATCCGGCGGATTTATTCGACACCGGCCGGCATGCCGTTACGATGGGGGACCATGGGAGTGACGGTGTGCCGGCTGGACGGGCCGGTGGGATTCGTGTCGATCGGCCGGTTCGTGTCCGGCCCCGGATGGCGGCATGCGCGGCGCGTGATCGACACGTACGAGCTGATCGTCGTACGCCGCGGCGTGCTGCCGATCCGCGTGGCCGACCGGCCGATGCGCATCGCCGCCGGCCAGGTCGCGCTGCTGCCGCCCGGCGTCGAGCACGCCGGGACCGACATCATCACCGACGATCTCGATTTCTATTGGATGCACTGCCGGCTGCCGGCGGCGCGCATCATCGGCGACGATGACGCCGCGCCGCAGGACGACCATTGCCTGCTGCTGCCCGACCTTCGCGACGCCGCCGACGCCGACCGGCTCATCGTGCTGTGCGGACAGCTCGTCGACGTGTACGCGCGCTTCGGCCCGCGGCCGAACGCGTACTGCGACTATCTGGCGACGACGCTGCTGCTCGAAGTGAGCGCGCAGGAACGGCTGCGCGGCCGGTTCGCCGACCATCGCACGATCACCGGCTACGGGGAGGACGGCCGGCTCATCGCCGCCGCCGACGACGGCATCGACGCGGCGGGGGAGGGGCTGGCTCCGATGCTCGCGATCCGCGCGTGGATCACGGCGAACGCGTGCGACGGGATCACGGTCGCGCAGGTGGCACGGCGGTTCCGCTACTCGCCCAGCCATCTGACGGCGATGTACCGGCGCGTGTTCGGCATCGGCGTCAGCGCGCAGATCGCCGAATGCCGCATCGACCGCGCGCGCGAACTGCTCGGCTCGACCTCGACGCCCGTGGGTGAGATCGCGCGCGAGGTCGGCTACGACGACCCGAAGTACTTCATGCGCGTGTTCAAACGGCGTACCGGACTCACGCCGGGCCAGTACCGCGACGCGTTCCCCGGGCGGCTCTACAACACGGTGTGATCGGGGATGTCTGTGGTCGGGACTGCTTGACGGTCGCCCCGCTGCGGTGTGACACGCCCGGGCTGGTCATACAAAACGGGGGATAGGTGTCGGGAACCGGGTGTTTTGGGGGCGTAAGTGTTGTTCTGTATGACCATTCCGGGTGTGTCGCCCGCCCGCTTCCTCCTATTCATGTCTGTTTGCGGCAGGTTCGACCTCCGATGATCCAACCATGCGGCCATTCGAGGCGACAGGAGCCTTCTGAAAAGTCACTCATAAAATATTCTGCACTGATAAAAACTCGCTCATAAAAATGTATTTTCTTCGTAAAAGTCGCTCATGAATACGACAAAGCGGATATGATGAGGTCGAAGGGGACGATACGGAAGGAGCGGCATGACCTATCTCAGACGTAAAGCCGACGCCTACCTTGAGACCTGGAAGGCGGACCCGAATCGGAAGCCGCTCATCATCAAGGGGCCGAGGCAGGTGGGTAAGACCGAGACGATCCGTCGTTTCGCGGCACGGCATTACGACAGCATCATCGAGATCAACTTCGTCGAGGAGCCGAAGTATCGGATGATCACCGCCGACGGCTACGGCGCTGACGCAATCATACGTAACGTCTCGCTGATCGACCCGTCCAAACGATTCCCCTCCGGAAGGACGCTGCTGTTCTTCGACGAGATTCAGGACTTCCCGGACATCGCCACGGCGCTCAAATTCTTCAAGATCGACGGCAGATTCGACGTGATCTGCAGCGGGTCGATGCTGGGCATCGGATACAGCCGCATCGAAAGCAACAGCGTCGGCTACAAATCCGACTACGACATGCGCTCGCTGGACTTCGAGGAATTCCTCTGGGCCCATGGATACGGCGATGATGTGACGGACGACATGCTCGGCCATCTCGTCGCCGCCCGTCCGTTTTCGGCTGCCCAGATGCACGTCTTCTCATCCCTGTTCCTCGACTACTGCGCTTTGGGAGGCATGCCGGAGGTCGTGTCCTCGTACATCGCCAACGGCACGTTCGAAGGGACGCTGGCGATGCAGCGCCAGCTTGTTCTGGACTATCAGGAGGATATCCGCAAGTACGCCCAGGGATTGGATCAGGCGCGCATGCTCAACGTGTTCAACCACATCACCGTGCAGCTTGCCAGGGAGAACAAGAAGTTCCAGATCAGCAAGGTGGCGCGCAACGCACGGTTCAAGGACTACCGGGGATGTGTCGAATGGCTCGAGCAATCGGGGATGGTCAACCTCTGCTACTGTCTGGCGTATCCCGAACTGCCGTTGAAGGGCAACTACGACGAGAACAAGTTCAAACTCTACTTCGGCGACACTGGTCTGTTCGTCGCCATGCTTGACGACGAGGCCAGCGAGGACTTCCGCGCCAACCGCAATCTGGGCGTATACAAAGGCGCACTGTATGAGAGCATCGTGGGCGAAGCGCTGAAGAAGCAGGGGTATGACCTCTACTATTACAAGCGGGAGAACTCGACGCTGGAGCAGGACTTCTTCATCCGCACCAGGGATTTCCTCGTGCCCGTCGAGGTGAAGGCGAAGAGCGGCACCGCCAAATCCCTGCGCACGCTCGTGGCTTCGGACTCCTATCCCGATATCCGCTTCGGCATCAAATTCAGTGCCGGAAACATCGGCAGCAGCGAACATCTGTTCACCGCGCCCTATTTCACGGCGTTTCTGCTCAAGCGGCTGGTGCGTGCGTTCGATGCCGGCGAAGCCCCGCTGCTTGATAACCCTGACCGATGATGCCCGTGGGGGATTTCGCGCGAAGTCGGCAGTCGTGCTGGCGCGACACACCCGGACTGGTTATACAGAACGGGGGATAGGTGTCGGGAACCGGGTGTTTTGGGGTGTATGTGGTGTTCTGCGTGACCATTCCGGGCGTGTCGCCGGAGTGGGATGGGGCTGTCGTGTTTGGACGGTGGCCGGCTTCGGGCTGGGGGGTGTTCCTATGTTTTTGTCAACTCTGTAGGTGGTCGACGTGTCGGTTCACGGACCGGGCGTTATGGGCACGCTCCGCCCTGCCGGCGGCGTCCGGCGTGTTCGTCGTGGCGCTCAGGCCGC
>NZ_QXGK01000017.1 GCF_003952945.1 Bifidobacterium samirii
CCACGTTGCCGCGCTGACGCGGCAGCAGATGCGCGATCCTCATGAACTGGTCCAGCGTGATGTCATACCTCGGCGTACACATATACCGATTATCACACAACACCAACTAGCGTAAACACACCCTAGTATGACCGGAAAAGTCTACTCAAACCCATACTTTTCCGGTCATACTAACAAAATCGGTTCATCCGATAAACGAAGTGGGTGGTTCCGCCGAGTTGTCGGCGGAACCACCCACTTATGGCGTGCGGCGTTATATCGCGCTTTGGTTGTGCGTCAGCGGCTCAGACCAGGCTCAGTGCGTGGTCTTGTACTCGGAGGCCCAGCCGTCCACGAAGGCGGAGGCGACGTTGTCCCAGTCGCCGGTGCCCTGCGCGTACTCGAGCATCGCGTTGCCGAGGCTCATCACCCACTGGGTGCTCGGCAGCGGGTAGATCACGATGTCGTAGTCGCCCTTGGCGGCGTACACGTCGTTCGCGCGGTGAATCGGGTTCGTGGTCTTGTAGCCGTTCTCGGCGTAGGACTTGAACGGGGTCTCGAACCCCATCTCGTCGGTGACGAGCTTGCGCGCCTCGTCGTCCTGCAGGATGTAGTCGAGGAACTGGCGGGTCGCCTTCTGGTCCTTCTCGGAGGCGTTCTTGTTCATCGCGAAGTACAGGAAGCTGACGGTCAGGCCGGCCTTTTCCTCGCCTTCGGTGCCGATGTAGATCGGCAGCACGCCCATATCCTCGTCGGGCACGTCCTGGTCCTTGATCTGAGAGTAGCCCCAGGTGCCGTTCTGCAGGAACGCGGCCTCGCCGAGCGCGAACTCGGAGTTCGCGTCGTCCATCGTCGCGCTGGACAGCTGGCTGGCCGGCGTGGTGGAGTCGGTGATGTACAGGTCGAAGATCTTCTTGAAGTTCGGGATGTACTTGTCGGAGATCGTGGCGGGCAGCTGGGTCACGCCCTGGTCACGGTACTCGTAGTACACCGGCACGTGCGCGAGCTGGTCGCCGAATCGCTTGATCGAGCTGGTGTCGAAGCCGGCGGACGTGAACGCGCCCTTGATGCCGAGGTCGTCCTTGTGCGCCTGGATCTCGTCGGCCACGGTCTTGAGCGTGTCGAAGTTGTCGATCGTCTCGACGTCCTTGACGCTCGACCAGTCGGCGTCGAAGTACTTCTGCAGGATGGCCTTGTTGTAGATGATGCCGTAGCGCTCCATCACGTACGGCACGGCGCCGATCTCGTCGCCGTTCTTCATCGCGTATTCCTGCTTGGTCAGGTCCTTGTACATGTTCGTGTCGGACATGTCGGCGTAATAGTCAGTCCAGTTGAGGAAGTCGTTGTTGTCGACGTCGAACACGGTGGGCGCCTCGGACTTGGCGAGCTCGCTCTTGAGCGTCTGCTCGTACGTGTCGGACGACGCGGTGGCAACGTCGACCTTGATGCCGGTCTTGGCGGTGAAATTGTCGGCTAGTTCGCGGATCTGGTCGGCCTGCTCGACCTTCATGCTCAGGAAGTAGACGTGGCCCTTGTCGGAGTCGGCGTTGGAGCCGCCCGCGGAACCGCATGCCGCGAACAGGCCAAGGGACAGGCCGGCTGCCGCCACCGCGGCCGTTGCTTTGATAATCTTCTTCATGGTTTCCCTCCTGTGGAATGCCATAACTTCGTTGTTGTAGCGTTTGCGTTGCAGAGGCGGGGGACGGGCGGACAATGCCCGATGCCGTCCGTTCCCGCGTATCGTGGAGGCCTGCCGCCGGTTGCACCCGGCGGCTTTTTTCATTGGTCCGGCCGATCGTTTCGTCCGTCGGCCGACCGTATTCGCCGGCCGGCCGGTTCAGCGTTGCGCAAGGACGTTCCTGCCGGTCACGCCTCCTTGAGTCCGCGGGCGATGGTCGCGTTCCTGACGTCGAGCGTGCCGTCGGTGACGAACATGCTCAGCGTGTCGCCTAGACGCTGGTACATGCGCGCGTTGAGCGCGACACCGTCGACGTACAGCGTGGCGATCGTGTCGTCAACGATGAGCTGGATGTGGTATTCGCGCCCGGCCGTCAGTTCGATTGGGCGTTCCAGTCCGATGTTCATGCAGTTGAACCACGGGAAGTTCGGGCTGCCTTCGAACACGTAGCGGTTTTCGGCGACGGGGAAGATGAACTGATAGCCGCGTTCGGTCTCCTCGTCACGGTAGACACGCAAGCCGAAGGATCGTGTGCCTTCGCTGAACGTCACGTCGGCCTCAAACGAGTAGATGTCGCCACAGTCGTTGGCGAGCGTCACGTTGCGTCGCGCGTCACGGCCGTCGATGACCGCGTCCTCGGCGACAGATTCACGATCGTTGAACGCGCTCCAGACGGCGTCGGGGATACGCACGCCGAGCGTGCCGTCCTCGCGCTGGTAGACCTCGTGCGGCACGAAGGTGCCGGCCCATTCGAAGTTCTTCGCGTCGTCGCAGTCCTCCTTGGTGGCGACCCAGCCGAAGAGGATGCGCTGGCCGTTGAGTTCGAACGTGCGTCCCGCGTAGTAGGCGCTGCCGTCGAACGCGTCGTCGGCCGGCGCGATCCACGGGCCGTCGAGGCTCTTGGCCATGCGGTAGACCATCTTGTGCCTGTCGCTGTACTCGGTGACGATGTGGTACCACCAGTCGCCCATCTTGAACAGATCGGGCATCTCGTGCATCGTGTACAGTCCCGGCGCCCAGAAGTCGCCTTCGAACGTCCAGTTCTTGAGGTCCTTGGACGTGAACTTGACGGTGCGGCCGGTCTGCTGGGGCTTCGGGCCGATCTTGCGTGCGCCGAGGATCAGCAGGTACTGGTCGTGCTCGTCGTCGCGGATGACCCACGGGTCGCGCCAGTCGTCGGGATCGTAGCCTTCCTGCGGAGTGAAGGTGATAGCGTCCTGCGTTTTGGTCCAGTGGTACAGGTCGTCGCTGACGGCGTGCATGAGCACCTGCGCGGGTTTGCCCTGCTCGGGGTAGTCGCGGTTGTAGCCGGTGTAGAAGATGTGGTACTGGCCTTCGCCTTCGAACACGGAGCCGGCGAAGATGAACTGGTCCTGTTCGTCGTCGCCGCCACGCGCCACAGCCACGCCGCAGTCCTGATAGTGGACGAAGTCCTTGGTGGTGGACAGGTCCCAGCCGAACGGCTCGCCGAACGGCTCGGGATTACGGTTGTCGCGCTGGTGGTACAGGAAGAATTCGTCGCCCCTGCCAAACGGCATGCAGTCGCCGAACCAGGTGCCGGGGAATTGATAGTACAGCTTGTGCACAATGCGCCTCTCTTGTGTGACTTGATCTGCCACCGGTTCTGTACCGGTGTTTCCGCGGGGCGGAACAAGCCGGACAGATCGGTCCAGACATGCCGCTTCGCATGTCTTCCAACAGGCCATTTCCTATTGTATTTCTTTCATTTAAACGCTTAAGCATTTAAACGATTAAGCATCATGATAGGCACCACCGCAGACGCTGTCAAGCGCAGAGTGTCAGCCCAAGGAAACAACGCGTGTCGCAGTTACCCCCCGCGCACGAATCGAGTCGCGCATGACCGCCGGGCAAGCGACCAGCAACGGATCGTAATGGCGAGGCTCATCACCGATGCCTTCCACGCCCTTATCTCCGCCCGCAACGGCGACTCCGTCCGCCGCATCACCATCGCCATGCACCGACTCATTCAGCGCCAGCAGCGAACGTACGCCGAGCACACCGAGATCGTACTGCGGTAGTCCCACCGTCGTCAGCGCCGGATGCAGGTGCGCGGAAATGACCTCCTGGTTGTCGAATCCGACCACCGACAGGTCGTCCGGCACGCGCAGACCGCGCTCGCGCAGCGCGTCGTACAAGCCCATCGCGGTACGGTCATTGTGGCAGAACACCGCCGTCGCACCGGTCGCCAGCACCGCGTCGACCGCACCATAGCCACCCTCTTGGTCGGCGGTCGCGTCGATCACCATCGTCGGCTGGTATTCAATGCCGCCCGCGGACAGCGCAAGCCGGTATCCTTCGAGACGCCCGACCGAGGCGGGAGAGATCGTCGGCTCGTTCACGAACGCGATGCGCCGATGCCCGGCCCTGATCAGCAGTTCGGTCGCGGCACGACCGCCCTGTACCTCGTTGGGTACCACGGCGGGGAACCGGCCGAACTCATCGAAGCAGTTGACTAGTACGGACGCGGTGCGGTCGAGTTCAACGGGGGGCGTGATTGCGCGGTGCACCCAACTCGAGTAGATCAAGCCCTCCACCTGGTGTTCAAGCATGAACGCGAACGCCTTGCGCTCGATGGTCTTGTTGCCGTCGGTGTCAACGACAAGCAGAATCTTGCCGTTGCGCCACGCCTCGTCCTGCGCTCCTTGGATGACCTGACCAGCGAACGGCGACGTGGCCACGCCGTCGCTGACGAAGCCGATCAGGTCGGACCTGCCGCGCGCAAGGCTACGGGCGAACGCGTTGGAATGGTAGCCAAGCCGATCCGCAACCTTGCGGACCTTGCGGCGTGTGTTTTCGGGGATGCGCACGTTCTTGTTGTCGTTAATCGCCCACGATGCGGTGGCGATGGAGACGCCGGCGGCTTTGGCGACGTCATGCAGCGTGACTTTGCCCATGCGTCACTGCCCTCCGGCCACGGGATCGGTCACGGCGTCGATCGAGGGGACGGACGCACCCCTGTTATCCTCGACGTACTTGGCGAAGACCTTCTCCAAGATCGGCACATGCAGCATGAGCATGGTGCCGCAGCCGAGCACGACCAGCAGGAACAGGCCCTGCGGCATGTAGAACCACGAGGCGATGAGCAGGCCTAGAAAGACCGTGTCGAATGAGACAAGCGCGAGGGTCGCGCCGATGTGCGAGACACCGAAGATGAACGAATTGGCCAGCACCGTACCGAAGGAGTTCTCGAACCGGGCCTGCAGCGCCCATACCCATTCGAAGCCGATGATCCACAGAATCGTCAAACCGAACTTGGGGATAAGCAGCGGCGTGATCTGCAGCACAACCCACGCATAGGAGAGCGCGGCGCCCGCGCCTCCGAAAACGACCCAGAGCGCGGTCGCCTTGGGGAAGTTTGCAAGGAACGCCTTGAAATAGTTGGCGGTGACGTGGCCTTCGCCGATGACCGCACGACGGGCGGTGTCGTGGCCGGCGGCGAGCGCAGCGCCGATCGTGACAAGCGGGATGGAAGTGACGAGCATCAGGATGTTGAGCCAGACGGCGTCGGCGACGTTACTCAGTCCGCGCATGAACGCAGAATCCGGGGACATGAAGCCCATGGTCAACTCCTTTGCCGGGGACGGGATGATCGATACACGCCATTGTAACGACCCGCACGCCGGCCCTGGCGTAGATTCACAGCCCGGCCGCACCGAAGCATCACTGAAGAATCCCATGTGATGGTAACGTATTCACCAACCTGCGCACCCACCGATATCGTTCAACTGCGCGCAATGGCAGCATATTTTCCGCAACACGCCGGAGTCGCCAACAAATCCTTTTGATGATATCGTTGTCATCGACGCTTAGCGGTAATGAGCGGCGAGGCCCCACACCAAGCCGCCCCCTTTGGAGAAGAACAGCATGCCGAACGTCGTCGTTCGGCACATCAGGAAAGGAACATCCCACCGATGAGCACCCCGAAGAAGCTTTTCGCAGCCGGCCTCGCCGCAGCCATGATCTTTGGCGTCGCCGCATGCGGCTCCGACACCGCATCCAACGATGCGAAGGGCCACGTCTACTTCCTCAACGGCAAGCCCGAGGTCGTCGATCAGCTGCAGCAGCTCGCCGACGACTATACCTCCGAGACCGGCGTTCAGGTCGACATCCAGACCGCATCCTCCGGCAGCTACGAATCCACGCTGACCTCCGAGCTGGCCAAGTCCGAGGCCCCCGACCATGTTCACCATCGCCGGCTACGACGAGTTCGCCAAGTACCAGAAGTACCTCGAGCCACTGCAGGACACCGACGTGTACAAGCTGCTCAACGATGAGGGCAAGGCCAACTCCCACAAGGTCGGCGACAATGCCTACACCATGCCGTACGCCGCCGAATGGTACGGCATCATCTACAACAAGAAGATCGTCAACGAGTACGCCAAGAAGAGCTACGCCGTCATCAAGTCCGACACCGATGTCAAGGACTACGACACCTTGAAGAAGGTCATCGAGGACATGAACAAGCACAAGGACGATCTGGGCAGCCAAGCCGCCATCGCCACCCCGGGCCTCGACTCTTCCTCCGCATACCGCTTCGTAGCGCACATGAGCCGCCTGCCACTGTTCTACGAGTTCCGTGACGACAACACCACGTTCACCACCGATCTCAAGGGCACCTACCTGAAGAACTACAAGGACCTGTTCGATCTCGAGGTCGCCAACAGCCCGACCGAGAGCTCCATGCTCAGCTCGAAGACATACGACGATATCATCTCCGAGTTCGCACTCGGAGATGTCGCCTTCTACCCGAACGGCGTGTGGGCTTATACCCAGATCAAGGACAACGGCGTCGAGGATGACGACCTCGGCATGCTGCCCTACTGGATGGGCATCAAGGGCGAGGAGGACTATGGCCCGGCCGGCGTGTACGACGCTTCCTGGGCAGTGAACAAGAACGCGTCCGATGAAGACAAGCAGGCAACACTCGACTTCATCAAGTGGATGGTCTCCTCCGACGAAGGCAAGAACGCCCTCGCCAAGGAAATGGGCTTCTCCGTCCCGTTCACCACCTTCGGCAACAACGACCAGCCCGACAACCCGCTCACCAAGCTCGCTCGCGCCTACGCCGACGAAGGCAAGCCGTCCGTCACCAGCTTCCCGCTGCCGAGCCAGCAGTGGCAGGACGACCTGACCAGCGCACTGCTCAACTATGTGCAGGGCGGCGGCGAATGGTCCGACTTCGAGGACGCCTTCACCAGTGGGTGGAAGAAGGACTGGGACAACAACAAGAGCGTTCTCGGGATGCTCCCGGAGTCTAAGGCGTTCGATGCCCAGTGATTTGGCGCCAGCCCCTGCCGGGCGCCCATTCCATAACTCAATAACAGACTTGGCTGTCGGGTGAAGTCAGCCAATCGCCGCCCAATCATATTTCGGCCGTCGTTCACTTTTACCTTCCCTTTTGGTGACCGGCGGCCATTCTACGATAGGACGGCATTTTATATAATTTGTACGAACGTACATATCGTGCGTGCCGCAATGCCCCCCCCCCACGAAAACTACGACAGGAAGAGAACCATGACTGCAAACAACATGCGCGACGACTGGTGGAAGCAGGCCGTCGTCTATCAGGTTTATCCGCGCTCCTTCAAGGACGCAAATGGCGACGGACTCGGTGACATCGCCGGTGTCACCAGCAAGATCGACTATCTTAAGCAGCTCGGCGTCGACGCGATCTGGCTCAGCCCGTTCTACCCGTCCGACCTCGCCGACGGCGGCTACGACGTCATCGACTACCGCAACGTCGACCCGCGACTGGGCACTATGGACGACTTCGATGAGATGGTCAAGGTCGCGCACGAAGCCGGCATCAAGGTCATCGTCGACATCGTGCCGAATCACACCGCCGACAAGCACGTTCTGTTCCAGGAAGCGCTGGCCGCCGCTCCCGGCTCCCCCGAGCGAGACCGTTACATCTTCCGTGACGGCCGCGGCGAGCATGGCGAGCTGCCGCCGAACGACTGGATCTCGCTGTTCGGCGGTCCGGCCTGGCAGCAGGTTCCGGACGGCCAGTGGTACCTGCACATCTTCGCCAAGGAGCAGCCGGACGTCAACTGGAAGAACCCTGACATCCACGAGGAATTCAAGAAGACGCTGCGCTTCTGGTCCGACCACGGCACCGACGGCTTCCGTATCGACGTCGCCCACGGTCTGTCCAAGGACCTCGAATCCGTGCCGCTCGACCAGATGGACCCGCTCGCAGTGCAGCATGGCCTGTGCCATGATTTCACCAGCCCGCTGTGGGACCGCAAGGAAGTGCACGACATCTACCGTGAGTGGCGTGAGGTCTTCAACGAGTACAACCCGCCGCGTTTCGCCGTTGGCGAGGCATGGGTCGTGCCCGAGCATCAGCACCTGTACGCTAGCACCGACGAGCTTGGCCAGGTCTTCAACTTCGAGTTCGCTGAAGCGAACTGGGACGTGGACGCGATGCGTTCCGCGATCCTCGCCGGACTGAGGTCGGCCGAGGAAACGCACGGCTCGACGACCACCTGGGTCATGAGCAATCACGATGTGCCGCGTCATGTCTCGCGCTACGGTCTGCCGCAGGTCCCGGCCTCCTCGCACCATCAGCTCGCCAAGGATTGGCTGCTGCGCGACGGCACCAGCTACTTCGAGGATCGCGAGCTCGGCACCAAGCGCGCTCGCGCGGCGATCATGATGGAGCTCGGCTTGCCCGGGTCCACGTACATCTACCAGGGCGAGGAACTCGGCCTGCCTGAGGTCGCGGACATCCCGTGGGATCGTCTTGAGGACCCGACGCCGTTCTTCACACGCGAGCGCTTCATCGAGAAGGGCCGTGACGGTTGCCGCGTGCCGCTGCCGTGGGATTCGTCCGACGTACCGGCTCCGGCCGAGTGGAACACAGGCTTCGGCACGGGCGCCTCGTTCGGGTTCTCCCCCGCGACGAAGGCCGACGGCACGGCCAGCGCCGATCCGCATCTGCCGCAACCACTGTGGTACAAGCAGTACGCGGCCGATGCGGAAGATGCCGACGACACGTCGATGCTGAACCTGTATCGCGCCACGCTGAACTTGCGTTCCACCCTGCTCACAATGACTGGAGACACCACGGATTGCGTCATGATCGATGCCGACCATGATGTAATTGCCTATACGCGTCCAAGTGCAGACGGCCGTCGATTCGCAAGTTATACCAACTTCGGTTCAACGCCGGTTGCACTGCCGAATGGCGAAGTGGTGCTAACGTCTGGAACCATTAGCGACAAACTGCTTCCGCAGGATACAACCGCTTGGCTGCTGCTCAACTAGGGTGTGTTTACGCTAGTTGGTGTTGTGTGATAATCGGTATATGTGTACGCCGAGGTATGACATCACGCTGGACCAGTTCATGAGGATCGCGCATCTGCTGCCGCGTCAGCGCGGCAACGTGGCCGTGGACAACTACACGTTCGTCAACGCCCTCCTGTGGATGTGCCGCACCGGGGCGCCGTGGCGGGACCTGCCCGAGTGCTTCGGCAAGTGGATGACCGTCTACCAGCGGTTCAACCGCTGGTCCAGGAACGGCGCGATGGAGCGCCTGTTCGCGGCGCTGCAGGAGGAGCGGATCATCGGGGTGGAGGTCAGGGTGCTCGCGTTGGACTCCACGAGCGTGAAGGTCCACCAGCATGCCGCGGGCGCCCCGAAAAAAGGGGGCCGCGGTGCGTCGGCGTCTCCCGTGGAGGGCGGAACACCAAAGTTCACGTGGTATCCGACAGCGAGTCGACGCTCGTCGAGATCCACCTGAGCCCCGGCAACGAGCACGACGCGTCCCATGGGCGCCGATCGATGGCCGCGCTCGGCGCGTTCATGGGCGCGGGCCTGCTCATGGGCCGCGCGTACGAGGGGGACCCGACCCGCCTGCTGGCCGAGTCGTTCGGGCTGAGGCCGGTCGTGCCGCCCAGGCGCAACCGCACGGCCCCGTGGGACTATGACCGGGAGGCGTACCGGGAGAGGAGCATCGTGGAGCGCCTGTTCTGCAGGATGAAGCAGTACCGCAAGGCCGCCACCCGGTACGACAGGCTCGACGAGACCTTCCTGTCCAACCTCATGCTCGTCCTCATTGCCATCTACCTCAAGGACACCACCAAAACCAGATTAGAGTAAACACACCCTAGTAAAAGTGCGTCGCTGGCGAAGGCGGATGCGGTCTTGACTACCCCTCAGTCGGCTTCGCCGACAGCTCCCCTGACAAGGGGAGCCGAGGGGAATGGTAACTGAGCCGGTCGCGTCGTGTACGACAGACCTTGGCAAGGGGAGTCGAGGGATTGCCGTCAACCCTCGCAGACCGGGAAACGACAGCTCATCTGGCAGTGGGCGGCCCATGCGATCACGCGCGCGTCCCTCCGGTCGGTTTTCGCGCTGCCGGGCAGGAGCTGGGCGGCCTTGCGCATCGCGCCTCCGGGAAGGTAGGCGACGGCGATCCCCATGCTTCTGGCCACGGTCAGGGGCGGCGAGCCGATGGTGTTGGGCTGGTCGACGACCAGCAGCGGCCGGCCTCGTTCGGAAAGCCTTTCCAGCATGGTCCGGATGGCTTTCTCGTCCTGTCTGACCGGCTTGTCGTAGACGGTGGCGCCGTCGCGGTCGAGGGCATGCGCGTGGTGCGCGCTTTTGCCTACGTCCAGGCCGATCCACACGTCGATGTCGTCCGGGGTCATCGTCGTTCCTCCCGTCTGGGGATGTTCCGTGGCCGCCGTGGACTGGGATAGAGTCCGGGCGCCCGCGCCGCAGCCACATTACGAGGGGCCTGCGCCGCGAGTCCCTGGGGTCATTCGTGCGACCGGCCTGGTTCCTATCAGCGGTCTGCGGACGTCCCCGCTCCCGGCGACAGCACCCCCCGGATCATCAGCGACAGGGCGAGAGAGTCATACCGGAACCGGCGACCGGGTTCTGACTATCAGAACTTACCAAAACATGGTAATGGGCGAGGGAAATGGCGACCGGGTCGAGAGAACGAAAGTGGCCCGCGTCGCTGGACTCGGGCCACTTGGAGGGGGGATCAGAGCATCAGACGCGGCCCGTGCGCAGCAGCGGCTCGGCGACGGCCTGAATCACGGACTCCGGCATATGCGAATCGTCGAAATCGTGACGCGGGCGATCGCTTTTGACGCTTTCCAGCGTGTGCAGTGCGTTCAGCGCAAGAGCGCCGTTCTCCTTGACCAGCTGGTAGGCGCGTTCCTTCGACAGGTAACGGATCTGCGCGTTGTACAGCACGGTGAATGCATCCTCGATCGCCGGATCGTCGGCGTACCGCAGGCCGCTCGCCGAACGCACAGACACCTCGGCGTCGACCGGCACGTTCCTGACCGTCACCGACAGGCTCAGCGTCGCCTCGTCATACGCGACCTCGGCCTCCTCGCGCGTCACGCCGGCGACTGTAACGACCACGTCGTCCGCCGCGACCTCGGCCACTCCACGGAACGTGACCGTCCACGTACGCTCCGCAGGCAGCGCCTCGACGTTGCCGGACGCGGGCGCGATCGTGAACGTGGCAGCCGCGCCATCCTTCCAGTCGAACGTCATCGCCGTCGACGTCAGCGCCGAAGCGAGCGGCTGCGCCTGGTTCGTGCCGTCGTCCTCCTTGAGATCGAACGCGCCGTCCGCGCCCGGGAAGACCACGACCTGCAGGTGCGCCGGGTTGCCGACCGAATTGATCGCGCCGTTGGCCTCGTCCAGCGGCTGCAGCGGCACGATGCCGCCGGCCTTCGCGAACGCCGGAACGCCGTCGAGATCACGCCACGCCTCCAGCTTGCGGCCGTTCGTGCTCGCCGACTCGTAGCGGCGACCGGTGAAGAAGTCGAACCAGGTACCCTGCGGCAGCCATACGTCGGCCTTCGCCAGCTGCGCGTTGCCGTCGATCGGCTCGACGATCGGCGCGACGACCAGCTCGGTGCCGAAACGGAACTCCTGCTCCATCTCGTACGCGGTCGGGTTCTCCGGCGATTGCCAGTACATCGGCTCGACTAGCGGACGGCCGTCGGCCGCGGCGCGCCAGTTCATCGTGTACAGGTATGGCAGCATCTCGTGGCGCAGGCGCAACGCCTTATCCATCGCGTCGCGCGTTGCCGTGTGGAAGTTCCACGGTTCCTTGCCGTTGAACGACGAATCGGTCGAATGCAGTCGGTTGATCGGGCTGAACGTGCCGAGCTGATACCAACGGGCTTCCAACTCCTCATCGCGGTAACCGAACATATGGCCGCCGATATCGTGGCTCCACCAGCCGTAGCCGATGTTTGACGCGGTCGATGTGAAGTACGGCTGGAACTTGAGCGACTCCCATGTGACGACCGTGTCACCGGAGAAACCGACCGGGTAGCGGTGTGAGCCCGGGCCGGCGTAACGCGAGAACGTGAGCGGCCAGCGGCCGTCGCGACCGGAGTCGAGATAATGCATATGGTTGAGCATCCACAGCGGGTCGAGGCCCTTCTGGCGGGTCGCGCCGCCCTGCTGCCAGTCCAACCACCAGAAGTCGGTTCCCATGTCTTCGAGCTTGTGATGCAGGTCGAAATACGCGTCCATGAAACGCGGACTGGTCAGGTCGAACTCGACCGGTTCGCCGGATTCCGGGTCGATGCCCATACGTTCAGCGACCTCGTCGTAGCCGTCCTCGAATGCGCGCACGCCGTCGCGCGGGTGCACATTCAGCGTCGTGCGTAGACCATGTTCGTGCAACGCGCGTTGGAAACGCTCCGGATCCGGAAAGAAGTCGCGGTTCCAGGTGTAACCGGTCCATCCGGAACCGTACTTCGGATCGACGTCGTCGACCAGATGCCAGTCCATGTCGATGACGGCCGTGGTGAACGGCAGACCTTCCTTCTCGAAACGGTCGACCAGCGTGAGGTACTCGTCCTCGGTGTAACGGTGGTAGCGGCTCCACCAGTTGCCCAGCGTGAATCGCGGCAGCAGCGGCGTCGGGCCGGTCAGCTTGTAGAAGTCCTGCACGGCCTCGATGTAGCGGTGGCCGTAGCCGAAGATGTACAGATCCTTGCCCTGATGCTCGCGCGGCACGACCCAGGTGCCGAACGGGTTGGCCTCGCCCTTGACCTCGGCGGCCTCGACGATTACGTTCGACGTGGAATCGTCGATTACGGCCCAGCCATCGTGCGAGATGACGCCCAGACCGAGCTTCGTCTCGCCGTCGACCTCGTCGAGCGTGCGGGCGGTGCCGCGTAGATTGCCGCGCTGATCCTCGCCGTAATGCCAGGTGTTCATCTGCGAGTTGGTGACGCCCTTGACGACGACGCTCAGGCCTTCCTTGGAGAACTGCTGCATGTTGTAGGTCATACGGAGCGCCGGAGTGTCGATGATGAGCAGGCCGTCGCGCTCGGTCTTCGTGAACTGAGGGGGATTGGCCGCAAGCCAGTTGCGGTTGACGACCATCTGCGTGGCGTGATTCTCGAAAACGCCGTCGTCCTGCCATTCAAGGCGGATGAGCGATTCGGTGATGACGCCGATGCGCCAGCGGTCGCCCTGGATGACCGTGGCCGGGTTCATGCCCGGGTTCGTGGCCAGTTGCGGAAAGGTGGACATGTGAGCTCCTTTGCTGGGACTTGATTTATATTGACTTGTATAAAAGATGAGCAGGGTACAGTAATGATGTCTGGGCTGTAGTGCTTTGCTGGCGTCAAAGAACCGGTGTCATCGTGCTGCGATGGCAGTAGTGTCTCGCAGCATGAGTTGGGTATTCAGAATTTCGAATCGCGGCTCAGGTAGCGGGCCTCCCATGGCTTTGATTGCCTTGCGTGCTGCGATGGCGCCAAGATGTTGCGGGCGTTGCCGTAAGGTAGTCAGCCCTATCTTGGATGCGAATGGAATATCGTCAAATCCGATTACCGACAAGTCTTTCGGGACCTGTAAACCATATTGCGGGAGCCGGTATAGAATCGGCAACGCAAGTTCATCGGTCTGGAAACAGATGGCTGTGGGTGATGGATTCATCGTGGTCAGTCGCGCAATCGCCATACTGGTTGAATCGTCATGATCGGAACACTGGATCTGTTCTATGGTGATGCCGGGGTGCGCGTCAGCGGCGCGCAGCAGTCCCTGTAGTCGGGTTTCCGCACTGAATTGCAAATGGTTGGAGTCGTCGTGGGCGCCGCAGACATACGCAATACGGCGGTGTCCTAGCGATGCCAGATGACCGAGCGCCATGTGCATGCTTTGCTGGTCATCGATGCACACGGTGCCGTCGAATCCAGCTGTGGACGGCGTATTGATTCCGATGAGGGGGACATTCATTTCCTTAAGTCTGCTAACCTCGGCCGGGTCTATGTCAAACGAGCAGACGATAACCGCATCGACATTTCTTTGTACTGGCAAATCAGCGAAGAAACGATGCCGGTCATGCTCGTTCGACATGCCGTACGTGGATATGTCATAGCCGGCCGGGTGAAATACAGAATCAAGACCTCGGTAGACATTTGCGTTGAACCAGACATCAATGGTGTCGGCATGGAGGAATGCAATACGGAATGATTGTCCTGACTTCAGCGCAGCTGCGGATCGGGAGACTCGGAAGTCCAGTTTTCGAGCGGCTGCCAGAACCCGGGCGCGGGTTTCCGGGAGAACGAGATCCGGTTTGGCGAATGTGCGCGATACTGTTGATACGGATACGCCTGCTTCCGCTGCTACAGCTTGAATACTTGCTTTTGCCATGGCAACCTCGCTCATACGCAATAGTGGTTTTCTTGGTAAGACAACGTTATCATACTGGTGAGAGTTGTGTGAGGCACAGTGTTATGCTGCGACGAGTTGAAATGGGGTTCTGTGAGGCGGGCGGAGTCTGGCATGGTGATTGAGCCGGGTTTTATATTTGAAAACGGCCGCAGCTCGTCCTGATGAAAAACGGACGTGCTGCGGCTCTGGTCTATTGCTTTCCGCTCATGATGGCAGCGAGGGACAACACTCGTGGGTTGGTGAATACGTCATCGGTGTGGACGAGACATCCACTGCTATCCATTAGCGGAACGCGCCAATTGGGATACTGATCGGATGTTCCTGGTTGGTTTACTGTGGCGTGCTGTCCAGTGCCGTCTACAATGGCTGCTTGACGCAGCACGCTCGGTGTGGAGATTAGCATTCGGTGCATGGCTTCGATGATTTCCTGTTCATATTCTGGAACGTTAGCGGCGGCTTCGGCCGTCAGCCATCCTCCGGTGACCAGCAGGTCAAGCATCGCTTGCCGCTCTGCTTCCGCACTTCTTGCAAATTGTTCGACGGGTTCGGTCAACAAATGGAGTCGTTCTCGTAGTCGCACATGTTCGAATTCCAAGTAGCCTGCTGTCGGAGGCAGATCGTGCGTGGTCACAGATGCTAGCGCCAGCTGGCGGTAGTTGCTGGGATGAGTATAAGGATCTCCTGCGTTTGGGGAGTCGTCGATACGCGCGAACCATTCCACGTCGGTGCCGAGTACCCCGTGTCCGGACAGGAACTGACGGACAAAAGGTGGAACGGTTCCTAAATCCTCGCCGATTACCATTCCGTTCGCGCGAGTTGCTTCAATCGACAAAATCGCAATCATCGCGTGATAGTTGTACATCACATATGCTCCGCCCTTTGCGTTTTTGCCCTGCGGAATCCACCACAAACGGAATAGTCCGAGTGCGTGGTCAATCCGTACTGCGCCGGCATGCTCAAACATCGAATGCACCATCTCTCGGTATACGCGGTATCCGGTTGCTTCGAGATAACGAGGACTGAATGGTGGTTGTCCCCAATCCTGTCCTTGTTGGTTATAGAAATCCGGAGGACATCCGACCGTGACTGAGCCGACTGCGAAACGTTCGGGGCTCCACCAGACGTCCGCACCCAGCGCGTGTACTCCCACAGCCATGTCCTGTATGAGACCAATGGCCATGCCATTAGCTCGTGCGGTTTTCTGGGCGTTCCCTAGTTGCTCGTTGGCGATCCACTGTAGCCAGCGATTGAATTCAAACAAGTCATGGTGAGTTCTGATCAGGTCGGCGACCTCGGGTGAGGTACGGTTAGTGCGCGCAAACCAGGAATTCGGCTCCCACGGGGCGCCCCACACTTCAAATGCGAGACACCAAGCGGCGAATGCATCAAGGTCTGGGCCGGCCTGCTCCTTGAAGCGGGCGAACTCGGCCTCTCGTTCGGGAGAGCGCGGATGGTCGAAAATCAGACGCAGGGCGGGGCGTTTCGCATTCCACGCCGCATTGATACCCATGGGATTAGGCTCGTCATTGTTTGCGGATACCGATGCATGTAGTTCGTCGACCTGTGCGCGATCGTCGGATGATAGCTCAGCATATTCGGGGATATTCTGTGGCCGGATGTACGTTACGTTGAAGAATCGTCGTGACTCAGGCAGATACGGCGACGGCTCGAGCGGCGGAACGGGAGCTCCGGCATGAACTGGGTTGATAAGCATGAAATCGGCATCGGTTTTCGCTGCTGCCGCAGCAAGGAGTTCAGTCAGATCCCCGTAGTCCCCTACGCCCCACGAATCATGAGACCGGATTGAATAGAGTTGAGCCATCCACCCCCAACGCGGGCGTTCCGCTACGGCTTGAGGCAAAGGGATACAGGCGGGGGCGACCATCAGAGTCGCTTGGTCGTCGTGGTCTCCGTTGGCTACGTGTAGCGTGTGGTATCCGATTGGCAGATTGTCGGGCAGTGAGAAAGAGTATGCCGACAGGTCGTGACTGTTTCCCCGGTGGATTTCTTCGCGGCAATGAGTAGTGCCATCTTCCAGCATGATTGTTATCTGGAGCGGGGCCGCTGAGTCGATATGGTTCAGTCTGACTGTTGCGGGTTCTCCAACTGTGGCGGTGAGGGTCGATGAGGGCAGGATGCGGGCGGATGGCTTCGCCCCGATTGCATCTGATGAGTCGGTTGCGGTTGTTTGGGCAAGCGACTGTTCGATTGCTGTAGGTGTGTTGGCCTCGACTCCCAGTGCTTCGAGCACGTTGATGAGTACGTCGTCGGAGATTTCAACATATGTACCAAGCTGGTCTATGTATGATGTGGCTACCCCATTGATTTTGGCTAGCTGGATGAGCGGTCGGGAGAGCCTTTCGGGACTTTCGTAGCGCTCGGCCCCATCGATTGATGTGTTGATGGGGCATGGGGTGGCATCGAGTGGCGTCATCTGTTCCTCCTCCTCTGTCATTTCCTTGGCGGAATTCATTCGGATTGTGGTGTTGCTGAGTGGTGACCTGCGTCCGTCTGCTGGTGCTTTCTCTGTTGGCCGTGTCCCTCGGGTATGGCCCGCCATCGGGCCGAAGTAATTCGGGGCATACCTAAGAGCGGCTCCGCTCATGGTTACTATACCTCATATTGACATCGTTTGCAAAACGATAAAACATTGACTTTGGTGAGTTAAACGGTCTTATTCTGGTTATTCTGGGGAGACTGCTTCTATCGTTTGCAATAGCTGAAGACTATCCAACTTGTTGCTTTTGATAGTCCGAGTTCTCGGAGTGTGTACAGGTGTCTGTTTCCATACTGCGGCGATGGGATCGACCCGGCGTCGGCCATGACGCATTCGGGTCCCTGAAGTCGGTTTCGTCGATTCCAATCGTTGCCATACCCGTGTGGTGGCGTGTTGGATGTCATCGGGTTGTTGTTTATGATGAGTGAGTCGATACCGACAAGTTTCATGTCTCGGCGGGCTTGGACGCGTTGGTCGGTGCGGCCGAGGAGATCTTGCTGTGCGACTGCCGAGTCAGTGACTGCCGTCATTCATGTGAATCCCGACGCAACCGGACCGTGTTGCGTCGGGATTCGTTCGTTTCCGGGAATCCCCATACGGATTGCGACGCCGGGAGAGGCGGTTGCGTCGGGATTCGTATGGGATGGCGGGATGATGTGCGGATTGCGACGCAAGCCGGCCTGGTTGCGTCGTAATCCGTTAATGAACCCCGGATCCTGTGCGGATTGCGACGCGGATGACGGGGATGCGGAGGGCTGAGGCGGGGAAGGGGTGCCGCAATCCGTCCCGAAAAAAGTTCGGAGAATCGGGAATAGAAAGTTGCAAACGAAAGTTGAGTGGTGTAGGCTCAAGTTTTGGAAAGCCCGAGAGCGGTCCAAGAGCTTGGGCGAAGAACGAAAGCGCATAACTCAACCAAAGGAGCAACACTATGGGACGCGCAGTCGGTATTGATCTGGGTACCACCAATTCCTGCATCGCCACGCTGGAAGGCGGCGAGCCCACCGTCATCGTGAACGCCGAGGGCATGCGCACCACCCCGTCCGTGGTCGCCTTCAGCAAGTCCGGCGAGATCCTGGTCGGCGAGGTCGCCAAGCGCCAGGCCGTCACCAACGTCGACCGCACCATCTCCTCCGTCAAGCGCCACATGGGCACCGACTGGACCGTCGACATCGACGGCAAGAAGTGGACCCCGCAGGAGATCTCCGCGCAGGTCCTCATGAAGCTCAAGCGCGACGCCGAAGCCTACCTGGGCGAGCCGGTCACCGACGCGGTCATCACCTGCCCGGCCTACTTCAACGACGCCCAGCGCCAGGCCACCAAGGACGCGGGCACCATCGCCGGCCTCAACGTCCTGCGCATCATCAACGAGCCGACCGCCGCGGCGCTCGCCTACGGCCTGGAGAAGGGCAAGGAGGACGAGCGCATCCTCGTCTTCGATCTGGGCGGCGGCACCTTCGACGTCTCCCTGCTGGAGATCGGCAAGGACGAGGACGGCTTCTCCACCATCCAGGTGAAGGCCACCAACGGCGACAACCGCCTGGGCGGCGACGACTGGGACCAGAAGATCATCGACTGGCTCGTCGGCGAGGTCCGCAACAAGTACGGCGTCGACCTGTCCAAGGACAAGATCGCCCTGCAGCGCCTCAAGGAGGCCGCCGAGCAGGCCAAGAAGGAGCTGAGCTCCTCCATGTCCACCTCGATTAACATGCAGTACCTGGCCATGACCCCGGACGGCACCCCGGTCCACCTCGACGAGACGCTGACCCGCGCCCGCTTCGAGGAGATGACCTCCGACCTGCTGGGCCGCTGCCGCACCCCGTTCAACAACGTGCTGCGCGACGCGAACATCTCCGTCGGCGAAATCGACCACGTCGTCCTGGTCGGCGGCTCGACCCGTATGCCGGCCGTCAAGGAGCTCGCCAAGGAGCTGACCGGCGGCAAGGAGCCGAACCAGTCCGTCAACCCGGATGAGGTCGTCGCCGTCGGCGCCGCCGTGCAGTCCGGCGTCATCAAGGGCGACCGCAAGGACGTCCTGCTGATCGACGTGACCCCGCTGTCGCTGGGCATCGAGACCAAGGGCGGCATCATGACCAAGCTCATCGAGCGCAACACCGCCATCCCGACCAAGCGTTCCGAGGTGTTCTCCACCGCCGAGGACAACCAGCCGTCCGTGCTCATCCAGGTCTACCAGGGCGAGCGCGAGTTCGCCCGCGACAACAAGCCGCTGGGCACCTTCGAGCTGACCGGCATCGCCCCGGCGCCGCGCGGCGTCCCGCAGATCGAGGTCACCTTCGACATCGACGCCAACGGCATCGTGCACGTGTCCGCCAAGGACAAGGGTACCGGCAAGGAGCAGTCGATGACCATCACCGGCGGCTCCGGCCTGCCGAAGGACGAGATCGACCGCATGGTCAAGGAGGCCGAGGCCCACGAGGCCGAGGACAAGAAGCGCAAGGAGGAGGCCGAGACCCGCAACCAGGCCGAAGCCTTCGCCTACCAGACCGAGAAGCTCGTCAACGACAACAAGGACAAGATCTCCGACGAGATCGCGACCGAGGTCACCGGCAAGGTCGAAGCCCTCAAGGAAGCCCTGAAGGGCGAGGACATCGAGGCCATCAAGACCGCGCAGACCGAGCTGATGACCGCCGCCCAGAAGATCGGCGAGGCCCTGTACGCGCAGCAGGCCGCCGACGCGTCCGCCGCCGACAACGGCGCCGCGAACAACGGCCCCGACGACGACGTGGTCGACGCCGAAGTCGTGGACGACGACAACAAGTAAGGGACGCCCCCATGGCCGAGTTCAACAAGGACGATTACCTGAACGACCTGCCCGATGCCGACGACCTGACGGCCGCCGCCGGGCAGGCCGGCCCCGACGCCGCCTCCGCCGACGCCCCGTCCGCCGATGAGAGCGCGGCCGCCGCCGGCGAGCCCGCCGAAACCGGCGAATCCGCCGAGTCCGCCGACGGCGAGTCCGCCGAGGACACGCTGACCCCGCTGGGCAAGGCGAAGCAGGAGGCCGCCGAATACCTCGAGGCGCTGCAGCGCGAGCGTGCGGAGTTCATCAACTACCGCAACCGCGCGCAGAAGGAGCAGGAGCGCTTCCGCCAGCACGGCATCATCGACGTGCTCAGCGCGCTGCTGCCCGCCCTCGACGACATCGACCGCATCCGCCAGCACAGCGAGATGGACGACTCCTTCAAGGCCGTCGCCGCCAAGATCGACAAGGCCTTCGAGAAGTTCGGCGTCGAGAAGTTCGGCGAGCAGGGCGAGGAGTTCGACCCCACCCGCCACGAGGCGATCCTGCACAAGCCGGACGCCTCCGCCGAGAAGGAGACCGTCGACACCGTCGTGGAGGCCGGCTACCGCATCGGCGAGCGCGTGATCCGCGCCGCCCGCGTGGTCGTCGCATCCCCGCAGGCCTGACGCATCCGTCATTGCAATCCGCGCGGGACGGCGGCGGACGTGCCACGGCATGTCCGCCGCCGTCCCGCGCGGCCGTCATCGGCGGCGGCATCCGCCGAACGCAACCATCATGCGGCGAGCATCGGGGGAACCGCGCCGCATTCGCAACACAACACGTGAAAGGAGACATGGATGGCTGAAAACGAGTGGCTGAGCAAGGACTTCTACAAGATCCTCGGTGTCTCCAAGGACGCCAGCGAAGCCGACATCAACAAGGCGTACCGCAAGCTGGCCCGCCAATACCATCCCGACCTCAACCAGACCAAGGAGGCCGAGGAGAAGTTCAAGGACATCTCCGAGGCGTACGACGTGCTCAGCAGCAAGGACAGCCGTCAGAAGTACGACGCGATCCGCCAGTTCGGCATGGGCGGCGCGCGCTTCGCCGGCGGCTCCGGCGGCGGCTTCGACGCATCCGGATTCTCCGACATCTTCGGCTCGATGTTCGGCGGCAACGGCGGCAACGTGCGCTTCGGCACGAACGGCGGGCCGACCAACATCAACGACATCTTCTCGATGTTCGGCGGTGGGGCCGGCGGCATGGGCGGCGGAGCGCCGTTCGGCGGCGGCTACGCGACCGGCGACCCGTACGCGGGCCGGCAGTCGGCGCCGCAGCCGGAGGACGGCGAGGACCGCAACTCGAAGATCAACCTGACGTTCCGCCAGGCCGTCAAGGGCGCGACCGTGTCGCTGAGCGCCGACGGGAAGAAGTTCAAGACGCACATCCCCGCCGGCGTCAAGGACGGCCAGAAGATCCGCCTCGGCGGCAAGGGCAAGCCGGGTCGCAACGGCGGCAAGGCCGGCGACCTGTACCTGACCGTCAGCGTGGCCGACGACCCGAAGTTCACGATGCGCGGCACCGACATCCTCATGGACCTGCCCGTCACCGTGGGCGAGGCCGTGGGCGGCGCGAAGGTCGAAGCGACGGACGTGGACGGCGAGACCGTCACGTTCAAGGTGCCCGCCGGCTCGTCCAGCGGCACCGAGGTGCGCGTCTCCGGACGCGGCGTGAAGCAGGGCAATACGCCCGGCGACCTCGTCGGCCGCGTGCAGATCCGCGTGCCCGCCAAGCCGGGACTGGGCCTCAGGCACGCCGCCAAGGAGTTCGACGCGAAGGCCGGCGACGAGTACGCGGCCGGCGTCGCGGCCGGACGCTGACGGACGCCGGACGCCGGACGCCGGACGGCGGCAACGACAGCAACGGGTAGGAACGACAAGGAACGGTAGGCGACGATCATGGCCAGGATCGCTCAGGAAGTGAAGCGCGCGTACGCGGCATGCGCGGCCGCGCTCGTATCCGGCAAGGCCGATCTGGACGCGGTCGATTCGCTCGGACTGAACGTCGAGATGCCCGTGTTCTCGGTCGGGCAGGCCGCCGAACTCGCGGGCGTGCACGCGCAGACGCTGCGGCAGTACGACCGGCTCGGCCTGGTGGTGCCGCGGCGCACCGAAGGCGGCGCGCGCCGCTACACGCTGCGCGACATCGACCGGCTCGCGCAGGCGCAGCGGCTCAGCCAGGAGGAGGGCATCAACCTCGCCGGCATCGAACGCATCCTGTCGCTGCAGGAGGAGAACCGTCAGCTGCGCCGGCAGAACCGCCACCTGCGCCGCCGTCTCGAAGGCGACAGCGTGTTCGAGGCGAGCGCGGACGGCGAAGTTGTCGAAGTGCTCCAGTCGAAGGCGAAATACTATCGCATCTGGCGTCGCGGCAGCGCCAAGCCGCTGCAGCTCACCGCGGCGCGCGAGGAATTCGGCGGGGCGGGCGTCGGCGCGGGCATCGGCTCGGGTGCCGGCCCGGCCGGACGCACGCACGACGTGCGGTTCGACGGTGCCCTCGGCGACGATTTCGGCGATGACTTCGGCGACGACTTCATCCCCGCGCAGATCGTAGTCGTCGGCGACTGACCGACGACTGACCGGCGACCGACCGACGCACGGTCGGCGAACCGATCGCCGCCCTCCCGCGCCGGCGTGCGCTCGTCCGCAATCTCTGCTGAGATGGAACCGGATATGCACGCGGCCGCACAGCGGCCCGAGGAAAGGCGGATCACCATGATGCTCAAGGCCGTGTTCTGGGATATGGACGGCACGCTGATCGACTCCGAACCCTACTGGCACGCCGGCGAAATGGAGATCGCGAAGGCGAACGGCGGCTACTGGGATCAGGAGCTCGCGTGGGCCGGCTCCGGCACGCCCGTCCCGCAGGTCGCCCAGCGCATGGTCGACCACGGCTGCCAGCTGTCGGTCGAGGAGATCGGCCGCGGCATGATCGACTACGTGGCGCGCGCCGAAGCCGCCCACATGCCGTGGATCGACGGCGTGACCGACGTGCTCGAATCGCTCGTCGCCGCCGGCATCCCGTCCGTACTCGTCACCACGTCGCCGCGCCACCTCGCGCAGGGCCTGATCGACCAGGCACCCGCCGGCGCGTTCGCCGGATTCATCTGCGGCGACGACGACGTCGAGAAGAAGCCGTCGCCCGAACCGTACCTGGCCGCCGCCCGACTGCTCGGCATCGCCCCCGAGGACATGCGGTACTGCGCGGCCATGGAGGATTCGATGAGCGGCCTCAAGTCCGCCGCCGCGTCCGGCGCGACCACGATCGCGCAGACCGGCTACATCCAGACCGACACGTCCGACGGCCCCCAGTTCGCGTCGATCTCGTCGTACGACGGCGTGACCGCCGCCACGCTCGACGCGTTCGTCCGCAGCCGCGTCGGCGCGTGACCGCGACCGCGTCGCCCTCGCGACCGCCGGTACGCCGCGGCCGCGAGGGCGACGACGGGAGTCATCAGTGCGGATGATTGCCGCGCGCATCGGGGTGTGGTGAGGTAGGCTGGAGAGGTCCATCCAAGCTAAGGAGGCAAATCATGGCTGATTTCGATCTGGGCGACGGCATCCGCAAGGTGTTCCTTGCCGGCATCGGGGCGCTCGCGACGACGGTGGAGAAGGGACAGGAGATCGTCGACGATCTCGTCAAGAAGGGCGAACTGACGGTCGAGCAGGGCAAGGCCCTCAACACTGAGCTCAAGCGCAAGGTCGCCGAAGTCAAGGAGGAGACCGGCAAGACGGCCGAAACCCCGGCCGAGCCAGCTGCCCCGGCTGCTCCGGCGGCCCCGGCCGACGAGGCCTGACCCCGAATCGGGGCATCCGTTGAACGGAACCACCGGCATGACCGCGCGGACCGGACAGGAGACAGGGGAGACCCTCGACCTGTTCGGTCCGCGTCGTGATGCCTTCTCGGCGCGCTACCATCTGACCCGACGCGGCAAGATCAAACGCCTCGGGCAGATCGCGCGCATCGCCAAGCAGTTCGACGTCGTGCATGGGCTCACGCCCGTCAAGATGCGTCTGATGATGGAGGCGCTCGGCCCCACGTTCGTCAAGGTCGGGCAGATTCTGTCGATGCGTTCGGAGATTCTGCCGCCGTCGTTCTGCGACGAGTTGGCGAAGCTGCGCGCCGACGCCGACCCGATGCCGTACCGCACCGTCGTGGATACGCTGGAACACGAATACGGGCGGCCGGTCGACGAGATCTTCGCGCATATCGATCCGACGCCGCTCGGTTCGGCGTCGCTCGCGCAGGTGCACCGCGCCACGCTCGTCACCGGCGAGGACGTCGCCGTCAAGGTGCAGCGGCCGGGCGTGCGCGACGTCATGGCGCAGGACGTGTCCATCATGCGTTCGATCGCGAAGGCGGCGACCCAGTTCGTGCCCAGCGCGCAGGTCGTGGATCTGGGCGGCGTGGTCGAGGAACTGTGGGACACGTTCGAATCGGAGACGGACTTCCTGATCGAAGCGCGCAACCTGGCCGAATTCAAACGCTTCTGCGAACCGTACCGGTACATGGACTGTCCCAAGCCGTACATGGACCTGTGCACCGAGCACGTGGTCGTCATGGACTACGTCGAAGGCATCTCCGTGTCGCATCCGGAACGGCTCGTCGCCGCCGGCTACGACCTGAAGGACATCGGCACGAAGCTCGTCGACAACTACGCGACGCAGGTGCTCGACGACGGCTTCTTCCACGCCGACCCGCATCCGGGCAACATCATCATCGCCGGCGGGCAGATCGTGCTCATCGACCTGGGCATGACCGGCCGGCTCAACGCGAAGACGCGCGCGGTGCTGCGACAGATGATCTTCGCCGTCGCCGAACGCGATTCGCCGTCATTGGCGGACGGTCTGCTGCGCTTCGCGGGCGCCGACGCCGACCCGGCGGACTATCCGGCGCTGCTGGCCGACCTGGACACGATCATCGCCGAATACGGCACGGTCGATTTGGCGGAACTCGACATCGCCGCGTTCATGACGGCGCTCACCCAGCTGGCGCAGCGGCACGGCATCGAAGTGCCGAGCACGGTCACGACGGTGGGGCGCGCGCTGGTCACGCTGGAGGGCCTGCTCGACGAGTTCATCCCCGACGTGAACATGATCGACATCATCTCGAAGCACATCGCGACGAGCAAAAGCATCGACCGGGCCGTCAAGGACGAGCTGACGTCGCTGGGCGTCGAAGGGCACGCCGCGCTGCACGGCCTGCTGGGCGCGGCCGGCGAGGCGAAGGTCGCGGCGCGCATGCTCACCCGCGGGCAGCTGCGCATGAACCTGGAGCTGGTCGGCGCGGAAGAGCCGATGCGCATGCTGTCGGACATGGTGAACCGTCTGACGATGGCGCTGATCGTGGTGGGCCTGTTCGTCGGCTCGTCGATCGTGTATTTCGCCGGCATGAAGCCGATCGTGTTCGGCATCCCGGTGGTCGGCTTCATGGGCTACGTGGTCGCGTTCGTACTGTCCGCGTGGATCGTGTTCGACATCTACTTCAAGGGCCGCAAAGGCGGCGGCCGCCGGCGGTAGGGGAGTCGTCCGTCAGTCGAGCGGCAGCGTCGACTCGCGTTGCGCGAGACGGCAGGCGACCGTCTCGACGCCGGTATGCGCGCGCCCGTCGATCGCGTCGAGCAGCCGGCGTGCGGCGAGACGGCCGATGCGCTCCGACGGGTCGGTGACGGTCGTCAGCGGCGGCGTCGACTCGCGTGCGAACGGTTCGGGCGCATCGCCCAATCCGATGACCGCGACCGACTGCGGCACGCTCCACCCCGCCTGCCGCAGCACGCTCAGACAGCCGCGCGCGATGCGGTCGTCCTGGCACAGGATCGCATCGAAATCGACGCCCTGGTCGATGAGTAGCCGTGTCGCGGCCCGACCCCACGCCTCCGATCCGACGTTGCGTCGGATCTCGCCCGCCGGCTCCAATCCGGCGGCGCGCAGCGCGTCCAGCGTGCCGTTCAGCCGGCGCCGCATGACGGGTGACGCCTCGTCGCCGCCGATGATCGCGATGCGGCGTCGCCCGCAGGAGATCAGATGCCGTGCGGCAGTCTCGCCGACCGCCGCCTCGTCGCGCACGACGGAGCAGTCGTTCGCATACCGGCTTGCCGACATCGCGTAGACGACCGGCATCATGTCGGCGTCGCCGCGCAGCGACCGTCGCGTCTCGCCGTCGCCGCCGACCACCAGCACGCCGTCGACATGATGGTCGGCGAACAGGTCGAGCGCGTCGCGTTCCAGCTGGGCGTCGCCGCGCGCATTGCGCACGATGACCGCGTTCCCCGCCGCCGACAGCTCCGCCTCCGCGCCCAGGACGGCCGCCGCATGCGGGCGTTCGGGCGTCGCGTCGAGCAGCAGGCCGATCAGATGGGAGCGTTCCTCGACGCGCACCGGCGCGGGCACGGCCGACGACGACGTCGCATAGCCGAGCATGCGCGCCGCGTTGAGGACGCGGCGGCGCGTCTCCTCGCTGACGCGCGGCTGGCCGTTCAACGCCTTCGACGCGGTCGCGAGGGAGACGCCGGCCTCGGCGGCGACCTCGGCGAGCGTCGTGCCGCGACCGGCTTGCCGGAACGGTTCGCGGTCGGCGTCGCGGGGCGCACGGCGGTCCGATTGACGGTCCGTCCGTCGGTCCTGCTGACGGTCCGGCTGACGGTTGACGTAGAGCGGGCGGTCGTCGGTCATGGGACTCTCCTTCGCGCGGCGGACGTATGCGATGACGCACGCAATGACGTATGCGGTGAAAATTTTACCCGGTACGGGAAACCCCAGCCGGCGCAACCGTCCCGCGCGAAAACCGGCGGCCGCGCTGGACCGGCGGCCGCGCATCGTGGGCGGGACGCGCACGGCGGCGACGGGAAGGACTAGGCTCGGAGACGAACGTCAGTATCGTCCGATCCGATCGCAAGGAGCAACGCATGTCAGCACGTTTGCGCAACCTCATCATCGGCGGCGCCGTGGCCGCCGGCGCGGCCGCGTGGGCCGTCAAGCCGCGCGCATTCACCGACCGTCTCGACCACTACGTGCCGTCCGTGCCCGACGTGTGGTACGCGCACCGCGGCCTGCACGACGCCGGCTCCGGCCTCAGCCCCCAGTACGCGGCCGAAAGCGGCGACTACGTGGCGCTCGCCCGCCGCATGGCGATGAAGGCCGGCTACGGCGACCCGCTGATCGACGCGCCCATCGCGCCGGAGAACTCGCTTGCGTCGTTCGCCGCGGCCTGCGAGGCCGGCTACGGCATCGAACTGGACATCCAGCTGACCGCCGACGGCCAGGTCGTCGTCGTGCACGATTCCGACCTGCTGCGCGTCGCCGGCGACCCGCGTCGCATCGACGAACTGACGTACGACGAGCTGACCCGCATCCCGCTGTTCCCCGGCTGCCGTCCCGGTGCAGAGCAGGTCGAGCCGGCGAACGGCGACGGCGCGACCGACCACGCCGGCAGCAAGGCGAAGGAGCTGCGCGTCGGCGGCGTCGAGGTCGCCTACCAGCATGTCCCGCTGTTCTCCGACGTGCTGCGCGTCGTCGCCGGCCGTGTGCCGCTGATCGTCGAATACAAGTTCGACGACAACGCCGTCTGGTCGCCGCGCAACGACGAGCTGATGGAGAAGGGCGACGCGCTGCTCGAGGCGTACGACGGCCCGTACGTGGTCGAATCGTTCCATCCGGGCGCGATGAACTGGTACAAGGTGCACCGTCCGGAGGTGTGCCGCGGACAGCTGTCGTGGCCGGCGAGGATCGACGAGGACGGCTGGAAGGAATGGCTCGCCGGCTTCCTCGTGTTCGACTGGCTGTCGAGGCCGGATTTCGTCGCGTACGACTGGACCGGCGGCCATCTGCCGCAGGTGCGTGCCGCCCGCGCGATGGGCGCGACCGCCGTCTCGTGGACCGTGCGCAGCACCGACGAATTCGCCCAGTGCGACGACTTCTTCGACCGCCACATCTTCGAGGCGTTCGTCCCGCCGCGCTTCTGATCCGCAGTCCGGTCGGAGGATGCCGCCCGATGAATATGAGGAGGCCCGCAACGACGATGACGTCGCTGCGGGCCCCCTCATGTCATGCCGACCGGCTGCGCGAGCCGGCCGTATCGGGTGTATGACGTCAGTCGATGACGCCGTACAGACGGTCGCCGGCGTCGCCCAGACCCGGCACGATGTAGCACTTCTCGTTGAGCTTCTCGTCGACCGCGCACACCACGACCTTGAAGTCGATGGACGGGTCGACGTGCTCCTTGACGAATTCGATGCCTTCCGGGGCGGCGAGGATGCACACGGCGGTGACGTCCTTGGCGCCGCGCTCGGCCAGATAGTGGGTCGCGGCGACGAGCGTGCCGCCGGTCGCCAGCATCGGGTCGATCAGGAAGCACTGACGGCCGGTCAGGTCGTCGGGCAGACGGTTCGCGTAGGTGATCTGCTGGGTCGGATGCTCCTCGTCGCGCTTCATGCCGAGGAAGCCGACTTCGGCGGACGGGATCATCTTGGTCATGCCGTCGAGCATGCCAAGGCCGGCGCGCAGGACGGGCACGATGATGGGACGGGGTTCGGCGATGTGCTTGCCGACCATCGGGGCGACCGGGGTCTCGATCGGCTTGTCGACGACGTCGAGCTCGCGGGTGGCCTCATAGGCTTCGAGCATGACGAGCTCGGAGACGAGCTCACGGAAGGTGGCGGACGAGGTGTTCTTGTCGCGCAGGACGGTCAGCTTGTGCGCGACCAGCGGGTGATCCAAAACATGAAGTTCCATAGCCTCTAGCGTACCGTGAATCGGCGCGGGCCGCGCCCCGCAGGCGCATCGCGCTGTGGGCGGAATCGGATGGGAATCATGACAGTAAGAAAGGCGCCGGACCGTGAAAGCGCCTGTCGGCGCAAAGGCCGCTCGCAGCGGCAAAAAATGGAGCCCGGGGCTATGCACGGCCCGACGCGACCCCCATTGTACATGCCACCCGTCCCGCGACACGGCACGGGGCGAGCGGGCGTGGGGAGCGACACGAACATCCGCACGTTTCCCTTCGCAACGGACACGCAATCACGATGCCTGCGTGTCCATTGCGAAGATACGAGCGGTCGAAACTTCATAACCGTCACGCGGACGTGCCGATTGCGCGTCCGTTGTGAAGTCTTGCGCGGTTCGACGCCTATTCGAGCGTGCCGGCGCGCCACAGGTGGGCGCCGCGGCGGAACACCTTGGCGGTGGCGAACAGGTTGCCGGCCGTGTGCAGCAGTCGGGCGGCCTGCTCGCGGCGGGCGGTCGCGTCGACGCCGCGGTCGTCGGCTCCGCCGTCTCCGCCGTGCGCATCGCCGTCGTGTGCGCCGTCGGTCGGCAGGTCGGTGGTCAGATGACGTGCGTCGAGCCGCATGCCCAGCGCGACGACGTCGGTGAACGCGGCGGCGCGGTCGAGCGCGACGGCGAAATCGCCGGTGAACGCGCCGGCGAGGATCGAGTCGGCGGTGCGGGCGATGTCGTCCTCGTCGGGCGTCGCGTCGACGCCGGCGATCGCGGACGCGCTGGTCGCGACCGGCTCGCCGATGCGCCACAGTCGCGCGATCGACGCATCATGCCGGCGCATCCACGAACGCAGCATGTACAGCCGCCACAGGATGCCCGGCAGCGTGTCCGGTTCGGCCTTGCTCCACAGTTCGGCGACCACGTCCACGCCCTCGTGTTCGACGAGCGTGAGCACGCGCGCGACGACCTCCGGGTCGGCCTGATGATGCACGCGGTCGAGCAGCGCGGCCGCCGTCTCGTGCGCGATCTCGTTGACGACGCTCGGGTCGGTGCCGCCGGCGATGCCGTCGACGACGCCGGGGCTGAGCTGGCCGGGACGCGATGGTCGGGGCGAACCGGTGTGGGTGAAGCCGTTGGCGCGGCCGGAGATGATCGAACCGGAGCCGTAGTGCAGGGCGTTAGTAGACAATCGGGGCAACTTTCTGGACGTCGATGATGCGCGGCCCCTGGTCGGTGGCCACGACGAACAAGGCTACCGCAGTGCCGGTGGGCATGTACGGCGATTTCGCGACGAGACGCTTGGCGAGCGACTTGGCCGCGCACAGCTTGCGCAGGTGCGCGAACATTCCGCCGATGACCGGCCGGTGCATGCACACGGCGACGGTCTCGCCCTCACTGAGCGCGTGGTCGATCTCGTCGGCGAAGCAGTCCCATGCGCGCCGCTCGTCCTCGGCGAACGCGTCCTCGGTGAGCGGGTCGAGGTGCGCCATCGGACGGTTCGTCTGCCAGGAGAACACGTGCAGCGTCTCCTTGCAGCGCATCCACGGCGACGTGGCGAGCCGGGTCGGGTTGTAGCAGGCGATTTCGCGGTTGAGCGCGTACGCGGCGGCCGCGCCCTTGGGCGTGATCGGCCGGTTCTCGTCGGTGCCGTCCCACGTCTTGCGCGACTCGGCCTTCGCATGGCGCACGATCATCACGTTCTGCGCGTCGGCGGCGCCCTCGCGCAGCCGGTCGACGAACCAGGCGAGCACGTCGCGGTCGCTGGAATGCGTGAGCCGCTTGCGCGCGGCGGCGACGGGCATCCAGACGATGCCGTCGATCTCGCCCACGTCGGCGTGATGGATCGGTCCGAACGCGTCGATGAGCTGCTCCGCCTCGACCGGGTCGATCGGCCGCGCCATCCAGTAGCGGATGTGCTTGATGGGCGTCGCACCGTCCTTGAGACGGCGTTTGCGGCTGCCCTCCTGGTCGAGCGGGTATTCGACGTCGCCCAGGTAGGGGCCGAGCGCGACGGTCATGCCGGTCTCCTCGCCTATCTCGCGCACCGCCGCGTGGCGGTGGGATTCGTTGAGTTCCAGCTTGCCCTTCGGCCAGCTCCAATCGTCGTATTTGGGCCGGTGCACGACGCACACCTCGATGCGGGCGGTCGGATCGTCCGCGGATCGCGCGGCGCGGCGATCGTCGCGCGCGCCGTGTCCGTCGCGTCCGTCGTCGACGATGCGGTAGACGATGCCGCCGGCGGCTTCGACGATATGGCTCATGATGTCCCCTCTCGTTCTCCCTGATGGTTGCGACGGCATGACGGACCGGGCCGCCCGCCGCCGGTCGGCGGGGCGGGCGGCCCGGTCATGGCCGTCAGTGGCCCGACTTGCGGCGCGTGTGGCGCTTGATGAGCACGTCCTGGCTGTCGGGCAGCAGGCTGCCGTCCTCGGCGTGCGAGACGTGCACGTACGTGCCGTCCGGCTGCATGTGCCATGATGCGGTCGTGTCGGCCATCTGCAGGTCGATGTAGTCGATCAGCTCCTGCACCTGCTCGGGCGCGGTGATGCGCACGAGCGCCTCGACGCGGCGGTCGAGGTTGCGGTGCATCAGGTCGGCCGAGCCGATCCACACCTCCGGGCCGGACATCGGGCCTTCGCCGATCTGCGGGCCGTCGGAGTTGGCGAACGCGTAGATGCGGCTGTGCTCGAGGAAACGGCCGAGGATCGAACGCACGCGGATGTTGTCGGACAGGCCGGGGACGCCCGGCTTGAGCGCGCAGATGCCGCGTTCGACGATGTCGATCTTCACGCCGGCCTGGCTGGCGCGGTACAGCGCGTCGATGGTCTTCTCGTCGACGACCGAGTTGACCTTGATCTTGATCCACGCCTCCTTGCCGGCGCGCGCGGCCTCCTCCTCGCGGCGGATGCGCTGGATGATGCCCAGGCGCACGGTGCGCGGCGCGACGAGCAGACGGTGGAAGCTCGACTTGGGCGCGTAGCCGCTCAGCTGGTTGAACAGGCGCGTCAGGTCCTGGCCGACGACCGGGTCGCAGGTCAGCAGGCCCAGATCGGTGTAGATGCGGGCGGTCTTCGGGTTGTAGTTGCCCGTGCCCACATGGCAGTAGCGCTTGAGGCCGTCCTGCTCCTGACGCACGACGAGGCTGAGCTTGCAGTGCGTCTTGAGGCCGACGATGCCGTACACGACGTGCACGCCGGCGCGTTCCAGCTTGCGCGCCCACGCGATGTTCGCGTCCTCGTCGAAGCGCGCCTTGATCTCGACGAGCGCCAGCACCTGCTTGCCGGCGTGCGCCGCGTCGATCAGCGCGTCGATGATCGGCGAGTTGGAGCTAGTGCGGTACAGCGTCTGCTTGATGGCCAGCACCTTCGGATCGGCCGCGGCCTGCGCGAGGAACGCCTGCACGGACGTGGAGAACGAGTCGTACGGGTGGTGCAGCAGGATGTCGTGCTCGCGGATCGCGGCGAAGATGTCCTGTGCACGGCTCGACTCGACCTCGGCGATCTGACGGTTGGTGGTCGGCACGAACGGACGGTACTTGAGGTCCGGGCGGTCGATGCCGCCCAGCTCGAACAGGACGGTCATGTCGAGCGGCGCGGGCAGACGGAACACCTCTTCGGCGCTGACGCCGAGCTGGTCGGCGAGCAGCTGGGAGAGGAACGGGCTGGTCGCGTCGGAGATCTCGAGGCGGATCGGCGGTCCGAAACGGCGGCGCAGCAGCTCCTTCTCCATCGCGTTGAGCAGGTTCTCGGCGTCGTCCTCCTCCACGTCGATGTCCTCGTTGCGGGTGACGCGGAAGGAGCGGGCCTCCTTGATGATCATGCCCGGGAACAGGGATTCCAGATGGGCGATGATCAGGTTCTCCATCGTGATGAAGCCGTAGCGCACGTTGCCGGACTCGTCCTCGGTCAGGTCGGAGACGGGGACGAGACGGTTGAGGTTGTCCGGGATCTTGACGCGGGCGAAGTGCGACTTGCCGGAGTTCGGGTTCTCGACGATCACGGCGAGATTGATCGAGTTGCCGGAGATGTACGGGAACGGGTGGGCCGGGTCGACGGCGAGCGGTGTGAGGACCGGGAACACCTGCTGGCGGTAGTAGCGCGACAGGCGCTCCTGCTCGGCGGCGGTGAGCTTGTCCCAGCCCAGCAGCACGATGTGCTCCTCGGCGAGGGCCGGCAGGATGTGGTCGACGACGTAGCGGGCGTGCTCGTCCTGCAGACGGTGCGCCTGGTCGCTGATCGCGCGCAGCTGCTGGCGGGGGCTCAGGCCGCTGGCCGCGGTGACGGCGATGCCGGTGTCGATGCGGCGCTTGAGGCCGGCGACGCGGACCATGAAGAACTCGTCGAGGTTCGAGGCGAAGATCGCCGCGAAGTTGGAGCGTTCCAGCAGCGGCTGGTCGGGATCCTCGGCGAGTTCGAGCACGCGCTGGTTGAACTTCAGCCAGCTCAGCTCGCGGTCGAAGAACCGGTCCGGCGGCAGCGGCTGCTCGTCGGGGAGGTTCTCGCGGCGGTCGTTCTTGTCGGTTTCGGCGATGTGCTCTGCGATTTGACTGCGGAGTATCGCCTTCGAAGGTGCGTCAAATATCTGTGCCATACCCCACTACTTTATGCGCTGGAACGTGCGCAACGCGAGGGCGCGTCCGATAATTCGACGCTCGTTCACGTTCGGGCGTGTTGGGGGTGGTGTGCAGGGTGCGCGGTGCGTGCGCGGCGGGGAGCGCGTGCTGAGGTTGACGACACGCCGGACTCGCGTCGGCTGCGGAACGCAAGTGAACAGAAGGCAACAGCGAACCGGTTCGAAGCGGTCGCGATGCGTCATTTTCGGTGCAATGCGGACGACGGAGCGAACAGTTATGCAAATAAGCGAACAACGGGTGGTGGGGCTTGCGGGGGCGGGGAGTCGCGCCTAGATTATGAGATACCAGAACAGAACAGAGCAGAGCCCACAAAGAGTGTATGGTCACAAAGGACTGTTACGTTGAACGGGCATTGGAAAGACTTACCGTTACGACGATGATGTTGTGCAGCGATCTGCTCTCAAGGTTTTGGTGGGGAGGCCCGCTTCGGCGGGCCTCCCTTTTTTTTTCGTGCGTGGGGGGGGCTCGCGTGGAGATGCGAGGAGACGTATAGGGCCTGCGCCGCGCGGAGACGGGTTGTCCACATCGGAAAACTGCTGTTGTGGATAGACACGCCGTGATGTGGACAACCGCATAGCTTTCGACCACATACCCCGGTTCGGCTGGCGTTCCACTCCGCCGCCGCGATTCAATCGGGGCATGGATACGACGCAACGAACCACGGCGGCGACCCCGGCAACTCCGGTGGTGCCGCGACGCTACTACACGCCAACGCAGACGGTCGGCAGGCCAACGCAGACGGCGGCCATCACCCACGCCGGACCGGACGGACCGGTCTCACGTCCCGGCATGCTGCGCGCCGGACCGCCGGATGCGACCGTCCTGCCGGACGGCGTACGCACCGGCGTCATCGGCCGCAACATCCTGACCTGCACGGCGGCGAGCGGCGGCATCGGACTGAGCCTGACCGCGGCACTGCTCGCCCGCACGCTGACTGGACGCGACCTGACCTGCACGCTCGTCGACGCGGACCTGACCGGCGGCGGACTCGACATTCTGCTCGGCATCGAGAAGAACCCCGGCATCCGCTTCGACACCCTCGACGCGCCGCTCGGACAGGTGGACGGCGACGCGCTCAACCGGGGACTGCCCGTCTGGGACGATGTGCGCGTCCTCTCCCACAATCCGTGGAACGGTCCCACACCGCCATGGTGGGGCATTCAGGCGGCCGTGCGGGCGCTGTCGGAGACGAACGGCATCGTCATCGTGGACGCCGGCCGAGGCACCGGACTGGCCGACATCCCCGAACTCGAAGCGGCTCCCAGACTCCTCGCCGCCGAACTGTCGGTACTGGGACTGGCCCGCGCCAAACCGCAACTGCAACGGATCCGGGAACGACACCCCGAGTCCGACGTGATCCTCGTCGGCATCGAACCACGCGGCGTGGGACGGCAGGCATCCGGACCGGTCGGCGTGGACGAAGCCGAAGACTACATCGGCCAGCCATTCGACGCCTGCATGCACGCTGACCCGAAACTCTGCTCCGACATCCTCTCCGGACTCGGCGCACAGCACGTCGCCCGCCGCAACCGCCTCGCGATCGACACGCTCGGCGACCGCGTGACCGCCATGCTGGAACGCGGGTGAACCATGAACGCATACGGCAACGGCATACCGTTCGGACCATTGGAGGCGCTGGCCCAGGACCCGCGCGTCACGGACGTGGCGGTCACCGGCGACGGGCGCGTATGGGCGGACGCAGGCGAAGGCATGCGCGAATACCGGCCGACCATACCGTTCACGTCACCGCAGATCGTGCGCGACTACGCGGTACGGCTGTGCGCCGCGCTCGGCCGTCGGCTCGACGATGCATGCCCGATCGCGGACGCCTCCTCGTCTGACGGCATCCGTGTGCACGCGGTCATCGCACCACTGGTGCCCGAAGGCGCGGCGATATCCATCCGATTCCCCGCCCGCTCACCGCCGCGGCTCGAAACCCTGTGCGCCACGGGCATGCTCCCCGCGGTCTGGCTGCCGCTGCTCTGCGCGCTGGTGGCCCGCCGCGCCACGATCCTCATCACCGGCGGCACCGGCACCGGCAAGACCACGCTGCTCAAAGCACTGCTCGGGCGGTGTCCACGTGAGGAGCGCATCGTGGCCGTCGAGGAGGTGCGCGAACTCGGCTTCGGCGGTGGCACCGTCGGCGCGAACCGGGTGTCGCTTGTGACGCGCGAAGCGAACGTCGAAGGAGCCGGCGCGATCGGCCTTGCCGACCTCGTCAAGGCGACGCTGCGCATGCGACCCGACCGGATCATCCTCGGCGAATGCCGCGGCGAAGAGATCGCCGACCTGCTGCGCGCCTACAATTCCGGCCACACCGGTGGCATGACCACGCTGCACGCCGACGGCGTGACCCGCGTGCCGTCCCGTCTCGCCGCCCTCGGACTTCTGGCCGGCATGCCCGTCGACGCCACCGCGATGCTCGCCGCCAATGCGTTCGACGCGGTGCTCCATCTGGAGCGCGACGGTAGCGGGCGACGGCGCATCGCACAGATCGGACGATTGGACGTCAACGGGGGATACGGGGACGGCGGCGGCGATGGCTCTGACGGTGGCTTCGTCGGCAACGATGTCGCTACTGGCGACGGCATCCGGAACCGGGGCGCCGGCGGCGGCAGCGGACTGACCGGACTGGTGCTGAGCCGTTGGGATGGCACCGGACCGCCCGTGAACGGGCCGCACTGGAATCCGTTCGTCGCACGATGGGTCGCCGGCTGAACCGGAAGGAGCGTTCCATGATCGCAGTCATCACCGCGAACATCCTCACAGCGGTCATCGCATCGCCGCATCTCATCGTGATCGTCATCGCCGCAATCGCCTCCGCGGGCGCAGTGGCGCTGGTCATGCCGTCGAATCTGACATCGGCCGAGCGCCGGCTACGAGACATGCATGCGCGCAGCCGCGACGGCCCGGCACCTGCCGGCAGCGGCATCGGCGGTGCTCGCGGCCGATATCAAGGCGCCATCGACGGTGACACGGACCATCGCACCGGCATCATGGCGGTCATCGCATCCGCAGTCGCCGCACTGCGCGGCGGCGCGACGATACGAGACGCATTCCCCGATACGGGCAAGCCCCGTCAACGGTCGGACGTACCCCCGGGCGCTCACGAGGGCGCGTCTTCACGGCCGCCGATGAACACACTGACGGAACAACGCCTCTACGAACTGCTATCCCGGCACGCCCTGCCCAAGGAAACCGACCGGCAGATCGCCGACGCCGCCACGCAGATCGCGCTCGCCGCCCGACTGAGCGAACGCCTCGGATGCCCCGCCGTACGCTGCCTCGAAGCCGTCGAACAATCCCACCGACGATCCCGTCTGCTCGCCGACTCGCGCGAACAGGCGCTCGCGGTACCGCAGGCGACGATCCGACTGCTGTCGGCGCTTCCCGCGGTGACCGTGCTGCTGGGCGAACTCATGGGCGCACGCCCCATCGGATTCCTGTTCGGCACGCCGGCCGGACTCGGCTGTCTGCTGCTCGGCGGCGGATTCCACGCGGCCGGCATGGCCTGGACGGCGGCGATGCTGTCGGCGGCGGACGACGAAGGGAGATGATGATGGCATGGACGTATGCGTGGACTGCGGCCGTGTGCGCTGGCGGAGCGGTATGGCTGTGGCTGTCGTCCGCCGGTCGCAACGCGGCTGCGGGACGGATGGACGCGCTGCCGCATCATGAGGATGGCCGACGCAATGTGGGCAGTGGATGGAAAGGGGCGAACCGCCGTTCGTCTCTGAAACGCCATGTGCCGGATACGCTCGTGCTCGCCCTGCTTGATGCCGCGATACGGCAGGGCGCGTCGATTCCGTCCGCGCTGGACGCGGTGGGGGAGTGCCTGCTGCGCTGCGGCGACGGCACTGCCGGGCGGGAGCGATTGCGCGGACGGTCACCTGGGCCATCGTCGCCATCGTCTGGGCGCTCGCCCGATTCGCCGGAAGCGGCGATCGGCGTCGGATTATGCGCGGTGGCCGCCGCTCTGCTGCGCGGCGTCGGCTGGGACGCTGCGTGGACGCTGGCCTGCGCCGATGCCGGTGATGACCTCGGGGGTGGCCGGTTGTTCCGCGCGTTGCAGGATGCGTTGGGACCGTCATGGCGTCAGGGCGTACCGCCCTCCGCCCGCCTGAACGCGATGATGGAGCAGATGGACGCGGACGAGCGCGCCCGCATCGAAACGTCGACGGCGAAGCTGTCGGTGCGTCTGCTGCTGCCGACCGGCTTATGCTTCCTGCCGTCGTTCATCATGATCGGCATCGTCCCCTCGATCGTCTCGTTCATTGCATGACGGGTGATCCGTGCATCTTGTGGTGGGGAATTGGTGCATTGCGGGTGGCTCCATCGAACCGGATGGGGCCACCCGATGCTTAGTGAGCGCGATACAGGCTGGATGCTACGTCTGCAGGCGGAGTGGAACGCATGTCGGACACGACGATTCCGGGATGGATGGAGCGTCGGTCATGCGGCAGCGGAAGCCCGTCTCTCATCGCTGATGGTGGCGAGACGGCTACTTGATTTTGTTGCCGTCCTTGTCCCACATGTTGCCATACTCATCCCAAGAATTGCCTTCCGTGTCATGAGTAATAGAGTTTCCATACAGCGGACGCGCAGACATGCCCATCGAATCCTTGTAGTTCTTCCAATCGAACGTGGAACCGGTCGACCCGCCCGACGACTGGGAGTAGCCGGTGGAGCCGCCCGTCTGCTGATAACCGGTATACCCGGACCCGCTATACCCGTTGTACGACTGCGAGTAGCCGCCGCCCGTCCCGGTGTATCCGCTGCCGGCGGACTGCGCCGCCGCAGCGGCTTCGGCTGCGGCCTGTTCGTCGGCCTGAGTCTTGGCGGTGATGCTGTCGTTGACCTTCTTCATCGCCTGAGCCAGCTTGTTCGTGGCGTCGGTGAGCTTCTTCGCGTCGTCAACGTCCGTCTTGCCAGTTTCGTCGATGGTCTTGCTCAGGGCGTCGCGCGTCGCGTTGTCGGCGACCTTGCCGTCCGAGTCCGTCAGGAGCTTCTTGGCTTCCGTGAGCTTCTTGTCGAACGCGCCCTTGGCGTCGTTCAACGTCTTCTCGGCCTTGGACGCTTCGACCTGTTCGATGGTCTTGCTCAGAGTCTTGGCCGCCTTCTCATAGGAGGCGATGGCCTTCTCGTTCCTCTCCGTGATGGCCTTGTACGCGTCGGCGGAATCGGCCTCGCACTCCGCGATGGTCGCGTCGACCTTCGTCTCCGCGCTGGTCTTGAGCGTGGCCGGCAGGGTCGCGTCCGCGACCTGCTTGTCGGTGACGGCGAGCGCGCTGGTGGTCGCGTCGGCCTTGAGCAGCTTCTCCCACGCCGTCTGCGCCTTCACGGCGTTCTCCCGGCTGGTAGCGCAATCGGCTTGCGCCTGCTGGAACTGCTGATGGTGGTGATAGGCGTATCCGCCCGTGCCGGCGGCGACGAGCGCGACGAGCGCGGCGGTGGAGATGATGGTGAGGGTCTTCTTGGAGATGCCTCGCTTATTGGTGGTGGTGCCGGATTCGTTCCCGGCTGCGGGGTTCTTCTGCTGATCGGACTGTGTCATGGTCGTTCCTTCTTGGTTCCTTCTGCACTCAATGGCGAGGCTACCCCCCTCTTGAGAACGTTCCGATGGCGTGGGCGGCACGGGCCGTCATCCGCTGGGGTCTTCCGTCGTCAGTCGGTCTCGGCCTCCGCGGCGTCCAGCAATGCCAGCTCCTCGTCGGTCAGCTCGTTCTCATCGAACCAGATCTCCTCCATGTCGATCTCCGGGTCCACGGCGATCATATGCTCAGCGGAGATGACCGGCTCACTCGTCGCCGCGGGTTTCGGACGGACCTGGATCGGGTCGGCCTCGAACACCTTCACGCCGTCGGCCTTGAGCTGGGCGAGTTCGACCTCCTGCCATGCGCGCTCCCACTTGGCGAACGCCTGCGCGAATCCGGGGTACGGTTCGATGTGGCGGGTCTCCCACCTGTCCCATTCGGCAAGGGAGAGGTTGCGTTCCGGAATGAAATCGTCGGTGAGCCATTCCGGGACGGGGACGGTCCAGTCGGCGTTCGCTATCAGCTCGTCGGCTTCGGCGACTGTCATGTATTCAACCTTGGATTCGATCGGTTCCGGCTTCATGCGCTGTTCCTTTCCTCCGGCCGCGTATCCCGCGGCATCCGGTGCGGACGGCCTTCCCGTCCGCTGCTATCTCTCTCGACCGGACAACTCCCGTCACGGCCGTCCACCGGCATGTCGCAGGATTCGGCAAACTTGCCGACTGCGCGGTTATGGATCCGGACGCGAGTTATCCACAAGGCTTGTGAAATGCGGGATGTGTGCAGCATCGACGATGGATATGTGGAACAACACGCCGTGATGTGGATAACTCCGAGCTTTCGACCACATACCCCGTTTTTCACCCGGTCCCGCGCGCAAATCCGTCATAGTGGCATGACCCGGCTTACACCGGCCGGCGCAACGAAAGGACCCATCATGAACGAGACCATCCCGATCAACGTCGACGGACAGGCCGGACTGTTCATCCACGCCCGTCAAACCGCCGCCGAACTGCGCGAACGCGGTCGCCGTCAGCTCTGCTGCCTCGACGCGCGCCTGCGCACGCTCACCGCCGAACCCGAGGAAGGCGCCGCCACCGCCGAATACGCGGTGGTGCTCATCGCCGCCACCGGATTCGCCGCACTGCTCATCTCCATCACCAAATCCGACGCCGTCAAGACGCTGCTGACCAACATCGTCAAGAAGGCGCTGAACGTCGGATGATCATCATGAGACAGGCGGACGAAGCGGACGAAGGCGCCGTCACCGCCGAATTCGCCGTAGTGCTCCCCGCCGTGGCGGCCGTGGCCATCCTGCTGCTCGGACTGTCCCGCGCCACGATCGTGTCACTGGACTGTCATGACGCAGCCTCCGCGATCGCACGCGAGATGGCCGTCGGTGCGTCCGGCGGCGGGGGAGACGGCGACGGTACGGCCGCCGCCGGCGCCGACTATCAGACGATCGCACGGGACATCGCCGGCGCCAACGCGTCGGCAAACGTGACACAGAACGGCGACCGGGTGACGGTCATCGTGACCTGTCCCGTCGTCCCCGACCCGCTCGGTATACTGCCCACCCGCATCACCGCCACCGCAACAGGAGTGATCCCATGACCGTTTTCCCGGCCGATTGCGCGTACGGCTCCGTGAACGTCGGAACCACAATGCGACAGTCACCGATTATCGTGCCGGTACGCGGACCGTTCTGCGAAACCTGGACGGCCGGTCCGGGACTCCGATCCGGACTCAGGACCACAGTCGCCCCGGTTCCGGGACGATACGCTGATGCCGATAGTGGAATCGGCCGCCGAACGCCGACGGCCTCCGTCAGCTCCGATTCGACAAGAGGCCGCGACACCGATTTCTGCCGCCTCCCCGTGCGCGATTGCGTGTCCGACAGTGTGCTCGACGCCGTATGCAACGGCGTCTGCGACAACGCGCATGACGATACCCGTCATGACATCCATGACGATACCCGTCATGACATCCATGACGACGGCCGCGATACGGCAGTAGAGGACCTTCCCGGGTTCTGGCGACGAACCGACCCCGGATCCGGCACCGTACTGGGCGTGGCACTCATCGCCGTCACTGCACTGCTGATGGCGGCGCTCGCGATGGCCGGCAATGTGGTGCTATGCCGGGCGCAGGCTCGTACCGCCGCCGACCTGGCCGCAATCGCCGCGGCGACGGCGTGGGCCGATAGATCCGACGACATCGCCGCATGCTCGATCGCCGCCGATGCCGTGACGGCCAACGGCGCTTCGCTGGCATCCTGCGTCATCGACGGGGAGGATGCGCAGGTCGTCGCCGGCGTGACCACTCAGGTGCCGATTGCACCGCAGGTGACGTACGAGTCGCGGGCCGGACCGGTCGACTGCGGGCCGTGACGGTCCCGCGGCAGGTGGCGAGCCACGCCGGGCTTGGGTATGGTGGCGGTATGAGCGAAGAACGTACCGTGGTGGCGATGGTCGGCAATCCCGTATCCGGCAAGGGCCGGGGCGCCGTGACATACGAGCGTGTGCTCGACCTGATGATCGAGGCCGGTGAACGGCACGGATTCGACGTGATCGACCTGACCGGCTCCAGCTTCGACGATTCGCTGCGACGTACTCGCGAGGAGTCCGACCGGTACGGTCATCTTGTCGTCGCGGGCGGCGACGGCATGATCTCGCTGGGCGCCAACGCGGTCGGCTGCAGCGGCAAACCGCTGGGCATCGTGGCCATCGGATCGGGCAACGACTTCGCGCGCGGACTCGGACTGCCGGTCAATCGCATCGAGACCGCGGTGGAGGGCATCGTCGGCGCGATCGTGCGCGGCAGCCACATCGACGTCGACATGGGACGGGTGACGTCGCTGCCGGGCGGCGACGGCGAGCCGATCGACCGGTTCTACGGTGGCATGCTCAACTGCGGCCTGGATGCATCGATCAACGACCGGGCGAACCACTCGCACCTGCCGGGCGGGTCGCTGCGCTACTTCGCCGCGGTGCTGGTCGAGGTCACGCGTCTCAAGCGGTACGGCTACCACATCAAGGCCACGTTGGTCGACGGCTCCGTCGAGGAATACGACCTGCTCACGCCGATGATCACCGTCGCCAACTCCCGTCACGCCGGCGGTGGGCTGGAGATCTCGCCGTACTCGCGTTTCGACGACGGCCTGCTCGACCTGGTGTGGATCGACCACATGCCCAATCCGATCGAGATCGCCGACGCCATCTCCAAGGGATACAACGGTCGCCTGCTGGCGTCCCACGTCTTCGGCTGGAAGCGGGTGCGCGACGTCGAGATCACCCGTGCGGACGAGGGCGCCGAACCTCCGGTGCTGATGTCGGACGGCGAATACGTCGGATCGGTGCCGGTGCGTGTGGAGGCCCAGCGTCGGGCCCTGCGTGTGCTGGTTCCGCCGGCCGTGGCCGCCGAGCATCGTGCCGACGACGGCTCCCGCACGCTGGCGGCGCTGGAGCGCGACCATCGCGACCCCGTCACCGGCGTCTTCATCTGATCGCCTGACTGCGGGCGTACTACCGACGCCCTGTCGTCCCGGCGGTGTTTGTATTGGCGTAGCTCAGCCTGAGCAGTGCGGGGAGATTTCGTGTGGTCTTCCGCACGGTCGGGGAGCGGGCATGCTGGGAATGTTTCACATGAAACATTTGCGTGTGACTTTCGGGACGTTCGCCCCCGTGCGGTGCCGTCTCTGTGTTTCACATGAAACATTCGTGTGAAACACAAAGGTGGGGTGGGTTCCCGTGTGGAAACTCACCCCACCCTCCGAAAGGCCGTTGCGTGTCTTTGCGTGCTCCGGCAGTCGCGATGCCGTTACGTCAGACCGCGCGGGCGATCGCCTGCTCGTAGTCGCGGGTGCCCTTGAACACCTCGCCGAGCCACGGGTTGATGCCCTGGCGCTTCGCGCGCATCAGGATGTAGCCGAGTGCGAGCACGTTCGCCGCGAGCGCGGCGATCGAGACCGCGAGGTTCACGTTCGCATTGTTCACCGACTGCGTGGAGAACACCGAGTAGTCCTGGAACATCGGGAACACCTGCGCGAACATGCACCAGATGGCCAGCGTGTTGGCGCGGTTCTGGATCCAGCCGCCCTTGTTCCACAGTGCGTTCGCGACGGTCGGGGCGAGCAGCAGCGCCAGACCGCAGTACCAGGAGTGCGTGGGCAGGCAGTTGTAGGTGTAGCAGAAGTTCCACAGGTCGTAGGCGACGATGAACACCCACGTCATGTCCGGCCAGAGCATGTCGTCCTTCTTCTTCGACACGTAGATGCCGAACCATCCGGTCATGCAGGCGATGTTGATCAGACCGGCCAGGCCGTTGAACGCGTTGTGCCAGCCGCCCATGAGCGTCACGCCCTCGGTGGACACCCACGTGGTGTCCCACGCGCGGAACGCGGACTCGAAGTCGGACACCACGGCGATGAGGATGTTGATCGCGACGATGACGAACGGGAAGCACTTGAACCATTCGGATTTGCCGATACGGCCCCACTGGTACTTGAGTGCCATGAAGCCGATGCATCCCGCAGTGGCCGCGTACAGCTTGGCGTAGTGGAACCAGCTGGTCATGTGCACGTAGGTCGGGTTGGCGAGCGCCCAGTCGGCGCCCATCGCCGCGCCCGCGTAGATCGCGACGAAGTAGACGGTCAGAATCGCCGGGACGACGAGGAACGCGACGATGCCGCCGATCTTGGTGCGTCGGGCGAGTTCGTTCGCGCCGATCAGACAGACGAATACGAGAATCCAGCCGAGCCACTGGAACACGGCATGGTCGCCGTACACCTGGAACAGCATGATGGTCCTTCCTGCTCTCTTCCGCCGTCGCATCGACGGGCGCGAATCATGGACAAGAGGACCGGGCATGGCTTTCGGATGGTCTTCCGTCTCCGTCGCGTCCGCCGTTGGACGACGTTGACAAAATGTCAATTTTTAATGCCCGTCCATGATATCCCCAAAGTTGACACTCTGTCAAACTTCGGATGATGGGGAGTCCGTGCTGCTTGGTTGTTGTTATCGGCCGCTCTCGTGGGTCCGTAGATAGTCACGGAGCATCGGCACCGCGAAATCCACCTGCCCGCGTCGAAGCGCGACGATGACGCGCGCGTCGAGCAGCTTCGCCCGGTACACGTTGGCGTAGTCGATGGTCTCGCCCATGCGTTTGGCCACGTCGGAGGTGGCGGACGGCCCGTCGTCGACGGGACTGATTCTTTCCATCCCGTTATAGAAGAAATAGAAAACTTATAGAAAAAATCAGTGATGCCGAAAACCGTTGGAATCATTGGGCTTTGAGGAATTTATAGAAAAAATAGAATAAATAGAAAAGCGACGTTCGTCAGAGGCGTGGGCATGGAGACTCCTTGGATCGTGAGGCTGCGATGGTCCGCCGCGCCCGGATTGGTCATGCATAACGGCGGATGCGATTTCAGGACCGGCGGAATTCCCATGGTTTCCATGGGCAACCGTCGTTCTGTACGACCAGTCCGGGCGTGTCGTCTCGTCGGCGGCAAGCCGCCCATTCTGGCCTTGCTATCGGCCCGACAGAGCCCCGTTGGCATGCCGTTCGGTCCCCACCCCGGACCCCGGCGATGGGTTATCGTGGTGTGGTCGGGCGATGATGCGTCGGGAGAAGGAGCGTGGCCGTATGTTCAGCGTGGCGGTGGTCGAGGACGATGAGGATGCCGCGGCAAGGCTTCGAGCGTGTCTGGCCGAGTACGAGGCCGGTCACCCGGATGTCCGGTTCGACGTGACGGAGTTCCGCGAGCCGACGAGTTTTCTGGATCCGTACAAGGCGAGCTGGGACATGGTGTTCATGGACATCGGGATGCCGAACATGGACGGCATGGAGGCCGCCCATCGTCTGCGCGAACTGGACGCGGAAGTCGTCCTGATCTTCGTGACCAACATGGCCCAGTTCGCCGCGAAGGGCTACGAGGTGGACGCGCTGGACTACATCATCAAGCCGTTCGCCTACCCGGACTTCGAACGCAAGCTCACCCGCGCGGTACGACTGCGCGAACGGGAATCCGATTCCATAGTCATCGCGCAGCGGGGAGCCAGTCAGCGCATCCGTCTACGCGACATCAGCCATGTCGAAGTGCGCGGCCGCAATCTCGACTATCACACGGAACGCGGCGTCATCACCACTTCCGGCAGTCTCAAGGAGCTTGAGGCCGCTCTCAAGCCTTACGGGTTTGTCCGCTGCGGCAATCCGTATCTGGTCAATCAGAGGTATATCACGGCGGTCAGGGGGCAAACCGTATTACTGGAACGCGGCGTCGAGCTGCCGATCGGCCGCGCCTACCGCAAGCAGTTCCTGACCGATCTCGCCGCCGAACTCGGCCGCGGCCATGTCGCGTCCGGCGGGGCATCCGTCGTCTCGACCGGCACTCCGGTCGGCGGCGCGGAACGGAGGTGAAGCAGTCATGCCGGAGATTCCTGATGCGTCGCTGATCACCGTGCTCCGCATGCTGGATTTCGTCGCGCTTCGCGTTGTTATGCCGTTCTTCAACGGTTTCATCGTCGAGCTTCTGGCGTGCGCCGCCATGTTCGTGTGGTGGCTGGACCGGCGGCCGAGGTTCGCTTGGCGCGTCGTCGTCTCGTTGATGACGGTGCTAGCTGTTGCCGTGGTGACGTATTGGCCCATAGCGGCGATGAACATCGCTCCGGTGGAAGTCGTGTCCGCCACCATCTGGATTGCGATAGTCCGGTTCGTGCTGTTGTATGCGATGTGCTGCTGGGCGATGCGGTTCTGCTATGCGATGGATCTTCGTCAGAGCGTGTTCTACCTGATCGCCGCCGTATCGTTGCAGCATTTCGTGTACTGCGGTACGAGGATCGTCGTGCTGAATCTGCCCGGAGACTGGTCGGATACGACGACGTGGCCCGGTGCCATGGCGTTCCTGGTGGTGTCGGTGATGTTTCTTCTGCTGGGATACCGGCTGTTCGCCAAACCGATGGAGCATCGGACACCGGAGCGTCTCGGTCGCAACATCCTCGTGCTGTTTCTCGGACTGCTGTTGTGCGTGAACGTGTTCTCCTGCCTGTCCGGAACATCCGATCAGGTGGGAGGCCCGTCATTGTCCGCGTATCTACTACTGGTGGCGACCCGTTTCGTGACCTGCGCATTCGTGTTGGCATTGCTTGCGGAGACCGCCAATCGCATCGCCGCCGAGCGAGACGGCTTCGCCCTGCAGCGCATGTTGGATCAGCAGCGTGCGCAGATGGTGCAGGACAAAGCCACCGTCGACCTTATCAACGTCAAGACGCACGATCTCAAGAAGCAGCTGGCGTTGCTCGACGGACGCATCACCCGCGAGGAACTCGATGAGCTGCGCGGCCTGGTCGACGTCTACGACGCGTCGGTGCGTACCGGCAACGAACCGCTCGACGTGCTGCTGGCGAACAAGGCGATGGTGTGCGAGCGACAGCATGTACGGTTCGACCGCATGATCGACGGAGCGCTCATCGCGTTCATGAAACCGACCGACATCTATTCGCTGTTCGGCAACGCGATCGACAACGCGCTGGAGGCCGTGGCCAAGCTGCCGGCCGACGCCGACCGGTACATCGCGATGACCGTGCGCGAAGGTCGGGGCATGGTGCTGATCCACGTGGAGAATCCGTACGTCGGTGAACTGCGGTTCGATGATGGTCTACCGCAGACGTCGAAGGCCGACCGACGCTACCACGGGTTCGGCACCCGCTCGATGCGGATGATCGCGGAACACTACGACGGGGTGCTGTCTATGGACGCGCGCGACGGCGTGTTCTCGGTGGACGTGCTGCTGCCGATGCACGCCGATTGACGCCACGACGTATGCGACACGCAGTCCGTTACGCGAAACATGTCGATTATGCGTGTGCACTGGCATGCCGGTCCTCTTCCCCGGACACTGGAATCACGCCGCCTCGATGACGGGCGGCGGCACATTCCCGACGAAGAAGAAGGACTCGATGACGAAGCAGAAGAACGGCGCGCTCGTGGTCCGCGCTGTCAAGACGGTGGTGTCCGTGGTCGTGGCCGCGGTGATCATCGTGGCGATGGTGCTCATCAACCCGCAGCTGAGCGCGAATAAAATGATTTCCGGACTGATGGGATACAACCATCAGAGCGCCGACAACAGCGGCGTCGACACGGACGGCGCCGACGCGAACTACTACACCGCCGACTATGACAAGGACGGCATCAAGGCCGCCGAGGACGACCTGTACGACCGCATCGCCGCCGAAGGTACCGTGCTGCTCAAGAACGACGATGACATCCTGCCGATGAAGAAGGACACTGCATTCAGCTTCTTCAGCGCCAACAGCGTCGACGGCACGTCGTTATCGACGGTCGGCGCTCTCCTTGGCGGCGGTGCCGTAACGACGCTGAAGGACGCATTCGAAAAGGCCGGATTCAAGGTCAACGACACCCTGTGGAACTACTACGAGTCCGGCGCCGGCAAGGACTACGGTCTGGCATCCGGCTCCGTCAGCTACGGTGACGCCGAGGACTTCCGCATCAACGAGGCACCGCTGAGCGCACTCGAGAAGGAATCCGGGCTGCTTGACTCCGTCAAGGGCACCGTGCCGGTGTACGTGCTCAACCGCGTCGTCGGCGAAGGCCGCGACATGCCGCGCTCGATGGTCAACCATGCCGACAAGCAGGAGGACAAGGAGAAGAGCTACATCGAACTCGACTCCACCGAAACCGAGATCATCAAGTACCTCAACGACAACTACGAGAACGTCGTCCTGCTCGTCAAGTCCAGCGCCGCGATGGAACTCGACTGGCTCAAGGACTATCCGAACATCAAGGCCGTCGTCTACTCGCAGAGCATCACCGACTCGCTCGCCGAGGTCTTCTCCGGCGAAGTCAACCCGTCCGGCCGTACGGTCGACACGTTCGCCGCGGACGCGCTCGCCTCGCCGGCCGCGCAGAACTTCGGCAGCTACCGCTACTACGACGAGAACGGTGATCCGACGAAGTACTACTACGTCGACTACGCCGAAGGCATCTACGTGGGCTACAAGTACTACGAGACCCGCTACGAGGACAAGGTCCTCGGCCAAGGCAACGCCGGCGACTACGACTACGCGAGCGAGGTCGTGTATCCGTTCGGCTACGGCCTGAGCTACACCGACTTCACGTGGAGCGGCTTCAGCGTCAAGAACAGCGGCGACGACTTCACCGCCACCGTCACCGTGACCAACACGGGCGACGTGGCCGGCAAGGACGTCGTGGAGCTCTACGCGCAGACGCCGTACACCGACTACGACAAGGCCAACGCCGTCGAGAAGGCGTCGGTGAACCTCGTCGGCTATGCGAAGACCGGCGAACTCGAGCCGGGCGCGAGCGAGACCGTCACCGTCACGTTCGCCAAGGACCAGCTCAAGTCCTACGACTACAAGGGCGCGAAGACGTACATCCTCGACGCCGGCGAATACCGCTTCACCGCGGCCGCCAACGCGAACGACGCCGTCAACAACATCCTCGCCGACAAGGGCAAGACCGTCGCCGACGGCATGACCGCGGCCGGCGACAAGTCGATGGTCGCCAGCTGGACGCCGGCCAACACCGACGTCGACACGACCACGTTCGCCACCGACGCCGAAACCGGCAAGGCCATCTCCAACCTGTTCGACGCGGCCTCCGACCCGGATGTGACCTACCTGACCCGCGCCGACTGGACCGGCACCTTCCCGAAGCACTACGGCGAGGCGTCCGACGAGAAGAGCACCTGGGGCAACGAGATCAACTGCACCGACCAGAACGGCGACAAGTCGTCGTGCACTTGGAAGAAGACCGCATCCGCGGACCTCATCAAGCAGCTCGACGGCACCGATTCAGGCACCGGCATCGACCGTTCGTCGATCGACGACACCCCGACCTTCGGCGAGAAGAACGGACTCAAGGTCTCCGACATGCGCGGCCTCGACTACGACGACGAGCAGTGGGAACGGATCCTCGACCAGCTCACCGAGGACGACTACAACCAGCTCATCACCTTCTCCGGCTACGGCGTCGACTACATCAAGTCCATCGACAAGCCGTACCAGACCGACGCCGACACGGCCAGCGGCTGGCTGTACGGCGGCACTGGCCGTGCATTCCCGAGCATCATGATGCTCACGCAGACGTGGAACGCCGACCTGGCCGAGGAGCTCGGCACGATGATCGGCAACGAGGCGCTGCTCGGCGGAGCGAACGGCTGGTACGCGCCGGCCATGAACATCCACCGCACCCCGTTCTCCGGCCGCAACGGCGAATACTACGCCGAGGACGCGTTCCTCGCCGGAGCGACGGCCTCGCTCGAGGTCAAGGGCGCGGCGGGCAAGGGCGTGTACGCGTACATCAAGCACTTCGCCCTCAACGATCAGGAGAACCACCGCGGCGACCGCGAAGGCAACTTCGGCGTGGCCACATGGTCGAACGAGCAGGCGATCCGCGAGATCTACCTCAAGCCGTTCGAGGCGTGCATGAAGCTCGGCGACATGGACATGAACTACGTCGAGAAGAACGCCGACGGCACGCTCACGAACGTCACGACCACGACCCCGATCTCCAAGGGCGTGATGACTTCGTTCAACCGCATCGGCGCCACCTGGACCGGCGGCAGCCACGCGCTCATCCAGCAGCTGCTGCGCGACGAATGGGGCTTCAACGGGCTGATCATCACCGACAACGCCAACACGGCGAAGTACATGAGCCCGTACCAGATGCTCGAAGCGGGATCCGACATCAAGCTGCTCAACGTGAGTGAGGACCCGACCGGAGAGACGCTCGACCTGAACGACCCGGCGACCTACCACTACGCCCGTCAGGCCATGCATCACCTGCTGTACACGGTGGCGAACTCGAACGCGATGCAGGGCGCCCTGCCCGGTGCCGGCTTCACGTTCTACAACCAGATGAAGGTGATCCAGATCGTGTTCAACACGGTGTGCGGCATACTGCTCGCACTGCTGGCCTTCTTCTCCGTGTGGCGCTGGCTGCCCGGCACGATCCGCCGTGTGGCCGCCCGCAAGGAACGCCGTCTCGCCAAGCGCATGGCGAAGCGCGCAGCCCGCGGCTGACATGAGGTGAGGCGCTCTCCGGGCGCCGCACCCGCTCCTCCGGACCCGGACGACCACTGCCCATTACGGTCGTCCGGGTCCTCTCATATCCCGATATGGCGGGGCATGGGACCATGCGGGGCGATTCATCCGGGAGATGAGGCCTCGCCTCGTCTCCCGCGCGCCCTGTCGTGCCGCTCGCGTGCCGCGCCACGCCCGGATTGATCATGCATAACGGCGATTGCATTTTCGGGACCGGCGGAATGTCCATGGTCTCCGTGGGTAACCGCCGTTCTGTACGACCAGTCCGGGCGTGGCGCGCCAAACAAAACGGGCGTCCGACCGCATCCGTGAACCGGAATGCGACCGGACGCCCGCAAAGTCGTCCATGACGGGCGGTCGGGACCATGACGGCCCCGACCGAGGCCCCGCCGCTACCCGAGATAGTTCTCGATGTGCAGTGTCTGGGCGGCGACCTGCTTGATGAGCCGGTCGGACGTGTCGGGGTGGAGTCGGATCAGCGACACCAGACCGACGATGAGCGTGTAGAACGTCTCGTGCACGTTGCGGATCGGCAGTCCGTGCAGACGTTCGAAGTCGCGCACGGTCGTCTCGCCGATGTAGTCGGCGATCCGGTCCGCGGCGCGGTCGATGAACTTCAGATACAGTTCGGCGTTGCCCGCCTCGATGAGCCGTGCGCTGAACGGCCCCTCGTCGGCGATGATCGAACGGGTGAGGCGCACGATGTCGTCGAGCGCCTTCTCGATGTTGCCGACCTCGCGTTCGGCGTTCCAACGGTCGAGCTTGACGAGCATGGCGGCGATCGCGTCGTCGATGACGGCGTCGGCGACCTCGTCCTTGCTGGAGAAGTAGTGGTAGAACAGCGACCGCGTCATGTCGGCGCGCGACGCGATGTCGCTGATCGTGAGTCTGGCGAATCCGGTGTCGAGGCAGGCCTCGCGGGCCGCCCGCACGATGGCGGCCCTGCGGGCGTCGCCGCGGGATTCGATGCGTGCGCCGGTAGTCCGGGCCATGGTCGCTCCTTCATTCGCGGAATACGATATCGGTGATTTCCCTCTCTTCCTCCATGATAAACAACAACCGGCGATACACCGACGTCTACCGATCGTCGCGATACGTCGGTGACCGCCCGCCGGACGAAAGACAAGGAGCGTGACATGATGCAGCAGGCGTGCAACCCGTATCTTCCGGCGGGGGAGTACATCCCCGACGCCGAACCCTATGTGTTCGGCGACCGCGTCTACATCTACGGTTCCCACGACCGCTTCGGCGCACCCATGTTCTGCGTCAACGACTACGTCTGCTGGTCCGCGCCCGTCACCGACCTGAGCGACTGGCGCTACGAAGGCGTCATCTACCGCAGGAACCAGGATCCGAAGAACCGCCTCGGCCTGCGCCTCCTGTTCGCCCCCGACGTGGCCGTCGGCCCCGACGGCCGCTACTACCTGTACTACGCGTTCGACTTCATGGGCATCATGGGCGTCGCCGTCGCCGACAGCCCCGTCGGCCCGTTCACGTTCCACGGCCATGTCCGTCACCCCGACGGCACCATCTGGGGCCGCCGCGCCGGCGACTCCTTCCCGTTCGACCCCGGCGTCCTCGTCGACGACGACCGGCGCGTCTACCTCTACTCCGGCTTCCACACGCCCGTCCCGGCGCTCGCGACCGGCGGGCGCCGGCTGGGCTTCGACGGCGGCTACGTGCTCGAACTCGAACCCGACATGGTCACGATCCGCACGCCCGAACGGCTCCTGTTCCCCAAGACCGGCCCCGGCTCGTTCCCCGGCCACGAGTTCTTCGAAGCGTCGTCGATGCGCAAGTGGGACGGCAAATACTATGTCGTCTATTCGTCGCGGCTCAACCACGAGCTGTGCTACGCGGTGTCCGACCGGCCCGACGAGGGCTTTAGCTACGGCGGCACGCTGGTCAGCATCGGCGACGTCGGCCTCGACGGCCGCGCCGACGAGACGTCCGCCGCGAACTACACCGGCAACACGCACGGCGGCATGTTGCGCATCGGCGACGACTTCTACACGTTCTACCACCGTCAGACGAACCGCAGCTCGTACGCACGCCAGGCGTGTGCCGAACGGCTCGACGCGACGTTCGACGAGACGACCGGCGAATGGCGGTTCGCGCAGGCCGAGGTCACCAGCTGCGGCCTCAACGGCGGTCCGCTGCGCGGCGCCGGCCGCATCGAGGCGCGCATCGCCTGCAACCTGTGGAGCCGCGACGGCGCCGGCCGCTACGACGGCGACGCCCCGGTCCGCCGGCTCGCCGCACACCCGTACTTCACGCAGGACGCGCGTGACGGCAAGGCCGCCGACGGCCCCGACGGCGCGGCGCAGGCGTCCGCCGTCCTCCAGTACGTCGCCAACATGCGCGACGGCGCGACCGCCGGCATCAAGTACCTGACGTTCGATCCGGCCGCACCGCTGACCGCCGTCGCCGTGACGGCGCGCGCCCACCGCCGCCGGCGTCACGAGCCGCGCGACGACGGCAGGCCGGACGGCCGCATCGTCGTCTCGACCGACGCGGCCGGCGCGCACGTCATCGCCAGCATCCCGCTGACCGGCATCGGCGACGACTGGCGTGACTTCACCGCCGACGTCGCCGTCGCCGCGTCGCCGACCGGCGTACTGCCGCTGTACTGGCGTTACGAGGGCGGCGGATCCGTCGACGTCGCCGCGCTCGACCTGCACGTCGCCGGCGATCGCGCCGCCGAATGATCCGACGGTGCGGGCGGACTCCCGCCTCGGAATTCCGGAACCGGACGGGTTATCCACACCCGGCCGCCCCGCCGTCGCGTTATCCACACCGCCGTCCTCGCGAGCCCCGCCGGGTAGCCGCCATGCGGTAGGTTGGAGGGCATGGCACTTGCACTGTATCGACGTTACCGGCCGGACACCTTCGCGGGCGTGATCGGGCAGGACCAGGTCACGGTCCCGCTCATGCGCGCGCTCGACGAGGGCAAGCTCACGCACGCCTACCTGTTTTCGGGTCCGCGCGGCTGCGGCAAGACGAGTTCGGCGCGTATCCTCGCCCGGTGCATCAACTGCGCGCAGGGTCCCACGTCGCATCCGTGCGGTGAGTGCGAGTCGTGCCGTGATCTCGCCACGGGCGGCCCGGGTTCGATCGACGTGGTCGAGATCGACGCGGCGAGCCATAACGGCGTGGACGACGCCCGCGAGCTGCGCGAGCGCGCCGGGTTCGCTCCCGCGCGCGACCGCTACAAGATCTTCATCCTCGACGAGGCGCACATGGTCACGCAGCAGGGCTTCAACGCGCTGCTCAAGATCGTGGAGGAGCCGCCGGAGCATGTCATGTTCATCTTCGCGACGACCGAGCCGGACAAGGTGATCGGCACGATCCGTTCGCGCACCCACCATTATCCGTTCCGTCTGGTGCCCGCCGAGGTGATGGGCCCGTATCTGGAGGACGTGTGCGCCAAGGAGGGCGTGACGCCGGAGCCGGGCGTGCTGCGTTTGGCGATGCGCGCGGGCGGCGGTTCGATGCGCGATACGCTGTCGGTGCTCGACCAGCTGATGGTGGGCGCGGTCGACGGCACGATCACGCACGACGCGTCGGTCGCGCTGCTCGGCTTCACGCCCGACGCGCTGATCGGTGACGCGGTGGACGCGGTGATCGACCGCGACGGCGCCGCCCTGTACGCGGTGGTGCAGAAGGTCGTGGTCGGCGGCTTCGACCCGCGTCGCTTCGTCGAGGACCTGCTGGCGCGCGTGCGCGACCTGCTGGTGCTCACGTTGGCGGGGGATCGCGCCGAATCGGTGCTGTCCGACGGCGCCGAGGCCGAGGATACGTCCGACCTGCAGCGTCAGGCGTCCGCGCTCGGTCTGGCCGAGCTGACGTCGATGGCCGAGACTATCAACACGACCCTGGGGTCGATGACCGGCGCGATCTCGCCGCGCATGCGTCTCGAACTGCTCGCCGCCCGCCTGCTCGCCGCCCGCGAAACGGGCGCGGCCGGTGCGGCTGGCGGTTCCGGCGTGGCCGGCCCATCTGGTTCCGCCGGTTCTGCCGGTTCGTCCGGTACGTTCGGCCAGTCCGGTTCGTTTGGCCCGGCGAGTTCGACCGGCCTGACCGGTGGCCAGCCCGGCACAACTGCGTCCGGCGGTTTCGCCGGTGCGTCCGCCGGTTCGTTCGCGGCCAATCGTCAGACGTCCGGCGGTTTCTCCGGCTCCCAGCCGTCGGCCGGCGGATTCGCCGGAGCGGCATCCCAGTCGGCTTCATCCGGTTTCGCGGCCTCTGCCGGTGCCGGTGCCGCTGGTTCGACGATGAGCGGGCTCGCCGGCGCCGCCGCGGCTTCCGCCGGCTCCGCGTCCGGTTCGTCACGTGCGTCCTCGGGCGGTTTCGCCGGCGCGGTGGCCGCCGCCGTCGCTGCGGCTTCCGCCGGTGCGGCCGGTGACGATTCCGATGACGGTTTCGGCGCAGGTCCCGCGTCCGGCGTCGCAGCCGCGTCATCGTCTCCGCAGACCGTCGCCGCGGCTCCGGCCCAGTCGGCCGCAGCGTCTGTTGCCCAGTCTTCCGCCGCATCTCCGGTCCAGTCCGTCGCGGCACCCGCCCCGGCCGACGACCGCACGCCCGACCAGCGTTGGGATGCGCTCGTCGCCGCGCTCCCGGAGGACGTGCGTCGTCATATCGACCGCAGCCGCGTGCCGAAGATCCTGCTGGCCCCCGACAAGCATCATCCCGGCCGTCAGTGCGTGTGGATGAAGTTCGATCGTGCGTTGAGCAAGTATGCGTTCGCGCTGGCCGTCTCGCAGGAGCCGGTCGACGGCACCACGCAGGTTGTGCAGATCGTGCGCAACGAGGTGCATCGCGTGTTCGGCCCGACGGTGGCGATCGCCCCGACCGACAAGCTGGCCGACGGCAGCATCGCCCCGCCGTTCAGCAAGCTGCCGCCCGATGAGCAGCAGCGCGTCAAGTCGCAGCTGTTGCAGGAGAGCCTGCAGGCCGCCGTCGCCAAGACCTCGTCCGGGTCGTCCGCATCGTCCTCGTCGAACGCGTCCGCCGCATCCGGTTCTTCCGACGCCGCCGGTTCCGCCGCGGCGTCGTCCACGTCTGACGCCGCGTCCGCCGACGATGACGACGTTCACCGAGCCGCCGCTTCGTCGCCCGCCGGCGATCCGTGGGCGTCCTCCGCGGCTCCTGCGCCGTCGTCCGCCACTGCCGCATCCGACGACCCGTGGGCCACGCCCGCATCGGCGGCTGAAGCCGGTTCGTCCGGTTCTTCCGAGCCGTCCGCGAACCCGCCCGCCGGCAATGCCGCGCCCGTATCCGATGACCCGTGGGCCACGCCTGCGGCATCCGCTCCGACGTCGTCGCGCCCGTCCGGTTCCGGTGCGGCCTCGCCGTCCGATGACGATCCGTGGGCATCGCCCGCTGCCGCATCCCGGTCGTCGGCTGCGCCGTCGGTTCCGTCGCCTGCCGGCCCGCAGGGCGTCAGCTCGCCGTCGCACCCCGCGAAGCACGTCGCCGTGCCCGACCCGTCCGACACCGTCGACCCGTGGGCCGTGTCCGCGTCATCGCCCGCGCCGCAGCCGGCGCCGACGCACCAGCAGCAGCCGTCGGTGAATCAGTCGGCGATGCCGGCGGACCCGTGGATGCAGGTGCCGCCGCCGGACGACGACCCGTGGGAGTCGTCGCAGCCGATCCCGTCGTTCCACGCGCCGCAGCAGTCGTCCCCGATGCCGTCCCAACCGCAGTCGCGGCCGTTCGGCCAGCGTTCGGGCATGCCGTCCTCCGGCGGTCCGGGATTCCCCGGCGGCCAGCCCGGCGGCCCCGGTTTCGCCGGCGGTCCGGCGAACGCCGACCCGTGGCGTCAGTCGCAGCCGTTCGGCGGCCCGATGAACCCGGCCGGTCCCGGTATGCCGGGCGGCCCGAACGCGCCGACGACCCCGCAGGTCGATCCGGACGAGGACGAGTATTCGATGAGCGACGAGTCGCTCGGCACCGCCGGCACGATGAGCGTCGATGAGCTGAAGAAGTTCTTCGACGTGAAGAAGGTCGAGGAGTTCAAGGCCGACGATCCGAAGAACCCGCGCAACCTCGCCAAGTCCCACCGTCACGACGACTGATACCGGAAGTACGACCGACAAGGGATGCCGGCGAAGAGACGGTGTCAGCGATGAACCATGAACAGCTCCGGTCCCTCCTCTCACTGTGGGGAAGAACCGTTGGTGGGAGGAGGGACCGGAGCTGTTCATGGGATCGTCGGAGATTCACCAGAGCTGTTCGGTCGGCCAACTGCTGTCGACCGATAGGATGCCGTTCGCGTACTGGCAGATGTTGGCCTCCGCCGCGTCGCTCTGATCGTAGGAGTAGGTCCATGTTCCCGTACCGCCGTTCATGAAGGATCGTGAATGCGCGGAATCCTCCTGCTGGAATTGCTGGCCGGTATAGGATGCGTCGACGAGGCCTCGCCGACGGAGACAGTCTGCGATGGCTTCATTGTGGTCCTTGAGGAGCGAGGCGTTGCCGACCTGCTTCTCGTACAGGAATTCGATGGCTCGTCGGTGGATCGAGGTGCAGGCTGACATGTCTTCGCTGTATTTGTTCTCCTGCTCGTCGGTGCCGGATGCATGGGATGTTTCGGTTTTGAGCCCGTCTCCGATATCGACGAAGATGATTTCCTTGTACCCCCGGTCGAGCATGCACTGACGGTATCCGGCAAGACCGGTCTCGTAATCGACGACGTCGACCGTGCCGGTTTCGACGACGCGCTGTACGGCGGCCAACTGGGTGTCGCTCATCGGCGGATCGTCCTGTGCATCGATGAGGCTCTGTGCCAGCTGCTGCATCGATGAAGCCCATCGCTCCCCAGTGGCCTGCTCCGTGTCGAGGGATTCCCCGGTGCCACATCCCGTTGACGTAAGTGTCAGCGTCATCACCAGTGTGGACGTGCCGACGCCACGGAGCCAGCCCACAAGCTTGGTTGCGTTATTTGACATTGGCCCCGGCTCCGTCATCGACGTTCCATTCCTGACCGTGATTGGAGACTTTTTTTGAAGTCACCGATATAGGCGGCTTCAACGGTATTGGTCGCTCCGTCCTGCTTGGCCCAGACCCGCACCTTGCCGTATGTGGCAGCACCTTCGGCATAGGAGTAGGTCCAATCGTAATAATAGGAGCCTTGCAGAGCGGCACCTTGGTAGATGCCAGAGAACGCTGATGCCGGAGTGCTGAAAACACCGCACGTTATGATGACAGCTACGAGGGTGCCCGCCAGCATCTTGATTTTGTTCGTGTTCATGATAACCCCCTTGAACGATTCCGCTTCATTGCGGACGGTTCTATTGTCGCTGATACCCCCCCTCCACAAGTACGACACGCCGCGATCCCGGGCCGGACATACGGAGCGCCAGTGTCGTTGTCCTTAGGTAGGTTCGCTATGCTCGTCGTACGAGCATTCGACCGGCAAGGAGACCTCATGGCACTGGCATACGACGGCGCGATCCAGCGTCTCATCGACGCGTTCTCAGCACTGCCCGGCATCGGTCCGAAGGGCGCGCAGCGCATCGCGTTCCACATGCTGTCGGCGTCCGACGAGGAGGCGTCGCAGCTGGTCGACGCGATCACCGAGGTCAAGGCGAAGGTGCGTTTCTGCGACGTGTGCGGCAACGTGTGCGAGTCGAGTCCGTGCCCGATCTGCGCCGACCCGCGCCGCGATCGCAGCGTGATCTGCGTGGTCGAGGAGGCGAAGGACGTGATGAGCGTGGAGCGCACGCGCGAATACCGCGGCCTCTACCATGTGCTCGGCGGTGCGATCAACCCGATGGCGAACGTCGGCCCCGCCGACCTGAACATCCCCAAGCTGCTCGACCGTCTCAAGAGCGCCGAAGTGCAGGAGGTGATCCTCGCGCTCGACCCGAACATCGAAGGCGAGGCGACCACCACGTACATGAGCCGTCTGCTCGGCCCGCTCGGCATCCGAGTGACGCGCCTGGCCAGCGGCCTGCCGGTCGGCTCCGACCTCGAATACGCCGACGAGATCACCCTCGGCCGCGCCCTCGCCGGCCGTCGCGACGCCTGACCCGGGTCCCTGAGCCTTCCTCCGGGCCGGTCTGGCTGATCCAACCCACCCCGTGTCGCAACTCGTACATCCCAACCCAATCCCATACGATTTGCGACGCAACGGACTCCGCCCGCGTCGCAACCCGTAAACTCTGCCCCGTTCCCATACGAATCCCGACGCAACCCACCTCGTCAGCGTCGTCATCTGTACATGTCGACCCAATCCCATGCGGATTGCGTCGCAACCCACTCCGTCAGCGTCGCAATCCGTACTGGTCGGCCCATTTCCATACGAATTCCGACACAAGACACCGGAGAAGCCGCGGCTGTCCCGCGTACTCCTTACCCCTTCGCCTGCGGCCACCCCGGCCGGAACGCCGCATGCCGCATCAGCCGACCTGCCCGCCGTCTCCGTCGCAGCAGCGCGGCCGCCCATCCGAGCGCGAGCGTCCCTCCGCCTGCGGCGAGTCCGATGGTGCGCCCGTCATGCACATCTTCGGGCGCAGGCGCTGGGATGGGGATGGCGACGCGGTGCCCGGACACGAGCAGCCGGTGCGTGTTCACGCCGTACGGGGTGCAGGTCATGAGCGTGACCCGGTCCTCCCCGTCGACGATGCGCAGCTGGTCGGTGTCGTCGGGTTCGATGACGCTGATCCGGTCGACCTCGTATCCGAGTGTCTGTCCCATGACTTCGATGTAGAAGTAGTCGCCGACCTGCACTTCGTCGAGTCGTGTGAACATGAGCGCGGCGACGAGTCCGCGGTGCCCGGTGATGACCGAATGGGTCGATTCGCCGCCGACCGGCAGCGACGTCCCGTACAGGTGTCCGGCGCCGGACGCCAGCGCCGCCTCCGACGTGCCGTGGTAGACGGGCAGGTTGATGGATTGCTTGGGCACTTTGACGGTGGCCATGACGCCGCCTCCGGCGTCGAGCAGCGACTGGTACCGGTCGTCCTTGGCGGCGGCGGAGTCGTCGTCGGTCTGTGTGCCGCCGCTCATCTGGGCGAATGGATCGACGGCTTCGCCGAGCACGGGTTGGCCGGCGGCAGCCAGTTCCTCGTTGTACGCCTTGGCCGCGTCGAGTGCATCCTGTGTCTCCGATCGCGGCCATCCGGCGATCTCCTTCGCGCTGGTTGCGACGGTGCCGGCGATGTCGCGCGACGATTCGAATTGCAGGATTGCGGGGAATGCGGCCACGCCAATCGCGGTCGTGAGCAGGATCGCGGTGATGGTCTGCATGATGGCCAGGTTGCGTCGCAGCCGTCGTCGCAGCCGTGCGACGTCGCTCACGTCGATCGCCTGCTCGAACGTCTGCGGCACGAATGTCCGTAACATAAGCGGTTGTGACGTAAGCGGCTGTGACGTAAGCGATTGCGCCACGGTCTGTTCCGCCGATTGCCCCGCCGATTGTTCCGTCCGTTCCGCCGACCAGTCCGTGGCCGGCGCATCCGCCCCGTCCGCTCGCCGTGGCTCTCCGGCGCGGCGTTCCGATGCCGTTCGTCCGTGATGGCGTCTCATGTCCGTCCCCTCCGCCGTTGCCGGATGTTCCGGCGGCGGCATCCGCGATGATGTGTTCTTCGGCCAGCCTAGTACGCGCACCTTGGCGGCGCATGGGGTTTCCGCTCCGCAGTCGATGACTCCTCGGTTTGTCACGGCATGTGGCTGTTCGATTCCGGGATTCCGATCGTCGCCGGTCGGCTTTCTCGACCGGTCGTCCGTATGCCGGGCCGCGATCGTGCCGATCGTGGCGGTTGCGTAAGATGAACGGCAGTCAGTCCACTTAAGAGAGAATGGATAGCAGTGGCTCTCATCGTGCAGAAATTCGGCGGTTCCTCCGTCGCCGACACCGATTCCATCAAGCGTGTGGCCAGGCGCGTCGTCGAGACGAAGAAGCGCGGCAACAAGGTCGCCGTGGTCGTCTCCGCGATGGGCGACACCACCGACGATCTGATCGATCAGGCGATGAGCATCGATTCGAATCCGCCGGAACGTGAGATGGACATGCTGATGACGGCGGGCGAGCGCATTTCGATGAGCCTGCTGGCGATGGCGATCCATGCGGAGGGTGACCGCGCCCACTCGTTCACGGGCCAGCAGGCCGGTTTCTTCACCGACGCGCGTTACGGCGCGGCCCATATCAAGGCCGTCAAGCCGGATCGCGTCAAGGCGGTGCTGGCCGATGGCGACGTGGCGATCGTGGCCGGTTTCCAGGGCATCAACGCGAAGGGCGACGCGACGACGCTGGGCCGCGGCGGCTCCGATACGTCGGCGGTGGCGCTGGCGGTCGCGTTGGGTGCCGACGTGTGCGAGATCTATACCGACGTGGATGGCATCTTCACCGCCGATCCGCGTATCGTGCCGACTGCGCGCCGCATCCCGTGCGGCGGCTACGACGAGATCCTCGAGATGGCCAGCTGCGGTTCGAAGGTGCTGGCGCTGCGTTGCGTCGAGTATGCGCAGCGGTTCAACATGCCGTTGCATGTGCGCAGCTCGTTCTCGCATCGTCGCGGCACGCTGATCGTTCCGGACGGCGTGGATCCGCGTTCGCTGCCGAACATCGACTGACGGTTCCCGTCTCCCGTATAACCCATCCCCGATTGCGGTCCGCGCTTCCGTTCCGACGTTCCGTCGGCGGCCCCATCCGAATGGTCCGTCCGATGATTCCGTCCGATGACCGGCGTGCGTTCCGCATCCGACTTCCGTTCCGGCCGCCCGGCCGGGCCGGCGACTCCGACGATTCCCGCGGAACGGTTCCGCGGCGACGACGATAAGGCAGGCAACATGAGCGACAACAACGAAACCATGTCCATGGGCGATCTGTTCCCCGATCTGGGCCCGGAGGCCCCGGTCATCTCCGGCATCGCGCACGACCGTTCCGAGGCGCTGGCCACGGTGCGCGGCGTGCCGAACGAGCCGGGTATGGCCGCGAAGGTGTTCACCGAGCTGGCGTCGGCCGGCGTGAACGTCGACATGATCGTGCAGGCGGGCGCGTCCGTCGGCACTGCGGATATTTCGTTCACCGTGCCGGAGGAGAGCGTCAAGCAGGTGCAGGACGTGCTCATCGACAAGCATGAGGTGCTGGGCTATCGCGCGTTCGATGTGGACACGAACGTCGGCAAGGTCGCCGTCGTGGGTGTGGGCATGAAGACGCATTCCGGTCTGGCCGCGAAGTTCTTCAACGCGCTGAGCGATAAGGGCATCAACGTGCTGATGATCTCCACGTCCGAGATCCGCATCGCCGCCCTGGTGCCGCTGGAGCAGCTCGATGACGCGGTGCGCGCCCTGCACACCGCCTACGGTCTGGACGCCGAGCAGATCGAGGCCGTCGTCTACGGCGGTACCGGCCGCTGACCCGCACCGCCCGTTTTCGGCGGACTTGCTTACGGAGGGACTCCCTAGGGAGTCCCTCTTCTCGTATCCGGTTGTGTTCGGTCCTGTTTTTTTCGTGTTTTCGACACGCCGATGGATGCCAGTGTTTGCAACGCTTCCGTGGCTGTCCGTGTGGCCCGGGGTTGCGTGGTCGGGGCGGGTCGTGTAAGTTAACTCTTCGCTGCCTCACGGCACGGGGTTCCTTCCTCTGAACGGTATGGTTCCTCTGGTGTGGGTGTGGTGGTGGTTTGAGAACTCAAGAGCGTGTTTGTACTACTTCTTTATAGTCAATGATTGCCAGTCCGTTCCTCGCCCGGTTGTTTTGTTCCGGGTACGCGAGAGCGTTGCGAGGGGGAGCGGGGTT
>NZ_QXGK01000018.1 GCF_003952945.1 Bifidobacterium samirii
TGCCGCTTCGTCGCCATGCTGATCCTGTCTTCCATAAGACAAGCCAAACAGGACCGATACCGTTCGCGCTCATTCCCGATGAGGCACCACCACACCCTACGCGCTCAAAAAACGTGAGGCACGTCGCCGGGCTGAACGGGACCCGCGTCCTCGGGTAGAATGGACGACGCAATCAAGCGCCCGCCGCACTTTTGCGGTGGACGCTCGTCGTATCGGGGTACGGCCGTATCGGCGGCCCGGTCGCGCCGCCGCAGGACGCGGCCGGCGAACCGGACGGACCGGACGGAACCGGACGGATCAATCATGGAACGGAGGCGCGATGGCGCAACGTCGTGGAATCGGGGCGGCGGTCCGCCGCATCGCGGGATCGGACCGCATCTCGGGACTCATCATGCTCGGATTCGCCCTCGTCGGGCTGATCCTGGCGAACCTGCCGGCCACGGCCCACCTGTTCGAGACGGTCGCCGAAACGCATGTCGCCGTGCCGCACACCAACATCGACCTGCCGATCGGCCACTGGGCGCAGGACGGCCTGCTGACCGTCTTCTTCCTGACCGTCGGCCTCGACCTCAAACAGGAGCTGACGACCGGCTCCCTCGCCAATCCGAAGGCCGCCGCCGTGCCGATGCTGTGCGCGGTGGGCGGCATGCTGGTCCCGCCCGTCCTGTTCGTCGCCGTGGCGTCGCTGTTCTCGCAATGGGGCTCGGGGGAGAGCGGCACGGTCGTGCTCACCGGCGGACAGACGGTCCCGTTCGCCGAACTCGCCCAGGGCTGGGCCGTGCCTACCGCCACCGACATCGCGTTCTCGCTGGCCGTGCTCGCCCTGTTCGCCAAGGGACTGCCCGGTTCGATCCGCGCGTTCCTCATGACGCTGGCGACCGTCGACGACCTGCTGGCGATCATCCTGATCGCCGTGTTCTTCTCCTCGCTCAATGCCTGGTACTGGTTCCTCGGCATCGCGGCGTGCGCCGCCGCATGGTACGTGCTGGTGCGCATGCGGCGCGTCCCGTGGATCGCCGTGGGCGTCGTGGGCGTGCTCGCCTGGGTGATGATGTTCGAGGCGGGCGTGCATCCCACGCTCGCCGGCGTGCTCGTAGGCCTGCTCACCCCGGCGCGTGAACGCTTCGGCGAGACGACCCCGCGCGCGCAGCGCTACGCGCACAAGCTCCAGCCGCTCTCCGCGCTCGTCGCCCTGCCGGTGTTCGCGCTGTTCGCCACCGGCGTGCGCTTCGCGTCGCTCACGCCGGCGCTCATGCTCTCGCCGCTCGTCATCGCGATCATCGTCGCGCTCGTGGTCGGCAAGCCGCTGGGCATCATGACGACGGCATGGATCTCGACGAGGCTGGGCGGACTGGCGATGCCGCGCGGACTCAAGGTGACCGACCTGTTCCCGGCCGCGTGCGCGTGCGGTATCGGGTTCACCGTATCGTTCCTCATCGCGTCGCTCGCGTACACGAATCCCGAACTGTCCGCCGAGGCGCGCTTCGGCGTGCTCGCCGCATCGCTGATCGCCGCGGCTGTCAGCGGCGTGCTGCTGCACCGGCAGTCGAAGCGGTGGGCGATGAAGGGGCGAAAGGGCTGAAAGAGCTGAACCGTACCGTCGTCAGTCGGCGGTCTTGACGGCGAACAGCACGCCGGTGCCGGTGGGCGTGAGCGTCGTGACGAACCGCTCGTCGGCCTCGACGAGCGACACGAGCTCGCGCATCGCCACGGCCTTGCGCGAACGGTCGGCCGGGTTGAGCGTGCCGCCGTTCGCGGCCGCATCCTCAAGCGCGAACACGTCGGTGAACGCGATGACGCCGTGCGTGCGCAGCAGCCGCGGCGCCTGCTCGAACGTCGCCGCATAGTTGTCGCTGTCGCCGGCGACGACGATCAGATCGTAGTCGCCCGCGTTGAGGCGGGGGAGGAACACCTGGGCGGGCGCGTTGACCGCGCGCAGCCGGGCCGTCGTCTGGTCGGCCATCGTCGAGAACAGGCTCCGCACCAATGCGATGCCCTGCGCCGACGAGTCGACCGCGGTCAGCTGGCCCGCGCCGTCGAGACCGGCCGCCAGCTGCAGCGTCTCGACGACCGACCCGGTGCCGACCATTATGACCGACGACGCGGCCGTCATGCGCACCAGCAGCGACAGCAGCTCCGCCTGACCGGCCGGCCCCTGCGGGAAGCCGGCCTTATGCGCCATCTCCCGGGCCTTGGCGATCTGCGGCGACTGCCGCGAGAACGCGTGGTCCTCGGCGAACTCCCACGCCCGCGACAGGTTCGTATACGACGTCTTGTCCATAGCCATACGTTCCGAACGGTCTCAGCGTTCCTTGACCTTGGCGACGATCTGCCACATCTCCTCGCCCACGTCGATGCCGCGCGGGCACTGCAGCGTGCAGGCGCGTACCGACTGGCACGCCGACACGCCGTCCGGAGTGTCGATCGCGTCCAGACGCGCATCGGTGGCGGTGTCCCTCGAATCGTTGACGAACCGGGACGCGGCGATGAGCGCGGCGGGGCCGATGAACGCGTCGCCGCCGGCGAACACCGGGCAGCTGCCTTCGCACACGCCGCAGGCGATGCAGTTCGTCAGCGTCTCGTAGCGGGCCAGCTCCTCGGGATGCTGCAGGTATTCGAACACGTCCACCTTGCCTTCGGACGTGGTGGCGAGCACGCCGTCCGCCTGCAGGTACGGCTTGAGCTTGCGGATCTGGTCGAGCATCGGGTCGATGTCGGCGATCAGGTCGCGCAGCACGGGGAAGCCGGGCAGCGGCGACAGTTCGATGACGCCCAGATCGGCGGACGCTGTGGCGGCACCTGCGGCAGCGCTTGCGGCGGCAGCGTCATCGTCGGCGGCGGTCGCGTCGGCGTCACCGGTGCGACGGAAGCCGTCGGCGTCGACCGGCACGGCCGGCTTGGCCCAGTCGGCGACCGCGGCGGTGCACAGCAGCGTCGGCGTGCCGTTGATCGCCACCGCGTCGGATCCGCACATGCCGTGGCCGCACGAATAGCGGAACGCGAGCGTCGGATCGACGGTGCGCTTGATGGTGAGGAGGCAGTCGAGCACCGTGTCCTGCGGGCGCACGTCGAGCACGTACTCCTGCACCCACTGGCGGCCGCGCGGACGACGCGCGCGCGGTTCGGCCGACGAGCCGAACGGGGACGCCTTGCGGGCGAACGGGCTCGCCCCGCGTGAACGGCCTTCTCGTTCGGGACGGGGCGCGAACCTGTTCACGCGCAGCGTCACTCGGGTCAGCACATCGTTCGTGCCGCTCATACTCATCAGCCTCCTGAAGTCACAAGAATCGACAATACATTCTGCCATAGGGCATGGCCTGCCAAGGCCCGGTCCCCGTCATCGCGCAATCGGCGCGCAATCGACGTAATCGACCTGCGCGCCGGATGCGCGGCCGGTGAGCAGGGGGAAACGGCCTTCGGCGGGCCTTCGCACGGGAGCGGGCCGGCCGGATGGCACGGCCGGCCCGGTCGGGAACACGGGCGGAGACGCCGGACGGAACGGCCCGGCCGTCAGTAGCTGCGCTCCTGCGGCGGCATATCGACGATATGCACCGGCTGCCACAGCGGCTCCTCGCCGGCCGCGGTCATCGAATGCGCGAGGAAGCGCTCGTCGTCGCGCTCCGGGAAATCGGTGCGGCACAGCGAACCGCGCGACTCGTGGCGGGCGTCGGACGCGGCGAGCATCACGCCCGCCAGATCGACCAGATGGCGCACCTCCCAGATCGCCGTCAGCTCCTGGTTGAACGTCGGCGCGGACTCGTGCGCGCGCAGCCGTTCGGCGCGCGGTCGCAGCTCGTCGCGCAGCTCGTCGGCGGCGCGGGCGATCGACGGGGCGTCGCAGCGCACCGCGAGCGCCTGCTCCATGACGGCGCCCAGGTCGGCGGCCAGACGGTACGGGTTGTCGTCGGCGTCCGGATCGTCGGCGTCGGCGGGGCCGGCGAGCAATGCGGCGATGTCGTCGCGGCGTGCCGCGGCGGCGGTGTCGACCGGATCGTCGGCGTCGGACGTCATGTCGGCGTCGATGCCGGCGACGGCGACGGGCGCGTCGGCGATGCGGTCGGCGAGCGTGCGGCCGGCCTGCGTGCCGAACAGGCAGGCGTCGAGCAGCGAGTTGCCGCCCAGACGGTTGGCGCCGTGCACGGACACGCACGAGCATTCGCCGGCGGCGAACAGGCCTTCGACGGGATGGCGTTCCTCGCCGTCCCAACGGTAGACGACGCCGTCGGTGCCGATGGGGATGCCGCCCATCGTGTAGTGGGCGGTCGGCTTGACCGGCACCCAGTCGTGCACCGGGTCGAGTCCGGCGTACTTGCGGATCGTCTCGCTGACCTGCGGGAGCACGGCCTCCATGTGGTCGGCGTCGATGCCGGTCATGTCGAGCCACACGCAGTCCCTGGGACCGTCGGGATCCTTGGGGTCGGCGACGCCGCGGCCCGCGTCGATCTCGGCGCGGATGGAGCGGCTGACCACGTCGCGGGCCGCCAGGTCGGCGTGGCCGGGCGCGTAGCGTTCCATGAACGCCTCGCCGTCGGCGTTGCGCAGCACGCCGCCCTCGGCGCGCGCCGCCTCCGACAGGAGGATGCCGGTGTGCGCCAGTCCGGTCGGATGGAACTGCACGAATTCGATGTCCTCGAGCTGCAGGCCGGCGGTCAGGGCGAGCGCCATGCCGTCGCCGGTCAGGTCCCACGAGTTCGACGTGGTGTGGAAGAGACGGCCGGCGCCGCCGGTGGCGAGCAGCACGTTGCGCGCGTGCACGGCGTGCGTGACGCCCTTGTGCGTGTCGAAGGCGACGACGCCGGCGACACGCTCGCCGTCGCTGTCGAGCACCAGATCGGTCACATGCCATTCCTCGGCGAATTCGACGCCGGCGCCCACGCACTGCTGCCACAGCGTGTGCAGGATCTGATGGCCGACGCGGTCGGCCGCATAGGCGGCGCGGCGCACCGGTTCGGCGCCGAAGTCGCGCGTGTGGCCGCCGAAGCGGCGCTGCGCGATATGGCCGTCGCCGGTACGGGAGAAGGCCACGCCGTCGCGTTCCAGGTTGATGACCGTCTCGGGCGCGTACTGGGCCAGCAGGGCCGCGGCGTCCTGGTCGACCAGCCAGTCGCCGCCCTTGACGGTGTCGTAGTAGTGCCAGCGCCACTCGTCCTGTTCGACGTTGCCCAGGCTCGCGGCGATGCCGCCCTCGGCGGAACCCGTATGCGAACGCAGCGGCTGCAGCTTGGAGATCACCAGAATGCGCGGATCGACGCCCTCGTCGCGCAGACGCGCGATCTGCGCCGACCGCAGCACCGCCAGCGCGGCGGACAGGCCGGCCGCGCCGGCGCCCACGATCACGGCGTCATACATGTCTTCGATATGCTTCGGACTCATACCCACGATTGTGGGGAGACGCCGGGACGACGACGCCGTCGCGCACGGCGAGCGCGCCCGCCATCTCCATCTCGCCGAGCATGACGAGCACGGCGGGCAGGTCCATGCCCTCGACCCGCTGCGCGATCGCCTCGGCGCTCGCCGGCACCCGGTCGCGCCGGCATCGCCGGATCGCGGCGAGGACGGGGCGGAAGGTGTCGGCCGCATCCTGCGTGCCGACGTATCCGCCATCCGGGTCGGCGTCGGGCGCGTCGCCGTCGTTCGGCCCGGTCCGCCCGCTCGCCGGTGCGGAGGTACGACCGTCCGGCTGCGCGTGCGCGCCGCGGTCCGGCGTGGGCGGCGGGAGCGGACGGTGCGACGGATGGCAGATGCCGTCGGCGGCGTCGGCCGAGGTGAGGATCATCGCCTTGCCGTCGGCGATGAGCCGGTTGCAGCCGGCGTTGCCGGGCGTGGTGATGTCGCCGGGCACGGCGTACACCTCGCGGTTGAGTTCGGCGGCCCATCCGGCCGTGTTGAGCGCGCCGGAGCGCAGCCGCGCCTGGGCGACGACGACGGTGGACGCGAGCGCGGCGATGATGCGGTTGCGCAGCAGGAACCGGCGCGCCTCGGGCACGACGTCGGGCGGCAGCTCGCTGACGAGCGCGCCGCCCGAGTCGAGGATGCGCGAGAACAGTTCCCTGTTGCACTGCGGGCCGACATGGTCGAGGCCGCCGGCGAACACCGCGACCGTACGGCCCACGGCGTCCGGATCGTCGGCGCGGGCCAGCGCGTCGAGCGCACCCCAGTGCGCGGCCGCGTCGGTGCCCATCGCGCCGCCCGACACGACCAGATGCCCGTGCAGGGCCGCGCGCGAGGCGAGCGTGCGCGCCACGCGCGACCCGTAGTCGTTGACGCCCCGCGAGCCGACCACGGCCAGCGGCGCCGGGCAGGAGACGAGCGCCGACGGCTCGCCGGCGACCCACAGGCACAGCGGCGGCGCCCATTCGCGGCGGATCATCAGATCGTCGAGCCGGGACGGCCAGCATGGGCCGGACGGTCCTATGATCCGCCGGCCGCGGTCGAGTCCGAGCCATCGCCGGCACGCCTGCGGGTCGAGGGACGGCAGGCGTTCCATCCGACGATGCCATCCCGCCAACGCGGTATGGAACGATTCGACATGCCGGGCCAGCGGACGGCGGCCCCAGGCGACGAGGCCGGTGAGGAACGCCTCGTCGAGGGCCTTGCGCGCCAGTGCCGCGGAATGCGGTTCGGCGCAGGGGCGCGCGTCGACGACGAGCCGCCATACGGCGGCCGCGTCGGGCAGGCCCTTGAGGAGCGCCACCATGAGCGCGTCGGCGCCGTCGAGGCACGCGGTGAGCGCGGCCCGGCACAGCGTGTCCTCGTCCGGATCGTCCGGCGGCGGCGCGGGCGCGGGAATCCGCGGCGGAACGGATTCGGGAACGGGAGCGGCGCTCATGACACCCTCGCCCTCAGCAGGATGCCCTGATGCATCTGTTCGGGGCCGGGGGAGCCGAGCCCCTCCATGTCGGCCAGCGTCCACGCCAGGCGCATCGCCCGGTCGGCGCCGCGCAGGCTCAGCCTCCGGTCCTCCAGGGCGCGGTTGACCAGTTCGATGGCCTTGCTCGACGTATGCTCGCGCAGCCACTGACCCGACGCCTGCGCGTTGCACGACCATCCGAACGGCGCGAACCGCTCCTTGGCGACGGACCGCGCCCTGACCACCGCCACGCGCATGTCGGCGCTGGACCGTTCGCCGACGGCACGGCCCGCGCCGATGCGGTCCACCGCGGGGACCTCGACCTGGATGTCGATGCGGTCGAGGATCGGCCCCGACAGTCGCGAGAAATACCGGATGCGGTCGCGCTCCCGGCAGGTGCAGCGCTCCCCGGTGCCGCCGGCGAACCCGCACGGGCACGGGTTCGCGGCCATGACCATCTGGAAACGCGCTGGATAGTAGGTGGTGCCCTTCGCACGGGAGAGCGCCACATAACCCGACTCCAGCGGTTCGCGCAGCGTCTGGAGCGTGCGCGACGAGAACTCGGGCGCCTCGTCCATGAACAGCACGCCGCGATGCGCCCTCGTGATCGCCCCCGGACCGGCCAGCCCGGCGCCGCCTCCGACGAGCGCCGCCGTGGACGACGTGTGATGCGGCGCCTCGAACGGCGGCACGTCGCTGATCCCGTATGCGGGCAGCGTGCCGCACAGGGAGCGGATCGACGCGACCTCGAGCTGCTCCGCCTCGTCGAGCGGGCACATGATGCCCGGCATGCGCGAGGCGAGCATCGTCTTGCCCGATCCCGGAGGCCCCACCATGAGCAGATGGTGCCCGCCGGCCGCGGCGACCTGCAGCGCCCACTTCGTCATCGGCTGGCCCACCACCTCGGCCATGTCGCCCATGCCGGGCAGATGGAACGGCTCCGCGTCGAGCGCCGACGCGGTCCGGACGGCGTCGGGAAGCGTATACCGGGCGTCGCCGCCCATCATCTCGACCAGCTCGCCCACATGACGCACGCACACCACGTCCATCCCGTCCACCAGCGACGCCTCGTCCTCGTTGCCGGCCGGCACGATCAGACGGCGCAGCCCCCGGTCCCGCGCGTGCAGCAGGATCGGCAGCAGCCCGTGGATGGGCAGCACGGTGCCGTCGAGATTCACCTCGCCCAGCACGATCGTCCCGTCGAGCGAACCGGGGGCGATGACCCCGGCCGCGCTCAGCACGCTGGCCGCGATCGCCAGATCGTGCGACGAGCCGCGCTTGGGCATCGACGCGGGGGAGAGGTTCACCGTGACCCGCGTCTCGGGCCACTTCATGCCGCTCGCCTGGCAGGCGGACTTGACCCGTTCGCGCGCCTCGCTCAACGACGCGTCCGGCAGGCCGATGATCGAGAAATACGGCAGGCCGGGCGAGACGAACGCCTGCACCTGCACGACGAACGCCTTGAGACCGACCAGCCCCACGGACAATGCGCTTCCGATCGTCATCAGCACACCTCCCGGATATGACGCAGGACCGGAGGCGCTCCCGCGGCGGCGACGATCGCGATCACGTCGAAGCGCACGCCCCGATGCGGCACGCGATGACGGCTGTCCGTCAGCCATTGGACGGCGGCCGCGCGCAGACTGTTGCGCTTCCGGGCGGTCACCGCCTCCTGCGGCGGACCGTAGCGCACTCCGCGGCGCGTCTTGACCTCGACGAAGACGAGGGAGCGCTCCGGGGAGAGGGCCACGATGTCCAGCTCGCCGTAGCGGCAACGCCAATTGCGCTCCAGCACGGTGAACCCGGACGCGGCAAGCCAGGCGGCCGCATACCGTTCGCCCAGCGCGCCCAGCTCCCGGGGCGGGAGCGACACATCGGATAGGCGCGCCGCCAGCGCCTCCGGATCCGGATCGGACGCATCGGAAGCGTCAAGGCCGTCGATGCGGCCGGTGCCGCCGAGGGCGGTGCGCTCGGCGGGAGGGATGGTGGAGAAGTAGGTATCCATACGTCCATCGAAGACGACCGGCCGCACCCGCACAAGGGCGAACGGGGATTGTGGACGCAGACCCCGGTCGCCGGCGTGTTGTGGACAACCCGATGTGGACAACCCGGGGATTGTGGACAACCGGAGGCACGCCGGACCATAAACGACGGCGGCGGTCCCCGCAAGCGCAGGAACCGCCGCCGATCGAAGACAGCGGACGAACCGACGGTCCGTCACGGACCGTCCGGCACGGTCCGGCCATCACAGGCAGACCGTCACAGGCCGGCGTCGGCCAGTGAGATATACCCCGGATCGATGAGCGTCTCCTTGAGGTTCGACGCGCTCACCGCCAGCAGGTCACGGCTCACCGTCGGCACCTTATGACCGTCGACCGTGGTCGAACCGAGCGAGGCGACGCCGGCGCTCGCGGGCGTGCCGCCGTCGTTGAGCGCCGCGCACACGGCCGCCGTGTCGTCGGCCAGCCCGGCGCGGTCCTCCAGTGCGGTCATCCACTGGCTGCCGCCCACGATGCCCGGCATCGCGTCCACGTAGGCGCCGTAGCCGGTGACGATGGGCCAGCGGCGGTTGAACTCGTCGAGGTCGCGCTTCGCCTCCGCCTCGTCGTCGGCGTCCGTCGCATCGGCCTGCGGGGCCTTGATCGGGTCGGGGACGGCGTTGCGCTGCAGGTCCTTGCGTCCGGTGATGTTCTCCACGATGCCCGAGATCGTGATCGACGGGTTGATGTCGGCCGCCGAACCGGTGTAGCCGAGCTGCTGCAGCGAGGCGACGACCTGCTGCGCGGCATGGTCGTTCATCGCGATGACGCCGTCGATGCGGGTGTGCACGTCCTCCTCGTCCGACGCGAGGCGGCTCGCGATCGCGTCGCCGGCGTCGTCGGCGAAGGCGACGCGGCTCCAGTCGTCGTCGGTGCTGTGGGCGTCGAGCAGGCCGGACGGGCTGAACGCCTTGCCGTCCTCGAAATACGGCTGCAGCACCGACCAGACGCCCTTGAACAGGGATGCGGCGAACGCGGCGCCCATGCGCGCGTCGGCGTCCTCGCCGCTCTCGCCGGCCGTGCCGTCGGATTGCGCCGTGTCGGTCCAGGCGTCGGATCGGGACGCCTCGTCCGAGGCCGCCGCATCGTCGGATCGCGTGTCGCCGGACGAATCGGACGACGCGGAATCGGTCCCGGCGGCGTCGGTATCGTCCGTCTCCTGCCATCCGGTCACGGGGAGGAGCACCTCGATCGCCTTGGGGTTGTCGGCGCTGGTCTTGTCCAGGTCGAGCTTGTCGGCGAGCTTGCGGGCCTGGATGCGGCCGATGCCCTCGGCGTCGGCCATCGCCACGATCGCGTCCGGGGTCGCCCCGTCGACCGTGTCGGACAGCATCACCACGTGCATGCCGTGCTCCCGCGCCAGGTTCAGCGACGAGGCGAGCCGCGAGACGGCCGCCGCATCCGTGTCGTCGTCCGAATCTCCGTTTGTGCCATCGCTCGTGCCGTCGTCGGTCCCGGCCTGGGTCCCGTTGCCTGCGGTCCCGTTCGTCGCGGCATCGTCGTCGGAACCGTTGCCGGCATCGGCATCGCCATCGCCGTCGGCGACGGGCGTTCTCGCATAGTCGCCGTAGCGTGCGGTCGCTTCGTCCGTGTCGTACGCCGGCGCGACGACGAGCGTCGTGGCGCGCAGCTCCTCGTCGGACACCGTTCCGTCGCTCACCCGCTCCACGACGTAGTCCTGCACCGCGCGGCTCTGCTCGTCCAGATCGCCGCTGGACGAGGCGACGATGCGCTTGCGGGCCACGTCGCGCTCCTGCAGCGCGTCCGACAGCGCGGAGACGAACGACCCCCACGTGTTGAGCGGCACGTCGCCCGACAGCGTCATCGCGTCGGACGGCGTGAAGACGGCGACGCTGCCGGCCACGGGCGTCGCGTCGTCCGCGTCGTCGTCCTGCGTCCGCCCTCCCTCGGACGTGCAGGCGCAGAGGGACAGGGCCAGGGCGGCGCAGGAGACGGTCGCCGTCAGTCGCGTGGCGAGGCGGATGCCGGGAAGGGTCATGATCCATCCTTTTCATGCTCGTATGCGTTCGGCTGACATTGTAGTCGTACCGGCGCATGACGAGGCCGGCCGCACCCCGCGGCGGGATGCGGCCGGCCTGTTGGGTATCCGGTCCGGAACGCGGTCAGCGCAGCGCGCGCTCCAGTCCCTCGGCGAGCGCGTCCATGAATCCCTCGGTGTCGAGCCACGGCTGGTCGGGGCCGACGAGCATGGCCAGGTCCTTGGTCATGACGCCTGATTCGACGGTGTCGACGATTGTCCGTTCCAGCGTGAGCGCGAAGTCGCGCACCGCGGGCGTGCCGTCGAGGTCGGCGCGGTGCTTGAGGCCGCCGGTCCACGCGAAGATCGAGGCGATCGGATTGGTGGACGTCTTCTCGCCCTTCTGCCAGCGGCGGTAGTGGCGGGTGACGGTGCCGTGCGCGGCCTCCGCCTCGACGGTGCGGCCGTCCGGGGTCATGAGCACCGAGGTCATGAGGCCGAGCGAGCCGAAGCCCTGGGCGACCGAGTCGGACTGCACGTCGCCGTCGTAGTTCTTGCACGCCCAGATGTATCCGCCGTGCCACTTGAGCGAGCTGGCGACCATGTCGTCGATCAGACGGTGCTCGTAGGTCAGGCCCTCCTGCGCGAAGCGCTCCTTGTACTCGGTCTCGAACACCTCGGCGAAGATGTCCTTGAAGCGGCCGTCGTACGCCTTGAGGATCGTGTTCTTCGTCGACAGGTACACCGGGTAGCCGCGCATCAGACCGTAGTTGAAGCAGGCGCGCGCGAATCCGCGGATCGAATCGTCGGCGTTGTACTGCACCTGCGCGACGCCGCCGTCCGGACCGTAGTCGTACACGACGTGCTCGATCGGCTCGGAGCCGTCCTCGGGGGTGAACGTGACGGTCAGACGGCCGGCGCCCGGCACCTTGAAGTCGGTCGCCTTGTACTGGTCGCCGAAGGCGTGGCGGGCCACGACGATCGGCTTGGTCCAGCCGGGCACCAGCCGCGGCACGTTCGACATGACGATCGGCTCGCGGAAGATCGTGCCGCCCAGGATGTTGCGGATCGTGCCGTTGGGGGACTTCCACATGCGCTTGAGCCCGAACTCCTCGACGCGCGCCTCGTCGGGCGTGATCGTGGCGCACTTGACGCCCACGTGCTCGCGCTGGATCGCCCGGGCCGCGTCCACGGTCACCTGGTCGTCGGTCGCGTCGCGGTTCTCGATGCCCAGGTCGTAGTATTCGAGGTCCACGTCCAGATACGGCAGGATCAGACGGTCCTTGATGTCCTTCCAGATGACCCTGGTCATCTCGTCGCCGTCGAGCTCGACGACCTTGCCTTCGACCTTGATCTTGGCCATGCTTCCTCCTTCGCGGGATGTGGGGGGTATGGAGCAAGTCATAGCGCAGGTTTGTAACACGGGCCGCCCCGTATCCGAAACACGGACTGTCATGCACGGGCATTAGCCTTGGGAGTCATGTCTCAGGAAATTGAAATCGGATTGGGTAAGAAGGGCCGTCAGGCCTACTCGCTGGACGACGTGGCCATCGTCCCGTCCCGTCGCACCCGCGATCCCGAGGACGTGTCCACTTCGTGGCAGGTGGATGCCTACGAGTTCGACGTGCCGGTGATCGGCGCGCCGATGGACTCGGTCACCAGCCCCGCCACCGCGATCGCGATGGGCCGCCTCGGCGCCCTCGGCGTGCTGGACCTGGAGGGCCTGTGGACCCGCTACGACGATCCGGAGCCGCTGCTGGCCGAGATCGCGTCCCTGCCGGCCGACGAGGCCACCCCGCGCATCCAGGAGATCTACGCCGAGCCGATCAAGCCGGAGCTGATCGTCCAGCGCCTGCACGAGATCCGCGACGCCGGCGTCACGGTCGCCGGCGCGCTCTCGCCGCAGCTCACCCAGCAGTACTACTCGACCGTCGTCGACGCGGGCGTGGACCTGTTCGTCATCCGCGGCACCGTCGTCTCGGCCGAGCACGTCAGCAAGGGCCACGAGCCGCTCAACCTCAAGAAGTTCATCTACGACCTCGACGTGCCGGTCATCGTCGGCGGCGCGGCCAACTACACGGCCGCCCTCCACCTGATGCGCACCGGCGCCGCCGGCGTGCTCGTCGGATTCGGCGGCGGCGCCGTGTCCGCCACGCGCACCACGCTCGGCGTGCACGCCCCGATGGCCACCGCCATCGCCGACGTGGCCGAGGCCCGCCGCGACTACATGGACGAATCCGGCGGCCGCTACGTGCAGGTCATCGCCGACGGCGGCATGGGCGACTCCGGCAGCTTCGTCAAGGCGCTCGCGCTGGGCGCCGACGCGGTCATGCTCGGCGCCCCGCTGGCGCGCGCCGAGGAGGCCCCCGGCCGCGGCAAGCACTGGGGTTCGGAGGCCCGCCACCAGAGCCTGCCGCGCGGCTTCCGCACGGACGTGGGCACGGTCGGCTCGCTCGAGCAGATCATGTTCGGCCCCAGCCACCAGGCCGACGGCCAGGTGAACTACATCGGCGCGCTGCGCCGCGCGATGGCGTCCACCGGCTACGTGGACGTGAAGAACTTCCAGCGCTGCAACATGGTCGTCACCTCGTACGGCCGCTGATCGCCGCGGACCGGGACACCGGCGCGCACTTATCCACAATGGGCCCCCGGTCGGTTGACCGGGGGCCCATTGTGTGGTGAGGTGGACACCGCGGCGCCAAGGGGACGCCGCGGTGTCCGGGGGAGGCCCGGACGCGTTGTGCATCCTATGGAAAGCAGGTCGACGATGACTGCCGAGGAAGATTCATCATTCGTGCCGTGGAGCCGCAGGCCCATACCTCCCGAGGAAGGCGAGCTCGAGATCGAGCTGTCGCGCAAGCCCGTCCCGTACCATATCGCCCGCTGCTTCGAGGGGCAGGTCGACTCGGTCCAGTGCCGTGCGCTGGCACTGTCGTCGTGCCGCATCTCCTGCATGGCGACCGACGTCGTGCGCGGCCGCATCTCCGCGGACCGTCTCCAGCGCAGCGTGACCACCCAGTGCCTGCGCAAGCTCGACACGATGGCCGTGCTGCTCGACGATGAGCGGCGCCGCCGTCCCGAGCAGGGGCATCCGATGGGCGTCCTGCCGGTGATCCCGCAGTCGGTCAACGGCATGCTGATCAGCGCGACGCACATCGAGACGGCAATCCATCTGACGATCGGCAGCAACGACCACTGGGCCAACATCGCGCTCCAGCAGATCGGCTGCCGTTGGATGTGCGTGTACGCCGACATCGGCTGACCGCGCCGCCCGTGGCCGGTGGGGACGTCGGGCGCCGGTATAGTATGGGACTCATGTTGCGTGAATATTCCGTGGATACGATCCGCCCGACGACAGAGAAGGACACCATCTACTCGCTGCTGGCCAACCGCGCCGCGCGCGATCCGGAGGACCTGATCGCCCAGTGGCAGGACGAGCAGACCCGCCAGTGGCACGACGTGACGGCCGGCCAGATGGACGCGCGCGTGCGCGAGGTCGCCAAGGGCCTGATGGGCCTGGGCGTGCGCCCCGGCAGCATGATCGTCATCTATTCGCCCACCTGCTACGAGTGGGGCGTCGTCGACTTCGCGTGCGCGGCGATCGGCGCGGTGAGCGTGCCGGTGTACGAGACCGACTCCGCCAAGCAGGCCGAGAGCATCGTCGAGGACGTCGACCCGGTCATCGCGTTCGCCGGCGACTACGAGCACGCCCAGACGCTCGACCGGATCCGCGCCGAGCGCGACGGCCTCAAGTACGTGTTCAACTTCAAGGCGAACGGCCTGGACGCCGTCGCCGACTTCGGCGGCTCGGTGTCCGACGAGGAGCTGGAGCGCACGATCGGCCGCGTCAGGGCCGACGACATGGCCACGATCGTGTACACGTCCGGCTCCACCGGCAAGCCCAAGGGCGCGATGCTCTCGCACCGCAACTTCACCCACACGGTGCTCAACGGCTACGAGGTGCTCAACGACATGCTCTACCAGCCGAGCCGCCTGCTGCTGTTCCTGCCGCTGGCCCACTGCTTCGCCCGATACATCCAGTACGTGGCGATCGGCTCGCACGGCGTCGTGGGCTACATCCCGTCCGCCGCCCACCTGCTCGCCGACCTGCGCGGCTTCAAGCCCACGTACCTGCTGGGCGTGCCGCGCGTGTTCGAGAAGGTGTACAACGCGGCCTCGCAGAAGGCCGGCGCCGGCATCCAGGGCCGCGTCTTCGCCAAGGCCGTCACCCACTTCGTCCAGTGGTCCAAGGACGAGCAGGAGGGCCGCGGCCATTCGCTGCCCGCCCGCCTGGAGCACGCGTTCTACATGAAGACCGTCGGCGCCTCGATCCGCTCCGCGCTCGGCCCGAACCTGAAGTACCTGGCCTGCGGCGGCGCGCCGCTCAACGTCGACCTGGCGCACTTCTTCAACGGCTTCGACGGCATCACGTTCATCCAGGGCTACGGCATGACGGAGACCGCCGCGCCGTGCATGGTCAACTTCCAGGACTCCAACCGCATCGGCTCGGTCGGCCACCCCGGCTGCGCGCAGGTGCGTCTGGCGGACGACGACGAACTGATGATCCACGGCGAGAGCGTGTTCCTCGGCTACTACCGCCGCCCCGACCTGACCGCCCAGGTGCTGGGCGCCGACGGCTGGCTGCACACCGGCGACCTGGCCACGATCGACGACGACGGCTTCATCTTCATCACCGGACGCAAAAAGGACATCATCATCACCGCCGGCGGCAAGAACGTCAGCCCCGCCCCGATGGAGGACGTCATCGGCACCTGCCCGATCGTCTCGCACGCGGTCGTGGTGGGCGACGGCAAGCCGTTCATCTCGGCGCTCATCGAGCTCGACCCGGAGATGACCCGCTCCTGGCTCGCCTCGCGCGGCCTCGACCCGGACATGCCGGCCGACCGCATCGCCCAGTCCGATGCGGTGCGCTCGTTCGTCCAGCAGTACGTCGACCAGGCCAACGCGAACGTGTCGCGCGCCGAATCGGTGCGCAAGTTCGTGATCCTCGACGAGGAGTTCAGCCAGGACAGGGGCACGCTGACCGCCAGCATGAAGGTCGTGCGCCCCAAGGTGCTCGCCCGCTACGAGGACGTGATCGAGAACGTGCTGTACGCGCCCAAGTCCGGCGGCCGCCCGGTGCCCAGGACCGTGCAGATCCTCGACCGGACCACCGAGACCGTGCGCCAGGCGTCCGAATCGGTCAAGCAGGCGTCGGAGAACGTCACGCCGCGCATGAGGCAGGCGTTTGATACGATGCAGGACAGGATCAAGCGGCAGCCGGCCGACGGCGAGCCGCTCCCGTCGGACGCCGACGCCGCCGACGACACCAACGACAGCGAGGAGAAGTAAGTGGCCATCCGTGACATCCGCGTAGTCCCCGACCCGGTGCTGCGCACCCCGTGCGAGGAGATCAGGACCATCACCCCGGCGGTGCGCCGCCTCGTCGACGACCTGCTCGAGACCGTGGACGACCCGGGCCGCGCCGGCCTGTCCGCCAACCAGATCGGCGTGAACCTGCGCGCCTTCTCCTACAACATCGACGGGAAGATCGGCTACATCCTCAACCCGGTGATGGAGGAGAAGAGCGGCGAGCAGTACGGCGACGAGGGCTGCCTGTCCGTGCCGGGCCTGTGGTACAAGACCCGCCGCGCCGACTACGCGCGCGTGCGCGGCATCGACCTCGACGGCAACGAGGTCGTGCTCGAGGGCAGCGGACTCATGGGCCGCATGCTCCAGCACGAGTGCGACCACCTCGACGGCCACGTCTACCTGGACCGTCTGGAGAAGGAGGAGCGCCGCGAGGCGCTGCGCTACATGCGCACCCACGGCTGACGGTCCCGATCCCGTTCCTTCCGACGCCCCGCCGCGCCGGCGTCCCGCACGCCGCGCACGGCGGGGCGTCGCCGCATCCGGCTGTACCGGGCGTCTGCTATCGTGGACGCTCGTGTGTGCCACCCGGCGACGGCCATAGTCGCAGACGGCCCGAACCACCAGTATTGTCAACCGGCACACCGCAGAACGCGTCATGTCCGCGACGGCCCGTGTCGGTCGGTCCGGAGCCCCGCCCAGGCGGGTCCCGGGCTGCACGCGGGTGCGCATGACCAGGCAATAACCGACATGAAAGGTAGTGCAATGGCACAGATCACGATGAGCGACATGCTCAAGGCCGGCATCCACTTCGGTCATCAGACCCGCCGCTGGAACCCGAAGATGAAGCAGTTCATCCTCACCCAGCGCAACGGCATCCACATCATCAACCTGTTCAAGTCGCTCGAGATGATCGACAAGGCCTATGATTTCATCAAGACCACCGTCGCTCACAACGGCACCGTGCTGTTCGTCGGCACCAAGAAGCAGGCTCAGGAGGCCGTCTCCGCCCAGGCCGTGCGCGTGAACATGCCCTACGTCTCCGAGCGCTGGCTCGGCGGCATGCTGACCAACTTCCAGACCGTCTCCAAGCGCGTCAACCGTCTCAAGGAACTCGAGGAGATGGACTTCTCCGACGTGCGCGGCTCCGGCCTGACCAAGAAGGAGCTGCTCCTGCTCGAGCGCGAGAAGGACAAGCTGAACAAGCAGCTGGGCGGCATCCGCAACATGAACCGTACGCCTTCCGTGATGTTCGTCGTCGACATCAACAAGGAGGCCCTGGCCGTCGAGGAAGCCCACAAGCTGGGCATCCCGGTCGTGGCCCTGGTCGACACCAACGCCGATCCGGAAGCCGTCGAGTACCCGATCCCGGCCAACGACGACGCCATCCGCGGCATCGAGCTGCTGACCAGCCTGATGGCCGACGCCGTCGCCGAGGGCCTGTTGGAGCGCTCCGGCAAGGCCGCCAAGGCCGACGAGGCCGAGCAGCCGATGGCCGCCTGGGAGAAGGAGCTGCTGACCGAGGGCGCCGAGGCCGCCCCGGCCGAGGTCGCTTCCGAGGCCGAGGCCCAGGCCTGAGCCTGACCCGAGCCAATCCGTGCGGCGCGGCGCCGTCCGCGTCGCGCCGCACGGCCTTACGGACCAATAGAATCTAGAGGAGACAACAATGGCAGCAATCACTGCAGCTCTGATCAAGCAGGTGCGCGAGGAGACCGGCGCCGGCATGATGGACGTCAAGAAGGCCCTGACCGAGGCCGAAGGCGACGTCGCCCGCGCCAAGGAGATCATCCGCGCCAAGGGCATCCAGGCCGCCGGCAAGCGTGAGGGCCGCAAGGCCCAGGAAGGCACCATCGCCTCCAAGGTCGTCGAGACCGCCGAGGGCGAGACCGCCTACGCCGTCGAGCTGAACTCCGAGACCGACTTCGTGGCCAAGACCCCGAAGTTCGTCGAGTTCGCCGACACCGTGCTCGGCTACGCCGTGTCCGCCGACGCCGCCGACGCCGAGGCCCTGCTGGCCGCTCCGGCCGAGAACGGCACCGTCAAGGAGTCCGTCGAGGAGGCCGCCGCCCTGTTCGGCGAGCACGTCAAGGTCGGCCAGTTCGCCAAGATCTCCGGCGAGCACGTCGAGGTCTACGCGCACAAGAAGTCCGCCGAGATGCCGCCGAGCATCGTCGCGATGATCGCGACCGACGCCGCCGGCGCCGCCGTGGCCCACGAGGCCGCCCTGCAGATCTCCGCCATGGGCGCCCAGTGGCTGACCCGCGAGGACGTCCCGGCCGACGTGGTCGAGTCCGAGCGCCGCGTGGCCACCGAGAAGTCCCTGGCCGAGGGCAAGCCGGAGAAGATCGTCCCGAAGATCGTCGAGGGCCGTCTGAACGCCTTCTACAAGGAGAACGTCCTGCTCGAGCAGGCCTTCGTCAAGGATCCGTCCAAGACCGTCGGCAAGCTGTTCGAGGAAGTGGGCGGCAAGGCCCTCGCCTTCGCCCGCGTCGAGGTCGGCAAGGGCGAGGCCGAGTGAATTCCGGCCTGATCGTCCGAACCGCATGACGGTGACGACAGTCGTCCGACCGATGGCGGCCCGCGGATTCGTTCCGCGGGCCGCCATCGTCGTATTTCCGCCGTCCGCCGTCCGCATCCGCCGCGATTGTCCCGGAGCGTCGCTGCCGGGTGCTGTCTGTATTTGCGGATAGTCTGAGAGACGGTAATTTCAGCGGCCCGGGGTCCGTCGCGCCGCGGCGGAGCCGGAGCCGGATGACGGAAAGGCTGTGTATGACTGGAGAAACCAAGCCGCGTCGAGTGCTGCTCAAGCTTTCGGGCGAGGCGTTCGGCGGCGGCAGCGTCGGCATCGACACGCATGTGGTGCGCCGCATCGCCGAGGAGATCGTCCCCGCGGTGCAGCAGGGCGTGCAGGTCGCGATCGTGACCGGCGGCGGCAACTTCTTCCGCGGCGCCGAACTGCAGCAGGCCGGCATCGACCGCTCCCGCGGCGACTACATGGGCATGCTCGGCACGGTGATGAACTGCCTGGCCCTGCAGGACTTCCTGGAGCAGGAGGGGCAGGCCACCCGCGTGCAGACCGCCATCACCATGGGTCAGGTGGCCGAGCCGTACATCCCGCTCAAGGCCATCCGCCATCTGGAGAAGGGCCGCGTCGTGATCTTCGGCGCCGGCGCCGGCATGCCGTACTTCTCCACCGACACCGTCTCCATCCAGCGTTCGCTGGAGATCCACTGCGACGAGGTGCTCATGGGCAAGAACGGCGTCGACGGCGTCTACACCGCCGACCCGCGCAAGGACGCGTCCGCCAAGCGCTTCGCCACCCTCGACTACAACCGCGCGCTGGTCGACAACCTCGCCGTCATGGACGCGTCCGCGCTGTCGATGGCCCGCGACAACAAGCAGCACATCCGCGTGTTCGGCCTTGAGGGCGAGGGCGACGTGACCCGCGCCCTGCTCGGCGAGAACATCGGCACGCTCGTGTCCGACGCCGAATCCACGCTCGCCGACTGAGCGCAAACCAGACCACAATCCGACCAACCAATCACAAAGGAGCGAAAACCATGGCGACTGTCGTCGATCAGGCCAAGGACCAGATGAAGAAGACCGTCGAGAACACCAAGGAGAACTTCTCCGGCATCCGCACCGGCCGCGCCAACCCGGCCCTGCTCAACGGCATCAGCGTTGAGTCCTACGGCATGACGATGCCGCTCAAGTCCGTGGCGACCATCGGCGTGCCCGAGCCGCGCACCCTGTCCGTCACCCCGTTCGACCCGTCCCAGGCGAACGCGGTCGAGAAGGCGCTGCGCGACTCCGACCTGGGCGCCAGCCCGCGCCGCGACGGCAACGTCATCCGCCTGACCATGCCGGAGCTGACCGAGGAGCGCCGCAAGGAGTACGTCAAGCTCGCCAAGACCAAGGCCGAGGACGGCAAGGTCGCGGTGCGCAACATCCGCCGCAAGACCAAGGAGTCCATCGACAAGGCCGTCAAGGACGGCGAGATGGGCGAGGACGAGGGCGATCGTCTGCTCAAGGACCTCGACAAGGTCACCAAGCAGGTCACCGACGAGCTGGACTCCCTGCTGGAGGCCAAGCAGAAGGAGATCATGGAGGTCTGATCCTCCGCGACCGGCCAAGGCTCCCGCACGCGGGGGCCTTGGCATGTTTTTTGAGGGAAGGAGCACGCGATGACGAGCCGCACCCAGCGCGAACGTGAGGCCGAGGAGGCCCTCGACGCGATCAACAAGAAGACGGGCCGCAACATGCCGCAGGCCATCGCCACCGCGGCGGTGCTGGTCGCGGTCATCCTCGCATGCCTGCTGATCAGCCGCGACCTGTTCGTCCTGCTGATCGTCGTGTTCATGATCCTGGCCCTGTGGGAGCTGCGCGTCGACTTCGCCGCCGCGGGCCTCCACATCCCCGTGGTGCCGCTGTGGATCTGCTCGGCCGTCACGCTCCTCGCCACCTACTACGCGCCGCACCACATCGTGGCCATGGCCGCGTGCACGATGGCGTCGGCCGTCGTGGTCGCGCTGTCCGCGGGCGTGCGCGCCAAGCTCGGCGACCGTCTGTCCGAGGCGGTGTCGGCCAAGCTCGCGCACACCGGTGCCAGCGCCGAGGTGCGCTCCCTGTTCGTCGACGAGGACGGCGAACGCCGCCACAGCCCGGCCAGCCACGTCGCCGTGTCCCTGCTCACGCTGCTGTACCTGCCGCTGCTCGCGTCCTGCCTGATCATCTCGCTGACGTTCAACGGCCACCCGGTCGCGCACGGCATCATGCTCGTGTTCCTGCCGGCGCTGAGCGACACCGGCGGCCTGTTCGCCGGCGCATGGCTCGGCAAACACAAGCTGTCGCCGCGCATCTCGCCGAAGAAGTCCGTCGAGGGCCTGATCGGGTCGATGCTGTTCGCGATGGTCGGCGCGTTCGCCGTGTTCGCCTGCACCTACGACGCCGCCCTGTGGGCGACGCGCTGGTGGGTGCCGGTCGTCGCCGGCGTCATGATCGGCGCGGTCGGCACGTTCGGCGACCTGTGCGCCTCGATGCTCAAGCGCGACATCGGCATCAAGGACATGGGCCACCTGCTCAAGGGCCACGGCGGCGTGATGGACCGCGTCGACTCGATCCTGATGGCGGCCCCGTTCACGTGCATCCTGCTGTGGGCCACCGGCCTGTGAGCGGCCGCTGATCCCTCCGCCCGTCGGCCCGTCGCATGGCGACCGGACCGGCGGGCGATTCCATGCCTTCCCGTTTCCCCATCCACGAACCCGACCAGACAGGTGAGGACCAGATGACCACCGACCTTCCCGAAACCGGCATCACCCCCGGAGGCACGACCGGCGCGTTCCGCGACGTCCTGTCCAAGGACCACGCGCGCCGCGGCAAGCCGCCGGTCCACTTCGTCGACATGACCCCCGAGGAGCGCATCGCCAAGGCTGCTGAACTGGGCCTGCCGAAGTTCCGCGTCAAGCAGCTCGCGAACCACTACTACGGTCATTTCGACGTGAACGCGCAGGACTTCACCGACTTCCCGGCGGCCCGGCGCGCCGAGGCGGCCGAGGCGTTCTTCCCCGAACTCATCCACGAGGTCACCCGCCAGGTCGCCGACGAGGGCATGACGATCAAGACCCTGTGGCGCCTCTTCGACGGCTCCCACATCGAATCGGTGCTCATGCGCTACCCGACGCGCACCACGCTGTGCATCTCCAGCCAGGTCGGCTGCGGCATGGGCTGCCCGTTCTGCGCCACCGGCCAGCTGGGTCTGACGCGCAACATGTCGACCGGTGAGATCCTCGAACAGGTGCGCGTCGCCGCGCGCATGATGCGCGACGGCGAAGTCGCCGGCGGCCCCGGCCGACTGAGCAACATCGTGTTCATGGGCATGGGCGAGCCGATGGGCAACTACCGCTCCGTGATCTCGGCCGTGCGCCAGATCAGCGCGATGCCGCCGGAGGGCTTCGGCATCTCGGCGCGCAACATCACCGTCTCCACCGTGGGCGTGGTGCCCGGCATCCGCAAGCTCATCGACGAGGGCATCCCGGTGCGTCTGGCCGTGTCGCTGCACGCGCCGAGCGACGAGCTGCGCGACGAGCTCGTGCCGATGAACCGACGCTTCGACACCACGCAGGTACTCGACGCCGCCCACGACTACTATCTGGCGTCCAAGCGCCGCGTGAGCATCGAATACGCGCTCATGCGCGGCATCAACGACCAGGCCGAGCACGCGCGCCTGCTCGCCAAGAGGCTCAACCACTACGGCGACGACTGGGTGCACGTCAACCCGATCCCGCTCAACCCGATCGAGGGCTCGCGCTGGACCGCGTCCGACCCCGAGGACGAGCGGCGGTTCCTGAAGATCCTGCACGCGGCCGGCATCACCGCGACCCTGCGCGACACGCGCGGCCAGGACATCGACGGCGCCTGCGGCCAGCTCGCCGCCAAGACCAAGGAGTCGTTCCGCAGCGTCTGATCGGTGGGCGACGGGTTCCTGACGGATGCCGAGTGAAGTCGGCTGAACCGATTCATGCGTTGCGCCGCCCGGAAGTTCAATTACGGATCGTCCCGTAGATTGAACTTCCGGGCGTTTCCGTACTCCGGCGGTGCTAGGGTTCTGAACCAGCGGTTTGAACTTTGAACTTCGGTTCGGGACAAGGAGGCGCCTCCATGGCGACATTCGCGCAACGGCTGGGCATCGCGATGCACGCCCGCGGCATGAAGCAGGTCGACCTGGTCCACGCCGCCCAGCGCGCCGGCGTCAAACTCGGCAAGAGCAACGTCAGCCAGTACGTGAGCGGCAAGACCGTGCCGCGCACCGACACGCTGCGCTTCATCGCCGACACGCTCGACGTCGACGCCGACTGGCTGCTCGGCCGGGATCGGACCGCAACGCCGCGCGACGATGCGACGACGCCGCGCGCGGACGCGCCATCGTCCGGCGCGGACGAGACGGCCCGACCGGCCGCCACCATCACGGAAGGAACCACCATGCGTCACTTCGGAAAATCCCGCAAACTCGACGACGTCCTCTACGACGTGCGCGGACCGGTGGTCGACGAGGCCGCCCGCATGGAGGCGAGCGGCACGCACGTGCTCAAGCTCAACATCGGCAACCCCGCGCCCTTCGGCTTCCGCACCCCCGACGAGGTCATCTACGACATGGCCCGCCAGCTGACCGACTGCGAGGGCTACTCCGCGTCCAAGGGCCTGTTCTCCGCGCGCAAGGCGATCATGCAGTACGCGCAGATCAAGCATCTGCCCAACGTGGGCATCGAGGACATCTACACCGGCAACGGCGTCAGCGAGCTGATCAACCTGTCGCTGTCCGCGCTGCTCGACGACGGCGACGAGGTGCTCGTGCCCAGCCCCGACTACCCGCTGTGGACCGCGTGCGTGAACCTCGCCGGCGGCACCCCCGTGCACTACGTGTGCGACGAGCAGTCCGAATGGAATCCCGACATCGACGACATGCGCGCCAAGATCACCGACCGCACCAAGGCGATCGTCGTGATCAACCCGAACAACCCCACCGGCGCGCTCTACCCTAGGGAGGTGCTCCAGCAGATCGTCGACCTGGCGCGCGAGCACCAGCTCATGATCTTCTCCGACGAGATCTACGACCGTCTCGTCATGGACGGCCTCGAGCACGTCTCGATCGCCTCGCTCGCGCCCGACCTGTTCTGCGTGACGTTCTCCGGCCTGTCGAAGTCGCATATGATCGCCGGCTTCCGCGTCGGCTGGATGATCCTGAGCGGCAACAAGAACGTCGCCCGCGACTACATCGAGGGCCTCAACATGCTCACCAACATGCGCATCTGCTCGAACGTGCCCGCCCAGTCGATCGTGCAGACCGCGCTCGGCGGCCACCAGAGCGTCAACGACTACATCGTGCCCGGCGGCCGCGTCTACGAGCAGCGCGACTTCATCTACGAGGCGCTCAACGCGATCCCCGGCGTCACCGCAGTCAAGCCCAAGGCCGGCTTCTACATCTTCCCCAAGCTCGACGTCAAACGCTTCAACATCACCGACGACGAGCAGTTCGCGCTCGACCTGCTGCACGACAAGCGCATCCTCATCACGCGCGGCGGCGGCTTCAACTGGGGCGAGCCGGACCATTTCCGCATCGTCTACCTGCCTCGCATCGAAGTGCTCCGGGACGCGACCGACAAGCTCGCCGACTTCCTGAGCTACTACCGCCAGTAGGGGAGCGGCCCGTCGGCCGACGGCCGCGGCATACGGGGGGCGGCCCGTCGCGTTGCGTACGCGACGGGCCGCCCGTCATGATGTCCGGCGATGCCGGCGGAGGAACCGTCAGCCGAGCACGGCGTCCATCGCCTGCTTGAGGTCGGCGATGATGTCGTCCGCGTTCTCGATGCCGCAGCTCAGACGCACCAGGTCGATGCCGACGCCGGCCTCCTCGAGCTGCCGCTCGGTGAGCTGGCGGTGCGTGGTGCCTGCCGGGTAGAGCGTGCAGCTGCGCGCATCGGCCACATGCGTGGCGATCGACACCAGCTTGAACGCGTCGAGCAGCGCCGACACCTTCTCGCGGCCGCCCGGCACGCCGAAGGAGATCACGCCGCACGTGCCGTTGGGCATGTACTTCTCGGCCAGCGCATGGTACCTGTCGCCCTCCAGGCCCGGGTAGCTGACCCAGGAGATGCGCGGGTCGGCGGCCAGGAACTCGGCGACCTTCTGCGCGTTGGCGCAGTGGCGCTCCATGCGCACGGCCAGCGACTCCAGATGCATGCCCATGATCCACGAGTTGATCGGCGCCGGGGTGGATCCGAAGTCGCGCATGAGCTGCGCGGTCGCCTTCGTGATGAACGCGGCCGGGCCGAAGTCCTTCGCGTACGTGACGCCGTGGTACGAGTCGTCCGGCGTGGTCAGTCCCGGGAACTTGTCCGCGTGCGCCATCCAGTCGAAACGGCCCGAATCGACGATCGCGCCGCCCACGCACGAGCCGTGGCCGTCCATGTACTTGGTGGTCGCATGGGTGACGATGTCCACGCCGTACTCGAACGGACGGCAGTTGACCGGCGTCGGGAACGTGTTGTCGACGATCAGCGGCACGCCGTGGCCGTGCGCGGCCGCGACGAACTTGTCGAAGTCGAGCACGATCAGCGCCGGGTTGGAGATCGACTCGGCGAACACGGCCTTCGTGTTCGGACGGAACGCCGCCTCCAGCTCCTCGGGCGTGCAGTCCGGGTCCACGAACGTGCATTCGACGCCCATCTTCGCCATCGTCACGTTGATCAGGTTGAACGTGCCGCCGTAGATCGCCGACGAGGCGACGATGTGATCGCCGTTGGTGCAGATGTTGAACAGCGCGAAGAAGTTCGCCGCCTGGCCCGAGCTGGTCAGCATCGCCGCCGCGCCGCCCTCCAGCTCGCAGATCCTCGCCGCGACCGTGTCGTTGGTCGGGTTCTGCAGACGCGTGTAGAAATAGCCCGATTCGGACAGGTCGAACAGGCGGCTCATCTGCTCGCTCGACGTGTACCTGAACGTCGTGGCCTGGATGATCGGGGGAGTGCGCGACTCGCCGTTGCCCGGCCGATAGCCGCCCTGCACGCACGTCGTGTCGACTTGGGTCATGATGATGCTCCTTCGCGTTTGATACTGCTGCGCATGACCCGTCCATTCTATTGGGCGCGCCGACAGCAGCCCTCCCGCGTCGGGGCCGTACCGGCAAAACCTCACGGAAACCACGCGAAACGGGTATTGACATTTCACCCGATTCGGTATATGGACGCCGAAACGCGTCCGACATATGCCGGCGATACCCTGTCAGGCGCATTATCCAAAGAACCGCGGCCCGCAAAGGCCGCCACAAAAGATTCGAAGGTGGTTTCGGTGACTTTCCACGCTCCGCTCGACTTGAGCATCCAACAACGACAAGGCCTCTACGACCCCGGGGCCGAACACGACGCCTGCGGCGTGGGCATGGTCGCCACGCTCGGCGGCCACGCGGAGCGTAGAATCGTCGACGACGCCATCGACGTGCTCGTCAACCTCAACCACCGCGGCGCCGTCGGCGCCGAAGCCAACACCGGCGACGGCGCGGGCATCCTCATGGCCATGCCCGACGCGTTCATGCGCGCCACCGCCGGCGTCGACCTTCCCGAAGCCGGCCGGTACGCCGCCGGCATCGCGTTCCTCGAACGCGACCTCGCCGCCTCCGCCCGCCAGGAGCAGGCCATCGCCGCCATCGTGCGCGAGGAGGGCCTCGACGTGCTCGCCTGGCATCCCGTCCCCGTCAACCCCGACGGGCTCGGCCTGCAGGCGCTCGCCTCCATGCCCGGATTCAAGACGCTCGTCGTCGCCGCCCCCGACGCCGCGCTCGCCGGACTCGACCTCGACCGCAAGGCGTTCCGCATCCGCAAACGCGTCGAACATGAGGTCGGCGTCTACTTCGCGTCCCTCTCGTCGCGCACCATCACCTACAAGGGCATGCTCACCACCATGCAGCTGCGCCCCTTCTTCCCTGACCTGTCCCACCCCGACATGGCCACGACCATCGCGATCGTCCACTCGCGCTTCTCCACCAACACGTTCCCCAGCTGGCCGCTCGCCCAGCCGTTCCGCCAGCTCGCCCACAACGGCGAGATCAACACCATCCAGGGCAACCGCAACTGGCTGTCCGCCCGCGAAGGCCGGCTCAGCTCCGCACTCCTGGGCGAGCTCAAGCCGCTCCTGCCCATCGACACCCCCGGCTACTCCGACTCGGGCACCTTCGACGAATGCCTCGAACTGCTCCACCTCGCCGGCCGTTCGATGCCCCACGCCATCTCCATGATGCTGCCGCCCGCATGGGAGAACGACGACACCCTCGACCCGGACGTGCGCGCCTTCCACGCCTACAACAACACGCTCATCGAACCTTGGGACGGCCCCGCCCACATCGTCTTCACCGACGGCACCCAGGTCGGCGCCCTGCTCGACCGCAACGGCTTCCGCCCCGGCCGCTGGCAGCTCACCGACGACGGCCTCGTCGTCCTCGCCTCCGAAACCGGCGTCCTGCCCGACGTGGGCGACGAGCACATCGTCGCCAAGGGCCGCCTCGAACCCGGCCGCATGTTCCTCGTCGACACCGCACAGGGACGCATCATCCCCGACGAGGAGATCAAGCACGACCTCGCCGCCCAGCACCCGTACCGCCAATGGCTCGAAGGCAACGCCATCAGCCTCGACGAACTGCCCCGCCGCGAACACGTCAACCACTCCGGCCAATCCGTGATCCGCCGCCAGCGCGCCTTCGGCTACACCGAAGAGGACCTGCGCCTCCTGCTCGCCCCCATGGCCGACACCGGCAAGGAACCCCTCGGCTCCATGGGTAACGACAACCCGCTGCCCGTCCTCTCCCGCCGCAGCCGCATGCTGTTCGACTACTTCCACCAGAAGTTCGCGCAGGTCACCAACCCGCCGCTCGACTGGGAACGCGAACGCGTCGTCACCTCCCTCGAATCCGCCATCGGACCCGAACCCAACCTCCTCGAGGACGGCGCGCCCCACGCACGCAAGATCCTCATCCCCCTGCCCGTCGTAGACTCCGACGACATGGCCCGACTCAAGCGGCTCGACCGCGCGCCCCGCCTCGAAGGCCACTACAAGCCGTACATCGTCCGCGGCCTCTACCAGGTCGCCGGCGGCGGCAAGGCGCTCGCCGACCGGCTCGACGAGATCTTCGCCGAGGTCGACGAGGCGATCGCACGCGGCTGCAACTTCATCGTCCTGTCCGACCGCGACTCGAACCACACGTGGGGCCCGATTCCGTCGCTGCTGCTCACCGGCGCCGTCCAGCACCACCTGCTGCGCCGTCACACGCGCACCCAGGTGTCGATGGCCGTCGAGGCCGGCGACGTGCGCGAGGTCCACCACGTCGCCCTGCTCATCGCCTACGGCGCGGCCTGCGTCAACCCGTACCTGGCGTTCGAATCCGTCGAGCACCTCGCCCGCACCGGCTATCTCAAGGTCGACGCGGCCACCGCCGTGCGGAACCTCGTCAACGCGCTGTCCGTCGGCGTGCTCAAGATCATGGCCAAGATGGGCGTGTCCACCATCATGAGCTACCGCGGCTCGCAGCTGTTCGAGGCGGTCGGCCTGAACAAGGAGACCATCGACCGCTACTTCACCGGCACCGTCTCCCAGGTCGGCGGCGTCGGCCTCGACGAGATCGCCGAGGAGGTCGCCATCCGCCACCGGGCCGCCTATCCGAACCAGTGGACCGCCACCCCGCACACGGGCCTGGAGACCGGCGGCGAATACAAGTGGCGCCGCACCGGCGAGGACCATCTCAACGACCCCGAGGCGATCTTCCTGCTCCAGCAGTCCACGATGCGCGGCGACTACGGCATGTTCAAGCGCTACACGCACCACATCGACGACACGTCGAACCGTCTCATGACGCTGCGCGGCCTCATGGCGTTCCGCCACGACCGCACGCCCGTGCCCATCGACGAGGTCGAACCCGCGTCCGAGATCGTCAAGCGCTTCTCCACCGGCGCGATGAGCTACGGCTCCATCTCCCAGGAGGCGCACGAGACGCTCGCCGTCGCGATGAACACGATCGGCGCGCGCTCCAACTCCGGCGAGGGCGGCGAATCCGACGACCGCATGAACGACCCGCTGCGATGCAGCCGCATCAAGCAGATCGCCTCCGCGCGCTTCGGCGTCACCTCCGACTACCTCGTGCACGCCACCGACCTGCAGATCAAGCTCGCCCAGGGCGCCAAGCCCGGCGAAGGCGGCCACCTGCCCGGCGCGAAGGTCCCGCCGTGGATCGCCGCCGTCCGCCACGCCACCCCCGGCGTCGAGCTCATCTCCCCGCCGCCGCACCACGACATCTACTCGATCGAGGATTTGAAGCAGCTCATCAACGACGCGAAGATGGCCAACCCCAAGGCCCGCATCCACGTCAAGCTCGTCTCCGAGTTCGGCGTCGGCACCATCGCCGCCGGCGTGGCCAAATGCCATGCCGACGTGGTGCTCGTCTCCGGCTACGACGGCGGCACCGGCGCGGCCCCGCTCAACGCGATCCGCCACGCCGGCACCCCGTGGGAGATCGGTCTGGCCGAAACGCAGCAGACGCTCATCCTCAACGGCCTGCGCTCGCGCATCGTCGTCCAGTGCGACGGCGAGCTCAAGACCGGCCGCGACGTGGTCGTGGCCGCGCTGCTGGGCGCCGAGGAGTTCGGCTTCGCCACCGCCGCGCTCATCGTCGAAGGCTGCGTCATGATGCGCGCCTGCCAGAAGAACACGTGCCCGCAGGGCATCGCCACGCAGGATCCGGAGCTGCGCGCCCGCTTCCGCGGCAAGCCCGAACATGTGGTCAACTTCTTCATGTTCATCGCCCAGGAGGTGCGCGAGATCCTCGCCGAACTCGGCTTCCGCAGCCTCGAGGAGGCCGTCGGCCACGTCGAATGCCTCGAACGCGACGAGGCCGTGCGTCGCTGGAAGGCCGACGGCGTCGACCTGACCGGCGTGCTCATGCAGCCCGGCCCCATCCCCGGCACGATCCTGCACAACACCGAATCGCAGGACCACGGCCTCGACGAGGCGCTCGACAACACGCTCGTCAAGCTCGCCGCACCCGCGCTCGAGCACGGCGAGCCGGTCGCCATCGACATGCCCATCCGCAACGTCAACCGCACGCTGGGCACGATGGTCGGCTACGAGATCACCCGCCGCCACGGCGCGCAGGGCCTGCCCGACGACACCGTCGACATGACGTTCCACGGCGCCGGCGGCCAGTCCATCGGCGCGTTCATCCCGCGCGGCGAGACGATTCGCGTCATCGGCGAGGTCAACGACTACGCCGGCAAGGGCCTGTCCGGCGGCCGCATCGTCGTGCGTCCGTCAGCCGACGCGACGTTCGACCCGCACGACAACGTCATCGCCGGCAACGTGACCGGCTTCGGCGCCACGTCCGGCGAGATGCTCGTGTCCGGACGCGCCGGCGAACGCTTCGCCGTGCGCAACTCGGGCGCCACGCTCGTCGTCGAAGGCGTGGGCGACCACGGCTGCGAGTATATGACCGGCGGCACCGTCGTCGTCCTCGGCCCCACCGGCCGCAACTTCGGCGCCGGCTTCTCCGGCGGCGACGCGTACGTGCTCGACCTCGACATGGCCAAGGTCAACCCCGCCGCCCGCCGATCGCTGGTCTTCGAACCGCTCGACGACCAGACCGGACCGGCCGTGCGCCGGCTGGTGGAACGCCACGCCGACCAGACCGGATCCGCGTTCGCCGCGTCGCTGCTCGCCGACTGGGAGCATGCGGCGGCCCGGTTCACGCACCTCGTGCCGCGCCAGTACGTGGCGATGACCCGCGCCATGCGGCAGGCCGAGGAGGACGGCATCGATTTCAATGCGCCCGGCGCCTGGGAGCAGGTGTACGAGCAGGTTATGGAAGGAGCGCGCTGACATGGGCGACCCGAGAGGATTCCTGAAAGTCCGCACCCGCCGCGAGCTGGCCGAACGACCCGTCGCCGAGCGCGTCAGGGACTGGTTCGACGTGCACGCCGAATGCGGCCTGCAGCCGTGGACGCAGGAGCAGGCGGCCCGCTGCATGGACTGCGGCACCCCGTTCTGCATGACCGGCTGCCCGCTGGGCAACCTCATCCCCGAATTCAACGACCTCGTGGTCCGCGGGCAGTGGGAGGACGCGTACAACCGCCTGTCGTCCACGTCCAACTTCCCCGAGTTCACCGGCCGCATCTGCCCGGCCCTGTGCGAGTCGGCGTGCGTGCTGGGCATCCACCAGCCGCCCACGATGATCAAGAACGACGAGCTGACCATCATCGAGCAGGCGTGGGAGCTGGGCCTCGTCAAGCCGCTGCCGCCGCAGCGACTGACCGACCAGACCGTCGCCGTCGTCGGATCCGGCCCCGCCGGCCTGGCGTGCGCCCAGCAGCTGACGCGCGCCGGCCACACCGTCGTCGTGTACGAGCGCGACGACGCGATCGGCGGCCTCATGCGCTACGGCATCCCCAACTTCAAGCTCGACAAGCGGCTCATCGACCGTCGCGTCGAGCAGATGGAGGCCGAAGGCACCGTGTTCCGCACCGGCGTCGAGATCGGCCGCGACATCAGCTGGGACGACCTGCGCTCGCGCTACGACGCGGTCGTCGTCGCCATCGGTTCGACCGTGCCGCGCGACATGAACCTGCCCGGCCGCACGCTCGACGGCATCCACTTCGCGATGGAATACCTGCCCGACGCGACCCGCCGCGTCTACGGCGTCGAACCGGTGCACGGCATCGACGCGAAGGACAAGCACGTGATCGTCATCGGCGGCGGCGACACCGGCTCCGACTGCCTGGGCACCGCGATCCGTCAGGGCGCCAAGGACGTGACCGTGCTCCAGATCATGCCCAAGGAGCCGACGGAACGGCCCGACGCCCAGCCGTGGCCGACGTTCGCCCGCCTCTACCAGAAGACCACGTCGATGGCCGAAGGCGGCGAATACCTGTACAGCACCGATTCGGTGGACTTCATCGGCTCCGACGAGGAGCAGGCGAAGGTGCACGTCGAGCATTCGACCGCCACCGAAGGCTTCGTCGCCGACGGGCACGGCCACGTGACCGGCCTGCGCGTCGTCGACGTGGCGCCGGGGGAGGACGGTCCGTTCACCCGCCAGCCGGGCACCGAACGCGTGCTGCCCGCCGACCTGGTGCTCATCTCCGTCGGCTTCCTGCACCCGGACACCACGACGCTCGTCGACCAGCTGCCCGTCGACCTCGACGGCCGCGGCAACGTGGCGCGCGACGAGCGCTTCGCCACGTCGCAGGACGGCGTGTTCGTCGCCGGCGACGCGGGCCGCGGCCAGAGCCTCGTCGTGTGGGCCGTCGCCGAAGGCCGCTCCTGCGCGGCCGCCGTCGACGAATACCTGACCGGCTCCACCGAACTGCCCGCGCCGATCCACGCGTCGCAGCGCCCGATGGCGCTGCCGCGCTGACGTCGCCGGCTCATTGTGATATAGGCCCGTGCCTCTCTTGGGGAGAAGCGCGGGCCTATATGATGAGCGCATTCGTCGCGAATGGTCTATTCGCGGTTTCGCTGAGCATACATCGTCGGAGCCAGCAGAAGAGCCACCGACGACCATATGAGCAGGCGTATGACGATGTCGATCCACAGCGGCGAAGGATCGATCAGGCCGCTCCATGTCAGTGTCGCGACGAGCAGCAGCATCACGGCTGCAATCCCGTAGGCGGCGAATCGGTGCCGTGCCGCCAGAAGGGTCATCCTGTCGAGGGTGGTGTCGTCTTCCGACACGTAGCCAAGTGGGGCGTACAGCAGGTACACGGAACATAGCGCCATCGCCAGTTCCACTACGGTCAGCCAGGTCACCTGCGTCTGCTTGGAGGAAAGCTGTATCGGCAAGGCCGACAAGGCCGCCATCAGCAGGCCGCCCACCAGACTCGTTTCCCTATGGCGTATCAGCCAATCCCGAATGGCGTCCATGTCAATACCTTTCGATGTCGACCGGCTTAGCCTCGTTGCTGCCGGTCCTGCATATGGGGTGCATACGGTTATTATCGGCGACTGGATTGCTCAACCGCTACGAGGACATCATACGAACGGACAGATATCGCCGTTCGTATTGCGGGACTGTGCCGGTGAGCGTATAACGGAGCACGAGAGCAGGGGGGCATGCGGATCGGCGTTCTCTGCTCTGTCGAAATGGGTCAGAGCAGACTGATTCGGCTGGTTAAGCGTGTTTCCGAAAGGATGAAGAGTGAACTTGAGAACATGGCGGGTGTTGTATAACTCTCTTATTGCTTTGGGGATGGTTTTGCTCGTCGTCGGAGTCCTCGTTGATGAACGATATCAGATGCTGACGGCTGTCTTTGGCATTTCCGGGTTGGTGAGTGCGGTCTGCGGTTTCGCAATCCAGTTTATCGTCTGGAAATGTCCGCACTGCACTAAGCATCTGCCGCTTTCGGAGTCGCTTGGCATGGCCTACTGTCCATATTGTGGGAACAGCATATTCGAATAACAAGGCTCGTTTTCATTGAGCTCATATACGAAAGGTCTTGCTCGATTCACAGCAAAGGGATCAAGCCAACGTTTTCGTGGGTGCATTTGCCTGCGGAACATTTGCTACAGCACATGCTCGCGTACACAGATGCGAATCGCCTCCGCCCGGCTGTGTACGCCCATTTTCCTGTAGGCATTGTTCATGTGGGTTTTGATCGTGCCTTCGCTCATGTGCATCACGCGAGCGGTCGCCGCCGTGGTGCGGCCCTTGAGATATTCGCGCATCACGGAGATCTCCGTATCGGTGAGCATCATCCGTTCGAAGGCGAACGAATGCTCTCGCCACTCCATCATCTTGGGACGGTTCAGAATCCGTCCGATCATCTGCACGTACTCCTGCGTATCCGCCTCTTTGCGGATCATCCCGCTCATGCCCGCTGCGGAGAGCTGCTCCGTCGTATATTCGAGTTGGAACGCGCTCATGCCCAATACGGCCATCGTGGGATATTCGGACCGCAGACGTTCGGCAAGCTCCTTGCCGTCCATGGCCGGCATGCGCAGGTCGGTGAGCACCAGATCCGGTCTCATGTCGGAGTCCATGCACAGTCGCAATGCATCTTCACCTGACTGTACGTTCCATAACACCTGCAGTGGAGTCGGACGGTCGGTGAACATCGATTCGAGCGCCCTTGACACCAGCGGATCATTGTCCACGATGCCGATGGAGGCACAATCCATATTCTGGTCATGCTTATGATTCATGATCTGCGCTTTCCGGAGGTGAGATTAGTGGTACGGGGTGGAACCGACAAGTACTCAGTGCCGCCGGTTTTTGTCGTCTCTATCTATTGTCGTCCTCATCGGTGTGTTGCCATGCTTTGTCGCGATACGCGTCAGGGATGCAAACGCATGCGGTCCATTCCCCGTCCTCTCTGCTGACCGACATGCTGCCGCCTATGGAGCGCAGTCTGTTGGACAACAGTATCGGGGTGTGGCATGTGTCCGATGTTGATGACCAGCATGGCGCATCCGTCCGTGGCCGATATCGGTTGGATGAAACAATGGTGACGGTTCCGTCCGCGGAGACATTAATGGCGAGAGCATATGCGCCAGGTTCCCCATATTTGATGATGTTGCCACCAAGCTCATGTATGGTCATGTCGATGACGTCGATGACTTCCTCCCGTATGACGCTGAGATTGCCACTGATCTGCGGCTTGCCGGCGAATCCACACTGCCGGAGCCGTTGTTCGATTGTCCGCATGGTGCTATGGATGCACGCCTGCGTATCAGGCGTCTGTATATGTCCGGCGTCGGTACCCGGTTTATCTATTGTCTCGATATCCCGTTTCGCTGGCTCGATGATCTGCTGACGTAGTTGTGCAAGACCGGACTCCAGTGCGGTGATGACGTCGTCGGTTTTGGCGATGGAGCCCCTGTCGGTAAGCTCCGTGCGCAATGATTTGCACTGTGTCACCGCATATACGAGATCGTTCGCCACGGAATCGTGCAGGACATGCAGAACCCGTAGCTGCTCGGATCGGTGAGAAGCCTTTTCCTCCGCGATGGTTCTCTTCCGTTGCGCCTCAATGGCGCACCCGAGGAGCGTGCCGATTGCCCATGCGATTATCAGCGGTTGGTAGCCAAGTATCAGGGAACGCAGTTCCTCGTTATGCGTGATCGTGCCTGTTGCGGCGAGAAGCTGCATGATGAAGAATATGATCGCCGTAGGTATCGGCCGTCTAACGCTTTTTGCCAGGAAAATCAGTGCCAGAAGACAGGGTGTGGAGAAAAGCCAGTATATGGTGGCTGCAGGGAGTGCATAGGCCATTGCCAGTGACAAGAGCGTGATGATGATACTACATATGGTCGGGTTGAACGGAAGCAGCACGGTGAATATCATCAGCAGCGCATTCTGCACGTGGTCCTGTACGGTCAATCCGACGCTGTTGATCCAATCCAGACAGAACAAGGCGGCGCCCATGCCCGACATTGCTGCATCGATAAGCCGCGGGCGACCTTGAAGCCGCCTCGCGATACCGTTGCCGTGATGATCGCGGCAGGGGCGCCGGAGTCCTCTGACGGTCATGAAAGCAGGTCCAGACGGTAGGCGATCTCGGCGGGAGCGGTGGCGTCGGGAGTGATCTGCACGGACATCGACCGTTCCGTTTCAACGAGAATGAACTCCAACTGTCTGGACGAGGATTCCGGAGTGCAGGACATCGTGCCGGACTGCAGACCGTCGCCCATGGAGAAGTCGATGGTCAGGGAGTTCTCGCCCATGCAATACGTGGTCAGCACGTAATGGCCTGGGCCGTAGGTCAGATCATCCTCATTGCGGATGGTGGCGATCTGCCTGCGCCCGGCGACCGTCTCGTAACTCGGCGTCGGGCCGGCGGCGACGATCGCGTCATCCGGCGTGCGGACCATGGACTCGAGACGGGCGACCCGCTCGCGGTCGAGGACATGGCCCGGATCCGTATCGTTGGACGTCGCCTCGTTCGACCGTTCGGTATCGGTCACCGTGACGTCGTCTGCAGGAGCCTGTGCGTCGGTGGAGGCGCAGGATGTCAGCGGTAACAGAATCACCACGCCGGCCAAGGCTGCGATAATCGGCTTCGCCGACGCGAAGCGCAGGCTGTGGACTTGCATGATGCCTCCCTAGATTCGTCATTGAATGGGTGGTCCCCCCTGTGTCTTCATTGTAGGATTCCCATGATGGCAGGCTCGCCGGCAGGGTCATACGATTGGTCGATTCCATCCGCAACGGCGTCTCCGCATACGGCGGTTCTTTGCGTCGCACGGCCGGGACTGGGGTAGAGTGGTGCGCAGTCATCCGCCGTACAGTCGTAAGGAGAGAAGCAACGATGCCGAACCGTGCAGAGCGCCGCAAGGCGGCCAAGGACCAGCGCAGGGGAATCCCGTCGCAGTACGATCAGACCCGCGGGCGCGCCCGGGCCGGCATGATCGACGAATACGCATTGCAGGAGAAGTCCCGCCGCATCCAGGAAGGCGAGGACGGCCCGTGGAAGCCGACCGCGCACTTCGCCGACGAGGAGGCGTCCGCATTCGAATCGGACCCCAACTACCGCGATCCGAAGGCGTTCAAGGCGCCGCATTCGGTGCGTCAGTGGTTCCGCGTGGCCAGCTGGACGCTCATCGTGCTCGCCGCCGTCGCATTCGTCGTGATCATGTGGCTGCCCAGCCATCCGATGTGGCTGGTCGCCACCGTGGCGGCCGTGTTCGTCGTGGGCGTGCTCAGCCTGTTCTTCACCGCCGGCGACTCGCGGCACAATCCCAATCTGGACGCCAACGGCACCGCCGTCTGACCGGCGCCTCCCGGCCGGATCGGCCATCCCCGCCACGACGACGCCGGATGGCGCATCGGAAGACGCCGCCGCGGCCGGGAAATCATGCGAAAACGCACGAGCGACGCAACACGAACGCGTCGGTCGTGCGTTTTCCCGTTTCCGTGGCTAAAGTTGGGTGGTGGTAGCAACCAACAGAATTGAGAGGTGACCAATGAAGGTTGACATTCTGACCCGCGAATACCCGCCGAAGGTGTACGGCGGCGCCGGCGTGCACGCCGAGGAGCTGTCCAAAGTGCTCGCCGAACGCATCGACGTGACCGTGCGCGCCTTCGACGGCGTGCGCACCGAAGCCGACGTGCCCGCCATCCCCGGAGACGATCCCAAGGGCTCCCTGACCCTCGTCGGCTACGACACCCCGGCCGAACTCAAGGACGCCAACGGCGCGCTCAAGACCTTCGGCGTCGACCTACAGATCGCCAACGACGTCGACGCCGACATCATCCACGCGCACACCTGGTACGCGTGCCTGGCCGGCTACCTGGCCAAGATGCTGCACGGCACCCCGCTGGTAATCACCGCCCACTCGCTCGAACCGTTCCGCCCGTGGAAGCGCGAGCAGCTCGGCGGCGGCTACGAGCTGAGCTCCTGGGCCGAGAAGGACGCCTACGAGCATGCCGACCGCGTGATCGCCGTGTCCGGCGGCATGCGCAACGACATCCTCTCCGCCTACCCGAACCTCGACCCGGACAAGGTCGTCGTCGTGTACAACGGCATCACGATGGCCGACTTCGCCACGCCCGCCGACGACGATCCGGGCTGGAAGGTGTTCGAACGCTACAACATCGACCGCAGCAAGCCGACGCTGCTGTTCGTGGGCCGCATCACCCGCCAGAAGGGCCTGCCGTACCTGCTCAAGGCGCTGCACTTCGTCGACCCGGGCGTGCAGGTCGTGCTGTGCGCCGGCGCCCCCGACACCCCGGAGATCATGGAGGAGGTCAAGAACTCCTTCGCCGAACTCGACAAGGAGCGCGGCAACATCATCTGGATCGAGGAGATGCTGCCGAAGAACGAGCTGAGCGCCCTGGAGCACGGGTGCGACGCGTTCATCTGCCCGTCGATCTACGAGCCGCTGGGCATCGTGAACCTCGAGGCGATGGCCTGCGGCTTGCCGGTCGTCGCGTCCGCCACCGGCGGCATCCCCGAGGTCGTCGTCGACGGCGAGACCGGCTACCTGGTGCCGATCGACCAGCTGCACGACGGCACCGGCACGCCCACCGACCCGGACAAGTTCGTGCACGACATGGCCGACGCGATCAACCGCATCATGGCCGATCCGGAGCTGGCGAAGAAGATGGGCCAGGCCGGCTACGAGCGCGCCCGCGACGTGTTCAGCTGGGAGTCCATCGCCGACGCGACCGTCAAGGTCTACGAGGACGTTCTCGCCGAACAGGCCAAGTGACCTGACGCCGTCCGGGACGGCATCGGCATGACCGTCGGATGAACGCCCTTCCCTCACGCCGAGGGGAGGGCGTTCATCGCATGATGTGCCGGCATCGTCGCATGTCCGGCAGTCGGTCGGAACGGACCCTCGGACGCGCGCGTCCCCATACCCTGATAACCGTATACGAAGCCGACCGGGACCATTACCAGAAGCAGAGGAGCATCACCATGACCGAACCCGCGCTGAAGCTCACCGACGTCGAATTCCGCCGTCGCCGCCGCGTCATCCTCACCGACGTGAACCTGACGGTGAACCGGGGCGAGAAATGGGTGCTGTTCGGACCCAACGGCATCGGCAAGTCGTCGCTCGTGCAGATGATGAGCACGCGCGGATTCCCGTCGTGCGGCACGGTCGACATCCTCGGCAACCGGCTCGGCAAGGTCGACGTGTTCTCCTACCGCAACCGCATCGGCCTGTCGTCGGCGGAACTGTCGCGCGCGTTCCCGCCCGAGGAGGACCCGCTGGACGTGGTCGTCACCGCGTTGACCGCCACCACCGGCCGCTGGCGCGACACGTACACCGACGAGGACTATGCGCGCGCACGCGCCCTGATGGCCGAATTCGGCATCGGCTACCTCGAAGGCAAGATGATGTTCAAGCTCTCCGAAGGCGAACGCACGCGCGTGCTCATCTGCCGCGCGCTGATGGCCGACCCAGACCTGCTGATCCTCGACGAGCCGACCACCGGCCTCGATCTGGGCGGCCGCGAGCTCGCCCTGCGCGCGCTGGGCCGCATCGGCAGGGAGGACACCGATCGGACCGTACTGCTCGTGACGCACCGGCTCGAGGAGATCCCCGCCGGATTCGACCATGTGGCGATCATGGGCCGCATCAGCGGCAACGAGGCCGACGCGTACGCGGACAACGTGGCCGGCAACGACCCGGCGCCCGGCACGATCGTCTACACCGGCGACCTCGAAGGCGGCTTCACGTCCGAACGGCTGAGCGACCTGTTCGGCCTCGACCTGACCGTCACCCACGCCGACGGACGCTGGAACGCGTACGCGGTGTGAACATCGCACGGCGGCACGTGGGCGACGGACGATAGCGGTGACGATAGCGGTGACGATGCGGATGGGACGATGATGGACGAACGATGGGCCAAGGCGCTGCGGGCCAAAGGCATCGCAGTGGATTCCGGAGCGGGACACAGCGGGGGCAATGCATCCGCCGCGTCCAGCGCCGGCAGGACGGGACAGGTCGGCGTGGGCGGAGGCGTGCCGCGCGGCGCGAAGACCACACGCCCGTTCAAATCGACCGGACGCAAGGGCGGCATCAGCCGCCAGTCCGGCTGACGGCTCGTCTTCCGAAACGGGACGTGCGCTGCGCCATACGCTACAGCGGCTTGGCGAAATACACCATGTCGGTCAGCAGCACGCCGCATTCGACGATCGGATGGTCGTAGTTGTCGGGGAAGAAATCCTTGACCCGATGGTGTTCCGTGAACCCGCAGCGCTTGTAGAAGGGGGCGGTCAGCGGACTGTCGCCGGTGCCGACCTGCAGCATCCGATACCGGCCGCGATAACGTTCCTCGACGAACCGGATCATCATGCGCCCGTACCCGCGCCGCTGCCAGGCCGGGGCGACGGCCAGATTTTTGATCTCCAGCACGCCGTCGCCCTCATCGGTCACCACGCATTCCGCGCACACGCGACCGGCGGTGGCGGTGGCGCCACTATCGTCGGCAGCACCGGCGGTGTCGCCATTGTCATTGTGGAGCACGAACATGTCGCCGCGCGTCAGATACTTCGCGACCATCCGCTCATCCTCATCGGCGAGCAGCAGCAGATCCATATACCTACGCCTGTCGCCCTCGACCCGTTCGATCCGCATGCCGTCCGTCCTTCCCTCCGTTGTGTGACTCGATGCCGAGCCGCGTGCCGTATTCCGTTACGAAGTGTAGTCTGGATGTCCCCGTCCAAGAAGCTTTGATTTCACTGATCGCGTGCGAAAGCGTTTTGCATTGTGCACAAGTCTTTACATGGATTTAAAATAGATTTAGAATTTATGTAAATGTTGGGTGTGGTTTAAAAAACGTTTTCCATAAGGGGTGATTGTGGTGATTGACAGGCCGAGATATCTGCACAAACTCGACGAGTGGAAAGACCGGGCCGTGGTCAAGGTGATCACGGGTGTACGCCGATGCGGCAAGTCGACGCTGATGACGCTCTGGGAACAGAGGCTGATCGAACGATACGGTGTCGCCCCGGAATCCATCATCCACATCAACCTCGAACTGCTGGAGAACGAACCGCTCCTGGAATATCACCGCCTGTACGAGGAGATTCTCCGTCGCTGCGGTGATGGGGGCGGCATGCGGTATGTGCTGATCGATGAAATCCAGAACGTGCCTGACTTCCAGAAGACGCTCGACAGCCTGCAGGCCAGAGGCGGCGTGGACCTCTACATCACCGGCTCGAACGCCATGCTGCTGTCCGGAACGTTGGCGACCCTGATCTCCGGCCGGTACGTGGAGATCGCCATGACGCCGCTCTCGTTCGCCGAGTATTGGAGTGCACGCTCCTCCGAGGGGATGAGCATGCAGCGTGCATGGTCCGACTATCTGCACGATGGTGCGCTCCCCGCCACAGTGGGCTTTTCCGGCAGTGAGACGATGTTGCACGATTACCTTGACGGCATTCTTAACACCGTGCTGTTCAAGGATGTGGCCGCTCGATTGGGAGTCTCCAACATCCGGGCGCTGGAAACGGTGACCCGATACCTGTTCGACAATGTGGGCAATCTGGTGAATCCGACATCCATTGCGAACGCCATGACCTCGATGGGGTCGAAGATCTCTTCCCCGACGGTGTCCAACTACTTGGAAGGGCTTGCGGCGGCATTCATCTTCTATCCGGTGCAACGGTACGACATCAAAGGCAAGCGTGCCCTGAGGCAGGAACGCAAGTATTACGCCGTGGATCTGGGCATGAGGCGCATGCTGTGCTCCAACAGGGTGCGCGATACCGGACGCCTTCTGGAGAACGTGGTGTTCCTCGAACTGATGCGCAAGGAAGGTGACGTGTTCATCGGACAAGGTACGGGCGGTGAGATCGACTTCATCACCAATGGCGCGGACGGGCCTCGCTACTATCAGGTGAGTGAATCGGTACATGATCCGGACACGTTGGAACGTGAACTGTCGTCGCTGCGTGCGGTACGGGACAATTATCCGAAGACGCTGATCACCTTGGATGACGAGCGTCCGGTTTCACACGAAGGCATCAGGCAGATCTACGCATTGGATTGGCTGCTTGACGACGAAGCTGACCGATAAAAACGATGGGTGTTTGGGTGAGGGCTGCAGATCGGAGGGATTGTGTGCGTTAATGATTGGATATCCGGCGAGTCGAAGAACATCGAGTATAAGGTGACGTTGCCGGACCGGAGCATCAAGTACACCAAGACGGCGGTGGCGTTCGCCAATGGCGAGGGTGGACGTATCGTCTTCGGTATCGAAGACCAGACGTTGAACGTGGTGGGTGTACCGGAGGACCAGGTGTTCACCATCATGGACGCCATCTCCAACGCCATCGCAGACAGTTGCGAACCGCTGATCATTCCTGACATCGCCATGCGGGACGTCGATGGCAAAACAGTAATCGTCGCCGAAATCATGCCGGGACGGCAACGACCGTACTACATCAAGTCGTTGGGACGGGAGCAAGGCACATTCGTGCGCGTCGCCGGCACCACGCGCCAGGCGGATATGCCCCTGATTAAGGAGCTTCTGTTCGAAGGCAGCAACCGCAGCTTCGACCAGACCATCTGCCTTGAACTGGAAGCCTCCGAGCAGAACATCGCCGAGCTGTGCGATGCGATGACGGCGGTCGCCAAAGCCAACGCGAAAGATGGCGCCGACAAGGTGCGAGCGGTGACCGTGAACCAATTGCTGTCCTGGGGAGTATTGGTCGAACGCGATGGCGAACTCAAACCGACGAACGCGTATGCGGTATTGGCCGGCATCAACGGTCCGGTGCGTTCCGTCATCCAATGCGGCGTGTTCAAAGGCTCCACCAAAGCCGTGTTCGTGGACCGGCGCGAATTCACGGGCGCCCCATGGGAACTCATCGAACAGGCATACCAGTACGTGCTGCGCAACATTCACATGGGCGCACGGTTCGAAGGCGTATACCGTCAGGACGTGTACGAGATTCCGCCGGATGCGATCCGTGAACTCATCATCAACGCGGTGGTGCACCGCAGCTATATCGACCATTCCAGCATCCAGGTCGCCATCTACGACGACCGTCTGGAAATCACCTCGCCGGGCAGGCTCCCCGCAGGGCAGAACTTCACCCGCATGAAGGAAGGCTATTCGAAGATCCGCAACGAGGCGCTGGCCTCCGCATTCGCCTATATGGGGCTCATCGAGCACTGGGGAAGCGGCATCCCGCGCATCATCGGAGCGGTACGTGAGGCCGGACTTCGCGAACCGGAATTCCTCGGCGGCGACACCGACCTGCGCATCAACATCTACCGTCAGTCCGCTGCCGAAGTGTGCGATACTGCTGTGGGTGTGCCGGATACTGTCGAACATGTGCCGGATACTGCATTGGGTGTGCCGGATACTGTCGAAAATGTGCCGGATACTGCATTGGGTGTGCCGGATACTGTCGAACATGTGCCGGATACTGCTGAGTGGCTTACCCCGGTGCAGAATACCGTCTATCAGTACGTTCGCGAGAAAGGACATGCGAACACTGATGAGGTCAGCGTCCTACTTGACGTCCAGCCGCGCAGGGCAAGAAAAGTGCTTTCCGACTTGATAAACCGTGGTCTGTTGCTGCGCGTAGGAGCCGCACGCTCCACCCGGTACATACTTGCGGACGCAACCGCTCAGGAAGGAGGGGCCTGAGATGACAAAAGCGCGAGGTGCCGGGAACTGATCAGCCGCATCCCGGAATTCGTCAACGTCATTCATTGGTATCCTCTACACAGGGGAAAGCCGACACGAGACAACCGTAAGGAGACAGCCATGCAGGAGAGGCGCGGAACGCTGCGCGCAGGCGAGAAGGTGCAGTTCACCGACCGCAAGGGCAAGAGGATCACCGACCAGCTGACTGCCGGCGGCAGCACGCAGACCGAACACGGTCTGATCCTGCACGACGACGTCATCGGCCGCACCGAAGGCATCGTCGTGACGACCGTCACCGCCAAACGCGACGCGCAGGTCAACCGCGAGCATCCCGAACGCGACGCGAACAAGCCGTGGAAGGCGGCGCGCGCGATCGGCGGCTGGGACTACGCCGTCATGCGACCGCGCATGGCCGACTACGTGCTGTCCATGCCGCGCGGCGCGCAGATCATGTACCCGAAGGACATCGCGCAGGTCATCCAGCTGGGCGACATCCGCAAGGGCCTGACCGTGCTCGAATCCGGCGCCGGATCGGGCGCGATGAGCCTCAACCTGCTCGACGCGGTCGGCGAGACCGGCCACCTGACCACCATCGAACTGCGCCCCGACTTCGCGCGCGTCGCCGAAGCGAACGCGACCATCTACTACGGCGAGCGCCCCGCATGGTGGGATCTGAAGACCGGCGACTTCGACTCGGTCGCCGCCCAGCTGCCCGAACACGCGTACGACCGGATCATGCTCGACATGCTCGACCCGTGGAACCGACTGGAGCAGGCGTACCGGGTGATCGCGCCCGGCGGCGTGCTCATCTGCTACGTGACGACGACCACGCAGCTGTCCCGTCTGGCCGAGGCGCTGCGCGACGCGGGATGCTGGACCGAACCTGACATCCAGGAGACGATGGAACGCAGCTGGAAGGTGCAGGCGCTCGCGGTGCGTCCGGACCATCAGATGATCGGTCACACGGGCTTCCTCGTGGTGTCGCGTGCGATGGCGGAGGGCTTCGCCGCGTTGAAGAAGCGCGACCGTCCGGCCAAGGACACGACGACGGACATCGATTCGCTGACCGACGAGGAGCGCGCCGCCCAGCTGGAGGATCTGGAGCTGCGCGACATCTCCGACCGCAAGCTGCGCAAGGTGCTGCGCGACCTGGACGCGCAGGTCGACCGCCTCTGACGGTGTTGTGATACGGAATCGGATGGGAAAGGAGTGCCGACGATGGGAATCAGGGCGGACAAGGTCGCCGAGGCGGCGAAGGGATACGGGCATGTGCTGATCGTCATGCGCCATGCGAAGGCCGAACCGTACGGTCCGACCGGCGACTACGACCGGCCGCTGGCCGAGCGCGGCCGCAGGCAGGCGAAGGCGATGGGCCGTGGCCTGCTGGCGATGGGCCTGTCGCCCGACCGGATCGCCTGTTCGGCGGCGACGCGCACGATGCAGACGTGCGAGCGCATGCTCCGCTCGTTCGGCGACAAGCCGGTGGTCGACTACCGGCAGAGCCTGTACGAGGCGGGCATGCAGGCGGTGATGGACGAGCTGGCGCACACGAAGGACGCGCATCGCACGCTCATGGTCCTCGGCCATGAGCCGACGATGTCGATCGCCAGCCAGTGGCTCGCCTCGCCGTCCTCCGACCCGGCGACGCGCGACCTGCTCAACCTGGGCCTGTCGACCGCGTCGGTCGCGGTGTTCGGCTCCGACCTGCCGTTCTCCCGGTGGCGTCTGCACGAGGCAGACCTGCTGGGCGTGCTCACCCCCAACGACGTCGACTGACCGATGATCACGATCGGCATCGTCGACAACGACCGGTTCGCTCTGGCATTGCTCGCGCAGACGGTCGGCCGAGCCGTCCCCGGCGGACGGGTGCTCTGGGCGGTCGAATCGGGTGCGGGCGCGCTGCACCGCTGCCTGTACGGCGGTGATACGTGCCCGGACGTGTTGTTGCTGGACGTGTCGCTGACCGACATGGACGGGCTGACGGTATGCCGCCGGATCCGGGAATCGTCGGCGCGTCCGGCGGTGCTGTGCATCACGTCGTATGATGTGGGGCACTATCGCGAGACGGCCATCGACGCCGGCGCGCAGGGGCTGATATCCAAAAGCTGCCGTCCGAGGGATCTGGCGTCGGCGATCGGGACGGTCGCCGACGGTCGTGCCATGGAATCGGGTTTCATGGATGCCGCCGTCGCGCATGAGCGTGTGGCGGCCGCGGCCGCGGAGCGTTCCCGGACCATGCTGTCCGAACGGGAACGGCAGGTGCTGGACGGCTATGCGAACAATCTGGACACCGAGGAGATCGCGGCCCTACTGGGCATTCGGGCGTCCACGGTGTTCGTCGTCGTCCGCCATGCCAAGGCCAAACTGGGGGTTGCCACGCGCGCCGAGGCGGTGCGCGCCTACCTCGCCGGCAGTCGGGCGGACAGCGTCCACTGATCGGCGTCGGCCGTGACGTCGATGCCGACGCCCATCCGCCGGTATCGTTCCAGTCCGCTGCCCAAGCCCGTCGAAGCCGGCGTCCGACGTGGCGTGTCGGCGGCGGTCACGACGATGATGTCGGATCCGTCCGTTCCGTCCTGCCGGCCGCCGCGTTCCCGGAATCCGGTCCGTGCCGGGTTCTCCCGGGCGAGCGCCACCACATAGCCGTGCCCGGGGTCGCCGTGCTTGGCGATGTTCATGTAGATCTCCTCAAGCAGACCTGTCAACAGTAGGGTTCTCGTTTCGCTGAGATGGGGGAGTGTGTCCGGCAGCAGCGTCTGCCCGCAGAATCCCAGCCGTCGCAGCCGTTCCTCCTGTTCGTCGATGCAGGAGACGATGCGCTCCGTCCGATCGCCTGCGCGATGGTGCCGTTCCGGTTCGGCCGAATCCTCCGGATCCGGCATGCGTCCGTCAAGCGTGGCGATGACCGCATGCGTGCCGTGCAACGCATGGTCGAGGACCGAACGCAGCTCCCGCAGCGTGCCGGCATGGTCGCCGCCGTGCGACGTCATGCCGCAGCCGTCCGGCCCGGCGGGCCGACCGCCGCCGGCGATGCCATCCGCTGCGTCCGCGGCACGCGCGTCGGGGCGGAGCGTATCGTCGATGCGCATGATCGCGTACGCCAGATCGTTGGAGATGACGTCGTGCAACGTCAAGGCGATCGACTCGCGCTCCCGCTGACGGTGCAGCCGGTCGGCCATGCGCGCCCGGTCCGCCCGCCAACGCGACGCCATGCCGATCACGATTGCGAACATGCAGTAGGCGAACGAGACGACCACCGAATCCGACAACCCCCAGCCGAACAGCAGCCGCCGGTCGACCATCAGCGCGGTGGCCGACAGTACGCCGGCGATGCACGCCGCGGCCCGGCTGTCCTTGGCGATGACGGCCAATGCGACGAGCAACGCCAGCGTATACGAATACGACATGGGGAACGGCGACACCAGTCCGACGCAGTACAACGTGACGATCAGCCACGCGCCGGATTGCGGGACGATCGGAAGCGTGGCCAGTGACGCGAGCGCCAGTAGCGGAATGAGCAGGTACGAGCGAAGATGACCATCCGGCCATCGCAGCACGGTCTCGATCAGGACGGCGACGGCAGCGGCCGCGCAGACGGCCGCCATCGGCGGTCGGGCGGGAGACGGCCCGTTCCGGAACCCTGCGCGGCTGCTCGTGGGGGAGCCATGCCCGTCCATGCGTATGACCATGCCGCCATTGTCCCACAACGCATACAGGTTTTCTGTATCGTCCTATACGCGGGATCCGATGGCTGATAGCGTGCAAGTACCGGCAACGAGGCCGGCACGACAGTGAAAGGAACTGCAATGAAACGGATGTTTGCCAACGGTGTATCGTCGCTCGTCATTGGTGGGCTGATGGTGTCGATGACCGTCTGCCCCGCCAACGCCGAGGAAACCGAACCTATCGCGGGTTCGATGGCGATGACGACGAATACGGTGGTGTTCCTTGACCGGACCTTCGAATTGGTGGATACCTTCGAGAACGAGTCCGCCGCCGTAGTGGCCTTCGAATCCGAACATCCCGGCGTGATCTCCGCCATACGTGACAGTGGCGGTCTCCCGGCCCTTGACGGCGACACCGCCTCCCTGTACAAGCAGCAAGCCTGGGCCGGACTGGGGGACGGGACCGTGCTTCCCGGATGGAACGAGGCCGAGGGGTTCTTCGATTATCTGGAGAATCGTGCCGAAAACGCCGAGATCTCAGGATGGCTTGATGATATCGAAGCCTCATACGAATCCGGTGAAATCGATTACGATGAGGCGATGCAATCGGCACGAATGGTGCTTCCCGACAAAGGCGCGAACCACGCTGGAGGTCTCCCCGCAGACATATGCGCATACGTCGCATCCCGTGGCGATTCCAATGACTGAATGGCGGTCCGGGAACCGACGCGGCCCCTACCGGGCTCGTCGGTTCCCGGACCGATTCATGCCATGTGGTGACGGTCATACTTAGGGGTCATACCTAGGGTTATAAGTTGAGCTGATAACGACACTCAAAACGATTTGATATCTTATAGCCGGCGGTTCCGTGGTAGGTTGAGCGGGTCGAAAAACGTCACCACGAACCGTCATCCTGGGGAGGAAACATGACCGTTCTCACTTCCGTCGCCGGATTCCCGCGCATCGGTCAGAACCGTGAACTGAAGAGGATCATCGAATCCTACTGGAAGGGCGCCGCCACGCTCGACGAGGTGCGCTCCACCGCACGCTCGCTGCGCGCCCGCCACTGGCAGCTGCAGGCCTCGGCCGGCATCGACCTGATCGCCAGCAACGACTTCAGCTACTACGACCAGATGCTCGACACGGCGATCCTGCTCAACGCGATCCCGCAGCGCTACCGCCGCCTCGCGTTCGACAACCCGGAGGAGACGCTGTTCGCGATGGCCCGCGGCTACCAGGGCGAACGCGGCGACGTGACCGCCCTGCCGATGAAGAAGTGGTTCACCACCAACTACCACTATCTCGTGCCCGAGATCGAACCGCAGGCCACCATCCGCCTCAACGGCACCAAGCCGTTCGACGAATACCTCGAGGCCCGCTCCCTGGGCGTGGAGACCAAGCCGGTGCTCATCGGCCCCTACACGTTCCTCAAGCTCGCCCGCACCCCGCAGGCCGAGGAGCTCGACTACGACCAGGGCCTCGTGAACGCCGTGGCCGACGTCTACGCGCAGATCGTCACCCGCTTCGCCGAACTGGGCGCCGCCTGGGTGCAGATCGACGAACCCTACCTCGTGCTCGACAAGGAGCCGGGCGACGTGGAGCTCTTCAAGAGCCTGTACGCCAGGATCCTGCCCGCCCGCACCGGCAAGGCCGGCACCGTGCGCATCCTGCTCAACACCTACTTCGGCCACATCGCCGACGTGTACGAGACCGTCAACCTGCTCGGCTTCGACGGCCTCGGCCTCGACCTGAACGAAGGCCGCGACGAGAACCTCGCCGCCATCGAACGCTACGGCGTCAACTCCGCCACCACGATCTTCGCCGGCGTCGTCAACGGCCGCAACATCTGGCGCAACGACTACACCGCCAGCCTCGCCCTCATCGACCAGCTGCGCGAACACACCGCCGACGTGGCCGTCTCCACCGCCTCCAGCCTGCTGCACGTACCGTTCAGCACCCAGGGCGAGGACGCGCTCGGCGAGGACGTGCTCAGGCACTTCGCGTTCGCCGTCGAAAAGGTCGGCGAAACCGCCGACATCGCCGCCCTGAGCGAACTCGACGCCGCCGGCCGCGCCACCTCGCCGGTCCTCGCCGCCAACCGCGCCCTGTTCGACGGCACGCGCACCGCCGCCGACCCGGCCGTCGTCGCCCGACTCGCCGCCCTGAACGACGCCGACTTCGTACGCCAGCCCGCCCGCGAACAGCGCCAGCGCGAACAGCGCGAAGCGCTCGGCCTGCCGCTGCTGCCCACCACCACCATCGGCTCCTTCCCCCAGACCGGCGACATCCGCGCCGAACGCGCCAAGCTGCGCCACGGCGACATCGACCAGGCCGCCTACGACGCGTTCATGAAGGAACGCATCGACGAATGCATCCGCCGCCAGGAGGAGATCGGCCTCGACGTGCTCGTCCACGGCGAATTCGAACGCAACGACATGGTCGAATACTTCGGCCAGAACCTCAACGGATTCCTCTTCACCCGCAACGCCTGGGTCCAGTCCTACGGCACCCGCTGCGTCAAGCCGCCGATCGTGTGGGGCGACGTGTCGCGCGCCAACCCCATCACCGTCGCCTGGTCCGCGTACGCGCAGAGCCGCACCGACCACGTGATGAAGGGCATGCTCACCGGCCCGGTCACCATCCTCAACTGGTCGTGGCCGCGCGAGGACATCACCAACGAGGAGCAGACCCGCCAGCTGGCGCTCGCCATCCGCGACGAGGTGCTCGATCTGGAGGCCGCCGGCATCCGCGTCATCCAGATCGACGAGGCCGCGCTGCGCGAGAAGCTGCCGCTGCGCCGCTCCGACTGGCACAAGAAGTACCTCGACTGGGCGATCCCCGCGTTCCGCCTCGTGCACTCCGCCGTCAAGCCGACCACGCAGATCCACACGCACATGTGCTACTCGGAGTTCAACGACATCATCCGCGACATCGACGCGATGGACGCCGACGTGATCTCCTTCGAGGCGTCCCGCGGCGACCTCGTCGTCCTCGACGCGATCCACGACGCCGACTTCGCCACCGAGGCCGGCCCGGGCGTGTACGACATCCACAGCCCGCGCATCCCCTCCGAGCAGGAGATCGAGGAGCGCATCGACGAGATCCTGAAGAAGATGGACGTCGAGAAGGTGTGGATCAACCCCGACTGCGGCCTCAAGACCCGCGGCGAGGCCGAGACCTGGCCGAGCCTGGAGCATCTGGTCGCCGCCGCGAAGTCCGTGCGCGCCCGCCTCGGCTGAGCACGCACCCTCTCTCCTCCCCGAGAGCCGGCCCGACAGCCGGCGCGACGTGCGACGCACGCGCGCCGGCCGGGCCATCATACCCTTTTGCGGAACGTTCCCGCCGTCCATCCCCGCCGCGCACGGAAGCCGGCCCATCGGGACGGGACGCTCCACCGAACACAGGAGCCCGCCATGCACACCCCGATCTTCTCCCTTGAAGTGTTCCCCCCGAAACGCGACGCGCCGATCGGCACGATCTACGACACGCTCGACGGGCTCGAAGGCCTCAAACCCGACTTCATCTCCGTGACCTACGGGCACGGCACGCACGCCGACCGCACCGCCACCGCGCGCATCGCCAACACGATCCGCAAGGACTACCGCATCCCCACCGTCGCGCACCTGACCGCCCTCTACGCCGACAAGGCGAAGATCGACGAGGCGCTCGACCTGTTCGAGGACGCGCAGGTGGGCGGCGTGCTCGCCCTGCGCGGCGACCACCTGCCCGGATGCGAAAGCGAGGAGACCGGCGTGTTCCCGCACGCCGCCGACCTCATCGCCTACATCCGCGAACGCAAGCCCGACATGAAGGTGTTCGCCGCCTGCTATCCGGAGGGCCACGTCGAATCCGGTTCGCTCGACGAGGACGTCGCCCACCTCAAGGAGAAGGTCGACGCCGGCGCCACGCACCTCATGTCGCAGCTGTTCTACGACAACGCCGACTTCTACCGGTTCCTCGACAAGACGCGCGCCGCCGGCATCGACGTGCCGATCGAGGCAGGCATCATGCCCGTCACGTCCGCCAAGTCCGTGCGTGCGATGGCCGCCCGCAACGGCACACGCGTGCCCAAGGCCGTCGCGACGATGCTCGACAAGTGGGGCGACGACCTGCCGTCGCTGCGCGCCGCCGGCATCGGCTTCGCCTCCCAGCAGATCGGCAACCTGCTCGCCAACGACGTGCAGGGCATCCACCTGTACACGATGAACCGTCCCGCCACCGCCCGCCGCATCTGGCGCAACGTGGAGCCGCTGTTCACCCGATGACGCGTCGCCGGGCCCGTTGGGGGACCCGGCGGCACGACGCCCGCGTTCCGACGGGACCCCGCCATCATCAGGCGCGCCCGTCGGGGCCGAGGCATCATCCCGCATGCGCGCCGCGATGGCGCTACAGTAGGACCCTATGGACCCCATGCGAGAATTCACCGTCGGCGCACGCGACCTGATCCACGCCGGCCTGCAGGACCTGACCGAAGCGCGCGCCCAGTTCGCGCGGCTCGCCGACGAAGGCGTCGACGCCGGACGGCTCCACGCCGTCCTCACCGCGCTCGCCAGCGCCTGCGATCCGGACACCGCGCTGCGCAACCTCGTCGACATCGTCACCACATTGCAGACCCAGGGACGCGCCCTCGACGAGATCTTCCCCGACACGGACGCGCTCGGCCGGCTCATCGCCGTACTGGGCGCATCCGACGCGATGGGCAAGGCCATGCGCTTCCGCATCGACCTGGTCGAAGCCGCCAGCGTCGACCGGTGCAACTCGCACCTGTTCAACCCCGCACAGCGCCGCGCCCACATCCTTCAGGCCGTCGGCGCCGACCCGGACGCCGACACGCCCGTCGCCGCGGCGGACCTGGCGGAGACGACCACGATGCTGCGCCGCGCCTACCGTCGCCAGCTCGCCGCCGTCATCGCGCAGGACATGGCCGCACCCGACCCCATGACCGTCCAGCCGCGCATCAGCGAGGAGCTGTCCGACCTGGCCGACGCCGCGCTCGAAGGCGCGCTCGCCATCGCCCGCGCCAACACGCCCGGCAGCGAGCATGTGCGTTTCGCAGTGATCGGCATGGGCAAGCTCGGCGCGCGCGAACTCAACTACGTGTCCGACGTGGACCTGATCTACGTGACCGAACCCGCCGACCCGGACACCGGACGCGACACGGTGACCCGCACCAGCACCAAGATGGCCACGATGCTCCAGCGCGTATGCCAGTCGGTCATCATGGGCGTGGCCGAACCCGCCCTCTGGCAGATCGACGGGGGACTGCGCCCCGAAGGCAAGGACGGCCCGCTCGTGCGTGGCGTCGAATCCCACCGCGCCTACTACGAGCAGTGGGCCGAGAATTGGGAGTTCCAGGCGCTCCTCAAGGCCCGGCCCGTCGCCGGCGACCGCGAACTCGGCCAGTCGTACATGGACATGACCCGCCCGTTCGTCTGGACCGCCTCCAAACGCGACAACTTCGTATACGACTGCCAGCGGATGCGCAAACGCGTCGAGGACCTCATCGCCGCGCCCCTGAAGGACCGCGAGATCAAACTCGGCAAAGGCGGCCTGCGCGACGTCGAATTCACCGTCCAGATGCTCCAGCTCGTCCACGGCCGCACCGACGAGACGCTGCGCACGCGCGGCACGCTCGAATCCCTCCAACGCCTCTCCGACGGCGGCTACGTGTCCCGCGGCCAGGCCGCCCGCCTCGCCCTCGACTACCGGTTCGAACGCGTCCTCGAACACCGCCAGCAGATGTGGTCGCTCAAACGCACCCACCTGTTCCCCGACCTGGGCGCCGCCAGCCTGGGCGGCCTCGACCGCAAGCGCGACATGAACGTCGACGAGCTCAACCGCAACATGGAGCTGCGCCGCCTCGCCCGCGCCCTCGGCATGCACCCCGAGGAGCTCGTCGACCGCTATGACGAGACCCGCCGCGAGATCCGCCGCCTCCACCTCGACATCTACTACCGGCCCATGCTCCCCATCGCCGCAGCCGGCGACGGCGAGACCACCACGCTCAGCGCCCAGGCCGCCTCCGAACGATTCGAATCCATCGGCTTCGCCGACCCCGACGCCGCCATGCGCCACGTCCAGGCCCTCACCGGCGGCCTGTCGCGCGCCGCCAAGATCAACCGTATCCTCCTGCCCGCCGTCCTCCAATGGCTCGGCCAAGGCCAGAACCCCGACATGGGTCTGCTCAACTGGCGGCGCCTCGAAGAGAACTTCGGCGACGGCAGCCCCTACCTCGGCTTCCTGCGCGACTCCACCTCCGCCGCCCAACGCCTGTGCCACATCCTGTCCAACTCGCGCTTCCTGGGCGACGCGCTCAACAAATCCGTCGTCTCCGTCACCTGGCTCGGCGACGACAAGCGACTCCAGGCCCGCACCCGAGACAGCCTCGACGTGCAATGCGCATCCTCGCTCAACCGCAACGCCGCCGACATCAACGACTTCGCCACGTCCATGCGCGCCATGCGACGCCACGAGATCGAACGCATCGGCCTCGCCTGGATGAGCGGCGTCATGGACGACGACGCCTGCCTCGCCTCCATGACCGACGTGTACGACGCGATCCTCGACGCCGCACTCACCTGGTCCGTCAACCGCCAATGCGCCGACGACGGCTGCGACCCGACCATGCCGCCCGCCCGCATCGCCGTCATCGGCATGGGACGCTACGGCGGACGCGAAGTCAACTTCAGCTCCGACGCCGACGTCATCGTCATCTACCGGCCCACCACCGGCGGACCCGACATGACGGACGACGCCGCACCCCTCACCCGAGAACAGCGCGACGAACTCGACCGCACCGCCAACCGGTTCGCACGCAAGGTATGCGAGACCATGCGGCAGATCCTCCAAGGACCCGTCACCCTCGAACCCAAGATCGAACTCGACATGGACCTGCGCCCCGAAGGCAAGAACGGCCCCCTCGTACGCTCCTACGACTCCTGCCGCGAATACTACGCATCCTGGGCCAGCACATGGGAGCACCAGGCGCTCCTGCGCGCCCGCCACGCGGCCGGCGACCGGGCGCTCGCCGACGACTTCCTGCACGAGCTCGCCGACCCGCTACGCTACCCGGCATCCGACCTGACCGACACGCAGCTGGGCGAGATCCGCAAGCTCAAGGCGCGCATGGAGGCCGAACGTCTCCCGCGCGGCGTACGCCGCGAACGGCACCTCAAACTCGGCAAGGGCGGCCTGTCCGACGTGGAATGGACCGTGCAGCTGCTGCAGCTGCGCCACGCCGGCGCGCACGAATCGCTGCGCGTCAACACCACCATCGGCGCACTCGACGAACTCGAACGGCTCGGTCTGATCGACCCGGCCGACGCGCTCGTCCTACGCGACGCATGGCACCGGTGCACCGCGGCACGCAACGGCAACTACCTGTGGAACGGCCGCGCCAACCAGGCCGACATCCTGCCCGACGACACGCATTCGCTCGGCGGCATCGCCGTCTACCTCGGCTACGACTCGCACCGCGGCCAGCAGTTCGAGAACGACCTGCTCTCCGCCATGCGCAAGGCACGCGAAGTGACCGAACGGCTCTTCTACGGCCTGTAAGCCAGCGACTCGCCACGACCACCCGACCTGATCTCATCCACGCCACCCGCAATCCGGAAGCGCCCCGAAAGGACCATCCGGGGAACCCCAGCAAGGAACCACACGATGAACGACCCCACGAACACCGCTGCCGCCGGCACCCGCAAACTCGTCTTCCTCGACATCGACGGCACCCTCGCCGACGAACGCCACATCGTCCCCGAATCCGCACGCGAAGCCTGCCGCGCCGCCCAACGCAACGGACACCGGCTCTTCATCTGCACCGGCCGATCCATCCCCAAGATCGAACGCGACATCCTCGACCTCGGCTTCGACGGCATCGTCTCCGTCGCCGGCGCCCAGGCCAACATCGACGGACGCATCCTCTTCCGCCACTTGGTCCCGGCCGACGCGATCGACGCGGCCCACGCCCACTTCGCCGAACATGGCATCCTCGCCTACCAATGGCAGGGCGACGACGGCATGTACATCTCGCAAGGCTACGCACGCCACCTCGAATCCAAGGGCAGGATATGGAACAGCGGCGAATTCGCCCGCCACTGGCACCTGCTCGACGACATCGACGTGCCCGAAGGCGCCACGCTCGGCCAAGTGCTGTCCACGCACGTGAGCAAGGGATCCTACTTCGCCCAGCCGGACACGGACGTCACCTTCGAGGAGACGAGCCGGGCGCTCGCACCCTGGTTCACCACCGTGCACGCCTCGTACGACCGCATCTCGCCCAACAACGGCGAACTGCTCATCAACGGCGTCGACAAGGGCACCGCGGTGCGCGACGTGGCCGCCCGGCTCGGCGTGGACATCGCCGACACGATCGCCGTGGGCGACAGCGACAACGACACCGCCATGCTCAAGGCCGCCGGCACGAGCGTGGCCATGGGCAACTCGGTCCACGGCATCGAACGGTTCTGCGACATCGTCACCACCGACATCCACGACGCCGGCGTCGCCAACGCGTTCGCCCGGCTCGGCCTGATCTGACGCGGCGGCGACGTGCGGCGACGTGCGGCGACGTCCGGCGACGTGCGTCGGCGATCGGCGCCGATGCCGGCGATGCCGAGCCGTCGTCAGCGCCGTCGCCCGCAATGTGGCCCGGATCGCCGTATCATCGGCGTTTCCTACGCCGTACTGTCACCGCCGCGCGCGATAATGAACGCGATTGCAGGGGAACCCGTGAACCGGGTTGAGAAAGGCTTCGAGCCTGACCCTTGGAACCTGTTGGCCAACACCATCGAAGGGAGCATCATGTCATTCGACGCCGCATCGTTCGGACCCATCACTCTCAACCATCTGCCGCCGTTCGCCACGCGCCTGCGCGAAGCCGCCGACCGCGTGTGGGAGGAAGGCTACCGCCAGCCGTTCCTGCGCGAACTCGGCGCCGGCACGCTCGCCCGCGAACGCTTCGCCTTCTACCTGCTGCAGGACTACCGCTACCTGAACGACTATGCGAAGGTGCACGCGCTGGCCGCCACCAAGACCGACGACCTGGACGTCATGCGGTTCATGGCCAACGTGCAGAACAGCATCTTCAACGTCGAATCGCAGCTGCACCGCACCTACATGGCCGGCTATGGCGTGACCGAGCAGGAGATGGACACGGTGCGCCAGTCCGCGTTCGCCCGCGCGTACACGTCGAACATCCTCGCCATCGCCTACGGCAATCCGCTCGTCGACATCCTCGTGGCCGTGCTGCCGTGCGCCTGGGTGTACGCCGACTACGGCCAGCGCCTCGCCGCCGAATTCGCCGACGGGCTCGACGGGAACCCGTACCGCAGCTGGATCGAGATGTACCGTACTGATGAGTTCTGGAGCGGGTCGGCATGGCTGATCGAACACATCGAACGGCTCGTGGACGGTTTGGACGAGGCGCATCGCCGGAAGCTCGTCGACATCTTCGTCACCGGCGTGGAGCACGAGTACATGTTCTGGGCCAGCGCCTACGACATGCACTACTCGTGGCGTCCCGAATGGGACGATCGGTCCGGCGAGCCGGCCGCCTGATCCGGTGCCCCCGACGGCGTAGGATGGTGCCGGGGGCCGGGTGCGGATTCCGGCCGGGAGTCAAGGAGTCGAAATGTCACGCACGATGGCCGACGGGGCGATCATCTGGAGCCAGCGCAAGCGCAACTGGTGCAGGACGCCGTTCACGTTCACCACGTACACGCTCACCGAGGACGAACTGGCTGTCAAAAGCGGCGTGCTGCGCGAAACCTACGACGTGACCAAGCTGTTCCGCGTGGTCGACATGACCGTGACGCGCAGCCTGCTGCAGCGTCTGTTCGGCCTGTCCACGATCGTGCTGGAGACGCGCGACCAGTCGTCCGGCGGCCGCACCGTGCTCAGGAACGTCATCGACGGGTTCGAGGTGCGCCGCCTGATCCAGCACACCGTCGACGAGGCCCGCAGCGTGAACCGCGTGAGCGCCCGCGAATACATGGGCGTCGGCGACGGCGAATCGTACGGCGAATCGTACGACGACGCCGGATACGCTGATCCCGACTACGGGCGGTACTGACCATGCCGTCGACCATCCGCCTGCGGCGCATGCGCCGCGACGACCATCCGGCGCTCATCGAGATCCTCCGCCGCACCTGGTACGCCGATCCCGAACTGGGGGAGGAGCGTTCCCACCGGCTCGCCGAAGCGGATTTCGAATACTGTCTGGCCCGTTCGACCGAAGCGTTCGTCGCGGTCGAGATTCCCGCCGACGATACTGATGATGCCGGTGCCGACGGTTTCACCGGTGCCGATGACCGTGCCGGCTCCGTTGGAACCGTTGCGCCCGCCGGCCGGCCGGTCGGCGTGATCCTCGGTCGGGTCGAACCGTCGCGGCTGGGCAAGGAACGTCGCCGCCGGTTCCGTCTGACGCGGCTCAACCGTCACCATCTGCGCTCCGCGTTCGTGTCGATGCCGTTGCTGGCATCCAAGGCGGGCCGTCGCGCGCTGCGCGTCGAACTGGCGATCGCGCGCGTCGACGCCCGGCTGCTGCGCGACGCCGGCCGGTCGTACGCCGCCGAGGTGACGCTCTTCCTCGTCGGACCGTGCATGCGCGGCAGGGGAGTGGGCGGCCGACTCTTCGCCCGCATGATGCGCTCGTTCCGCGCATGCGGCGTGCGCGACTACTTCCTGTACACCGACACGTCGTGCGACGTGGGATTCTACGACCGTCGCGGCCTGACCCGCGTCGCCGCGCGCACGCTCGACTACACGAGCCGGTGCGACCGCGTCGGCGACGACGGCGCGTCGGACCATACGGATACCTATTACCTGTACCAGGGACATCCCGAGCCGGTGCGATGACGCCTCCGCGCGGCGACGCGCGTCGGCGGAATACGGGCCATCCTATTCTTATACGAAATATTCTTATACGAAACGGCGCCGCGGCAGCATTGCCGGGCGCCGTTTCGCAAGGTAGGCGGTCGGGGATAGCCGGGAACCGGCCGTCGTCGTCAGGTCAGACGGATCAGCGCGATGCCGGCGAACGCGACGGCCAGACCGACGACGTGCAGGATGCGCACCGGCTTGCGCGGCGTCTCCAACAGACCGAAATGGTCGATGACGACGCTGCCGAGCACCTGCCCGGCCAGCACGATCACCACGGTGAGCCCGGTGCCCAGATGCGACGACAGCAGCGAGTTCGTCAGCACCACGACGCCGCCGAGCAGGCCGCCCGCCCACATCCAGACCGGATTGTTGCGCCGCAGCGCCGGCGTGATGTCGTAGCTGCGTTCCGCCACGCCCACGACGACGGCCAACGCGAGCATGCCGACCATGAACGAGACGAGCGACGCCTTGATCGGCGACCCGAGCGCCGTGCCCAGTCGTCCCAGGATCGCCGTCTGCACCGCACTGCACATGCCGGTGCACACGCCGAACGCGCGCCACAGCCACAGCGACGCCCCGGCCGTGCCGGACTTCTCCCTTGCGGGCGCGCCTTCGGCTGCGGTGCCCGGACGGGTGCTGCCGGGTACACGTTCCCGACCGGCGTGGGCCGTGCCGATCCGATTCGCCAATGCGATCGTGACGATGAACCCGGCCAATGCCAGCAGCGCGCCGATGCCGCGGAACACGGTGAACGGTCGACGCTGCACGCCGAGCAGACCGAACGCGTCGATGCACAGTCCGGCTGCGATCTGGCCGAGCACCGGCATCATTACGGTCTGCAGACTGCCCAGATGAGGCATGAGCAGTACGTTGCCCGTCAGGAACACGACGCCGAACAGTCCCGGCAGCCACACCCACCACGGTTCGTTCCACGCCGCAGCTGGCACCAGCGGATACGGTCCGATGAGCAGCGTGACCGCGATCAATGCGATCGTGCCGACCGTGAACGACACCAGCGATGCCCGGAACGGCGAGCCGACCGCCTTACGCAGTCGCGTATTCACCGCGGTCTGCGTCGGCGTGAGCGCGCCGCCGCACAGTCCCAGCAGAACCAGCCACATATGAGAATCCTCTCTCTTCTTTCTTCTTTCGCGTGCTTTTCTTCCTAGGTTTCCCGTCGTTGCCCTTGCGTTCCGTCCGCGTCCGCGCATCCGTCCGCGGTTCATCCATATGCCATTCACACGCCATGCCGGATTCTAGGGGGCGCCGCCGGCAATGCCCTCGGCGACATGTCGGCTGATGTCTTCATATTTTCCGTTGGTGTGTGTCGTCTGTTTTTTTGTCCTTGTTTTGTCTGTTTTGGTTCCCGTCGGGTCCCGTTCCGTCTGGTTGTGGTCGTGTTTCCTGTGTTTTCGACACGCCGATGGATGCCAGTGTTTGCAACGCTTCCGTGGCTGTCCGTGTGGCCCGGGGTTGCGTGGTCGGGGCGGGTCGTGTAAGTTAACTCTTCGCTGCCTCACGGCACGGGGTTCC
>NZ_QXGK01000019.1 GCF_003952945.1 Bifidobacterium samirii
CCAGGCCGAGCAGGACCCGGCCGTCGAACGCGCTAGACTCAATACCAAGCCGCGCGGTTTCATTCATTTTTTCAATCACACACCGAATCAAACCGCACGGCCCTTACACACCAAAATGCGAAGAGCCAGATTACGGTCTTCCTCATGATCCTTGGTCACCATCCAAGGCCAATGTCGCCCTCGATCGGATCGAGGGCTTCCCGATTTCCGCACCGGCAACCCATCCCCTCTCAGGACCCGACTGCGCACATCCTTGTTCCTCCGTGACCGGAACCCGATAACCTCCCCGGTCCTCGGCCCCAGCTCACGCAAACGGCCATCTTTGCGTGACCTCAATCCGGGAACCTACCCAATCCTCGGGGCCAGGTCACGCCAACCACCCCGTCTGCGTGACCTGAGTCCGAGAAGCCAGCTTGTCCTCGGTCTCAGGTCACGCAACGGGACCGTCGCGCCCCAATTACCGGGGTCGCCCCGCAGCCACGCGCCGGGCCTGCTCGGCGGCCTCGTCCAGCCGCTGCAGCGCCGCGCGCGAGTCCGCATCCTGCAGCCGCTCCGGCTCGAACGCGCCGTAGCGGCGTTCGACGGCGGTGCGGATCAGGAAGTCGGCGACGGCCGGGTTCTTCGGCAGCAGCGAGCCGTGCATATACGTGCCGATCACGTTGTGCACGCGCGCACCTTCGGTGTGGTCCTGCCCGTTGTTGCCGGTGCCGTCGGCGTCGACGCGGCCGAGCGGCCGCACGCCGTCGCGCAGGAACGTCTGTCCGGAGTGGTTCTCGTAGCCGATCACGTCGCCGAAGTCGTCGGAGTGTTCGACGAGATTGCCGATCATGCGCACGTCGCGGCCGACCGTGTACGCGCCGATCACGCCGATGCCGTCGAGCCGCGCCCCGTCGACCGTTTCGAAGTATTCGCCGAACAGCTGGTACAGGCCGCAGATCATGAGCATGGGCACGCCGTCGGCGGCGAGCGCGCGCAGCAGGTCGGCACGCCGGTAGAAGTCGTCGACGATCTTCTTCTGCCCGGTGTCCTGTCCGCCGCCGCCGAGAATCATGTCGACGTGGTCGGGCCACGGGTCGCCCTGGTTGTAGGCGATGACGCGCGGCTCGTACCCGTAGAGGGCGAGCCGGCGCGCGACGGTGAGCACGTTGCCGGTGTCGCCGTAGATGTTCATGTCCTTCGGGTACAGCGACATGATGTCGATGGTGGTCATTGGCCCGCCTTTCGTTGCATGCGTTGCATGCGTTGCTTGCGTTTCAGTTCGTTGCGTGCATCGTCGGATGCGTGGGCGCGCCCGTCACCGTCCGACGCCGGCGTCGGCCACGTCGGCGATGCGCGCGAGCGCCGCGCGCACGTGGAGCATGGCCGTGTACGTGCAGTAGATGTGGCGTCGGCGGCCGGGGTGCGCGGGATCGGCGGCGACGAATGCGGCGAGCGCCGCGTCGAGGTCGGTGTCGGTGGCGCCGACGGGCACGCGGTCGTATTCGAGTCGCAGGGCCATGTCCCAGGCGCGTACGCCGGACACCTGCTTGACGCCGCCGTCGCGCAGCGAGGAGAAGTCGACGTCCCACAGCCAGCTCATGTCGCGGCCGTCGGCGTATTCGTCGTTGATGCAGATCATCGTGTCGGCGCCGTCGGGAGGGAAGGAGGCGAGGGCGAGGCGGAATCCCATGGGGTTCTTGACGAGCAGGAGTTCGGTGGGGTGTCCGTTGACGTCGATGATCTCGCCGCGGCCGAATGCGGGGGTGACGCCGGCGAGGGCGGCGACGAGCGCGTCGGTGCCGGCGTCACGGAAGTCGCGGATGCGTGCGGCGAGCGCGGCTCGTCCGCGTCCGGAGGCATGGTCGATGATGCGTCCGGTGCGTGGGTCGGCCTGTACGGCGCGTACGACGGCGAGCGCCGCGGCGGCGTTGTACAGGTTGTACACGCCTTCGAGCCGCACGTCGGTGGTGTGGGTGACGCCGTCGATGGTCAGGTCGGCGCGGTGGTCGCCGACGCGGGTGAGGATGACGTCGGCGTCGGGCCGGCCGGCGGCCGGGGCCGTTGCGCCGGCGACGGTCGGCGCGCCCGCATCGCCGTCCGCGGCGCCCGCCGACGCCGCACCTGCCGCGTCGGTCGTCGCGGCGGCGTCGCCGAGGTCGATGGTGACGGTCATGTCGTCGTCGGAGGGGAAGAACCGGCGCAGGTCGTCGGACAGGCCGAACCAGCGCACGTCGGCGCCCGGGGTGCGTACGAGGTCGGCGAGGCGGGCGATGCGCGGGTCTTCGCGGTTGAGGACGACGGTGCCGGTGGTGGCTTCGGCGACGTGGCCGAGGAGCCGGGCGGTGTTGTCGATTTCGCCGAAGCGGTCGAGCTGGTCGCGCATCACGTTGAGGAGGAGCGCGTAGCGCGGGCGGCATTGGCGTACGAAGTGCACGGCGTACGCCTCGTCGAGTTCGAGGACGGCGATGTCGGCGTCGAGCCGGCCGCCGAGGCTGACCTGTTCGAGGAGTGCGGAGGCGACGCCGCGGGTGAAGTTGGAGCCGGTGGGGTTGGTGAAGACGCGCAGTCCGAGGTCGGCGAGCATGGTGGCGACCATGCGCGTGGTGGTGGTCTTGCCGTTGGTGCCGGAGACGAGTACGACGCCGAGCGGCAGCTGGGCGAGCGTGCGGGCGAGGAAGCCGGGGTCGATGGTTTCGGCGATCTTGCCGGGGAAGGCGGATCCGCCGTGGTGCAGGAGCCGGGATGCGCGGCGCACGCCCTTGCCGATGAGCGGCGTCGCGAACGCGTGCCACGGCTTGCGTGGCACGGCCGGTGCAGCCGGTGCCACCGAAGCCGCCGAAGCCGCCGCGGCCGGCGTCGCACCCGCCGACGCACCGTCGGCCGGTTCCGTTTCACGTGAAACGCGCTGTGCATCGGTACCCATGTATCGTCCTTCCCTGATGGCGCCGTCGTGCGACGCCGCATGCCGCCGGCGCGGCGACGCCCGCCGCCGTCCGCCATCGCCCATCCTACCCGTCCACGCCGAATCGCCGACGACCGACGACACTCCCGAGGTTCAGGTCTTTGCCGACGTCCAGCGCAGTCACTCACGATTTCCCATCATGACCAACCGAACGGCCTTATCCCTCACCGCTCGCACACCTTGCGCCGGTACAGTTCGGAGACGGTGCCGTTGGCGCATGAAAAAACACGAAGAGTCCTTATGCTTCCACGAAACCGAACACGAATAACGCGAGAGCCGGCCCCCAAGATACTCGGGGCGTCCGGCTCTCACTTCCATTCCCCCAGCGGGGGCGGCTCACCTAGTAGTATACACGGTTTGACAATGTCAATCACCATCAATGACCACAGTTCGCACACAGCTGAGGAAACCATCGTACCTTCCTTCACCGGTTCGAGCGTCGCCATAGGCTCCGAGCAACTGATCCGGAAGCCACAGCCTTGCGTCTTCTTCTCCGGCCTGGAGTTTGACATGAATCGTTCCGATGAATCCACGGCTGCGCAGACCGTCGATGAATCGAATATCGTTTCTGTCCTGTGAGATTTCGCGCCGTTCAAGTACGAGCGTTTTCACGCCATATTCCTTTTCCAATAGAGGAAGAAGATGCTCCAGACATTTGCGCCGGGCTCGTTCGGCGGTATTCCAACGGCTCATAGGCACCGCGGCCACGATGACGTGATCGAGATGCATGGCGTCGATCGTGTCGATGACCTTGCCCCGCGTTACCGGCCGCATGTCGCGCCAATGCAGTTTCCGAGCACTCTTAGGCTTGAGCGATTCCAATCTTCTACGGGCCAGGATTTCATCGTCGTCGCACACGCACGCTCCCATCAAGTACATAGGCGAAGGCACTCCGGTTTTTCGAATGCTTTCATCACCCCAAGCGGTTGCCATGCTCTACCCCTTCTTGCGTAACGTGGACAATGGCTCGATGGTACTGGATGGTGAAGTCGACCGGAACAGCTTCCTTGTCTGAATCGAATGGCTTGCAGCCCTCCCCCTGGGACGAAAGAAGCCGGCGCCCTTGGGCTGACCGGCTTGCTTGTGGCCTTTAACGTCTACCGCGGTGACAGTCCGCGTCCGTTCGCACGGACGCGTTCCCCACGATGCTTAGCGTCCCCGTGGTGGGACTGGATACGTTCCGGGGCTTTGCAACCCCTGACGCCATTCGTATCGGGCGGCGGAATCCTTTTATACGTGTGGAGGCCAGCACGGCAAGTATGGACGCGGACGGCGCACCTGTATCTGCATCGTCCAGTGTACCAACACATGCCGCTTACGCCCACCGGCTTCACCGGATCGCGCGCGGCCCCGCATGCGGCACCAGGCCCGCCGCCCGCCGCCGGACCGCCGTCACACGGCCGGGCCGGTGCTGTAGTCCTGCGGCATGTCCTTGAACTTGGAGGTCGCGCCGAGGAACGCGAGGTGGAACGTCTCAGTGGGACCATTACGGTGCTTCGCCATGATGATGTCGGCTTCGCCGGGGCGGTCCTCCTTGTCGTAGAAGTCGGGCCGGTGCACGAGGAACACCACGTCGGCGTCCTGTTCGATCGAGCCGGATTCACGCAGGTCGGACAGCTGCGGCTTCTTGTCGTTGCGCATCTCGGGGCCTCGGTTGAGCTGCGAGAGCGCCACGACCGGCACCTCCAGCTCCTTGGCAAGCAGCTTGAGGGCTCGCGAGAACTCGGAGACCTCCTGCTGGCGGCTTTCGACGTGCTTGCCGGACGTCATGAGCTGCAGGTAGTCGATGACGACGAGCTTCAAATCGTTGGTCTGCTTGAGCCGGCGGCATTTGGCACGGATCTCCATGAGGCTCATGTTGGGCGAGTCGTCAATGAACAGCGGCTTTTCGCCCAGGTTGGCGAGGAACCGGTCGAGGATGTTCCACCGGTCGGGGGTGATCTCGTCGGCGCGGCGCAGCGCGCCCAGCGGGATGTTCGTTTCGGCGGAGATGATGCGCTGGGCGAGCTCCACCTTGCTCATCTCGAGGCTGAACACGATGGTGGTCATGCCGTGGCCGAGGGCGGCGGCGCGCGCGAAGTCGATGCCGAGCGTCGACTTGCCCATCGCGGGTCGGCCGGCGACGACGACCATCTGGCCGGGCTGCAGGCCCTGCGTCACGTCGTCGATGTCGCGGAATCCGGTCGGCACGCCCTTGTTGACGAGGCCGTTCTGCAGCTTGTTGATCTGGTCGAGCGCCTCATAGACGACGGGGCCGATCGCCGCGTAGTCCTGGCGGACCTTGCCGACCGACATCTCGTACACCTCGGCCTGGGCGAGGTTGACGACGTCCTCCGCCTGCGAGCCCTCGGCCGAGTAGCCGAGCTGGGCGATCTTGGTACCGGCGGCGATGACGTTGCGCAGGACGGCGCGCTGGTGCACGATGTCCGCATAGTAGGTCGCGTTCGCCGCGGTCGGCACGGATGCGACGAGACTGTGCAGATAGTCGACGCCGCCGACCTTGTCGAGGTCGCCGTCGGCGAGCAGCCGGTTGGCGACGAGGACCGCGTCGACCGGCTGGGACGCGGAGAACAGGCTGATGATCGCCTCGTAGATGGTCTGATGCTTCGGCTGGTAGAAGTCGGCCACGTCGATGGTCTGCGACACCTCGCCGATGGCGTCCTTGCTCATCAGCATGCCGCCGAGGACCGCCATCTCGGCGTCGTCGTCGTGCGGGGGGACGCGGTCGAACAGCGCGTCGCGCACCGACCGCGCGGAGTCGCCGCGACGGTACGATCCGTCGCCGCGGTCATACGACGACCCGTTGCGGTCGCGTCCGCCGCGGTCGCGTCCATCGCGGCCGCCGCGCTCCGACCGATCGTCCCAGTCGTCGCGTCCGCTGTGATCGCCCCAGTCCGCTCCCCCGTCGGGCGCGGGGGCGGGGCCGTCTTCTTCCCAAGTGGTTCCGTCTGCCATAGCTACCGAGTATAGGGGGCCGGCAGGAGGCAGCGGATTGGCCTCGCGGAGGACATCGTCCGATTACGTGCGATCGTACGTCGTCGCGTTCCCGGAGCGTCGTCACACGAAGTTCCGCTGCTGTCAGGACATGATGAACAGCACGATATCGTCATCCGACACCGTTTTGTCAATCGTTTGCCGACCATCGACGCGACACGCACGGAATGGTGCAATGTGGATAACTTTTCCGGAAGTTATCCACAATCTTGTGACAAATCAGGTATCCACCCCCCATATATGGGGCACATTTCCCCAAGGTTATCCACATATTGGGGACAACTATGTGGATAACTTGGGGGATAATCCGTGGACAACTGTGGATAACCATGGTGGACGTCCACCGAAACCTACCACGATTTGCCCTTCCGCCCATATTGTGCTACGCGCAAGTTTCAGTCATCAGCCCCAAAATCGTCCACAACGCCGTCCGAAAGACGGTCGAAGCCGGACACGACGAAGCCCGTCACCGTCGGATGGGGGAACGTGTTTCGCATTCTCCCCGTCCGACGATGACGGGCTCCTCAGCAGCGGTAGTCGCCGGCTTGACGTCGTCCGTCAGCGCGAGTCACGCCGACGGGCGACCAGCACAGCAGCACCGGCCGCACCGGCGAGCAGCGCGACGGCGATCGCAGCGCCCACCGCCGCGCCGGTCGAACCGATGACCGGCTTGCCCGGATTGCCCGGCTTGGTCGACGGCTCGGCCGGCTTCGTCGGCTTGCCCGGCTTGTCGGGATCCGTCGGCGTGGACGGATCGACCGGCGCCTTGACGAGCGCACCATGCGCCGCATTCAGCGCGTCGAGCGCCGCGGTCACGTCGTCCGCGGTGGCCGCATCATTGCCCAGCACGACCTTGGCATCGGCCAGCGCCGCAGCGAACGCCTTCCACGATGCGGACGTGTAGTCGGACTCGGTCAGCGCGCCCCACTGTCGTACGGCCGCCTCCAGCTTGTTCTTGTCCACCGGAGCCGGGTCGGGATCAGGCGCCGGGTCGGGATCAGGATCCGGCTTCGGGTCCGGGTCGGGATCAGGCACCTCCGCCTCGACTAGTCCGCCGCGCGCCGCGTTCAGCGCGTCGAGCGCCGCGGCAACGTCGTCCGCGGTGGCCGCGTCGTCGGCGAGCACCGTGCGCGCGCCGGCGAGCGCCGCGGCGAACGGCGTCCACGAGTCGGCCGTGTAGTCGGCTTCGACCAGCGCGCCGGCCTCGTCGACCGCGGCCGTCAGCGCGCTCTTGTCCACCGGCGTCGGCTCAGGTTCCGGGTCCGGATCGGGGTCCGGCTTCGGTTCCGGATCGGGCGTCGGGTCGGGCCGGACGTCGCCGGTCCACACCTGCGTCACGCGGCCGCCTTCGACGGCGATGCCGATGGTCGTCTCCTCGCCGTCCACGCTCACGCCGCTGGAGGATGCGACGCGCACCCGGATCGTGCCGACCTGTTCGCCGTCGGCGCCGGTCACGTCGGCGGGCAGGGTCACGGCCACGTCGACGGGCGAGTTCATCCGCGCGCTGTCGACGACGAGCTTGCCGCCTTCGGTGCGTTGCGTGGTGAACGTCTGCGCCATGCTCAGCGTCACCGGCAGCGTGTGTTCGCCGCCGTCCTCGCCGGTGTATACGGCGTCGATGTCCAGTCCGTCGGTGCCGGTGAGGCCGGGTTCGGCGTAGCGGCCGATCATGACCGTCCCGTCGGATCCGGTCGCCGCGCCGGATGCCTCGGAGGCCGCGTCGACGGCCCGGTAGGAGCCGTGCCAGCGGATCTCGGAGGCCTTGTGGAAGTTCTCGCCGCGGTTCATCAGGCCGATGCCCATGTCGGCGGCGCGGCGGTTCCAGTCGGTGTAGGAGCGCTGCGACTGCTGGGTCCAGCCGACTTCGGCGGTGGCGAACATGCGCGTGTACATAAGCAGTTCGGCGTCGTTGAGCGAGCGCAGGTGCTCGCTCCACAGCGCGTCCTCGACGCCCAGCACCTTGTCTTCGGTGGTGCCGGCCGCGCTGGTGGGGTTCCACTCGTAGAAGTTGGAGGTGGTGCAGGCGCCGCCGCACGCCCAGGAGACGCCGGTGAGCTCGTTGCCGGGCTTCTGCGGGAAGTACGCGTTGGCGGCCGGGGACATGATGATGCGGCCGTCGCGCTCGTTGAGGAGCTTGCGGATGCGCGCGTCGGTGGCGGCGTTGCCGGTCCAGTGCTGGACGACCGATCCGGCGGGGATCTGGTCGACGGCGGCGAGGCCGTCGTTCCATACGATCGCGGTCTTGCCGCGTTCGGCGGCCAGTTCGCCGGTGCGTCCCAGATACTGCTGGGTGCGGGTCTCCTGCGCGCCGTCGTTGAGGAACAGTTCGTCGCCGCCCAGATGCAGGTAGTCGGCGAGCACTTCGTCGGCGGGCATGGCGGAGGCGGCGATGCCCTGCTCGATCATCGCCTCGGTCTGGTCCATGATGTGCGCCATGACCGTGTAGGTCGCGTCGGAGTCGGTGGCGAGGCTGGTCTTGCCGTAGTTCTCCTTGGTGAGTTCGGCGGTGTCCTTGCCGGCGGCCGGCTTGGGGTGGGAGTTGCCGGTGTTGAGTTCGGGCAGCGCCTGCAGCAGGCCCATCGAGTGGGCGGGGCCGTCGTATTCGGGCACGATCGCGATGCCGTGGTCCGCCGCGTAGGTGACGAGTCCGATGAAGTCCTCCTGCGTGTAGTGGCCGGTGCGGCCGTCCTGGGCGGGCGACCAGGCCTGGTTGGGCCATTTGGCGGGGAACGACGTCGAGTCGGACACGTCGGCGAGGCGCGTGTAGTCGGTCGTGTCGCCGTCGGCGCGGCCGTCGTTGGTGATCTCGAGGCGGAAGCCTTCGTCGTCGCTCAGGTGCAGGTGCAGGATGTCGAGCTTGTAGGCGGACATGACGTCGATGATGCGTTCGAGTTCGTCGACCGGGTAGAACGACCGTGCCGGGTCGACGAGCAGGCCGCGCCACTCGTAGCGGGGCGCGTCCTCGATGAGCGACGCGGGGACGGTGGCCGGGGCGGCGAGCTTCACCGGCGACGACGTCCACGGGCCGATCAGCTGCAGCAGCGTCTGCGCGGCCCAGATGCCGCCCTTGGCGCCGGCCGCGGTGACGGCGATGCCGTCGGCGTCCGCATCGATCCGGTACGACTCGTCGAGACTGGCCGAACCGCCGTCGGGGATGCGTCCGCTCACGTCGAGGGCGGGGTCGATGGCGAACGACACCGCGCACTGGGTGCCGACGGGCAGGTCGAGTCCGTACGATGCGCCCAGCGAGTCGCGCAGGATGTCCACGGCGGCTTCGAGCGACGGGTCGGAGACGCTCACGCAGGTGTCGGAGGCGAACGTGAACGGGTCGCCGTCCTGCGAGGCCGCGTACAGCGGCTTGGGGGTCAGTCCGTCGAGCGGGTCGGCGACGACGGCCTCCATCGTGCCGATTGCGCGCATCTCCCACACCGACAGCGGGTACGACTGGCTTTTGGCGGTGGCGACCATGCGCAGGTGGGTGGTGGTCAGCGGGGTGTCGAACACGGTTTCGGACCATTGCGCCTTGCCGGTGCCGCTCAGTCCGGTGGCGACGTCCTGCCAGGTGACGCCGTCGTCGGAGGTCTGCAGCGAGTAGGCGGTGGCGTACGTGTTGCCCCAGGCGATGCGCACGCTGGAGATCGTCGCCTTCGCGGGGAATTCGTAGGCGAGCCACCATGGGCCGTCGCCGCCGTTGGCGCTCCAGCGCGAGGCGTCCGTCGCGTTGTGCACGGACGGGTTGGTGGGGTTGTCGGGCAGGTCGCGGTTGTCGGCGGCGAGTTCGGGGCCCTTCTGTCCGCCGGTTTCGCGCCCTGATGCGGTGACGGTCGCCTTGGGCGCCAGATTGGCCGCTTCGGCGTGCGTCGCGGCGTCGTCCGGCGCCGCCCATGCCGCGGCCGGCGCGATGGTCAGCGCCAGTGCGGCGAGCAGCGCGCCGATCGCGCGCGCCGCCCGTTTCGTCGTACTCATGGATGATGTCCTTACGTGGGATGGCGGGCCTCGCCGTCGAGGCCCGCCGATGATGGTGGATGCGTCGTCCGCCGCTGCGATGCGGCGGACGACGCCGGGAGGCCGGCCGGAGATCCCGGCCGTTCCATGCCGTCCCTTCCGGGGAGGGGACGGACCGGCGCCAGGCGATGCCTGCGCCGATGGTTCATGATGGGAAGTCCCGCAACGGGGCTTCCGTTGCCGTCAGCGTCCGCCGCGACGGCGGACGGCCAGCCCGACCGCACCGGCCGCGCCGGCGAGCAGGGCCACGACGATCGCCGCGGTCACGGCGGCGCCGGTCGCGCCGATCGTCGGCTTCGTGTCGGCGGTACCGGTCGTACCGGGCTTGGACGGCTTCGCCGGTTCGGTCGGCTTGGACGGCTCGGACGGCTTGTCCGGATCCGTCGGCTTGTCCGGGTCGGTCGGTTCGGCCTTGACGAGCGCGCCGGACGCGCCGTCGAGCGCGGTCAGCGCCGCATCCACGGCCTCCTGGGTCGCGGCGTCGTCGGCCAGCACCGCCTTCGCGTCGGCGAGCGCCGTCGCGAACGCCGTCCACGAGTCGGCGGTGTAGTCGGCTTCAACCAGCTTGCCGGCCTTGTCGACCGCGTCCGAGAGCTTGCTCTTGTCCACGACCGTCGGCTCCGGCTCCGGATCGGGGTCGGGGTCGGGCGTCTCGGCCTTGACGAGCGCGTCGATCGCACCGTTGAGCGCGGCGAGGGAACCGTCGATGACCTCCTGCGCGGCGTTCTCGTCGGCCAGCGCACGGCGCGCGTCGGCGAGCGCCGTCGCGAACGCCGTCCACGAGTCGGCCGTGTAGTCGGCTTCGACCAGCGCACCGGCCTTCTCGACGGCCGCGGCGAGCGCGGTCTTGTCCACCGGCGTCGGCTCGGGCTTCGGCGTCTCCTTGACGAGTCCGTCGCGCGCTTCGGCGAGGGCGCCGAGCGCCTGGTCCACGTCGTCCTGGGTGGCCTTGTCGTCGTCCATCACCGTGCGTGCGGCTTCACGAGCCTGGTCGAACCGTGCCCACGAGTCGGCGGTGTAGCCGTCGGCGCTCATCGCGTTCGCTTCGGACAGGGCCGCGGCGAGCGCTGTCCTGTCCACCGGCGTCGGTTCCGGTTCGGGTTCGGGACGGCGGGTCGGTGCGGCCGCTTCGAGGGCGCCCAGCGCCGCGTCCACGCGTTCCTGGGTGGCCTCGGCATCGGCGAGGACGGCCTTGGCGGCCGACAGCGCGGTCTGGAAGCGCTCCCACGATTCGGCGGTGTAGTCGTCCTCGTTCAGCGCGTCGGCCTTCTCGACCGCAGCGGCAAGCGCGGTCCTGTCGGCTTCGACGGCGACCGGGTTGTCGTCGGGCTGGTCGGGTGCGACGATCTCGACCGGCGTGACGACGGCGGTCGCGTTGAGTTCGGCGACGGACGTGAAGTTCGCCGGGTCGACCGCGTCCTTGCCGGGGAACATCTCGTCGCCGACGAGCTTGACGTACACGTCGCCGGCGGGCACGGACCCGTCGGGCACGGTGATGGTCTGCAGGGCGGTGCTCTTCGGGAACTCGCCGTGGGCGACGGGCGCGCCCCACTGCTCGTCGGTCATGTCGCCGACGGATGCGGCCGTGTCGGCGGGGACCACGTAGAGCTGGTACCGGCGGATCATGCCGTTGTTGTTATTGCCCTGGCGCGGCAGTTCGGTGACGGTGGCGAGCGTGGCGCCGTCCATCGACGCCTTGAACGCGATCCAGTGCGGCGGCAGGTCCTCGGTCGGATCCCACTTGGTGTGCCAGTAGGTGTTGGGGTTCTTGTCGAACGCGTTGCTCACGGGCGCGCGCTCCTGGCTCGTGTCGGCCACGGAGTCGGCCGCGTAGTCGGAGGTGCGCACGTCGAAGGTGAGCTTGCCGGTCAGGCCGATCGAGGTGCGGGCGAGTTCGGTGCCGTCGGCTCCGGTCATCGCGAACGCGATGTCGGCGGCGCCTTCGCCGGTGGTGTTGACGACGCGGAACACCGCCTTGGCGCTCTTGCCGGCGGGCACGGACCTGAGGTCGACGCGCTCGGGCAGCACGGTCCAGCCTTCGGGCACGGTGGGCGTGACGGTCACGTCGCCGGTGTTCTCGCCGTTCGCCGCCTGCACCTTGACGGTGATGTCGACGGGCGAGGCGGGGGTGGCTTCGGTGGAGGTCGCGGTGGCGCTCATGCCGAGTCGCGGTTCGATGGCGAACAGCGCGTTGTCGCCCACGAGGTCGTGGGGGAACTGGGCGATCTGTCCGGCCTGCGGGCGCAGCGAGGCGTCCTGTTCGTCCATGAGGGTCAGGTCGATGTGCTCCTCCTGGCCGGTGGCGACGGCGAGCCGCTGCTGGGTGAGGGCCGGGGTGATGGTGTACAGGCCGTCCCTGTCGGTGCGGATCTGCCACTTCTGCTGGTTGCGGGCCGGCGCGGTGGAGGTGTTGATGTCCTCGCGGAACGTCACGTCGGTGTCGACGCATTCGACCAGTTCGGGGCGGGCGCCGACCTGGGTGACGACGTTGAGGTGTTCCTTGAGCAGGCTGGAGTCGCCCACGCCCTGACGCAGGGAGAGGCACTTGCCGCTGTCGGCCTGGACCATCTGGTAGTAGCCGTCGGGGGTCTTGCGCAGGTTCCACGGGCCTTGGGCGGCCGCGTCGAGGCCGGGGATGTCGTAGGTGCCTTCCTCGAGCGGCTGGTAGACGTATTGGCGGATGGCCAGCGGGTAGCCGATCGAGTCGACCGACGCCTTCATCGCGGTCCAGTCGGCCCATGGGCGCGAGTCGGACCAGGTCATCTGGGCGATGAAGCGCAGACCGTAGAAGATCTCCTGTTCGACCTCGTTCTCGGTCTGCAGGTCGGAGCGGTCGGGCCAGATCGACACCTTGGCGCCGCGCAGGCCCTCGTAGTTCTTGTCGATGCGGCGCCAGCCGTCGAAGACGCCGACGTTCCAGTTGTTGTCGTACAGGTACTGGGGGTTGACGGTGAAGGCGCTCTTGGCGGAGCGCGACCAGTAGAGCGCCTGCGAGGCGTTCATCAGCTCGTAGCCGTTGGAGGCGAGGTCGGAGGGCTGGCGGCCGGTGCCCTGCCAGTATTCGACGATCACGTCCTTGTCGAGCGTGACGTTCTGCGTGGTGACGATGCCGTCGTTCCAGATGCGCAGGTGCTTGCCCTTGGTTTTGACGTAGTCGTTGATCTCGTTGATGAAGCCGGTGAACGCGTCGTTGGCGGTGGCGCCGGCGCCGTATTCACGTTCGGCGAACTCCTTGAGCTGCGGATAGTTGGCGAAGCTGGAGCCCATCATGTACTCGTCGGCGCCCATGTGCCAGTAGTCGGTGTCGAACGCGCCGTCGTACTCGTCGATGAGGGTCTTGTAGAAGTTCACCGCGTCTTCGCTGGAGATGTCGAGGCGGTTGGAGTCCCGGTTGCCGTAGCGGTCGACCAGCTGGTATTCGGGGTAGTTCTCCAGCCAGATGTTCATGTGGCCCGGGGAGTTGATCTCGGGGATCACGTCGATGCCGTAGTCCTTGGCCTTGGCGACGAACGCCTTGACGTCGTCGGCGGTGTAGTACGACCAGGCTTCGGCGCGCTTCGTGTTCTCCTCGTTGGGCTTGAGCTTCATCTCCATGAGCACGTAGTTGAGGCGCAGGTCGGCCATGTCGGACAGGAAGCGGTCGATCCAGTCGGTGGACACGTTGATCTGGCAGGCGCACAGCGTGGCGCCGCGCTCCTCGTAGGCGGGCGTGGAGGTGACGGTGCCGGCCGGCAGCGTCAGCTGGCCCTGGCGCAGCATCTGCGAGACGGATCGCGTGCCGTAGAAGACGCCGATGTCGCTGGCGCCGATGACCTTGAAGCCGTTCTTGCCGATGTCGAGCGCGAAGCCTTCGGCGCCCAGTTCGTCGCGCCGCGTCTCGTCGAGGACGAGCGACACGTCGGCCGGGCCGGCGTCGCCGGTGGCGGCCGGCACGTCGAGGCTGGAGAAGGCCGTCAGTTCGGTGGACAGCATGTCGGCGCGCGAGGCGAGCGTCTCGTCGGCGACGACGCGCGTGCCCTCGCCGAGCGTCCATGATCCGACGCCGTCGTCCCAGCCGTCGAGGCTGGGGACCGTGGCCGGACGGCTCAGTCCGGCGGGTGCGGCGGTGTGGTAGCCGGCCTCCGTCAGATCGTCGGCCGCGGCGACGCCGGAGAGGCCGGCGGCGACGATCATGGCGGCGATGCCCGCCGCGAGCGCGCGCGGGGCAAACCGTGATGTACCCATGTTCTCTCTTTTCAGGTGGTCGTCGTTGGATGGCGGACGATGCCGATCCTCCCCCGCCGCGCGCCGCGGCCGGTCCGGCGCCGTTGCCGGCGGCCGACGGGTCGGGTCCGTGCGGGTGGGACGGATCGTCCGAGGAAGGCTCCTTCGCCTTCGTGGTGGGAAAGCAGGCACCCCGTCGCCCTGCGGCGGACGAGGCATTGACCCCCATTAATGTACACTACGTTAACTACAAAAAATCCCACTCCTCCGACACACCGCAGCCATCGGCACCACCCTCCGAAGAGGTGTCGCATCGAACCGGTTATATGGGTAAATCCGCAGAATCTTCGGGAAATGTTAACGCAGGACACATCACCCCCAGCGACCGCCCTCCACGGCGACCAGCACACCCCCGAAAGCGACCCTGCGCAGCATTACGTCGGTTTGACACATCTAGTAAACTTCCTTAACATTATGTGGTTGACCGAGCTTTCCGGCCCGCCGGCCGGTGGCGCGCTCGCACCGCCCATTTCCGCACGACGGCACGATGCAGTGCTTGCCGTCCCCGACAGTCGCATCGTCGCGACATCCATCCTTCGAGAAAAGAGAACCCATGAACGGACCCCATAGGGGCCGGTCCCGCACCAGGACGCTGGTGGCCACCTGCGGCACCGCAGGCATGCTGCTGGCGCTGACGGTCGCGCCGGCAGGCGCCATGCAGACCGGGAACGCCCCATCCGGCGACGTCGCCACGCTCACCGCGTCCGCCGACACCACGCTGCAGGCGTGGTCGACGGAGAAGACGCAGAAGATGAACGCCAAGGCCTACATCGGCGCGCTGCGTCCGACCGGCGACCACGGCACCTTCGGCGAGAAGTTCGTCTCCGCCGACACCTCCGACCAGACCGACGCCAAGATGGGTCTGCTCACCTTCGACCTGTCCTCCCATGACCGCGCGCCCAGCTCGGCCATCCTCACCCTCACCTACGCCGGCTATGCGGGCGCCAACCGCGACGCGAACACCACCGACACGGTCCGCGTGACCGCGGTGGACACCACGAACTGCACCAACAACGCGCAGTCGTGCGCCCCCGACGAGGCGACCTGGGCCAACCGTCCCGACTTCGACGCCGACGCCGCCGACGCGCTCGTCGCCACGTCCGGCGAATTCGCCATCGGCGCGGTCAAGTACGCCGACGGCATGACCCTCGGCGCCACGTCCAAGGTCACGCTCGACGTGACCGACATCGTGCGCAGGAGCTTCGAGAACGGCAGCAAGATCGTCACCCTCGCCCTCGGCGAGGACAGGAACATCGACGTGCGCTTCGTCAGCCTCGAAGGCGCGGCCGGCGGCCTCAAGGGCGCCGACGCGTCGATGGCCCCGACGCTGAGCGTCACGGCCGCGCCCGAGCAACGCACGCTGGGCGTCGCCGCCGACACCACGCTGCAGGCATGGGGGTCGGAGAAGACGCAGAAGATGAACGCCAAGCCCTACGTCGGCGCACTGCGCCCGACCGGCGACCACGGCACCTTCGGCGAGAAGTTCGTCTCCACCGACACCAACGACGGCACCGACGCCAAGATGGGCCTGCTCTCCTTCGACCTGTCCGCCTACGACAAGGCGCCTAGGAGCGCGTCCGTCACCCTGACCTACGCCGGCTACGCGGGCGCCGCCACCCACGACGCGAACACCACCGACAAGGTCTATCTGACCGCCGTCGACACCACGAAGTGCACCAACGGCGCCGCCGAATGCGCGGTCGACGACGCGACGTGGGCGACCCGCCCCGACTTCGACTCCGCCGCCGACGGCGCGCTCGTCGCCAGCTCCGCCGACTTCGCGATCGGATCGGTCAAGTACGCCGATGAGATGACCGTGAACGCCGACGCGACCACCAAGGTCACGCTCGACGTGACCGACATCGTGCGCAGGAGCTTCGAGAACGGCAAGAAGATCGTCACCCTCGCTCTCGGCGAGGACAAGAACATCGACGTGCGCTTCGTCAGCTCCGAAGGCGCCAACGGCACCCTGGCCGGCGCCGACGCCTCGATGGCGCCCGTCATGACCGTCGAGGTCGAACCGGAACAGTACGTGCTCACCGTCACCGGCACCCCGACCAAGGTGCGCTACGACCGCGGCGAGGAGTTCACCGCCGACGGTCTGAAGGTCACGCTCACCGACGCGACCACCGGCACATCCACCGAACTCGCCTCCGACCAGTACACCGTCGACGCGTCCGCCTTCCGCAAGGACAGCATCGGCGTGTACCCGATCGTCGTGACCTCCACGGACCATCCGAAGGCCACCGCCATGTTCAACGTCTACGTGACCGCGCCCGTCGAGGAGGGCGGCGACGGCGACGTCAGCGGCGACGACATGATGTGGTACCGCCAGAGCGCCTCCAAGACGCAGAAGAACGGCGCGGACGGCAACGGCCTGTCCTCGGCGGACTCCAAGCAGTGGCAGCAGACGGTCCTGCCGGTCGGCAACGGCCGCATCGGCGGCACCGTGTGGGGCGAGGTCGACCACGAGCGCATCACCTTCAACGAGGAGACGCTGTGGACCGGCGGCCCGGGCAGCACGTCCACCTACAACGGCGGCAACAACGAGTCGAAGGGGCAGAACGGCGCGACGCTGCGCGCGCTGAACAAGCAGCTCGAGACCGGCGTGCGGACCGTGAACCCCAACAGCCTCACCGGCGGCGAGAACGCCGCCGAACAGGGCGCCTACCAGAGCTGGGGCGACATCCGCATCGACTACGCGTTCGACGACGATGACGCCGACAACTACCGTCGCGACCTCAACCTGTCGAAGGGCAAGGCGGACGTCTCGTTCGAACGCGACGGCGTCACGTACACGCGCGAATACTTCGCGTCCAACCCGGACGACGTGCTCGTGGCCCGCCTGACCGCCAGCGAGGAGGGCGCGCTCGACCTGACCGTGTCGATGCCGACGAACGCCGGCTTCTCCAAGAAGGGCGAGACCACCACGGTCAGCGGCGACACGATCACCGTGGCCGGCGCGCTGGGCAACAACGGCCTGCGCTACGATGCGCACGTCAAGGCCGTAGCCGACGGCGGCGAAGGCACCATCGAGACCGGCGCGGACGGCAAGTCCCTGCACATCGAGGGCGCGACCGCGGTCACGCTGTACGTGGCCGCCGCGACCGACTACAAGCAGGAGCATCCCGCCTACCGCACCGGCGAGACCGCCGAGCAGGTGGACGAGCGCGTCGCCGCGACCGTCCAGGACGCCGCCGACAAGGGCTACACCGCGGTCAAGCAGGCGCATCTCAAGGACCACGTCGACCTGTACGACCGCGTGTCGCTCGACCTGGGCCAGTCGAAGGCGTCCGACGAGGGCGCGCTGCCGACCGACCAGCTGCTGCGCGCCTACCAGAACGGCTCGGCCACCACGGCCCAGCAGCGCGAACTGGAGACGCTCGTCTACGAGTACGGCCGCTATCTGACGATCGGCTCGTCGCGCGAGAACAGCCAGCTGCCGTCGAACCTGCAGGGCATCTGGTCGTCCACCGCCTCCGACAACGGTCATAACGGGTCGACGCCGTGGGGTTCCGACTTCCACATGAACGTCAACCTGCAGATGAACTACTGGCCGACGTATTCGGGCAATCTGGCCGAACTGGCCGAACCGCTCATCGAATACGCCGAGGGTCTGGTCGAACCGGGCCGCGTGACCGCGCGCGTGTATGCGGGCGCCTCCACCGACGCCGGCACGGCGATCGGCGAAGGCGAGGGCTTCATGGCCCACACCGAGAACACCGCCTACGGCTGGACCGCCCCCGGCAACGCGTTCTCGTGGGGCTGGAGCCCGGCCGCGATGCCGTGGCTGCTGCAGAACGTGTACGAGGCGTACGAGTACACGGGCGACACGGACCTGCTGCGCGAGCACGTGTATCCGCTGCTCAAGGAGGAATCGCACTTCTACGTGAACTACATGCTGCACAAGGCGGCCCTCAAGGCGTCCGACGGCACGACCCGTCTGACCACCGGCGTGGCCTACTCGCCGGAGCACGGCCCGCTCGGCACCGACGGCAACACGTATGAGAGCTCGCTCGTCTGGCAGATGCTCAACGACGCCATCGAGGCGGCGACCGCGCTCGGCACGGACGCCGACCTGGTGGGCGACATCGAGGAGTGCTCGGCCGACAACTGGGCCACCGACGCGAACGGCACGTTCACCGACGCCGACGCGAACCGCTCGTGGTCGTGCGCCAAGAGCCTGCTCAAGCCGATCGAGGTGGGCGCCTCCGGGCAGATCAAGGAATGGTACTTCGAGGGCGAGCTCGGCAAGACCACCGACGGCTCCGGCATCGACGGCTACCAGTCCGGACACCGCCACATGTCGCATCTGCTCGGCCTGTTCCCCGGCGACCTGATCACCGTGGACAACACCGAGTACATGGACGCGGCGAAGGTCTCCCTGACCACCCGCGGCGACGACGCCACCGGCTGGGGCGTGGGTCAGCGCATCAACTCCTGGGCCCGCACCGGCGACGGCGACCACGCCTACAAGCTGGTCAAGGCGCAGCTCACCAAGGCGATGTACCCGAACCTGTTCGACGCGCATCCGCCGTTCCAGATCGACGGCAACTTCGGCAACACGTCGGGCGTCAACGAGATGCTCATGCAGTCGAACTCGACGTTCACCGCCACCGACGGCACCACGTACGCCAACTACACGAACATCCTGCCGGCCCTGCCCAAGGCGTGGGCCTCCGGTTCGGTCAGCGGACTCGTGGCGCGCGGCGGCTTCACCGTGGACGTGACGTGGGCCGGCGGCAAGGCCGACACGGTGACGCTCACGTCCGGCAACGGCGGCCAGGCGGCGGTCAAGGTCACCGCGGCCGGCGAACGCGCCTACGCGGTCACCGCCGCCGACGGCACGGCGGTCGACTCCCGCACCGTGACCAACGCCGCCGGCGACACGCTGCTCGTCTTCGACACCGAGCAGGGCGCCACGTACACGATCGCCGAATCCGACGCCCCCGCCCCGAAGCCGGCCGACAAGACCGCGCTGAACGCGGAGATCGCCAAGGCCGACGGCCTCACGCAGTCCGACTACACGACGGATTCGTGGACCGCGTACGCCGCGGCGCTCGACGAGGCCAAGGCCGTCGCCGCCGACGAGAACGCCACCCAGCAGACCGTGGACGACGCCGCCAAGACGCTGACCGCGGCCCGCAAGGCGCTCACGAAGGCCGAGAAGCCCGACCCGAAGCCGGAACCGGCCGACAAGACCGCGCTGAACGACGAGATCGCCAAGGCCGACGGCCTGACCGAATCCGACTACACGACGGACTCGTGGGCCGCATACGCCGCGGCGCTCGACGAGGCCAAGGCCGTCGCCGCCAAGGAGGACGCCACGAAGGCCGAGGTGGACGCCGCGACCGCCAAGCTCGCCCAGGCCCGCGAGGCGCTGGTGAAGGCCGAGACGCCCGAGCCGACGCCGGAGGTCGACAAGACCGCGCTGAACACGGAGATCGCCAAGGCGGACGGCCTGACCGAATCCGACTACACGACGGACTCGTGGACCGCCTACCAGACCGCGCTCGCCAAGGCCCGCGAGGTCGCCGCCGACGAGAACGCCACCCAGCAGACCGTGGACGACGCCGCCAAGACGCTGACCGCGGCCCGCAAGGCGCTCGCCAAGGCCGAGACTCCGGATCCCGATCCGGATCCGACGCCCGATCCCGATCCGACGCCCGACCCGGACCCGACCCCCACGCCGGACCCGGACCAGCCGACCGACCCGTCGAAGCCGACCGACCCGGACCAGCCGTCGAAGCCGTCGGAGCCGTCCAAGCCCGGCACCGGCAGCACCGGCAAGAAGCCGGTCATCGGATCGACCGGATCGAACGTCGCCGTCATCGCGGGCGCGGCCGTGCTGGCCGGCCTCGCCGGCGCGGCGGCCATCATCGTCCGCCGCAGGCGGACCCTCTAAGACCGGCCTCGTACGGGAGTAAAGCCGCTCCCGTACGGGGCCTGCGGGAACGACGTGTGAGGACGCCGCAGCCCGCATCCTTCGCAGGACGGTGAGCCGCCCGGTCGTCCCTCCATCGCCGGAGGGACGGCCGGGCGTCCACCTGTTTCCGCGACCGTCCACGGGCGTCCGCACCCCGCCGGAGCCGCCCCATCATCAAGAGAAAGGAACCCGCATGCGCAAGGCAATCGGGGGATTGCTCACGCTGGGCCTGACGGCCGGACTCGTCGTCACGACGGGCACCGCCACGGCGTACGCCGACGAGGCGACGCCGGACGCGACGGCCACGTCATCGTCATACACGCTCTATCCCCAACCGCAGTCGATCGTCTACGGCGACGGCGACTACATCCTTCGAGACATCAACGTCATCTACGACGACGCGATCGACGAGGCGACCCGCGACCGGCTTGAGGAGACCGCCGCGCTCAAGGACCTCGACGTCGCCGAATCCGACGAGCCCGTCGCCGGCAAGACCAACGTGTACGTGGGCGTGCACGATTCGGGCGGCGACGCGGAACAGGCCATCGAAGCCGCGTACGATCCCGACGACGAGCAGTTCGACCGGACCGACGCGTACTTCCTCAAATCCGACAACGGCACCATCAGCGTGCTCGGCGCCGACACCGACGCCAGCTTCTACGGCCTGACCACCCTCTACCAGGTGTTCGGCCAGCTCGACAGCCTCACCATCCGCGACTTCACCGTCACCGACCACGCCGACGTCGTCAGCCGCGGCTTCATCGAAGGCTACTACGGCAACCCGTGGAGCACGCAGGACCGCATCGACCTGATGACCTGGGGCGGCTACTACAAGCTCAACTCGTACTTCTACGCGCCCAAGGACGACCCCAAGCACAACGCGCAGTGGCGCACCCTGTACACCGACGAGGAGATCGAAACCAAGATCAAGCCGCTCGCCGAAGCCGGCAACGCGTCCAAGACGCGCTTCGTGTTCGCCCTCCACCCGTACATGTACAACGCGCTGCGCTACGACACCGACGAGCACTACGAAGCCGACCTCAAGGTCATGCAGGCCAAGTTCGCGCAGGTCATCGAAGCGGGCGTGCGCCAGATCGCGATCCTCGCCGACGACGCCGCCAACGTGGGCGCCGCCAACTACAACCGCACCCTGACCGACATGGTCGCCTGGCTCAAGGAGATGAAGAAGACCTACCCGGACCTCAAGACCACGCTGCCGTTCTGCGCGCAGGAGTACATGGGCAACGGACAGGCCTACTTCGCGGACTTCCCCAAGGAGGTGCAGGTCGTCATGACCGGCGGCCGCATCTGGGGCGAGGTGAGCGACACGTTCACGAACACGTTCACGAACACCGCCGGCCGCGGCCCGTACATGTGGATCAACTGGCCGTGCTCCGACAACTCCAAGAACCACCTCATCATGGGCGGCTACTCCACGTTCCTGCACCCGGGCACCGACCCGGCCAAGATCCAGGGCATCGTCCTCAACCCGATGCAGCAGTCCCAGCCCAGCAAGGTCGCGATCTTCGGCAACGCCGCCTACTCGTGGAACATCTGGGACACCGCCGAACAGGCCGATCAGGCGTGGAACGACGCGTTCTCCTTCGTCGACCACAACTCCGCCGTCGCCACCCCCGCATCCGACGCGCTGCGCGAACTGTCCAAGCACATGATCAACCAGAACATGGATAGCCGCGTCACCGCGCTCCAGGAGTCCGTCGACCTCGCCCCCGTCCTCGACGAGGCCCGCGAGGCCATCGACGCCGGCACCCTCGACGAGACCATGATCGACCGCCTCGCCGCCGAATTCACCACGCTGCGCGACGCGGCCGCCACCTACCGCGAGCAGGGCGACACGACCATGCTCGGCGACATCGGCAAGGACTACTCCACGCAGGACGCCAACGAGCAGCTCGCCCCGTGGATCGACGCGTGGGACGACACCACCGAGGCGGCGCTCGCCTACCTCGACGCGTTCCGCGCGCTCGCCTCCGGCGACGACGCGACGCTCATGTCCCGCTATTCGGCCGGCCAGCAGGCGTACGCGCGTTCGCGCACGCACGGCCTGTACTACGTCGACCATCAGGAGTACGCGGAGGTCGGCGTGCAGCACATCGTGCCGTTCATCAAGGCGATGGACGCGGCCCTGTCGCGCAAGGTGCAGGAGCTGGCCGACCCGAACGTGGTGACCGCCACCTACATCAGCGACGTGTTCACCAACCCGTCCACCGGCTCCCTCGACGACATCCTCGACGGCGACGACGCGACCACGGCCGTGTTCCAGAACCCGAACTTCCTGTACGAGGGCAACTACGTGGGCGTCTCCTACAACCGTCCGATCACGCTCAACTCGGTGCGCTTCGCGTTCGACGGCGGCAAGAACCACTTCTACCATGCCAAGGTGCAGACCAGCGCCGACGGCGAGACGTGGACCGACGTGCCGGACGCCACGTTCGAGCGTCCGCGCGGCTCCGAGGAGCCGATCGAGGTGACCGGCCTGAACATCGCGGACGTGACCGCCGTGCGTCTGATCGCCACCGCCGACAACGGCAACGACCTGTGGCTGGGCGTGCGCGGCATCGACGTCAACAAGCCGGCCGACACGTCCGACGAGCCGTACACGGCCACCGGCGTGACCCTCCAGAACCTGGTCGCCACCTACGGCAGCACCACCGCCATGATCATCGACGGCGACCCGTCCACGATCGCCTACCTCAAGGACCCGTCGGGCGACCGCATCGCCGCCGGCGCATCCTTCACCGTCGATCTGGGCGCCGTCAAGCCGATCGGCGAGATCACGCTCACCGGCCACGCGTCCGCGCAGGGCGACCGGCCCAGCCAGGGCGTCATCGAGGTCAGCGCGGACGGAGAGCACTGGACCGAGTTCGGCCGTCTCGCCGACGCCGTGACCACCACGGTCACCGGCAACGAGAAAGCGCGCTACGTGCGCGTGCGCAACACCGCCGACAAGGCCGTGTGGTGGCGCGTGGGCGGCATCAGCATCGTCCCGCCGGCAGCCAGCGACCCGCTCGCCGCCGTGTACACCAGCCTCGGCCAACACCCGTTCACCGCCGAACTCTCCGATGAGTCGGCCGCGCTCTCCGCCGGCGAGGCCACGCTCGACCCGAACGACTACATCGGCCTCGACCTGGCGTCCATCCGCCGCATCGCCGGCGCGCGCATCGACGCGGGCGACATGGACGGACTGACCCTCCAGTACTCCGACAACGCGATCGTGTGGACCGACGCGGACGACGCGGCCGACCTCGCCGGCCACACCGCCCGCTACGTGCGCCTGATCGCCGCATCCGGCAAGGCCGCGACGGCCGGCATCGTCGAGTTCGCGCTCGACTTCGACGCGGTCGGCGGCTTCGGCTCGCTCGTCTCCTCCGACATCGAGGTCCAGGCCAGCTGGGGCGACGCGCGCGACAACGGCGCCGGCTTCGACGGCGACATGTCCACCGTCACCAAGTTCGGCGGCAACCCGTACGCCGGCGACAGCGTCGTCTACGACCTCGGCCAGCCGATCGACGTGACGTCGCTGCGCATCTACACGCAGGACTCCCAGCTCGACTACATCCGCGACGTCAAGGTGCAGATGTCCGCCGACGGGACCGAGTGGACCGACGCGTTCGAGATCGGCGACGGCGTGACCGACACCGACCGCACCACCGCGTTCGGCGACATCGCCGACGATGCCAAGCGCACCGATTCCAACTATCCGAACGTGTTCTACTACGGCAAGGACGACATCGCCGGCGGCGAGGGCGTGCGCTACCTGCGTCTGCTCGTCACCGCCGACTATCCGCAGCGCGCGCTCGCGTTCAACGAGCTTATGGTCAACCAGGGCGCGTACGTGTCCGTCGAATCGAACGCCGCGTTCGAGTCGAGCGTCGTCGAGGAGCGCGGCCACGCGCCCAGCCTCATGCTCGACAGCGACCTGACGACCACCTGGCGTCCGAGCGCCGGCGACGGCACGCTCACGCTGCGCATGTCCGCCGACACCGGCATCCGCTCGTTCCGCCTCGTCCACGCGGGCAAGGCCAGCGGCGCCGCCGTCATCGGCACCGTCTACGACACCGCCACCGGCAAGGTGCGCGACATCGAGTTCGGCACGCTCGACCAGGCCATCAACGCGTTCAAGGTGCCCGACGGCACGACGCTGCTGACCCTCGGCATCGTCTGGGGCGACCAGATCCCCGAGATCGCCCAGCTCGTCACGCTCACCACCGCCAGCGACGACCAGGCGATCGCCGACGCGCATGACGCGCTCGGCGTCCTCGCCGACGTCACGCCCGACGGCTACGCGTCCTGGACCGCGTCGTCGCGCACCGCCTACGACGAGGCGCTCGCCGTGGCCCGCAAGGTGAACGCCGGCGCATGGGTCGAGACCGTCTCGCTCGACTCGGCCCGCAAGGCGCTCTCCGCCGCCGCGACCAACGCCAAGGCCAAGGCGTCCGACGATACCGTCGACGCGCTGCGCGCGCTCGCCGACGAGGCCCTGAGCAACGACGACCACCACTACACCGCCGTCTCGTACGCGCCCTACGCGAGCGCCGTCGCCGCCGTGCGCACCGCGCTCGACGCGCGCGACGACCTCACCAAGGATGCGGCGGCCACGCTCACGGCCACGGTGGAGAAGACCCGCAAGGCGCTCGTGTTCTCCAGCTACCGGAGCGAACTCGCCAGGCTCGCCGTCGAACAATTCGACGCGATCGACCCGGACGCCTACACCGACGCCTCCTACGAGACGCTCGCCGCGGCCAAGCAGGCCATCGACGGGCTGCTCGCCGGCGACGGGAAGCCGGCCGAGTTCCAGGCCGCGACCGCCGACTACACGGCGGCCCGCGACGCGCTGGTGAACGCGGCCGACCTCAAGGCGCTCATCGCCGAAACGGCCGGACTTGCGGAGGCCGACTACACGGCCGACTCGTGGAAGCCGTTCGCCAAGGCGCTCAAGGACGCCCGCAAGGCCGCCGAAAGCGGTTCCGCCGCCGACGTGGCCGACGCGCGCGCCAAGCTCGCCAAGGCCCAGGCCGACCTCGAACGCGTCACCCCCGATCCCGGCCCCGACCAGCCGGACACGACGCTGCTCGATAAGACCATCGCCGACATGCGCGCCATCGCCAACGAGGACGCCGACGGCGTCCAGAGGTACACCGCCGCCAGCTACGCGGCGCTCGTCGCCGCCGTGGACAAGGCCGAAGCGGACAAGGCCGCGCAGGACGCCGCGCTCAACGACGCCAACCTGCAGGCGATGAAGGACGCACGCGCCGCGCTCGTCCCCGTCGCCGACCTGCTCGCCAAGGTCGCCGAAGCGCGCGGGTACAAGGCCGAGCACTACACGACCGCCAGCCATGCGGCGCTCGCCCGGCTCATCGCCGACGACGATGACGAGACGACCGATCCGACGACCGTCGGCGTCGCCACGCTCCTCGACCACGGCACCGCCGACGAGCTCGCCGCGCGCGTCGCCGCGATCGGCGAGGCGATCGGCACGCTCGTACCCGCCGCCGACGGCATGACCGAGTACGTCGATGCGATCGTCGAACTCGACAACGCCGACGGACGCTACACCGCCGACTCGTACGCCGCGTACAAGACGGCCCTCGACGCGCTGCGCGCCCTCGCCGCGCAGGGCGACCGGGGCGTCGCGCTCGCCGACTACGAGACGGCGAAGACCGCGTACGAGACCGCCGTGTCGAATCTCGCCCACACCGAAGCCGACTACACCGAGGTCGATCGTCTGCTCGGCCTCGTGCCCGGCGATCTGAGCGGCTACACCGACGAGTCCGTTGCCGCGCTCCGGAAGGTCATCGACGGCATCGAACGCGGCAAGACCGCCGCCGAACAGGACGTCGTCGACGGCTACGCCGCGGCCCTGGAAGCGGCGATCAAGGCGCTCCAGCCCAAGACCCCGTCCGAGGGCACCGGCGACGATAAGCCGGGCCAGGGCGGCCAGCCGGGCGGCGCCACCGACGGCACCGGCACCAAGCCCGGCAAGCCGGCCAAGCCGGGCAGCGGCACCGCCGACACCGGCGCCGACGTCGCCGCGGTCGCCGGACTCGCCCTCGCCGCCGCCCTCCTGGGCGCCGGCGCGACGGTCCTGCGCCGCCGCCGCGCCTGACCCGGTCGGCGCGTTCCCCGCAGGTGGCGTGCGCGACGGGATGATCCCCGTACCGCACACCACCCGACCGGGCGGACCGCCGCCCCGACCCCTGAGCGGGCCCACGTCATCCGACGAGGGCCCGCTCTCGCATATGCGGACACGACTGCTGGTGCGCCCATCCCCCGCATCAGCCCCAGCCGCACCGTCTGCACCCGCCTGCCGGTAGCGTAGGACGGGTGACTTCAACCAACCAGCATCCCGGCGATCGCCGGCACGACGCGACCGCCGCCCCGGCCACAGCCGCCCCCGCCGTCAACCGGCGCATCCTCGCGCTCGCCATACCCACGTTCGGCCAGCTCATCGCCGAACCCGCGTTCATCCTCATCGACACGGCCATCGTCGGGCATGTCGGCGACGCGGCGCTCGCCGGCCTGTCGGTCGGCTCGACGATCGTGCTGACCACGGTGGGCCTGTGCGTGTTCCTCGCGTACGGCACCACGTCGCAGGTCGCGCGGCTGATCGGCGCCGGCCGCCGCCGCGAGGGATTGGAGGCGGGCATCGACGGCCTGTGGCTGGCGTTGGGCATCGGCCTGGTCGTGTCGGCGGCGCTGTTCGCCGGCGCGGAGCCGTTGTGCCGGGCGATGGGCGCCCGCGGCGACGTGCTGGCGAACGCGGTCGCCTATCTGCGTGCGATCGTGTTCGGACTGCCGGGCATGCTGCTCGTGTATGCGGCGAACGGCATCTTCCGCGGATTGCAGAAGGTGCGGGTCACGCTGGTGGCGGCCGTGTTCGGCGCGGCCGTCAACACGGTGCTCGACCTGCTGTTCGTGTTCGGGTTCGGCTGGGGCGTGGCCGGGTCGGGCGCGGCGACGCTGGTCGCACAGTGGGCGATGGGCGTGTTCCTCGTCGTGCCCGCGCTGCTGTGGTCGGCGGCCGACGGCGCGTCGTGGCGGCCGCGGCCGCGCGGCATCCTGCGTTCGGCCGGCGACGGGATGCCGTTGTTCGTGCGCACGCTCGCGTTGCGCGCGTCGATGGTCGGCACGGTCGTGCTCGCCACGCATATGGGCGTGACGGTGCTGGCCGGCTATCAGGCGGTCAATTCGGGGTGGAATCTCGCCATCAACATGCTTGATGCGATCGGCATCGCCGGGCAGACGCTCGTCGCCGCCGAATTGGGTGCGGGCCGGCGCGACGCGGCGCGCATGATGACGCGCACCGCGTCGCGTGCCGGCCTGTTCGGCGGCGTCGCGATCGGCGTGATGATGGCCGTCGTCGGCTCGCTGGCCGCTCCCCTGTTCAGCCCGTCGCCGGACGTGCAGCGGCTGATCGTCGTCGGCATGGTGACGCTCGCCGTGTTCCTGCCGCTCGGCGGCTGGATGTGGGCGTTGGACGGCATCCTGATCGGCGCCGGCGACTACCGGTATCTGGCGTTCGGCTGCGCCGTCACGACCGCCGTCTACCTGCCGGCGCTGATGCTCATCGACCGCCTTGACGGCACGCTGATCGTCTCCGATACGGCCCGCACCGCGGTCCTGTGGATCGCGATCAACGTCCTGTTCGTCGGCATCCGCGCCCTGTTCGACGGCCTGCGCGCCCGCTCCGACCGCTGGATGCGCGTCTGACCCGGATTCTGGCCCTTCCGCCGCTCCACCCGCGTGACCTCGCTCCGAGGAACCTAACGAGACTCGGACTGCGCTCACGCCAATCATTCCGGTTGTGTGACCTCGCTCCGAGGAACCCGGTGATTCTCGGACTCCGGTCACGCGGCTCCGATGCTCACAGGCAGTGCGCCATGCACAGCAGCGGGTAGAAACACTCATACACCGCATGCCCTCGGAGAGACGGCTGTTATCACCCTTCCGCCGCTAATCCCCAGAATCGTTGCAACGTCAATGTTTTCCCGAACTGATTTACACGAATCCTAGGGTATAAAAGTCAGAATCTACACGAATCCTAGGGTAAGGATTGTCGAAATATACACGAATCCTAGGGTATGAATTACCCCAATCACCACGAATCCCAAGGCGACCGCCGCCGGATCGGCCGCCGTCCCCGGTTTCGGCATCATCCGCAGCCGCATCCCGTGAGGAGCGGCATGCCGGCCGATCCGGATCATGCGGATATGGCAATCCCCGCACCACGGGAATGCGATGCGGGGATACCACAGTCAGCGACCGGTCAAACCGTCCGGTCCGACCGCCGGAATCAGATCGCGGCGGAACCGGTTTCGCCGGTACGCACGCGGGTCACCGAATCAAGCGGCATGACCCACACCTTGCCGTCGCCGATCGTGCCGGAGCCGGCCGACTTGACGATCACGGACACGAGCGTGTCCGCGTCCGCGTCGTCGGACAGCACCTCGATGCGCACCTTGGGAATCAGATCCACGGTGTACGACGCGCCGCGGTACACCTCGGTGTGGCCGCGCTGACGGCCGTAGCCGTTCGCCTCGGACACGGTCAGGCCGTGCACGCCGGCCGCGGCGAGCGCCTCCTTGACGTCGTCGAGCTTGTGGGGCTGGATGATGGCGGTGATGAGCTTCATCACTTGACCTCCTTGAGGATGGAGCTGGCGGCCGTCGCGAAATCGTATGCGCGTTCGCCCTGGTCGGCCAGGTCGACGCCGCCGATCTCCTGGGCTTCGCTGACGCGCCAGCCGATGGTCTTTTCGAGCGCGAACGCGATGATCGCGGTCACGACGCCGGAGTAGAGGATCGCGACGAGCGCGATGATGGCCTGGACGGCCAGCTGGCGCCAGTCGCCGCCGGCGAGCAGTCCGACGCCCTCGCCGAAGAATCCGACCAGGAGCGTGCCGATCAGGCCGCCCACGCCGTGCACGCCGACCACGTCGAGCGAATCGTCGTAGCCGAAGCGGAACTTGAGTCCGCACGCCAGGCAGGTGACGATGCCGGCGATCGCGCCGATGACCATCGCCCACAGCGGGGAGACGACGTCGGCGGCGGGCGTGATGGCCACGAGGCCGGCGACCATGCCGGACGCGGCGCCGATGGCCGTGTAGTGGCCGGAGCGGATCCTCTCGGTGAAGCCCCAGGCGAGCATCGCGGCCGCGGCGGCGACGCTGGTGCTCACCCACGTGTAGCCGGCGGTGCCGTTCGCGCCGAACGCGGAGCCGGCGTTGAAGCCGAACCAGCCGAACCACAGGAGGAACGCGCCGAGCATCACGAACGGCACGTTGTGCGGGCGGAACGGCTGCGTGCCGAAGCCCTTGCGCCGGCCGATGATGAGCACGATCACGAGCGCCGCCATGGCCGCGTTGATGTGCACGACGGTGCCGCCGGCGAAGTCGTGCGCGGCGGCGCCCAGCGCCTGCGAGATCGCGCCGTCGGCCGACAGCAGGCCGCCGTTCCACACCATGTGCGCCATCGGACCGTAGTCGAACGTGACCCACAGGGCCACGAAGATCATCCACGTCGAATATTTGATGCGTTCGGCGAGCGCACCGCAGATCAAGCCGACGGTGATCATCGCGAACGTGGCCTGGAAGGCGACGTCGATGCTGCCCGGATAGCCGCCGGTCGTGTCGGCGGCGGTGTATACTCCGTTGTGGGCGACCATCGAATCCTTGAGCAGGAATCCGGTGGCGGGGTCGCCGAAGATGCCGCCGATCGAATGGCCGGCGTACGCGACCGACCAGCCCCACAGGACCCAGATGATCGCGGTGACGGCGATCGCGCCGGCCTCCAGCATGAGCATGTTGAGCACGGCCTTGGCGCGGACCATGCCGCCGTAGAAGAACGCCACGCCGGGCGTCATGAGGAATACGAGGGCCGCTGATGTGAGCATCCATGCGGCGTTTCCGGTATCCATACCTGCCTCCCTCTGTTCGGTATGTGCGTGCGCCGCGGCCCGACGGTCGGGCGGGCGGCGCGGTTGACGGGGTTCCGCGGCGGCGGCCCCTCCGATTCGTCATGGAACGCCCGTCGCGTGTTCATCAGGTTACGTGAGGTTACGCGATTGTAAACCGGCGCGCGGTCCGGTGCGCGGTCCGGTACGGCCGGCCGCGGCACCGGGCGGCGCGGGCCGGCCGCGACCTCACGCGAGGATGCCGTCGACGAACCCTTCCGGGTCGAACGGGGCCAGATCGTCGGGGCCTTCGCCCAGTCCCACCAGCTTGACGGGCACGCCCAGCGCCTGCTGCACGGAGATGACGATGCCGCCCTTGGCGGACCCGTCGAGCTTGGAGAGCACCACGCCGGTGATGCCGATCGCCTCGGCGAACACCTTCGCCTGGGTCATGCCGTTCTGGCCGGTGGTCGCGTCGAGCACGAGCAGCACCTCGTCGACCGGCAGGTTCTTCTCGGTGACGCGGCGGATCTTGCCCAGCTCGTCCATCAGGTTCGCCTTGTTCTGCAGACGGCCCGCCGTGTCGATGATGAGCACGTCGCTGCCGGCCTCCTTGGCCTTGGCGCTCGCCTCGAACGCGACGGACGCCGGGTCGGCGCCGTCCTTGTCGCTGCGCACGACCGGCACGTCGACCTTCGCGCCCCACGTCTCCAGCTGGTCGGCGGCGGCCGCGCGGAACGTGTCGGCCGCGCCGAGCATGACGCTGCGGCCGTCGGCGACGAACAGGCGCGCCAGCTTGCCGGCCGTCGTGGTCTTGCCGGTGCCGTTGACACCGACCATGATGATGACCGACGGACGGTTCGCACCGTCCCTGTCGGCGTTGAGACGACGGTCCGTGTCGCGTCCGACCAGGTCGAGCAGGCGTTCGCGCAGGGCGGCGCGCACCTGCTCCGGGTCGGATTCGCCGGTGACGCGCGCGTCGCGTCGCAGCTCGTCGACGAGCCGTTCGCTCGCTTCGGCACCCACGTCGGCCAGCAGCAGCGTGTCCTCGACGTCCTCCCAGTCGGCTTCGGTCAGCTTGTCCTTGGCGAGGATGTCGAACAGGGCACGGCCGAACGGGTTGGCGCTGCGGGCAAGCTTCGCCTTGAGCCGTTGGATGCGCGACGTCGCCGATTCCGGCGTCTCCTTACGCGGCGCGGACGCGGCGGGTTCGGCAGTCGAAGTCGGCTCGACGGCCGACTCCACGGCCGCGGTCGACTCATCCGATGATGCGACGACAGCCGACGCCGGTGACGACACGGCGGCATCGGCCGGCTCGGCCGGCTTGACGGCGGACGCGCCGGCGGACGGCGATCCGTCCGACTGCGGCAGGGATTCCGACGACGCCGATGCGGCGGCATCGGAGCGATGCTTCATCACGCCCCAGACGATCAGGGCGACGGCAACGACCGCAATGACGGCCACGATGCCAATGATCACGATTGGTTCCATGCCCTCCACCCTATGAACCGCAACGGACAGTAGCCATCGACGCCCGCGAGCGCCGCCGACGCGACGGCGGACGGGTTCGCGGCCGGCCGGAAGCCACCCACTACACTGGGACGCATGGCCAATACTTCACGCATGACATCGCTCCAACGCCGCGAACAGCTCATCCAGGTCGGGCGCGCCCTGTTCGCCGCCAAGGGGTTCGAGGCGGTCAGCGTCGAGGAGATCGCCTCCACCGCCAAGGTCAGCAAGCCGATCGTCTACGAGCATTTCGGCGGCAAGGAGGGCCTGTACGCGGTCATCGTCGACCGGGAGATGCAGGCGCTGACCGGCGCGCTCACCGCCACGCTCGCCGATCCGGGCGTCCATCCGCGTCAGATCGTCGAACGCACCGCGCTCGCGCTGCTCACCTACATCGAACAGAATGCGGACGGCTTCCAGGTGCTCGTACGCGACTCGCCCAGCACCGACCCGGCCGGCTCGTTCAACTCGCTGCTGGGCGACATCAGCATGCGCGTCGAGGACCTGCTCACCGCCTCGTTCAAACGGCAGAAACTGTCCGTCAAGGGCGTGCCGTACTACGCGCAGATGCTCGTCGGCATGACCGTGTTCACCGGCCAGTACTGGGCCGACCGTCCCAAGGTCAGCAAGGAGCAGCTCGCCGCCTATATCGTCGACCTCGCCTGGCACGGCCTGTCCCGCCTTGACTCCAAGCCGACGCTGCGGTTCGAGAGCCGCAAGGCGCGCGCCGTCGCCGCCAAAACCGTCGGCCACAACGATGCCGATGACGATGCCGGCGACACCACCGCGGACGCACCCCTACCGACCCCGTCGGAAAGCACCACCGACCATTCGTGAACGCACGCGTGCAGAACGTGCCGTTCCCCCTACCCGACGTGCGCCCGCAGTGCTAGGTTTGAACTGGACGCCGCGGCGGAACGCACACGGCGACGGAGAATCAGGAACGAGTCATACGCATAGGGCGCCCCGCACGCGACGCGACACGGCACCCGCGGAAGGCAACGAGGAGAACATGAACCAGACCACGGCCACAACACTGACGTTCGTCGTGCCCGCATACAACATGGAAACGTATCTGGAACGCTGCATCTCGTCGCTGATGAGCGCCAAGGACACCAGCGACATCGAAGTCCTCATCGTCGACGACGGATCCTCCGACTCCACCCCGGCGCTCGCCGACGAGTACGAACGCCGCTGGAAGGGCCGCGTGCGCGCGATCCACCAGCCGAACAAGGGGCACGGCGGCGCGGTCAACACCGGCATCGCCAACGCGCGCGGCCTGTACGTGAAGGTCGTGGACGCGGACGATTGGATCGACCCGCAGGCCATCAACATAATGATGGACACGCTGCGCGCCCAGGCCGCGTCCGACGAGCCCGTCGACATGGTCGTCAGCAACTACGTGTACGACAAGGTCGGCAAGCGTCGCAAGCACGTCGTCAACTTCCGCCGCGCGATGAAACCGGGCGTGGTGCTCACCTGGGATGATCTGGGCCGCTTCGGCCTGGCCGAATACATCCTCATGCACGCGCTGACGTTCCGCACCGACGTGGTGCGCCGTTCCGGCATGCAACTGCCCGAGCACACGTTCTACGTCGATTTCATCTACGCGTACCAGCCGTTCACGCAGGTACGCACGATGATGTACCTCGACATGCCGTTCTACCACTATTTCATCGGCCGCGAAGGCCAGAGCGTGCAGACCGACGTGATGATCCGCCGCGTCGACCAGCTGATCCACGTCAACCGCTGCATGCTCGACGCGACACCGGAACCCGACACCGTGCCCGCCGGCCTGTACCGCTACATGATCCACTTCCTCACCATCGAAAGCTGCGTCACATCCGTGTTCCTGATCCTGTCGCGCGACAAGACGAACTACGAGAAGAAGCGCCGCCTGTGGGCGGATATCGCCGCGCATTCCGAGACGATCGGCCGCGACGTGCGCCGGCAGATCATGTCGCGCGCGATCAACCTGCCCGGTTCGGCCGGCCGTTGCATCGTCCGATGGGGCTACCGTATCGCCGAACGCGTCGTCGGCTTCAACTAGGCCGCTACCGACCGGTCGGGTTTCGGCCGGACCGAAGGATCCCTGCCGAAACCCGACCACGGAGCGGGGCATCCATGTGTTTCACTCACACGGATACCCCGCTCCGATATGTTCAGTGGGGTTTCAGCGTGAGCCGCTCTCTCGGCCACCCCGCTTACACGCCTTCAGCGGGGTAATCATGAGAGCTACTCATACAGGCGCCACGCTCGCACTACCTCAGCGGGGCATCCATGAGAGCAACCCGCACATCGACCCCATTCAGCATCCCTCAGCGGGGTAATCATGAGACCGAATCCGACACCTGCCCCGCTCACACCCAGCGGTCGGACATCGCGAACGAGTTGTGCATCAGGTTGCTCGATGTGTACAGCACGTCGTTGAGCAGCTTCGTCGTATGCTCGCGCAGATAGTCGGCCATTTCGTCGTTCGCCCGCTCCAGTACGCACGACGTCGGCTCGCCGGCCGCGCGAGCGGTAGCGCGATCGGCCGCGGCCCCGTCACGGCAGGCCACGCCATCACCGCAGCCGTCCAGCAGCGCATCGGTCCGCTCCACCAGCCGATGCCCGAACGCGCGCACGCCCTCCGCGTATCCTTCGACCGCGTTGTTCGTCTCGAACCAGTGCGCGTCGGCGATCACCGCAATCAGACGGTTCGTCCAATACAGGTTGTCGGTCGACACGATCGGCGTCGTGTCACGCAGGTAGGCGGGCGTGCCGTCCACGTTCGCGTAGAACGGCGCGACCGCGGTGAACGGCCCCGACCCGAACGACGTCCACATCACCGCACGATGGTCCGCCGCCGCATACGGCCGCAACTGGATCGCGACCATGTGGCCGGTCCGGTTCACGCCGATCGGACGGTAACGATGCCGCGATTCGGGCGTGCCGAGCGTGCCATACGGGTCGTACGGCGTGCCCTCGAAATGCGACGACATCAGAAAATCCACGTCCTCGATCGTCACCTTCGCCTCAGGCACGCGGCACCACGGGATGTCGTCCGACGACGGCGTGTAGCGGGCCGCCGGCGAATCCCAATCCTCGCTCGGGTTGAGATGCCGCTGCATGTACCATGCGCGCGGCGTGTTGTAGATGTGATCCTTCGACGTGCTCGTACCGAACGCGAGCCGCGGGTTGAAGCGGGTCGACACCGCCGCGCCGGCCGTCACCGCCGCCCCCGCGCCCACCGTCCGGTCGAGATGATGCCGCGCCATGAACTCGGGCAGGTCGGCGCTGCACAGGTGCTCGCGGCGCTCGCCGAACGCGTCGGCCAGATCGAACGAGTCAATGCCCAGCTGGTTGGGGATGGTCGCGTAGCAGTCGTCGGGCACGCGGCGGGCAATCCAATGATGCCCGCCGATCGTCTCCACGTACCAGATTTCGTCCACGTCCGAGATGATGACGCCGTTCGACTCGTACGTGCCGTATGTTTCCAGCAGTTCGCCGAGCCGTGCGACGCCTTCGCGCGCGGTCGTCACGTATGGCAGGACGAGCGTGATGATGTCCTCCTCGCCGATGCCGCCCGGCTGTTCGGGACGATGGTCCGGGTCGCCCGGTTCGCCGACCGCCGGCTGCAGTTCGACGAGCGGGTCGGCGGCGAGCACGCGCTCGTTGACGGCGATCGTTTCGGTGGCGCTCATCGCCACGTTGTGTTCGTTGGCGCCGGCTTCGGCGAGCACGCCGCGGTTGGGCAGCACGTTGGGTGCGATCGTGTACCGGCATGGGTTGTCCGGCAGGTCGATTTCGACGTGGCTGAGCACGCTGCGGTAGTGTCGCGGCTGGTCTGCGGGCGCGATGGCGACGAGCCGTTTGGGATCGTAGCGGCCCGATCCGGAGTCGTCGTCGCGGGCGATGATGGTCGAGCCGTCGTAGCTGGCGTTCCTGCCGATGAGAATCGTGGTGCATGACATGATGCCTTACCGTAGTCGCGGGCGGGACGAATCGTATCTCCAGCATCGGCGCGACAGTAGGGAGGCGCCGATGCGGCAGCTCCAGCGGACTCGGATGGGTGCCGACACCGGCATGCCCTGGACGGTGCCCCATGTAGGTGCGGGCGAAACCACGTCGGAAACCCTATCGCCTGGATTCTCCGCTTCTGCCGCCGCCGGGAGATGACAACGTGCCGACGGCATCGAATCGTGGCCGGAGTCACGGGCGGCCTACGCCCTGAGCGTGTCGCCGGGCGTGGCGCGGCGGCGGCGTGAGACAGTGGAACGGACATTATGGTGACGTTGCCGCCCGTGTGGCGGCCGAGGAAAGGAGCCTTATGGCAGTGGACGTGTATGGTGCCGACTGGTGCGGCGACTGCCGCCGTGCGAAGGATGCGCTGAACCGCTTCGGTGCGGAGTACGTGTGGCATGATCTGGAGAGCGAGGAGGGCGCCGCGGAGAAGGCCGTGGAGATCAGCGGCCAGAAGCACATCCCGGTGCTGCTGTACTCCGATGGCGCGTTCCAGGTGGAGCCGTCAGCGACGGACATCCAACGCAAGCTTAAGGAGCTGGGGCTGCTCGGCGAGTGAGTCCGGGAGGGAGTGGAAAAGACGGTTTCCCATGCAATTCCCAGACAACACGCACGGTTTGCCCAACATGGGGCGGTTAACTGTGTATCAGGTCGCAAGACCGATATAACTTAACCTTCTTCTCTCTTCCTTCTCTTCTCTCTCAAAGCCCGGACTCCCCGGGCTTTTCTTTTGCCTCCGGGAGGACTCCCCAAGCCCTGCACCGAACCGATACGCGATTCCCATGGTTTTCCCAGCTGGCGCCCATCGCGTGTTGAACATCATGCGGTTATATGGGAATCACGGTCGAAAGGCCGATAACTGAACCCTTCTTCTTCTCTTCCTTTCTTCTCCTTTGAGCCCGGCCCCACGGCCGGGCTTTTCTCTTACCCGGGCACCGACGCATCGGCACATCGACCACGCTGCGACACGCCCGGAGTGGTCGTACGGAACAGTCGATACCGGCCGACACGCCGTCGGAATCGAGCCTATATGCGCTTGTGTATGACCACTCCGGGCGTGTTCCCCACCCTAGGCTTCCCCGAATGCCCAAACCCGGCCGGACCGGGCCCCACCTATGACGAAAGGCCGTCGTCCCGCAGGGGACGACGGCCTCACATCAGACATCCGACCGGCTCAGGCCCGGTCGGAACCGGATCACTGCACCTGGGTGCGGGCGATCTTGCCGTTGAAGGACTCGGCCTCGTCGGCATCGGCGGCCGGGCCGTTGTTCCAGGAGAACATGCCGCGCAGCTTCGGGCCCACGGTCTCGAGGTGCGGGTGGCTGTACTCCTCCTGCAGCTCCTTGAAGTGCGGGGCGCCGGCGGCCTGGTCGTCCATGAACTCCTTGGCGAAGGAGCCGTCCTGGATGCGCTTGAGCTGGTACTTCATGCGCTCCTTGGTCTCCTCGTTGATCACCTTGCAGGTGTAGTCGCCGTACTGGGCGGTGTCGGAGCAGGACCAGCGGGCCTTGTTCAGGCCGCCCTCGTTGGCCAGGTCGACCAGCATCTTCAGCTCGTGGAACACCTCGAAGTAGGCGATCTCCGGCTGGTAGCCGGCTTCGGTCAGCACGTCGAAGCCCATGTCGCACAGGTGGTTGATGCCGCCCATGAGGACGTTCTGCTCGCCGAACAGATCGGTCTCGGTCTCCTCGGTGAACGTGGTCTTGATGGCGCCGGCGCGCAGCGCGCCCAGAGCCTTGGCGTAGGCGAGGCACAGCGGCCAGGTGTTGCCGTCCGGATCCTGCTCGACGGCCACGACGACCGGCACGCCACGACCGGCGGCGTACTCGCGGCGGACGATGTGGCCCGGGCCCTTCGGGGCGACCATGAACACCGGATGATCCTCGGACGGCTTGATGTAGCCGTAGTGGATGTTGAAGCCGTGGGCGAAGGCCAGGGCGGCGCCCGGCTTGAGGTTCGGGGCGACCTCCTCGTTGTAGACCTTGGCCTGGTACTGGTCCGGCAGCAGGATCATCACGACGTCGGCTTCGGCGACGGCTTCGGCGACCGGCTTGACCTCAAGGCCCTGCTCCTTGGCGAATTCCACCGACTTGGAGGTCGGGCGCAGGCCGACGACGACGTCCACGCCGGAGTCGCGCAGGTTCAGCGCGTGCGCGTGGCCCTGCGAGCCGTAGCCCAGGATGGCGACCTTCTTGCCGTTGAACACGGCGAGGTCGGCGTCGTTCTCGTACCAGATCGTTGCTGCCATGATTGGCGCTCCTTCATGTTTTCCGCCGGATGGTCCGGCCGCCGGATCACCGGCTGTGTCGTTCGATGTCGAGCGCATGCACACTACCTGCGTCCGGCAATCCCGTTGATTGCGGACGGCTCCGACGCGGCGGATCATGTCCCCCGTGGAGAAGTCATCCCCTTCTGCGAAGCAGTTCTAGTCCTGCTTCTCCGGACACGGTCTCCCGTGTCCACATGGTGAATCCTCGATCATGATGCGAGGATGATGGGCGGGGCGTCCGTGGGGAACGGCCCGCCCGGCGGCCTCACTTGGTGAAGTCGACGTCCTTGGTCTCGCGGCAGGTGACCACGGCCACAAGGCAGCACACGGCCATCACGCCGAGGTAGAGGCCCACGGAGTGCACGCCCCAGTTGCTCGACAGCCAGGTGGCGATGGTCGGCACGAACGCGGCGCCGACGATTGCGGCGAGGTTGTAGCCGATGCCGGAGCCGGAGTAGCGCACGTTCGCGTCGAACAGTTCGGGCAGGAACGCGCCGATCGGGCCGAACGCGGTGCCCATGAGCGCGAAGCCGACGCACAGGAACACCATGTTGGCGAGGAAGTTGCGCTGGCCCACGATCTGGCCGTTGAGCAGGAACGGGAACAGCGCGGCGAACACGACGAGCAGGCACGACGAGGTGATGATCACGCGCTTGCGGCCCCACTTGTCGGCGTTGACGCACGAGATGACGATGAACGCGGCGAACACGCACACGGCGAGCATCAGCATGAGCAGATACTCCTGATTGGTGAAGCCGAGGTCGCCGCCGCCCTGTTCGGCGGTCTTGGTGCCCCAGGCGAGCGACCAGGTGGCGAGCGTGTAGAACAGCGTGTAGGTGACGGCGACGAGGAACGTGGCCTGCAGGACTTCCTTCCAGCTCTTGCGGAACACTTCGACGAGCGGCGCCTTGACGACCTTCTTCTGCTCCTGGGCCATGCGGAAGATCGGCGTCTCCTCCATGTGGACTCGCACGACGAGGCCGACGATGACGAGCACGGCGCTCAGCAGGAACGGCACGCGCCAACCCCAGGCGAGCATGGCCGCGTCGTCGTTGAACGTCTCCAGCAGGAAGTACGTGCCGTTGGACAGGAAGAAGCCGATCGGCGCGCCCAGTTCGGGGAACGAGCCGTAGAGCGCGCGCTTGCCTTCCGGCGCGTTCTCGGTGGCGACGAGCGCCGCGCCCGACCATTCGCCGCCCAGGCCGATGCCCTGCGCGAACCGGCACAGGCACAGCAGTGCGACGGCGGCCAGTCCCCACGTGTCGTAGGTGGGCAGGCATCCGATGAGGAACGTGGCGACGCCCATCGTCATCAGGGAGACGACGAGCGTGGCCTTGCGGCCCATACGGTCGCCGAAATGGCCGAAGATCAGCGAGCCGACCGGGCGGGCGATGAACGCGACGGCGAACGTCAGCAGGCTCATGAGCAGTGCGACGGTCGGATTGGTGGTGTCGGAGAAGAACAGGTGCGGGAAGTAGTTCGCCGCGGCGGTGCCGTACGCGTAGAAGTCGTAGAATTCGATGGCGGTGCCGACCATGGACGCGGCGATCACGGTCTTGACCGAGTCGCGGACCAGCTCCTGCGCCTTGCCGGCAGCGCTCGTGCCGGCGGTGGTGTTGACGGATGTCATGGGGTTTCTCTCTCGTATTACGGATGCCGACGGTCATGCCGACCGGCCGTCCTTGCCTGTGTTGCTGTTATGCGCTGATTCCGAGACCCGATTCCGTCGCGTCGGCCTTGTGGGTGCGCAACGAAAAAGCCCCGCCGTCAAGGCAGGGCCACGAAGAAATCGCCATCCCTGCCTTCGCCGGCGGGGAGGGCTTGCAATACCGAATCAGACCGCCGACGAAGACGGGATGATAATTCGTGCGGACATCGCGACGGCGTCGACGCGGGACGCGCCGGCGACACGGCTGACTGCAGAGTATCCGGTCATCGTGGCAAGCCTCCTTCCGATATCGAAACGTACGCACCGGGCCATATCGCCCGACTGAGCCCACACCATAGGAGCGGCAGGACGGCACATCCAGCGAGTGTTCACTATGTGAACGCATTCCACGAGGACATGCCGACCGGCCGCTCCCCCGATCCCAGCCAGACCAGCCAGCCAGACCAGCCAGACCAGCCGTCAGTCGTGCAACGCCAGCGTCGGGCCGACCGCCGCCAGCGCCGCCACGCACGCGGCGACCGGCAGCGCCGTGAACCCGGCCACGACCGCCACGGCCGCGCCGACCACCGCGGCAAGCGCCGGCGCAACCACGTTGGCGATGTCGTACACGCCCAGATCATGACCCGCATTGCGCGGATCCGGCAGCGACTCCATCACCAGCGTCTGCGCGAACACGTCATACACACCAAGAGCCAGGCCGGACACGAACGCGAACACGACCATCGACCACACCGCCGGAACCAGCCACGGCAGCAGCGCCACCGCCGCATACGCGACCATCGCCGGCACGGCACCGCGACGCGCATCCTCCACACGGTCCGCCAGACGGCCGGCGATCGCGGCCGCCAAAGCCGAACCGACGAGCGTGGCCACCGCCATCATCGCCATCACGCCCGCCGTGGACGTCACCGCGGAAACCGACGCGACGACATCGCCCGACGTCCCCGCATCGCAGCGCGACGGGTCGACGATGCCATGGCGCACGATCATCCACAGGAACACCGTCATGAATCCCACGCCGGTCATCATCGCCAGACGCGCCCAGAACGCCAGAACGAACCGCGGCGCATCCTTGGGTGCGCGGAACTGCGCCGAAAACGCCTCGCCAGTGAACCGCAGAGCCGGATCGTACCGGCTTGAACGCTCGCGCGGCAGCACCAGCACCACCGTCGCAGCGCACACCACGAACATCACCGCGCACACGCGGAACGCCAGGCCACCATCCGTATCGACCACCAGTCCGGCCGCGGCGAGCACCACACCCAACGCCTGGCCGAGCATCAGGCCCACGCCACGCCAACGCATACTGCGCTCGCGGAACTTGTCGGGCAGGCGTTCGGCGAACGCGGCGGCGAGCGGAGTGGCGATCATGGCGTAGCCGAACTGCATGACGATCCAGAAGAGCGCGATACCGGCCGTGGCACCCATCGCGCCGAGGATGAGCGTGTCGAGCGCGCAGATGATGCCGCCGGCGATGATCCACGGCGTACGTCGGCCGATGGTGGTGCGGGTGCCGTCGGACCAGATGGAGACAAGCGCGTTGGCGAACAGTGCGCCCACGCAGCCGAGGGTCACGACGATGGCGAGCGGCATCGCCGAAGAGACGCCGACAAGTGTCGATGCAGACGCCGACGATGTCGCCGACGCGCCGACCGCGCGGGTCACGTCATTGTCGGCGGCGCAACGCTGCGCCCAGTCGCCGGCGTTGCCTGCGACGCGGTCGATGAGGACTGGCAGCAGCAGCATGTTGAGCATGATCCACGGGATGGTGCGCAGCAGTGCGGCGAGCGCGAACCCCCAAGTGAGGCGGCGCACCTGGCCAGTGTCGGGGCGGGTGCCGTCGGCGGCGGTCATCGGGTCGCGCATGTCGAGGAATGCGGATGCCATGTCGGGGATGGCGGTGTCGACGGCTGCGGCGGCGGCGGCCGGCGAACCGGATGCGGACAGTTTCGCGGACTGGGTGGATGCTTGGGCGGCGGCGCGTTCGGGGGCGCGGCGGCGCAGCGGCACGGCGAGGCGCGCGACGGCTGCCTTGTCTTCGGGGCTGAGCGCCTTCTCATAGTCGGGCCGGTCGTCGATGCCGGGGCGCACGAAGTATTGGCCGGGCAGCGGCGGCGGGGTGGGGGTCGGTTCGTTGGGCTTCTCTTCTGTCATCTCGTTTCTTCCTGACGTGGTTCGCTGACGTTGATGGCCGGCGTGCGGCCGCACAGGCCGCCGTCGGGACGTCGGATACGACGAATCGCCCGTACGCGCATGCTTCGGCGCGTACGGGCGATTCGTGTAGTCGCGTTCAGAATACGACGACGTCGGGATTGTCCCGGTGCCGTCGTTGGCACCCGTCGATGGGGTGCCTTCGGAGCGCGGGGCGGAGGCTGAGCTGGTGTCACGCCACCGGCGTCGGCCGGGTAGTCTCGCCGGCGATGAATCGTACCGGGATGAGGTCCATCGCCTCGGCCACGTCACGAGGCGAGGCGGTATCCGCGTCGGTGGTGATGACGCCTGCCTGTGTCGCGTCGAGTTTGCCGTCGGACGCCTCATAGGATTGCATGAGTCGTTCGACGAGTTTCTCGGCGAGCGCCGTGAAGTCCTGCCGGACGCTGGTCAGGCGCATGCCGGCCATGTCGGCGGCGATGGTGCCGTCGTAGGAGACGAGTTGGATGTCGTCGGGGACGTGTCTGCCGCGCCGGAGCGCATCCTGAAGACAGTAGGAGATGATGTAGTCGGAGCCGACGATGGCGTCGGCGTCGGGGTACCGGTCGAGTACGGACAGGGCGACGTCGCGTTGATGGTTCAGCCGGGAGACCTCGCCAGCTTCGATATAGTCGTAGGCGACGCCGGCGTCGTTGAGCAGTCCTTCGAGTGCGGCGTGGAAGCGAACGGTGGGGAATGTGGTGCCCATGCCGCCGCCGTAGTCGATGAACTGTTCGAGTGGACCGCCGAGGGATACGACGTGGGTGGCACCGGTGGCGATGAGATGTTCGGCTATGATGCGGCCGCCTTCGTCGTGGTCGGAGCTGACGGAGGGGATGCCGGCGCCAAGGTAGCGGTCGAAGGCGACGATGGGCCGGCCGATGGATGTCCAGTAGTCGGGGGAATGGTCGGTGTGGGCGGCCATGATGATGCCGTCCATCATGCGGCGTCGCAGCATGTTGATGTATTCGGTTTCGCCGTTGTCGCCGTCTGCGGTGGAGCACACCATGATGCGGATGCCGCGTTCCGACAGGGCGCGGTGGAGTGCGGCGAGCATGGATGCGAAGAACGGGTGGATGATGGTGGGCACGATGACGCCGGCGAGACCGGTACGCCCGTGGTAGAGGTTGCGGGCGAGCTCGTTGGGGATGTAGTTGAGTTCCTTCATCGCGTTTTCGACGCGTCCTCGCATGTCGTCGGACACGTATCCGGTGCTGTTCACCACTAGGGATACGGTGCTCAGCGAGACACCGGCCTTCTTGGCCACGTCACGCATGCCTGCCACGATCAGCCTCCTTCCTGGGCGCATGGTCGCGCCACTCCCGTACGCCGTCGTCTGCCCTTGACTGTCGGCGTTCCACAAATCCTCAGGTGCCAGTCTAATAGGTTATTCGGGGCGACGGGCGACGGCCTTGTCGTGCCGCGGGCCCGCCGCCCCTACTGTCATACGATAGCTCAGCGCGGCCAGCGTTCGCTTGCCGGCGGCAGCGCGGGGAAGGGCGTGTGGCCGGCGGTCTGGTACCAGTAGGCGACGGTGGTCACATCGTCGCGGCGTTCGAACAGGCCGCGGTGGCCGACGCCGATCTGCTGGAGGGTGACTTTCAGGTCGTGGTGGAACGTGATCGGGTCGGGGATGTGCCAGCGGTAGAAGCCGCGTTGCGGGGGCACGTCGTCGTTGTGGTAGTCGTTGTGGATGAGCGTGTCGTGGCGCGAGTAGTACGGGTAGCCCAGGTAGGGGGTGCAGTAGGTCTGTTCGACGGTGCGGCCGTGTTCCTGACGGGCGAAGCTCCAGGACCCGCCGAAGTAGTCCTCGGTGCCGGTGCCGCAGATGGTCGGGTACTCCTCGTCACCGTCGATGTAGAACTTCATCTCGCCTTCACCCCACCAGTAGCGTTCCAGCGTGGAGAGCGCCAGGTAGGTGCCCACGTAGTGGCCGCGGCCGTGCACGCCGTCGAGGACGACGTAGTCGTGGCCGAGATCGGTGATCGGCTGTCGACGCCATTGCGCGTGGAAGTACGTCAGTTCGCCTGATTCGGCGGCTTGCGCGACGGCTTCGTCTTCGATGCGGTAGTCGATCTGGTAGAAGAGCGCCGGAATGGGGTTGGCGTGCTGGTTTTCGATGGTGATGCGTGCGTGGCGGGCGAATGGCATATGCCAGTAGCAGTTGAAGCCGCGGTTCGGCACGACGGCGACGGGGGCGGAGTTCACGATGCAGGCGCGTGCGAATCCGCAGCAGAAGAAGTCGCCCAGCGGCGCCTCGACGCTGGGCGTCGTTTCGTCATCCCAGTACATGCGCAGGACGAGGTCGCGCAGCACGAAGCAGTCGGCATCCGTGGTCTTCTCGTCGACGGTGAACCAGATATGGGTGATGGCTCCGGGACCGTCGATGTCGGCGAGAGTGACGGTGGCGCCGGCGGGGATGTCGTTGAGGCAGGGGGATCCCTTGCGTGACGGTCCGAGCGCGCTGGAGGCCTTCCCGCCGGCGCCTTTGGCCCCTGTGGGGTTTTCGGCGGTGATGGCGCGGCTGACGTAGTGCCGGACGCGGGCGAGGGAGTCGAGGGATGTGCCGGGAAGCAGGTCATGCATAGCGGGGCCTTTCGAATCAGTACTATGGTGTCGGGTCGCGGGTATGGAAATGCCCGTCGTGTGCGGCAGTACACGACGGGCTTATTCGGGGCGTCCGCAGGCGGGCAAAGGGGGTAAATCCCGCCCACGGCTACGCCGATGTTCGCCTATCCCTTCACCGCGCCGGAGGTGACTCCGGCGACGATGTAACGCTGCAGGAACAGGTAGAGGATGAGGATCGGCAGCATGGCGAGCAGCAGCGCCGCCATGATCAGACCAATGTCGTTGGAGTAGGTGCCGTAGAAGATCTGCGTCGCGATCGGGATCGTGTACAGTTCTCGCTCGCCGAGCACCAAGGACGGCAGCAGGTAGTCGTTCCAGAAGGCCATCGCGTCGATGATGGTGATGGTCGCGATCGTCGGCTTGAGCAGCGGGAACACGATGGTCCAGAACGTGCGCCAGGTGGTGCAGCCGTCGATGCCGGCCGCCTCCTCGAGTTCGACGGGCACGTTGGTCTTGATCGCACCGTGGAACATGAACGCCGCCAGCGAGACGGAGAAGCCCACGTGCATCAGGATCAGGGTCAGTCGGTGGTTGAGCACGCCGAACATGCCGCCGTAGACGGAGACCAGCGGAACCATGAGGACCTGGAACGGGATGACCATGGAGGCCACCATGGCGGCGAAGAAGATCGAGCAGGCCTTCCAGCGCGGGTTGCGCACGATCACGTACGCGGCCATCGCGGAGACGAGCACGGTCAGCACCGTCGCGGACAGCGTGATGATGGCGGAGTTTCCGAACACGGTCCAGAAATTCATCTTCTCCATGGCTTCCGGGAAGTTATCCAGTGTGAAGCCTCGCTTGCCGATCAACGCAAGGGGAGCGGTGTTGATGTCGGCCTTCTCCTTGAAGACGTTGATCAGCACCAGCAGGAAGGGGAAGACGAACGCGATTAGGGCGATGGTCAATACCACCAGCACGATGGCATGGATGATCTTGGTCTTGGTGCTCTTCTGTCCGGTTTCCATTATGCTGCCACCTCGCCCTTCTTGCCGACGTACACCTGCAGCACGCCGATGACGGCGCAGATGACGAAGAGGATCAGGGCCTCAGCCTGGCCCACACCGTAGTTCTTGTAGACGAATGCCTGGTTGTAGACGTGCATCGCGGCGAGCACCGACTGGTTGAACGGCTCGCCCTTGGTCAGGGAGAGGTTCAGGTCGTAGACCATGAAGCAACGGGTCGTGCTCAGGAAGATGCACTGGACGAACGACGAGCGCATCAGCGGGATGATGACGTGCCACATCGCCTTGGTGGAGTTGCAGCCGTCGATCATGGCGGCTTCCTTGAGGCTCTGGTCGACGCTCATGAAGCCGGCCACGTAGATCAGCATCATGTAGCCCGCGTACTGCCAGACCGACACGAGGATGAGGGCGAACATCGCGCCGCTCGGGCTGCCGAGCAGGGAGTCGGGCTTGGAACCGGTAATCAGGTCACCGATGGAGACAAACGCGCGGTTGAAGACAAACTTCCAGACATAGCCGAGCACGATGCCGCCGATCAGGTTCGGGATGAAGAAACCGGCACGGAAGAAGTTCTGGCCTTTGATACCGCTGGTCACCGCGTAGGCGAGCAGGAAGGCGACAACATTGACGAGCACGACAGAGATGGCGGAATAGACGACGGTCCGTCCCAACGCAGCCCAATATGCGGTGTCAGTGAATGCCTGCTGATAGTTGAGGAACCCGACGAACGGCTTGTTGCTGGCAACGCCGTCCCAGCTGGTGAAGGTCAGGTAGATGCCATAGATGAACGGCAGCACGACAACGGCGCAGAAGAGGATTCCGGCCGGTCCGGCGAACATCAGGAACTGCCCTAGCTTGTATGAAAACTTGTTCTGTTTCATAACAATTCCATTCATGTCCGGTGGTCGAAGGCATCGCTACAGTGCGATGCCTTCGACCTAGGTTGGCGATGATTATGGGTTATTTTCGGGATGGATTAAATCAGGCAGTGGTGCCCGAAAGCGTCGCGGTCTTCCAGTAGGCCTGAATGTTCGTGGCGAGAGCGTCGCGGTCTTCCTGATCGGCGAGGTACTTCTGCAGCTCAGCACCGAGGACGGAGTAGTGATCGTCAGGCAGATGGCTGTAGTTCGGAATCAGATTGCCTTCATCAGCGTACTTCTTGACCGACTTGCTCAGCGGGTCCTGGACCTCAAGGGTGTTGGTCTTGAACGGGGAGACCAGCGAGCAGTCGTTGACGATGAAGGACTGGCCCTCCTCGTCGTTGGCGAGCCAGTTCAGGAAGTCCTTGGCGGCTTCGCGCTGGGCATCGGTGGTCTGGTCGGAGGAGTCGATGAACATGAACTTAGAACCGCCGCCGACGAGCTTCTCGTTGGAGCCGTCGTCCATGTTCTGCGGGACCGGCATGATGCCCATGTTCTCGGAGTAGTCGTACTGGTTGAGCACGGACCAATCCCAGTTGCCGCCGAACATGAAGGCGATTTCACCCTCGGCCAGCTTCTGCTCGGTCACTTCACGCTCGGCGGAGACAGCGGAGGACTTGGCGTAGTTGTTGTCCTTGAGGACGTCGAAAGTGTCCATCAGAGAGTTCCACTTCTCGTTGTCCTGCAGATTAGCAGTGCCGGACAGCAGGGTGTCGACGAAGGCGTCGACGTCGGACTGCTCCTCATAGACCTGCGGCAGATAGTGGCCTGCGAGAGACCAGTCTTCCTTGAGGACGCCGACCGGGGATTCCATGCCGCCGTCCTTGAGCTCCTTGATGATGCTCTTGAGATCATCGGTGGTCTTGATGGTGGAGGGATCAAAGTCCTTGCCTGTGACCTTCTTGATGGCATCGGCGTTGTAAATCAGGCCACGGGCCTCGACCGTGGTCGGGAAGCCATACACCTTGCCGTCCACAGACAGTGCATAATCAGTGTCCTTAACCCAATCCTCATCGGACAGGTCGACGGCGTGCTCCTTGGCAAGGGAATAGATATCCTTGTCGTCCACCATGGAGATGGTGTACGGCTGCTTGGAAGCGTACTTGGTGGCGAGATGGGCGGCAACGGTGTCGTTGGAGTAGTAGACCTTGACGGTGACTCCCTTTTCCTTGGAGTACTGCTCGGCCATGTCCTCCATCTGGTCCTCGATTTCGACCTTGGAGTTGAAGAGGGTAATGGTGGTCGCATTGCTATTCGCGCTACTGCCACAGGCACCCAGCATGCCGAGGGACAGGACGGCGGCGGTAGCGGCGGCACCGAGCTTCATCCACGAATGTGCCATTGTCTTTCCTTTCCTTACCACTGTTCGCGGCAACCCTGCTCGCGAAAGGTGTTTTTTCAGGCAGAGATCCGACGGTTCTGAACCCCCGTCGAATCACTACCCATCCTCCCGAATCGAACCGGTTCGAGAAGAACTGCGTCCAGTATAACGCTCTCAAACCGGTTCGTCAAACCATTGACGCCACGGCGTGTCGAACCGGTTTGACACGCCACCCTCCCATGCCCCGCCGCATACGGGCCGCCGTGCCGTATGCTGTATCGCGCGACATACGACAAGGAGGTTCCCATGCGCCACCAATGGCTCGACGACGCGGTGTTCTACGAGGTCTACCCGCAGTCGTTCCGCGACTCGAACGCCGACGGCATCGGCGACTTCGCCGGCATCGTCGACCGGCTCGACCACATCCGCGATCTCGGCTGCAACGCGATCTGGATCAACCCATGCTTCGACTCGTCGTTCTACGACGCCGGCTACGACGTGCGCGACTACTACCTCGCCGCGCCCCGCTACGGCACCAACGAGGACCTGCGCCGCCTCTTCGACGAGGCGCACGCGCGCGGCATCCGCGTGCTGCTCGACCTCGTCCCCGGCCACACCGCCGTCGACAACCCGTGGTTCGCGCTCTCCGGCAGGGACGAGCGCAACGAGTGCACCGACCGCTACATCTGGCGCCCCATGACCCAGTCCCCCAACCTCAACTCGCCGTACGACTCCATCCGCGGCTTCCTCGGCGGCATCGCCGAACGCCCCGACGCGGCCGCCGTCAACTGCTTCTCCACGCAGGCCTGTCTCAACTACGGCTTCGGCACCGTCACCGAGGACTGGCAGTTCGCCGCCGACTCCCCGCAGGCCGAGGCCGGCCGCCTGCTGCTCCAGGACATCATGGACTTCTGGCTCGGACTGGGCTGCGACGGCTTCCGCGTGGACATGGCCGCCAGCCTCGTCAAGGAGGACACCGAGGACCACTACTGGACGTCGCTGCTGTGGCGGCGCATCCGCGAGCATCTCGACGCCGCGTTCCCCGACGCGGTGCTCGTCTCCGAATGGGGCAACCCCAGCCAGGCGCTGCACGCCGGCTTCGACATGGACTTCCTGCTGCACTTCGGCCCCTCGCACTACCTCGACCTGTTCCGCGAGCGCCCGTACTTCTCCGCCGCGGCCGCCGCCGACGGGTCGGCAACCGTGCGCGCGTTCGTCGACGCGTACGAGTCGATGCTCGCCGACACGGACGGCGAGGGGTACATCTGCATCCCGTCGGGCAACCACGACATGATCCGCATGCGCGACACCCTCTCCCCCGACGAGATGAAGCTCGCGTTCGCGTTCCTGATGACGATGCCGGGCTGCCCGTTCGTCTACTACGGCGACGAGATCGGCATGCGCTACGTGCATGGCCTCCGCTCGAAGGAGGGCGGCTACGAGCGCACCGGTTCGCGTACGCCGATGCAGTGGGACGCCTCGCCGAACGCCGGCTTCTCGTCGGGCCGCCGCCAGGACCTGTATCTGCCGGTCGATGCGGCCGACGATGCGCCGACCGTCGCCGCGCAGCGCGGCGTCGCCGGGTCGCTGCTGGAGACGGTGCGCGAGCTGATCGCGCTGCGCCACGATCATCCGGCGCTGCATGCGGGCGGTGCGATCCGTTTCCTGTATGCCGAGGACCACGCCTATCCGCTCGTCTACGAGCGCACGTCGCGTGTCGCCGATGCGGATGCGCCGGCCGAGCGCATCGTCGTGGCGATCAACCCGTCGCCGACTGCGGCGTCCTGCCCGCTGGCGGACGCGCCGGGAGCGCCGCTGACGTCGATCGGCGACGCCGCGTCGTGGAGCGACGGCGTCCTGACCGTGCCCGCCGGGTCGGCCACGGTCTTCCTCGCCTGAGCGTCGCCGCGACGGCGTCCATCGGACGACGATGGCCCGCCACCTTCCGGTGGCGGGCCATCGTCGTATCGCGCGCGGGGCCGACCGAGGCCGGCCGGAACGTCAGTCCCTGCGGATCGGCCGATAGCGGGCGTCCACGTCGCCGTCGAGACGCTGGAACACCGGGTTGTACAGCCATGCGCAGCAGTACTGCGGCAGGCTGACGCCGAGGATCAGGATGAACGGGATCAGGTAGATCAGCCACTGCAGGTAGACGAGCGCGAACGCGACGAGCACGACCAGCATGCACAGCGTGCGCGGGAAGCAGCCGACCGCCAGCGCGGCCGCGTTGCGCACGTGCCCGGCGACGGTGTTCTCGTAGCGGGAGATGAGCGGGAACAGATATTGGGCGAGGCCGACGAGCGCGACGCCGATGACGGCCAGTCCGGCGAGCATCGCCACACGCGTGCCGCCGGGCATCTGCAGGGCGACGAGGATGTCGACGCCCATCACGACGCCGGCGAGCAGATAGACGGCCCACACGATCGTCGACTGCTTGAGGTTGCGGCGGAATTCGTGCAGGAACTGCCGCCAGATGTACGTTTCCTCGCCGCGGATCATGCGCCACAGCACGGCGTGCATCGCGGTGAGCGACGCGCCGGCGGTCACGACGGGCAGCGAGCATGCCAGGGCGAGCAGGTTGAGTTCGATCAGGTCGAACAGTATGCCCATGAAACGGAAGAACAGGTTGTCCTGGTTGAAGAGCTTCGACATCTGCGACATACGGCAATCCTAATCCCATGAGGGCCGGCGGCGCGGCGGCATCGGCGGCGACGCGGGCCAACCGAGCGTCGACCGGCCGGCCGGCGGGGCGGTCTGGTTGGCGGTGGATACGGGGACGGCCCGCCATGGTCGGCGGGCCGTCGGTTGCGTCAGGCGACGACGGGCGGTTCGGCGATCAGGTCGCGCGTCTCGTGGTCGCCGGCGGCGTCGGTCCAGGTGAGCGTGACGAGCGACGTCTCGTCGTCGACGCCGTGGCCGCGGCCCGGCTCGAACACGAGCGTCGCGGCGGATTCGCCGTCGTGGCCGACCCAGCTGAGCGACAGCGTGCGGTCGCCGTCGGCCTCGTAGGTGAACACGCCGTCGAAGGCGGGCAGCTGGTTGCGGAAGCGGCACAGCGCGTTGAGCGCCTTGACGACGGGGCGTTCGAGCTGCTCGTCGATCTCGGCGGTCGTGTAGTAGTGACGGTTGATGTCGCGGCCCACGTTGGTGCGCTTCAGCAGCTCCATGTCGTTGGCGCCGGCGAGCGCGCCCACGTAGTAGACCTGCGGGACGCCGGGCATGAAGAACTGCATCGCGCGGGCGGCGATGTAGCGCTGGTCGTTGCAGCCGAGCGCCGAATAGTAGGTGGAGTTCACCTGGTACAGGTCGAGGTTGGATGCGGCGGCGCCGGTCGCGGCCTGCGATTCGCCGTGCGTGTTGGCGTGGATGGTGTTGACGAGCGCGTCGACGTCCTCGTCGGGCACGAGGCCCTTGAGGGAGCGGTCGAGCTGGTCGGATCCGATGTCGATGACGCCGATGCCGTCATGCGTGTCGAGGACGGTGACGGCGTTGTTCGGACGCACGTCGACCCAGTGGGTGACAGCGTCGGTGCGGCCGGTGAAGATCGCATGCAGGAGCAGCGGCGGCAGCGCGAAATCGTAGACGCGGTCGACCTTGGAGGCGATGTCGATCTGCTTGCGGTAGTACGAGTGGACCTCAATGAGCGTCTCCAGTCCACGCGCCTCGCCTTCGGCCTTGATGCGCTCGATGAGCGTGAAGGTCTTGGGGGTCATGAAGCAGCTGGAATTCGCCTCCTTGGCACCGTAGCCGACGGCGTCGAGGCGGATGGAGCGCACGTTGGACGCGGCGAGACGGTCGAGGATGGACGTCAGGTACGCCCAGCCTTCGGCGGAGTCGGTGTCGATGTCGACCTGCTGCGGGGTGAACGTGGTCCACACGAGGCGCGTCTTGCCGCCCCACGTGTAGTGGGTGAACGGCAGGCCCGGGCGCGGGCGGTAGATGCCGGCGAGGTCCTCTTCGGTGGCGCCATCGGGGAAGACGCTGCTCATGGTGAGGAACATCCTCGCGTACGGGCTCTCCTCGCCGCGGGCCATGACGTCCTGGAACTGCTCGGATTCCCAGCTCATGTGGTTGACGATCGTGTCGACCATGATGTCGTGGGTGCGGCTCAGTTCGGTCACGTCGTCCCAGGTTCCCAGACGCGGGTCGACCTTCGTGTGGTCGACGGGGTCGAAGCCGGCGTCGGCGCCGTCGAACGGGGTGAAGAACGGCAGGACGTGGACGCCTTCGTAGACACCGTCGAAACGAGTGCGCAGAACGTCGGTCAGCGAGGCGAAGTCGCCGTCGCCGAAGCGGTCCGCGTAGGTGATGAGTTGGACTTTGTTCTCCATGGAGGCCTCCTTGATATGCGGTCGTATCCTTCGGAACTGCCTTCCATCGTACTCGAACCGGTTCGATACCGTCAACACCGCGCGCATGTCCCCTCATATGATGACGGCGGGCGCGCCCGGATGCCACCGGTCGCGCCCGCCGTCGTATCGGCACGCAGCCTGCCCGCAGACGTCACCGCCGACGGACGTCCGCCGCCCGCTCAGCGGGTCAGGGCGATCAGCGACCAGCCGGCCGCGACGCACAGCAACGGCACGACGATCGTCAGCGCGCAGTAGAGCGCAGCCAGACGCCGCCGACCGTCGCGCGCCAGCGACACGATCTCGTTGATCGCGGTCGAGAACGTCGAGAACCCGCCCAGGAAGCCGGTCACGAACAGCAGATACGTGCCGTGGTCGACCGTGTGGAACGCGAACGCGGCGGCCGCGATGCCGGCGCAGAACGTCGCGATCAGGTTGATGACGAACGTCGCCAGCGGGAAGCCTCGCTTCCACACCTGCTGGATCGACGTGTTGAACACGAACCGCGTCACCGCGCCCAGTCCGCCGCACGCGGACACCAGAAGGAACATCATCATCGTTCGCGGGCCTCCCCTCGCAGCGGATCGGCGACCATCGGAATCTCGTCGGTCACCGGATCGGGTTCGAACGACGGCACCAGCGTCGTCGCCAGCAGCGGTTCCGACTGTTCGACGCGCGCCGTCGCCGATGCGGTAGCAGCAGCGCCCACATGCGACGCCGACCCGCTCACAGCACCGTCGGACGGCGGCAGCACCGACAGCGGTCCGCCGGCCGATTCCGGAGCACCGACCGCAACGGCGGCCGCAGACACCGCCGACGTCTCCGCAGCCGACGAGGACGCGCCGGCCGCGGAGGCTGCGGCGCCGGCGTCTGCATGACGGCCGGCATCGCCGTGCCGCGCACCCTCCGCGAGCGCCGGACCGGCGTCGCGCACCGCGCGCCTCGCCGCCGCCTCCAGCCCGAGCGTCGCGCCGCTCCATGCGGCGATCAGGCCGAACGTGAAGCTCAGCAGCGTGTACAGCATGAATCCGGCGATCTCACCCGTGTGCATCGCCGTCAGGTTCTCGATCGCCATCGCCGACAGCGTCGAGAAGCCGCCGCACATGCCCATGCCCAAGCCGCGGTTCGCCAGCTGGCGCGCCCGCTTGCGCAGCCACGACGCCTGCGACAGGTAGGCGGTGAGCGTCGCGAAGATGAAGCAGGCGAGCATGTTCGCGATGAACGTCGCCGGGTGGAATCCGGCCAGCACGCCGGTGTCCGCCAACGCATCGGGCATGACGAGGTTCAGTCCGTAACGCATCGCCGTGCCGACGAATCCGCCGAGGAACACCACCAGATACACCACGCCGTCCGCGAGCGGGTTGAACCGCGCCTGCATGCGCTTCATCGGCGCGAGCGGGATCTTCGGCGGCGCCGACTGCGGCGACGTCAGGTGGGCAGCCGCCATCTCCATCGTCATCGGCTCCGGTTCCGCAGCCGTCGTCGAGGTCGTGGTCGACGATTCGGTCGACGCCGGCGACGCCGATGCGTCCGTCATCGGCAACGACGCCGACGGCACGGCCGGTGACGGCAACGCCGAACGCGACGGCGGCAGCGGCGGTTCCGGCGACGGCAACGTCGGCAGCGACGGCATGATGGGCAGCGTATCGCCGTCGTCCGCCGCGGCGGCGGCATTCGGGACGGGCGCAACACCGACGGTGACGGCGGACGTCTTCGTCGCCGGAACCGGAGCCTGAGTCGGAGCCGCAGCGGAGACCGGGCCGGCGCCGGCCGCGGCATCGGGCCGCACCGGGGTCAGCACCGGCACTTCAAGCGAGGGGATATCTTCTTCGGACATAACAACTTCCGGATAGGGATCCGTCGGCCGCACGCACGCCACCGCCACGCCTTCCGGAGCCCCGCACCGCGGGGACGGAAGGGATGCGACGGGCGGAATCCCACGAAAACGACGACCGGCCGGGCATGCCCGCCGCAATCAGCGGACAACCCGGCCGGTACGGTCGGCAATCATGGCCCCGCCGCATCCGAGGCGGCTTCGAGGCTGTGAACGGCCGAACGGATCAGTCGAACGAATCAGTCGATCAGCGAATGGATCTGGATGATGTGGTCGCGCTGCGGACCGGTGCCGATCACGGAGATACGGCAGCCCGACAGCTCCTCGAGACGCTTCACGTACGCCTGGCAGGTGGCCGGCAGATCGTCGAAGTCATGCACCTGCGAGATGTCCTCATCCCAGCCCGGCATCGTCTCGTAGATCGGCTTCGCGGCGGCGAACGCGGCCTGGTCGGTCGGCATGTCGTCGTGACGTTCGCCATCTACGTCGTAGGCCACGCAGATCGGGATCTCCTTGAGGCCGGTGAGCACGTCGAGCTTGGTGAGCACGATGTCGGTCAGGCCGTTCACCTGCGTCGCGTAACGGTTGACGACCGCATCGAACCAGCCGCAACGGCGCGGACGACCCGTGGTCACGCCGTACTCGTGGCCCTGCGCGCGCAGCCAGTCGCCCCACTCGTCGAACAGCTCGGTCGGGAACGGGCCTTCGCCCACGCGCGTCACGTACGCCTTGGACACGCCGATCACGCGGGTGATCTTCGTCGGGCCGACGCCGGTGCCGGTGCACGCGCCGCCCGCGGTCGGGTTGGAGGACGTGACGAACGGGTAGGTGCCGTGGTCCACGTCGAGCATCGTGGCCTGGCCGCCTTCGAACAGCACGGTCTTGCCTTCGTCGAGCGCCTTGTTGAGGATCAGGCTCGTGTTGGCCACGTACGGCTTGAGGCGCTCGCCCAGTGCGAGCAGCTCGTCGGTGACCGCGTTCACGTCGATCGCGCGGCGGTTGTACAGCTTGACGAGCAGCTGGTTCTTCTGGTGCAGGCTCGCCTCGACCTTGTCGCGCAGGTGCTCCTCGTTGAACAGGTCGTGCACGCGGATGCCGACGCGGTTGATCTTGTCCGCGTACGCCGGGCCGATGCCGCGGCCGGTCGTGCCGATCTTGCGCTTGCCGAGGAAGCGTTCGGTCACCTTGTCGAGCGTGCGATGGTACGGCGCGATGATGTGCGCGGCTTCGCTGACCAGCAGCCGCGAGCAGTCCACGCCGCGCGATTCGAGGCCGTCGATCTCCTGGAACAGGACCTCCGGATCCACGACGACGCCGTTGCCGATGACCGGCGTGGCCTTCGGGCTCAGGATGCCGCTGGGCAGCAGGTGCAGCGCATACGACTCGTCGCCCACGACGACCGTATGGCCCGCGTTGTTGCCGCCGTTGAACCGGGCGACGTAATCGATTTCGGTACCGATCAGATCGGTAGCCTTACCCTTGCCTTCGTCGCCCCACTGGGCGCCGATCAACACGATTCCAGGCATTTTTACCTCCGCCTCATCGCCTTTTCCGCCGGAGACCTAGGTTACCCCATCATGTCTACCGGCGCCACCGCCGTCTTGAACCGCCTGTCGTCCGGCGCTTTTCGGCGCTCTTCGACGCTCTTCGACGCTTTCGCCGCTACTTGAGGGCGCGGCCGGCGGAGCCGAGCTGCACACACGCCTCCACGACGCGCGCGGCCATCGCCGACTCGGCCTCGCGACCCCACGAACGCGGGTCGTACAGCTTCTTATTGCCCACTTCGCCGTCGATCTTGAGCACCGCATCGTAGTTGGAGAACATGTGGCCGGCGATCGCGCGCGAGAACGCGTACTGCGTGTCGGTGTCGATGTTCATCTTGACGACGCCGTAGCTGACGGCGCGCGCGATCTCGTCCGCCGACGATCCGGATCCGCCGTGGAACACGAGCGCGAACGGCTTGCCGTCCGGCATGTCGGGCAGGGCGCAGCTGGAGACGGCCGACGTGCCCAGCGAGTTGACGCGTCCGTCGTGCGCCGCCTGCCAGACCTCGGATTGGATGTCGCGCAGCAGTTCGGGACGCAGCTGCACCACGCCCGGCTTGTAGGCGCCGTGCACGTTGCCGAACGTGAACGCGGCCATGTAGCGGCCGTGTTCGCCCAGACCGAGCTTCTGCGCCACCTTCACGCCGTCGGCGGGCGTGGAGTACAGCTTCTCGTTGATTTCGGCGCTGTGGCCATCCTCCTCGCCGCCGACCGTGCCGATCTCGATTTCCAGCACGGTGTGCGCCTTGACGGATTTGTCGAGCAGTTCCGCGGCGATGGACAGGTTCTCGTCGAGCGGCACGGTCGACCCGTCCCACATGTGCGATTGGAACGTCGGCTCCTGGCCGTGACGCACCTGGTCCGCTTCGATGGTGAGCAGCGGGCGCACCCAGTCGCTCAGATACTGCTTGGCGCAGTGGTCGGTGTGCAGTGCGACCGTGATGTTCGGGTACATCTGCGCGACTTCGTGCGCGAAGGCGGCGAAGGCGAGCGATCCGGTGACGCGTTCCTTGACGCTCTGCCCGGCGAAGTACGCCGCGCCGCCGACGGATACCTGGATGATGCCGTCGGATTCGGCTTCGGCGAAGCCCTGCAGCGCCGCGTTCAGCGTCTGCGTGCTCGTCACGTTGATTGCGGGGTAGGCGTATCCGCCATGACGGGCGGCGTCCAGCATTTCGGCATAGCGTTCGGAAGTTGCGATTGGCATGATGTCATTATCACGCGCCCGACAGACCGAAGACGGCGATGATGCCTCGGTTCGTCCGTGGTTCGTCCGTTTCGGGAAACAAAAAAAAGGCCGTCGGAGTCCGACGGCCTTGAGTGGAGCGGATGACGGGAGTCGAACCCGCCTCTAAAGCTTGGGAAGCTTTCGTTCTACCGATGAACTACATCCGCAGATGCGCTGAGCGCACAAGTGGAAAGTGTACCACAGGTTGCAAGTGTCCGCGCCACACGAGTGACGTGATGGGGCCGGATATGCGAAATCCCCGGGAGCGTTCACGCTCTACCGGGGATTCGATGTGTGATGCGGCGGTGTGCTACTCTCCCACACCCTATCGAGTGCAGTACCATCGCCGTGCCAGGCCTTAGCTTCCGGGTTCGGAAAGGGACCGGGCGTCTCACCTGGGCCATG
>NZ_QXGK01000002.1 GCF_003952945.1 Bifidobacterium samirii
CTGCCGCTTCGTCGCCATGCTGATCCTGTCTTCCATAAGACAAGCCAAACAGGACCGATACCGTTCGCGCTCATTCCCGATGAGGCACCACCACACCCTACGCGCTCAAAAAACGTGAGGCACGTCGATCACCCTGTACCCGCAAAGAAAGGCGTATCATGACCGCATCATCTACATCATCCGCACCATCCTCATCATCCATCCAATCCACCACCCAATCCGCGGATGCCGACACCCCCACCGCCGCACGCGCATCCCTGTGGCGCAACGGCCGCTATCGCGCGTGGTTCGCCGCGGACACCGCGTCGGCCGTGGGCGCGGCGATGAAGGGCTTCGCGATCTCCCTGACCGCATTCGCACTCAGCGGGTCGCTGCCCGCCGCGGGATGGCTCGGCACCGCCGCCGTGATCGTCTCGCAGGTCGCGCAGACGGTCGGCGGTACGCTCGTCGACCGGCATGAGCGCCGTCGGCTCGTCATCGTCAACGCGCTGTGCGGCGTCGTCCTGTGGGGTGCGGCGGCCGCGCTCATGACGGCCGGGCTGATTACGTTCCCGCTGTTCGCCGCGATCGCGCTCGCAGCGTCGACCGTCAACGGCCTGCTGGGCAATGCGACCGATGCGATGCTGCGCTCCCTGCTGCCGATCGAGGATTATCCGCGTGCGCAGGCGCTCAATCAGGGGCGTGATTCCGTGGTCGCACTGGCGGGTTCGCCACTCGGCGGCATGCTGTACGCGGTCGCCGCGTGGATGCCGTTCGCCGCCGCGTCGCTTCTGTACGCGGTCTCCGGCGCGGCCGCCATCCGGATGCAACGGGACGATCCGCGACGCGCCGGCCTCCCGGATTCGCGCCCGACCGCCAGCTGCGACCGCGCGCCGTCCGGTGCACCCGATTCCGGTACACCCGATTCCGGTACACCCACCGACGAGGAGGCTCCGGCGCCGACCGCCGCCCGCACGTCGTTCCTCGCCGATTTTCTCGACGGCTGGCGGTGGACGCTGCGCCGGCGCACGCTGATGCTCATGTGCGTCATCGTCGCGCTGCTCAATTTCGGCGTCAACGGCGTGCTCGCCACGATCGAACTGCAACTGGTGGGCGACGGCGTCGTCCCGGTGCGCATCGGTTTCGTCAGCACGGCGATCGGCGGCGGCATGCTCGCCGGCGCGGCGCTGGCCGGACTGATCGCCGACCGCGTGCCGGTGGGCCGCGGCCTGATCGTCACGTCGGCGCTGTGTTTGGCAGCGTTGGCGCCGATGATGGCCACGCACGCATATCCGGCCATCCTTGCGTCCACGATCGCGCTCGCACTGCCGATGCCGACGATGAACGCGCTGCTGGTGGGGTTCGTGTTCGCGAAGGTGCCGGCCGACATGCAGGGCCGCGTCGGTTCGGCGAGCGACCTGCTGTCGATGCTGCCGACGCTGTTCTGCTCGGCGATCGTCGGTTCGCTGCTGCCGGCCGTCGGATTCCGTACGACGACCGGCGTGTTCCTCGCCGCGCTCGCCTGCAATCTGGCGATCGTGCTGGCGGACCGTTCCGTCCGGCGGATTCCCGCGGCCGACCGATGGCCGCAGGTCGATCTGTAGGATGTGCCGGCCTCGCCGACGATGGCCGCCTGGCGACGTTCCGACTGTTGTGCTAGCATAATGCTAGCACAATTGACGCGATACAGCCGAAGGGGGTTGCGATGAGCGCGGAAGAGACGACCGGCACCATCACCATCAGGAAGGTGCCCGCGGATTGCATAGCCAAGCTCAAGGAGACGGCGAAGAGCCACAACCGTTCGATGGAGTCGGAGGTGCGGTCGGTGCTGGAGGATTACGCAGCAGGCGTCCTCGCACGGCATGAGATCAGGACCACGAACTTCTACGAACGACTGCGCACGTTCATGGAGGAGGAGTCCATCGAAGGGTTCTCCGAAGAGGAGTTCCCCACGCCCGCACGCGGCGACGAACCCGAACGCGACCGGGAGGTGTTCGGCGCATGACCGGGATCATCCTCGACACCAACGTCATCAGCGAACTGGTACGTCCCCGACCGTCGGCTTCGGTGCTCGACTGGTTCTCGCACACGGATTCCCGTCAGCTGGCGACCACATCCATCACCGTCGCGGAACTGTTCTCCGGCATCCGGCGCATGCCGGAGGGACAGCGCCGACGCCAACTGGCGAAGGCCATCGACTTCGCATTGCTGCCGCTGCTCGACAGCATCCACCCGTTCAACGCCACCGCCGCGATCGAATACGCCGAGGTCCGGGATATCCGGGAACGGGCGGGCCGTCCGATCGGCGTGCAGGATGCGATGATCGCAGCGATCGCACGCTCGCAGGACGCGGCGCTTGCGACGCGCAACGTCAGGGATTTCGAGGGCACCGGCGTCACCGTCGTCGACCCGTGGCATCGCACGGATGCCGACGCGCGGTGACGGATGCGGACTCCGACTCCGTCGTCGTAGCCCGCATTCCGATCCCGGCGAACCGGCGACCCGCGCCGATCCGCCGTCGATCCGCCCGATCAGCCGAGCTGTTCGGACAGCTCCATCCACTCCATCTCCAGTTCGTCGGATTCGTCGGCGACGGCCTGGAGCTGCTGGTTGAGGTCGTTGAGGCCGGCGTAGTCGCTTGGATCGTGCGCAGCCATGCGTGCCTCCAGTTCGGCCTTGCTCTCCTCCAGTCGGGCGAGCTTGCGTTCGATGGCGGCGACGCGCTTGCTCGCGTCGTGGAACGCCTTGCCGGTCAGCTTCGGTTCGCCGGCCGACGCCGCCGACGCCGAAGCACCCGAAGCGCCAGCCGACGCGGCACCCGAAGCAGCCCCGCCACTGTTGCCCCGACCGCCCGCAGCCGACGCCGACCCGCCCGCACCCGTGGACGGCGAGTACGTCATCTCCGGCAGCGGCTTGCCGGCCTTGATCATCTCGGTCATGTCGAGATAGTCCTGCACGCCGCCGGGCAGGTGGCGCACCTTGCCGCCGATGAGTGCGAACTGCTGGTCGGTGACGCGTTCGAGCAGGTAGCGGTCGTGCGACACGACGATCAGCGTGCCGGGCCACGTGTCGAGCAGGTCCTCCATGACGGCCAGCATGTCGGTGTCGAGGTCGTTGCCGGGCTCGTCCATGATGAGCACGTTCGGCTCGTCGAGGAGGATGAGCAGCAGCTGCATGCGGCGCTTCTGTCCGCCGGACAGGTCGCGGATCGGCGTCATGAGCTGCGCGGATTCGAAGCCGAGCCGTTCCATGAGCTGGCCGGGCGTCACCTCCTTGCCGTCCACGATGTAGCTCGGCTTGTAGCGCGACAATACTTCCTTGATCTTGTACTTGCCGAGCTTCTCGAGTTCGTCCAGCCGCTGCGAGAGCACGGCGAACTTCACGGTCTTGCCGATGTTGACGCGCCCCTGGGTGGGGGTGATGGTCCCGTCGAGCAGTTTGAGCAGCGTCGACTTGCCGGCGCCGTTCGCGCCGACGATGCCGAACCGGTCGCCCGGGCCGATCAGCCACGTCACGTCGTCGAGGATCGTGCGGCCGGATACGGTGACGCGCCGCGCCGCCGACGTGACCTCCGGTTCGACGGACTCCTCGGTCACGCCCTGCCGGCGCGCCCGCTCCTCGGCTTCGCGGCGCGCCTGTTCGGCCGCCTCGATCGCCTCGGGGATGCCCGCGTCGACGAGGCGCGGGTCGGCCATCGTGTCGACGGCCACCTCGATCGAACCGTGGATCTGCGGTTCGGCGTACATCGCGTGCACGACGTCGACGCGCGACGCGGAGTCCTCGAGCGCGGCCGCGTCCGGGTCGACGGCGGCCATACCCTGCGTGCGGGTGAAGATCTGGGTCACGTCGACCAAGTCGACGACCTGCTTGCCGAGGCGCGACGTGGCCATCTGGCGCAGTTCGATCGAGTTGCGCACCGGCGGCACGTCGGCGATGAGCGCCTTGGCGGCCTTGACGTGGAACTTCTGCTTGGTGGAGCGTGCGCGGGCGCCGCGCGTCAGCCATGCGAGCTCCTTGCGGGCGAGGTTGCGCCGCTTCGTCTCGCGCACGTCGGCCTGACGGTCGCGTTCGACGCGCTGGAGCATGTACGCCGAATAGCCGCCTTCGAACGGGTCGATGACGCCGTCGTGCACCTCCCACATCGACTCGCACACCTCGTCGAGGAACCAGCGGTCGTGGGTGACGAGCAGCAGCGCGCCCTGCCCCTTCGACCAGCGGTTCTTGAGATGTTCGGCGAGCCAGTGGATCGTCACGACGTCCAGATGGTTGGTGGGCTCGTCGAGCGCGAGGATGTCCCAGTCGCGCAGCAGCAGCCGCGCCAGGTCGGCGCGTCGGCGCTGGCCGCCGGACAGGGAGCCGATGGTCGCGTCGAGCGAGATGCCGCCGAGCAGCGCCTCGACGATCTCGCGCGAACGCGTCTCGGCCGCCCACTCGTAGTCGGCACGGCCCTCCAACGCCGCCTGACGCACCGTCGCGTCGTCGTCGAGCGGGTCACGCTGGTCGAGCATGCCGAAGGTGAGGCCGTTGCGTTTGGTCACGCGCCCCGAATCGGGTTCCTGCGTGCCGTTGAACAGGTGCAGCAGCGTCGACTTGCCGTCGCCGTTGCGGCCGACGATGCCGATGCGGTCGCCTTCGAAGACGCCTTGCGTGACGTCGGTGAAGATGGTCTTCGTGGCGAAGGCGAGCGAGACGTGTTCGAATCCAATATCGTAAGTCGGCATAGGGCACTAACTTAGCGCCACCACCGGGCATCGCCGGCGTCGCGCCGACCGTCAGCCGAGCGTGCGCGCGTACGAGCTGCAGCGGGCGGCGAATCCGGAGAACACCTGGTCGGCGAGCGGCTGCAGCGCGGCGTCGTGTTCGGCGAACGCGTCGCGCAGCTGCGACTTGGATCCGCCGGCGGCCTTGAGCTCCTTGACCATCGACGGCTCGTCGAGCCACTCCTCGAGGATCGCGCGCGTCACCTCCAGATGGAACTGGACGCCCAGCGCCGATCCGAAGCGGAACGCCTGCACCTTGGTCGACTGCGAGCGCGCGAGCAGCTGCGCATCCGACGGCAGGCCCACCACGTCGTTATGCCAGTGGAGCACGTCGAGCTGCTTGTCCCACATGGACAGGAAGTCGTGCTTGTCGACGCGTTTGATCGGGCCGAAGCCGATCTCCGGCGCCTCGCCGCGACACAGCTTCGCGCCCAGCGCCGTGGCGACGATCTGATGGCCCAGGCACACGCCCAGCACCGGCTTGCCGACGCTGATGGCGGCCTTGGCGAGCTTCGCCTCCGCCTTGAGGCCCGGATACTTGTCGTAGTCGAGCGCGCCCATCGGCCCGCCCATGATGACCACGCCCGCCACTTCGTCGAAATCGGGCAGGTCGGGTTTCTTCTTCTTCGCGATCTCGAGCGTCTGCGTCGCCAGCCCGTACTCCTCGAGGTTCGTCAGAATACGCCCCGGCTTCTCCCACGGGACGTGCTGCAGAATCAACACTTGCGGCTGCGTCATGGGGTCCATTGTGTCACCACCCGCGTAATTCGGGCAAAACCGCGCTTCACCGTACGGTCCCGGCCACGCGGCCGGCGGCGGCCGGCTTTGTCGTGCAACGCTTCTACGCTTGCCCTATGACGCAAGCCCAAGAACCGCAGAATTCCAACACTTTCGCAAGCCGTCAGGTCGCGCGCGCGGCCGCCGGCCTGCGCCTGTACGATACGGCAAGCCACACGGTCGAGCCGTTCGCGCCGATCCGTCCCGGCCAGGTCGGCATGTACGTGTGCGGCGCGACCGTGCAGTCGTCGCCGCATATCGGCCACATCCGCGCCGCCGTCGCGTTCGACGTGGTGCGCCGCTGGTTCGAACGGCTCGGCTACCGCGTCACGTTCGTGCGCAACGTGACCGACATCGACGACAAGATCCTCGACAAGGCCGCCGCGGCCGGCCAGCGCTGGTGGGAGCGCGCCTACCTGTACGAGCGCGAGTTCACCGCGTCGTACGATACGCTCGGCGTGCTGCCGCCCGCCTACGAGCCGCGCGCCACCGGCCACATCATGGACATGGTCGCGCTGATCGAACGCATCATCGCCAACGGCCACGGCTACGTCGTGCGCGGCGAGGACGGCGAACCGACCGGCAACGTGTACTTCGACGTGGCCAGCTGGCCGCACTACGGCGACCTCACGCACCAGAAGCAGACCGCCGCGGCCGGGGACGAGGCGGCCGCCGTCGCCGACCGCATGGGTCCGAGCGTCGACGCCGCCGGCGACGACAAGTACAATCCGGTCGACCCGGCCGACCTGTCGCCCGACAAGCACGACCCGCGCGACTTCGCCCTGTGGAAGGCGCCGAAGGACACCGATCCGCTCGACGCGCGCTGGAGCACCCCGTTCGGAGTCGGCCGTCCCGGCTGGCACATCGAATGCTCGGCGATGAGCCACCGTTATCTCGAAGGCATGTTCGACATCCACGGCGGCGGCCTCGACCTGCGTTTCCCCCACCATGAGAACGAGATGGCGCAGACGCGCGCCGCCGGCTACGATTCGGCCGCGCACTGGATGCATTCGGCGTGGGTGACCGCCAAGGGCGAGAAGATGTCGAAGTCGCTGGGCACCGGCCTGTCCGTGCCGAGCGTCCTCGCCGGCAATCCGGCGTGGGTGGTGCGCTACGCGCTCGGCTCGGTCCAGTACCGTTCGATGCTCGAATGGTCCGATCAGGCGCTCGTGGAGGCGCGCGCCGCCTACGACCGCGTCACGAACTTCGTGGACCGTGCCGGCGCCGCGCTGAGCGGCCAGCCGTCGCGCGACGAGATCGTCGCCGTGGGCGCGGACGATCTGCCGGCCGACTTCGTCGCCGCGATGAACGACGACTTCAACGTGTCGGGGGCGAACGCGGCGGTCTTCTCCGCCGTGCGCGCCGGCAACACGCTGCTGTCGCAGCTGGCCGACCGCGCCGACGCCGACGCGGCGCGCGCCGAACTGCGCGATGCGCTCGTGGCCGTGCGTGCGATGCTCGATACGCTCGGTCTCGACCCGCTGGCCGAACCGTGGACCGCCGGCGGTTCCGGCGCCGGCGCGTCCGGCGACGACGGCGGCCGCGAGCATGAAGTGCTGGACGCGCTGATCGGCGAGCAGCTGACCGCCCGCGCCGAAGCGCGCAAGGCGCGCGACTTCGCCAGGGCCGACGCGATCCGCGACGCCCTGAACGCCGCAGGCATCGCCATCGAGGACGGCCCCCAGGGCAGCACCTGGAGCCTCAAGTAAGGACCCGCAACCCCCGCGAACCCCGCGGACGGCATGATCCGATCGGATGAAGGCCGTGGTCCGTATGTCGCTTTCCGGCATCCGGACCACGGCCTTCATCATTGCGGTCGCCGGACCGTCAGTCGAAGACGAAGTCGACGTCGACGATGTGGAGGCGGTGGCGCAGCTCCGCCTCCAGCGCGCGCTTGCGGTCGACCAGGTCGGCCACGTCGATCGTGGCGCCGGTGCCGGCCAGATACACGTCGACCGTGTAGTTCATGCCGGTCTTGAAGATCAGCGTCCGCTCGTACTCGGTGTCGGCGGGCAGGTGGCGCAGCGCGGCGGCTTCGACGAACGCGTTCGTCTCGTCGTCGTCATGGACGCCGCCGACGAGCTCCACGAACGCGTCGCGCAGCACGCCGATCGGCTCGCGGATCGTGCACGCCACCAGCGCGACGGTGATGAAGAAGTCGCCGGTGTAATGCAGGAACGCGAGCGCCCCGTCGTCGGGCAGGATCATCAGCGCGACGGCGACCGCGCCGATGCCGAACGACATCGCGCCGTCGACGAGCGTGCTGTTGCATTCGGCGGTGAGCATGGTGCTGGAGTTGCGGATGGTCCGGTTCTCGCGCGCGTAGTACAGGTACAGGCCGAGGCAGATGGCGACGGTGGCGATCTCGTAGACGACGACGGGGCCGGTTTCGATGCGGGTGCCTTCGCCCAGCACGAACCAGTCGTAGGCGACCTGGCTGACGTCGACGAGCGAGAACGTGAGGAGTGCCATCGTGAACATGGCCTTGGCGATCGCGTAGATCGGTTCGAGGGCGAACATGCCGTTGGGGAAGCGTTCGGTGACGCGCACGGTGCGCGTGGACAGGTAGACGGCGATGAGGCCGGAGGCGACGGATATCGCGGTGAACGAGAAGTCGAGGAACATGGCCTTGAGGCCGGTCATGAAGAACACGGCCATGCCGGCCGCGACCTGGATGGTGTTGACGATGATGCCCACGGTGAGGGCTTGGCGTTCGATGCGTTTGTGCTGCATGGGCGGGCCTTCCGTATTGCACGGCATGTCTGCGTCGGTCCGGTGGGAGCGCACGGCAGTCTGCGTATAGGTGGTGTCCAGGAATCCGAGATGGTGTGGCTACGATGTCAGAATCCGCGGAATCGTTTGCGTCTCCCATCCTACCGGATGCGCGGCGCGTCCGCCCCGCCGCTTCCGCCGCTTCCGCCGACGGCATAGCCGGCGGAAGGCCCGGTTTTCCCGCGTGGCGGCTAGACTCTGGGCATTATGGCAGCATTTAGTTCTCTTACCGACCGGTTCTCGAATGCGTTCAAGCATCTCAAGAGCAAAGGCAAGCTTTCCGAAGCGGATATCGACGGTACGATCCGTGAGATCCGCCGCGCGCTGCTCGACGCCGACGTGGCGCTCGACGTGGTGCGCTCCTTCACCTCCCGCGTGCGCGAGCGTGCGCTCGGCGCCGAGGTGTCCGATGCGCTCAACCCGGCCCAGCAGGTCGTCAAGATCGTCAACGACGAGCTGACCGACGTGCTCGGCGCCGGCGTGGACCGTCCGCTCAACTTCGCGAAGAACCCGCCGACGATCATCATGCTCGCCGGCCTGCAGGGCGCCGGCAAGACCACGCTGGCCGGCAAGCTCGGCTACTGGCTGAAGGATTCCGGCCATACGCCGCTGCTGGTCGCCGCCGACCTGCAGCGTCCGAACGCCGTCACCCAGCTGCAGGTCGTGGGCGAGCGCGCCGGCGTGCCGGTGTACGCGCCGGAGAAGGGCGTGCAGTCCGACGGCGGCGACGCCGTGTCGATCCCGGGCCTGACGACCGGTGATCCGGTGAAGGTGGCGCGCGATTCGATCGCGCTCGCCAAGCAGAAGCTGTACGACACGGTCATCATCGATACCGCCGGCCGTCTGGGCGTCGACGAGGAGCTGATGAAGCAGGCGCGCGACATCCGCGACGCCGTGCAGCCCGACGAGATCCTGTTCGTCATCGACGCGATGATCGGCCAGGATGCGGTGCAGACCGCGAAGGCGTTCGACGAGGGCGTGGACTTCACCGGCGTGGTGCTGTCCAAGCTCGACGGCGACGCGCGCGGCGGCGCGGCCCTGTCGGTCGCGTCGGTGACCGGCAAGCCGATCCTGTTCGCGTCCAACGGCGAGGGATTGAAGGATTTCGAGGTCTTCCACCCGGATCGCATGGCCTCGCGCATCCTCGACATGGGCGACATCCTCACCCTGATCGAGCAGGCGCAGAAGCAGTTCGACGAGGAGAAGGCGCGTGAGGCCGCGGCGAAGATGGCCGAGGGCGAGTTCGGTCTCGACGATTTCCTGGAGCAGCTGCAGCAGGTGCGCAAGCTCGGTTCGATGAAGTCGCTGCTGGGCATGATCCCCGGCATGGCGGCCCATCGCAAGGAGCTGGAGCAGTTCGACGAGCGTGAGATCGACCGCACCGAGGCGATCATCCGTTCGATGACGCCCGAGGAGCGTCGCAATCCGAAGATCATCGACGGTTCGCGCCGCGCCCGCATCGCCTACGGTTCGGGCAACACCGTGTCGGCCGTCAACGGTCTGCTGCAGCGGTTCGAGCAGGCCGCGAAGATGATGAAGCGCATGTCGAACAAGGCCGGCATGGGCGGCATCCCCGGCTTCGGCGGCCCGGCGATGGGCGGCGGCAAGAAGGGCAAGGGCAAGAACAAGAAGAAGGGCTCGTCCAAGTCCGGCAATCCGATGAAGCGCGAGGCCGAGGAGAGGGCGCTGCGCGACAAGCTCGCCGGCAAGTCCGGTTCGACCGGCGGCTCCGCGTTCGCGAAGAAGCCGCAGAATCCGGCGCTTCCGGCCGGCCTGCAGCAGGCGCTCGACGCGAACGGCGGCGAACTGCCGCCGAACTTCGGCGCCGGCCTGGGCGGTCTGCTCGGCTGACGGACACGTCTGTGCGCCCGATGTCGTAAGCAGGTGCACAGACGTGTCCGAAACGTCACGATGCTCGCGCAATCCAGCGGTGTGCGCGAGCATCGTGACGTTTCGGACACCGTAACCCTCACATTCCTCGCGCACACCATGCGATCGCGCGAGCGTTGTGAGCCTGCGAAGCAGTCTTCGGAACCGATTCATCGGCGCGTAATATTCCCGCGATACATTGCACCCGGTCTAGGGGAACGCCGCATCATGCGGCGACAATGAACGGGGGTAACAATGGCAATCGAACACGAGCATCATCGTGAGCATCACGGAGCGGTCGCGACGGCCGATACCGGGCTGCAGCGCCTCCGATCGGCCGTCATCGACGAGCTGCGGATCGACCGTACCGGGCTGAAACAGGCGGACCGACCGCTTCGGGCCGCGGCGGTCATCGTGCCGCTGATCATCCTGTTGTTCGCAGCCGGCCTCGGACATGCTGTCGTCGCGTCCATCGAACAGCTCCTGTCCTATACGCCGGACGACACCTTGCAGTACACGACCGTCGACATCAACACGCAGACGGAATATCTCGTCGGCTATCTGCTCCGCTACAACATCCCCGGCCTGCTCGGATGCGTCGCCATGATGCTGCTGCGCCGCCATCCCAAGCCCGCCTGTCCGCTCCGGATCCCCGCCTGGACCACCGAGGTGAAGACGTTCTTCGTCGCGTTCGCCGCCATGATGGCCGGCACGACCATGATGACGTGGGCCGCGACCGTCCTCCACGTCCAGATGGTCAACCAGGCCACCGTTCCCATCGGCGACACCGCCACGATGCTGGTATTGCTCGGCAGCGCGACCGCCGGCCTCATGGAGGAGCCGATCGCACTCGGCGTGGTCGCCGTCGGCCTGCGCCGATGCCGCGTCCCGTGGCCGGCCGTCGCCGCCATCGCGGCGCTCATGCGCGTCAGCTACCACCTGTACTACGGGTGGGCGGCGCTCGCCATCGCGATCTGGCCGGTCCTGTTCGTCATGATCTACCGTCGCACCGGTGCGATCATGCCGTTGATCGTCGCGCACGGCGTCTACGACGTAATCCTGACGGGACAGCAGCTGCACCCCTACACGCTGTTCGCCGAGCCGCTGCTCGACGCGCTCGCCGTCATCGGCGTCGCGATCGCCGTGGTCACGGTGCTTCGCAAGGCGTTCACACCGGTCACGGCATAATAGGGGCTTGTGACTGTTGTGCTGATCGTACTGATGATCCTGACCGCCGTATGCGCGGCGTGGGCGGCGCTCGCGTGGCTGCCCGCCGGCGCCGACCTGCATATGCCGCTGCCGTATCTGATCGCCCTGATCCCGTTCCTGTGGATTCCGATGGTCGTCGTCGCCGTCGCGGCGGCCGTCGCCGGTTGCCCGGCGTGGGCCGTCGTCGCGCCGATCGTCGTCGCCGTCGCGTCGCGGGCACGGCAGGCGCGCTATCTGGCACGATGGCGCGGATTCGGCGGATCGCCGTCACGTCGCCGCCGGCGCGTCGATGACGATGCGATGGGCGACGACGATCGGTTGTCCGGTGTCGACGATGGTGTCGGCGGCGATAGTGCGGCCGATGCGGCCGTATCCGGCGACGATGCGCGCGCCGCGGCTGCGCTCCGCGCACGCATTCGTGAAACACTGCGTGAAAACGCCGTCCATGAGCGGGAGACCGCGCAGGACGTGCTCGGCCAGCGCGCGTCGGCAGCCGCGTCGTTCAACGTCATGACCGTCAATTGCCGGTTCGGCCGGGCCGACGCGAAATCCATCGTCGGCGCGGTGCTCGCCCGCGACATCTCCGTCCTCGCCCTGCAGGAGCTCACGCAGGAGCTCGTCGACGCGCTCGACGCCAACGGACTCGACCTGCTGCTCCCCTACCGTCGCCTCGGCAAGGCGCGCGACAGCGACAACGGCGGATTCAACGGCATCTGGATGCGCGTCGACCCGAAGGAATCCACGTCGTCGATCATCGACATCCCCGCCGCCGACCTGCCGGCCGCAACCATCCAGATCGACCCGCAGCGCGACATCACATTCGTCTCCGCCCACCCCAAGTCGCCGATGCGCAGCCTGCAGGACTGGTCCGCCGGCATCATCGGACTGGGCGGGCTCGCCCGGCGCGACGGGCGGCGCGAACGCGACATCACCGTCATCCTCGGCGACCTCAACTCCGGCATCGACCATCCGAGCTTCCGCACGCTGCTCGACGCCGGATTCCGCGACGCGAACCTGACCGTCGCACGCGGCCCCCAGCCCACGTTCCCCCGCTGGCTGCGCTGGCCGCGCATCATCCTCGACCACATCCTCGCCGACGGCGACGCCACGTTCGGCGACGTCGAATCCTTTGAAATCAAGGACACCGACCACCTCGCGCTGGCCGCCACGCTCGTCATCGACTGACAGATGCCGCAGCCAGCCGCCGCGGCCACACGGCAACACCTGATATACTTGGGCGCGGCGGCACAGTGCAGTCCAACGGAGGACATCCCCGTCACCGGGGCCGAGCATCCGGATCCTCAATAGGGGTGGGGGCCGCACGCATTGCGCGCGCCGTGAACCACCAACCTCGGGGAAGAGGCCCACCATGCATCACCACCATCCCACTGACCGCGCCGGACGGTTTCGCCGCATAGGGGGAACGCTCGCCATCGCGGCCCTGTTGCCGCTGCTGCTGGGAGGCTGCGGAACCCGGCAGACGGCCGACCCGGACGCCACCGGGGAACGCCTCGCGTCATCGCTGTCCGAATACGCGCAGCAGCTGCTCGACGAAGGCGGCGACGACATCGGCGAGACCCAACGGGCAGCCATCCAACGCGTCATCGACACCGGCGAGGTATCCAGAAGCGACTACGAAGCCGCCTACGACGGCTATACCACCTGCATGACCGACCGCGGGCACAGCAAACCCGAATTCTATACCACGTCCAACGGCGTCAAGCAGCCCTATGCCCGGGTGTCCGACGGCGAGGATACCTCCACCGAGGAGGGAATTCACAATGATGAAATCGCGTGCACAGCCATGCACATCAGTGTGATCAGCGTGCTCTATCAGGCGCAGGTCGGCAACCCCAACCTGTACTCCGACCACGACGAAGGCGCGGTCGACTGCCTCAAACGCGCCGGACTCGTCCCCAAGGACTACACCATCGCCCAATACCGCGACGACGTCAACACCATGAACCACGTCGACCCCGGCGAAACCCCCGACACCACACTCGACAGGGACGACCCCGGCGTGCAATCCTGCATGGTCACCAACGGACACATCCTCATCGGAGACCCCGCCGACCTGTAAAACAACAGCCGAGGAACCCGTCGCACGGCGTGTTCCGACAGACGCGACACGACGCGCGGAAATCCATACCGGCAGGTACAATTGCCGACGTTATTCGTGGCGATCGGAGCCCTCTAATCCCGGGCGTCACGAGGAACGAGTGGGCCGGCAAGCTGTGCCCCACACTGCAAACCGAACCACACCCCTAGTTACAAGGAGAGCCATCTTGGCAACCAAGATTCGTCTGAAGCGCATGGGTAAGAAGTTCTACGCGTTCTACCGCGTGGTCATCATGGATTCGCGTACCAAGCGCGATGGCCGTGCCATCGAGGAGATCGGTACCTACAACCCGAACACCCAGCCTTCGACCATCCAGATCGACTCCGAGCGCGCCCAGTACTGGCTGGGTGTCGGCGCTCAGCCGACCGAGCAGGTCCTCAACCTGCTGAAGATCACCGGCGACTGGCAGAAGTTCAAGGGCCTTGAGGGCGCCGAGGGCACCCTGAAGACCGTTGAGGCCGGCCCGGACGCCGCCGCCCGCGTCGAGGCCGTCGAGGCCCAGGCCCAGAAGCTGAAGGCCGCCAAGTCCGAGGCCGAGGCGAAGGCCAAGGCCGAGGCCGAAGCCGCCGCTGCCGCCGAGGAAGCCCCGGCCGAGGAAGCGCAGGCTGAGTGATCATGCTCGCACAGGCTGTGGAACACCTCGTCAAGAACATCGTCGATTTCCCCGATGATGTCTCGGTCAAGTCCCATGAGAACCCGCGCGGCGAACTGCTTCGCGTGCGCGTGAACCCGGAGGACATCGGCCGCGTGATCGGACGCAACGGACGCACCGCGAACGCGATTCGCACCGTGATCCAGGCGCTGTCCGACCACAAGGTGCGCGTCGACATCATGGACGTGCGTAGGTGACACCCGGCGTGGCGAGTCAACAACACTCTGACGGCCCTCAGCAGCGCGAGTTGCTGAGGGTCTGTCGTATCGGCCGCGCCCAAGGGCTCAAGGGCGAAGTCACCGTCCTCCCCTTCACCGACGAACCGGACTACCGGTTCGCCCCCGGCTCCGTGCTCTACACGCGCGACGGCGCCGACGAATACGTCGTCGAACGCTCCCGCACGTTCAAGAACCGTTGGATCGTCAAATTCGAAGGAATCGACGACCGCGACGCCTCCGAGGCGGCCAACGGCATCGAACTGTACGGCGAGGCCGACGACCCCGAATACATGCTCGAAGAGGACGCCTGGTATCCCAAGGACCTCGTCGGACTCGACGTGCGCCTCGCGGACGGCAACATGCTCGGACTGCCCGCCGGACAGAGCGTCGGCAAGGTCGTCGACGTGCTCGACGGCTTCCAGTCGCTGCTCAAGGTGCGGCTGGCGAACCCGGTGCGCGACCCCGACACCGGCAAGGTGACCGAGAACAGCGCGCTCGTGCCGTTCGTCGATGCCGTCGTGCCCGACATCGACCTCGACGGCGGCTATCTCACCCTCGACCCGCCCGGAGGACTGATTCCGGGACTGTGACGGACCGTGGCCGCGTGAGGTTATGGAATGCCGCAAAACCGCTGCGAAACGGTATGCCCGCCGATTCGCAGCGGTTTTCCGTATCTGATACGAGTCTTCACGTTCCCGTCGCGGGCGGCGGGGACGTGTTCGTGGGGATCCGTCTGACTTGCACTCTATAAATGCAGGTATGAAGATCGACATCGTTTCCGTATTCCCCGAATACTTCGACGTGCTCGGGCTGAGCCTGTTCGGCAAGGCGCAGGCCAAGGGCCTGGTCGAAGTCGCCGCGCACAACCTGCGCGACTGGACCCACGACGTGCATCATTCCGTCGACGACACGCCCGTCGGCGGCGGCGCCGGCATGGTCATGAAACCCGTCGTCTGGTCCGAATGCCTCGACGAACTGCTCGGCCTCGACGCGCGTGACATCAGCGAGATCATCACCGACGACGCTGCCGCGGCGGCTGCGGACGGCGAGCCGGTCATCGACGATACCGGCGACGTGGCCGCGGCACCGCGTACGGTGCTCATCTTCCCGAATCCGTCGGCGCCGCTGTTCACCCAGCAGGACGCGACGGAACTGTCGCACGCCGACCGGCTCGTGTTCGGCTGCGGACGCTACGAGGGCTACGACGCGCGCATCCCCGAGTACTACCGGGCGCAGGGCGTCGACGTGCGCGAATATTCGATCGGCGACTACGTGCTCAACGGCGGCGAGGTCGCCGTGTCCGTGATGCTCGAGGCGATCACGCGGCTGCTGCCCGGCTTCATGGGCAACGCGGAATCGATCGTCACCGAATCGTATACCGGCGAGAACGCGCTGCTGGAACACCGGCAGTACACGAAGCCGGCCACGTGGCGCGGCATCGGCGTGCCGGACGTGCTCCTGAGCGGCGACCACGGCAAGGTCGACCGGTTCCGCCGCGACGAATCGCTCGCCAAGACCGACCGGCTGCGCCCTGACCTGATCGAACGGCTCGACTGCAAGGCGCTCGACAAGGCCGACCGCAAGACCCTCATGGGTCTCGGCTGGGAGGTCTCCGGCGCGCATCCGCGTCGCCTCTCGTAGGTTTTCCGGTCTCCCCCTCTCCGTACGGATTGCGACGCAAACCGATCCCCCGGCGTCGCAACTTGCATATGAACCGGAGCGACGTTGCGGATTGCGACGCAAGCCGGGGTCGTTGCGTCGTAATCCGTACGTGAATCGGGCAGATCCTACAGATTACGACCCAAGCCGCTCCCCCGGCGTCGCAATCCGCATAGGAACCAGACAGACCTAACGGATTGCGACGCGAACCTCCCTCTCAGCGTCGCGATTCGTATGTGAATCGGGCGGGGTGGGCGGATTGCGACACAAATCCACCACACTACACATTGACATATCGAAGATTGTCGATATAATAGGAGGCGTGAATCCGACAGAAGCGCTCAAGGCACTGGCGAACGAGCATCGCCTCCGCATCATGCAGTGGCTGAAGGAGCCCAAGCGGCACTTCCACCACGATTCAGACGTCGATATGGAGCAGGTCGGGGTCTGCGTGGGCGAGATCCAGCGCGTGCTGGAACTCACGCAGTCGACCACCTCCCAGTATCTGTCCATCCTGCAGAAGGCGAACCTCGTCACGTCCACCCGCATCGGCAAGTGGACGTACTACCGACGCAACGAAGCGGCCATCGAGGAGCTCCGCGACTTCATCGACACGGAACTCTGACGGCCGCTCCCCAGACGACGCAGGTCGGTACACCACAACAGAACGACATATCGCAATATCTCAACATATTTTCGGCGCAAGCCGAACCACCATCCGAGGAAGGAACCGGACATGACCAGAACACTCACCGAACCCGTGACGCTGCGCCATGGCGCCGTCATCACCAACCGCATCGCGATGGCGCCCATGCAGACCTCCTCCGGCCGCCGCAACGGCTTCGTCTCCGACGAAACCATCGACTACTACGCGGCACGCTCGCAGGCGGCCGGCCTGCTCATCACCGAATTCCACTACGTGAGCGAGAACGGCGGCCCCTGCTACAACCCCGGCTATCCCGAGCAGCTCGCCGCCTACTCCGACGCGCACCTCGACGGACTGCGCCGCCTCGCCGCCGCGCTCAAGAAGGACGGCAACAAGGCGGTGCTGCAGATCCACCACGGCGGCTACCAGGCCGTCGGCCGCGCGCTCAGCGGCGAGGACGTGCTCGCGGTCAGCGGCGGCGACTACCCGTTCCTGCGCTACCCGGTGCGCGAAATGACCGAAGTCGAGATCGAAGACGTCATCGCCGACTTCGGCCGCGCCACCCGACGCGCCATCGAGGCCGGATTCGACGGCGTCGAGATCCACGGTGCCAACCATTATCTGCTCCAGCAGTTCTTCTCCGCCACATCCAACCGACGCACCGACCGTTGGGGCGGCTCGCTCGAGGCGCGCATGCGCTTCCCGCTCGCCGTGGTCGACGAGGTCATGCGCGTCGTGGACGAGCAGGCGCCGGACGGGTTCATCGTCGGCTACCGCATCAGCCCGGAGGAGCTGCACGACGACCAGGCCGGCTACACGTACCGCGAGTCCATGCAGCTCGTCGCCGAGATCGTCAGGCGCGGACTCGACTACATCCACCTGTCGCTGTGGCACGGCTACGCGTCCGGCCCTGCCGACACGGACGAATCATACGCCGCACTGTTCCGCCGCGTGCTGGACGACGAGACGAAGCTCATCGTCGTCGGCAACGTGTTCTCCGAGGAAGCGGCCGCCGACGCGATCGCCAACTACGGCGACCTCATCGCGGTGGGACGCGGCACGCTCGTCGACCCGCGGTTCGCCGCCAAGGTGATGGACGGCCGCGGCGACGAGATCCGCCACGAGATCACGCCGGAGGCGCTGGCGGAGACGGCGTGGACGAGCGGCCTGCACGAGGCGTTCACGCGCGGCGACGCGCTGGGCCTGCAGCCGCTGCCCGGCGGCGAGTCGATCCGTCACCTGCACACGGGCCGATACGACATGAAGGGCCTGTTCCGCAAGTAGTCGCCGGACGGGGCGCAGGGACAGATCCGCGGACGGCTGTGGGAAGATTCGCACATTGGGAGTCTTCCCACAGCCGTAACTCGTACGCGAACCGTACGAACCTTACGAATTGCGACGCGAATCCACGGTCCAGCGTCGCAATCCGTAACAGACCGGTTGACGACATACAGATTGCGACGCGAACAGGTTCCGCCACGTCGCAATCTGCATACAAACGGGGCGACTCGTACGGATTGCGACGGATTGCGACGCAAACCGGCCTCCCCGCGTCGCAATCCGTACAGGCTGATGAACGGCATACAAGTCATAACAAGTCACGACTCAAAACGGTCTCTCCGCGTCGCAATCCGTATGCGAATCGAGTGGAACTTACTGATTGCGACGTAAACCGGCCTCCCAGCGTCGCAATCTGCAACAAACTGATTGATGGCATACAAGTCACGACGCAAACCGGCTGTCCAGCGTCGCAACCCGTCGCAACCCGTATGGAATCGGCCCAAAATATGCAGAATGCGACGCACGGGGAGACTCACCTCACCCGATGCGTCGCACGCTGCTGCCGTCATGGTCGCGACTCACGCGAACCGCGACCGGCGCCGGCTTACAGGCCGAAGACCTTGACGCGGTCCTCGACCGGCTGCTTGTCGACCGGACCGGCGGGCTGGGCGACGGTGCCGAACGGCATCTGGGCGAGCAGCGTCCAGTTCGACGGGATGCCGAACGCGGTGGCGACGGCCTCGTCGATCAGCGGGTTGTAGTGCTGAATCGTGGCGCCCAGACCCTGCTCGGCGAGCGCGGTCCACACGGCCAGCTGGAGCATGCCGGCGGCCTCGGACGCGAAGCGCGGGAACGCGGCGGCGTAGGTCGGATAGTCGGCCTGCAGCTGGGCGGTCACGTCGACGTCGTCGAAGAAGAGGACGGTGCCGTGGCCGGCGGCGAACGAGTCGATCTTGGCGGACGTGGCCTTGAATGCCTCCTCGTCGGCGACGACCTTGCGCAGCGCGTCCTTGACGATGCCCCACAGCTTCTGGTTCTCGTCGCCGAACAGGACGACGGCGCGCTGCGGCTGCGAGTTGAAGGCGCTCGGCACTTCGCGCACGACGTCCTGGACGAGCGTGACGATCGCCTCGTCGGCGATCGGCGAGTCGGCGGTCAGCGCGTACTGCGAACGACGGGCCTTGAGCTGGTCGATGAACTGGGTCATGATGTCCCTCCCGGTGAGGTGGCCGCCGCGCGGACGGCCGGTACAGATGTCCTACCGCAGGTATCGAAGCGCAGCGATATTGCTTGCCTGAAATATCTCAGCACTGCAATATCTCACTTCGATATATGCGTTGGATTCACTCTAAGCCCGCCTCCACCCGGCAACACCCAGATTTCACCCAACGAAAAATGTGACCAACGCCACGTCGTTCGCTCGCGCCGCCTTCGACCCGGTGAACGTGCAGATTGCATCCAACGGAAAAGCGCCCAACGCGCCACACTACGTCTACCGGACCCCATCCGGGACATCCACATGGCGGTGCCTGCGACGCGACTCCGCCCCGCAGGTGCCGGGCGTCATCCCATCGGCGGATCCTCACCCGACTTTCTTGCATACTGAGGGCAGATTCCCGGCCTTGCACAGTGCTATACGGCGGACTGAGGGCACTTGCACTTCCCCTACACCTGCCATACCCCTTGGCCCTTGGCCGAATGTCGCGCCGTATGTGACGGTTGCGGAGAGTATGCCTGCCCTCAGTTTGCCGTATAGCACTGCGCAAACCTCGGAATCTGCCCTCAACTCGCGAAATACCCTCAGCACGGATTGGCAATGGCGTTCCAGCCACACCGATATGATCCGGCAAGAACTCATGACCACAAACGCCGCTCCCCGCTCCCGTAAGTGTTGAACGTCCATGTCAGACGTTCGCCGCTGAGATGTCCGACATCCGGCTGCCCAAGTCCGGACATCCTTACTCCGCCATCTACTCCGACACCTCGCCCGGCGTTTCGGACTCCTCCTCGCCGCGTTCGATGTAGAACACGGCGGTCTCGCCGTAGTCGCGGCGTTCGGAGATCTCCCAGCCTTCCGGCGGGGTCGGGTCGTCGGAGCGTACGGAGCGTTCCAGCATGATCACCGTGCCGTCGCCGGCCAGTCCGCCGGAGGCGAGTCCGGCGAGCAGCGCGTCGCAGGCGTCGGTGGCGAACGCGTACGGCGGGTCGATGAGGATCACGTCGAACGGTCGCGCGTCGCCCGCGTCCACGTAGCGTTCCGCCTTGGCGCGGATCACGCGCGCGCTCATGCCCGTCTCCCACGCGCGATGGTGCTTGAGCGCGGTGAGGGTCTTGGCGACGAGCGCGGCGGCCGGCCCGTTGGCTTCCACGGCGACGAGTTCGCGCGCGCCGCGGCTGAGCGCTTCGACGCCGAGAGCGCCGGTGCCGGCGAACAGGTCGAGTACGCGCGCGTCGTCGAGGACGCCCCACGAGTCGAATCGGGAGAAGATCGCCTCCTTGGTGCGGTCGGTGGTGGGGCGGGTCACCGACTTGGGGGTGGTCAGCGCCACGCCTTTGAATCGTCCTGAAATCACTCGCATGGGCTTGACTCTAGTTGGACGTGAGGAACGTCTCGTTGCCGCGCGTGAAGTCGAGGACCGCGCCGGCGAGCTGCGTCTCGCCGTGCAGGTCGGGGTCGGCGGCGAGCAGTGCGGCGGCCCGCGTGCGCGCGTCGGCGATCAGGTCGGCGTCCTTGACTACGCGCAGCAGTTTGAGGCTGCTCTTGCCGCCGGACTGCGCGTCGCCGAGCACGTCGCCGGCGCCGCGGAATTCGAGGTCGGCCTGAGCGATTTCGGCGCCGTCGAGCGTGCCTTGGATGACGCCCAGTCGTGCTTCGGCGGGTGTGGCGGGTTCGGCGCGCGAGATGAGGAACGCCCAGCTGTTGGTGCCGCCGCGGCCGACGCGTCCGCGCAGCTGGTGGAGTTGGGACAGGCCGTAGCGGTCGGCGTCGAAGATGACGATGCAGCTCGCTTCGGGCACGTCCACGCCGACTTCGATGACGGTGGTGGCGACGAGCACTGGCGTGTCGCCGTCGGCGAACGACGCCATGACCTGCTGTTTGGTCGCGTCATCGTCGCGTCCGGTGAGCGTGGCGAAGCGGATGCCGGCGAACTGCGGCAAGGATTGCAGTCGGGCGGCGATCTCACTGACGGCGTGCAGCGGCGGGCGGGTCGGCTGGTCGGTGACGCCGGCTTCGAGTCCGGCGTACGCGTCGGATTCGTCGTACACGCCGATGCCGTCCGCCGTGCCGTCGTCGGCGGCTGCCGCGCGTCCGTCGGGGGCGTCGTCGGCATCGGGGTCGGTGTCCGGGTCGATGCGCGGGCACACGATGTACGCCCGCTCCCCCGCGTCGATGCGCCGGCGCAGGTGCGCGAACATGCGGCCCATCGTATGCGAGTCGGCTTCAGGTACGACGACCGTGCGGATCGGTTTGCGTCCGCCGGGCAGTTCGGTCAGCCAGGAGATGTCGAGGTCGCCGAACCAGGTCATCGCGGCGGTGCGCGGGATGGGGGTCGCGGTCATGACCAGCAGGTGCGGGCTGCGGTCGCTTTTCGCGCGCAGCGATTCGCGCTGTTCGACGCCGAACCGGTGCTGTTCGTCGATCACGGCGAGCGCGAGGTTGGGTGCCTGGAACGTCTTGGAGAACGCGGCGTGCGTGGCGACGACGATGCACGGCGTGCCGCTGGCGGTCTGGGCGAGCGCGCGGCGGCGTGCGGCGAGCTTCATGCCGCCGGTGAGCAGGATGACGGGGATGTCGGGGATGTCGCGCGCGTGCGGGTCGGCGGCGCGGCCGGTCCGGCCGGCGGCGCGGGTGCCGGCGGAGACAACGGTGTCGCCGCCTTCTCCCCCGTCGGCGGGCGCGCCGAGTGCGGCGATCATGCGGCAGATGGTCGCGTGATGCTGTTCGGCGAGCACCTGCGTGGGCGCGACGAGCACGGCCTGCCGGCCCGATCCGACGGCCTGGAGCATCGCGGCGAGCGCGACGACGGTCTTGCCGGAGCCGACCTCGCCCTGCAGGAGGCGCTGCATGGGCCGGTCGGCAGCCATGTCGGCGGCGATGTCGTCGACGACGGCACGCTGGCCGGCGGTCAGGTCGAACGGGAGGGAGGCGATGAACCGGTCGCGCAGCGCGGTGTCGGCGCACGGTTCGGCGGCGCTGTCCTGCGCGTCGCGGCGGGCGCGCAGGAGCGCGGTCTGGCAGATGAACGCCTCCTCGTAGCGCATCGTGGCGATCGCACGGTCGAATTCGGCGGTCGTGTCGGGGTCGTGGATCGCTGCGAACGCGTCGGAGCGGTGCATGAGCCCGCGTTCGGCGCGCACCCGTTCCGGCAGGATGTCGGGCAGGACGGCCGCGGATGGGACGGGACGCGGCCGCAGCGCGTCGTCGTCGGCGAAGCCGGCGGCGGCAGACGCGCCGGGCGCGGACGGGCCGGCCGGATCAGCCGGGCCGGCCGGACCGGCGCCGTCGTCCGCACCGTTACCGTCGGCGAGCGCCCGCAGGAAGCCGACGATGGTCTCGTGGATGTGGTCGCTGGAGATGCGGGACGTGGCGTGGTAGACGGGTCGCGGGCGACAGACGCGTTCCAGGCCGGTGCGCACGTCGTCGGCATCGTGGCGCAGCGACGAGGTGGCGGGGATGAACATCGCCGACTCGCCGCCGGCGGCGTCGGCTCCGCCCACGGATTGGGGTGCGACGGTCACGATCTGCGGGTGGGTGAACTGGAGTCGTCCGTTGTATTCGCTCGGCTGGCCGGCGATGACGACGGTCGCGCCGACGCGCAGTCGCATGGCGGTCCAGTCGATGAACGATTTGCGGCCGGAGAAGAACACGAGTTCGGCGCTCGATCCGGGGATGCGGCGGCTCGCGGCGAACGCGGCGTCGTCGACGGTGGCGACGAGGCGGAATCCGCGGCGGCCGTTCATCGGGATGACGCGCGATTCGCGTACGACGGCGGCGAACGCCATCGCCTCGCCGACGCGTGCCTCGCGCAGCGCGCGGGCGGGGACGGGCGGGCTGACGCGGAACGGATAGTAGGTCAGGGCGTCGCCTACGGTGACGATGCCCAGTGCCTTGAGCGCGCCGACGCGCCTTTTGTTCGTCAGGAGCGACGATACGGAGGTGTCCATCGTAATGCCCATGGGGCACCATTGTGGCCGTTCGCGCCGACAGCGGCCGCAGCGGTGACGTAGTGGGGCGCTGCCACGAGGCAATCGGCCTTGTGAGGGGAAGAATCAGGCCTTGCATGCTTCTTTCGGTCTTCTGAGGGGATGGTCCGTCCGGAGATCTTTGGCCGTATCGGGTCTTTTTGGGTCTTTTCGGCTGGAAACCCTTGGCTTTCGGCTCTCGGCCCGGGAGAGGCTTTCCCCTCAGATGGCCGGAAGAAGCGTGCAAGGCCCTCATTTCTCCCCTCAGATCGGGAATTCATGCTGATTCGACCGGCAGAAGGAACAGCATGGCCCTCACACGCCGTAATGCGAGGAGCCGCGTCAGAACGCGTGCAGACCGCAGTCCGATCGGGCCGTCGTTGCGGATGAAGCATGCCGACGGCATGATGCAGTCGACCGGTCCCGGAAACACAAAACCCCGGGAATCTTGCGATTCCCGGGGTTTAAGCTTGCTATCTCGCGATTCACGCGGCCACGCGCTGAACCTTGCCAGCCTTCAGGCACTTGACGCACACGCGAAGGCGGACGTTCTGGCCGTCGACCGTGGTGCGAACCGGCTGCAGGTTCGGGCGGAAGGTGCGCTTATTGCGGATATGCGAATGCGAAACGGTGAAACCGGTCTGCGGTCCCTTGCCGCACACTGCGCAACGAGCTGCCATGTTGGACTCCCTATAATGTTCTTTGACTTGCAAGTCTTGCATTCGGACGCACCTGGTATGGCATGCCCGAACACACAACTTCCCCACTATACCGCGAGGCCGCGGACAATGCAAACGTCACCCGGATCCCGCCGCCCTTCCGACCCTGCGCACGCCGCCCCTGCACGTCCGGCTCCCATACGCTCCCATACGGAATCATCCCCAGTGACCATTGCCGCGTTCAGGAAACGTCCATACACTTGTCGTACAACGTGAACGGGCCATCAGGCCCGACGGGGGCAATCAAGGAGGATGCCATGCTCAGTCGCATCGCGGAACGGTTCGCACGCCAGTTCGAGGAGCTCGACGGACGGCCCGACCATGCGGTCATCTCGCTCGGCCACGTGTGGGTCGACATCATGATGGGAGTCGACAGCGTACCCAAGCCGGGCGGATTCGCCGTGTCGCACGGCACCGCGGCGGCCGTCGGCGGCAGCTACCGCATCCTGCAGGCGGTCACCGGCATGGGCGTCAGGGCGCGGCATGCCGGCATCATCGGCACCGGACCGTGGGCCGACATCATCCGCCGCGACTTCGAGCGCGAAGGCATCGTGCACATCGGCCAGGACCGCATCGACGCGGATTCCGGCTTCCGGCTCGTCCTGGGCGACGAGGACGGCCGCAAGACGTTCATCGCCACGTACGGCGCCGAAGCGCAGGGCGACCATACGACGTTCGACTGCGTGGAGCCGGCCGACGGCGACGTGGTGCACATCAGCGGCAACACGCTGATGGACCATACGGCGGCCGGCGTCGACGAGTTCGTGCAGCGCGCCGGCACCGATCCGAAGGCGCGCGGCTACCAGATCGTGCTCAACCCGACCAACACGCTCTCGCTCGTCAACGACCAGCTGCTCGAGGATCTGGTGCTGGCGCGGCCCATCTGGTCGTGCAACCGTCAGGAGGCGCGCACGCTGGCCGACCGGCTGGGCGCGCCGGTCGACCCGAACGCGGGTCTGACCGTCGGCGGCGGGTTCGACCGGGCGATGACCGACCTGTGCGGCGCGCTCGGCGAGACGCTGCGGGCGCCGCTGATCGTGCGGGCCGGCGCGCGCGGCGCGTGGGTGCGCACGCCCGGCGGCGACGTCATCCACGTCGAGGGCTATCCGACGAAGGCGACGCACAAACGGTCCGCCGGTTCGTGCCATACGGGCGTGACGTGCGCGATGCTGGCGCGCGGATGGTCGCTCGTCGACGCGGTGCGCATCGCCAACGCGGCCGCGTCGCTGGCGATCCGGCGCGCGGTCGACGGCGTGCCCGTCTGCCCCGACTACGAGGAGGCGATCGAGCTGGTCGAACGCGAGGATCCGCGTCCTGCGAAGGACTGACCGTCGCGGCCGGTTCGCGCGCCGACGGTTCGCGCGAACCGGCCGAACCGGCCGAACCGTACGTATATGCGTGACGGGTGCGATCCCCATCGGATCGCACCCGTCACGCATATTCGCCGTCTCGCCGCAGGACTGCGCGCCGGCTTCGGTCCGGCCTACCGGTCGCCGCGCCGCCGGACGACCTGGATGATCAGCACCGCGATGCCGCACAGCAGGCCACCGATCGGCCACGGCAGCCAGAACAGGTTCGTGGCCGCCGTGTCTCCGGCGGCGTCCCAGTCCATCCGGCCGTCCGCGCCGATCGCGCCGGTGAACAGCAGCCACAGTCCCGCGATGGTCGCGACGAGCATGATCACGCCGCACACCGCGCCGGTCAGCACGTCGTAGAAGTCGGCGCGCCCCTCGCGTTCGTGTGCCTCCTTCTCCGCCTCCCTGTTGTAGCCGCCGATGTCCAGCATCGCGTGCAGGACGCCGCCCCATACGAACAGCGTCACACCGATCGCGCACGCCAGCAGCATGACGGCGGCCGGCCAGCCATCATCCTGTCCCAGCATGCCGTCCGCCCAGGTGGTGACGCCCACGCCGGTCATGATGGCCGCGATGCCGGCGACGACCGCGACGGCGAGACGCCGCGCGCCCGTCTCGTGATCGCGCATCGTGTAGAAGTCCTCGACGTACGGGTGGGCACGCCGGAACGCGGCGTGGCCCATGCAGGCGGGGACGATGAGGGCGAGGCCGGCGACCACGCCGACGGCGATGCATGCGAAGGTCAGCAGGTCGTTGAGCGGGCTGTCGCCCAGGATCGACGCCGTGTCGTCGAACAGGGCGGCCGCGGCCGTGCCGGCGATGATCGCGCCGACGCCGACGGCGAGACGCATCGCGAACGAGCGGCGATGCTCGTCGTAGCCGGTCACGTCCTGCGCGGCCGGCGACCCGAATGGGATGGCCGGCGTTGCCGGGCCGACGATGGTCGGATCGTCCGCATCATCATTCGCAGCATCCGCATCATCCGGCGACCCGCCACCGGATTCGCCCGCCGTCGCATCGGCTCCGGCGTCCCGACCTGAAGTGCCGGACGCCGCCGTGGACGCGCCGGACGGGCGGCTCACGTCGCCCATGACCAGGTCGTCGAGCGTGCAGCCGAACAGGTCGCAGATCATGAGCAGCTTGTCCATCTCCGGATACGCCTTCTCCGACTCCCATTTGGAGACCGCCTGCCGCGAGACGCCCAGCAGCATCGCCAGCCGCTCCTGGGTGAGGTTGCGCCGGGTGCGCAGGTATTGCAGATTCGTGCGGAAGCTCATGATGCCGTCCTTTGCTTGGGCCGGCCGCCCGGTCAGGCGCGGCCGGCCGCACCGTCGTTCCGGCGCGATGCCGTCCCGACGATGCCGTTCTCCGTGGTCGATGCTCCCATCATGCACGGCGCGCCGTGGCTGCGCCACCATCTTGTGGTTGCAGTCGGCGATGCGCCCGGAAATCGCATGCAACCAACGGTTGCATCCGCGTGATTCCAACGATATCGGGGCATTGTCAGCCGTATCGTCCACCGCAATGCCGGCCGCGCCATCAGCCGCGACGACGAACCTTCGCAACGGACGCGCGATCGCACGACCCTCGTGTCCGTTGTGAAGTCTCGCCATGCCGGAACTTCACAACGGGCACGCACGCATCTCAATTGCGTGCCGAAAAGGACGTTTGAGGGATTCCGCCGCTCACGTTCCTCGCGCAATCGGCATGCCTGCGCGAGGAACATGAGTCTTCAGGACGCCCGGATGTCACTTTGCTCGCGCAGACGTGCCGATTGCGCTGGGAACATGACGCTTTGAACGCAACGGCGGCCACGTCGCTGGCGGACCGCCGCCGCTCAGGCGCGGGTCGGGTCCTTCTGGAGCAGCAGGAAGACGAGCGCGGCGACGAGCAGCAGCGCGATCGACAGGACGCCGAGCGACGCGCTGCCGGACAGCGTCGTCGTGGTGGCCACGAGGAACGTGCCGATGATCGACGCGGTCTTGCCGAAGATGTCGTAGAAGCCGTAGTACTCGTTGGCGTGCGACTTGGGGATCAGCCTGCCGTAGTAGGAGCGCGACAGCGCCTGGATGCCGCCCTGGAACATGCCCACCAGGATCGCCAGGATCCAGAACTCGGTGGCCGAACGCAGGAAGAACGCGGCGAAGAACACGATGCACATGTACGCGACGACCGCGACGACGATCATCGGCTTGCACCCGTAGCGGCCGGCGAGACGACCGTACAGGATCGCGCACGGGAACGCGACGAACTGGGTGACGAGCAGCGCCACGACCAGCTGCGTCGAATCGATGCCCAGCTGCGTGCCGTACGACGTGCTCATCGAGATGACCGTGTTCACCGCGTCGATGTAGAAGAAGAACGCGATCATGAACATCCACAGCGGCTTGTTGCGCCGGATCGAGCCGAATGTGGAGCCGAGCTCGCGGAACGTGCCGCGCACCGCCTCGCCGAGCCGGTCGCGCGTGGCGCGGTAGTGGACCTGACGGTAGCCGGTGAGCAGCGGGATCGTGAACAGCACCCACCAGAGGGCGGTGACGACGAACGACGCGCGCGTGCACGCCTCGGTCGACCAGCCGAGCAGCGACGGGCCGCCGAAGATCAGCGCGATGCAGCCGATGAACGGGATCGTCGACCCGATGTACCCCCAGCCGTAGCCGTGCGACGACACCTTGTCCATCCGCTCGTTCGTGGTCGTGTCGACGAGCATCGAATCGTAGAACGTGAGCGAACCGTTCAAGCCGATCGTGGCGAGGATGTAGACGACGAGGAACGGCAGCCACGCCAGCGGCAGCGCCATCGCCGCGCATGCGATCGCGCCGGTGCCGAAGAATCCGATGAAGAACCGCACCTTCATGCCCTGCACGTCGGCGATCGAGCCGAGCAGCGGCATGAGCAGCGCGATCACCAGCGAGGCGATCGTCTGCGCGTAGCCCCACGCGGACACGATGTCGCCGTCGTCGGGCATGAGCGAGCTGGCGTAGATCGGCGTGACCGCGGTCGACAGCAGCACGAACGCGGAGTTGCCCACGTCGTACAGGATCCAGCGCTTCTCGCGGGCCGTGAGCCGCGCGCCGGGCGCGGGGGTCTCGACCGCCTCCGTGGGCGTCGTGCTGCGTTCGGATTGCGTCATACCACTCCTGACCTTCGTTCGTTCCATCGTAGCGGGCGACGGCTTGCGTCCGTCCGCGGGTCGGATGAACGCCGGATGAACGTTCCGCGGCGGGCTGCCGACAATCCGCCGACGGTCCGACGACAATCCGTCGACGGTCCGACAGCAGTCCACCGGCAATCCGACAACAGTCTGCCGATAGCTCGCCGACGGTCCGTCAACACCGACCCATACTTGACTAATGTACGCCGATAGTCAATTGTGGTGCTCGCCGCCGACGATGAACCCTACTACAGGCCCCTTCCCCATGTCGCAATCCACACATGAACCGCATCGATCATACGGGTTGCGACGCAGACCGGCTCCCCGCGTCGCAACTTGTACACGAGTCGGGCGACTCTTACGGATTGCGACGCGACACACGCCCGTAGCGTCGCAATCCGTATGGACATGGGATGAATGCTACGGATTGCGACGCAAAACGACGGATCAGCGTCGCAATCCGTAAGAGACGGATGATCCCACGCAACGATAGACTCGCCGACTCACGATGTCGGCCGGTCGTTGGGGAATATCGGCGGATATACGAAAGTGGCCAGTCGTTTCCGACCGGCCACTTGTCTGTGGAGCTAAGGGGATTCGAACCCCTGACCCTCTCCATGCCATGGAGATGCGCTACCAGCTGCGCCATAGCCCCAGAATTGAACCCATCACGGCGAACCGCAGGTCGTGGGCGATGTAGGAATCGAACCTACGACCCCTTCGGTGTGAACGAAGTGCGCTAGCCGCTGCGCCAATCGCCCGAGCGATGTTCAATTTGGAGACGCCGAATCACTTCGGCATCCGTGGGCGATACAAGATTCGAACTTGTGACCCCTTCCGTGTCAGGGAAGTGCGCTACCACTGCGCCAACCGCCCGGGCCTGCGCGACCGACCAAATCTCTCCGGTCAGTCGAACAATCGAGCGGACAACGGGACTCGAACCCGCGGTCTCAACCTTGGCAAGGTTGCGCTTTACCAACTAAGCTATGTCCGCAATCTGTCACCCCGTGGGGCAACGAGTGATTAATATACGCGAACCCCCACCATCACGCAAATCACGGCGTGTCGCCTGCAATTCCAACGGTTTCTCCCAGCTTTCACCGGCGTCGGACACCAACTCAATCCTCCGTTTTTCAGCCCGAACACCGGCCGAATCCTCATTTTCCCAGCGCAATCGACACGTGTGCGCGAGCAAAGTGACATCCGGACGGCCTGAACGCTCACGTTCCCAGCGCAGGCATGCCGATTGCGCGAGGAACGTGAGCGGCGGAACCGCCCAAACATCCTTTTCGGCACGCGATCGAGACACATGCGCGCCCGTTGCGAAGTTCCGGAGCGGTGAAACCTCGCAACGGACACGCAGGCCGTACGATCGCGCGCCCGCTGCGAGAATTCAGAGGAGGGAGGGCGGGATTCAGTTGCAGCCGCCGATGACGGCATCGAGCAACAACCGAATCCTCCTTTTCGGCACGCAATCGAGACGCGTGCGCGCCCGTTGCGAAGTTCCGGAGCGGTCAAACCTCACAACGGACACGCAGGCCGCGCGATTGCGCGTCCGTTGCGAAGGTTCGGCGCCGCGGAGTCGGGGCGTGGCCGGTTTCCCACCAGGATCCCCGGCGAGACCACCGGAAGGAACCGCCGGAAGGCACCACCCCGCACCCCTACAGCTACGTCCCTACACCCCCTACAGCCCGTACACCTCGTGCGCGAACCGCTCCAGCACCGGGATCGACCGCTTCACCTTCTCGGTGTCGATGCAGTAGGCCATGCGGAAGTGGCCGGGCACGCCGAAGCTGTCGGACGGCACGAGGATCAGGTCGTATTCCTTGGCCTTCATGCAGAACGCGGTCGCGTCGTCCTCGAGCGCCTTGGGGAAGATGTAGAACGTGCCGCCGGGGCGCACCACGTCGAAGCCGATGCCGGTGAGCGCGTCGTACAGCAGGTTCATGTTCGTCTCGTACACGCTCAGGTCGCTGGTCATGTCGACGACCTGCGCGACGGCGAGCTGCACGCTGGACGCGGGGCAGTTGTGGCCGGTGCCGCGGCTGATCTGCCCGCACATCGGCACGATGAGCTCGGCGTCGGTGGCGCGCGGGTTGACGGCCACGTAGCCGATGCGCTCGCCGGGCAGGCTGAGCGACTTGGACCACGAGTAGCAGCTGAGCGTGTTGTCGTAGTAGCGGCTCGGGTACGGCTGCGTGCCGCCGTCGAAGACGATCTCGCGGTATGGTTCGTCGCTGATGAGGAAGATGTCGTGCCCGTATTCGGCCTGCTTGGCGGTCAGGACCGCCGCGAGCCGTTCGAGCGTGGCGGCCGAGTAGACGGCGCCGGACGGGTTGTTGGGCGTGTTGATGAGCACGGCGGTCACGGCCGGGTTCATCGCCTGTTCGAACGCGTTGAAGTTGATCTGGAACGTGTCCGTGTCGGCGGGCACGACGGTCAGCCGCGCGCCGCAGCCGGCCACGTACGGCTGGTATTCGGGGAAGTAGGGCGCGAACGTGATGACCTCGTCGCCGGGCGCGGTGACGCAGCGCAGCGCGTGGGCGAGCGCCCCGGCGGCGCCGGTGGTCGGGAAGATGTGGTCGGCGGTGTAGTCCATGCCGAAGCGTCGGTCGAGGCTGTCGGCGATGGCCTTGCGCACGGACGGGATGCCGAGGGACGGGCTGTAGCCGTGGAGGGCGACGGGGTCGGCGTCGCGGTAGAGGGCCATGGTCGCGTCGGTGTAGGCGGGCGGGCAGGGCACGCTCGGGTTGCCGAGGGAATAGTCGTAGACGTTGTCGTAGCCGATTTCGGCGCCGCGCGCGGTGGCGTATTCGCTCAGGCTGCGGATGACGGATTTGCCGCCGAGCATGGCTTTGTAGTGTTCGTTGATCATCGGTCCTCCTTTGGCGGGTATGGTTCGTTTCTACCACCGTCGCCGCATAATCGCGCGTATCGTCCCGCCGCCGCGCATCCGGCATCGTCGGCGTCCTCGTCGGCGGCGCCGTCGCCCCCGAAACGTATGTCGGCCGCACGTCCGTCGCATGTCCGCCGCCGACGTTCGCCGTGGGCATGACGTCGCGGACGGCGTCACGGCCCCGCCGCGGCCGGTCGTTATGATGGGGTGGAATGCGCGCGCCGCCGTGATCGGCCGCCGCGCGCTGACGGGCATCTGACGAAGGGGGCCGGTGATGGGCAATATCGTCGATTACGTGCGTACGGAGACGCGCCGGTTCGCCACGGTGCCGTTCGGCGCGGCCGACGCGCTGGTCCTGTCGCTGCTGGTGTACGACGACGTGCCCGACGAGGTGCCGCGTCTGGATAATCTGTCGGCCCGCTACGGGTCGCTGCCGCGCCGGCTGCGCGCGTTCGACGTGCGTCGGCCGCTCGCGTCGCTGCGCGCGCTGCGCCGGCCGCCGTATGCGGGGATGACGCTCGAATCGGCGGACGACCTGCTGCATCAGGGCGTGGTGACGCGCGACCATGACGTGAACGTGGTGAGCATCGTCGATCCGCAGGTCACGCATGACTTCTACCGTGCGGCCGCGGCGAATCCGCGGTTCGCGTCAGTGGAGATGAACGCGTTCTACGAGCGTTTCGACCCGCGGGCGCAGACGCAGTTCGCGGCGCTCACCTACCGGCTGCCGGACGGCACGCTGGCGATCGCGTTCCGCGGCACGGATGATTCGCTGGTCGGCTGGAAGGAGGATTTCAACATGGCCTTCCAGTATCCGGTGCCGGGGCAGGTGTCGGCGGCGGATTATCTGACGCGCGTGGCGGCCCTGTGGGACGGGCCGATCGTGCTCATGGGCCATTCGAAGGGCGGCAATCTGGCGGTGTATGCGGCGATGAACGCGCCGGATGAGGTGCGCGAACGCGTGCGCACGGTCTATTCGCTGGACGGTCCGGGGTTTCCGGCGGACGTGGTGCATGGCTGCGAGTATGCGCGCGTGCGCGACCGGATCGTCAAGATCGTGCCGGATTCGTCGGTGATCGGCATGGTGCTGGAGACGCCGGAGCGCTGCACGGTCGTCAAGTCGGACGTGGAGGGGCTGATGCAGCATTTCGCGTTCTCGTGGCAGATGCGCGGCGGCGAGTTCGTACAGGTGGAGGATCTGGCGGCCAGCTCGCACCTGTTCAACGAGTCGTTGAACCGTTGGATGGCGGATCTGACGCAGGAGCAGCGCGAGCATGCGGTGGATGCGATGTTCTCGGTGATGGCCGCAAGCGGCGCCGACAACATCGGCGACATGGTCGAGGCGGGTCCGAAGGCGATTCCGGAGATGCTGGGCGCGTTCGTCGGGTTGAGCGGCGAGGACCGGCGCAACATCACGCAGGCGATGATGATCCTGCTGACGGCGGCGTTGGCGCGCAATACGAAGGTGTCGCGCCGCTGACGGCCGCGTCGGCGACCGTCGCGCCGGCATACGTCACGGCGTCACTGCGCCGTTGACGGCCGCGGCGTCCACGCCGGCGGCGTAATTGCGACATCATGTCGAATATCCGACTATCATAGGTGGGCGGATAGCCGACCCCGGCACGTACGGAAAGGAGCGCCGCCATGCCACGCCCACGCAACGATTCGGAGCTGCTGCCCGCCAAGGACCGTATGGAGAACGCGTTCTGGGAGCTGCTCGCCGACCGCGAATACCGCAGGATCACCGTCACCGACATCGTGCGCGAGGCCGGCGTCAACCGCAATTCGTTCTACTACCATTACAGCGGCCTGCCGGAGCTCGCCGATTCGGCCATCATGCATCTCATGCAGCAGGCGCGGCCTGCGATCCCCGGCCCGGATTCCGACCCGGGCGAGACGTGGCGCGCCAACATGGACGAGGCGATGCGCGACCCGGCCGCACGACAGCGCATCGGTCGTCTCGCGCTCATCGCCGGCCCGCACAGTTCGCCCGAGCTCGTCGACTCGCTGCGCGACTTCGGCCGGCTCACGCTCGTCGACACGCTGCAGGTCGACCCGGAGCGCGTCGACCTGAAGACCGAACTCATGCTCGACTTCACCGTCGGCGGCCTGCTCGCCGTGCTGCGGCGCTGGCCGGAGCTGTCGGACCGGATCGAACCCGAGGACCTGCTCAACGAGGATCTGGCGATGCTCGCGATGGGCCTGTGCCTGTCGATGTCGAAGGCCGACATGCTCTCCTCGTGGCGGCGCATCTTCCGCGACGACGTCGCCGGAGCGGCCGGCCCGTCCGCCGTCATCGACACAGCCGACGCCGACACCGCCGCCGTCCGACCGCAGAAAGGCACCGACGCATGACCGTCCTCCCCCACGCCGTCATCAGCGGCGCCATCAACAGCGCCATCGTCAACGCCGCCGCGGCTCTCGCCGACGGCGACGACTCCACCGACGTGACGGCCGACGTCACCGACGCGATGACCGGCGAGATGAGCGCCGCGATGCGCTGGCTGACCGCCAACGCCGGCCGCATCATCTTCCTGCTGGTCGTCGCGTTCGCCGCGTGGGCGGTGACGCGCGTGCTGGGCCGTCTGCTGCGCAAGGCGCTCGACCGCACCAGCATCCCCAGCGCGTCGATCTTCGTGAACATCATGCGCGTGCTCGTGTGGGCGTTCGCCGTGTCGACCGTGCTGCAGCCGGTGTTCGGCATCAACCCGACGTCGCTGATGACCGCCCTCGGTGTCGGCGGCATCGCCGTGTCGCTGGGTCTGAAGGACACGATCGCGAACGTGATCGGCGGCTTCACGATGATGTTCGGCAACGTCATCCAGCCCGGCGACCGGGTGACCGTCGCCGGCACGACCGGCGTCGTCAAGGACATCACCTGGCGGCAGACCGTCGTGCGCGAGCGCAACGGCAACGAGATGGTCATCCCCAACGCGGTGATGAACTCGGCGTCGCTCGCCAAGCTCGACCCGAGCAACGAGTGTCTGGTGACGGTCCCGTTCACCGCGAAGGGCGGCGGCGATGCGGACGCGATCGCCGCGCGCATCGTCGATGCGGTGCAGCGGGCGACCGACGAACGCGGCCTCGCCCTGCCGGGGTCGACGCCGGTGGTCAAGTTCACCGGCTTCTCCCCGTACGGCATCGAAGGCCAGGTGCTCGTGTTCGCCGCCGACGGCGTGCTCCATTCGACCGTGCGTGACTGCGCGGCCCGCGCGATCGCCGGCGCCGACTTCCTGGAGCAGCGCGCCGCCGTCGGCGCCTGACCGCCGACGCCCTCCTGAATGTCAGTGGGCCCCTCCGGAATCTCCGGAGGGGCCCACTGCGTTACGTGCATAACGTGCGTGACGTACGCGCCTGACTACTCGGTCACGCCGTCGATGAGCGTGGTGATGAGCGTCGTGTAGTCGATGCCGGTCGCATCCCACGCCTTCGGATACATGGAGATCGGCGTGAAGCCGGGCATCGTGTTGATCTCGTTGACCATGATCTCGCCGTCGGGCGTGACGAACGAGTCGACGCGGCTCAGACCCATGCCGTCGACCGCCTCGAACGCGCGCACCGCGATGTCGCGCACGCGTTCGAGCACGTCGGCGGGCGCGTCGGCCGGCACTTCGACATGGCTGGCGTCGGCGTCCATGTACTTGCTGTCGAAGTCGTAGAACTGGTCGTCGCCGCCGGCGCGACGGTCGAGCACGATCTCGCCGGGCAGGCTGGCGCGCGGCGTCTCTCCGGCCTTGTCGCGCAGCACCGCGCATTCGATCTCGCGCGCGTCGATGCCCTGTTCGATGAGGATGCGCCAGTCGTGGCGGCTCGCCTCGAGCACGGCTGCGGCGAGTTCGGCCGCGTCGCCCTCATGCTCGACCTTGGTCACGCCGAAGCTGGAGCCGGCGCGCGACGGCTTGACGAACAGCGGGTACGCGAGTCCCGCCTCGGCGATGCGCGCCATCAGCGCAGGCATGTCGGCGGCGAATCCGGACGCCTCGTCGTAGCCGCGCGCGTCGATGGTGATGCCGGGGGCGACGGGGATGCCGGCGGCGGCCAGCAGCGTCTTCGTGTAGTGCTTGTCCATGCACGCGGCGGAGGCGAGCACGCCGCAGCCCACGTACGGCACGCCCATCATCTCGAACAGGCCCTGGATGGTGCCGTCCTCGCCGTACGGGCCGTGCAGCACGGGGAACACGGCGTCGATGTGGCCGAGCGATTCGAGTGTGCCGTCGGCGTTACGGGCGAGGAAGCCGTCCTTGCCGAGCGCGATGTCGAGCACCACGCGGCGGCTGCCTTCGGTCGCCTCGACGACGGGCAGTCCGTCCGCGAGGTTCCATTCGCGCGGGTCCTCGCCGTCGACGATCCACTCACCGGTCTTGGTGATGCCGACCGGCACCGCTTCGAACCGGTCGGCGTCGAGCGCGCGCAGCACGCCCGCGGTCGAGATGCAGGAGATCGAATGCTCGTCGGCCTTGCCGCCGTACATCACCACAATGCGCTTCCTGGCCATAAGGGTCCTTGCCCATCCTTCCTTCCGTCGCGCCCGCCGTCCCGGCGGACCGTTTCCGTCAGTCAGACTACTCCTCGGTGACGTCGCCGTCGAACAGCAGGGCGAGCATCTCCTGGCAGGAGATGCCGTCGGACAGGACGCGGCTCATCGCGGAGGCGAGCGGCGTGGCGACGCCCAGCTCGCGGCCCAGCGCGACGACCGCGTCGGTGGTCGGCACGCCTTCGGCGACGCCGTTGCTCGCGGCGGTCGCCTCCTCGACGCTCATGCCGCGGCCCAGGTTCGCGCCGAACGTGTAGTTGCGGCTCAGCGGGGAGCCGCACGTGGCGATCAGGTCGCCCACGCCGGCCAGTCCGCGGAACGTCTTCGGGTCGGCGCCCGCCGCCTCGCCCAGCGCGGTCAGTTCGGCCAGGCCTCGCGTCTCGATCATCGCGGCCGTGTTCTCGCCGTAGCCGGCGCCGCGCGCCATGCCGACGGCCAGCGCGACCACGTTCTTGAGCGAGCCGCACATCTCCAGGCCGATCACGTCGGTCGTGACGAACGCCTTGAAATAGTCGGTGGTGCAGGCGGCGGCGACCATGCGCGCATTGTCGAGGTCCGCGCATGCGACGACCGTGGCGGCCGGCTGACGGTCGGCGATCTCCTTGCTCAGGTTCGGTCCGGACACGGCGGCGAAGCGGTCGGCCGGCAGGTCGAGCGCCTCGCGCACCGCCTCGTCCATACGCTTGCCGGTGGTGCGTTCGATGCCCTTCATCAGGCTCACGACGACCGCGTCGTCCGGGATCAGACCCTTGAATTCGGCGAGGGCGACGCGCGCGAACTGCGCGGCGATCGCCACGACGACGATCTTCGCGCCGGCGACGGCCTCGGCACGGTCGCCGGTGGCGGTCATGTTGTCCGGAAGACGGTCCACGCTGGGCAGGCGCACCGCATTGTGGTGACGGTCGCGGATGCCCTCGACGATCTCCGGTTCGATGGCCCACATCGTCACGTCGTTGCCGGCGTCGGCCAGGACCTGGCCGAAGGCGGTACCCCATGCGCCTGCACCGAGCACTGCGATTTTCATATGACTCTCCTTACTTCAGACCCGCATGGGGTGCTGTGTTCCTGCCTCACGACCGCCGTCGCACGGCGTCGCCCGGCCGGCGGCCCCACCGGACCGTCGTCCTTGTATTCGTCTACGTTCCGCTACGCCTTGACGCGCTTCATCTGACGGTAGTCCCACACGCCGTCGGGCGCGTCCTCGCCGCGGATCTCGGCCATGATCTCGGTCATGCGCACGCGGATGCGTTCGGTGAGTTCGTCGGCGAGCGCCGCGGGCGGCTCGTCGCCCCACTGGTCCTGATCGGCCAGCAGGTCGGCGTAGTCGAGGCGCGTGTCGTAGCACATGACGACGTTCTTGCGCGGCCACGGCCACCAGTGGTTGATGCTGGCGGCACCCCAGGTGACGGCGCAGAACAGCGGCACCTGGTGGCCGAGTCGGCGTGATGCTTCGAGGGCGATGACGCCGACGCCGTTCTTCATGCTCATCGGCCACTTCTTCGGGTCGCGGGTGACGGTGCCTTCGGGCCAGACGGTGAGCGGCCGGCCGGAGGTGAGGATGGAGATGGACGTCTCCTCGATCTGGCGGGCCTTGCCGCTGCGGCGCGGCACGGGCTGCATGCCCACGAGCCGGAACCATTTTCCGATGAGCGGCCATGAGGCCATTTCGGCCTTGGCCATGTAGCGGGGGCGGCGGCCCATGTGGAAGAGGCTGGCCATGGGCACGAACACGTCGAACATGGTGACGTGCGTGGCTGCGGTGATGAACGGCCCGTCTTCGGGGATGTTCTCCAGGCCCCAGGCGCGGGTGCGGCAGCTGGCGTTGAAGACGACGTCGACGCCTGTGAGGAGGCGGCGGGTGGCCTTGGGGTTCTGCGCGTCGATCTCGGCCTGGTTGAACCGGCGGTCGGCGCCGGTGGGCCGGTCGCGCATCGGGTCGACGAGCCGGTGGCGTTGCGCGAGCGCGACGACCTGCGCGTCGGACAGTGGTTCGACCGCGGAGCGCGGCGACGGTTTTCCTTTGGATGCCATGCGCCCCATTGTAGCGGCGTCCGCCGTCGCCGCCGCCCTTACGCGCCGCTCGGACGGTGAGGTGCCGCTCCGGATTACGCGCTCACTTCAAATGGGGCGCCTTGAGATTCAGCAGAGCCTGCACCACCGACGCGGAACCGGCGATCACGCCGGTATTCATCTGATGGGCGATCGGCCTGCCCTGATAGTCGACCATGATGCCGCCGGCCTCGGTGATCAGCAGTTTCGCGGCGGCATAATCCCACAGTTTGACGTTGTTCTCGCAATATGCGTCAACACGCCCGGCAGCCACCCACGCCATATCCAACGTAGCCGATCCGCTGCGGCGGATATCAGCGCAATGGTCGAACACCGAACGCAGAACCGCGAAATTCCTGTCCACATCCGCGGGTTCACGGTCATACGGCGACGTGCCGACCGCCACCAGCGATTCGCTCAGCTCGCGGTCTTTCGCCACGGACAACGCACGGTCGCCGAGAAATGCGCCGCATCCGAGGCACGCCGTGAACATCTCCCCCGAGAACGGCTGAAACACCACGGCCATCACCGGCTCGCCGCCGTCCAACAGCGCCAACGAGATGGCGCTGAATCGATAGTCGTGAATCAGATTGGTGGTGCCGTCGATGGGGTCCACCACCCAGCAGGGCCGGCCGAGGTCCGCATCCTGCTCGTGGCGTTCCTCGCCGAGGAACTGCACTTGCGGGTACATATGGGCCAGCTCCGTGCGCAGAAACGTCTGAATGCCAAGATCGACGCGCGTCGCATAGTCCGCCCGACCTTTGACGACGATCTCGTGCGCACCGGCCACCGTAATGAGGTCCGCCGCGCGATGAACCAAATGGCATAGAGCACGCAGCGACACCGTGCCGCCGCCCACGATCATTTCACGGTCGAGACAACTCACTTCTTCTCCCATTCGCTGTCTTTCATGTTGGTATAGATGTACACGACCGCCGAAGCCGCGCACAGCAGGAACATAATGGTCGAGAGAGCCGCCGCCTTGGGATAATCGCCATAGCTGTTGAACTGGTTGAACAGGTCCACGCCGAGCAGTTTGGGCGCGTTGGGGCCCATAAGGTACGGGGTGGTGAACGAGCCGACGTTCGTCATGAACACGAACGTGGATGCGACAAGCGCGTCCTTATAGGTCAATGGCAGAATAATCGTCCGGAAGATCGTCCATCTGCCGGCACCGACATCGCGCGCGCTTTCGATGATCGAATCCCGCACGCCGCCAAGTGAAGCCGCAATGATCATCGCCGCAAACGGGATGTTGAACCACAGGTTCATCAGAACGACGCCGTTGGCGCTGTACATCAAACCCGGCTTGGCGTTGATGCCGAACAGCAGCATCAGACGGTTGATGAACCCGGAATCCCGCACGACGGCGATCATCGCATACACGGCCACCATGCTCGGCACGAAACGCGGCAGCAGATACAGGAATCCGATCGCCCGCGAAAACCAGCTATGTGTGAAACGCAGGTACAGGGCCAGCAGATAGGCCGAAACCACCGCCAACACGACCGTAACCAGGCAGATCACCAGCGTGAACCCGATGTTGGCGAGCTCGTTGCGATCGGTGAAGAAGTACACGTAGTTGCTCAGCGTGAACCCGCCGTCCTCCCCTTCAAAACTCTGCGCGACGCCGTTGACGATCGGGTAAGCGACGGTAAGCATGGCCACGAGGAACGCCGGAATGACCAGCAGGTACGGAAACCATTGTTTGGTGTTTTTCATTGTTGCTCCGATTGGATTGCATACGGATACATACGTGCACGCCCGCGGCCCGGCGTAGCTTCAGCTCGGAACACAGCGGGCATGCGCATCACGATGGCCGTCGAATCACCCGGTTCGACGCTTCGGCGGCCATGTCGGCTCAGTTCAGCGTCGCGATCCGCTCATCCCATTGCTTGTTCAGATCGTCGGTCAACGAGCCGATGCTCGCGGTACGGAACGTACTGGTGTCAAGGCCGTCGATCAGCTTGACCTTGTCCTTGTCGAGCTTGGCGGTGTCGACGACCGGGATGGCGGACATCTTGTCGAGCAGGATGTTCTGCGCTTCGTCGCTGACCATGAAGTCCATCACCGCGTAGGCACCGTCGGTGTGGCTGCCGATGCTCGGGATGGCGAGGGACGCGAGGGTTCCGGTGAGCGCGGGGGCGATCTGCGCGATCTTGACGGATTCCGGCAGCGTGCCCATCTGCTTTTGCTGCAGGTACATGTCGGCCCATGTCGGGATCATCGACACCTCCTTGTTGGCAAGCAGGTCAAGGGCACCCTGATTCTTGTTCGGATACACGACCTTGCCGCCCGACTGGTACATTGAGGAGTTCAGGTCCTTCAGCACGTCAAAGCCCTTGTCCCACTGCGATTCCCACTTCGAATCGCTGGAGGACAGAGCTTCCTCGGGCATCTGGTTGTACAGCGCCGTCAGCACGAAGGATTGTCCGGCACCACCGGTGGACGGAGAGTTGTATGCGAACTGTCCCGGGTGCTTCCTGATCCACGTGTACAGATCGTTGGCGGTCTTGGGCACGTTCTTGACCTTGTCGGAATCGTAGGCGAGCACGACGGTGGTGCCACGGTACGGCAGCAGCCGATCAGCGCCCTCCTCGGAGTTCTTGGCCTTGATGTTGCCGTAGTTGGAGATCTTGGAGGTGTCGAGCTTGGTGAAGATGTCGTCACCGCCCTTCTCCACGTATGCGCCGTAATCGCTGTTGTTGAGATCCACCAAATCGAAGTCGATCTTCGTCTTGCCGGCCTTCTTGGCGGCGACGATGCGATCCTGCAAGCCCTGACCGCCCGTGCCGGACATGATGAATTCGACCTTGAGCTGGTACTTGTCGCCGTACTCGCTCTTGTTGAACGCCTGACTGATGGATTCGTACGCCTGGCGCATGTTATCGGAACCGGTGGCCCACAGCGTCACGGTCTGCTTGGTTCCGGCGGCGGACGCGGAGCCGCAGCCGGCGACGCCCGCGAGCGCCGCGACTGCGACCGCTGCGGCGATGATCTTCCTGATTGTACTGGTCATGGTTGTCTACTCCTTGTGCACTGTGTTTTCTGAGGTCTGATTGATGAGGATGAAGCGGATCATCGGCGACCACGGCGGATGCCGTCCGTCGGGCCGTCACGCGGCATGCTTGTAGGTGCGTGCCTTCATGAACCGGTAGCGGATATCACCGCCCTCGTGAAGGTCGGCGAAGTCGTCTTTGCGCAGGAACGCCTTGAGATCGCCGTGCTCGGTGCTGGAGATGAGCACTTGGTTGTAGTGACCCATGTTCATCACGCCGACGACTCGGCCGCCGAACGGTTCGTCCGGCCCGATTGCAATGTCTTCGGGGCGTACTGCGATCGTCTCGCCCTGCCGTTCGATCATGTTCATCTCGCCGATGAATCCGGCCACGTATTTGGTTGCCGGACTGTCGTAGATCTCGCTCGGCGTGCCGATTTGTTCGAACGCGCCCTTGCGCATCACGACGATGCGGTGCGAAATCGACATTGCCTCTTCCTGATCGTGGGTCACGAAGATCACGGTGATGTTCAGGCGGGACTGGAGTTTGCGCAGCTCCTCACGCATCTGCATGCGAATCTTGGCGTCCAGCGCGGAGAACGGCTCGTCGAGCAGCATCACGGACGGCTTGAGCAGCAAAGTGCGCGCGATGGCGATGCGCTGCTGTTGGCCGCCGGACAACTGGCTCGGATATTTCTTCTGCACGCCCGGCATCTTGATCATGTCGAGCACGCCGTCGATGTCGGCGGAGATCTGCTTCTTGCCTACTTTGCGCAGTTTGAGCCCAAATGCGAGGTTTTCCTCCACGGTCATGTGCGGCCACAGGTTGTAGCTTTGAAACACCATGCCGGTGGGGCGTTTCTCCGGAGGCAGGTTCGTCACATCCCGCCCGTCGATGATGATGCTGCCGGAATCGGCTCGTTCGAATCCGGCGATAGTACGCAGAATCGTGCTTTTGCCGCAACCGGACGGACCGAGCATGGTGAGGATCTCGCCTTCATGCACATCGAGGTCGATATGTTCCACGCCGTCGCCGTTGGGGTAGGTTTTCTTCAGATCGCTGATACGGACTTTGGTCGAAGTGTCATTCATTGGTTGTTTCCTCTGTGATGGGCCTTGCGGTCATTTCATGTTGAATCCGCCAGCCATCGCCTCCGGGCTGATGAACCGACGCAGGCAATAGATCAGGATGATCGACGGGACGATCAGGAAAATCGCGAACACTGCGCCGGCCTGCACCGGGTAGTCCAGGATGATGCCGTACATTTCCACAGCCATGGTTTTGATCGTCGGCATGCCGACCAGCAGCGTGCCCTGGTTTTCCTCGAGGGACCCGAGGAAGGTGTAGATGCAGGCCACGGCGATGCCCGGCATGGCCATCGGCATGGTGACGCGCAGGAAGGTCATGAAGGGCGAAGCGCCGACATCGCGCGCGGCTTCTTCCTGGCTGGTGTGGATGGTGCGGAATGCGCCGGCGGGTAACCAGACCATGAAGATCATCGTGTTGATGATGTGGATGATGATCACGCCCGGCATGGTGCCCATCAGATCGAATTTGTAGAACAGCAGGCCGATGGACGTGTAGATGCCCAGCTTCGGGAACGCGTTGGTGAGCAGGAAGGAGAACATGAACATCTTGCGGCCCTTGAATTGGAAACGCGAAAGCGCGTATGCCGCGGGTATGCACAGTATCAGTGAAATCACCGTAGTCAGCACCGCGATCACCAACGAGGTGGCCACGGATTCCATGAGCTCGTTCTGCGAGAACACGAACCTCCACCATTTGAATCCGAATTTCGTCGGAAGCGCGTAGGGAACCTCGTATTGGTCACCGAAGGCAAGCACCACCATATGCATCAACGGACCATAGAAAAACAGTAGAAACACCACGAAGAGGACGAACTGCAGGAACTGCCCCCTTCCCACGGCATAGTAGAAACGCTTCGGGTTGAGATATTTCAGCACGTCTTCAGCTCCATGCTCATGGCTTGGTGAGGCAACCGTGTCGTGAGATTGAATACGCCGGCGTTCATGAATCGGCGTTGCGCGCATGGATCGTCCACCGTCCATACCGACAGCGGCACGCCGCGGGCGGCGCATTCGTCCATTCGCGCCGGAGTCATCACCCGATAGTTGATGTTCAAGGCGGCCACCGGCGCAGACAGGCAGTAGTCCAGCAGTGCGGCCCAGTTATCGTCGTCGGCGCATGGGAGAGTCATCGCTTCAGCGGGCAGGCCAGCAGGTTGCGAGGCCCCCACTGCGAGGTTGGCGAATCGTTCGGTGCCGCTGTAAAAATCGGGAATGAGATTTTCCGGATTGTAGAGCACTCTGGCGCGAGACCCGTCGCCGTCGCTGCGGACGCATGCGGTCGGACACACCGTGCCGGAGAATATGACACGTTCGGCGATTCCGGCCCGGTCGGCCAAGTCCAGCACCGACCGTTCCAGTCCGTTCTCTTTGAGATCGCAGTTGATGGCCGCACCTTGCGGGAAGTCGGCCATCGCTGCGAACAGGTCGGCGAGCAGCACCGTGCCATGACCATCGGAGGTTTCCGGGTGATCATGCCCCAAGCACAGATCGCCATGCTCATCGCGACGCACGTCGACTTCCAGACAGTCAACGCCGCCTGCGATGAACGCATCGAAGAATTCCCGAGAATTATCGGGTGTTCCCTCGCTGCCGCTATGTGCAGTAATCATCATCGTCGTACTCGTTTCCATCGTGTTTCCATGAACCACGCTCAGATGTAGTGCGTTAAGAAAACATGAGGTAAAACGATTGACGAATGGCGGATAAACTCTACCTGATGTTTGCGTTACTTTGCAGCCGTCTCATTGCGACGCTCATCCGGAATACCGCGCGGACGCCGTATTCCGCACCGCATACCGGGAAATAGCCGACACTCCACCTCACCATACGGTTTTAAACTGCCCGACAATACCGCTCACGCCGGGCGTTTTGACGAACGACTCACGGTTGGTGGCGTCGCGCACGTCGGCGGCCACCGGCAACGGTGCGCGCCGACGGTCAGTCCACGCCGAGGTCGTAGGCGGCGGCCTCGTCGCTGGCGGAGTACTGGCGGAACGCCATGAGGGTCTTGGTGGCGGTCACGCCGTCGACCTTGGCGATGCCGTCGGGGATGACGCGGGTCAGGTCGTCGAAGGCGGGCGTGGAGACGACGGCGACGAGGTCGACGTCGCCGGCGACCGAGTAGACGTCCTTGACGCCGTCGAGTTCGACGATGTGCTGTGCGGCTTCGGAGATCTTGTTCGCTTCGGTGGTGATGAGGACGATGGCGTCGGCCATGATGGGCTCCTTCGCTGGGTTCGGTTGCCGCCCGCCGGTTCCGTGCCGCCGGATTCCGCGGGCATGTCACGCCCGATTATAGAGTCGCGAAGGCCGGCCCGACGGCATGGTCCCATGCCTCGAACCGGCCTTGCGCAGGGTTTCCGTCAGCGTCGGGCCGCACGCGAATGCGACGGACGCGGTCGCCGATCGACCGTCTAGTCGAAGTCGGCGCCGAGCGCTTCGAGCTTGCCGCGGAAGTCGGCGTAGCCGCGGTCGATCAGGGAGATGCCGTGCACGTTCGACGGTCCCTTCGCGGCCAGCGCGGCGATGAGGTGGCTGAAGCCGCCGCGCAGGTCCGGCACGTCGATGTCGCGGCCGGTGAGCGGGGTGGGGCCGAAGATCACGGCCGAATGCTTGTGGTTGAGCTGCTGGAAGCGGCAGGGCAGCGAGCCGAGGCATTCGCGGTACAGCTGGATCGTGGCGCCCATCTGCACGAGCGGCTTGGTGAAGCCGAAGCGGTTCTCGTACACGGTCTCGTGCACGATCGACAGGCCGTTGGCCTGGGTGAGGGCCACGACGAGCGGCTGCTGCCAGTCGGTCATGAAGCCGGGGTGCACGTCGGTTTCGAGGGCGACGGGCTTCAAATCGCCGCCCGGATGCCAGAAGCGGATGCCCTTGTCGGTGATGTCGAATTCGCCGCCGATCTTGCGGAACACGTTGAGGAACGTCATCATCTCCGGCTGGGTGGCGCCCTTGACGAAGATGTCGCCGTGGGTGGCGAGCGCCGCCGACGCCCAGCTGGCGGCCTCGATGCGGTCGGTCAGCGACGTGTGCGTGTAGCCCTTGAGCTCCTTGACGCCTTCGATGCGGAACGTGCGGTCCACGTCCACGGAGATGACCGCGCCCATCTTCTGCAGCACGGCGACCAGGTCCATGATCTCCGGTTCGGTGGCCGCGCCGGACAGTTCGGTCCTGCCTTCGGCCAGGACGGCGGCGAGCAGTGTCTGCTCGGTCGCGCCGACGGACGGGTACGGCAGGTGGATCTTGGCGCCCTTGAGGCCGTTGGGCGCGGTGATGTGGATGCCGTCCTTGTGTTCCTTGTCGACGGTCGCGCCGAGTTTGCGCAGCGTGTCGAGATGGAAGTCGATGGGCCGTCCGCCGATCGCGCAGCCGCCGAGGGCGGGGATGAACGCCTCGCCGAGGCGGTGCAGCAGCGGGCCGGAGAACAGGATCGGGATGCGCGACGATCCGGACAGCGTGTCCACGTCGGCGACGTCGGCCAGCTGCACGTTGGTCGCGTCGATGGTCACGACGCCCTTGTCGCCGTTGACGTCCACGTCGACGCCGTGCAGGCGCAGCAGGTCCGACACAACGTGCACGTCGCGGATCTCCGGCACGTTGCGCAGCACCGACGTGCCGGGCGCGAGCAGCGCGGCGACCATCGCCTTGCTGACGAAGTTCTTCGCGCCGCGCACCTTGATGGTGCCGTTCAGCGGCTTGCCGCCCTCGACGTGCAGCACGTCTTCCTTAGGATCCCTGGCCACGCCATCCCCTTTCGACATTCCGGCCCCGCCTTGGGGCCGGTCCTTCAGCTACCGACAAGTTTGCCACAAGGTGTGTGGCGACGCGGTGAAAAGCGCCGTGGGCGCAGCGGGTGATACGCTGTCAACCGTAATCGAAACGACATGCGGACAGTATTCGCTGGGATTCAAAGCCGGTTTCCGCCGGCAGTCGATGTCGGGACCCCTAGGCGTAGGCGGGACCGAGGGACCCCGTCGAGGCCCATCCCGCGGCTTCGTGGGATGAACCCCCTATCACCGTTATGCTGCAGATTCTTCTCATCGCCGTATCCGTGTCCATGGACGCCTTCGCCGTCGCCGTCGGCAAGGGCCTGACCGTGCGCCGCGTGCGCGCGCTCGACGCGCTGAAGACCGCGCTGTGGTTCGGCGGGTTCCAGGCGCTGTTCCCGATCCTGGGCTTCTTCACCGCGTCCCTGTTCAGCCGTTATGTGACGGCGATCGACCATTGGATCATCGTCGGTCTGCTCGCGTTCATCGGCGCCAACATGATTCGTGAGGCGTTCGGCGAGGACGAGGAGAATGCGAGGGAGACAGCCAAATTCGACTGGCGTCACATGCTGCCGCTCGCCGTGGCGTGCAGCATCGACGCGTTCGCCGTGGGCGTGAGCTTCGCGTTCATGGAGGCCCATGTGTGGGCGTCGGCGGCCGTGATCGGCGTGACGACGGGCCTGTTCTCCGCGGCCGGCCTGTACATCGGCCGCGCGTTCGGCGCCCGCTGGCAGAAGCCGGCGCAGATCGCCGGCGGTGTGGTGCTCATCGTCATCGGCGTCAAGGTGCTGGTCGAGCATCTCGGTCTGATCTGACGGGGGGGGGTCGGGGAGTTGTCCCTGTACTCCCGTACGCCTGTACTTCTGTACGCCCGTATCACATATCGCAGTCGCCGCCGTCACGCCCATGCGTGTGACGGCGGCAACGTGCGTATACGGGCATGCCTCCGATCGTGTCCAGCCTCCGCCCCGGTTATCCACATCGCCGCGGATACGGCCGAAATCGTCCACATCGCGCCCATCCACATATCCACATCCTTCCGGACTCCCGTTGCCGGCACCGGACGCACGCCCGTACAGTGGCCCCACCTGCGCGGATACCGATGTCCGCGCCCAGCGAAGGAGCCATCATGTACGCACACAAAGTCGCCCTCGGCGACGGGCCGGTCAACCCCGACGAACCAGCGTTCCTCGACACGCACCACATCTACGAATGGGTCCGCAGGGAGGATCCCGACGGGTGCGACGAGGCGCGGCGCACGTTCTACCGCGAAGTCAACCTGAACCCGTTCAAACGCCATCCGGACAACGAGCTGCGCATGGTCGAGTGGATGTTCTGGGATTGGCTCGCATTCGACTGGCGCACGGAGGACGGCCTGTCGCCCTACCGGCGGATCGCCCGCACGCTGCACGACAACGACGCGGGCCTGGACGACCGTGATTGGCTCGACGTGCAGGAGACCGACGACACGCAGTTCCTGTCGATGTTCTGGATCAAGGAGGCGGACGCGGCCAAGGGGCGTCTCGTGCTGGAGGATGTGGCCGACGAGGGCCGCGAATACCTGATCCCCATCCCCCAATGCGCCGCCCGCTACGACGGGGCGCACGGCGGCACGGTCATCACCCGCATCGCCAAGGTCCGCGGCGCGTGGCGACCGTTCTCGATACGACTGTATGAGAGCCGCCGTCCCGATACACCCCACGCCAGGAAGGTGCTCCTCGACAGCTTCCGCCACTATCATCCCGACTCGGCCGGCTGGGTGCGTTTCCTCTACGGCCGAGCCAAGGACACTGGCCTCGACTGGGAGGATATGGAGGCGCTGGTGCACGGCCGCCCCGATTGGCGGCAGGCACTGCAGCGCATCATCGACGAGCACCGGCCGCAGTACGCGTACTGTCCCGACCCGTCCGCATACATGGATCCGACGGACTTCATCGACTATGAGATGCACGGCGGCCACGGGGACCGGCGGCCCGGCCGACGCCATCTGGATTGCATCGACGTCGTCGACTGCGTGAACGTCCCCGACTATCCGGACGGACTGGAGGACAGCTTGGAGGACATCGCGCAGGACGGCCCCGGCACAGACCGCGGCGACGCTTCATCGCGCCGCCGCGGTCCGGGGTTCCTCGACTATCCGGACCTGCCCGACCTGCCGGACGTCACCGTCCGCGACGACGCCGACGGCAGGTGAGCGGCCGGACCGTCACACGATCGCGACGATCAGCGCCGCCACCGGCACGGCGGCGCCGCACAGCATGACCGGCAGCACGCCCATGCCCAACTCGGGGTGCAGCGCGCCCTCCTCGGCGTCCATGCCGGTCAGCCAGGTCGCGCCGGCCACGGCGAACACGACCGCGACGCCGACCAGCGCCACGCACGCCACGATCCATACCGCGCTCATCGGCCCGGCGAATCCGGCGGCGAGCAGGCCGGGCAGGAACCACCAGCCGGTCGCGGCGATCATCGCGATGCCGTCGAGCACGCTGTGCGACAGGCCGCGGATCAGGTTCGAACGCTCCTCGCGCGCCATCTGACGGCCGAACGAGACGACGACGAGCACGACCAGCAGGCCGCCGACCGCCGCGAACCACGCCTCCACGTCGCGCAGCGCCGCATCGCCGCCGTCGCCGAACAGCATCCACCCCAGTCGGGGCGACGCGCACGCGAACGCCGACGCCACGCCGCACGCCAACGCCACCACACGGCCCGGCACGCCGTCGCGCAGCGGCGTGCAGCGGGCGAGCACGCCCATCAGCGCCACGGCGACGACCAGCATCGGCCACGCCATGCGCGTGTCGGACATGCCGGTCAGCGCGGCCAGGGCCACGCCGGCCACGGCCAGCACGGCGTACGCGGCGCCGGTGGCGAGTAGACCGCGCGTGGCGCCTTCCTGTGCGGCGGCCTCGCGTGCCGCGTCCTGCCTGTTGTCGCCCATCGCTCCTCCTTATGCCGCCGGTCCGCGCCGGCGTTCTCGTCATAGGTGACCGGCCCCGCGGCGGATGCGGTCCGGTCGGCTTCGCTCAATTCTAGCGTCGGAACGGCCGTCCCCGGCCTGCCGGGGACGCATGCGGCCGGGAGCGGCGCCGTCCGGCGGGAAACGGTTCGGCCACCGTATCTCGTCCACATCGTGCGCGTACAATGAGCCGGAAGCGCCGCAGGCGGTACCATCGGGCGCGGCCGGGCTTCTCCCCGGCGTTCGAAGGGGGTGGCATGACCGATCTCACGTTGATGACGTTCGCCGTCGATCCGGCGTCCGTACTGCCGTCGCTGGCCCTGCTGTCGCACCGCGTGCGCGTGCTGCCGATGGATGCGGCGAGTCTGATCCGCATGCCCGAGCAGACGATCCTGTTCCTCGACGCGCGCGACGATCTGGCGTCGGCGAAGACGCTGTGCAATCTCATCCAGGCGTCGGGCCTGTCCACGCCGATCATCCTCGTCATCACCGAAGGCGGCTTCACGGTCGTCAACGCGTCGTGGGGCGTGGCCGACGTGATCGTGTCCACCGCCTCCCCCGCCGAGGTGGACGGCCGTCTGCGGCTGGTGATCGGCCGCGGGGCGGCGGCCGCGGCCTCGTCCAAGGGTTCGGCCGACGCGTCGGCGGACGTGGACGGGCAGATCCGTTCGGGCGACCTGATCGTGGACACGAACGGCTACACCGCGTCCCTGCACGGCCATCCGATCGACCTGGCGTACAAGGAGTTCGAGCTGCTCAAGTACCTGGTGCAGCATCCGGGCCGCGTGTTCACGCGCGCCCAGCTGCTGCAGGAGGTGTGGGGCTACGACTACTACGGCGGCACGCGCACGGTCGACGTGCACATCCGTCGCCTGCGCGCCAAGCTCGGCGGCGAATACGAGCATCTGATCGGCACGGTACGCAACGTCGGATACCGGTTCGACCCGCCCGAGGACGAGGACGACGCCGACGGGTCCGCCGAAGCCGCCGCGCACGACGGAGCCGCCGATGGCCGCCGCTGACCATCCGGACTGGCCCTCCCGCCCGGGCCGCGAGTCGAAACGCGCGCGGCTCGCCCGCATGCACGACGAATACGCGATCCTGTGCGACGTGTTCCCCACGCCCGAATGCGCGCTGCATTTCAGCAACCCGTTCCAGCTGCTCGTCGCCACCGTGCTCAGCGCGCAGACCACCGACAAGCGCGTCAACTCCGTCACCCCGGCCCTATTCGCCTCCTACCCGGACGCGGCCGCGCTCGCCGCCGCGAACCCCGAGGACGTGGAGGACATCATCCGCCCGCTCGGCTTCTACCACGCCAAGACCCGGCATCTGCTGGGACTCGCGCACGCGCTCGACCAGCGCTTCGACGGCGAGGTCCCGCACAGCATGGACGAGCTCACCTCCCTGCCCGGCGTGGGACGCAAGACCGCGAACGTGGTGCGCGGCAACGCGTTCTCGATCCCCGGATTCCCCGTCGACACGCACGTCATGCGCGTGACCGGCCGGCTGCGCTGGCGCACCGACTGGCACATCGCCAAATCCGACCCCGTCGCCGTCGAACAGGAGATCTGCGCCTGCTTCCCGCCCGAGGAATGGACCGACCTGTCGCACCGGCTCATCCTCCACGGCCGCGCCACCTGCCACGCGCGAACCCCCGACTGCGCCGCCTGCCCCCTCAACGCCACCTGCCCGTCCGCCGTCTGACACAGCGATTCGCCGAGTGAGGGGAAGAATCGGGGCCTTGCACGCTTCTTTCGGTGATCTGAGGGGACCGTCACGCCGGATAGTTCCCGTCGCATCGGGCCGTTCCGGCCGGAAACCCTTGCCATCCGGCCCTCGGATCAGAGGAATCCTTCCCCTCAGTCGGCGAAAAGAAGCGTGCAAGGCCTTGATTCCTCCCCTCAGATCGAAAAATCAGACGCACCGCCCGTCACACCCACCCGGTTAGACTGGGGCGCATGCATAGGCGGACAAGCAACTCCCTGCGATCCTGGCTCATCTTCATCGCCACGGCCACCGCGCTCAGCGTGATCGTCGCCGTCGTCTGGTCGTCCCTCGGCCGCGCCGGACTCATCCCCGACCCCGACCTCAGTCAGGACCGCGCCGCCGTCATCGGACTCACCGACGCGCCCGACACGCTCGACATCCGCACCGACAGCGACCCCGCCGTCGAACGCGCGCTCCTCGGCAACGTCTACGAGACGCTCCTCGACCGCGACGACGACAACAAAGTCGTCGCCGGACTCGCCAGCCAATGGACCGTCTCCGACGACGCGCTCACCTACACGTTCACCATCCCCGAAGGACTCACCTTCTCCAACGGCGACACGCTCGACTCATCCGACGCCGTCTGGTCCCTCCAGCAGCTCGTCGAACACCAGTACGTCGGCCACGACGGCCTCGACGCACTCGCCGGCGTCACCAACCCCGACCCCACCACCCTCGTCCTCACCCTCAGCCGCCCCGACCCCACGATTCCCCGCACCCTCACCGGCCGTGCCGGCATCATCCACGACGCCGACGCCACCGCCCAGCGCGCCATCGACGTCCCCGGCAGCGGCCCGTTCACCATCGAATCCTTCACCCCCGGCGAACGCATCGAACTCGCCGCCAACCCGCATCACCACGGCGACGCGCCCGCCAGCGGCCACATCACCATCCGCTACCACGCCGACGCGACCACGCTCGCCGACGCGCTGAAGAACGGCGACGTCGACGCGGCCGCGCCCGCCGACCCGACCGACGCCGCGGCGCTCGCGTCCGCGCTCGGAGGCAGCGACGGCAGCAGCGACGACGACGCCGACGGCAACGCCGACGGCGGCTCGTTCACGATCGCCGACGGCACGTCCACGTCGGAGACGATCCTCACGTTCAACCACGAAGGCGAGTCGATCCTGTCCGACGAACAGGTGCGCCGCGCCGTGCGCTACGCGATCGACAACGCGTCGATCGCCGCCGCGCAGCCGGACGCCGTCGCCGCGCTCGGCGGGCCCATCGGACCGTTGGAGGACGGCTACGAGGACCTGACCGGCGCCTACCCGTACAATCCCGACACGGCCCGCGGCCTGCTGTCCTACTTCTACGCGAACTACTTCGGCACGCTCGACCTGCTCGTGCCCACCGAATACGCCGACATGGGCAATACGATCGCCGGCCAGCTGGGCGCCGTGGGTCTGACCGTCACCGTCGAGACGCTCGACAAGGCCGAAGTCGAACGCCGCGTCACCGAAGGCAGCTACACGCTCGCCGTCACCACGACCGACGGCGTCGACGACACGTCCGTGTACGCCACGTCCGACAACGTCATGCACTACACGAGCGGCACCGTCCAGCAGGCGTGGAAGGCGGCGATGGCGGCCACCAGCCAGCAGGACTACGAGACGCTGCTGCGCGCGTATGCGGCGACCGTCGGCAACGACGCGCCCTGCGACTGGCTGTACGCCCGCAAGACGACCGTCGCCATGCGCGCCGGCGTCAGCGGCCTGACCGCCAACATGGCCGACCGCCGGCTACCGCTCGCCAAGCTGCTGGCGCAGTAGGTTCCGGACGGCCGCCGGCGGCGCCGCCCGCCCGACCGCCGGAACCTGCGGGAACCCGCCGAAATCCGCCCGGTCCGCCCGGCCGACCCCCTGTCGCCGAAGCCTCATAAAATCGCGCGTATGAGCGAAAGCACCATCATCAACGCAAATCTGACCCCGCTGCCCGACAAGGTGGGCGTGGACGGCCTCGAGGACAAGTGGCGCGCCTGCTGGGACGAGCAGGGCACCTACAAGTTCGGCGGCACCCGTGACCGCAAGGCCGTGTATTCGATCGACACCCCGCCGCCCACCGTCTCCGGTTCGCTGCACGTGGGCCACGTGTTCAGCTACACCCACACCGACATCATCGCGCGATTCAAGCGCATGCGCGGCTACGACGTCTTCTACCCGATGGGCTGGGACGACAACGGCCTGCCCACCGAGCGCCGCGTGCAGAACTACTACGGCGTGCGCGTCGACACGTCCATGCCGTACGATCCCGACTTCGTGCCCCCGTTCGAAGGCACCGACGGCAAGAAGATCGACGCCAAGGACCAGGTCCCGATCTCGCGCCAGAACTTCATCGAACTGTGCGAGAAGCTCACCGCGCAGGACGAGAAGCTGTTCGAGGCGCTGTGGCGCAAGCTGGGCCTGTCGATCGACTGGTCGCAGACCTACCACACCATCGGCGAGCATCCGCGCCGCGTCGCCCAGAAGGCGTTCCTGCGCAACCTCGCCCGCGGCGAGGCCTACCAGCAGGATGCGCCGGGCCTGTGGGACGTGACGTTCCAGACCGCCGTCGCCCAGGCCGAGCTGGAAAGCCGCGAATACCCCGGCTTCTACCACAAGGTCGCGTTCCGCTTCGAGGACGGCACCCCGATCTACATCGAGACGACCCGCCCCGAGCTGCTGGCCGCCTGCACCTCGCTGATCGCCCACCCGGACGACGAACGCTACAAGCCGTTCTTCGGCAAGGAGGTCTACTCCCCGCTGTTCCGCGTCAAGGTGCCGATCCTCGCGCACCCGGCCGCCGAAATGGACAAGGGCGCCGGCATCGCCATGTGCTGCACCTTCGGCGACGTGACCGACGTGCAGTGGTGGCGCGACCTGAAGCTGCCGACCCGTTCGATCATCCAGCGCAACGGCCGCATCGTCATGGACACGCCGGACTGGATCGAGGACGAGGCCGGCCGCGCCATGTTCGAGCAGACCGCCGGCAAGACCACGTTCTCCGCCCGCAAGATCATCGTCGACGCGCTGCGCGAATCCGGCGATCTGGACGGCGAGCCGACCCCCACCAAGCGTATGACGAACTTCTACGAGAAGGGCGACAAGCCGCTCGAGATCGTCACCTCCCGCCAGTGGTATCTGAAGAACGGCGGCACCGACGCGGCGCTCAACGCGCAGCTCATCGAACGCGGCAAGGAGCTGGACTTCCACCCCGACTTCATGCGCGTGCGCTACGAGAACTGGGTGCACGGCCTCAACGGCGACTGGCTGATCTCCCGCCAGCGCTTCTTCGGCGTCCCGTTCCCGCTGTGGTATCCGCTGGATGAGCACGGCGAGCCCGACTACGCGCATCCGATCACGCCGAGCGAGGACATCCTGCCGATCGACCCGACCATCGACGTGCCGGCCGGCTACGATGCGGCGCAGCGCGACGTGCCCGGCGGCTTCACCGCCGAGCAGGACATCATGGACACGTGGGCGACCTCGTCGCTCACCCCGCAGATCGTGACCCGCTGGGCCGAGCCGGGCGAGGACAACGAGGCGCTGTTCAACGCGACGTTCCCGATGGACCTGCGTCCGCAGGGCCAGGACATCATCCGCACCTGGCTGTTCTCCACCGTTGACCGCGCACATCTGGAGAACGGCTGCCTGCCGTGGGCGAACGCCACCCTGTCGGGCTGGATCCTCGACCCGGACCACAAGAAGATGTCCAAGTCGAAGGGCAACGTCGTCGTGCCGAACGAGCCGATCGAGAAGTTCGGCGCCGACGCGGTGCGCTACTGGTCCGCCGCGGCCCGTCTGGGCCTCGACGCCACGTACGACGAGGGCCAGATGAAGATCGGCCGCCGCCTCGCCATCAAACTGCTCAACGCCACCAAGTTCGCGCTGGCGATCGGCCGCGAGGACGAGAACCATCACGTGGGCGCCCCGGCGACCGCCGCCTGGGATCCGGCCGACGTGACCGAGGCGCTCGACCGCGCCGCCATGTCCCGTCTGGCGCTCGTCGTGCGCCAGGCCACCGAGGCGCTGGAATCCTACGAGCATTCCAAGGCGCTGGAGGCGATCGAAAGCTACTTCTGGCAGTTCTGCGACGACTACATCGAGCTGGTCAAGAACCGCGCGTACGGCACCGCCGAATCCACCGGCCATGTGCCGGGCGAGGCCGCGATCCGCTCCGCCCGCACCGCGCTGGGCCTCGGCCTCGACGCGTTCGCCCGCCTGCTCGCCCCGTACCTGCCGTACGCGGCCGAAGAGGTGTGGAGCTGGATGCACGCCGACGCCGGTTCGGTGCACCGCGCCGCCTGGCCGGATGCGACCGTGTACGAGGCCGCCGCGGGCGACGCGTCCGCCGACCTGCTCGACCACGCCGGCGAGGCGCTGGCCGCGCTGCGCGGCATCAAGTCGAAGGCCAAGGTCTCGATGAAGACGCCGATCCTGTCCGTCACGCTGGGCGCCGCCGACGACGTGCGCGCCGCGCTCGAATCCGCGATCGACGACATCGCCGAAGCGGGCCGTGTGACCGGCGCGATCGAGTTCGCCGCCCCGGCCGCCGCCGAAGGCGACGCCGACGCGGCCGCCGACGCCGTGATCGGCGTCGTGGCCAGCGAGCTGGGCGAGCCGCCGGCGAAGAAGGCCAAGTAAGGCGCGTTTCGGTCTGACCTAGCCCGATACGCGCAAGGAGGGGGTCCATTCCGATGGAATGGACCCCCTCCTTGCGTTTGCAGGACCGGCATCGTCCCGGCGACCGTCGCAGCCGGACCGGCGACGATCAGGCGAACACGTCGAGCACGCCCGGGTCGCCGCCGGCGTCGGCGATGCGCTGGTGACGCTTCTTCGCCTCGGTGACGACGAACTCGCGGTAGATCTCGGCGATGTCGGGGTCGAGGCCGGCGTCGACGGCGAGACGGTGCAGCCGTTCGATCTGGTATTCCTCGCGCTTGTAGTCGGCCGGCGCGAATCCGGCGCGCGCCTTGAGCGCGCCCACCTGCGTCGTGTACTTGAACCGTTCGGCCAGCAGCGCGATGATGGCCATGTCGACGTTGTCGATGGACTGGCGAAGCATCGTGATCTTCGCCACCTCCAGCGCCGTTTCGGGATGCTCCTGCGCCTGCGCCGAGTCGATGGTCGACTCGCGCCAATCATTGTTGGTATCGGTATCGCTCATACGCCCAGCCTACCGTGCCCGTGCAACCGACGACGTCGTCACGCGGTGTCGGGGACGCACTCCCCCGCCGGGCGTGACGGCGGCGTGACGGTGCCGCAACGGCAAGGGCCGGGCTCCGATTCCGTCGTGGGAATCGAAACCCGACCCTGTGCACGTGGCGTCACGCGGCTCAGTTGCCGTTGACGGCGCCGCCGCCCTGCTGCTGGACGATCGCGGCGAGGAAGTCGCGGTTCGTCGGCGCCTTCTTGAGGCGCGGCACGAGCGTCTGGTACGCCTGTTCCGGCTCCATGCCGCCGAAGAGGCGACGCAGGCGGTAGATGATCGGCAGTTCCTGCGGGTTGGTGATGAGCTCCTCGCGGCGGGTGCCGGACGCGTTGATGTCGATGGCCGGGAAGAGGCGCTTGTCGGCCAGTTCGCGGCTGAGCTTGAGTTCCATGTTGCCGGTGCCCTTGAACTCCTCGAAGATCACCTCGTCCATCTTCGAGCCGGTCTCCACCAGCGCGGACGAGATGATGGTCAGGGAGCCGCCGTTCTCGATGTTGCGGGCCGCGCCGAAGAACTTCTTCGGCGGGTAGAGGGCCTGCGCGTCGACGCCGCCGGACAGGATACGGCCGGAGGCGGGGGCGGCGATGTTGTAGGCGCGGGCGAGGCGGGTCATGGAGTCGAGCAGCACGACCACGTCCTGGCCGAGCTCCACGAGTCGCTTGGCGCGTTCGATGGCGAGTTCGGCGACGGTGGTGTGGTCGGATGCGGGACGGTCGAAGGTGGAGGCGATGACCTCGCCCTGCACGGTGCGCTGCATGTCGGTGACCTCCTCGGGACGTTCGTCCACGAGGACGACCATCAGGTGCACCTCCGGGTTGTTGGTCGCGATCGCGTTGGCGATGTTCTGCAGCGTGATCGTCTTGCCGGCCTTCGGCGGGGAGACGATGAGGCCGCGCTGGCCCTTGCCGATCGGCGCGACGATGTCCATGATGCGGCCGGTGAGCTTGTTGGCGGTCGTCTCCTGCTTGAGGCGCTCCTGCGGGTACAGCGGGGTGAGCTTGCTGAACTGCGGACGGTCGGCCGCCTCCTCGACGCTCATGCCGTTGATCGTGTCGATGGACTGCAGCGGCACGAACTTCTGGCGCTGGTTGCGGCGGTCGCCTTCGCGCGGCGTGCGGATCGTGCCCTGCACGGCGTCGCCCTTGCGCAGACCGTACTTCTTGACCTGGCCCATCGACACGTACACGTCGTTGGGGCCGGGCAGGTAGCCGGAGGTGCGCACGAACGCGTACGAGTCGAGCACGTCGACGATGCCGGCGATCGTGACGACGTCGTCCTGCTCCTCGCGGCGCATGTCGCGCGCGGGACGTTCGTCGCGCTCCATGCGCTCGCCACGGTCGGCGCGGTCGTCGCGCATCGTGCGTTCGGTGCGGTCGTTACGCTCGTCGAAGTCGCGGTCGCGGCCGCGCATGCGGCGCTGATGACGGTCGGTGCGTTCCGTACGGTCGCCGCGCTCGTTGCGCTCGTCGCGGCCGGCGCGTTCGGCGCGTTCCGCGTTGCGCTCCGCACGGTCGGCGCGGTTGCGGCTGCGACGGGTGAATTCGCGTTCCATCGGCTCGTCGCCGGCGGTGTCGCGCTTCGGTTCGCGCTGGTCGGGCAGGGTGGCGAGGATGTCGTCGAGGTCGCGCACGACGTCGTCGGACGGCTGGTCCATGCGGCGGCGACGGCGCATCTGGCCGTCCTCGCCGTCCATGTCGCGGCGGCGGCGCTGACGGTCGTCGTCCAGCGGCTTGCGTCGGCGTTCCGCACGATCGCCGGTCGGCGGCAGGCCGAGGTCGCCGAGGAGGGCGGCTCCGGCGGCCTCCTCGTCGCGGCGCTGGCGGCGCGGTCGGGTTTCGGCGGGCAGTTCGATGGCCGGCTGGTCGGCGGCGATCGCCTGCTTGATGGAGTCGGCGCGGTTGCGACGGATCTTGCGCAGCGGCTGCTCCTCGTCGGAGGTCTCCTTGACCGTGGCGGGCTTGTCGGCCGGCAGCGGCAGGTCGATGACCGGCTCGGCGGGGGCCGTGGTTTCAACGGGCGTGGTCTGCGCGGGCGCGTCGGTGCGCTCGGGCTGGGCGGCGGCTGCTGACGACTCGGTCTTCGCCGGCTTGGCGGTCGTCTTGGGGGCGCGCACGGTGACGCCTTCGGGGGCCTGGCCGCCGGATCGCGCGGCCTGCAGGGTGGCGAGCAGGTCGGGCTTGCGCATCGTGGACGTGCCGCGCAGGCCCATCTGCTTGGCGAGCTCCTTGAGCTCGGGGAGTTTCATATCCTCAAGATTCTGGCTTGTTGCCACTCGTATACCTTTCCTCGAGCAATGCCGGGCCGGGCCGGACTCTGCGCTAAGAATGATTGCGGCCATCGCCGCGACAGATCGTCCGGCGCACTCCATGCGCCCGGACTCCGCAATACTGTACAACCGCACGGCGACCAACACGCTGGAATACGCGGAAAGCCCGCCGCACAGGCGACGGGCTTTCGATTCAGCGCAGTTCGGATGACGTTCCGTCATCCGTCTGTCCGGGAAAAGTAGATAACGCGTGCGGCAGGAGCCGTCCGAAGCCGAAGGCGTACGAAGGTACGTCGAGCGCTGAGGAAAGGCTTCTGACGCTCCGTTATCTACTTTTCCCAGGAAAAGGAATCGACGCGTGCGGCATCAAGGCGCACCGAGGGAAGGCGTACGAAGGTACGTCGACCGAGGAGCAACGCAGATGACGCTCCGTCGATTACTTTTCCTCGTGGTAGGACTTTTCGGTGTTGACGGACCACACGTTCTTCTTGGACGTCTTGCCGGTCTTGATGTTGGAGACGGCTTCGATGGCGGTGGCCATGGAGTGGTCCATGTTGTTGTAGTGGTGCTGGCCGTTGCGTCCGACGCAGTAGAGGTTGCCGAAGGAGTCGAGGTATTCGACGAGCTCGTCCATCTGGTCGTAGGTGTCGAAGTAGGCGGGGTATGCCTTCTTGACCTTCTCGCGGTGGGTGTCGAGGACGTCGGCGGGGCTGGAGATGACCTTCATGCGCACCATTTCGTTGATGGCGAACTTGACGCATTCGTCTTCGGTCATGTTCCAGAAGGAGTCGCCTTCGTCGCAGAAGTATTCGAGGCCGATCCAGACGGTGTCGTCGACGTTCTGGACGAGGTAGGGGCTCCAGTTGTTGAACACCTGGATGCGGCCGACGGTGAAGCCGGGGTCCTGCACGTAGATCCAGCAGTCGGGCACGATCGGCGGGTTGCCGAGGGTGGGGATGGTGGTGGTGTTCTTGAGGCGCAGGCGCTTGACGAGGAGGCCGACGGTGACGAAGTCGCGGTAGGGCAGGCCGTTGGCGATGCGGCTCATGTCGGCGGGCACGACGTGCGCGGCCGGCTTGGCGGCGACCGTGTCGTCGGTGGGTGCGCCGGCTTCGTCCATCGCGTTGACGAGGTCCTTGATGGGCATGGTGGAGATGAACTGGTCGGCGGTCAGCTCGGTGCGTTCGCCGGCGGCGTTCTCGTAGACGACGGCGCTGATGCGGCCGTCCTGCTGGCGCACCTCGACGACGTTCGCGTCGGTGAGGACGGTGGCGCCGGCGGCTTCGCAGCGCTTCTCGACGGTCTCCCACAGCTGGCCGGGACCGTACTTGGGGTACCAGAACTCCTCGATCAGGGAGGTTTCGACCTCGCTGTTGGAGCGCTTCTTGGGGCTGAGCTTGGCGAACGCGTTCTTGAGCACGCCGAGCACGCTCAGGCCCTTGACGCGCTGGGCGCCCCAGTCGGCGGAGATCTGGGAGGGGTGACGTCCCCACAGCTTCTCGGTGTAGCCTTCGAAGAACATCGAGTAGAGCTTGCGGCCGAAGCGGTTGATGTAGAAGTTCTCGAGGTTGTCCTCGGGGAGCTTGTGGAACATGGAGGCGAGGTAGCTGAAGCCGGCCTGCATGGTCATCGTGAAGCCCATGGCCTTGAACGTGGCGGGCTTGAGGGAGATCGGGTAGTCGAAGAATCGGCCGCCGTAGAAGATGCGGGAGACGCGGTGGCGCTTGAGCATCACTTCGTCGGTGACTTCGGGGTCGGGGCCGCCGGGTTCCATGTCGTGTTCGCGGCCGAGCTTGCGGTCATCGTAGCTGGGGGCGCCCTGCAGCGGCAGCACGTCCTTCCACCAGTCCATGATGCGCGTGTCCTTGGAGAAGAAACGGTGGCCGCCGATGTCCATGCGGTTGCCGTTGTGCTTGACGGTTCGGGAGATGCCGCCGAATTCGCGGGTCGCTTCGAGCACGGTCACGTCGTAATTCTCGGCGCCGCCGTCCTTGACGAATTCCCAGGCCGCGGTCAGACCAGCAGGACCGCCGCCGATGATCACTACGGATTGTTTCCGGGTCACTTGGTTCTCCTTATAACGAAATCAGGGACAGCTTACCGCATGGCCGGGAAGCGCACATCGGTTGCGTGCGGTTTGCACACAATCGGCCCATCGGCGTGGCCGGCGGGCCGACCGGCGACGGCCGCGACGGCGGATGCCGGACCGTCGGCGCGGTCGCGGGGGCGGCCGCGGATACGCGAGGACCCCGCCGATCGCCGTCAGCGGGGTCCTTCGTCGGGTCGTACCGGCCGGCCACTCCTACCGGGTCCGGCCAACCGCCGAACTCAGTGGATGTCGTCCGGAATGTCGATGTCGGTCTTCTGCACTTCCTCGACGTTCACGTCCTTGAACGTGACGATGCGCACGTTCTTGACGAACCGGCTGGGACGGTACACGTCCCACACCCATGCGTCGGTCAGCTGCACGTCGAAGTAGACGTCCTGGCCGGCCGACCGCACGTTGAAGTCGACCTTGTTGGCCAGATAGAACCGTCGTTCGGTCTCCACCACGTAGGTGAACAGCTTGATGACGTCGCGGTACTCCTTGTACAGGGCGAGTTCGGCGTCGGTTTCGTAGTTGTCGAGATCCTCGGCGCTCATGTTCTCCTTCAGTCCTCTTCCGTGTCGCGTTTGCGGTTCATGCCCAGATTCCGCCACCAGGCGGTCTTCGAGGGCTTGCGCTGCTCGTTGGGGCCGTAATACCAGTTCGATGTCTCGTTGCCTGATGCCTTGTCGTCGGCCGACGATGCGATCGCCTCGTCGGCAGCGGCCTGTCCGTCACCGGACGATGTCGCGCGGCCGGCATCCGGCGCCGGGCGTCCGTCCGACGCATCGGCAGCGGCGACGGATGCGGATGCGTCGGCGACGTCCTGCCGTATGCGGATCGCGACGGAATGCTCCTTGGCGGCCAGCGCCTCGCGCACGCCCGGATTGTCCTCGATCACGTGCATGCCGAACGCGTCGAGCGAGCGGATCGGATCGTACTCGTCGAACAGCGTGTCGAGCACGTGCAGGTCCTGGTACTTGCCGTTCTCCGCGTCCCACAGCGCGTCGCGCGACGTGCCGGACAGCGAGAATCCCAGCGACTGGTACACGGACAGCGAGCGCGTGTTCTTCTCCGGGACGGCGACCCAGATGCGGTGCATGCCGAGGCCGGCGGGCGTGGGCGCGAAACCGTACGTCATGACGCGCGGCATCATGTCGCGCGAATAGCCGCGGCCGCGGTAGTCCTTGCCGAGCAGCACCTGGATGCGGGCGGATCGCGCCCATCCGTCGATGTCGATGAGGAACACCATGCCGATGACGTTGCCGGTGGATTCGGCGTCGGTCTTCCCGTCCGCGTCATGGTCGGCGTCGGTGAGCACCGCCCATGCGATCGTGCGACGCGATTCGGGGTCGCCCACGCCGGATTCCGACGCGGCCTGACCGTTCGCCCAGGCGACCGAGCGCCGCACCCACGCGTGGACGACGGCCCGCTCGGACTGCTCGTCCTTGCCGGTGATGCGCGAGGCGTTGTAGTAGGCGTCCAGTTCGTCCAGACGCGGCAGGTCCTCGATCGTGGCCGGGCGCAGATGCACCATCTCGCCCTTGATCGGGGGAATGACGATTCGCGCGGGAAGCTCGCGCGGCGTTTCCTGATCGAACAGCGGATCGGCGTTTTCAGACATTCGTTCGTCCCTCAGATTGGTCTTCGGTTCAAAGTCGGTACAGAAGATATCCTACCCGCCTTACCGTTGGCTGGGAAAAAGACGAACGACCCGAGTGTTGCCGGCCGTGCGTCGCGCGCATCGCTCCGGAGCGGATACGCGGACGGGCCGGCGGGATGGATGCCCGCCGGCCCGTCATACGTCCGGTCCGGACGGCCGCCGCAACGGCACGGCCGGACCGATTCAATCAGCCGGATCAGCCCTTGAGCTTGGCCATGACGACCTTGGTGACGGCCTTCGCGTCGGCCTGGCCGCGCGTCGCCTTCATCACGGCGCCGATGATCACGCCCATCGGCTTCATGTTGCCGCCCTTGAGCTTCTCGACGACGTCCGGGTTCGCCTCGAACGCGGCGTCCACGGCCGCCTCGATCGCACCCGAATCCTCGACGATCTTGTAGCCGTGCTTCTCGACGACCTCGGACGGGGTGCCCTCGCCGGCCAGCACGCCGGAGACGGTCTGCTTGGCCAGCTTGTCGTTGAGCTTGCCGTCGGCGATGAGCTTCTCGACCTCGGCCACGTCGGCCGGGGTGATGGCCAGCTCCTCCAGGGAGACGCCCTTCGCGTTGGCCTCGCGGCTCAGCTCGCCCAGCCACCACTTGCGCGCGCCGGCGGCGGTCGCGCCGGCCTTGACGGTGTCCTCGATCAGGTCGAGCGCGTCCGCATTGATGATGTCGCGCATCTGCAGGTCGCTCAGGCCCCACTCGGCCTTGAGACGGTTGCGGCGCTCGCGCGGCATCTCCGGCATCTCGGCCTTGAGGCGTTCGATGCGGTCCTTGGTGATGTGCAGCATGACCAGATCCGGATCCGGGAAGTAGCGGTAGTCGTCCGCATCGGACTTGACGCGGCCGCCGGCGGTGGTCTGCGTCGCCTCGTCCCAGTGGCGGGTCTCCTGCAGGATCTCCTTGCCCTCGTCCAGACGGGCGGCCTGACGGCGGATCTCGTACTGGATGGTCTTCTCGATGCCGCGGAACGAGTTCACGTTCTTGGTCTCGGAACGGGTGCCGTACGGCGCGTCCGGGCTCGGGCGCAGCGACACGTTGACGTCGGCGCGCATGTTGCCCTGCTCCATGCGGGCGTGGGAGATGTTCAGCGCGCGCACGATGTCGCGGATCGCGCGCATGTACGCGCCGGCGATCTCCGGAGCGCGGTCGCCCGCGCCCTCGATCGGCTTGGTGACGATCTCGATCAGCGGCACGCCGGCGCGGTTGTAGTCGACCAGCGAGTGGTCGGCGCCTTCGATGCGGCCGTCGGCGCCGCCGACGTGCGTGTTCTTGCCGGCGTCGTCCTCGATGTGGGCGCGCTCGATCGGCACGCGGAACACGGTGCCGTCCTCCAGTTCGACGTCGAGGTAGCCGTTGCCGTTGGTCGGCTTGTCGTACTGGGAGATCTGGTAGTTGCGCGGCATGTCCGGGTAGAAGTAGTTCTTGCGGGAGAACTGGCTCCACTCGGCGATCTCGCAGTGCAGGGCGAGGCCCAGCTTGATCGCGTAGTCGACGGCCGCCTCGTTGAGCACCGGCAGCGAGCCGGGCAGGCCCAGGCTCACCGGGGTCAGCTGGCTGTTCGGGTCGCCGCCGAAGCTCACTTCGGCCGGGCAGAACAGCTTGGTGGTCGTGGACAGCTCCACGTGGGTCTCCAGACCGAGCACCACATCGTACTTCTTGGTGGCGTCGGCGTACTTCATCAGTTTTTCAGCCATGTGCGTTGCTCTTTTCTCGCGATGTGTTCACTCGCCCAGCCACGGGGTGGTCAGGGACTGCCAGATCGGGCCGTTCCAGGCCTCCTCCAGTGCGGCTTCGAGCGCGGCGGCGGGCTTGTACATGACCTCGTCGCGCTGCTGCGGGGCGATGAACTGGATGCCGGTGGGCAGGCCGTCGTCGGACAGGCCGGCCGGGATGCTCATCGCGGGCACGCCGGCGAGGTTCGCCGGGATCGTGGCGATGTCGTTCATGTACATGGCCAGCGGGTCGTCCATCTTCTCGCCGAACTTGAACGCGGTGGACGGGCTGGTCGGGGAGATCAGCACATCGGCCTGCTCGAACGCCTTGTTGAAGTCGTCGATGATCAGCGTGCGCACCTTCTGCGCCGAGCCGTACCACGCGTCGTAGTAGCCGGCGGACAGCGCGTAGGTGCCCAGGATGATGCGGCGCTTGACCTCGTCGCCGAAGCCGGCCTCACGGGTGTAGGCCATCATGTTCGCGGCGGTGGCGGGCACGCCGGCCGGCGGCATGACGCGCATGCCGTAGCGCATGCCGTCGTAGCGGGCCAGGTTCGAGCTCACCTCGGACGGCATGATGATGTAGTACGCGCCCAGCGAGTACGCGAAGTGCGGGCAGGAGACCTCCACGACCTCGGCGCCCATGTCTTCGAGCAGCCTGACGGCCTCGTCGAAACGGGCCTGCACGCCCGGCTGGAAGCCTTCGCCGCCCAGCTCCTTGACCAGGCCGACCTTGAAGCCCTTCAGATCGCGCTTGGCGCCTTCCATCGCGGCGGCGACCATCGGACGCGGACCCTCCGGGATCGACGTGGAGTCGCGGCGGTCATGGCCGCCGATGATCTCCTGCAGCATCGCCGAATCGAGCACGGTGCGCGTGACCGGGCCGATCTGGTCGAGCGAGGACGCCATCGCGATCGCGCCGAAACGGCTCACGCCGCCGTAGGTCGGCTTGACGCCGACGGTGCCGGTCAGGGCGCCCGGCTGACGGATCGAGCCGCCGGTGTCGGTGCCCAGCGCCAGCGGCGCCTCGAACGCGGCGACCGCGGAGGCCGAACCACCGCCGGAGCCGCCCGGCACGCGCTCGGTGTCCCACGGGTTGTGGGTCGGGCCGTACGCGGAATGCTCGGTGGACGAGCCCTGCGCGAACTCGTCGAGGTTGGTCTTGCCCAGGATCGGCATGCCGGCGGCCTTGAGCTTCTCGATGACGGTCGCGTCGTACGGCGGGATCCAGCCTTCGAGGATCTTCGAGGCGGCGGTCGTGGCGATGCCCTTGGTGACGATCATGTCCTTGATCGCGATCGGCACGCCGGCCAGATGCGGCATGGCGGCCTTCTCCTCGGCGCTCTTGGCGTCGAACGCGTCGGCCTGCTCGCGGGCGATGTCGCCCGACACCTGCAGGAACGCGTGGATCGACGGCTCGGCGGCCTCGATCACGTCGAGGTGCGCGTCGACCAGCTCACGGCTGGAGACCTCGCCGGCCTTGACCTTGGCGGCCATCTCGGCCGCGGACAGCTTCACCAGTTCGTTGGTTGCATTGCTCATAAGTCTCACTCCTCACCCAGGATGCGCGGCGCGACGAACATGCCGGACTCGGTCTTCGGGCCGCCGGCGGTCGCCTCGGCCTGGGTCAGCGGGGTCTCCGGCACGTCGGGACGCAGGTACGCCTCCAGCGGAATCGGGTTGGCGGTCGGGGCGACGTCGTCGGATGCCACTTCCTGCACCTTGTCGATGGAGTCGGCGATGACGTTCAGTTCGCCCTGCAGACGGGTGATTTCCTCATCGGTGAGCGCGATTCGGGCCAGGTCGCCCAAATGCTCGATTTCTTCTCGTGTGAATGTAGGCATGCGCCTAACTATACGAGTCGTTTGTGACACGCACGAGCCGTTTTCCGTCACATTCCGGACTTCGGGATTCCCCGGCCACGCCTCCCCAACGAGAAGGATTCACGAGTAACCCGGCACATCTCATCACCGACTGCATCTCAGCGAGAAGATCTCCCGGTCAGACCAAGAGAACATCTCGCTGACTACTCCTCGGCGAGAACAATCCACTGGTAAACCCATGATTCTTCTCGCTGACAACATCCCAGCGAGAAGAATCACCGGCCAGCCCAGGGAAACCTCTCGCTGATGGCAAGTCAGCGAGAAGAATCACCGGCCAAACCCAAAACTCTTCTCACTGACAATACCCCAGCGAGAAAAATCAGCGGTTAAACCTGTCATTCCTCTCATTAACCACAGCTCAGCGAGAAGAAACCCCGACTAAACCGTAACTCCTGCTCACTGACCGCCTCCCAACGAGAGAATCTACCGGTCGGACCGGGGAATCCTCTCGCTGATGGCAGGTCAGCAATAAGATTCAGCGGGTTAAACCAGCCATTCTTCTCATTGAATACAACTCAGCGAGAAGAACCCCGACTGCCTCGGAACATATTCTCACTGACGGCTTCCCAGCGAGAAGAGCCGTCGGCTGAACCGGGGAATCTACTCGCTGTTTACGATTCAGGCAGAGAAACCCGCAGTCGAACCGGAGCGAATCCCGCTCAGAAGCGGGAATCAAAACAGATAACCATCCGTCATCATGGACTTATCCACAACCGAGTTATCCACAACACGCCGAAACCAAAGGTCTGCGTCCACATCGTCGGTTTCCCCGCAGCTCAACCCTCCATCCCCGATACCATGCGGCCATGAAGCGACATAAACTCATCGAATCCCTGAAGGACGAGGCAACCCGGGAACGCCGATGCGTCTACAGCACGGACAGCCGGTCCCGATGCGCATTGGACCGCCGTGTCACGGACGGAGAACTGCTTCGCGTCTTTCCCAACATGTACGTCTCCACGGAATACTGGCACAAGCTCACCCCGCCTGCACGTTCGCTGCATATCGCCCGTACACTGCAACGACAGCATCCGACATGGATATTCACCGGTATCACCGCAGCGACGATTCGAAGCTTCGATCATCCATGGCTGCTGCATGACGGCAGCATAGGCATACTGTCGCATGACCAGAGCAATCAGCCGACCGGGAAAAGCCTCAACCGAATCCGCCGGTTCTACACGGCACAGCCCGAGTATGACATCGTCGATGGGCTGCGTACGGCGTCGGCCGCACGCACGCTGGTGGATTGCGCGTTGACGTGCGAGTTCCGGTTCTCGTTGGCGATGTTCGATTCGGCGTTGCGGCAGGGGGTCGCGCCGGAGGAGGTGGAACGCGAGTGCGCGCGGCTGCATCGGGATTGCGCGCCGGTGTTCCGGCTGCTCAGGTACGCGGATCCGGCGCGGGAGAACGGCGGCGAGTCGCTGTCGTACGCGACGGTCGTCGACGCGCGGCTCATGCTGCCGCAGGTGCAGGTCGAGATCGTCGATCCGACGACCGGCAGGATGTACCGGGTCGATTTCCTGTGGCGGCTGCCCGACGGCAGGATCATCGTCGGCGAGCTCGACGGCGCCGCCAAGTACGTCGATCCGTCGATGACGGACGGGCGCAGCATCCACGGGGTCGTCGCCGACGAGCGGGAACGCGAGCAGGCGCTCCGACGGGCCGGCGTCACCTCCATCGTCCGGTTCACGTTCCGCGAGGTGGTGGCGGTCACGCCGTTCCTCGCCAAGCTGCGCGCCGCCGGCATCCCGCATCGCTGATCGCCCGTTGATTCCGAAGGTTCCGGCCGATTCCGAAGGTTCCGCGATCCAGGTAATTCGCCGGTCAGAAGAATCGCATGATCCCACTGAATTCAGTGATTCCGATGACTCCGTTGGTTCAGCGGCGTGACGCCGGCCGGATGATCGACGAGGCTCCCACTGAGGACATGGTCCCAGCCCGCAGGATCGCCGCCCGTGGATATGGGCGGCATCGCTCGCAGCATGATTCCGGTTCGGCTCGGATACGGCACCGGAGGAACGGGGTCAGCGGACGACGGCGTGCTGGGCGATGTAGGCGTGCATCGCGACGGCGGCCGCAGCGCCGGCGTTGATGGAGCGCACGGAGCCGAACTGGGAGATGTAGACGACGTCGTCGGCCAGGTCGAGCGCCTTGCGGCTCAGGCCGGGGCCTTCGGCGCCGAACAGCAGCAGGCACCGCTTGGGGAACGCGTACGTTTCGATCGGCACCGCGCCGGGGATGATGTCGAGCGCGATGACGCGCGCCGATTCGAGTTCGCGGATGCGCGCGTCGATCGCGGCGATGCGCGCGTAGCCGTCGTCGGCGATGCCGAGCGCGTGGGCGGTGTCCTGCGCCGGCGGTCGACCGGCGAGCACGCCTTCCTCGATGTATTCGCGCACGTCCCGGTGCATGCGGATGGCGACGGCCGCCGCTTCGGCGCGCGCCGCGGCGATCTCGCCGGCGATGCGGTATCGCCAGCATTCGACGAGTTCGGTGATGCTGGGATGGTTCTCGACGTGCTGGTACAGCTCGGTCATCAGCGCGCCCTTGCGGTTCCACTTGTGCGGGCCGACGATGTGGACGCGGCGCGCCTGGAACGCGTTGGCGGTGCGCACCATGGATCCGATGTTGAAGTCGTGCGTCCAGTTCTCGACGGCGACTTCGAAATCGTGGCGACCGCGCGCGTCGAGGTCGGCCTTGATCGCGGCGACGGTCCAGTAGCGGTAGCGGTCGAGCACGTTGCGCCGGTCGCCCTCGTCGAGCAGGGCGGTGTCGTAGCGCATGTCGTACGACGGCGACGCCGGGTCGTCGGGACGCGGCTCGCCGGGGTGGGTTTCGGCCCAAGGACCGACGCCGATCTCACGGAATTCGGGTTCGCCGGACATCTTCGCCGCCATCGAGATGGGGTTGGGAGCGTGCATGGTCGGGTGCCTTCCTGTGCGTTTTCCTATGCGGGTGCCGACGCCGGGGTCGGATGCGGTCGCAACGCCGTCATCCGCCGGTTTCGGATGGCCGGCGGATGACGGCCGCCCTGCTAGCGCAGGTCGGATTCGCGGTAGGCCTGGACGAAGGGGATCTCGCGCGAGGTGCCATCGAGCGGGTTGACGACGTCGATGACCGGGTCGGTCATGTCGACGCCTCCGATCAGCGACGCGATGGCCACGACGGACGCGCCCTCGTGTTCGACGATGCCGAAGTCGAGGCTCAGTTCGTTGCCGTTGCGCAGCGTGACGAGCGACGAGGTCTGCACGTACGACTTCTCGGACAGCCACGAGTCGAGCAGGATCACGCGCTTGCCGTCGATCGACGGGCCTTTGACGGACGGGTAGACGAAGTCCATGACGAAGCCGTCGAGGTCCTCGCCGCGGGAGGCGGCGGCCTGGATCATCGCGCTGACAAGCGGCACGGCGGCCGCGGTGAGGGCGCCGACCGCGTCGAAGTCGTCGACGGAGTAGCCCTGCTCCTCGAGCGTGTCGAGCAGGATGTGGCCGACGATGGACGCGCCGCGGTGGTCGAACGTCACGGACGACAGCTCGCAGAACGGGCGGCCGTCGAGTTCGGCGCGCAGCAGTCGGGCGAGCTGTTCGCGCGGTTCGAGCATCTCGAACGGGGTCTGCGGCTCCGCCGCGGCCGCGGCATCGGAGGCTCCGGCATCGCCGGCAGCGGCGGCGACGGTCGCGCGGAAGGTGGGTTCTTCGGTCTTGGTCTGTTCGCTCATGGTGCCCAGCGTATCGTCGTGTAGGGTCATTCAGTCCTCGCTCTCGTATTGCGCTTCGGGCGCGGTGAGCTCGCGCACGTCGCCCTTGCCGGGTTCGATGATCTCGACGGGCGCGATGACCTTGCCCGCGTCGATCTTCTGGAGCTTGCGCGCGGTGACGAGCACGCGCGATTCGAGCGACGTGGCGAACTGATTGTATGCGCCGACCGTCTTGGTGATGGCCGCGCCGAGCTTGGTGGCCCGCTCCCCCAGGATCGCGAAGCGCTCGTAGAGCTCGCGCGACAGGTCGAACAGCTTCTTCGCGTCGTCGGTCAGGCTCTGCTGCTGCCAGGCGTAGGCGACCGACTTGAGCACGGCCCACAGCGTGACCGGCGAGGTGAGCGCCACCTTGCGGGCGAACGCGTCGTCGAGGAGCGTGGGGTCGGTTTCGAGCGCGGCCTGCAGCAACGCCTCGTTGGGGATGAACGCGACGACGAAGTCGGGGGCCGTCTCGAACGCGTTCCAGTACGCCTTGTCGCCCAGCACGCGCACGTGCTCGCGCAGCGCCTTGGCGTGCGCGCGCAGCAGGTCGTCGCGGCGGGCGAGCTCGTCCGCCGGAGCGGTCTCGGGGATCTCGCAGGCGCGCTGGTAGTCGGTGTACGGCACCTTCGCGTCGATCGGGATGGTCTTGCCGCCGGGCAGGTGGACGACCATGTCGGGCCGCTGCGTGCGGCCGTCGTCGTCGGCGACCACGACCTGCGTGTCGAAGTCGACGTGTTCGAGCAGGCCGGCGGATTCGACGATGTTGCGCAGCTGCGCCTCGCCCCATGCGCCGCGCACCTTGTTGTTGCGCAGCGCGGACGACAGCGCGCTGGTCTCCTTGTCGAGGCGCGCCTGCTGTTCGCCCAGTCCCTTGAGCTGTTCGCCCAGCGCGCCCATCTCGCGCTTGCGCCCCTCCTCGATCTGCGTGACCTTGCTCTGCAGCGCGTCAAGGTTCTTCTGCACGGGGGCGAGCGCCGCGAGCACCTTGCCCTGCTCTTCGATGGCCTGCGCCTGTTCGTCGCGCCGGCGCGCCTCGTCGGCGGCGGCGCGTTCGCGTTCGCGTTCGATGCGCAGCCGTTCGTCCTTGCGCGCCTGGTCGAGCTGTTCGGTGACGAAGGCGAGCTGGCGTTCGAGTCCTTCGACGCGCGCGCCGGATTCGCTCAGGCGTGCGGTCAGGTCGTTGACCTGCGCGAGCGCGTCGTCGCGCTGGGATTGGACGAGGGCCAGTTCGCCGGACTGTTCGCCGCGCGTCTCCTCGCGCCCGCGGGCACGTCCGGCGGCGAGTCCGCCGGCGGCCCCCAGTGCGGCCGCGAGCGCCATCGCCGCGACCAGTACGATCATCGTCAGCATGTTTTCGAACATACGTTCTATTGAATCCCACGCCGGCGACGTCCGCGTGTCGCCTTGGGCGGCCTTGGAACCGACGGCGCGGAGGCCGCGCGGACCGGAATCGCGCTCAGGATCGGACGAGCCGTGCGATGGCGCCGGACGCTTCGGCGAGCTTCTCGTCGGCGACTTCGCCGCCGTCCGCGGCGGCCTGGCGCACGCAGTGGTTGAGGTGGTCGTCGAGCAGCAGCAGGGCGACGGATTTGAGCGCGGACGTGGATGCGGAGATCTGGGTGAGCACGTCGATGCAGTACCGGTCGCCCTCGACCATCTGCTCGATGGCGCGCACCTGCCCTTCGATGCGGCGCAGCCGCGCCAGGACCTTCGCCTTGTCGTCGCCGTATCCGTGCATGCCGTCCCCTTTCGTCCGTGCGGATTCGACTATCTCATAGCCGCATGTCCCGACGACGCGCACCGGGGCATCGGAGTACGCCGCCGCTTCCGATGCGCGCATCGCGAACACCGCCCATTATACCCCCCGGGGGTATATGGTATACACTTGGAATCCACAGACATCACCTAACGCAGCAAACAGCAGAGAGGAGGGAGACGATGCCCATCGACCCGACCGTCGCCGCCATCGCGATCATCGCGGCCATCGTCGTCACCGCGGCGATCGCATGGTTCTTCTTCGCCCCCAGGAAGGGCGCCGCCGCGACGATGACCGACGGCAGGCAGACCGCCGTCGTCACCGTCAAGGGCGGCTATTCGCCGTCCGTGATCGACATGCGCGCCGGCACGCCCATCACGCTCACGTTCGACCGGCAGGAGACCGGCGAATGCACGTCGCACGTCGTGTTCGGCGACCTCGCGCTCGACGCCATGCTGCCCGGCAACCAGCGCACCGACGTCACGCTGCCCGCGCTGCCGGCCGGCGACTACCCGTTCGCGTGCGGCATGAACATGGTCCACGGCCTGCTGCGCGTCACCGGCGACGGACCCGCCGACACGGCCGCCGCCGACGCGACCGCCGCAGCCCCGGCATCCGCCGCGACCGCACCCTCCCCCGCCGCCGCGCCCGCCGACCCGCTCGACGCGGAACGCCGCGAAAGCGAGGAGCGCGCCCGCGAGATCCGCCAGCTCACCCGGCTCGTCGTCATCGGCGCCGTGTTCACGCTGCCGGTGTTCGTGCCGATGATGCTCATGCCGATCCTCCACGACGCCATCCCCGCATGGCTGATGAACCCGTGGCTGCAGGCCGCGCTCATCACGCCCGTCATGGTCTACTGCGGCGCGCCGATCCACCGCGTCGGCTGGGCGGCGCTCGCCCACCGCGACCCGGACATGAACTCGCTGGTCGCGCTCGGCACGACCGCCGCCTACCTGTACAGCCTGCTGCTGTGCGCCGCGCCGGGCCTGTTCCCGGAAGGCTCGCGCGAACCGTACTTCGAATCGGTGGGCGTGGTGATCACGCTCGTGCTCGTCGGCCGTCTCATGGAGACGAAGGCGCGCGAAGGCACCGGCAAGGCCGTGCGCTCGCTGATCGGCCTGCGTCCGCGCATCGCGCACCTGCTGTCCGTCGGTGCCGCCGGCAACGCCGGCAACACCACCGACGCCGCCGCGACCGCCGACTGGCGAGACCCGTCGCGGTCGCGCGACGTCGACGTCGACGACGTGCGCGCCGGCGACCTGATCGTCGTGCGCGCCGGTGAGCGCATCCCCGTCGACGGCGTGGTCGTCGCCGGCGAGGCGAGCGTCGACGAGTCGATGATCACCGGCGAATCGAAGCCGGTCGTCAAGTCGGCCGCCGATGCCACCGCGGCGACCGGCACCGCATCCGCGGACGCGACGCTGACCGGCGCGACGGTCGTATTGCGCGGCTCGCTGCTCATGCGCGCCACGCAGGTGGGCGGCGACACGGTCCTGTCGCAGATCGTCGCGATGGTGGCGCGCGCGCAGGCGACCAAGGCGCCGGTGCAGCGGCTCGCCGACCGCATCGCCCGCATCTTCGTGCCGGCCGTGATGGTCGTCGCCGTGTGGACGTTCGCGCTGTGGGCGGCGTTCGGCGCCGAGCCGCGGCTCGCGCACGCGCTCGTCACCGCGGTGAGCGTGCTCATCATCGCCTGCCCGTGCGCGCTCGGCCTAGCCACGCCGCTGTCGGTGACGGCGGCGATGGGCCTGGGCGCCACGAACGGCGTGCTCGTCACATCCGCGAAGGCGCTGGAGCAGGCGCGCGCCATCCGCACGGTCGTGTTCGACAAAACCGGCACGATCACGCGCGGCATGGTCGACGCGGACGCGGCGGCCGACGCGCCCAGCTACGCGCACGACCCGGTCAAGGACGGCTCGCGCGAGGCGGTCGCCGCGCTGCGGGCCGCCGGCATCCGCACGGTCATGCTGTCGGGCGACAAGGCCGGGACGGCGGAGCGCATCGCGCGCGAGGTCGGCATCGACACGGTCATCGCGCAGGTGCGCCCCGACGGCAAGGCGTATTGGATCCGGCGTCTGCAGGCGGCGCGCGACGCCGACCCGCAGGCGCGCGCCGAGATCGGCGACGTGCCGGACGGTCTGATCGCGATGGTCGGCGACGGCATCAACGACGCGCCGGCGCTCGCGCAGGCCGATCTGGGTCTGGCGATCGGCACCGGCACGGATGTGGCGATGCAGTCGGCGGACGTGACGCTCATGAACGGCGACCTGCGCGGCGTGCTCAAGACCATCAACCTGTCGAACGCGACGATGCGCAACATCCGCGAGAACCTCGCGTGGGCGTTCGGCTACAACATCATCGGCATCCCGATCGCCGCCGGCGTGCTCTACCCGGTCACCGGCTGGCTGCTCAGCCCGATGATCGCCGGTCTGGCGATGGCGTTCAGCTCGACGTGCCTCGTGCTCAACGCGAACCGGCTGCACCGGGTGCGCATCGCCGACGACGCGCTCGGCATGCCGTCGCGCGTCGGACGGTCGGGCGTCGGGCAGGCGGCCGCCGGCGGACCGGCCGGCGGCGACGCGCCGGAGCCGACCGTCATCGTCGACGAGCGCACGACGATGGCACACTTGGAGACGGGTGCGACATGCCACGCCGCGCCGCACGACAGCAAGGAGAACCATATGGACATGCACATGATGCACGCGGCGACGCCGATGGACGGCGAGACCGCCACCGACCCGGTGTGCGGCATGACCGTCGCGGTCAACGCCGAGGCGATCACCCGCGAGCACGAGGGCCGCACGTACTACTTCTGCAACGAGCACTGCGCGGTCAACTTCATGAAGGCCCCGCAGATCTTCCTCTCGTAGTTCACCCGCCCAGAGCGACGCAAGGTGGGCCCCGGAACCACGACGGTTCCGGGGCCCACCCGTATTTCCGACCCTCGATCGACATCGCCCGATCCGGCGTCGGCCGCGCCCGCCGGCTACGCGGCCGGCTCCGTCTCCTCGACCGACAGCGTCAGATGCTCGCCGCCGTCCACGTCCGCATGGTCGACGCGCACGGTCTGGCCGTCGTGGACGCGGCCGGCCAGCAGCATGCGGGCCAGCTGGTCGCCGACCTCGGTCTGCACGAGGCGGCGCAGCGGACGCGCGCCGTACGCCGGGTCGAAGCCGGTGTCGGCGAGCCAGCGGCGGGCCGCGTCGGTCACGTCGAGGCGGATGCGACGCTCGGTCAGACGCGACGCGACCTGCGCTACCTGGATGTCGACGATGCCGCCCAGCTCGTCGCGCGTCAGCGGCTGGAACACGACCAGCTCGTCGAGACGGTTGACGAACTCGGGCTTGAAGTTCGCGTGCACGGCGTCCATCACCGCGCGGCGCTTCGCGTCCGCGTCCAGATCCGGGTTGACGAGGAACTGCGAGCCGAGGTTCGACGTCATGATCAGGATCGTGTTGCGGAAGTCGACGGTACGGCCCTGGCCGTCGGTCAGACGGCCGTCGTCGAGCACCTGCAGCAGCACGTCGAACACCTCCGGATGCGCCTTCTCGACCTCGTCGAACAGCACCACCGAATACGGGCGGCGACGCACCGCCTCGGTCAGCTGGCCGCCCTCCTCGTAGCCCACGTAGCCGGGGGCGGCGCCGATCAGACGAGACACGCTCGACTTCTCCATGTACTCGGACATGTCGATGCGCACCATCGCACGCTCGTCTTCGAACAGGAAGTCGGCGAGCGCCTTGGCGAGCTCGGTCTTGCCGACGCCGGTGGGGCCGAGGAACAGGAACGAGCCGGTGGGGCGGTTCGGGTCGGCGATGCCGGCGCGCGAGCGGCGCACGGCGTCCGCGACGGCGGCGACGGCCTCCTTCTGGCCGATGACGCGCCTGCCGAGCGCGTCCTCCATGGTCAGGAGCTTCTCGTTCTCGCCCTGCATGAGGCGACCGACGGGGATGCCGGTCCATTCGGCGACGATGCGGGCGACGGAGTCGGCGTCGACGTGGTCGGGGACCATCGGCTCGCCGGGCGTGCCGTCCGCGTAGGCGTCGGAATCGGCCGCGGCTTCGCCGGACGGGCCGGCCGCCGCGCCCGCACCGTCGGCGCGTTCGGCCGCGTCGAGCTGCTTCTGGATCGCGGGGATCTCGCCGTAGAGGATGCGCGACGCTTCGGCGAGGTTGCCTTCGCGCGTGTACCGGTCGGCCTTGACGCGCAGCGCGTCGAGCTGGGCGCGCAGGTCGCCGATCTTGTTGCGGTCGGCCTTCTCGGCGTCCCAGCGGGCGGTGAGGCCGGCGAGGCGCTCGCGCGCGTCGGCCATTTCGGCCTGCAGCTTCTCCAGACGTTCCTTGGACGCGGGGTCCTCGGCCTTCTTGAGCTGCATCTCCTCCATTTCGTAGCGGGTGACGAGGCGCTGGAGCTCGTCGATCTCCTCGGGGGACGAGTCGAGTTCCATGCGCAGGTGGGCGGCGGCCTCGTCGACCAGGTCGATGGCCTTGTCGGGCAGCTGGCGGCCGGAGATGTACCGGTTGGACAGGGTGGCGGCCGCGACGAGCGCGTCGTCGCCGATGGTGACCTTGTGGTGGGCCTCGTAGCGCTGCTTGAGGCCTCGCAGGATGGCGACGGTGTCCTCGACGCTCGGCTCGCCGACGAACACCTGCTGGAAGCGGCGTTCGAGGGCCGGGTCCTTCTCGATGTTCTCGCGGTATTCGTCGAGCGTGGTGGCGCCGATCATGCGCAGTTCGCCGCGGGCGAGCAGCGGCTTGAGCATGTTGCCAGCGTCCATCGAGCCTTCGGCCGCGCCGGCGCCGACGACGGTGTGGATCTCGTCGATGAACGTGATGACCTGACCGTCGGCCGACTTGATCTCGTTGAGGACGGCCTTGAGACGCTCCTCGAACTCGCCGCGGTACTTCGATCCGGCGACCATCGAACCGAGGTCGAGGGAGATGAGCCGCTTGTTCTGCAGCGTGCTGGGCACGTCGCCGGCGACGATGCGCTGGGCGAGGCCTTCGACGACGGCGGTCTTGCCGACGCCCGGCTCGCCGATGAGCACCGGGTTGTTCTTGGTGCGGCGCGACAGGATCTGGATGACGCGGCGGATCTCCTGGTCGCGGCCGATGACCGGGTCGAGCTTGCCTTCGCGCGCGGCGGCGGTCAGGTCGGTGGAGTACTTCTCGAGCGCCTGATACGTGCCTTCCGCGTCGGGGCTGGTGACCTTGGCGCCGCCGCGCACGCCGGGCACGGCCTTGCGCAACGCCTCGGCGGTGACGCCGGCCCGCTTGAGGATGTCGGCCGACTGGTTGGGTTCGGCGGCGGCGATGCCGATGAGCAGGTGTTCGGTGGACACGTAGTCGTCGCCCATCGTGCGCATCTCCTGTTCGGCGCGTGCGATGGCGGCGCTCAGCTGACGGCTCGCCTGCGCCTGGGCGGTGGTCGATCCGCTGGCGCTGGGCAGGCCGACGAGCGCGCTGCGCACGGCGGCGCCGACGGCCTGCGGGTCGCCGCCGGCCGCCTGGATGAGCGGTCGGATGACGCCGTTCTCCTGACGCAGCAGCGCGTCGAGGACGTGCAGGGTCTCGACCTGCGCGTTGCCCGCGGCGGACGCGCTCTGGATCGCGTCGCCGATCGCCTGCTGGGCCATGGTGGTGAATTTCTGCTCCATATCAGCCTCCGGTTCCACGCCGTCGCATCCGGGCGGGGCGGGGTGCCTCGCGGGCGGCGGCGTATTCGTGTTCTGCACTGCTCAACCGAACCGTCACCCATTCTATTCCCAAAACTTGAGTCCACCACACTCAAGTTTCATCAATCCGCGCGTTTCGCGGGTGCCATCAGCAGCGAATCAGACCACAATCGAGCCACGACGCATACGAATCCCGACGCAACACACCCCGCCAGCGTCGCAATCCGCACAGCAATCCCCCATCACATACAGAACACGACGAAAACCGGTCATCCAGCGTCGCAATCCGCAAGTAAACCGTCCGTCACATGCGAATCCCGACGCAACACACGCCCCCAGCGTCGCAATCCGCACATCAGCAGCCCGTCACATACAGGAAACGACGCGACAGGCCCCTTTCCGGGACCGGCGAAATGCCGGCATCCGGAAAGGGGCCTGTCGAAGACGGGGAATCGGCCGGTCGAAACCGGCCGGATGGCCGCCGTCAGCCGCGCACGACCACGTTGCGCAGCGAGCCGATGCCGTCGACGATCACTTCGGCCTCGTCGCCGGGGCGCAGCGAACCGGACGCGTTGGGCGTGCCGGTGAGGATCACGTCGCCCGGCAGCAGCGTCGAGAACGAGGAGATCGCGGCGATCTGCTCGGCCATGCCGTGGATCAGGTTCGCGGTGGTGCCGCTCGCCTCGGGCACGTCCTCGCCGTTGAGACGGAACGAGATGGCCGCGTCGCGCCAGTTGAACTCGTCGCGCGTGACGATCCACGGGCCCAGCGGGCAGGACGTGTCGAAGCCCTTGGCGCGCGTCCACATCGGATCCTTGCCCTGCAGGTCGCGCAGGGTCACGTCGTTGACGCAGGTGAAGCCGAGCACGTGGTCCATCGCGTCGGCGGCGGACACGTTCTTCGTGATGCGGCCGATGACCGCGGCGACCTCGGGTTCGAAGTTCATGTCGTCGCTGTAGGAGGGGAACACGATCGGATCGTCGGGGCCGATGACCGACGTGGACGGCTTGGTGAAGATCATCATGTCCTCGGGCGCGTGCGCGATGTCGGAATGGCCGGCCTCGTGCATGAAGCGGGCGTGCGCCTCGTAGTTCTTCGCCAGGCCGAACACCTTGGACGGGATGACGGGGGCGAGCAGGCGCACCCCTTCGGCGTCGACGGCGTAGCGGTTGCCGGTGGGCGAGACGGCGCCGGCGCCCAGCGGGTAGCCGTCGAGTTCGACGAGATAGTCCTTGCCGTCCGACTCGTCGGTCTGGACGAACGCGTAGCGGGGGGTGCCATTCATGGCGAAACGTGCGATTCTCATGCGCCCCAGTCTACCGTCGCCGCGCTACGAGCCGCAGGCCCGCCGATCCGCCGATTCCACCGCCGGCGGATCGGGGTCAGATGAAGGCGCGTTCGCCGAAGATGCCGGTGCCGACGCGCACGATCGTCGCGCCTTCGGCGATGGCGAGCGCCAGGTCGCCGCTCATGCCCATCGACAGCTCCGCGCATCGTGCGGTGCCGGGCAGTCCGGATGCGGCGATCCGGTCGCGGGTGCGGCGCAGGTGGGCGAATCCGGCGCGGATGGCGGTTTCGTCGTCGGTGTGCGCGCCGATGGTCATCAGGCCGCGCAGTTCCAGTCCGTCGAGTGCGCCGATCCGTTCGGCGAGCATGATCGCCGCATCCGGGTCGCAGCCGGATTTGGAGGCTTCGCCGGATTCGTTGACCTCCAGCAGCACGCCGATGCGGATGCCGCGCGCCGTGGCGCGTCGGGCGATCCGTTCGGCCAGTTCGATCGAGTCGACCGATTCGATGACGTCGGCGGACGGCAGCACCTTGCCGATCTTGTTGCTCTGCAGCTGTCCGATGAGGTGGAAGGGGATGTGCATGCCGGCGCCGTCCGTGGGAGCGGCCGCGCCGAGCGTATACCCGCGTTCGGCGCACAGCCGGGTCAGCCCGTTCGCCTTGGCGACGATCTCCTGCGGCCGGTTCTCGCCGATCATGCGCACGCCGGCGTCGATGGCGGCCATGATCTCGCCCACGTCGCGGGTCTTGGTCGCGGCGAGCAGCCGTACCGTCGACGGGTCGCGTCCGGCCGCGGCCGCCGCGTCGGCGATGCGGTCGAGCGTGCGGTGCACGCCGTCGCCGATGGCGCGTGCGCGCGCCGCGTCGATCGTCTCGTTGGACAGGTCCTTGTGGTCCATGTATGCCGTCATGCCGCTCCCCTCGTTCCGTACGCGCCCATAGTAGCGCGCCCGCCGACCGTCCGGCATCCGCGGCTCAAGCGGTTCAAGCGGTTCGCCGGTCCCGGATCGAACGGTTCAGCGCACGTCGAACGGGTCGTCGGGAACGCGGCGGTCGGTCAGGTCGGCGGCGGGCGTCGTCCAGTCGAATCCGTCGAGCAGGTCGCGCGCGTCGCACGGGTCGGGCGTGGGTTGCAGTCCGAGCAGCCACGCGCAGTAGCCGACGACCTGCCGCGCGGTCACGCCGCGAGCACGTAGCACGCCCATGTCGAGCGAACGTTGACGCTTGGCGAGACGCACGCCGGCCGCGTTGTCGACGAGCGGCAGGTGCGCGAACGCGGGCGTCGGCGTCGGCTTCGGCGACGGGCGATCGGCGCCGGAGACGAGGCCGCGGATGTACAGCTGGAGCGCGGTGGATCGCAGCAGGTCGCGCCCGCGCACGATGTCGGTGACGCCCATGTCGAGATCATCGACGGTGACGGCGAGCTGGTAGGCGAACAGGCCGTCGGCGCGTCGGATGACCGTGTCGCCCAGATCGCGCGCCAGACGGAACGTCTGGGCGCCGTACATGCGGTCGTCGAAGCGGACGATGCCGCCATCCGCGTCGTCGGGCATGGCGAGCCGCCACGAATGCTGCCGTCCGGCGGCGAGCCGGGCGCGCACCGCGGCGGGGTCGTCGCGCATGAGCCGACGGCAGGTGCCGGGGTAGACGACGAAGCCGTCGCCCTCGTTGGGCGCGGACGCGGCGCGGATGTCGGCGCGCGAGCAGAAGCACGGGTAGACGAGCGGCATGCCGGCGGCGAAATCGCCGGAACCACAGTCCTCCTCACCGTCGCCGCACGACTCCGTCCGCCCGCGCAGCGCGTCGAGCACCTGCTCGTAGCGGTCGAGCCGGTCGGACTGGTAGACGGGCTCGCCGTCCCAGTCGAGGCCGAGCCACGTCAGATCGTCCATGATCCACCGGTCGGCGTCGGGCAGCACGCGCGGCCGGTCGATGTCCTCGATGCGCAGGATCATGCGCCCGCCGCGCGCACGCGCCGACAGCCATGCGGCGAGCATCGCGTACATGTTGCCCAGGTGCATGCGTCCCGACGGCGTGGGCGCGAACCGTCCGACCACGCCGGTCCCGGCAACGGTGACGTCCCCGGATCCGCAGCCGACGCCGAGGCCGACGTTCTCCCCCGTCACGCGATCCACAGCTCACCGTCCAACGGCCATTCGTTGCCGACGCAGCCGTCGAGCCCCATCGACTGCTCCTGCATGAGCGGCGCGGCGGCCCCCGGCGCGGCGCACCACGTCTCGTTGTCGATGTGACCGAGCCGGTGGCCGACCTCATGGTTGATGACCATCGTGCGGTAGCGCGCGAGCGTGCCGCCGGCGCCCAGCCACGTGTCGGTGCCGCCGTTCCACCGGTCGGCGTTGACGATCACGTCGTTCCCCACACGGCAGCTGTACTCCGTGGAGCAGCCCAGCGAGTAGTCGGTCATGCGTTCGGCCTGCGCGAGGATGATCGCCATGTCGGCGCTCGCGCACGCGTCATCGGCGATCTGGGTGAACACGGCGCCGGCGCGCGTCCATCCGCGCGCGTCGTTGAGCGTCTCGTACACGGTGTTGGCGAACGCGACGGTGGAGCCGACGTCGCCGTTCGTCGCGATGCAGTAGGTGAACGTCGTCACGCCGTTGCCGCTCGCCTCGGCGGCGGCGGTCGCGCGTTCCATGATGGCCGCGCGTTCGGCGTCGGTCAGCGGCTGGGCCGTCGCGTCGGCGGCGTGGACCGCCTTGACGCCGAACGGGTCGTCCTCCGACGTGCCGTCGGCGTCGGCGGCGTCACCGTCGGACTTGCCGTCGTCGGTCTTCTTCCCGTCGTCCGACGCGTCGGCATCGTCGGCGCCGTCCGTCTGTCCGTCGCGGCCGTCGGCGGCCGCCTGCGCGGCGGACGGCGCGTCGTCGGCGCCGCGGGCCGCACCGATCGCCCCGACGGCGGTCACCGTCGCCGCGATCGCATAGATGAGCGCCAGCAGCGCGACCGCGCCGATGATGGCGCGCCGCAGCACGTACTTGCGTTCGCGGCTCACGTCGACCCGTCGACGGGACGCCCTGTGATCAGCCATGATGGTCCTTTCGATAAATCCTCATCCGGGCGACGCCGATGTCGCCGTTGCCATGATACGAAAACCGATACGAAAAAGCCGGCGTCGATCGCTCGAACGCCGGCAGGGCCGAAAAATCAGCCGAAGAAGATGCAGAACATCCACGCGCCGATGATGGCGCCCACGATCGGGGCGACGACCGGGATCCACGCCTCGCCCCAGCGCGACGCGCCCTTGGACGGAATCGGCAGGACGGCGTGCAGGAGACGCGGCATGAAATCGCGGGCCGGGTTCAGGCCGGGGCCGGTCGGGCCGCCCATGGAGGTCACCAGACCCCACACGATGAAGCCGACCACGATGGACGCGGCGGCGTGGTCGTTCTCGCCCCACGGCAGGGAGAGGCAGCACAGGGCGCCGAACACGAGCACGAGGGTGCCGAACAGCTCGTTGACGAAGTAGTTGACCTTGTCGTTGTGGGCGTCGGTGGTGCAGAAGGTGCCCAGGATCGCGTTGGCGTCCTCGGTCTCCTTGTAGTGCGGCCAGTAGGTGATGTACACGATGAACTGGCCGACGGCCGCGCCGAGCAGCTGGGCGATGATGTACGGCAGGACCTGGTTCCACGGGAACATGCCGTTGACCGCCTGGGCGATGGTCATGGCCGGGTTGATGTGCGCGCCGGAGACGCCGCCGAACATGAGCACCGGGATCATGACGCCGAAGCCGTAGCCCATGGCGATGTTGAGCCAGCCGGCGTGATGGCCCTTGGTGTTCTTGAGTTCGACGTTGGCGACCGCGCCGTTGCCGAAGATCATGAGGAGCGCCGTGCCGAAGAACTCGGCGATCAGCTTGGTGACGAGGGTGTATTCCACTGCGGTTCTTTTCTCTCTTGCCGTGTGGCCGGGACGCGCGGGCACGGTCGTGCCGGGCACGATGTGCGCCGATGCGCTCGGCCGGATTGGGTGGTTGCGGCCGATCTGGCCACGATACGAAAAAACCCGCCGTAGTGGCGGGTTCTTTCGTTGGGGTGCCCCCTCAGGGATTCGAACCCTGGACACGCTGATTAAGAGTCAGCTGCTCTAACCAACTGAGCTAAAGGGGCGTTGGTCTTCGCGCTCTTGGCTGTCTGCCTGAGCACGAGAGATAAATATACTCAGATTTACTCAACGCGCAACTCACGGCGTGTCGCCTGTATTTCCAACGGTTTTCAGATTCGCAATACCACCACTCCGACACCCTTCGGAAGCATCCCCATCATCCCGATTTCCGATGCTTCACATTTTCTTCACGCATATGGAGCATCTGTTCGTTCATCCGCCCCATTTCCACGTCACCTGATGCACGTCGTCGGTGCATCAGCCGGTCCGGCTAGGCGGATTGCGACGCAAGTCATTCGTTATGCGTCGCAATCCGCACGGGAACCGCCGTCCCCACACAGACGACGACGGAAATAACCCTCCTTGCGTCGCAATCCGCATACGGAACGTCCACCCCATACAGGTCCCGACGCAAACGGCCCCGTCAGCGTCGCAATCCGCATGTGATTTCACCCGTCCATACCGATTGCGACGATGGCGGCCTGATTGGCGTCGGGATTCGCATATGTGATGCGTACGGATATGAAAAACCCTCCTTGCGGCGCGTGCCGCGAAGGAGGGTTGATGCTTAAGCTCAGACCGGCCCTATGGGCGGTTCAGTCTGGATGGTCCGGCCGATCGTCCGGCCCGACGCCACAGCGGCGTCATGACAGGACGGCCTGCCGGGGCCGGATCACTCGGCGACGACCTTGACGGTGAAGGACGCGACGATCTCCGGGTGCAGGGTGACCTTGACCGGGAACTCGCCGGTGGTCTTGATGGCCTCGACCTCGATGTTCTTCGGGTTGACGGAGACCTTGTCGGCCAGAGCGAGGGCGATCTTGTCGGCGGACACGCCACCGAACAGCTTGCCGGACTCGGACACCTTGGCGGCAATCTCGACGACGGAGCCCTCGATGAGCTCCTTGCCGGCGACGGCCTCCTCGCGGGTGGCGACGGCCTTGGCCAGACGGGCACGCTTCATGGCCTCGATCTGGGCGGCGGCACCCTTGGACCAGGCGAAGGCCAGGCCCTGCGGGACCAGGTAGTTGCGGGCGTAGCCGGCCTTGACCTCGACGACGTCACCGGAGTGACCGAGGTTGGCGACGGTGGCGGTGAGAATGACCTTGGTGTTAGCCATGTTCTTCTACCTCTCTCAATCAGCGGCCGGAAGTGGCGTACGGCAGCAGGGCCATCTCGCGGGCGTTCTTGATCGCCTTCGAGATCTCGCGCTGCTCCTGCACGGACACGCCGGTGATACGACGGGAACGGATCTTGCCGCGATCGGAGATGAACTTGCGCAGCAGCGCGACGTCCTTGTAATCGATCTCGGTGACCTTGGCGGCCTTCAGCGGATTCGGCTTCTTCTTGAACGGCTTGACCGGCGGTTGCGGCCTCTTGCGGGACATGATGTTCTCCTTTAAAACGTTAGGTTATTCGCTTCGTAGGCGGGCGGCGCACCTGCGCCGCCTCGCGTCGTCGGCGCCGATGACGTCGACTGATGGGTAGGCCCGGCTCAGAACTCCGGCTCGTCGGAGGCGCCGAAGTCGGTGCCGCCGCCGAAGGTCGAGAATCCGTCGTTGCCGGTGTCGGGGGTGCTCCACGGGTCGACCGCGGGCGCCTGCTGCTGGACGGGGGCCTGCTGCATCGCGGGAGCGCCACCGGAGTAGCCGGCGCCTCCCTGATAGCCGCCCTGGTATCCGGCGCCGCCGGAATAGCCGGCGTTGCCGAATCCGTTGCCGCCCTGCGCGCCGCCGAAGCCGCCGTTGCGGCCGGCGAAGCCGCCCTGGCCGCCGGAAGTGCGGGTGACCTGGGCGGTCGCGTAGCGCAGGGACGGGCCGATCTCGTCGACCTGCATCTCCACCACGGTGCGGGTGGAGCCGTCCTGGGCCTGGTAGGAGCGCTGCTGGAGTCGGCCCTGCGCGATCACGCGCATGCCCTTGGACAGGGACTGGGCGCAGTGGTCGGCCAGGTCACGCCATGCCGAGCAGCGCATGAACAGCGCCTGACCGTCCTCGAACTGGCCGGTCTGGCGGTTGTAGTTGCGCGGCGTCGAAGCGATGGTGAAGCTCGCGACGTTCGCGCCGGAACCGGTGGTGCGCAGCTCGGGGTCGGCGGTGAGATTGCCGACCACGGTGATAATCGTTTCGCCTGCCATGACGTTACCTTCCTGGATGCCTATCCGGCGTTGCCGCGCCGGTGACGTGCCTACGTGGTTCAGCTTGCGCTGAGGGAAGCTTACTTGGCGTCCTTACGAAGGATCTTCGTACGGATCACGGACTCGTTGAGGTTGAGCACACGGTCGAGCTCATCGCTGGTAGCGGGCTCGCAGGTGTAGTTCACCACGACGTAGTTGCCTTCGGTCTTGCCGGCGATCTCGTAAGCGAGCTTGCGGCGTCCCCAGATATCGGTGTTCTCGACGGAACCACCTTCCTTGGTGACGAGCTCCAGATACTGCTCGGTCAGCTTCTTCAGACCGCGCTCATCCAGCTCGGGATCGGCAATGAACATCAGTTCGTACTTATGCGCAGACATCACCCACCTCCTTCGGACTATTCGGCCACGGACGTTCCGTGGCAGGAGTGTGTTCACGCGTCGCCCGTCCTGAGGCGGGCAACCTGTACAGACTATCCCGGGCGCCGGACTTTGCCGGGCGCGCCGCATCCTGCGCCGTTGTTATATTGGACTACGGCTTCCTAGCGGCCACTGACCCCATATATAGACCCGCTTGAGACGAAAGTGAAAGGCGCACCTGACATGTCGGCGATTCTCGAAGGCACCCCGGATAAGCGACTCGCGCTGGTGACCGGCCGCGCATACCCGGAACTGGCCACCGAAGTGGCGAAGTACATCGGCACGGAGGTGCTGGAGACCACCGCCTACGACTTCGCCAACGGCGAGATGTACGTGCGGTTCACCGAGCCGGTGCGCGGCGCCGACGTGTTCGTGCTGCAGTCGCACGCCGAATCGATCAACAAGTGGATCATGGAGCAGCTGCTGATGATCGACGCGCTCAAGCGCGCCTCCGCCCGCTCCATCACCGTCGTCGCCCCGTTCCTCGGCTATTCGCGCCAGGACAAGAAGCATCTGGGCCGCGAGCCCATCACCTCCCGTCTGATCTTCGACCTGTTCCGTTCCGCCGGCGCCGACCGCATGATGACCGTCGACCTGCACGCCGCCCAGGAGCAGGGCTTCTTCGACGGCCCGGTCGACCATCTGACCGCCACGCCGGTCCTGCTCGACTACGTGCGCGGCACGCTGCCGCTGGAGAACGCCACCGTCGTCTCCCCCGACGCCGGCCGCATCAAGGTCTCCGAGCGCTGGGCCGCCAAGCTCGGCAACCTGCCGCTCGCGTTCATCCACAAGACCCGCGACACGACCCGTCCGAACTGCGCCACCGCGCACGGCATCATCGGCGAGGTCGACGGCCGTGACTGCATCGTCGTCGACGACATGATCGACACCGCCGGCACGATCTGCGAGGCGGTGCGGACGCTGCGCAACGCCGGCGCCGCGTCCGTCACGCTCGTCGCGACCCACGGCCTGCTGTCCGGCCCGGCGATCGAGCGTCTGCGCGACTGCGGCGCGCGCGAGATCATCGTCACCGACACCGTGCCGGTGCCCGAGGAGAAGCGTCTGCCGAACATGACGGTCCTGTCGATCGCGCCGCTGCTGGCCGCCGGCATCCGCTCCGTGTTCGAATCCAGCTCCTTCACGAACCTGCTTGAAGGACTGCCGTCGGACATGCGTCCGCGCAACATCTACGCCTGATTCATCCGACTTCCGGTCCGAACGGCCGGTGCCGACGAACGCATCGTCGACGCCGGCCGTTCGCATTTCCGGGACGGCGGGGCGCCTGGCCCGTGCCGCTCGATGCCGCCCGCACCCAGGTCACCTTCCGGCTCGTGCGCTAGACTGTCAGGCGGAAACAGCACATCCCCAATGAAAGGTTTCACCATGGCGGAAGCAATGCAGTATCCGGATCTGGTGGTGGTGGGCGCCGGCCTGTTCGGCCTGACGGTCGCCCAGCAGGCGGCGGAGCGATGCGGCGCGAGCGTGCGCGTCATCGACATCCGCGACCATATCGGAGGCAACGCGTACTCGTACTTCGACGAGGAGACCGGCGCCGAGATCCACAAGTACGGCGCGCACCTGTTCCACACGTCCAACGCGCGTGTGTGGGAGTACGTCAACCGCTTCACCGAGTTCACCGACTACGTGCACCGCGTCTACGCCACGCACGACGGCGAGGTGTACCCGCTGCCGACCAACCTGGGCACGATCAACCAGTTCTTCCGCGCCCACTACACGCCCGCCGAGGCCAAGGCGCTCATCGAGGAGCAGGCCGGCGAGCTGGCCGGCACCGACCCGCAGAACCTCAACGACAAGGGCATCCAGCTGATCGGCCGCCCGCTGTACGAGGCGTTCATCAAGAACTACACCGCCAAGCAGTGGCAGACCGACCCGGCCGACCTGCCGGCCGACATCATCAAGCGTCTGCCGGTGCGCTACAACTACGACAACCGCTACTTCAAGGACACGTGGGAGGGCCTGCCCAAGGACGGCTACACCGCGTGGATGGAGCGCATGGTCGCCGACCCGCGCATCGAGGTGTCGCTCGGCGTCGACTTCTTCGACGAGTCGCAGCCGTTCAACAAGGCCGCGCTGCAGGCCGCCGGCGTGCCGGTCGTCTACACCGGCCCGATCGACCGCTACTTCGACTATGCGCTGGGCGATCTCAAGTGGCGCACCGTCGACTTCAAGGAGGTCCGCTACGACGAGGACGACCACTTCGGCTGCCCGGTCATGAACTTCTCCGACGCCGACGTGCCGTACACGCGCGCCATCGAGTTCAAGAACTTCAACCCGGAACGCCGCGAGCAGCAGAATCACGAGAGGACCGTGGTGTGGGAGGAGTACAGCCGCTTCGCCGAGCGCGGCGACGAACCGTACTATCCGATCAACACCGAGGCCGACAAGGCGCTGTACGAACGCTACGCCGAGCTGGCCGCCGCCGAACCGAAGACCGTGTTCGGCGGACGTCTGGGCACATACAAGTACTACGACATGCACAACGTCATCGACACGGCCCTGACCGCCTTCGACGAGCAGGTCCTCCCGCTCATCGCCGACTGACGCCGCACAGCCCGTAGAAGGACGACGCACGCCATGCAGATCGACATCATCGCCGTAGGCAAGGTCAAGGAGGCCTACCTGCGCGACGCCATCGCCGAATATTCGAAGCGGATGGGACGCTACTGCCGTCTCAACGTCATCGAGGTCGCCGACGAGAAGACGCCCGACCACGCCTCCGAAGGCGTGGAGCGTCAGATCCGCGCCAAGGAGGGCGAGCGCATCGCCAAACACCTGCGCGACGGCGCGTACGTCATCGCATTGGCGATTGACGGCGCGATGCTCTCCTCGGAGGGCCTCGCCGCGCGCATCGACGAACTGGGCGTGCGCGGCGTGAGCCATATCCAGCTCGTCATCGGCGGGTCGATCGGTCTGGACGATGCGATTCTGCGACGCGCCGACTTCAAGCTGAGCTTCTCCAGGATGACATTCCCGCATCAGCTGATGCGCGTCATTCTGCTCGAGCAGCTCTACCGCGCGTACAAGATCAACGCGGGCGAGCCGTACCACAAGTAGGCGCGGCGCAACGGGCGGGATGACCGTCCCCGATACGGCGGTCGACGCGACGACATGTCGCGTCGACCGCCGTCGTATGTCGACGCGGCGCAACGGGCCGCGGCGTTCCGACTGGGTGCCGTCCGGCTGTCCTCCGACCGCTGAATCGGTTACGTTCGGCAGTCAGTCGTCGGGATGCAGGACGCGGTACTGCGACGACCATCGCATGCGCGGAGCCGGCGTCACATGCACGGTGCCGGCCGCGGCCATCGGCGAAGCGGCGGTGATCACGGTCGATGCGACCGCCGGCATCGCGCCCAGCGTCGGCGGATTGCCGTCGTGTGCGGCCGCAGTCGCCGCGTGATTGACGTGGATGACGCGCGACGAGCGCTCCACGCGCACGCGTTCGCCGGTGTCGACGTCCTCGTCGGCCGGCGATGCCGACGCGGCCGGCGATGCGGCGACCCGTACGACGGGCCCGGTGATCGGTCGGATGCGCCCCGTATTGCTGGGGAAGAAGCTGGGCGGGGGGACGGGGATCGTGGTGCGCGATCGCAGGCCGTCGCCGGACGCGGCTCCCCCGTCTGCGGTGTTTCCGGATGCTCCGGCGGGGTCCTCCATCGTCGCCGACGCGGTCGCGGCGGCCAGGCCGGCCAACGCCGCCGATCCGGATAGACCGGCCATCTCGGCGACGTCGGACGCTCCGACGAACGGGTTCCCGGCGACGACGGTGTCGTCGGGGTCGACGTCGAATGGGGAGACGACGATCGGGCAGGTCGCCATCATGGCGTCCGCATCATCGGACGGTTCCTCGGCTTCGGCCATATCATCTCCCTCGCAGTGAGACTCGTCTCAACACCTTGTACGAGGCTATCGCCACGTCTCCCGAAGTTGGCGCCGACACGGCGTTTCATACGCAACCTCCGCACACCCGGGGCGGTTTTGCGAGGATGCGGGCTGAGGCAAGCCGCGACACGCCGAGTCGGACAGCAAAACGAACATGACTGATGTTCGTTTTTGTCACCAGCGAACATTGCACCCGCGCAATTGATTTCATTGGGACATTACGGCGACAGTCAGCTCCTCCAACGATAGAAAGCGCACATTCACAAGGATTTTCGCACATCAAAACCGTGATAGCGTTATCCCCGTCACCAAACAGGACAAGGCAATCCTCCGAATATCGGCACGACATGACGGTGTGAGAACACACACAGTCATGTGCGATTTCGGATCCGCACACCGGAACCGAGGGCCCCCGCGACCCGCCATCCGGCGAGGGAACACGCCACCCGACCCATCGCGCCGTCACCGGCGCACGACCATAAGGAACAGTCATGGCAGACAACAAGGTCATCACCGTCAACACCGCGATGTTCGGCGAGGACGCCGATGCGAAGACCGCCGCAGCGAACAAGGTCGCCCGCGAATTCGGCATCGGCGACGAGGCGCTGGCCGCCGTCGAGGACTTCAAGCAGGCGCTCACCGACCACAACGCCTGGGACCTGCCCTTCATGGGCTACGTCAACGAGGACGGCTACGGCTACGCGTACGTGCCGGACCAGGCCATCGCCCCGCCGCACTGGGACGCCCATCAGGCGTTCAAGAACCTGCCGACCGACGTCCAGACCGCGTTCGCGATCCGCATGCTCTTCACCCACCGCGACGTCGACCGCTACGGCGCCAACATGTACCTGCACTACGAGCGCGGCTTCACCATCCGCTTCGAGGGCCCCGGCTCCAACAACTACTGATCGGACCGGTCCGGGGGTGGGGCGGGCGGCCATCCGCCCCACCCCGGAAAACCCACGCGTCGGGTGTGCCGTCGTCAATGGCGCCGACGGCACACCCGGCGCCCCGATCCCCACCGCATGTCGACGCGATAGCAGCCCGCCGGACCCTAGGACAGCCGGCCGTCACATGCCCGAATCCGCCCAGCAACCACCCGACAACCACCCGACAACCATCGCGACACGCCCGAAACACACGCCGATTTGGCATATGCGATGACTGCCGCTATTCTTTTCTAATTGTGTGCTGAAGCGTTCACGCAGAAGCAACACGAATGGAGGATTCGCCTAGTGGTCTATGGCGCACGCTTGGAAAGCGTGTTGGTGTAACAGCCTCACGAGTTCGAATCTCGTATCCTCCGCCACCAAGGCTTCCGGCGACGGAAGCCTTTTTCGTTTTCCCGACAGCGACACTGGAGTCAGGTCACCCCGAAAGGTGCGACCGCATCCGATACACTGGTTGTCACACGGCCGGCAAGGGGAAGACATGAATGCAACGGAACTGGAATCCATACTTGGTCAAGGAGAAGGCGTCTCCATCGAGTTCAAGCGCTGCGGAGTCCAGCCCGAGGCGGATGTGTTCGAAACGGTATGCTCCTTCAACAACCGGTTCGGCGGTTCGATCTACCTTGGTGTGCTCGATGACGGCACCGTCGAAGGCGTCAATCGTTCACAGGCCATAGCCATCGAACGTAATCTCGTAAACGTGGTCGGCAATCCCAAACTGTTCAACGTCGCGCCGGCCATCGAGACCGAACGTATCGAATACGACGGCAGGCTTGTGATCCGCATATGGGTCCCCGCCGGCCCCACCGTCGTCAGTTTCAAGCATGTGATCTACGATCGGGTGGCCGATGTGGACCGCCGCATCACCAGCGAAGCGCAAATCGCACAGATGCACATCCGCAAGCAGAACCATTTCAGCGAACAGCGCGTGTACCGGTACCTCACACCATCCGATTTCAGGTTCGACCTGTTGCCGCGCGTGCGCAAGATGGCCACGTTGAAGACACCCGGCCACCCGTAGGCCGAAATGGATGACATGGAGCTGATGCGCAGCGCCGACCTGTACGGCGTGAACTACGACACCGGCGAGGAAGGGTTTAACCTTGCTGCCGTGATGCTGCTCGGCAAGGACGAGGTCATCTCGCGCATCGCGTCCGCCTATAGGACCGACGTGATTGTGCGCCGCGAGAATCTGGATCGCTACGATGACCGACTCATCGTGACCACGAATCTGATCGAGGCGCAAGCGCAGATCTCCGAGTTCGCGAAACGATACCTGCCCGACCGGTTCATGCTGGAAGGAGACCAGACCGTCAGCCCCCGTGACATCATCATCCGCGAGCTGGTCTCGAATTTGATAATCCACCGCGAATTCGTCAGTCCGTACCCTGCAAAATTCCTCATCCTCAATGACGGCATCCACACGGAGAACGCGTCCAAAGCCATCTTCCAGGGACAACTCGCCATTACCAGTTTCAAACCGGTGTCCAAGAACCCGTTCATCGCGAAGTTCTTCCGCAATATCGGTCTGGCTGACGAACTCGGCAGCGGCATGCGCAATCTGTACAAGTACTCGAAGCCCTATTCCGGCAAGGACCCCATGCTCGACGACGGCGACGTGTTCGAGGCGTTCGTCCCCGTACGCTGGGTGGAGGGCAACCTCCCCCAAGATGGTATGACTGCTCATGAGGAGACCGGACATGACCCGAATGAGCAGGGGAACAACCCGGATGAGACTGTAAATAAAACTGATGCGTGGGTCAATAATGACCCTGATAACCCGAATATTGACCCAAATGACCCTAATAATGACCTTGAAACCGTAGACGACTTCGCAACACGAGAGTACATGTTGCTACGACTCATTCACGAGAATCCGGCAATCACCTACCGGCAGGCAGCGGCAATACTCAAGATTTCCGAGTCCACGGTGAAACGAACATTCCGAGCATTGCGCAACGCTAAATTCATCGAGCGTCAGGGATCCAGCAGACGCGGCTCATGGTGCATCCTCCCTCCGTCAAAGCACGTCGAATAAGTACGATGATTGGGCTCGCAAGTCTGACAAAACGTAAAAACCAACAGGGAGTATGGCGCAGGCACTGTAAAGACCGGTGTCTCGTATCCTCCGCCATCAAGGCTTCCGGCGACGGAAGCCTTTTCGTTTGCCGCCCGGCTTCACCGGCGCCGTCCCGTGCGCAACCGACCGGATGATGAACGAAGCAAGTACGATGGGTGAACTATTCCCCACGTTCGGCTACGATATGTCAGCGTGATTCGTTGGACGGCCAGCAATCGCACGACATCATCGTAGGTTTTTCGAGTTCACGGATGGGTGTAATGACGCAACGGGACGGCTTTTCCGATACGCGCGCCGGTACGGGTGCTTCCGACGAAGACACGGCGGAGGAACATCCGCAGACCACGGACAATGCATCGACGGCGCGACCGAAGCGACGCCGCAGGACGCTGCGCATGCGTCGCCGCGCGACCGCGTCGGCGAGGCGTCGCCGTCGGTCGTTCCCAGCCGACCATCATGGCGTCGTGCATATCCCCTCGCATGTGGGCGTGCACTATCGTTCCCGGATTCCGGTCACGATCATCGAATCCGCCGTGACCGACGATGCGGCGATGTCGGCCGACAACATCACAACCGCGACATCGCCGGCTACGACTGCGGATGTGGCCGAGCACGGCGACACGTCAGCCGGTACGTCAGCCGGCATGACGACGGACGCCACCACAGAATCCCTGACTGTAGACGGAACCGCGGCACGGGCCGCAGACCGGCCGCTCCTCCCCCGCATCAAGTCCGCCCTGGCCGCGGCGAAGCATACGGTCGACAGGGTAATCCGCTCGAAGCCGGTGCAGCTGGTCGCGTCGTTCTTCGGGATGCTGTGGCGGTTGTGGAAGAAGCGCATGCGGTTCTCGTATGCGAGCTATGCGATCGTGTTCGTGATGGCCGACGCGTTCGCCGTCCTGGCCTTGCAGTGGAGCGTCTACAGCGAGCCGACATACGACGATCCGGATGCGGTCGACGCGACGACGCGCATCATGAACAGCATGGCCGGCCAGCTGACGAAGTTCGTCAGCCAGATGTGGCTGGAACACCATATGACGTTCCTGCTCAACTTCCTGGCGCTGGCGATGATCTATCTGGTGGTCGTGTTCCTTACCAACCGGTTCTGGGTGGCGACGGCCGTGTTCTTTGCGGTGATGTCCGCGTTCGCGGTCGCGAACCGCATCAAGGTGGAGCTGCGCAGCGAGCCGATCATCCCCGCCGACCTGAACTTCCTGTCGAGCGGCAACGGCGGCGAGATCGCGTCGTTCATTCCGGAGAACGACTTGGCGCTGGTGACGAACGCCATCCGCATGATCATCGTGGTGACGGTCCTGTGCGTCATCCTGCAGATCCTCGACGGACGTCGTTGCGTGATTCCGTTCCACTGGTGGCGGCCGCTGCGCGACCGGAAGACCATCGGATTCAACTGCATGCGCATCGCCGCCCTCGCGACGAGCGTGGCGGTGCTGGTGTCGTTCACGTGGAATCTGAGCATTGCGGGAACATGGTCGTATGATCTAGCCAAGAAGTGGAACGACGCGCCGGTGCTGTGGAACGCGTTCGAGGATTCCCGCAACAACGGTCCCGCGATGAACTTCCTGCGTCTGTCACATTCGAAGACGATGGACAAGCCCGAGGATTACAGCAAGGAGACCATGCTCGAACTGGCGGAACGCTATGCGAAATCGGCGGACCGGACCAATGAGGATCGTGCGAACGAGCTGACCGACAGCACGGTCATCATGGTGTTGTCGGAGACGTTCTCCGATCCGACCCGCGTGCCGGGCATCGAACTGCTGGAAGACCCCATGCCGAACATTCGCGCGATCAAGGAGCAGACGACATCGGGGCTCATGCTCTCCTCCGGATTGGGAGGCGGCACGGCGAACATCGAATATCAGGCGTTGACCGGCATGAATCTCGCCCTGTTCCATGATTCCCTGCAATCCCCGTATCAGGAACTCGTCCCATTGCAGAAGAATCCGTTCTCGTTCAACCAGCTGTGGAACGAACGGTACGGGGACGAGGCTTCGGTGGCGTTCCATCCGTACCAGAAGAACATGTACCTGCGCGACACCGATTACAAGAAGTTCGGATTCAGCAAGTTCTACACGTTGGATAGCGATCCTCAGATTGCGCATCAGGATCGGGTGGATAATTCCGGATATGTCTCCGATGCCGCCGCATATCAGAGTGTGCTTGACGAACTGCAACAGCATGGAAGCGAGCATCGGTTCGTGCAACTCGTCACCATGCAGAACCATCTTCCATACAACGGATGGTATGCCGACAACCAGTTCTGGGAGTATGCCGACATATCACAGCTCGGCGATGATGAACGGTTCCAAATCGACACCTATGCCAAGGGCATCAGCATCACCGATCAGGCGACCGCTGATTTTCTGGCGCAGCTTAATCAGATGGATGAACCGATCACGGTCATCTTCTACGGCGATCACCTGCCCAGCTCGTACACCACGGCGAGCGCCGACCAGAACAACAGTCTGGTGTTGCACGAGACGGACTATTTCATCTGGTCGAATCAGGCGTCCACTTCGTCGGGGGTCAAGCTTGGTACCGCAGCGAATTACACGTCGTCGAATTTCTTCATGGCGTTGGCGAGCGAGCATATGGGCGCGAAGGTGTCGCCGTATCTGGAGATGCTCTCCGAAGTGTCCGCTGCAGTCCCGGCGATGACCCGGCTGATTTCAGGCAATGCGAACTGGGGTAATGGCAGCGCCACGTATCTGGATGCGAACGGCACCCCATTGGAATACGACGCGATGTCAGAGGAAGCCAAGCAGTTGATGGAGGATTACCGGCTGGTGCAGTACGATCTGACCGCCGGGAAGAACTATCTTCAGGACACCGACTTCCTGGTCACGCACTGATTGTGCGATGGGAACACCGATGGCCTCGCAGATCGTGCTCCTCATCTGGAGGCCTTGCATACCAATGGGTCCGTGAATGCATCCTCTCTCTTTCCTGGCCGAATGTCCGGGAAAGAGCCGGAACGCACCAGGGCACAGCAAGAAGCCGTTTGTATAATAGTGCCCATGCCGAACACCGCGACCATCAAAGACTGGGAGACCGTGAACCGGGTCGTCCTCCCCGTAAAGGATCAGAACCTGACCTTGCCGTTGTATGTGACGAATTGGCAGCCGACACGTCTGAACGACACCGTGCTCAATTCGCATCTCGATGCGAAGACCGTGGACTTCCAGTCGATGAACCGCACCGCATTCCGCCGCATCGCATCACAGGCCGTCGGATCGGCGGCGCAGGGGGCGTCTGCCGCCGTTCATGGCGAGATACTGAGGCGTCGTGCCATAGCCGTCGCACCGCAATCGCAGCTGTCGTTCTGCACGTTCTTCAACGCGTTCCCCGCCGCGTATTGGCGTCGTTGGACCCGAGTCGATCAGGTGCGGTTCCGCGGAGAGTTCACCGGCACCGGCACGGTCACAATCGTCAAATCCACCGGTCGCGGACTATATACACCTGTCACACGGATTCCGCTGACTGGAGACGGGAAGCTCCCGCAGACGGTCGAGGCAGTCATTCCGCTGACGAATCTCATCGACGGCGGATACCTCTGGTTCGATGTCTCCAATGACTCGGCGGATTCCACTCTTGTCGTCGATGCCGTCGAATGGCAGGTTCCGCTTTCCGACAAGCAGTTCATCGCATCCGGCAAGCCGAAGAGCACGCTGTCCATCGCAATCACCACGTTCAACCGTCCCTCCTACTGTCTGAACCTGCTGCGGGACATCGCAGCGGATGCGACGCTCCGCGAGCGTCTCGACACCATCTACTGTGTCGATCAGGGCAACGACCACGTGTCCGACCAGCAGGGGTACGCCGAAGTCGCCGGAGATCTCGGCACCCAGCTAACGTATCTACGCCAGCGTAATCTCGGCGGTTCGGGCGGTTATTCACGCGGCATGCTGGAATCCGTCGACGCAGGACGCAGCGATTTCGTCCTGCTGCATGACGATGACGCGATCACCGAGCCCGAGGCCGTGCTGCGAGCCCTTCAGTTCGCTGACTACACGGTTCGTCCCACGCTTGTAGGCGGCGGCATGTTCCATCTCGACAACCGTACCGTGCTGTACACGCAGGGCGAGCGGCTCGATCCGCATTCCGTGTGGATGAAGTCCTCGCTCGGCTTGGAGTACAACCATGATTTCGCCGCGAATCCTCTGCGGGAGTCACCGGAACGGCATCAGCGCATCGATGCGGATTACAACGGCTGGTGGATGTGTCTGATTCCGGTGTCCGTCATCCGGCGTATCGGTCTGAGCCTGCCGGTGTTCATCAAGTTCGATGATACGGAATACTGCATCAGGGCCAAGGAGCACGGATTCCCGACCGTCTGTCTGCCGGGTGTGGCCGTCTGGCATCAGGCCTGGCATGACAAGGATCCGGCCCGTACGTGGGAGGAGTACTTCTTCCAGCGCAACCGCTGGATCTTCGCGTTGCTGCACTGCCCGGCTCCCACACGTCGCATGATGTTCGAGATGCTGTACGGCGACTGCAACGCCGGACTCCGCTTCCTGTATTCCGCCATCCGGCTCCGCCATAAGGGCTTGGAGGATATCCTGCGCGGCCCTGATTACATCGTGTCGTCGATGCCCGGCAAGCTTGCCGAGGTCAGGCAGGAGCGAAGCCGTTTCGAGGATTCCAAGACGTCCCGGGACCTCGAAGACTTCCCGGAGCCGGCGTCGGAGTTCGTCTCACCGTCGTCCCGCCCTGTGCCGGGGCGGCGCCTTGTCCACAGCGGCGGCACCGCCATCCTCCGGGAATTGTGCGGTCGCACCGATTCTCGCAAGGTCACGCGTCCGGACGTGGCGATTCCGGCGAAGGATGCGTTCTGGAAGTCGTTCGTCGGCATCGATTCCGCGCTGGTCACGACGCCGGACGGCGATGCCGTGAGCTGGCTCAAGCGTGACGACCGTCGGTTCCGCCGCGGCATCCGCGAGGGGCTTCACCTGTCGTGGCGGTTCCTGAAGGCGTTCCCGCGGCTGTCACGCCAATACCGCGAGTACGATCTCGCCGGATTCGCCGTCTGGCGTCGCATCTTCTCCGAGGACTGATACGGCCGACGGCCGCATATGACATGGGGGCGGTGCAGTCATTTTGGACTGCACCGCCCCCATGTCATATGGCGTCTTGCAAGCTCCCCTGTCACTGCTTATGGAAGAACTCGCTGAACGTATCGGAGAACGTCTCGACCTCCACGTCCGTCTCCTGCGGTGCTGGGGCGATGCGGATATGATCGTGGTTCAGCAGCGCGTATGGGTCGCCCTTGTCGTTCCGAATGACGAAGCTGCATGCGTTGTCGCCGGTCGCGACGGCGACCATGTCCGTGAAGTCGGGATTTGTTGCGCTAGGCGTGCGTAGCGAGGTGAACAGGCGGAACTCACCGCTGTTGAACAGGTCGAGCGGCACTTGGAAGTGCACGGTGTGGTGGCCATGCCGCTTCATCTTGAACACCTTGGCGCCGGTGTCGTAGGTGATGCCTCCGCGGCGGATGTCGTTCATCGAAATCGCCAGGTAGAAGTCGCCTGGCTCATCGTACTGGTATTCCACGGCGAATTCGAACACGTCATCACTGGTCAGCATCGGCTTGGACACCGCATAGGTGCGCAGCAGCGGGCAGCGTTCGTTTGGATTGACACAGCAGCACACGGCTGATACCGCTCATCGTGATGACGAATCGCACGGAGTCGACGCGCGTCCAGAAGCGCCAATAATTGGAGGGAAAACACGTTGAGAGCATGCACGGCGAGGTACGCTGAACGGCCATCATGTAAATCTCGTCGCGCGAGGTGACGGTGAACGAGTCGGTGCGCGCGCCGCCGGCCGTGCCGAATCCCGCCACCGATCTGCGCACGAGACGCTAACTCGGACTGGTTCATCTGCCTGCATTCCAGCATCTTTCCGAGACGATGCGCGAGTCGAGCATTGTCTCGGAAAGATGCTACGTCCTCAGTCAATCGCATACAGCGACATCGTCAAATTGGCGCCGCGCGTGAGATAGACGATGTGGACCCGTCTCCCAGATACAGGATGATGCGAAGTCGGATTCGGAAGCAGCTATTGCTATCACTTTCCTTCGGTTTTCGTTCCCCCTCCGATCTGCGCCACCTTGCCGATGACTTCCACGTCGTCACCCACGTGTTCAATCTGCAGCGAACGGTTGTTAATCAACGCATAATCCCAATTGCGGGGATCACGAATCACGAACGTGCATGCGCGTTCGTCGACCGCCACGGCCACCATGTCAGTGGTATCCGGGTTAGTAGGGCTGGGCGTGCGCAACGATGTGAACAGACGAAACTCACCGTTGTTGAACAGGTTGAGAGGCATCTCGAAGTGCACGGTATGATGACCGTGTTCCTTCATCTTGAACGTCTTGGCACCAGTGTCGAACGTGATGCCGCCACGACGAATGTCGTGGAGCGCGATTGCCAGATAGAAGTCACCCGGCTCATCGTACTGGTATTCGACAGCAAAACGGAACGTATCGGAACTCTTGCACACGGCACCGGACTCGGCGTAGGTGCGCAGAATCGGGCAGTGCTCGCTCAGACCGTTCGGGTAGATGCCCTGCTCTCGCACCTTGGCCGAGGCCTTCTCTCCCTTCTTCTTCTCAGCCTCGATGTTGGCCAACGTATAGCGGTCGGCGACGGATTCGGTATTGCCGCGAGCCACAATCTCGCCGTCCTGGATCATGATGGCGTTCGTACAGTACTTCTTCACGGAACCCATATCGTGCGTCACGAGGATGACAGTCTTGGTGGGGTCCTTCTTCACTTCGGTGAAGAAGTCGTCGCATTTGCGCTGGAACGCCTCATCACCCACGGCGAGCACCTCATCGAGCACGAGGATATCGCCCTGGGCCTTGATGGCAACGGAGAACGCAAGTCGCACCTGCATACCGGACGAGTAGTTCTTGAGCTTCTGGTCCATGAAGTCCTCGAGCTCAGCGAATTCGACGATGTCGTCGTACATCGCGTCGATCTCTTCGGTGGTGAATCCCAGCAGGCAGCCGTTGAGGTATACGTTCTCACGGCCCGTAAGCTCGGGGTTGAAGCCCACGCCAAGTTCGATGAACGGCACGAGCTTGCCTCTCACGCTCACACTGCCCTTGTTCGGGTAGTAAATCTGCGAAATGATTTTCAGCAGCGTGGACTTGCCGCCGCCGTTACGACCAACGATGCCGAAGAACTCACCCTGATGCACTTGGAAGTCGATGTCCTTGAGCACTTCCTGGGTCTTGTAGCCCTTGATGCCCTTAGTCCAGTTGATGAACGCCTGCTTAAGTCCAGTGGCCTGCTCGGTGGGCAACTTGAAGGACTTGCCGACGTGATTCACGGAGAGAACTACGGGGGCGTCGACGAACGGGGTCTTGATCGACTTCAGTTCCTGCCTGCTTTCGGGGACTGTATAGTTATCGGTCATCTTCTTCTCGCTCATCACATCACCTCCGCGAACTTGCGGCTGTTCACACGGAATACATACACGCCGACCCACAGCAGAATCACCGTCAGAGCCAGCGGGATCGCCGGTACCCACCAATGATCAAACTGATTCCATACGGTCGGCTGGGTCTCCGGCGCGATGAAGTTATGACGAATGTCCTGAATGGTCTGCGCGATCGGGTTCAGCAGCTCGAATCGGGCCACCTCCGCGTAAAAACCGCCCTTATCGATTACGTAGCTCAGCGGGTAGATAATCGGCATGCCATAGAAGATGAGCTGCTGCAACACCTCCCAGATGTGCGCGATATCACGGTAGTAGGCGTACATGGTGCTGAAGATCAGCGCCATGCCAAGCGCGAGCGCCCACAACTGAAGCACGTTCAGCGGCAGCAGCAGCACACGCCACGTGAAATGCACATGATTGAAGAGCGCGAAAATCAGCACCACCACATAGTTGATGGCGAGGCTGATCATGGATCCACAGGTGGCCGACACCACGACGATGTAGTTCGGGAAGTGAATCTTACGTAGCAAATCACCGCGGTCGACGATAGCGTGCAAACCGATGGAGGTGGCTTCCGCCACGAAGTTCCACGAGCAGATGCCGAGTAGCAGCACCACGGGGTATGTGGGAGTTCCGTCGGTCATGCGCAGGAACTTGCCGAACACCATGTACATCATTGCGAACAACATCAGCGGCTTGAGCACTGACCAAGCCACGCCGAGGAATGAGCCTTGGTATCGTAATTTGAAATCAGTCTTGACCAGTCCCCGCAGCACAATCAGCGCATAGCTGTACCGGCCCTGAATTCGTTTCATCACTGTCTTCACAGCGTCCTATCGTATCAGCGAGCCGCTATAACAACAGGTGCAAGACGTTTTGATGGCCACATGGTCTGCGCATGGGTCCCGAAAAGCGGTACTCAACCCGACGATACCCATTCCTCGCCGCTGTAAGTCCAACTCCACATCCGGGTATCGCTGTTTTTTGTGCACCATCTGTGACGCCCCGGGCGGCATACGGGCTTTTTCGGCGCACGGTTCGACGCCCCGGAACAAACCTCATATTCCCCAAGCCCATGGCCGCATCTTGTTTATGTTCCCCTTATCACGGTATTATCAAAGGTATGCCCAAAATTTCGATTATCGTTCCGATTTATAATGTCGAAACCTACCTGACGCAGTGTCTTGAATCTATCCGAGTGCAGACGTTCAGAGACTGGGAATGCCTGATGTTCTCCGATGGCAGCAAGGACGGCTCACTGGACATCATGAAGTCCTTCGCCGCCAAGGATGACCGGTTCAAGGTCATCGACAAGAAGAACGAAGGCTATGGTGCCACCTGCAACCGTGGGCTCGAAATGGCGCAGGGCGAATGGATCAGCATCATCGAGCCCGATGATTTCATCGACCCGAACATGTACGCCCGTCTGCTGAGCAGCGTCTCATCCACACAGGGCACGGTCGACATCATCAAGGGCTCCTACTGGCTGTTCTACGACGGCCACGACGGCTACAAGGACGCTCTGCTCGCCCCGAACCTGTCGAACATGATGCCGCAGCGTCGCACTGAGTTCACGCTCAACGAGTTCGCTGAGCCGTTCTACCACCACCCGTCCATCTGGTCCGCCATCTACCGCAAGGCCTTCCTCAACGGTGACAACAAGGCCGGTATGACCATTCGCTTCAAACCGATTCCCGGTGCTGGCTGGACCGATAACCCGTTCTTCGCGCAGACGATGGTACTCGCCGACCGCATCTCCTGGTTGCCCGGCAAGTACTACTACTATCGTCAAACCAACCCAGGTGCGTCCTCACTGCTCAAGGACTACCGTATGCCGTTCGACCGTCTGCGTGAGATGCGCGCATTCCTCGATACGCAGGACATCTCCGATGACGTGAAACATGCGTTCTATTCTCGCGAGTTCGACTATATCACCTCCGTAATCGGCGAGTTCGGCTTCGACGACAAGGACGAGGAGATTCGCAGTCTCATCCGCGAGGTCTTCGATTCCATGAATCGCAAGGAGGTCCTGCTCATGCTCGGCCGCCTACGCCCCGAGTTCGTGGACTACTACCTTGACTTCATGGGCGAATCCTACGAGATTCACCCACACGAGCGTCCGGCGGCTCCGGAGCTATCGATCGTACTACTCACCAAGAACTCCCGCTCTTGGATTGTGGATGCGTTCGAGGCATATTCCAAGTTCAAGAACCTGCCATGCGAGTTCGTAATCGTGGACGCCGGCTCCCAGGACAGCACCGTGACCGTGGCCCGTCAGTTCGAAGTCAGGGACAAGCGCTTCACCGTGAAAGAGCTGCCGTCCGACGCCACCATGACTGAACTAGTGGACGCGGCGCTCAACGCTGTTCGCGGCACGTACACTATGTTCATTCCATCGCACTTCGTAATCGGAGAGAAGACGCTGCGTGCGGCCCTGGCTGGTGCCCGCCGAACCGGTTCCGACATCGCGTTGTTCGACATCGGCAACATCCACTGCGACTACCTGATCGAGAAGCTGATCGACAAGGGCTATGGCGCCTCCGAGTCCTACATGGATGCGCCGGAGAACAAGCGAGGACCGATCTACGGCCCATTCGCCGCGACCGATATTCCTGAACTGGTGATGGCAGTGAACCGCGACTACTCGTGGCACAAGGTGTACAACACCGCGTTCCTGAAGAACCATGACTTCAAGGCCAACGAACACGACATTACTGACAATCTGCTTGGTCTGGGCGCCCAGGCACTGCTCGCCACCGAGTCGCTGGTGTTCCTTGACCTCAAGACCGACTGGGAAATCCGCGACATCCAGCGCAAGCAGGTGGGCGGCGCGTTCTGGCTGTCGCTCGAGAAAATCATCCCTTACACCTCCGAGCCGGATATGGATATCGAGTCCGTGCTGGCCGTGGGCAAGGTGCTCCACGAGCGCGGCGTGTACGAGACGTTCGAGAAGGGCTACCTGAACATGTTGCTGAGCAGTTTCATGTTCGGCTTGCAGACCCGCTACATGCCGGAGCGCATCACCGAGTTCCTGGACACCTACCTTGACAAGGTGGCCGCCATTCTGGATATCGACAAGCACGGTGCGATGTACTTCTATGACACCGACGCGTTCAATAATTTCCAGAAAATCACGTTCGGCGGCAAGCGCACGCTGGACCTGTGGCTGGAAGAGCGTGCGCTTGGCGACGAGGACGGCATCTTTTGGAGAGACAAGGCGCTGGAGGACATCCATCGTTCCGCACGATTCCGCATTGGTGAAAACGCGGTGAACACGATGAAGCGCTTCGCTCCGTCGAGTCTTGTGGCCACGGCGCAGGAGAAAGCCCACCTCCTCAAGCGGGGCTGAACTTCACCCGGCATCGGCTCCGCACCGCCACTCCCTGCAAGGGGAAGGTGTCCGGCAACGCCAGACGGATGAGGTACCACCCGAAAAGACGATCCCCAAGGAGGCGCCCCACAAGGGTCGCCTCCTCTCATTATCCACCCTGTCATGCCTCCCTGACTTCCCCGCTACACAGACACTGTATGATAGAAGACCTCGGTTGGAGAGCCCCGAAAGCGCTCACCAACCGACAGGCAGTGCAGTAGTTCGATAGCAGTGAGGTGAAACATGCCTGTTTCTCCCAAAACCTGAAGTGGCCTGGTTTTTGTTCCGTCTCTGCTATGAGACGGCTTGTGTCGTCTGCTGTCGATAATACTCGTTCTCCACGTCCTGTGGCGTCCTGTATCCCAGCGAGGCGTGCAGGCGCTTCGAGTTGTACCACGACACCCACCGCATCGTCGCGTATTCCAGCTCGTCGACCGTCCGGTACGGCTTGTTGACCCAGACCAGCTCGCGCTTGTACGAGTTGTTCGTCCGCTCGGCCAGCGCGTTGTCGTACGAGTCACCGACCGTGCCGGTCGACGGGAGCATGCCCGCGTCCGCCACGTGCGCGGAGTACACCAGACTGATGTACTGCGATCCATGATCGGAATGGTGCACGCACCCGCCCGCACCTCCATGGCGGCGCGCCCACATGACGGCCTGGTCCAACGCCTGCAACGGCAGGTCCTCGGTCCTCATCGTCCCGGCGACCGCCCAGCCCACGATCCGACGCGCGAACGCGTCGGTGACGAACGCGACGTACGCGAACGAACCGTCCGCCAGCCTCACATAGGTGATGTCGGCCACGTGCAGACGGTTCGGCGCCGACGCGGCGAACTTGCGCTCCACCAGGTCCAGCCTGCCGCCCCTGCCCTTGGCGGGGATGGTGGTGACCGGCCTGCGGCCGCCGCGCACGCCCTGCACGCCGAGCATGCGCATGATCCGGGCGACCTGGTCCCTGCCGATCTCCTTCGGATCCCAGCCCTGACGGACGAGCTGGTGCCAGACCTTCCTGTACCCGTACACGCGCATGAACTCGTCCTCCCTGATCATGAGGATGTCACGTGCCAGCGCCTCGTGCCGCGCCGTCATACGGCTGGGCGGGCGGCGTTTGAACATGCGGTAGCCACGCTCGGTCAAAAACCCGCAATCCAACGCGCCCGACAGGACCCTGCAGATCGGCCCGACCCCGAAACGACCCCGGTACGCGTCGATATACGCCGCCTTCAACGCCGTGTCGGGTCGAGCCTGGCCGCGAAAAAAGCCGACGCCGTCGTCAATATCTCGTTCGCCCTGCGCAGTTGCGCGACCTCCGCCCTGAGACGCTTCAACTCCGCGGCCGCCTCCTCCGCACCGGTCGCGCACTGCGCGGCGGCCGTCCGATCGGCCTTGTTCCTCCACCGGCGCAACGTCTCGGGCGAAATGCCCAGACTCTGCGCGACCGAGGCCACGGCTTTCGTCTCCGACGAATGATTCGCACGCGACTCCTCCAAGAGCCTGAGCGCCTTCGCCTGGAACTCCTTCGTATAACGAGTCTTTCCGGTCATGTTCCTAGTCTCCCATCAATGAGGTAAAACACGGAACAAAAACCAGATCATATCACTGTGCGATGTCATATCTTAGCGTGCCCATGCGCCGATTATCGCGCACACGACTGATTAGAGTAAACACGTCCCAGCCATGCTGGGGATATGTGTTTATACAGCATCTCAGCCATGTACCTCCATTTACGCTTGTCCAGCGTAGAATCCCATGAACCACGACTTGACGGTGAGATACAAGTCGGGATTCATATCAATCAATGCGTTGTAACGCCCAGTCGAAAAGGCTCCAAACCCGTAAATGAACACGGTGAACAGAGTGAACACGACCAGCAGAACGAGAAATGCAGCCTTCAATTGCGTGCAATCGCAGCCCCCCCGTTCAAGAACCGCAAAAGTGGATTCAATCGAGAAGATGGTCAGCATGGCCAATAGTGCGGCCAGCCATGCGAAATCACCGTGGTAGCGGTTGGTGATGCCGGCACCGGAGACGTCCACCACGGAAACCACGACAATGGCAATGGCAAGCACCCACGCAAGTCCATATACGTGCGCCTTTTTCATCGTCTTACGGAACGCGAAGAACAGCAAACCGATCAGAGCCATGGGTACAATCATGAAGTAGCCACCAAGGCCCGGCTCATTCGGGGAAGGCAACGAGTTGTTGACCGCCTGCACGAACGGGAACACACCGCCGACCGATGTCGGCTGGAACAGCTGCATAAGCCACATCGCCGGAATCTCAAACCAAGAAGGACGGACTTCAGTCATATTGAATCCGGTCAGGTTGTAGTTCGCACCGAAATCCAGCAGAGACCCAAAACGGGCGTAGTTGTACCACATCCATGGCGTGGTGGCCATGAAGAAGGGTACAAAGGCGCAAATAGTACACACGAGTCCCTTCTTGGAGAACAGTTCTCGAGTAACTGTGATTTCCTTCCAGAACAACGGGAATGCCAGCAGACATGCAATCATGAACTGTGGGCGACATCCGAGGTTGCATGCCATGAGCAATGATCCCAGGAAGATGCGTACCGAAGACAATTCGCCGGACCGCTTGCGAGAATGAATCCAGAGCAGCAGCGCACCGGCCGTGAACGCCAGCGAGGAGATGATCGGCACACTGTAGAAGTCGGTCATATAGCCAAAATAGGCAAGATTCACCGCCAGCGGAGCGAAGACCGACATCAGTAATACCATGCCCCAGGACGCAGTGTTCGCAAAGTACCGTTTGGCGATACTCGCTGCCAAGGCAATCAACAGGATAATCGAAATGACACCCATGATTATGATGGCCAGAGATGTAGGCATCCACTGTCCGGTGAGTGCCTTGAATGGAACGAACATCAGCAGAGCGGGAAGCGCACCAAAGTACGTGTAATACTTGCCATTGAAGAAGGCGTAGTCCCAGAACACGGGAGCGTTCTCCGAACCAAAGGTGTAACGTGCAGTGAAATCGTAAGGATTCGCCATGTGCGCAAGCTGTGGATCCACTGGCAAATCCAGATATAAATGCCCGCTCAAGAAAGCATCCGCCAAATGCTGGTACTGGTTCGGATCGATCCAGTGATTGAACGTCGGATTAAAACTCGGTTCATCAGAGCGCACAAAACCACACAGAAGAATAAACACGATACACGACAGAACAGCTAAAGCACTAAGAGAAATTTTTTGCCTATTATCAGACCAATCAAAGAGAATATGATACAGTGGAGATTTAGGGCGGAAATATATCACAAAAGCCCCAATAGCTAGCATTATAAAGATTCGAGCAAAACTAATAGTGAATGGAATCGTTGCATTATACTTAATGTCGTCGAAAGAGACACGCTCTCCGACTTTTCCTTTGAAATATACTCTTGTGGAACTTGTAGCAACTCCTGGAAGCATGGCATATTGCGTAACGGAAGATGAGGAGTACGAGAGCACTTCGGAAGAGGGATCATACCAAACACCCTGCGCCGCGCTCTCCCACCTACCACCTTTAAACACAAAGACTGAGTAATCGGCCTTTTCTTCCTCCGTCATCTCCGAAGAGGAAATTCTAATGGTCTCTAGTCTTGGATACACTCCGTCATTCTTATTGATAGGGATTTCCACGAATGCATCATCGGAATTATTGATTTCAAAAGAATTGTTTCCATTTTTTTTCAGCCCAGATCCAACAACCATACTGCCGACACTAACTTCGTCATGGGATGTCGTGCGCCAATAAGCAAGATTAAAAACAAATGTTTCAGCAATCATAATGAGGATGATAAGGGCGAACCATCGAAGGATATTATTTCTATTCATATGTTTCATCAAACAATAATCTTTCTCAAAGCAGTCCATCTTTCAATTGGCCTAATATTACCAGTTTGCAAAGACGTCATAATTCCGATGAAAGGCTTTTACTCGGAAATTTTACGACAGAATCAAAGAAGTCAGATGAGCGATGTTAAAGAATGGATCGAGCTCCGACCTCCGCCTAACGCGTGACGCTCAAAAGCATTGAGAACACCAACGACCCCCTCTGATAGACGTGCAAACGACCCCTCTGATAGACGTGCAAGTTCAAGGAACGCCTGCGCATAATCTTTCGACAGGACATGGACGAGACCACACTCCTGTTACGTCAGTGGGGATTGAACCGTTTCTCTCGGGCAGCCCGAGATTCGTCTCGCTCGTCGAGAAAATCGCACAACACCACTCCGACATGCTGCGTGCCATACGTAGAGGCCTGCCCAACGTCCGTCTGGAGGCCGCGAGCGACAGAGTCAAGACTACCATCAGTATGGGCTACGGGTACTGCAATCTCGACAATCTCATCGGGTCTGGTCATGCCCAAATGAAGCGGGTTCAATCTCCAACTCGCCGGAAGCCAATAACCAGTAACCCAGCCAGTGATTCACACCCCACGCACGCACCCGAAGAGCCTCTTTCTTTCACACACCGAATGAAACCGTACGGACCCTACGCGCCAAAACCGGAAGAGCTCGGAACCCGCACAAAGCTTGGAGATAGGCTCCTTTCAGAGGCGGAATCATCGACAACCGAGGAAGTGAGGGACAGACGTGCAAAATCCAAGCGGCTAACTCATATGGACTCATGTAAAATCACCAACTCCGAGAACAGAAGAGAGGCGGCCCAAAGTCTGCGACGATGCCATAAAAGCCAGAAAAGTGCCACAAGGCCTCGGACCATCACGGCGGCTATAGTGTTATCTATGACTGAAAAGATCGAGAACCCGACCGTTGCCGTGCTGCTGCCCTGCTACAACGAGGAGGTGACGATCGGGAAGGTGGTGCGCGACTTCCGCGCCGCACTGCCCGACGCTACCGTATACGTGTACGACAACAACTCGACCGACCGGACGGCTGAGATCGCGGCGGCGGAGGGGGCCGTCGTACGTAAGGAACCCCGTCAGGGCAAGGGCAACGTGATCCGCGCCATGTTCGAGGATATCGACGCGGACGTGTACGTCATGGCCGACGGCGACGACACGTACCCGGCCGACGCGGCACCCGACATGGTCGCCAAGGTCGTCGAAGGCTACGACATGGTCATCGGCGACCGTCTGAGCTCCACATACTTCCAGGAGAACAAGCGCCCGTTCCACAACTTCGGCAACCGGCTCGTCCGCGGATCCATCAACGGACTGTTCGGCGCGCACGTCACCGACATCATGACCGGCTATCGCGCGTTCAGCTTCACGTTCGTCAAGACCTACCCGGTCCTGTCGCGCGGCTTCGAAGTCGAGACCGAGATGACCATCCACTCGCTCAACAACAACCTGCGACTCTACGAGATGCCCATCCAGTACCGTGACCGTCCCGAAGGCTCCGTCTCCAAGCTCGACACGGTGGGCGACGGCATCAAGGTCATGAGCACGATCTTCCGCATGATCCGCGAATACAAGCCGCTGCCGTTCTTCGGCGGACTCGGCGCGCTCGTCGGCGTCATCGGCGTGGTCCTGTGCGCGATGGTCACGATGGAGTTCATGCATACCGGCATGGTGGCGCGCTTCCCCACGCTCATCGGCGCGGTCATGCTCGTCATCGCGGGTCTCCTGCTCGCCGTCACCGGCATCATCCTCGACGTCATCGCCAAGAACGACCGCAAGACCTTCATCACCGACACGAACCGCTTCGCCTACCTGCGGCGGCACTGAAGGGGAAACAACGCGCATATGTCTAGCTTGCGGCTCTGCTGCAAGACAGACATATGCGCGTTGCCCAGTTGCCGGTTACTCGGATTTCTCGCTTAGCGCTGCGAGTACGGGATATATCTTCTTCGCAAAATCAGGCACGCCCGAACGCTGCAGCATATCCGAATAATCCTCCGGCGTCTGCGGGCGATACTTATAGCTGCAGAGAGCCGCATAGCAGATGCGTGCCACCCGGCCCGGGCTGAGATCAAACACATCCAGAAGAAAGTCGTCTGGATGCTTCAACTCCATAGGGAAATCCACAACGGACGACTCCGGGAAATCCTTAAGGTTGAATGTCACCAACGTACTCGCCGGGGAATGAACCGCTGCCGCCAAAACATGTCTATCCTTTTCATCGCATGTCATTCGCTCGACCAGCCCGTCGTATCCGCTCACCGCAGCGTCAGGGAATGCCGAATTCATCACATGAACACGTCTGGCAGCGCGTTCCGCACCAATACGTTTAGCAAGGTTGCGCTCCAGCTCATCGAGCACTCCCATCGACCAATACGGCGTATAAAAGCGTCCCTCAGCGAGCCGAAGAATCAGATCAGCAACAAGTTCGCCATATAAAGCACAGGTATCGAAGAATACGGGAAAACTCATTGCAAAATCCTTTCCTAAAAAGACCGAACCTATTCAGACTGGGAAATCAGCGGGTTATCCAGCGTCGTCAACGGATCCTCATCAGCGGACAATTCATCGAACAACTTGATATTCTTTGCATGCTGTCTCTCCGCATACTGCTGCAAATCAGCCAGCAGCACCCGACGGTGGCGGCCCACTCTCTTGCAGGGAATCTCCTCATTCTCTAGCAGCTTCACCAACGTAGGCCGGGAAATACCAAGAAAATCAGCGGCATCCTGCGTCGTCAGCTGCGTATCGTAGGGAGCAACGAACACCGCCTTGTTACGGGAAAGCTGGTCGGCTACAGTCATCAGAACGGACGCCAGTTCAGACGTCAGCGGAAGCGCATCCCGACCGGGAACTTTCAGCATGGCTACAGGAAAGTCCTCCTGTGAGGCGATTTCATCGAATTGAGCATCACAGTCAGATAGAGCTTCCTTGATATCGATAAGCTGTCTTCGATCTTCCGTATTAGGAAGATACGTAGTGGAATTTTTGGAAATACTACGCGTTGCCATAAGTCCCTCACTCACATCTTTTTTTCTTTCATGAACAGCACCATCAATATTACACGCAAACGAAATATTCGCAAATATACGTCAAGTCAACCACATCACCCAGCACATCCGAACCCGTTCCGTTTCGGAACAAGTCGAATCATTCAGGTCAGGAGGCAAGAGTGCGCTCCTCTCGCATCCGACTATGCCTCAAGAGCCGATACCAGATAGTTCGACGGACAATCCCGCATCGGCCGATACGGCACCCCGTTCATGCAGACCTTCATCTGCACACAGCCACCCCTTCGCCCCGAAACGCAACGCCGCATTTGGCGTGTTCCATACGGGCGTGTATCTTAGAGACGTTGCCCCTCTAGCTCAACGGTTAGAGCAGCGTCCTTTTAAGTCGTGGGTTGTGGGTTCGAATCCCACGGGGGGTACCATCAGACCCTTGGAAACACAGCGTTTCCAAGGGCTTTCTCGTTTTTCTCTCCGATTCCGCCTCTCCGATGGCCACCGACGAGGACACGCGCCTCCCCAGCATCACAGCTAGACGACTCAGGAGACTCCGCCCTCCCCGATATCACACCGCCACAACCCGCAGAAAACCACTATATACAGCTTCAATGTGAGATATTCGACACAATATCTAGTAGCGAACGGTCATGGGGCGTTGTATCCTAGATAGCTGTTGACAGCCGGCAACCGCATGTCGAACGACCATCGCCCAGGCCACCGGCAGCCAGCCGCGAACCCGCGCCGACGCACCCGCATCATGCAGCATCATGCACCCGAATGGAGGCCATGTGACCATCACCGTCTTCACCACACCGCAGTCCCCGCAATGCGAGGCGACCGTGGACCAGTTCGCGCGCCTCGGCATCGACATCCACACCGTCGATCTGGCCGGCAATCCGACTACGTTCGAGCAGATCCGCCGCGCCGGCTACGACCAAGTGCCGGTCGTCATCGCCCCCGACCTGTCGTGGAGCGGCTACCGCCCCGACCTCATCCACGAACTCGCCCGCCGCATCGACGGCACCTCCACCCCCGACGGCTACGCATCCGACCGTCGCCCCGCCTAACCCGGCAGGCGAGTCGCGCGGAAGTTCACGGAATGGCAGCCAGCGAGGCAAATCCAACAGCAGACCATATGAAATCCTCGCTCAGCGACCGTCAGCGAGGACGAATCACGACCAAACCACACGAACACCTCGCTGAACGGCAGCCAACGAGGCAAATCCGGGAGTAAACCATACAGATACCTCACTGAGAACCCGCCAGCGAGGAGAATCCGAGATCAACCCAAACGAATGCCTCACTGAGACAACATCAGCGAGGCAAATCGGAGATCAACCCGCACGGAAGTCTCGCTGAGCGGCAGTCAGCGAGAAGAAACCACGAGCGGATCATATAAAATCCTCGCCCAAGAATCACCTGAGAGAAGAATCGGCCCATCCGATGCGTCCCAACCGACACCGCACACAATCCCTCAATCTGAGGTATTGTGTCGGCGGCGAAACGCCGATACATTGAGGCTATTCACATATTCCCGCACCCGATGGAGTCCGTATGAGCCAGTCGAGCGACGCATCCCAGTCCGCTTCTTCCCCCGAATCCTCCGCGCCCGCCGTCCCCGCAGCAGCCGCAGCAGCCGCATCCGCCGCGACCGTGACCGCAACCACAACCGCCGCAACCCCCAACCGCAAGACCTCCCGCCTGACCGTCCCCGATCTCATCTCGATCGGCGTGTTCACGGCCCTGTACTTCGTGTGCGTCACGATCGCCACGTTCGCGAGCGCCCTGGTCGCCGGTTTCGGCACGATCTTCCTGCCGGCGGTGGCGGCGCTGATCTGCGGCTGCGTGTACATGCTGATGGTGGCGCGTGTCGGCAAGTTCGGCGGCATCACGGTGATGGGCGCCGTAGTGGGTCTGTTTCTGTTCGTGTCGGGTCATTTCGTGCTGTCGTTCGTGGCGAGTCTGGCGTTTCCGATCGTGGCCGATCTGATCGCGCGAGCGGGACGGTATCGGAGCCGTGTGGGGATTCTCGCCAGCTATGTGGTGTTCTCGTATGGTCTGACGGGTCCGATTCTGCCGTTGTGGTTCATGAAGGACGCGTATGTGGCGTCGTTGGAGGCGCGCGGCAAGGATGCGGCGTATATCGATGCGTTGTTCGCGCATATTTCGATGGGGTCGTTCGTGGTGGCGATGCTGGCGATTCTGGTGTGCGCACTGTTGGGCGGCTGGTTCGGCCAGCGTATGATGCGCAAGCATTTCGCCAAGGCCGGCATCATCTGATTCCCCGCTTCTTCCGCGCTGTCCCGCGCCTTGCCCTGCTCCCCCGCGTGACCTGAGTCCGAGTTTCCCGGCGGTTCTCGGATTCAGGTCACGCAAATCGCCCGACCAGCGTGACCTGAGTCCGAGCATCCCGGCAGTCCTCGGACTCGGGTCACGCGCCACAGCCCGTCCCTGCTCCCACACTCCACATCACCCCTCTCCACCTGTCAGAAGTCCCTTCCCAGAAACCGAGCCGCCCATGCCTCTCCCCCTCCGTCTTGACCCGCGCGCCAAGCTGTTTCTGCTGTTGGCGGCGAATCTGCTGCTGTTCTTCCATGCGGATACGCGCGGCGAACTGGTCATGGTCGGCCTGTTCCTGCTGCCGGTCTTCGCCGCGGGCCGCTGGCGCATGGGCGTGCGCCTGCTCGCCGTGTATGCGGTGCTGCTCGCATTGGGCCTGTGGTCGGATGCGGCAACGCTGGACGGGGTCGGTTCCGCCGGCGCAACCGCCGCTGCCGGCGCCACCCCCTCTCCCGCCGTCACCGCCCTGCATGCGCTGGGCATGGTTTCGGTGGGTCTGCGCATGATGCTGCCGTGCGTCATCACCGGCGCGTACGCGTTCGCGACCACGTCGGTGTCCGAGTTCGTGTGTGCGATGCGTCGCATGCGCGTGCCGGAGTCGGTGGTGGTGCCGTGCATGGTGGTGATCCGCTTCTTCCCCACGATCGCGCAGGACTACCGTCGGATCCGTGACGCAATGGCGTTGCGGGGCATCGCCGCCGGCCGGTTCGCGCTGCTGCGGCATCCGTTGCAGTCGTTGGAGTATGTGCTGGTGCCGCTGCTGATGAATGCGACGGTCGTGTCGCGCGATCTGTCCGTCGCCGCGTTGACGAAGGGCTTGGGATTGCCGGGCGCGCATACGTCGATGACGACGATCCGCATGCGCACGTTGGATTGGCTGACGATGGCGGTGGTGACGGTCCCGCTCGCCTGCATCATCGGAGGTGTACTGTGAACGATCGTATGACGGCCGGCCTGCCCGCCGGCGAACGTCCCATCATCCGGCTTGCCGACCTGTCGTTCCGCTATGCGCAGGATGATGCCCGCGACGACGGGCCCGCGGCGGCAGGTGACACACCGACCGTGCCGACCGTCCCGTCGGCGTTGCGTCGCGTCTCGCTGACGGTCCGTCCGGGCGAGGTCGTGATGCTGTGCGGGCGCAGCGGCTGCGGCAAGACGACCGTCACACGCGTGCTCAACGGGCTGGTGCCGGGGTTCTTCGCAGGCGATCTGGCCGGTTCCGCGACCGTGTGCGGCGTTCCCATCGCCGGATCCCCCGTCAGTGATTCCGCCGACTCTCCCACCGCACTCCAGCCCGACGAGGCGATCAACGCGCTGGTGCCGTTGGTCGGCAGCGTCTTCCAGAATCCGAAGACCCAGTATTTCAACGCGGATACGACGTCCGAGCTGGCGTTCCCGTGCGAGAACAGCGGTATGGAATCGGCCGGAATCGGCCGGCGCGTCGCCGATGTCGCGCGTCGTTTCGGCGTCGAACATCTGCTCGGCCGCAGCGCGTTCGCCCTGTCCGGCGGCGAGAAGCAGCGGCTGGCGGTCGCCGCGGCAACGATGCTCGGCCCGCGCGTCGTCGTCATGGACGAGCCGACCGGCAATCTCGATCAGGCGGCGATGCGCGACCTGCATGACATGGTCACCGCGTTGCGCGCCGACGGCACGACGGTCGTGATCGCCGAGCATCGGCTCGCCTGGTGCGCCGACCTGGTCGACCGCTACGTGCTGGTCGACGACGGCGCGATCGCCGGCGAATACACGGCCGCCGAGTTCGCCGCGATGCACGCCGACCGGCTCGCATCGTGGGGATTGCGCCCGCTCGACCTCACGGCGTGCCGCGCCGCACTCGCCCGGCTCCCCCGTGTCGGCGGCGACGGACCGGCCACCGGATCCGCGGCTTCCCCTTCCGCCGCACGCCCGCTGGTGGAGACGCGCGGACTGAGCGTCGGGTACCGTCGCGCGTTCACGCGCGCGATTCCCGACGTCGCGCTGCATCCCGGCGAGATCGTCGCGCTGATGGGCCGCAACGGCGCCGGCAAGAGCACGCTGGTGCGCACGCTGTGCGGGCTGATCCGACCAAGGTCGGGGCAGATCCTGCTGCGCGGCGTGCCGGCGAAACCGGCGGCGTTGACGCGCGCCGGCTTCCTCGTCATGCAGGACGTCAACTATCAGCTGTTCGCCGACGGCGTACGCGAGGAACTGCTGTTGGGCGAGGACGAATCGGATGCGGCGACGCTCGCGCGCGCCGACGCGATCCTCGATGCGCTCGACCTGACGGAGGTCGCCGACCGTCATCCGATGAGTCTGTCGGGCGGGCAGAAGCAGCGGCTGGCGATCGCGTCGGCGCTGATGTGCGACAAGGACCTGCTCGTGTTCGACGAGCCGACCAGCGGACTCGACCTGCAGCACATGATGCAGGTCGGTGCGCTGCTGCGCCGGCTCGCCGACGACGGAAAGACGGTGCTGGTCGTCACGCACGACGAGGAGCTCGCCGCCGGCTGGTGCGACCGCATCCTTGACCTCGACGGCGACGCGGATGCCGGTTCCGACGGCGAATCGCCGGCCAGCGGAGCGTCGGAATCCGCATGCTAGGCCGCCCGCTTATACAGGTAACGACGCAACACGGCGTTCCAGCGTCGCCGTCTGTATGCGGATCTTTCCCCGTGTACGAGTTGCGACGCAATACGGCCCGCCAGCGTCGCCGTCTGTATGGGAAACCTCACCCGCATACGAATGACGACGCAATACGGCACTTCAGCGTCGTCGTCTGTATGGGAAGTCCCGTTCTTATACGGATGGCGACGCAGATTCCCGCCCCGCGTCGTTATCCGTACGTGTTATCCGTACAGAAAACCACTCCCATACGAGCAATGGCGCGACACAGTGCACCAGCGTCGCAACCTGTACACGAACCTCTTCCCGTTTACAAGTTGCGACGCGACGCGCCCCGCCAGCGTCGTCGCCTGTATGGGAAACCTCACTCGCATACGAATGACGACGCAACACGGCCCGCCAGCGTCGCCGGTCGTATGCGGAGGCGGGTTCGCATACGAATGGCGACGCGAAAGAACCGCTGTCCCCACCGTCTCAGAGACGCGAACGGTACAGAAACCCGCCGCGATATACGAAAAACGACTTAATCAAGGAAGGACACGCACATGACGTTCGTGCTTGACGAATGGCTCGGCGAATGGACGAGCTTCGAGACGCTGATCGACAGCGACGACCCGTATCTGAACCGGGCGTGGGAGGAGTCGGACACGGCGCTGCGCGGCGGGAAATCGCCGTTCCGCTATATTCTGCCGTTCTTCGGCGGCAGCGCGCGGCGATTCTGGGGATGGGCGTGCCGGACCGCCGGACACGAGCATCGCGCACGCATCGGCGGATGGCGCATCACACCGCTGCCGGCCGCAGGCGATGCGGCACACGCATCCAATCTGAGTGTTTCATGTGAAACATCGCATGAAACATGCGAGCAGGCAGTCGGCCGCAGCGGCTGCGAATCAGCCGACGTCACGCAGGGATTCACGCTCGCATGGCTCGGCGCCGACGGCGAGCTGATCGGACGCCACGACTACCGGCTCGACCACATGATCGACAAGGGCCTCGAAGGCAAGCCCTGCTATATGTTCCACGCTATCGACGCGCCCGAAAAACAACGGGACCCGTTCGCCGTGCTCATCGCGATGGATCCGATGCCGTCGCGCACCGAACTCGCCGACGGCGGCCTGCTCAGCCACCTGCATTTCCAGTACGCGAGCGCCGAGTCGAAGCTGCTGAAGGGCGAGGGCCGATCCGCCCGGCTGCGCCGTCGCATGTGGTATCCGACGATGTGCGCGGCCGAGGGCGATCTGCTGGCTCGCTGCAATATCGTGCGCGCCCTGCATCAGCTTCCCGTCTGGACCGAACTGCCGCGCTGACTCCGCTGACGGGCCGACCGGGAGCGGAGCCGGCGTCATCATCCGTCAGCGGAATGCGAACACACGCGGACGCCGGGGTCGTTCGCCATGCCGAATTACGTGTCGTCTCATCAAACGTGCGGAAGCGGTATGGAAGCGTCCGGGCGACGGCACCCAACTCCCGGCTACATGCGGCCGGCCTTGGCGGGATCGAGATGCATGGTCTGGAAGCGGTCGGCCATGAACGTGTCACCGAAATGCGCGCCGAAGAAATGCGCGACGGGCGAGTCGGCCTCGATGCCGGCGAGACGCGAATACCAGGCGTCGAGCGCCATGAGCGTCATCGCCGCGTCGATCACCATGAACGCGAGGCAAGCGAGCGTGAGCGCGTACCGGACGCGCCACGGAATGCGCTGGATCAGCGTGAGCAGACGCGGCAGGATCAGCTTGATCCACGCCAGGCCCAGCAGGCCCCAGAAGAACATGTACTTGCCCGACGTGCGCCCGTCGATCGACAGCCATTTGCCGGTGTAATCCCACGCGGTGATGCCGAACGCGACCTCCATGAACCAGCTGACGAAGTATTCGAACGTGCCGCCGATCACGGCGCTCGCGCAGAAGATCAGCAGCCAGTTCTGCCGCCACAGCCGGTTGAGCAGGGCGGTGAGGATCACGGCGCCGCAGCCGTAGATCGGCGAGAACGGGCCCCACAGCAGGCCGGCGCGGTCCTGGTATTCGCCGAACAGGACGAAATGGTAGATGGTTTCGATGATGAGGCCCGCCACGCAGCCGACCATGAACAGCCAGAAGATGTTGAAGAAGTCGAGCGAAATGTAGCCTTTGCCGGTCAGGTCGCGGCCGGGCATGCCCAGATCGAGCGCCTTCTCATAGGCGGCGCGGTCCTCGCGGCGGCGTGCGGCGGTTTCGCGGCGGCGCTCCGCACGCAGGTCGGGGTCGACGGTGACGGACAATGCCACGAGGATGACCGCCTGGATGAGCGGGCCGAGCAGGTTCCAGCCGAGGCCGTCGAGCGCGACGGTGAACATGCCTTCGGCGATGGTGAGCGTGATGAGCAGGTAGATCCAGCGGGCCGCATGCTTGCGATGGTTACGGATGAGCAGCACGCCGAAGATCGTGAGTGCGATGAACGCGACCGACGACGTGGCGGCCGACAGTCCGCTCAGGATCGCGGTCAGGTTGACCGCGCCCACGTCGAGTCGTCCTTCGATCGCCTCGCGTACGGTGTACAGGATCGCCAGCACGATCAGCGGTATCGTGCACACGCCCTGGATGAGCAGGATGATGCCGTAGATGCGTGCGATGAGCGGCAGCCTCTGGTCGTCGATGTCGACGACGCCGTCGCCGTTCACGTCGCCGACGAGCCGTCCGTCGGCCGTGCGCCGCGCGTCGGCCGCGGCCACCGGGGCTGTGACGTCCGCGGGGTCGACGGCGTCGGCCGCGGTCGTTTCGGGAATGTCGTTCGATGATTCGGTCATACTACCACGCTATCAGCGGCCGTTTACCGGCGGCCGCCGCCGTCATCGGACGGCGGATGGCGACTGCGGACGTGTCGCAATCCGCACATCATCCGCCCGTCATATACGAATCACGACGCCGGCACGCATGTTTGCGTCGCGATCCGCAGACGGACCGACCGTCGTATGCAGGTTGCGACGCTAAGAGAGTCACTTGCGTCGCAATCTGCATGTGAATCGTCCGCCACATACGAATCACGACGCGAATGTGCCCCATCGAGTCGCAACCTGTATGTGCATACGGGCCGCCCCACTGCATTACGGATTACGACGCTGGCAGGGACGTTTGCGTCGCAATCCGCATGTGAACCGGGCGCCCCTTACAGATTGCGACGCGGAGTGGGCTGTTTACGTCGCCGTTCGTATACGGAACCCGTCTCGTGTACGAGTCGCGACCGAGATGAAGCAGGCAAGGAAGGAGAAGAGGCGGGGAAACCAGAAAGGAGGAGGAGGTGGGAAGAAGGAAGAAGGAAGAAAGAAGGGAAAGGGGAAACCAGAAAAGAAGAGGAAGTGGGAAGACGGAAGACGGAAGTGGGAAAGGAAGGGATGGGAAAGGCGCGGTACAAGGGACGGTCCCCGGTCCGGCGATGGGACTCGCCGGACCGGGGACCGTGTAGAGGAGGAGGTTGCAAGGGAAGGGTTAGATGCGGAACCAGGCGATGCCGCTGTCGTCGAGGTCGACGTGTTCGACGCGGCCGCCGTCCAGTGTCACGTCGGTCGACTGCGGGCGGTCGGTGTTGTTGACCACGCAGCACCAGCCGGACTTGGCGAAGCGTGCGACCTCGCACTCGGGGTTCGACGAGCTGAACGCCGCGTACCGGTCCTCGTTACGGCTGGCGTGGAACAGGATGCGCTCCAGCAGCCTCGCGTTCGCGGCCGAATACGGCAGGCCGGACACGTACACGCCGCGTCCCTTGCCGTACTCGTTGACGGCGAGCTGCACCTCGCCGTTGTCGGCGCGGATCAGCGTCACGTCCTCGCTGACGGGGAACGTGTTGGCGACCGGCTCGCCGAAGTCGATGCCGCCCAGCGGGGCGATGCCCTGGCCGCCGCCGCAGCCCGACAGCGGGATGCGGTAGCCGGCGTCGCGCCATGCGGCGGCCGTCGTCCCGTCGACCGGCACGTCGGCGGTGATGAAGTGCTCCGGCGTGACCGGCGGGAAGTACTTGTCGATCGACAGCGTCTGGTAGCGCTCCTGGTCGACGCCGAGCACGTCGGCCAGTTGGAAGAAGCGTCCCTGCCACCACTGGGAGCTGGGTTCGCCGACGCCGACGAGCGCGCCGCCGCCGCGCACCCACGCGCGCAGGGTCGCCGCCAGACGCGGCTCCCTGGCCCACACGTCGCCGCCGGAGTACGCGGTGTCGACGGGGCCGCCGGTGATGATCACGTCGATGTCGTCGTCGACGCCGTGCTCGAGCACGTCGTCGAAGCTGATGAACCGCACGTTGACGCGCATGCCGGACAGTGCTTCGAGGATGCCGTAGTACGAGTACGTCTGCTTGTTGGGCAGCGCGTGGGCGACGGTGTACGCCATCCACGAGCGCATGCGGCCCCACGAGTTGAGGATCGCGACTTCGAGCTCGCCTTCGGCGGCCTCGCCGCCGGTGCGTTCGTGGATGTCGCGGAATTCGTCGGCGATGTGTTCGACGGATTCGACGAACTTGGGGAACTTCGCGGCCAGCGACAGGTAGCCGCCGTAGCCCATGCGCGCGATGGGCGAGCGCAGGATGGCGCGGCGGGCCTTGCGCCAGTTGTCGCGCGCCTCGATGCTCGGATCGTTGCCCTCGTAGAACGTGTCGGGGAAGAAGTACGGCAGGAAGCGGCCTTCGGTGTACTTGACGCCGGGGATGTCGGCGATCATGCGCGTGGTGGTGCCGTCGCCGATGGAGCCGACGACCGCGTCCAGGCCCAGCTCGTCGAAGCCGTCCTTGTACGGTTCGGTGCCGATCCACTGGTCGCCGAGGAACATCATCGCCTCCTTGCCGGCCTCGTGCGCCATGTCGGCCATGACCTTCACGTTCTCACGCACGAATCCGCTCAGGAAGTCGATCCAGTCGCGCTGCTCCTTGCGCGGCACGCGCCACGCGGAGTTGTAGCAGCCGCCGTCCACGAAGTCCTCGGGGCGCAGACGGTAGCCGTAGCGCTCCTCGAAGTCGTCGAGGGCGCGCGGCGACACGGTGCACGAGCAGCCGAACCAGTCGACGACCTTCTCGCGGTGCTTCTGGTCGAAGATGAGGGTGAACTGGTAGAAGAACGTGGTGAAGCGCACCACGTCGACCTGCGGGTTGTCGGCGAGCCACTTGCCGAACGTGTCCATCACGAACTGGCGGGTGGCGGGATGGTAGATGTCGAACGGGATCTCGTGTTCCTTGTCGCCCCAGTCGTTGGTCAGATGGTTGTACATCTCGACCGGATCCCAGATGATGTACGCGAGGAACGAGACCGTGTACTCGTGCATCGGCTCGGCGCCCTCGACGGTGACGGTGTGCGTGGCGGTGTCCACGCGCCAGCGCTCCGGGTCGACGATCTCGCCGGTGGTGCGGTCGATGACCTCCCAGTACCTGGCCGGGTCGGCGTCGTAGTTGGGGGTGAGCTGCTCCTCGTAGAACGTGGCCATGAGGTCGATGGTGACGGTGTCGGTCTCGGCGAGGACGCGCTGGGTGAGCAGGTAGACCTGCGGTGTCTCGTCCATGTGCAGCGTGATCCACTCGTTGTGGGCGCGGGTCGGGAAGTAGGCGCTGTAGATCTTCTTGCCGAGGGAGAGAACGTCCTCGTCCAGATGGGTGCCGTCGGAGTTGCGGATCGCATCGGCGCCCCACAGGGCGGCCAGTTCCTTGGTCTTGTCGGCGAAGTTCTCCTCGCTGGGGAGGGTGAAGCGTCCGGTGGTGGTCATTGCTGGGTGTACTCCTTTGTATACGTATGATGTTGGAGGCTCCCCGCGCCGGGGCGGGGAGCCCGGAATGGATCAGCCCTTGACGGAGCCGGCGGCGAGGCCGGCCTGCCAGTAGCGCTGGAGGCCGAGGAAGAGCACGATCACCGGCAGCACGCCCAGCAGCGCGCCCATCATCAGGGCGCCGCGGTCGTTGAACGTGGACAGGGAGACCATGCCGTACAGGCCGAGCGTGACTGGCTTGAGCTCGTCGGACGAGATCATCATGAGCGGCAGCAGGAAGTTGTTCCAGGTCGCGACGAACAGGAACAGGAAGATCGTCACCATCGCCGGCGCGAGGATGCGCAGCACGATTGTGAAGAACGTCCTCGCCTCGCCGGCGCCGTCGATGCGGGCCGCTTCGAGCAGCTCGTTGGGGACGGACGTCTGCGCGTACACGCGGCCCAGGAAGAATCCGAACGGGGACACGCAGCACGGGATGATGATCGACAGCATCGTGTTGGTCAGGTGCAGCATGTGGAAGATCGAGTACTGCGGGATGGTCAGCAGGGCGGCCGGCATGAGCATGCAGCCCATGACCACGCCGATGGCGACGTTCTTGCCGCGGAAGTTGAACTTCGCGGTCGCGTAGCCGGCCATGACGGACACGAGCGTGCCGATCGCGGCGGAGACGCCCGAGTAGATGAGCGAGTTGAGGACCCAGCGCCAGAACTGGCCGCGCGTCCAGCCGAGCAGCTTGCTGTAGTTCGTGGCGATAGCGTCGGGCAGGTCGGACAGGCCCACGGCGAACCACAGGCCGTTGCTGCCGGTCATCTGCGCCGGCGTCTTGGTGGATGCGATGATCGCCCAGTAGATCGGGAACAGGAAGTAGAGCAGCGCCAGGACGAGAATGGCGATGGTCAGCACCTTGACGGGCGTGGACGCCTGCATGGAGCGCGGCAGGTCGTTGGCGTGGGAGTCGCGAATGCGGTCGGCCTTCCTGCGGGCGCGCATCGCGGCGCGGTCCTCCTTGGTCATCGTGCTCATTCTGCGTTCACCTTCCTTTCGACGATGGCGTAGATCGCGGCGAGGATGCCGGCGATGAGCGCCATGACGATGGCGATGGCCGAGGCGGGTCCGTCACCGCCCGGGGTCAGGGTGCCCTGCGAGGTGTTGAGGGCCATCATCATCGGCGTATACGATTTCGAGATGCCCGGGTCGGCGTTCGACATGACCTGCGGCTCATTGAACAGCTGGATCGTGCCGACGATCGACAGCAGCATGGCCAGCAGGGCGGCGGCGCGCACGTTCGGCAGCTTGATGCGCATCGCGATCTGGAAGCCGTTGGCGCCGTCGATGCGGGCGGCCTCGTACAGCTCATGCGGAATCGCCTGGAGGGCGGCCAGGAAGATGAGCATGTTGTAGCCGGTGAATGTCCAGGTGGTGATGTTGGCCATCGACCCGAGCACGATGTTCTTGTTGAAGAAGTCGACGTCGATGCCGAGCGACGCGAGTCCCTTGACGATCGGCGAGATCTGGCCGTTGTAGAGGAACATCCAGATGATGGAGGCGACGACGCCGGGGATGGCGTAGGGCAGGAAGTAGCCGAGGCGGAAGCCGGTGATGTGCTTGACGATGAACGAGTCGAGCAGCATGGCCAGCGCCAGCGCGCCGATGATCATGATCGGCACCTGGATGAGGGTGTAGATGAGCACGCGTCCGACACCGGCCCAGAAGGCCTCGGAGGTGATCGCATACTTGAAGTTCTCCAGTCCGACGAACTTGTTGACCAGTTCGCCGCCGCCGAATGCGCCGCCGCCTTCGGAGACCTGACGGAAGAAGCTGTTGTAGATCGCCCAGCAGATGGGCAGGACGAAGACGAGGGCGAACATGATGCCGAACGGCGCCATGAAGGCCCAGCCGGTGCGGCTTTCGCGCTTTTCAGCGTCGGAGCGCGTGCGTTTCGCCGCCGTTGCGGACCCGGCGCCGTGTTTTCCGGCGGCGTGGGTCGTGGATGATGAGGACATGACAAACCCTTTCGCGACGACGCCGTTCCTCCTCGAAGGCGCCGGTGGTTGGTGGGACTTGGGGATAAGTAAAGGCCGGAAACGCATCGCCTCCGGCCTTTACGAGTGCTACACGGGGACTACTACTCCGCCACAGGCAGACCGTAGTTCGTCAGGGTGTCGATGGAGGTCTTCTGCGCAACGGAGAAGATGTCCGTGACCTTGCCGGAGCCGTCCTTGGCGGCGGCGGCGGCCTCGGCCATCGCGCTGTTCACCGCGGAGAAGCCCGGGATGTAGGTCACGTTGGCCATGTTGTCGTTCGCGGTCTTGAACTCGGCCATGATGTCCTGGCCGCCGAAGAACTCAGCCCACTTCTCCGGGGTCTTGGCATCCTCGGTGGTGGCGGCCACGACCAGGCCCTGGGAGACGAGATCGGCGACCTGGGTGTTGAACCAGTCGAGGAACTCCATGGCCTCCTTCGGGTGTTCGCAGCCCTTCAGCACGGCCACGCCGGAACCGCCGTCGGGGCCGGTCTTGGTGCCGTTGCCGAACCAGTCGCCGAGCTGGGCGACACGCCAGTCACCCTTGCCGGTGTCACCGGCGGAGCCCATGAACAGCGGGGCCTCCCACGCGGCAGCCACGGTGCCGATCAGGGAGCCGTCCTGGACCGACGCGTCGAACGAGGCGTCCCAACGGGCGTTGGTGGTGACGGCGTTGGCGTCGATCAGCTGCTGGAAGACGTCGGCCACGGCCTTGGAGCCGGCGCCCTCGGTGTCGACGACCCACTCGTCGTCCTTGACCGAGTACCACGGGGTGGCGGCGGAAGCCAGACCGGTCAGCATGTTGCCGGCCTCATCGGGCTCGTAGGCCATGATGTACTTGCCGGATTCGGCGGCCTTCTTCGCGGCGGCGACCAGATCGTCGGCGGTCTTCGGGACCTCGATGCCCAACTTCTCGAACTCGGCGGCATTGTACATGTAGACCAGCGGGCCGGTGTCCTGCGGCAGGCCGTAGTACTTGCCGTTGACGCTCATCATGTTGTACGGGCCCTCGGCGAAGTGGTCCTTGTACTCGCCGGCGTACTCGGTGACGTCCTCAAGCAGGCCCTTGTTGAAGACCTCGGGGATCTCGGCGTAGCCGACCTGGGCCAGATCGGGGGCCTCGCCGGACTTGACGTCGGTCTCGAGCTTCTTGATCATCTCGGAGGCCTTGCCGTCGAACTTGGTGGCGGTCACCTGGATCTCCGGATGCTCCTTGTTCCACTTGGCGACGATGTCGCTGGCCAGGGTCATGCCCTCGTTATCCGGCAGACGGTGCATGTAGGTGAGGTTGACGACCTCGGTGGTGCCGCCGTCATCGGTCTTCGTGTCGTCCTTGCCGGCGTCGGTGGAACCGCAGCCGGACAGGCCCATGGACAGCGCGGCGACGGCCGCGAGTCCCGCAAAGAAACGCTTCCTTACAACCATGTTCTTACTCCTCGTCGAGATCAGGTCGCCGCCTCTACGCGGCAACTAACCGTTAGAATACATGCGCGTTTCTTAAATGTCAACATACTTAACAATTACCGCGTGTCCGGCATGATATCGGCGTTTCACCGTATTTAAAAACCCGCAGCAACCACTAAGTTGCGCAATTTTTGTTAATTCTATGAACAATCATGTCCGTACCCATCCATCGGCCACGTCACCATGTCACCATGCAGGGGAACGCAACCACGGCGTCGAACGGGAAACGAACAGCACCGAAGCCTGTCGACACGAACACATTTGCACGCACTCCCAGCTCCCCGTTCCGACCTCGGCCTCCGCCATCACGGCACGGCACCGGCTACCGGACCCGCTACCTGATCGAAGCCTCCTGCCGGGCGACCTTGAGCGCCTCGTTGAACGCGTCGGTGGTCCAGCTCGCGCCCGCCACCACATCCACCGACAGGTCCTTGAGCGGCCTGCCGTCCACCACGTCGTTGATCGCCTCGGCAAACGCGGTCTGATGCCTCTTCGAGATGCTGGTGAACGGATGACCGACGATCTCGACGCGTTCGACCAGCTGGTCCTTGACCGTCACACGCACGTCGATCGTGTCCTCGCCGACCGGCCCGTACTGGCCGTTGATCGCATACGTGCCGTCCGCGTAGTCGCCGGTGTCGGTCTTGTCGGACGTCGTGCCGTCGTCGCGGGCGCCGGCTCCGGACGACTGCGACGCATCGGAGCCGTCGGCAGCGGCGTCGGAGCCGGAACCGGAGCCGGAACCGGAACCGTCGGAACCGCTCTCCCCCTGCGCCTGCTGGGACTGGACGGTCTCGCCGGAGTTGCCGGCGAACTCGTCGTCCATCGGCGTGGCGGTCGGCTCGCCGCAGCCGGACAGCATCGCGCCGGCCACGACCAGACCGGCCGCCGCCATCGCCACGGTCTTCGTCATCGCGTTTCCATCGGTCATATCGTCCTCCTGTCATCCATCGGCATGCACGGTCAGCGGGAACCGCCGGTCTTGGCGGCCTTGGTGGGGTCGGCGAAGGCGATCGCGCGCTCGCCGGACTGGGCGCCCTCGACCTGCGCGCCCGTCGAGGCGGGACGGCCGCCCGCCGCCTCGTATGCGGCGCGCGCGGCCTCGTCGTTCCATTGCTCCCCCACCAGCACGCCGTGGTTGAGCATGATCTCGCGCTGCGCGCAGCCGGCCACGAGCGCGTCGTGCGTGACGACGACGATCGTCGTGCCCTGCTCGTGCAGCTGGCGGAACAGGTCGAGCACGATCCGCTCGTTCTTCTCATCCAGGTTGCCGGTCGGCTCGTCGGCCAGGATCAGCTTCGGACAGTTGATGAGCGCGCGGGCGATGCACACGCGCTGCTGCTCGCCGCCCGACAGCTGGCCGGGCAGATGGTGGGCGCGGTCCTTGAGGCCGACGCGCTCCAACGCCGCCAGCGCCTGCCGCTCGTCGACGACCGAATGGTAGTACTGGGCGACCATCACGTTCTCCACGGCCGTCAGATGCGGCACGAGATAGAACTTCTGGAACACCAGGCCGATCATGTTCTTGCGCACGTCGGCCAGCTGGCGGGCGTTGAGATCCTCCAGACGGCGGCCCTCCAGCATGACCGAGCCGCGCGACGGCGTGTCCATGCAGCCGATCATGTTCATCAGCGTAGTCTTGCCGGAGCCGGACGAGCCGACGATCGCCAACCACTGGCCCTCCGGCACGGTCAGGCTCAGGTCGTCCACGGCGTTGAGGTCGCCGTAGATCTTCGAGATGTGGTCGAGTTCAAGCAGCATATCCATGATGGTTCCTTTGACGGACGGGATTCGGGACGGGCGGTGACGGGCGGGGACGAGGCCGGCCCGGCGGACGGCGCCGCAGGGCCGGGTGCCACGCGGGTGCGGCGGTCATTCCTCGCGCAGGACGACGGCCGGGTCGATGCGCGTGGCGCGGCGCACCGGCGGGATCGACGCGGCGACGGCGACCAGCGCGGCCAGCAGCACCGAGGCGATGCCCAGCGGCCAGTCGAAGCCGATGGCCCGGTCGAACACGCCGACGCACAGCATGCGCGCCAGCACGTAGCCGATCGCCGTGCCCACAAGACCGCCGATCAGGCCGTACAACGCCGATTCGACGACGAATTCGACCGCGATCGCACGCGAGTCGGCGCCCAGCGCCTTGCGTAGGCCGATCTCGTTGCGGCGCTGGGAGACGATCGAGCCGATCGTCGTGCCCACGCCCACCAGGGTGAGTGCGAGCACCACCAGCGACACGATCCAGAAGAGGGTGCGCAGCATCGTGATGATGCGCGTGTCCGACGCGGTGATCCTGGTGACCTGCCGCGCGGCGACGCCCAGGTCGGCGGCGTTCACCGCGTCGACGACCGCCGCAAGATCGTCGCCGACCGCGTTGACCGAGTATTCGACGACGTCGGCGCCACGCGACGAGCCGGCGAGCGCCGTCACGTCGTCGGCGTCCGCGTACACGATCAAATCCTCGGAGCCGCCGGTGTCGACGATGCCGGCGACGCGCAATTCGGTGCCGCCGGTCTCCATGATGTCGGTGGAGACGCGGCCGTCGCGCGTCTGGCCGGCGACCGAGCCGGCGGCGGACGAACCGGACGTGCCGGACGTGCCGTCGGCTTCGGACGCGCCGGCGGACGTCGTGGCATCCGCGTCGGCGTCGGCGCGGTAGGCGATGGTGACGGTCGCGCCGACGGTCACGTCGAGCGCGTCGGCGACGTCGCGGCCGAGCATGACGGCGCCGGCGGACGGCCAGTCGCCGTCGACGCTCCAATGCCGGTTGAGGTCGCGTACGGCGGCGGTGTCGATGCCGGCGATCGTGTAGGGCGCGGCGTTGATGCGCACGTTCTCGTAACGGTAGGAGGCGGCTTTCGCGCTGCGGCCGTCGGCGACGATCGCGGTGACGGCCCGTTCGTCGGACTCGTCGATGCCGGTGGATGCGGAGCCGGCGGAATCCGAACCGGTCCGAGTCGAACCGGTCGAACCGGTCGAACCGGACGAACCGGAACCTGACGCTGCGGGGGTGACGATGAGGTTGGCGCCGTAGGCGCGCATCTCCTCGTTCATCTGCTGCGGCACGGCGATGCACACGGCGGCGAGGCAGAACAGGGTCGCCGAGCCGACCATCGAGGCGATGACTGCCATGATCGCGCGGGAGCGGCGGCGGAACACCGCTCCCCAGAGCATCGTGAGGAACATGCGGCGGTTCGTCATGCGCGGACGGCGGCCGGCATCGGCGGTCGTATCGGAACGGTGGCCGGCATCGGAGACGGAGACGGAACGGTCCGTCGCCGTATCGGAACGGCGTGTGGGATCAGCGGCCATGGAGCACCTCCGCGGGGCGCAGCCCCAGGATCGAGCGGATGGACGAGAGCGAGGCGGCGAGCACGGTCACGGCGAGGAGCACGGCGACGAGCACGAACACCATCGGGCGCATCGTGATGCCCGAGCCGAACACGACGCGGCCGATGAGCTGGGCGACGAGCGCGCCCGCGCCGGAGCCGACGAGCGCGCCGAGCAGGGAGATCAGCGCGGTTTCGGCGAGCATGAGCCGGCTGACCGCGCCGTCGGTCGCGCCGAGCGCCTTGAGGAGCGCGAGTTCGGCGCCGCGTTCGCCGATCGACGCGGCCATCAGGTTCGCGACGGCGATCGCGGCGGCGACGAGGCTGAGCGCGGTCATGAGAATCATTACCGCGCGCGTCTTGGTGAGCACGTCGCCCTGGAGGGCGGCGACCTGACGCACCTGCTTGGCGGTCGCGCCCGGCAGCACCTCCTCGATCTGGTAGGCGATGGAGCTCGGGTAGGCGGTGCAGTACCAGGTCTCCCACTCCTCCTGGGCGAGCGCGTTCGGGTTCTTCGCGGCCTTGCGCGCCAGATCGTTCTCGGGGGTGGTGAGCGCCTTGACCTCGATGCGGTCGATCGCGTCGGTCAGCCCCGACAGCTCCTGCAGCTTCGACGACGACACGTACATGGAGCCGTTCTCGTCGTCGCCGGAATCGTAGACGCCGACAATCGTGAAGTCCATCGACGCGTCGCCGCGCGTGAGGGTGACGGTGCCGCCGGACGCGGCCGTCACGCCGAGTGCGGCGGCGAGATCCCTGCCGAGCATCGCCTCATTGGTGCCGTCCTTGGCCCAGCGGCCTTCGACGGTCCACCAGGAGCGCATGCCGGAGACGCCCACGACGGTCGTCTCGCCGGTGGCGAGGTCGAGCCTGCGGTCGAACCAGGTGCCGACGACCGGGACGCCGTCCGCGGACGCCTTGCCGGCCGACGCGTCGGCGTGCAGGTCGAGGCGGGGCGCGAAGTCGGTGATGTTGAACGCCCAGAAGATCGTCTTGATCTTCGCCGCGTCCGACTCCTTGAGGAACGCGGTCGGGTCGGCGGACGACGAACCGGACGAACCGGAGGAGGCGGACGCGCCCGCCGACGACGATGCGTCGGCCGAACCGTACAGGTCGTCGACGACCGCGTCGGCCTTCGGCTGCACGGTGATGTTGGAGCCGTACGTCGACAGCTCCGCGTTGAGCTTGTCGCCCACGTCGAACACGACGCCGAGCATCGCCGTCGACACCGCGGCCGACAGGCACACGGTCACGGCGATGAGCAGGCGTCGGCGCAGCTGCCGGCTGAACGACCGGACGATCATGCGCATGAAGAACATGCCGTCTCCTTACTTGGCGAAGTGGGCGCTGAGCGCGTCGAGGGCGGTGGTGTGGATCTCGATCGCGCCGTCGGCGATCGTGTAGTCGAACGGGACCGGGTTGCAGCCGCCCTTGAAGCCGATCGTGGCGAGGTTGATCGCCACGTCGCAGCGTTTGCAGATGATCTTGCCGTCCTTCTCGTAGTAGCCGGCGTCGCCGCACGTCTCGCACGCGTCGAGGCCGATGCCGTACGCGCCGCCGTTCTTCTTGATGATGATGAACCGCATGACCGTGCCGTCCGACGCCGTGTATTCGAATCGGTGCAGATGGCCGTCGTCGACCTGCGCGAACGGGATCGTCGCCACGCCGTCGCGCAGCGCGTACGATTCGGGCGGCGAGAGAGTCGGCACCTTGTCGACCTCGGCGACGCCCGCCGTCAACGCGACCGTCACGCCGACCATCGCGACCAGGCTCCACGCACCGGCCGCGACCGCACGGCGCCTGAACGCGCGATGCGCGCGGCCGATCGCCTCGTTCTCCCCGTCCGGCTTCAACCGGAAGCCGGCGACGATCGACGCGACGGCCGGAATCGCGAACACGAGCGCCTCGCCGATCACCATCCACATCTCATGGTTCGCGAACCGGATCAGGATGCGGAACGGCATACCGTGCAGCGTCAGGATCATCATCGACATCATCAGCGAGAACAGCTGCGTGAGATGGTCCAGCAGGATCAGCACGACCAGCAGCGCCGACGCCGCGACGAACGCGGGGTGCACCGCGGTCGACCGCATCGTGCGGAAGACCGCGGCGGCGGCCACGGCCGTCGCGACGCCCAGCGCGAACCCCAGCGCGCGCAGCAGCATCTCCGACGTGAACGGCGAATCGCCCTCCTCGACGAAGCTCGTCAGCTGCATGATCACATCCTGCAGCGCGAAGAACGTCGTCAGCGCGATGCCGACCGCCGCGACCGCGTTCGCCGCATGAAGCGCCCACGGGCGCTCGCGCCGGCGCGTCGTGATCGACCGGGCGCGCAGCACGATCGCGACCATGAGCACGTCGGCGGCGACCGCGCCGACCAGCACCGGCAGATTGACGGTCGAACGGCGGTCGACGATCACCAGCGTGCGCAGCACGGTGAACACGACCGCGCCCGCCAGACCGGCCAGCAGGCCGACGGTCCGCCAGTCGCGGCTGAGCGGACGGTCGCGGCCCTCCCCCACATCGAGCAGCACGCCCATCGTCATCGCCAGCAGCGCGGGCGCCAGCATGCCCGGCAGCGCCTGCACGTATTGCCCCAGCATTCGCTTCCTTTCGTTCTCGCGGCGTTTGCGGCGTCCGCATCATCCGCGCGGTTCGCGCGTTCGCGTCATCCGCAGCGTTTCACGCGCACCCTCCGGTACGCGACGGGGGCATTCCGCGGCGCGCAGGCCTCGGAATGCCCCATTCAGGTCGGGTCCCCGCCGGCGCCCGCGTTCCAACGGAACGGGAGCGGCGGGCGGACGTCACCACTGGTGGACGGTGTAGTCCCAGTCGAACGACGCCTCGATCGGCTCGGTCCAGAAACGGCCCTCGACGCCGGTGTCCGGGTCGACGTGCAGCGTCCAGCCGTTCGTCTCCGGGCTGTAGATGATGAACGTCAGCTTGTACTCGCCGGCCTTGTCCATCTTGAGGTTCGCGCCGTAGTGCGGGCCGTCGTCCGCGTTCATCTCCATGAACGTGCCCTCCTGCACGTTCGACGAGTCGTTCTTGTCCTCGATGCGGTACTTGACCGTCAGCTTCGGGATGAACTCGCCGGTCGCGTAGCCGAGCTTGTTGTCCTTGAGCGCGTGGATGTCGGCCTCCAGATGCAGGTTCGCGTCCGCGGCCTTCAGACCCGTGCCCTCCGGGTACATGTCGACCGGCTGGAAGTACACGGCGGCGATGTTCAGCGGGAAGATCTCCTGGTCGTTGCCGATCGGGATCTCCTCGAACGAGGCGGCGCCGTCGTCCGCGGCGTCGTCCGACGAATCGTCGGCGGTCGTGGCGTCCTGGCTCGACGTGGTCTGGCCGTCGGCGTTGCCGGACGCGGCGTTCGTGTCGCCGCACGCGGACAGCGAGACGGTCAGCGCGCCGGCGGCGATCAGCGCCAGCAGCGCGGCGATCCTGTGCTTCATGATGCTCTCTTTTCTCCGGTGGATCGGTGGTTGGGTTGATGGTTGGATTCGGAAAATCGGAATGGTCAGGCCGTCTCGGCCGCGGCCTTGGCGCGCCGCTGGCGGACGTAGCCGACGGCGAACAGCGCCAGCACGGCCACGGCGGCGACGATCTGCGCGACGACGGTCTCCGCGTACGGGTAGAAGCCCAGCCAGTCGTTCGTCGGCAGGCCGGCCAGATACAGGCCCGGCAGCAGGTCGCCCTCGATCAGCGAGTGGACGCCGCCGCCGGCGAACACGATCACCAGCGCCGACATCAGAATCGACGTGACGAGGAAGAACGGGCCGATCGGGATGCGCACCGACGTGAAGCGGATCAGCACGAACACGACCAGCAGCACGGCCGCGGCGAGCAGGCCACCGACCCACATGCCGTGCGCGTCCTGCGTCATCGAATAGATCGACTGGTAGAAGATCACCGTTTCGGCGCCCTCGCGGAACACCGCGAGGAAGCTCAGCAGCGCCAGCGAGCCGACCGTGCGCGCCGACGCGGCCCCGCCGGCCGCCGTCGCCGCGGACGCGTCCGCCACCGCGGCCTCGGTCTTGGAACGGATGTAGCGGTTCCACGCCTCCACGCTCGACTTGTTGAGCATCCAGTTGCTGGTCCACAGCAGCATGCCCATCGCGATGAGCGCACACACGCCCTCCATGATCTCCTGGACCGGGCCGGAGCCGCCGAACAGGGCCACGAAGATCGCGGCGACCACGCCCGAACCGGCCAGGCCGGCCGCGACGCCCACGTAGATCCACCTGACGAAACGGCGGTTGCCGGACTTGACGAGATAGGCGACCGTGGCGGCCACGACGAGCAGCGCCTCCAGACCCTCGCGCACGAGCACGAGGAACGCCTGGCCGATCGAACTGGTCACGAAGCGGGTGAAGCCGTTCACCTGATCGGCGGCGCCGCCGTCGAGCTGGGCGGCGTCCTCGTCGAGCATCGACTTGAGCGAGTCGACGATCGACGCGGTCTCGGAGGCCGGCTTGCCGGCGACCATCGCCTTGCGCGCGTCCTTGAACGTGCTTTCGACCAGCGAGACGCGGCTGCCGCCGATCGCGTTCATCACGTTCTTCTCGAAGCCGAGACGCTCGTAGTACTGGTAGTACGCCTCGTTCACCTTGTCGGCGCCGCCCTGCCCGTCGCCGCCCTTCGCGGTCGCGACGGCCTCGTCGAGGATGTCGTCCATCTCGGCGGCCACGTCGCTCCACGTGCGGTCGCCGCGTCCCGTGTACGTCGTCTTCTTGTTCGCCTGCAGGTCCTGGCGCTGCGACTGCGTCTCGGCCAGGCTCGCGGCCGCGTAGTCACGCGGGTTCTTCAGGTCGGCCGACGCGTCGAGCGTGGCGGCCGCGTCGGCGAGTGCCGCGGTCAGGTCGTCGACCTGCGTGGCGAGCTCGTCGGCGTTGCCGTCCGTGTACGTGAGCTGAAGGACCGACTGGAAACGGTCGGCGAGCGCCTGCTGCGCGTCGGCGCCGAGCACGTCGGTGACGGCGGCGGCGAAGTAGCTGGCGCGGTACGTCATGTTGTAGGCGGGGCTGATGACGGAGGACGCGGACGGGCGGTCCGTCGCGTACGTGTCGACGCCGTCCTTGAGCTGGGCGGCGATGTCGTCGGCGACGGCGGTCCAGGTGTCGTAGTCGGCGTTGGGGTTGGTGGCGGTTGCGTCGGCGGTGTCACCGGTCGTGTCGGTTGTGTTGCCGGCCGTGTTGCCATCGGCGAGGGTGACGGTCGTGATGCCGGCGGTCGTGCCGTCGGCGGTCGGGAGGGCGTGGGCGATGCCGGCGGGCGCGACGGCGACGCACAGCAGCATGGTCAGCGACGCGAGCAGCGCCCCCGGCGCGGCGACGCGGCGTGCGTGCGATCCCATCGTGGCGTGAAACGGCATCCGGACCTCTCTCTTCCTTCGCGTGCGATTCCCAACGCGCAATAACCTACGAGGAAAATTCCGGAAGCAACAGTCTTGATTTTTCGGCCGTTCCGTGGCAGAGGCCTTTTTCGGGGGCGTACACGCCGGAGAATCGCCCGTTCCGGCGCGCGTCGCGTCTCACAATGCGGACCGATGCGCCCGTTCCGACCACGATGCGGAACGGGCGGCATGGCTGCGTACACCGCGCGACTTGTCCACATCGCCGGACATCCGCGTCGACTTATCCACAGCGGGTTATCCACAGCGGGTTATCCACAACACGCCGTCGGAGTGACCGTTCGACCACATACCCCGGGCGGCGTGGACGCGGCGCCCGGTTCCCCTCTAACGTGACGCCCATGCGTATCGCAGGCACGACGGCCCGCACATACGTCAGGGGGTATATTATGGATGGTTGGGCGATCGAGTTGGGATTCATCGAGGACTGGCTCGACGAACAGGACGACAAGACGATCCGGCTGGTCATGGCCGCGGTGAACATGCTGCGCCGGGAAGGGCCGAATCTCCGGCGGCCGCTGGTCGGCACGATCGACGGGTCGGCGTACCGCAACATGAAGGAGTTGATCCCCGCATCGTCGGGCAACGCGCAGATCAGGATCCTGTTCATGTTCGACCGGTCGCGCACAGCCGTGCTGCTGCTCGCCGGAGACAAGCGCAAACGGTGGGACAGCTGGTATCGGACCGCCATCCCGGAGGCCGAACGACGGTACGCGCAATATCTGCACGAAAGGAGCGCACGCGCATGACACACCTCTCATTCGACGACTACATGGCCAAGCGGGGGCTGACCGAAGACGACCTCGCCCCCTACGAGGCCGAACTGACCGAACGCATCCGCGTCTACGAGCTCAAGGAGGCGCGCAAGGCGTGCGAACTCACGCAACGGCAGCTCGCCGAACGCATGGGCGTCAGCCAGAAACGCGTATGCGAGCTGGAACGCGGAGACCTCGACCGCACGCAGGTCGCCACGCTCAAACGCTACGTCGAAGGACTGGGCGGCATCCTGCACATCACCGCCGCGCTTCCCGACCGCGCGCCGGTCGTGCTGGTCTAGCCGACGGCAGGGTCGGGGCGCGAGGCCGCGACGGGCAGGCCGTCAGGATTCGAGGACGGACAGGACCTTGCGTTCGTCGTAGAACGCGAAGACGATGCCGCCGACGCCGCACAGGACGGCCGCGCACACGGCGGCCGCACGGTAGCCGGCTCCCGACGCGACGCCGATCGTGCCCAAGCCGGTGAACAGCAGCATCGCCAGACTCTGTCCCATCTTCATCGCGAACGTGCGCGCCGCATAGAACATGCCCTGACGCTCCTCGCCGGTCGTCTTTGCGCTCGCGCCGGCGATGTTCGCCACGACCGCCTGCGGGAGGATGCCGAACACGGCCATCGGCGCCGCGCACACGACCGACAGGACCACGCCCTGCACGCCCGCCGGCATCCAGCCGAGCGCGCCCGAGCCGAGCAGCGATGCGAACGCGTACGCGCACGTGAACACCGCAAAGCCGACCAGCATCAGACGCTTCTTGCCCACGCGGCCGGCCAGCACGTTCACCGGCAGATAGAACAGGACGGACATGCCCGTCATCAGCACGAAATAGACCGTCGTGCTCGTCTCCGGCAGCTTGAGCAGACTCGTCACGAAGAACGGCAGACCCGTCTGGAACATCGTGATCGCGATCCAATACACCACGTCGGAGGCGACGAACTTCACGAACTCGCCGTCGCGGAACGTCTCACGCAACGACGTGAGCGTATCCTCGCCCGTCGGCTTCGCATCCACGTACTCGCGTTCGTCGATCGTCAGCGGCGGCACCATCATGCAGACGAACGCGATGGCGGCGAGGATCGAGAACGTGACGCGGATCGCGTTCACGCGGCCCAACCCCGGCACGAACGCGCCCCAGACCACCGGAGCCACGTACGCGACCGCCGTGCCGGCGATGAACGTGAACGAGATCGTCGTGGAGATCGTCAGCTGCTGGCGCGAATCATGACCGAGTTCGGCGATCAGCGCGTTGTACGGCGTGCAGTAGAACGTGAGCGCGATGTAGTAGCCGATCACCGCGACGAACAGGAACGCGGCGTTCAGCCAGCTGACGCCGCCCACCGGACTCCAGAACACGAGCACCGTGACCGCGGCCAGCGGCAGGGCCGCGAACCGCAGGAACGGGATGCGGCGGCCGCGCGGCGACGTGCTGCGGTCCGACAGGCTCGCGACGGCCGGGTCGACGAACGCGTCGAACAGGCGGGCGAATGCGGTGATGCCGCCCACGACCGTCACGACGCCCAGCACCGCCAGCCCCTGCGGCACGAACACGGTCTGCCCCTGCGCGACCGTCTCGGCGTCCGGCTGGTAGAAGTAGACGAGCCAATTGGAGATGATGCCGCTCAGCAGCGCCCAGCCGAACTGGCCGGTCGCGAACGCCCAGACCTTCGCGCGGGGCAGGTCCTTGGGAACAGGGCGGTGGGGCTGCACGGACGAGGTCGGTGCTGCGGATTTCGCGGATGATTTCCTGCTGTTCATCGATGAACCTCCCGAATCAACTTTGACGCGATGTCAATGATAGTCCTCGGGTGGCCACGGCATCGCCATCGGCAGCCATATTACGGTCATCAGACCGGCTTCATCCAAGCAATCACGGCGAAGCGAGAACGATCGCCGGCCAAACCGGCAACCGTGCTCACTGGGAACACTTCAGTGAGAAGAATCCCCTACCAAATCGGAGAAATTGGTCACTGATAGACCGCTAATGAGAAGAATCACCGGGGTGACTGACGAACATCCTCGCTGACAGGCCGCCAGCAAGAAGAACCGCCGGGTAAGCCGGCAGCCATCCTCGTTGGGAGCATCCCAGCGAGAAGAATCGGAGACCAAGCCGGCAGACATTCTCGCTGGCGAAGTCTCAGTGAGAACAATCCCAGACCAAGCCGGGGAATCCGCTCGCTGGAGGCTCTCCAACGAGAACAATTCCCGGTCAAACCGGAGACTTCACTCACTTGGCGATCCTCAACGAGAAGTATTCCCGACCGTGCCGGCGAAACCGCGCGCTTAGGATGGGAGTCATGGACGAACGGACGACGGGCATCGCGGAGCGGATGCCGCATGCCGCGGCGTTTCCGCGGGCGCTGGGAACCGGCATCATCATCCGCAGCTCGCGCGCGATCGACGCGGGAACGCGCGAGACGATCGGCGGATTCATCGGCGAATACGAGCGGGTGCTGTCTCGCTTCCGCGCGGATTCGACCGTCGCCGCGATGGCCGCGGCCGAGCATGGCGGCACGTTCGACTTCCCCGACTGGGCGAACGGCCTGTTCGACCTGGCCGACATGCTGGCCGACGCGACCGACGGCGCCGTCGACCCGTGCGCCGGCGAGGACCTGATCCGGCTCGGCTACGGCGCCGACTACACGTTCACGCTCGCCGCCGACGCCGACGGCCGGCTCGGCGCGATCCACGGCCGGCCCACCTGGCGCGGCGACATGACCCGCCGTGGTGCCACGCTCACCACCACGCGGCCCGTCCGACTCGACTTCGGCGCATACGGCAAGGGGTATCTCGTCGACCTGATCGCCGGCATGCTCGACGCACGGCACCCCGAACACGCCGACGGACACGAGTCCGATCCGACTCCGGAGAACGGCGATAATCCCACGTCCGGAAAACGGCCTACCGGCACATCCGCCGAAGACAGCGCGCAATCGGGCATCATGTCACACCTCGCCGCGCACGCCGCATCAACGACCATTCCAGCCGCCGCACCATATTCCGGCTGCAGTCCCGAATGCTCCGGCGAACCGTCCGTCAAGTCGGGGCGCGACGACCATGATGCGGCGGATCGCCTCTGCGACTTCATCATCGACGCAGGCGGTGATCTGCGGATCCGGTCGGCGACGCCGGTCGTCATCGGATTGGAGGATCCGGCCGACACGAGCCGCGCCGTCGGCACCGCCGCGATCGGCGACGGCTCGTTCTGCGCCAGCGCGCCCAGCCGGCGCCATTGGCGCGCGGCGGCCGCGTTCGAGGCGCATCATCTCATCAACGCGATCGACGGCCTGCCCGTACGCGACGTGGCGGCCACGTGGGTGAGCGTCGCCGCCGATACGCGGCCGTCGGCAGCGTTCGCCGACCATCCGACGGCGCTCGCCGACGGACTCGCCACCGCATTGTTCGTCACGCCGGCGGACATGCTCACCGACCGGTTCCCTGGACGGTTCGACTGCGCGCTCCTGCATCCCGACCGCACCGCGCTCGTCTCGCGCGGATTCCCAGGCCGACTGTTCCGGCGGTGACCGAACCCGGCGGAACACGACCAGCGTTATCTCACGGCGGAAAATCAACCGGCGAGCGATGCCGCATCCAGGGATCGGCGATTCATTCCTTCGCGTCGCGAGGGGATGCAGCGGGTTCATCCGCTCGCTGCATCCACAGCATGGAGGTGACGAACATGACGAGCTGGACGACGACATAGGCGATGCCGCGAAAGCTGAGCAGCGCACCGATCCCGTCGAACAGACACCGGTCCACGACGAGCAGCACGGCGACGACGATCGTGGCGAGCGCCAGCCGCAGGCGCCGACGGCAGGTCATGCGACCACCCGATTCCCGGCACTCGACCGGATCTGCGTCCGACCCATCGGCGATGTCACCTGCCGATCGGCCCACCGTATCGAAGCGTGAGGCATATCCCCTTGCGTTCATCAGCATCCCCTCCTCCGAAGGATTCCGAACAGGAACGCCTTCAGCGTAGAGCGCCCGGCGCGCGGACCCATCCGGCTTTGCTATGGGAACAATCATGATTTCAGGCAATCGAGAGCACATACGATGATGAAGGGCCACCGACTTCCGCCGTACCATGCAACATGGTGGACTCTGCGAACGGTGACGGGCCATCGCAAGGCGACGTCAAATGGAACCGAACCAAACCGATGCAATGAGTCAGGCCGACGGAACTGCACAACCGGACCGCGCCACGCGGAAACGAGCGGAGCCCGGCGCATCGCGAACAGGAACGAGCCATCGCAAGGCGGCGCAAACGGAACCAAGCCAAACCGATGCAATGAATCAGACCAACGGAGCCGCGCAACCGGACCGGACCACGCGGAAACGAGCGGAGCCCGGCGCATCGCGTGCCCGACCGTAGGCTTGGCCGAGCGGCCTGGAGCGTGTCGGGCACGCGATGCGCCGGGCTCCGCGGACGGGAACGGACCGTCGCAAGCCGTCATCAGACGGCGGCGGCAGTCAACGGACCTCCGCAAGCCGGCATCATCAGATGGCGGCGGCTGGCGACGGACTGTAGACCCGTCGCCAGCCAGCAGTCAGCCGTCCGATAAGCCGCCTAGTCGGCGAGGGCGAACTGACTGTTGTAGAGGTCGGCGTAGAAGCCGCCGGCGGCGAGCAGTTCGTCGTGCGTGCCGCGTTCGATCACGTCGCCGTGGTTCATGACGAGGATCATGTCGGCGTCGCGGATCGTGGACAGGCGGTGGGCGATGACGAACGACGTGCGGCCGACGGTCAGCGCGTCCATCGCACGCTGGATCAGCTCCTCGGTGCGCGTGTCCACCGACGACGTGGCCTCGTCGAGGATGAGGATCGGCGCGTCCTGCACCATCGCGCGGGCGATCGTCAGCAGCTGCTTCTGACCGGCCGACAGCGACGTGTTCTCGTCGAGGACGGTGTCGTAGCCGTCGGGCAGGGAGCGGATGAACCGGTCCAGTCCGACCGCGCGGCAGGCGGCCTCGATCTGCGCGTCGGTCACGCCCGGCTTGGCGTAGGCGACGTTCTCGCGCACGGTGCCGCGGAACACCCACGTGTCCTGCAGGACCATCGAGAACTGGTCGTGCACGTTCCAGCGCGGCACGGACGCGGTGTCGACGCCGTCGATCGCGATGGAGCCGCCGGCGATCTCGTAGAAGCGCATGAGCAGGTTGACCATCGTGGTCTTGCCGGCGCCGGTCGGGCCGACGATCGCGACCTTCTGCCCGGCCCTGACGGATGCGGAGAAGTCGCGGATGATCGGCTTGCCCGGCTCGTATTCGAAGCGCACGTGGCTGAATTCGACGTCGCCGCGCACCTGCTGCGGGCGGCCGTCGGCGCCGCGGCCCAGCAGCGCGGGCTTGTCGGATTCGTCGGCCATCTCCGGCTCGTCGAGGAATCCGAAGACGCGTTCGGATGCGGCGGCGCAGCGCTGCAGGTTCTGGAACGCCTGCGCGAACTGGCTGAGCGGCTGGGTGAACAGTCGGATGTACATCATGAACGCGACGATGACGCCGAATTCGATGCGCCCGTCGAGCGCGAGCGCCGCGCCGACGACGCACACGACGACGTAGCCGAAGTTGCCGATGAAGTTCATGAGCGGCATCATCAGGCCAGACAGGAACTGCGACTTCCAGCCGGAGTCGTACAGGTCGGTATTGTAGCGCTCGAATCGCTCGATGGAGTCGGCTTCGCCGTTGTACGCCTTGACGATGATGTGGCCGGCGTACATCTCCTCGACGTGGCCGTTGACGTCGCCGAGGGCGGTCTGCTGGCGTACGAAGTGCTTCTGCGACGCCTTCATGATGACCATCATGACGATCATGCCGATGAGGCTTGCGCCGATCGCGCACACGGTCATGAGCACGTTGTTGGAGAACATCATGACGAGCGCGCCGACGAACAGCGTGACGGACGTGATGAGCGATCCGACGGACTGGCCGAGCGCCTGGCCGATCGCGTCGACGTCGTTGGTGATGCGGCTGAGCACGTCGCCGTAGCTGACCTTGTCGAAGTAGCTGAGCGGCAGCCGGTTGATCTTGACGCTGATGGATTCGCGCAGCCGCTGGGCGATGCGCTGGGTGACGGTGGCCATCATCCAGCTCTGCACGTAGTTGAGCAGCGCGTAGCCGACGTACAGGGCGACGAGCGTCCAGCCGATGCGGGCGATCGCGTCCATGTCGATCGCGCCGGCGACGGGCTGGCCGTCGACGACGGCGGGCAGGCCCTTGGCGATCTCGTTGGTCATGTCCTTGAGCCGGTCGGGGCCGACGATCTGGCAGATCGCGCCGGCCGCGCCGAGGATGAGCGCGACGATGACGGCGGGGATCCAGCGGCGGCAGTATTGCAGGAGCCTGCCCATGACCTTGCCGAAGTCCTGCGGTTTGTCTGCGGGTCCGCGCCCGCGTCCGGGGCCGTGCCCCATGTGTCCTGGCATTGTTGAAAGTCCTTTCGTTCGGCGTCGTCGGCTCAGGCGCCGAGTTCGGATGCGGTGAGCTGGGAGCTGGCGATCTGCCGGTAGACGTCGCAGGTGTCGAGCAGTTCGCGGTGGGTGCCCTTGCCGACGACGCGGCCGTCGTCGAGCACGATGATGAGGTCGGCGTCCATGATGGTGCCGATGCGCTGCGCGACGATGAGTTTGGTGGCGTCCTTGGCGTGGGCGGCGAGCGCCTCGCGTACGGCGCGGTCGGTGCGGAAGTCGAGTGCGCTGAACGAGTCGTCGAAGATGAGGAATTCGGGGTTGCGATGGACGGCGCGCGCGATGGACAGGCGCTGCTTCTGTCCGCCGGACACGTTGGATCCGCCTTGGGCGATGGGCGCGTCGTAGCGGCCGTCCATGCGGTCGACGAATTCGGCGGCCTGGGCGACGCGGGCGGCGGTCTGGACGTCGGTCGCATGTCCGGTGTCGTCGCCGTAGGCGATGTTGCCGGCGACGGTGCCTTTGAACAGGACGGACCGCTGCGGCACGTAGCCGATGCGGTCGCGCAGGTCGGCGAGCGGCCAGTCGCGCACGTCGACGCCGTCGACGAGGACCTGGCCGCGGGTCGCGTCGTAGAAGCGGGGCACGAGGTTGATGAGGGTGGATTTGCCGGAGCCGGTCGAGCCGATGAAGGCGACGGTCTGGCCGCGTTTGGCGGTGAAGGAGACGCCGTCGAGCATCACGTCGCGCGAATCGGGGTAGGCGAAGGCGACGTCGCGGAATTCGATCTCGCCGCGCGGGGCGGGCGGGGCGACGGCGGTGCGGGCGGCGGCGGCATGACCGGCGTCGGCGGACGGCGCGGCCGGGTCGGCGACCATCGGGACCGTGTCGAGCACTTCGAGCACGCGGCGGGCGGACACGTCGGCGCGCGGCCACAGGACGAACACCATGCTCATGAGCAGGAAGCTCATGATGACCTGCATGGAGTAGCTGGAGAACACGACCATGTTGGAGAAGATGGTGAGCTTGTCGGTCAGGTCGGCGGATTCGATGAGCGCGGCGCCGATCCAGTAGACGGCGAGCATGAGGCCGTTCATCACGGTATTCATGAACGGCATCATGACCGACATGGCACGGTTGGTGAACAGCTGCGTGTCGGTGAGGGTCGTGTTGGCGGCGGTGAACTTGCGCTCCTGGTAGTCCTCGGCGTTGTAGGCGCGCACGACGCGCAGGCCGGTGAGGTTCTCGCGCGCCACGAGGTTGATGTCGTCGGTCAGGCGCTGCATGGCCTTGAACTTCGGCAGGACGAGCGCCATGAGCACGGCGACCATGACCATGAGGATAATGACGGCGACGGCGGTGGCGACGGTCCATTCGAAGCCCTTGCCGGCGATCCTGCACACGGCCCACACGGCCATGATCGGCGATTTGACGAGCAGGACGAGGCCCATCGTGACGAACATCTGGATCTGGGTGATGTCGTTGGTGGAGCGGGTGATGAGGCTGGCGGTGGAGAAGCGGTTCATCTCGGCCGGGCCGAACGATTCGACCTTGGCGAATTCGAGCGAGCGCAGGCGGCGGCCGAAGGATGCGGCGACGCGCGCGGTGACGAAGCCGGTGACGACGGCGCAGCCGACGGAGCCGAGCGAGATGAGCAGCATCTTGCCGCCGGCGATCCAGATGTCGGCCATGGCGCTGCCGGGCGTCTCGACGAGCGTGGTGATCTCGGACATGTAGTCGGGCAGTTCGAGGTCGAACCAGATGTGCGCCACGACGAAGACGAGGCCGATGAGCAGCTGGCCGATCTCCGCCTTGGACAGGTACTTGCAGATGCGAAGCATGGTTCCCCTTGCGGTGGTTGGTTTGGTTCCGGTCGGTCCGGGCGATTGCGATGGGCGCGGCGACCGATTTACCTTACAGTGTGTAATTATCTATGGGCATGATGATACATGCCCGGCTGTGTGTTTCCTGAGAATCGGACGGTCGGGAGGGACGGCACCGGCGATCGGACCGGCCCACGGGACCGGATCCGGCAGGATTCCGGGCGTCGGATCGTGGCGCAGGACCGCCGCTATTCGCCCTCGGCGAACGCGGCGCGCACCTCGTCGGGGGTGGGGCGCGGCTCGCCAGGGCGGCAGATCGACATGTAGGTCATGAATTCGCGGGTCAGGTCGACGAAGTCGCGGGTGCGCCGCTCCCCCATCTGCGAGAAGATCCAGCAGACCAGGGAACGCATCTCCTCGATGTTGCGGCGGGCGTTCTCCTCGCCGGCCTCGGTCAGGCTGATGTGCGTGACGCGGCGGTCGTCGGGGTCGGGCGTGCGCGAGATCAGGCCCTTCCTCTCCAGCGCCGACAGCACGCTGGAGACGCGGCCGGACGTCACATGCATCGCGTCGGCGAGCTGGGACGGCGTCATCGCGCCGCGATGGGCAAGCTGCCGGAGCACGAACGTCTCGCCGTGCGTGCCGCGCGTGAACTCGCGCTGCATCGCCGACTTATGCCCCCACACGGTCTTCCACAGCGCCTCGACGGCCTCATCCTCGTATCCCATGCGCACCTCGCCTCCATCATGCGGGAACGGCATCCCGCAACAATCATCCACCCTCAAACTATCTCACACTATAAACAATCATAGATGCCATATATTCCATGGAAGTGTTCAGCCAACAGAACGGTAGCGACGGCCTCGAGTCTTGCCTTCGAGCACGAGAGAGCCGTCCTCGACCAACTGATTCAGATATTTCCGCACCGTCCGCTGGCTCACGCCGGAACTATCCGAAACCTGCGGAACCGTAACCGTATCCTGACGGGAGAACAGTTCGCGCAATGCCGTCTTCACACGGTTTCCCGCTTCGCTCGACGACGGATTCCGAACCTCGATCCGCTCACCGGGAGCGGTCGGAGCCCCTTCGACCTCCTTATGCTCACCGGCAGCCGCATCGGCACCGTCATTCTGCACGTCATCGTACGAGGCGCCCGTCACGACGGATACCGCCGACCGGCTCGCCGTCTCAGGCCGCAGCGTCGGCACCATCGCCTCGAAGATATCGCCGTCCCGGAATTCCGGCTTCCGACCGGTGTACAGCGACGCCGCCCGGTTCAGTACTCGCAGTCCGCTGCCGAGCTTCTCCGCGATGCCGGTCTGCACGAACACGTCGGCGATGATGGGATTCTTCGGCATCGGCGTGAACTCACCCAACGTCATGCGCCCCTCGAAGAACGACCGGGACGCGTTGACCGTACGAATGGAATCCTTCCCGATGAGGATCCTCGCGACGACCGGACTGGAGTATTCACGATGCATCAGACTGTTCGCGACCAGTTCCCGGGCGATCACGTCACGCGGACTCGTCCGCCGGCCGTCGGCCAGCGCAAACCGGTCCGGCAGACTCCTCGTCACGAAGTCGACCAGGCGATCGTACGCGTCGAACAGATTCGTCCGCACCATCAGACGGTCGTCATACCGATCGACGTCGTCGCGCCGCACGATCGCGTCGGTGACGTACGACGGGCACACCGATGCGATCACATCATCCTTGCCCAGCAGCAGCACGGCAGCCAGGTTGAACCCCTCCTCGCCGGTCGTGTAATCCCGGTCGTACAGCTTGGCGCTACGGAACATCTCATCATCCGACATCGTCGCCCACGGATGGCCGGCACGCTGCGCAACGGCCATCGCGCGCATCCGAGCCACCAGATCGGAACGCAGGTCGAACGGCGTGACGTAACGGAAGATGCGACGTTCGGAATAGTAGTTCTGCTTGCGGATGTACATCTGACTGATCTGGATGTCGCCGTCGACCCGCACATCGGTATCTGCCAGCCGATCGTATACGACGCCCTTGAATCGGATCACCGACGATCCGGACATCACCAGGATGCGGATCACGACACGACCGTCGCAGTCAATCCGTTCGGTCTCCACGTTCGGCGCAGGCGAGAACAGGTTACGGTTGGATATCACGTTCGCGATGTTGCGTTCGACTTCCACGGCACGCTTGGGATCGATGCCTTCGACCGCGCCGTCGTCGTTGACGCCGAGATAGATGCTGCCACCCAACCGGTTCGCGAACGAGCAGACCGTTTCGAAGACATCCGGATGAGGCCGGTCACCGCAGCGTTTGAACTCGACGGTGACGGACTCGCCCTCCTTCAGCACCGCGTCCAATTCGTCCCGGACCATAGGAACCCCTTTTCCCGAATCAGCGACCAATTCGTACACTGTCACAATAATTCATACACGCTGGGGCACAATTTGCACCTCACCATGTACGAATAATACCCAATTCATGTATGAATATCACGCCATAATGTAAGAATTGAGCCACAATATCATAATTAAGGCGCAGAATTCTTTACCGCATGCATGAATTCGACCATCAGGCAACCTCATCAGTAACGGGCATGCCTTGCAGGGAAATACACTCGTCAATCAGGCCGCAACCGAAACCCGTCGGTTGCGCGCGTCTGACCGAAGTCGGCGCGCACGGAACGCAGTCTGAGGCGAACGGTTCGACGGTTTGTATGCGTCCGAACGAAAGCAGCGCACACAAACCGCGGTTCGGAAGGGGCGGTTCAGCGGTTTGCATGCGGCGGCTTCGTTGACGCGCATACAAACCGCAGCCGCAGCCCGTAAGGGACCGGCGGACCGGCCGGCGACAGGCCCCGCTATCGGCCGAGGGACTCGCGTAGGTCGCGGGACTGGAAGCGCTCGTGCAGGATGCAGTAGCCGCCGAAGAGGACGAGCCACACGAGGCCGGCGATTGCCGGACCGCGGGTGTCGTCGGCGAGGAACAGCGTGCAGTAGACGAACACGAAGAACGCGATCGCGAGCGTGTTCGTCACCTTCCACGCCGGCATCAGGAAGCCGTCGGCGATGAAGTCGGCGGAACGGCGGTAGCGGCGGTGCGCGAGCATCGTCAGCACGTAGATGAACACGATCACCGCGCTCGACGCGGACGCGAACAGGACGAACGCGCCGGAGACGCCGGGGATCGCGTTGATGACCGGCGACAGCAGGATCAGCGCCGCCGACGCGACGATCGCGCGCGCCGGCACCTGCCGCTTCGACACGACGCCCAGCTTGCGGAACGTCGGCGACGGCGACACGGCGGCCAGCTGGTACAGGTGGCGTCCGGCCGAGTAGAGCAGCGAGTTGAGCGCGCTGGACGCGGCGGTGATGACCACGAAGAACACGAGCGCCGACGCCCAGTCGAGGCCGGCGAACTGGAACACCATGATGAACGGCGACGCGAACGAGCCGTCCGCGTTCGGCCGGAACGTGGTCCACGGCACGATCGCCATGATCGCCACCAGCGCGCCCACGTAGAAGATGAGCACGCGCATGATGATCTCGTTGATCGCCTTCGGCAGCACCTTGCGCGGGTTCTGCGTCTCGGACACGGTGACGCCCACGAATTCGATCATCTCGTACGAGTAGAACACCATCTGGAAGCTCATGAGGAAGCTCAGCCAGCCGTTGGGCGCGATCGAGAAGCCGCTGGTGATGTTGTCGAGTCCGGCGTGGCCGGCGGGCGAGACCGCGTCCTGGCCGGTCACCTGCACCGCGTCGTAGTGGTAGCCGACGACGACCATGACCACGGCGGTGGCGATCAGCGCGCAGATGAGCGTGATCTTGATCATCGAGAACCAGAATTCGGCCTCGCCGAACGCCTTGACGGCGATCAGGTTGATGGTGACGAGCGCGGCGAGGAAGCCGACCTCGATCAGCCACTCCCAGCCCGACAGGTCGATGCCGAACGTGTCGAAGAACGTGACGAAGTACGTGGACACGGCGCTGATCTCGCTCATGCCGATGAGCACGAGCACGATCCAGTACGACCAGCCGGCGAACGTGCCCCACCCGTTGCCCAGGTAGCGGGTGATGAAGTTGATGAACGTGTGCTGGCTCGGATCGCGGTACATGAGCTCGCCGATGCCGCGCATCAGCAGGAACATGATGAGGCCGACGCCGATGTACACGAACACGATGCTCGGTCCGGTCAGCGCGATCGACTTGCCGGAGCCGAGGAACAGGCCGGTGCCGATCGTGCCGCCGATGGCGATGAACTGCACGTGCCGGTTGTTCAGGCCGCGCGCCATCTCGTTGCCGTGGTCGAGGCTCTCGACCGACTTCAGGCCGCCGCCGTCCGGCTGGTCCGGTTGCGCCGTTCGCGCAGGCGTCGCCTGATGCTGCGTTTCGCTCATCGTTTTCCTCCCGTATGTGAACAGGTTCAAACTCTAGCAGCGGACCGCTACCCCACAGCCGGGAAGTTCAACGCCGATTGTGATGATGTTGCGTGCATTTCGTCGGAAAGTTCAATTCGCGGCTTGGAATTGAACTTTCCGGCGACGGCGCCCCCGCCGGCCGCCGACCGACCCCGTCATTCGACGGACTTGAGCGAGCTGACCGGGTCGATCCGGTCGAGCACCGGGTTGGTGAACAGGTGGACGAGCAGCGCGAACGCGACCGTAGCGCCGGCGGCGATCAGATAGCTCGTCCAGCGCACGTCGACCTCGAAGTAGATGCCCGGCATGTTCAGCGCGGCCGTGAGCAGTCCGCCGATCCAGCGGCCCAGCGGCAGGCCGACCGCGACGCCCATGCCCGTCAGGATCAGCATCTCCTTGTTCACGTACGTGTGCACCTCGCGGTCGTAGAAGCCGAGCACCTTGAGCGTGGCCATCTCGCGCACGCGCTCCGACACGTTCGTGTTCGACAGCGTGAACAGCACCACGAGCGCCAGGCTTCCGGCCAGTCCCACGATCAGCGCGACGACCGCGCTCATCAGCTCGAATTGGAAGCCGCGCTGCAGCCGGTCGGTGCTGCTCACCGTCAGCACCGCCGGGTCGTGCGACAGCTCCTGCGCGTACGCGATGCGCGCGTCGGCGGCCGCCTCGTCGTCGGCGTCGTCGGCGTCGCCCATCGTGGCGAGCATCGCGTTCTCGTCGAGCGGCGCGGTCACGTCGAACGCGTCGCGGTACAGCGTCTCGCTCAGGTACACGTCGGAGCCGATCAGATTGCGGCTGACGGCGGCGACCGTCACGTCGGCGGTGCGCATCGCCGAATCGCGCAGCCGGATCGTGTCGCCCGCCTCGACGCCCAGCGCGTTCGCCGCCGACTGGGCGACGATCGCGCCGTCGTCGCCCAGCGTCAGCACGTCGCCGCCGCCGGACCGGCCGAGCCGGCCGAGCCAGCCGGACCGGCCGGAGCGTCCGGCGGCGTCGCGCAGGTCGATCATGTCGTTCAGCGCGTCCTCCGACCCGTCGGGGACGATCAGCAGCTGCACCGTCTCGCCGGCGCCGTCGACGGTCATCTCGCCGCTGTCGATGCGCAGGTCGAGCGTCGCGTCGACGCGGCCGTCGTCGGCGACGCGCTCACGCATCGCGTCGCCCGACCCGTCGCCGGCGACGACGAGCAGGTCGTAGCGGGTGATCTCGTCGTACTGCTTCGCGCCGATCGTGTCGACGCTGTCGTTGATCGCGAACCCGCACACGATGAGCGCCGTGCACCCGGCCACGCCGCCGACCGTCATGATCAGCCGCGACTTGAAGCGCGCGATGTTGCGCACCGTCACCTTGTTGAGGAAGCTCAGCCGACGCCACAGCGGGCCGATGCGTTCCAGCAGGACGCGCGCGCCCGCCTTCGGCGCCTTCGGACGCATCAGCGCGGCCGGCGTCTGGCGCAGCTCGCCCATGCACGCGACCACGGTGGCGCCCACCACGCCGGCCACGAACAGGAGCACGCCGCCCGTGCCGTACGCCCAGTCGTATTCGAAGCGGATGTCGGGCACCATGTACAGGCCCTCCAGCACGATCCGCAGGAACGCGGGGATGCCGACGAATCCGGCGATCAGCCCCAGACCGCCGCCGATCAGGCAGGCGAGCGCCGCGAACAGCACGTATCGGGCGGCGATGGCGGCGCGCCCGTAGCCGAGGCCCACGTACGTGCCGATGAGGCCGCGCTCCTCCTCGACCATGCGGGTCATGGCGGTCAGGCTCATGAGCACGGCGACGAGGAGGAACACGACGGGGAACGCGCGGCCGATCGATTCGATGGATGAGATGTCAGAGTCGAAGGCGCTGAAGCCGCTGATGGACGAGCGGGTCTGCACGTACCAGGTCGCGTCGGCGACGTCGTCGATGCGCTGCTGCTGGCGGGCGATCTCGTCGAGTGCGTCGCTGCGGCGTTGGTCGAGTTCGGTCTGCGCGTCGTCGAGTTGGGTGCGCGCGTCGTCGAGTTGGGTTTCGGCGGCCTTGAGCTGCCGTTCGCCGTCGTCGAGCTGGGTTTTGCCGGCGGCGAGCTGCGCGGCCTGGGTTTCGAGCTGTGTGGCCTGGGTTTCGAGGGTGGCGGCGTTCGCTTCGAGGGCGGCGGACTGCCGGTCGAGTTCGGCGGCGCCGGCGGCGGCCTCCTGTTCCTTGGCGCTCAGCTGCGCGTTCTGTGCGTCGAGCTGGGTTTGGGCGGGGATGATGGTGCCGTCCAGCGTGGTCTGGAGCTGGTCGCGGGTGGCCTGCAGCTGGGCGCGCTGGGTTTCCAGCTGGGTGCGGATCGTGCCGGGGTCGGGCGCGGTGGCGGGTACGTCGATGCCGAGTGCGGCGAGGAGCGTGCGGATGCGCTGCCAGGTCGCGTCGTCGATGCCGGGGGTGAGGCCGTCGAGCATGCCGAGGACCTGGTCGATCATCGTCAGGCTCTGGTCGACCTGCGCGAGCCCCTGTTCGACCTGCGTGCGGTTCGCGGTCAGTTCGTTCTGCGCCCGGTCGAGCTGCGTGCGCGCCGATGCGAGCTGGCGTTTGCCGTCTTCGAGTTCGGTGCGCGCCGACGCGATCTGCGAGCGTCCGTCGGCGAGCTGCCGGCGGGCGTCGGCGAGCTGGGCGCGCGCGTCGGCGAGCTGCTGCTCGCCGTCGGCGATCTGGGCGGCGTTGTCGTCGATGGCCTTGCGCTGGTCGGCGACCATCGCGGCGTTCTTCTCGACTTCGGCGCGGTTGTCGTCTATGGTGCGCTGCGCGTCGGCGAACTGGCGTTCGGCGTCGACGCGCGCCTCGTCGAGCGCGTCCTGCGCGTCGGCGACGAGCCGGTCGCGTCGTGCGCGCTGACGGTCGGTCTGCACCGTGGCTTCGATGCGGTCGGCGACGGCGGCGACGATGTCGTCGTACGCGTCGGAGAACGCGTCCTCGCCGTCGGTGCCGTCGACGGCGACCGTGATCGACGTGTATACGTCGCCGGTCACGCCGGCGGACGACGTGAAGAACGTGTAGTCGGAGGCGACGTTCTGGCGGAACGCCTCCGTGCCGATGCCGTCGGGGTTGCTCAGGTCCTTCGGGTCGATGACCTCGCCCACGATGGTCAGCTCCGTCGGGAACGATGGGGACTGCTCGCCGGATGACGCTGCGGCGGCGTCGGCATCGGCGGCGTCGGCGGAACCGGCGGAATCATCGGACGAATCGGCCGCGTCATCATCGGACGAATCGGCCGAATCGGACGAATCGGACGAATCGGACGGGTCGGACGGGTCGGACGAATCGGACGGATCGGCCGCGTCGACGGCGGCGCCGACGAGGCCGACGGACGATGCGGCGTCGGCGGCAGGTTCGACGCTCAGCGTGTCTCCGATCGTAAGGCCGCTGTCGAGCAGGAAGCCGAGCGTGACGGCGATCTCGCCGGCGGCGGACGGCATGCGGCCGTCGCTCAGGTACGGCCGGTCGAGGCCGGCGTCGCCGATCTCGCGCATCGTGACGCTTTTGACGGTGCCGTCGATCGTCGTCTCGACGCTCTGGCTGCGTTCGGCCTGCACGACGGCCACGCCGTCCACGCCGCGCAGCGCGTCCACGTCGTCGTCGGTCAGGCCGTACGTGGACAGCACCTCGATGTCGTGCAGTCCCTGCGCCGCGTAGAAGCGGTCGGCGGCGCGGAACATGTCGCGGCAGCCCGCGTAGATGCCGGTCAGCACCGCCACGCCCAGCATCACGATCACCGCGATCGACACGAACCGCTTCCAGCCGCGCACCCAGCAGCGCAGCATGTCCCGGACGAACGCCCCCGTCATCATGCCGCCTACCATTCGATCGCGGCGATCGGGACGGGCGCGGCGTTGACCTCCTCGCTCGTGACCCTGCCGGAACGGAAGCGGATCACCCGGTGGGCCATCGGCGCGAGCGCCGAATTGTGCGTGATGATCATGACGGTCATGCCCTGCTCGCGGCAGATGTCCTGCAGCAGCTGCAGCACCTCCTTGCCGGTCTCGTAGTCGAGCGCGCCGGTCGGCTCGTCGCACAGCAGCAGCTTCGGCTTCTTCGCGATCGCGCGCGCAATCGACACGCGCTGCTGTTCGCCGCCGCTCAGCTGCGCGGGGAAGTTCGCGAGACGATCGCCCAGACCGACCTTGCGCAGCGTGTCGGCCGGGTCGAAATGGTCGGGGCAGATCTGGCTGGCGAGTTCGACGTTCTCCAGCGCGGTCAGGTTCGGGACGAGATTGTAGAACTGGAACACGAAGCCGATGTCGTTGCGCCGGTAGGCGACCAGTTCGCGCTTGCGCAGATGCGTGACGTCGCGGCCGCCGACCACGACGCGCCCCGACGTGGCCGTGTCCATGCCGCCCAGGATGTTCAGCGCGGTCGTCTTGCCGGCGCCCGACTGGCCGAGGATGACCGTCAGCTCGCCCTCGCCGGCGGTGAAGCTCGCCTCGTCGAGCGCGCGGATCGGCGCGCCGCCGCCGGACGGATACTCCTTGACCACATGGTCGAACTCGATGTACGCCACTCAACACCTCACTCGTGCGCGGGAATCCCCTGGATGGACGGGATCGGGACGGGTCGGCGGCTCTGCGCTGCGGCCGCCGTCTTCCATTAAACCGCATCCGACCCGGACGAATCCTGAACGCGTCGCCGGTGTGGCGGGTTCGAGGCGGGAACGACGGGGGTCCTAGCGCGGCAACCATACAGGTAGGCCGCCGATCCTCCTCGCTGACGGGGACCTCAGCGAGGTAATCATGAGGGCAGCCCGGCAATCCTCCTCGCTGACAGGCGCTCAGCGAGGTCTTCATACGGGTAACCCGCGAATCTTTCTCACTGACAGCGACTCAGCGCGGCAATCGTACGGGTAAGCCGCTGATTCTTCTCGCTGACGACACCTCAGCGAGGAAACCATACGAGTAAACCGAGGATACTCCTCGCCCACGGCGACTCAGCGAGGCCATCATGGAATCAACCCGGCAATCTTCCTCACTGACGACACCTCAGCGAGGAAACCATGCGAGTAAACCGAGGATTCTCCTCGCTCACGGCGACTCAGCGCGGCAATCATGAGGCTACCCCGGCAATCTTCCTCACTGACGACACCTCAGCGAGGCAATCATGAGGGGAGCCCCGCAATCTTCCTCGCTGACGGAGGCTCAGCGCGGCATCCATACGGGTAAGCCGCCGATCTTCCTCGCCGGCGAGGCGCTCAGCGGGACGATCATGCGAGCGATCCGCGGAATCTCCTCGCGGGGAACGGTCGGAGACGGGACCGGCGGCAATCGGCGGACGAATCCGCCCGCGGAAACGGACGCGATACATGCACGTCATGGGCGACGGCATACAATGGCGGCCATTGTCATATGTGCATGCGATCGCGCGACGCCGCCGAACGGACCGGGAGGACCGGACCGGCCGGGCGGAGCCGCCGCGACCGGAAAGGGAGGAAGACCATCATGGCACAGCAGCGCACGGCGGGCGACGCCGCCCGCACGAAGCGCGCACCGCGCGACACCGACGACGTGCCGGTGCCGGCGACCCTGCGCAAGTCGCTGAAGAACCGTCACATCCAGCTCATCGCGCTCGGCGGCGCGATCGGCACCGGCCTGTTCTACGGGTCGAGCGAGTCGATCTCGCTGGCAGGCCCGTCGATCCTGCTCGCCTACCTGGTGGGCGGGCTCGCGATCTTCATGATCGTGCGCGCGCTGGGCGAGATGTCGGTGGAGGATCCGAAGGCGGGCGCGTTCAGCTACTACGCGAGCCGCTACTGGTCGAAGCGCGCCGGCTTCGTGTCGGGCTGGAACTACTGGTTCAACTACATCCTCGTGTCGATGGTCGAACTGTCGGTGGTGGGCAGCTTCGTCAACTACTGGTTCCCGTCGATCCCTCAGTGGGTGTCGGCGGCCGTGTTCCTGGTGGTGATCGCCGCGGGCAATCTGCTGGGCGTGAGCAAGTTCGGCGAATTCGAGTTCTGGTTCGCGCTCATCAAGATCATCGCCGTGATCGCGATGATCCTGGGCGGCGTGGCGGTGCTGGCCGCCGGCCTGCCGACCGTGTCGGGCGTGAAGGCGAGCTTCGCGAACTGGTTCGCGGTGGACGGCGGCTTCCTGCCGCACGGTCTGATGACCCGCACGGCCGACGGCCAGTGGACGGGCCTGCTCATGGCCCTGTGCGTCGTCATGTTCAGCTTCGGCGGCACGGAGCTCATCGGCATCACGGCCGGCGAGACGGAGAATCCGCGCGTCACGATCCCGAAGGCGACGAACGGCATCATCTGGCGCATCCTCGTGTTCTACATCGGCGCACTGGGCGTGATCATGGCCGTGGTGCCGTGGGATACGATCGACGGCACGGTCAGCCCGTTCGTGCAGATCTTCGATTCGGTGGGCGTGCACGCGGCAGCCGGCATCCTCAACTTCGTGTGCCTGACCGCGGTGATGAGCGTCTACAATTCCGGCCTGTACGCCAATTCGCGCATGCTGTACTCGCTCGCCAGGCAGGGCAACGCGCCCGCGTACCTGGGCCGGCTCAACTCGCGCGGCGTGCCGGTGGCGGGCGTGATCACGTCGGCGATCATCACCGCGCTGGCCGTGGTGGTCGTGTTCCTGTGGCCGACGTTCGCGTTCAACTATCTGATGTCGATCGCGACGATCGCGGGCGTGATCAACTGGTCGATGATCATGGTCACCGAGATCCACTTCCGCAAGGTCGTCGCCGCCGGCGAGGGCCCGGGCGAGCTGGCCGGCCTCAAGGGCCGCGAGGCGCTCGACCGCATCCATTTCAAGCTGCCGTTCGCCGCGGCGATGCCGTACATCGTGCTCGCGTTCCTCGCATGCGTGGTCGTGCTGATGTGTTTCTCGGCCAGCTATCGAATCGCGGTGGTCGCCGGCGTGATCTGGCTCGCCGTCCTGCTCGCCGCCTACCGGCTGACGCAGGCGCGCCGCTGACGTCGCCGCGCCGGTAGCCGGCCCGTCCCGGTTCCGCGGTTTGTATGCGTCCCGACGGCGCCGCCGCATACAAACCGCGGAAAAGACCGACCGAAACCGCGGTTTGTGCGCGGACCCTTCGTCGGGACGCATACAAACCGCAGCCGGCATGACAAGCGGGGGTATGACGGATGCGTTCCGTCATACCCCCGCTGTCGTATGTGGGTGGTCCGACCGACGTCCGACTGACGTCCGACGGACTGCCGCCGCCGGCCGAGCGGCCGTCAGCCGAGCGCGATGCGGTCGATCGCGGCGAGCTCGTCGTCGCTGAAGTCGGTGTTGTCGAGCGCCTTGATGTTGCTGAGGATCTGCTCCGGCTTCGACGCGCCGGCGAGGACGCTGGTGACCGTGTCGTCGTGCAGCAGCCAGGCGAGGCTCATCTCGGCGAGCGTCTGCCCGCGCTCGACGGCGATCTCGTTGAGTGCGACGATCTTCGCGTGCGTGCGCTCCACGTCCTCGGGGCGCAGGAACCGCGGGTCGTGGGCGGCGCGCGAGTCGGCGGGGATGCCGTCGAGATAGCGGCCGGTGAGCAGCCCCTGGGCGAGCGGACAGAACGTGATCAGGCCCTTGCCCAGCCGCTTGGCGGTCTCCTTGAGCCCGTTGCGTTCGACCGTGCGGTCGAGGATGTTGTAGCAGTTCTGGTTGATGACGAACGGCACGTGCAGCCCGTCCAGAATCGCCGACGCGCGCGCCAGACGCTCGCCGTCGTAGTTCGACAGGCCCACGTACAGCGCCTTGCCGGAGGCGACGGCCTGCGCGAGCGCCCCCATCGTCTCCTCGAGCGGCGTGGACGGGTCGGGGCAGTGATGGTAGAAGACGTCGACGTAGTCGAGGCCGAGCCGGCCGAGCGACTGGTCGAGCGAGGCGAGCAGGTACTTGCGGCTGCCGCCGGTGCCGTACGGCCCCTCCCACATCTCGTAGCCGGCCTTGGTGGAGACGATCAGCTCGTCACGGTGGGCACGGAAGTACCTGTCGAGCAGCAGCCCGCAGTTGCGTTCGGCCTGCCCGGGTTCGGGACCGTAGTTGTTGGCGAGGTCGAAGTGGGTGATGCCGTGGTCGAATGCGGTGAAGACCAGCCGCTTCATCTGGTCGAACGGCGTGATGTCGCCGAAGTTGTGCCAGAAGCCCAGCGAGATGGCCGGCAGGGTGAGACCGCTGTCGCCGCAGCGGTTGTAGCGCATCGTCGCGTATCGGTCGGCTGCCGGCGTGTATGCGGCGGTGGGTTCGAACATGGTCGCCTCCGTTGGTGTCCTGTTGGTTCGGTTCGGTTGGTTCGGTTGGATGAATGATGACGCCGGCCGGGGCCGGGGCGGACGGTCATGCCGTCCGCCCCGGTTCCCCGCCGACGTCGTCGCCGGCTCCGCGGAACGTCAGCGCGGGTCGATCGACACCGCGAACGTGAAGCGTTCGGCGTCGAGACGGTAGCGCTTGTCGAGCTCCGGGCCGCAGCTGTTGGAGCCGACGCCCGACTGCATGTAGTCGACGCAGACGACGGTCGCGTCGGCCTCGCGCAGTTCGCTCGCGTGCATCGCCTGCGTCATCTCCTCGGCGGTGTACGGCAGCGCCTGGAAGTCGAACGTGGCGCGCGCGTCGCCGCCGACCGCGCCCGGTTCGCCCAGGAACGTGACGGTCGCACCGTCGCCGCCCACGCTCGCCCAGTCGCAGTCATGGTGGTTGCCGTTCTCCTGCGGCTTGATGTACGGCTCGGCCAGCGAGTCGGCGGTGCCGGAGAACACGCCGTGCCAGGAGGCGCGGCGCTTGTCCACGTAGCTTTCGACCGGCCCCAGGCCGCAGTAGGTGACGTCGCGCATCGCGCGCGGCAGCATCATGCGCAGGCCGAAGCGCGGCAGGAACGGGAACTCCGGGTCGCGTTCCACGTCCATCGTGACCGACACGAGGCCGTCGCGGCGGATCGTCCACGTCGCGTCGATCGTGGCGATGCGCTGCACGACGGGCGCGACGAGGCCGATCGCGGCGCGGATCGTCACGTCGCCGTCGACGAACGCGACGTTCGCGTCGGCCATGTCCTCCGGCACGTCGACCAGATCGTCCTCGTCGACCTCGATCGCCGTCTCGTAGGCGCGCGCGTACGCACGGTCGTAGCCGGCGCGCTCCCACTCGTGGCGGATGTTGCGGTCGTTGTCGGCGGGCGCGCGCCACACGTCCAGCGTCATCGGCTCGACGAGCAGCGTGCGGTTGCGTACGCTCATCGACGAGAACAGGCCGGTGCGCTTGTCGAACACGTAGCGGAACGTCGGCGATTCGACCGTCAGCGTCGCCGACGCGTCGGTGACGGCCAGCGGCGAGCGCGACGGCGCGGCCGCGACGGCGTCATCGTCGGCGGTCTCGCCGTCGGACGGCTCGTCGCCGCGCTCCAGCAGCGCGACGACGGTCTGGTTGCGCTCGTCGGCGGTGTGCGCGGCCAGCTCGTCGAAGCCGTACACGAAGCCGCGCGGCAGGATGCCGTCGGCGCTCGCCTCCGTGCGCAGGCAGCGGACGATCAGCGTCGCCTTGCCGGCGGTCTCGCCCAGTTCGGCGAGCGCCTCGCGGATGGTCTTCGGCAGCAGGACGGTCGTCTCGCCGTGCGGCGGGATCGACGGCATCGCGGCGACGTCTCCCGCGCCGAGGCCGGCCGCGTCGTCCCCGTCGCCCCACATGGCCCACGCGACCTGCTCGCCGTCGACGAGCAGCGCCGCGTCGAGCGTGACGCCGGCGTCGGCGGTGTCGAGGAAGTCCCAGTAGTTGTGGAGCGTGACGGCGCCGGTGGACTGGTTGAAGCCGGTGACGCGCACGGGACGGTACACGTTCTTGAATTCGAGCAGGCCGGTGTGCGGCGTGCGGTCGGGGTAGACGAGACCGTCCATGCAGAAGTTGCCGTCGTGCGGGTATTCGCCGGAGTCGCCGCCGTACGCGTAGACGCGGCGGCCGTCGGGCGTGGTGCCGCGGTCGATCGCATGGTCGCACCATTCCCAGACGAATCCGCCGACGAACCCGTCGTAGCGCTGGATGCGGTCGAAGTAGTCCTCCAGGTCGCCCGGGCCGTTGCCCATCGCATGGCTGTATTCGCACATCACGTACGGCTTGGCGCCGTTGTCGCCGTCGTCGCCGTTGGCGCCGTCGCGCTTGCCGTCGGGCGTGCGCGGGCCCTCCTCGGAGAAGTATTGGTCGATGTCGGCGATCGACGGGTACATGCGGCTGTGCACGTCGAGGTGCGAGAAGTCGTATTCGCGGTCCTCGGTCACGTAGCGGGCGCTCTCGTAGTGCGTCAGGCGGCTCGGGTCGAACGCGTGCGTCCATGCGAGCGCCGCTTCGAACGTGCAGCCGTAGCCGCATTCGTTGCCCATCGACCACATGATCACGCTCGCGCGGTTCTTGTCGCGTTCGACGGACCGCTGCGTGCGGTCGACGGTGGGCGCGACCCAGTCGGGGTTGTCGGCAATCATGCGCGCCCACTGCCGGTACGTTTTGTTCCAGTCGGTTTCGGCGTGGTACGCGTTGTCGGTGCCGTGGCTTTCGTTGTCCGCTTCGGCGATCACGTAGAAGCCGAGCCGGTCGAACAGGTCGTAGTAGTGCGGCGCGTTCGGATAGTGGCTGGTGCGGATCGCGTTGACGTTGTGGCGCTTCATGAGCGTCAGGTCGCGCATGATCCGCGCCTCGTCGATGACGGGCCCGGTCACCGGGTCGGAGTCGTGGCGGTTGACGCCGTGCAGTTTGATGGGACGCCCGTTGACCTTGACGACGTTGCCGTCGACGCTCACCTCGCGGATGCCCACATGGTCGCTGATCGTCTCATGCTCCGTCTCGATGACCAGCGTGTACAGGTACGGCGTCTCCGCCGTCCACAGCTGCGGATCGTCGACGATGATGCGCGCGTGCGCGGTCGGCAGGAACGCGCTGTCGCCGGACGCGCGTCCCGTGTCCGCCAGCGTCGGCGACATCGTGCCGGTCTGCGCGGCGATCGCGAGCGCCGCCTCGGCGTCCGACGGCTCGTCGTCGGCGTCGTCGTCGGCCGCGTCGTCGGCGATCGGTTCGGCGGCGGTGCGGGCGACCAGGTCGCCGGACGCGTCGAACAGGCTGACGGTGACCGGCACGTCCGTGTCGTCGTAGAACGCGAAGTCGACGTCGACGGTCGCATGGTCGACGGGCGATTCGTCGTACTGGGCGTCGGTGAGGCCGGCCTCCAGGAGCGCCGGGTCGACGTTGCGCCAGATCGCGGTGTGCGTGAAGTAGTCGCGCACCGTGTGCTCGGGACGGTCCAGCAGGTACACGTCGCGGAAGATGCCGGACATGCGGAACTTGTCCTGATCCTCCATGTAGCTGCCGTCGCACCATTTGAGCACGAGCACGGCGATCGAGTTGGCGCCTTCGGCCAGCAGGTCGGTCACGTCGAATTCGCTCGTGGAGTGCGCGACCTGCGAGTAGCCGGCGAACGCGCCGTTGACCCACACGTAGAACGCGGAGTCGACGCCTTCGAAATCCAGGAACGTGCGCGGCGCCTGCGCGTTCGTGACATGGTCGAAGTCGCGCAGGTAGACGGCGCACGGCACGTCCTGCGGCACGAACGGCGGGTCGAGCGGGAACGGGTAGCGCGTGTTCGTGTACTGGTGGCCGTCGACGCCCAGGTTCTGCCAGACGCCCGGCACGTGCACGGTGCGGTAGCCGGCCGCCTCGAACGGGCGGGTCGCGGCGGTGCGCGCGGCCGACGGGTCGCCGTCCTCCTCGCCGGTCACCGGTTTGGCGCCGCCCTCCCAGAACGCGGGCAGGCCCTGCGCGTGCGCGCGTTCGACCTCGGCGTCGAGGTCGTGGATGCTCGTATAGTAGCGGAACTGCCAGTCGCCGCTGAGCAGGTGGAAACGGTCGGAGGCGGTGCGGCGCTCGCCGGTGGTGTCGGTGCGGGTGCCGGCGGGCACGTAGTAGGCGCGGTTCGGCTCGGTGCCGACGTGCAGCGCGTCGAGGTCTTCGTAGTAGCGGGGTATGAACATGCTGAGGGGCCTCCTTTGGACGCTTCGGGCGCGTTGGACACTGTGGACGTGCACATCGGCGTGGCGGCGCCCGGTGGGGGCGTCGGCCCGATCCGGGTCGATGCGGGGCCGTGGCCGCCACGCGATATGTTAGCGCTGCCATTCTATGGTCGGCGGCCGAGTCAACATGCCGGGGTTCCATAGGACCGTTCCGGGGACTCCGATCCGGACTCACTTCCCGTTCCGGACTGTCCCGTTCAGGGCGACACGCCCGGAGTGGTCATACAGAACGGGCGATACCGGCCGAAATCGCCCCGATCTGCGGCATAACCGCCGTTCCGTATGACCAATCCGGGCGTGTCGCGCCAACGAGACAGGCCGCCGCCCCACAGGGAGCGACGGCCTGAGAGTCGGTCGGACGGTCACGGCACGAGGACCGGCGCGGTACTGGAGCGCACCATCAGCGTATAGGGGTCCTCCGGTTCGGCCTCCACCGATTCGCCGTCGATGAGCCGCAGCAGCATCTCCCCCGCCTTGCGGCCGATCGCCTTCACGTCGCAGTGCAGCGACGTGAGTTCCGGCAGCGTGGACAGGCATGACGGGGAGTCGTCCCACGAGATGACCGACAGGTCCTCGGGCACGCGCACGCCGCGGGCGGCTGCGGTGCGCAGCGCGGCCACCGCCGTCACGTCGGTGTCGCAGATGATCGCCGTCGGACGCTCCCCGAAGTCGAGCAGCGTGTCGCACAGCTGCGCGCCGGCCGACGCAAGGTACGGACCGTGCAGCGTCGTGCATCGCATGCCGAGCCTCGCGCATTCGTCGGCGGCCCCACGGTCGCGCACAAGGGTGTGCGCGTACTCTTCGGGGCCGGCGATGCGCGCGATGGTGCGATGGCCCAGATCATGCAGATGGCGCACCAGAAGACGGGACCCGTCGCTGTCCGAACTGTAGAGCGTGGGCAGCCCCCCGCTGATCTCGCGGGGGGCCACGAACAGCGCCTTCGCTTCGGGATGCGACCGGAACAGCGCCATGCGGGGGTCGCCCAGCGCCACGTTGAGCACGAGATGCGCGTCCACCTTGCCGGAGGCGATCCAGTCCTCGTGGATGCGGCAGGCGGCCTTCGCCCCGCCCGCGCTCATGCGCAGCGTGATCGAGTAGTCACGGCTGTCGAGCACCTTGCTCAATCCGGCCAGGCAGTCCATCTCGTAGGCGCCCGATCCGAAGTTCTCGGCGTCGGCCACGAGCAGCACCACGCCGATGGAGCGCGTGTGCGCGTCGGACAGGGATTTGGCGGCGCTGTTCGGACGCCATCCCATCGCGCGCGCGACGTCGAGGACCTTGGCCCGGGTGTCGTCCGAGACGCCGGGCTTGCCGTTGAGCGCGTACGAGACGGCGCTCTTCGACACGCCCGCGGCCTTGGCCACGTCGGTGATCGTGATGGTGGATTTCGGCGTCGTCATCATCGTCCCCCTTGGAATGCTGAACCAGTTCAGTCGTTATCGTATCAGCGTTTCAGGTCGTTGGCGCTGCGCAGCACGTTCGCGGCGGCGAATCCGGCCGGGTCGAGTCCGGCGGCGGCGTCGATGTGCCAGACGACGGTCTCGCCGGGCAGCAGCGTGGCCATGCCGCCGTCGATGCGCGCGTCGGCGTCGACCTTGTCGGCCATGCAGAACACGTCGCGCGCGTAGGCGCGGGCGGTGACGGTCAGCGTGTAGCCGCCGGCCGGGTCGGCTTCGCAGACCGCGTCCAGCGGGGCGGGGTCGAGCCGCTGGTCGATGACTTCGGCCGGGTTGTAGACGACGCGCGCGTACGTCGGCGCGTCGGCGGCGACGCCCGGGGCGGCGTCGGCGACGGCGACGATGATCTCGTCCGTCGGATCGTCGAACGCGGCGACGTCGGCGGGCAGGACGAACGAGGCGTGACCGACGGCGTCGATGGCGGCGTCGAACGTCGCCTCGGCGAGCACGTCGCCGGCGAGGGTCATGCGGCGCACGATCCAGCGGCCGGCCCACGGCTCACGCACGTCGTTGAGGACGACGAGCTCGAGGTGGTCGCAGGCGACGGGGGTGCCCTCCCAGCTGTGGTCGTCACGGCTCTTGTCGGACAGACGCGGCTGGATGGTGGCGAGGCGAGGCGCGAAGAAGTCGCGCGACGCGTGCCACATCGGCTTGCGGTGGCCGTAGTAGTCGACGGCGGCCCAGGAGACGACGGGCCAGTCGTCGTTGAGCTGCCAGATGAGCGCGCCGGCGTTGACCGGTTCGAGCGAGCGCATGTGCTCCACGCCGAAGCGCATCGCGTGCGTCTGCTGGAGCTGGCATGCCCAGTGCCAGTCCTCGATGTCGTCCCATGCGTCGGTGGGGATGAGCCAGCTGCGGTTGCCGTCGGCGTCGTAGCTGACGTCGTCGATGCCGCCGGGGGTCAGGTGGCCGCGCATGCCGCGGGCGAGCTTGACGTTGCCGCCGGACGCCTTCTGGTGGACGAGCATCTGGTCGCCGAACGGTTCGAGCTTCTCGTCGTGGACGACGCGGGTGAGGGTGCTGAACGCGGGCGGCGCCTGGTAGCCGAACTCGTCGGCGAAGCGCGGCGTGTAGTCGGCGTAGTGGCGGTAGTCGACGCGGTTCCACACGTCCCAGATGTGCATCGTACCGTCCTTCTCCTTGTTCGCGTCGACGAACTTGGTGAAGCTCATCGGGGAGCTGGGCAGGTACACGTGCGTGGGGTCGAGTTCGGCGAGCAGCTGCGGGAACAGTTCGGCGTAGTAGTAGTCGCCCCAGCCCTTTTCGCCGTAGCCGTACTCGTTGGCGGGCAGGTCGTCGTCGCGCAGCGCCTGCTTGTTGCCGCCCCATTCGCTGTAGGCGACGTAGTTCTCGTTGGAGCCGTTCCACACGATGAGGCTCGCGTGGGAGCTCAGGCGGTTGATGTGCTCGCGCGCCTCGGCTTCGATCTCGGCCTTGGTGGCGGCGTCCTCCGGGTAGGAGGCGCAGGCGAGCATGAAGTCCTGCCACACCATGACGCCCAGTTCGTCGGCCAGGTCGTAGAAGTCGTCGGATTCGTAGATGCTGCCGCCCCAGGCGCGCACCATGTTCGAGTTCGATTCGACGAGGTCGGCGAAGCGCTTCGCGTAGAACGCGCGGTCGCCGCGGCTGAGGAACGCGTCGATCGGCACCCAGTTGTAGCCGCGCGCGTGCACCGGCACGCCGTTGACGTAGATCTGGAACGGGCGGCCGACCTCGTCGGCGCGCGTGTCGACGTGCGTGGTGCGGAAGCCGACGCGGCCGGTCCACTCGGCGGACGGCGTGCCGGCGGCGCCGTCGGCATCGTCGGACGATGCGCCGGCGGTGACGGTCACGTCGTACAGCGGCTGGTCGCCGTAGCCGATCGGCCACCACAGCTTCGCGTCCGGCACGACGACGCGGATCGTGGCGGTCCGGCGGCCCCGCTTCACGATGCCGTCGACGCTCACGTCGACGCCGTGGCCGGCGATGCGCACGGCGACGGGGACCGGCGCAAGCGCGTCGTGCGCGGCGCCGGCCCAGGCCACGGGCCCGGTGCAGGCGCGTTCGATCTCGACGGTGGCGGTCAGCAGGCCGGTGCCGTCGGGCAGCACGTCGACGAGCGGGCGGACGGCGGCGAAGCGCACCTCGGACCAGGAGTCGATGCCGATCTCGCGCCACATGCCAGCGTTGGCGACGTCGATGCCCCAGTCCCAGCCGAACTGGTAGCTGGGCTTGCGCAGCTGGTTGAACGCGTGGTGCTCGGTGTGCGGGTAGTAGCCGAGCTCCTGTTCGCGGCGGTCGGATTCGCGCACGGAGGACGCGAAGGTGACGGTCAGCGTGTTGGCGCCGTCGCGCAGCTGGCCGCGCGCGTCCCAGCGGTAGGAGCGGTGGTAGTTCTGCGCGAAGCCGACGAGCTGGCCGTTGAGCATGACGGTGGCGACGGTGTCGAGGCCGTAGGCGACCAAGTCGTGGCGGTCCTTGCCGTCGGCGTGCCAGTCGAACGTGGTCTCGAACTGCCAGTCGACGTCGCCGATCCACTGCTGACGGTTCTCGTTGTCGCCGTCGAACGGCTCGTCGATGAGGCCGGCGGCGAGCAGGTCGAGGGTCACTTCGCCGGGGACGGTGGCGGGGATGCCGGCGGCGATCGCGTCGCGCAGGTGCTCGGGGGCGACCTGCGGGTTGAGCGCGCGCACGGTCCATCCGTCGGTGATGGCCGCGAAGGTTGCGGGGGTGTGGGTCATGGTTGCGGGCCTTCCTGGTTGGTGGGGTGCGATGGGGGGTGCGGCGGGGCGGGCGGCCGCGTCGGACGGGGCCGGCGGTCTCGACGGACCGTCGGCCCCCGGTTCGGTGCGTTCAGACGGAGGCGCGGCGCTCCATGAGCTCCCTGAGCCGGCGTTCCGGATCGGGGGCGGCGCCGATCAGCGTGCGCGTGTATTCGGCCTGCGGGTGCAGGATCACGTCGTCGGCGGGACCGCGCTCCACGATCTCCCCCTTGCGCATCACCATGATCTCGTCGGAGAAGTGACGAGCGGTGGCCATGTCGTGCGTGATGTAGAGCACGCCCAGATTCTCCTCGCGCTGCAGCCGGGCCAGCAGGTTGAGCACGCCGAGTCGGATGGACACGTCCAATGCGGAGACCGGCTCGTCGGCGATCAGGATCTTCGGTTCGGGGGCGAGCGCCCGGGCGATGGCGACGCGCTGGCGCTGGCCGCCGGAGAGTTCGCCCGGGAGCCGCTTGGCGAACTCCTCCCCCGGGGTCAGGCGCACGCGGTCGAGCAGTTCGACCACACGACGGTGCACTTCCTTGTCGCTCATGCCCGGATGGTGCAGCTTCATCGGACGGGCGATGTGGTGTTCGACGGTGTGGAACGGGTTGAGGGAGGCGTAGGGGTCCTGGAACACCATCTGCACGGTCTTGCGGAAGATGTGGTCCGCCTTGCGTCCGTGCTCCACCGGCCTGCCGTCGATCAGAAGCGTTCCTTCGGTGGGCTTCTCCAGTCCCAGGATCATCTTGGCGATCGTCGACTTGCCGGAGCCTGACTGGCCCACCAGCGCCACGGTCCTGCCGGATTCGAGCGTGAAGCTCGCGTGGCTGACGGCCGTGAACTTCGTGGTCCTGAGTCCGTCGCGCAGATCGAAGCGCTTGGTGACGTCCCTCATTTCGAGCGTGGTCATCGCGTTGCCTCCTTGATGGCGAAAGGCGAGGTGCCGGCTTCCAGGTCCTCCGAGCCGGTGCGGATGAACGCGCCGCGCTCGCCGGTCAGCGACGGGAAGCTGGACAGCAGTTTGGCGGTGTATTCGTGCCGGGGTGCGGTGTACAGGCTCATCGCATCGTTCATCTCGATGATCTCGCCCTTGCGCATCACGGCGATGCGGTCGGAGATCTCGAGCAGCAGCGGCAGGTCGTGGGTGATGAAGATGACGGCGAATCCGAGCTCGTCCTTGAGGCGGGTGATCTCGCGCAGGATCTCGCGCTGGACGACCACGTCGAGCGCGGTGGTCGGCTCGTCCATGATCATCACCTGCGGGTCGAGGGCCATCGCCATCGCGATCATGACGCGCTGGCGCATGCCGCCGGACAGCTCGTGCGGGTAGGCGTTGAGACGGTTGCGGTGCCGGCGACGCGCTCCAGCAGTTCGCCGCACTTGTCGAGACGCTCCCTGCGGGTCATTTCGGGACGGTGCGTGGTGAACACGTCGCCGAGCTGGTCCTTGATCTTCCTGACCGGGTTGAGCGAGTTCATCGCCCCCTGGAAGACCATCGAGACCTTCTCCCAGCGGAACAGGCGCAGGTCGTCGCCCTCCAGGGCGCGCATGTCGATCTGGTAGCCTTCGCGCGAATTGAACAGGACCCGTCCCGACGTCACGACGGCAGGAGGCTTGAGCAGCCGGTTGACGCCGTAGGCGAGCGTGGATTTGCCGCATCCGGATTCACCGGCCAGGCCGAGTACTTCGCCGCGGCCGAGTTTGAGGTCGACGTGCTTGACGGCCTGTACGGTCCGCTCCGCACGGTATTCGACGCAGAAGTCGTCGATTTCGAGCACCGGATCCGCTTCATGGACCGGCGGGTTGGCGTTCATCGCGGTCATGATGCCATTGCCTCCTTGGTGTGCGCCGGCGAGGCCGACTGGGTGAATGCGGCGTCGGAGCGGGCCTTGCCGGCCTTCTCCTCGAGCTTCCACTGCTTGATCTGGCTGCGGGTGGCCGCCTTGAGCTTCGGGTTGACGATCTCGTCCACGGAGAAGTTGATGAGCGCGAGCGCCGCGCCGAAGAGCGCGATGCACAGTCCCGGCGGGATGAACCACCACCATGCGCCCAGGATGAGGGCCATGCCGTTCTGCGCGTAGTAGAGCATCGTGCCCCACGTGTACGAGTCGGTCGCGCCGAGGCCGAGGTAGCTCAGGCCGGCTTCGCCCAGGATCGCGGCGATGACGGCGCTCATCGCCTGGGAGGCGAGCAGCGGGATCAGGTTCGGGAAGATCTCGACGAACAGGATGCGCCATGGCTTCTCGCCGGCGACGCGGGCGGCGAGCACGTAGTCGCGCGATCGCACCGACATCGTGTAGCCGCGCAGCACGCGTGCCGGTCCCGCCCATGAGGTGAGGGCGAGCACGCCGGCGACGAGCACGGACGATTTGGACGGCATGTAGCTGGCGATGACGATCATGAGCGGCAGCCCCGGGATGACGAGCATCACGTTGCTCAGCAGGGAGAACGCCTCGTCCACGGCGCCGCCCATGTAGGCGCCCAGGATGCCGAAGAAGCTGGAGAGCGCGACGGCGAGGACGCCCACGGTCAGGCCGATGAACAGCGATCCGCGGCATGCGTAGGCGAGCTGGGAGAACACGTCCTGTCCGGTCTGGGTGGTGCCCAGCCAGTGTTCGGCGCTCGGCGCGGTCAGTCCGACGTCGCTGACCTTGTTCGGATCGTCGACGAAGAAGGGCACGAACAGGGCGAACAGGGCGATCGTGACGACGATCGTCAGGCCGACGGCGAGTTTGGGGGTCATGGGAGGCAGCATCGATCCGGCCTTGGATGATCCGGACCGGCCGCCGGGGACCTGCAGCTCCTTCTTCTCGGCTTCGGTCAGCTGCGGGGACTGGGCGGCGGAGGGGACGGCGGTCGCGCCGTCGCGTGCGGTCGTTGGTGTGGTCATTGCTTCGGTCCTTTCCGTCTCAGCCCTGCGTGCGGGTACGCGGGTCGATGAAGCCGTAGATCAGGTCCATGAACAGGTTCGCGCCGAGCACGGAGACCGTGATGATCATGAAGATGCCCTGCATGAGCGCGTAGTCGTTGTTCTGCACGGCGGTCAGCAGCGCGAAGCCGATGCCCGGGTAGGAGAACACGGATTCGGCGACGATCGATCCGGCGACCACGAATCCCAGCGAGATGGCGAAGCCGGAGATCGACGGCAGGATCGCGTTGCGCGCCGCGTAGGAGCGCATGATCTCGCCGCGGGACAGTCCCTTCGCCTCGGCGGTGAGGATGTAGTCCTCGGACAGGGTGGAGACCATCATGTTGCGCATGCCGAGCATCCAGCCGCCGACGGACGACAGCACGATGGTGATGGCCGGCAGGGTGCCGTATCTGATGACCGACCCGATGAACGCGAGGTTCCAGCCCGGCTCGACGCTCCACACGTCGTAGCCGCCGAACAGCGGGAAGATCGGGTTCTTCAGGCCGAAGAAGTACAGGAGGATGAGCGCGAGCCAGAAGTACGGGATGGACTGCAGCAGGGTGGTCACCGGGATGAGGTTGTCGATCCACGAGCCGCGCTTCCAGCCGGCGATCATGCCCAGCGTGATGCCGATGAGGAACGCCAGGACCGTGGAGATGCCCACCAGTCCGACGGTCCACGGCAGCGTGCTGCCGATCACGGACGTCACGGAGTTGGGGAAATAGGTGACGGAGACGCCCAGGTCGCCGTGGAGGATGTTGCCGAAGTAGTTGAGGTACTGCCTCCACATCGGCACGGACGAGTCGGAGCCGAGCATCAGCTCGATCGCGTGGCGGGTGGCCGGGGTGACCTGGCCCTTCTGCGCGAGCTTGGAGATGAGCTGGTCGACGGGGTTGCCGGGCATGATGCGCGGCAGGAAGAAGTTGAGCGTGAGCGCCGCCCACAGGGCCACCAGATAGAAGCCCAGTTTGCGCAGGACGTATTTCATGTGGGGTTCTCCTTCCGATTCGTCACTGCTTGGGTTCGAGATGCTGCAGGATGATGCCCATGTCCCACGCCTTCCATGCGGCGGGCAGCGCGTACATGTCGTCTTCGGTGGGCCATCCGGTCACCTTGTCGGTGTTGAACTCGGTGAGCATCGAGTTGATGTAGATCGGGATGTAGGGCACGTCGTCGGCGATCTCGCGCTGCACGATCGCGTACTGCTCCTTGCGTTCCTCCTCGTCCACGGTGCCGGCCGCGGCCTTGATCGCCGCGTCGACCTTCGGGTTCGAGTAGCGCGCGTAGTTCTGGCCTCCGGAGGTCTCGCCGACCTTGGCCATCTGTTCGGAGCTGTAGCGCGGGTTGTACGTGTAGTAGGGGTCGGCGGTGACGCCCAGTCCCAGGGAATCGAGCGACAGCTGGTAGTTGCCCTTCTGTTCGTTGTCGTTCCACTGGTTCCAGGCCATCTGGGTGGAGACGATCTCGATGCCGATCGGCTTGAGCTGCTGTTTGAGCGTGTCGTTGATCAGGATGTAGTCGGACCAGCCGGCCACGGTCTGGATGGTCATGCTCAGCTTGACGCCGTCCTTGTAGCGGTAGCCGTCGTCGCCCATGATCCAGCCGGCCTCGTCGAGTATCCGTTCGGCCGTCTCCCGGTCGTCGCCGTCCGGCGTGTACCGCAGGTCCGGATCCGTGATCCAGGAGGCGTCGCGGTCGGGCATCAGCATGGTCGGCGACCCCATGGCGCCGGCGCCGGCGCCGGCCAGCTTGTTCAGCTGGGTGCGGTTCATGCCGTAGTAGATGGCCTGACGGACCGCCGGATCGGTCTGCGGGCCTTCGCATCCCGCCTCCGCGTTCGAGCAGGTCATGACGACGGTGGTCAGTCGCGGGGTGTTCACGGCGGAGATGCGCGGATAGTTCTCGAGCAGCATCTCGTAGCTGGGGATGTAGGCGCTCATCCAGTCGACCTGCCCCGCCATCAGCGTGCTGGTGGCGGCGGAGGCGTCGTTGAGCGCGATGTAGCGCACGCCGTCGATCTTCGGGCGGCCGTTCCAGTAGTCGTCGAACGCGGTGAAGCTGTACGACTGGTTGGTGAACCGGTCCAGCTTGAAGGCGCCGGTGCCCACCGGATCGGCGTTGGTGTAGTTCATCGGATCGTCGATGTTCTTCCAGATGTGCTCCGGTACGATCGCCTGACCGCCCAGGATGCCGCCCTCCTGCATGTACGCGCCGGTGAACGGCTCGTCGTACGGGGTGCCGTCGGCGTTCTCGGTGGGGAAGACCAGCGTGACGTGGTTCTCGTCGACCAGTTCGGCCGTGCATGCGGTGCCGTTGGTGTTCAGCGCCGGCGTATCGTGGATCAGGTTGAAGGTGAAGGCCACGTCGGCGGCGGAGAACGGCTCGCCGTCCTGCCACGTGACGCCTTCGCGGGTGGTGATGGTCAGTTCGGATCCGTCGTCGTTCCACTCGTAGTCGGTGGCGAGCATCGGGGTCGGGGCCTCGTCGGCGGCGAGGTTGTACCAGTAGAGCGTCTCGTAGATCACGCCCAGCGTCGGGCCGAGAGCAGTCGGAGAGAACGGGTTGAAGTTCTCGTTGAACGTGCCGGTCGTGCCGTTGAAGACGCTGACCACGGTCCCGTCGGATGCCGCGGCCGACGGGCCGGAGCACGCGCCGACGGACATCAGGGAGGCGGCGGCCGCGACGGCCGCGATCGCACGCCGTAGGGTCTTCCTCGCTTTCGACGTCATCGTCAATCCTTTCGGTCGATTGTCGCAGTGCGGTCGGCGTCCTCACCGACCGGCCCAACCGGCCCCGCGTACCGTTCCTCGTCTTCGGAACCGACGGTAGCTTAACCGGTTGAGTGGTTCCACTATAGCTCAACCGGTTAAGTACCGCAATCCAGCGTGTCGTCCGTGATGAATCATCGGCGATATGCCCGAATCCGCGTCGCAAACCGTATGGGAATCGGCAATCCTGTGCGGATTGCGACACAAACGGGGCCAGAGGAGTCGTAATCCGCACGGAACCGACGGAATATATACGAATCCCGACGCAAACGGACTGATCTGCGTCGGGATTCGTTCGTGAAGCGGCCGTCTTATGCAGGTTGCGACGCAAACCGGGGCCTGCGCGTCGCAAGTCGTATGGGAGCCGGCCGGAACATGCGAATTGCGACGCGGACGGGTGGGTTTGCGTCGCAATCCATAGCGGGAAACCACAGGCAGGCCGCAACTCGGACGGGGATATCAGGGTCGGAATCCGTGTGGATAACGGACCATACACGAATTGCGACGCAAACCGGGCGATCTGCGTCGGGATTCGTACGGGAGATGGCCGCCGGATGCGGATTGCGACGCGAACCGGGGACTGCGCGTCGCAATCCGTAGGGAAACCGGCCGGAACATACGGGTTGCGACGCAAACGGGTGGGTTTGCGTCGCAACCTGTATGTGAGGTGGAACAGGGGACGGACGGACAGAGGAACCGGAGGAAAGGTCAGAGGACGGGCAGCTCGCGGGAGGCGATGAGCCGCCGGTACCACTTGAACGAATCCTTCGGGGTGCGCTCCTGGGTCTCGTAGTCCACGTAGGTGATGCCGAAGCGCTTGGTGTAGCCGAACGCCCATTCGAAGTTGTCAAGCAGCGACCACACGTAGTAGCCGGTCAGCGGCACGCCGGCCTCCATCGCACGGCGGGCGGCGTCGAAGTGGCGGGTCAGGTAGTCGACGCGGTCGGCGTCATGCACGGCCTTGACCGACGCACCGGTCTCGGGGTCGGCCTCCTCGACCAACCTGTCCGGGCAGGCCATGCCGTTCTCGGTGATGAACAGCGGATACTCCGGATAGTCGTCGTGCAGGCGGACCAGCAGGTCGTACAGGCCGTTCGGGTCGATGTTCCAGCCCATCTCCGTGTGCGGCCCCTCGGTGGGCAGCCAGTCGATGTCGCTGCAGCCGGGGAACACGCTCGCCTCGGTCGACTGCGGGAACTGCGGACGGCCGCTCATCGTGACCAAACCGGTTGAGTAGTAGTTGAGGCCCAGCATGTCGATCGGCTGGTGGATCAGGTCCAGGTCGCCGTCCTTGACGAAATCCCAGTCGCAGATGCCCTTGGTGACGGCGAACAGCTCGTTCGGATAGTAGCCGCGCAGCATCGGGTCGAGGAACACGCGGTTGGCGATCAGGTCGGTGCGGTGCACGGCGTCGGCGTCGCCGCGGTTGACCTGCAGGTTGAGGGTGACGGCGATCTTCGCGTCGTCCTTCACCTCGCCGCGCAGCGCCTGCGCGATCAGGCCGTGGGCCAGGTTGACGTGATGGACCGTCTCGAACGCGGCCGGGCCGCCGCCCAGGCCGGGCGCCTGCTCGGTGCCGCCGTAGCTCAGGTAGGACACGCACCACGGCTCGTTGACGGTGATCCAGGTGTCGACGCGGTCGCCCAGGCGCTCGCCCATGACGCACGCGTAGTCGGCGACGCGCCACGCGGTGTCGCGGTTCTGCCAGCCGCCCTTGTCGCCCAGATACTGCGGCAGGTCCCAATGGTAGACGGTGGCGCACGGCTTGATGCCGGCTTCGAGCAGCTCGTCGACGACGCGCGAGTAGAAGTCGACGCCCTTCTCGTTGACCGGGCCGCCGTCGGTCGGCATGATGCGCGGCATGGCGATGGAGAAGCGGTAGGAGTCGACGCCGAGGTCCTTGAGGAGGGCGATGTCCTCCTTGTAGCGGTGGTAGGAGTCGGTGGCCACGTCGCCGGTGTCGCCGTTGACGGTGTGGCCGGTGTGCGAGAAGGTGTCCCAGATGGACGGGCAGCGGCCGTCCTCGTTCGCCGCGCCCTCGATCTGGTACGAGGCGGTGGCGGTGCCGAACACGAAATCGTCGGAGCACTTCATTGCGTTGCGTTTCCTTTCCTGCGTCGACCTGTCGGCCGGGTCGTGTGCCGTCTGGTTCGCCGACCGCCCGGGGGCGGGCCGTCGGCCGTACCGTCCGCGTCCGCCATCGTTAGCGACCGAACGGTAATTTGGTTCGTCCATGACGAGTGTATCATACTTTTCATGAAGCGGTTAAGGTGTTGCGCGGCAATGCCTGACACCACCATCCACCGCTTATGGGAACGATCCGATCAACGAGGAGCAAGGAATCGCCATGGCATCACGCACCGTCATCTCCCCCGCCGACCCGGCCATCCGCACGATGGGCCGCATCGACGACGCCGATCCCGACCGTCCGGTCTGGGTCCACCCGTACACGCAGGCCGCGTTCCGCTTCACCGGCACGTCGCTCGACGCGACGCTCGTCAACCATTGGAACTACGGCGATTCGCATCTGGGCGTCATCATCGACGGCGTCCAGTCCAAGGTGCGCATCCCCTCCGGATTCGCCGCCGACGGCATCGAATCCGACGACGCCGGCTGGGACGACGGGCTCGGCCGCGGCGGCGAGCCCGTCACCGTCACGCTCGCCGAACGCCTCCCCGACATCGAGCACGAGGCCGTCGTCTACAAGCGCCAGGACGGCCAGCATTACGTGGAATTGCTCGGCTTCGGCCTCGACGAGGGCGCGACCGTGCTGCCGACCACGCTCCCGGAGCCGACGCGCCGCATCGAGATCTACGGAGACTCCGTCTCCTGCGGCGAACGCAACGAGGCGCTGCTGTACGCCGGACAGCCCGATCCGGAGACCGATCTGAGCCCCTACAGCGATTCGTGGAAGTCGTACGGCGCGATCGCGGCGCGCGGCCTGGGCGCGGCGCTGCACGACGTGTCGCAGGGCGGCATCTCGCTCGTCGACGGCATCGGCTGGTTCGCCGGCCCCGACTACGTGGGCCAGGAGAGCATGTGGGACCGCATCGAATACAATCCGACGCTCGGCAAGGCCGTCGCGTGGGATTTCGCGCGGTACACGCCGCACGTCGTCATCGTCGCCGTCGGACAGAACGACGCCAACCCACATGATTTCATGGCCGACGACTACGACGGTGCCGAGTCACACCGCTGGCGGACGCGGTATGTCGATTTCCTGCGATCGATCCACACACGCTATCCGAAGGCGGCGATCGTGTGCATGACGACCGTGCTGCAGCACGACCCCGCGTGGGACCGCGCCATCGATGAAGCGGTTCAGACATTCAACGCCATACCCGATCTGCCAGCGGCGGAGCCGTTCGGCGACGCCGTCGACGCGCCGTCCGCCGTCGCCGCCGCGTCCGTCGGCGACGGCCGCCCCGTCGCCCATCATCTGCTGTTCTCGCGCAACGGCGCGGCCACGCCGGGCCATCCGCGCGTCATCGAACACGAGGAGATGGCCCGCGAGCTGACCGCGTTCCTCGAGTCGCTCGGCGATGCCATCTGGGAGGACTGAACCGATGAAGCACACCACATCATCGCCGACCGGCGAACCGGACGGCACCGACGTGTCCGGCCGCATCGACGGCGGCACCGCCGGCACCATCGGCGACCGCACCACCCGCGTCCCGGACGGCAATCCCGGCGACGGCACGGCCGAGCCCGACGACACCGTCCGTACCGTCGCCACCGGTCCGGCGCCCGGCGCCGCCATGAGCGGACTCGCCGAACCCGCCAGCGACGGCGACCCCGCGGACGCCAAGCCGCTCGGCGGCCCCGAGCTGCGCCCCGCCGCGGTCTTCTCGCACGACATGGTGCTGCAGCGCCGCCGGCCGATTCCCGTGTTCGGCACCGGCACGCCGGGCCGCACCGTCGTCGTCACGCTCAGGGCGTCCGATTCGTCGGCCGAGATCGCGCTCGCCGGCGCCGGCGCGACGCCGCACACCACCACCGACAGCGTCACCCGCATCACCGTCATCAGCACCGACGGCCGCTGGATCGTGCGACTGCCGGCCGTCGAGGCAGGCGGACCGTACGAGCTGACCGTCACCGACCGTTCCGGTGTCACGCTCGTCTACCGCAACGTGGCCGTCGGCGAAGTGTGGCTGGCCGGCGGGCAGAGCAACATGGAGCTCGAACTGCGCAACGCCGACGACGCGGACGCGGTCATCGCCGCCAGCGCCGACCCGCTGCTGCGCTTCTACAACACGCCGAAGACCGGCGTCATCGACGAGGATGCGGAGGACCACGCGCGCTGGCACGTCGCCGGGCCGGCGAGCGTCGGCACGATGTCGGCCGTCGCCTACCATTTCGCGCGTCGTCTGCGCCGCGGGCTCGGCCCCGGCATCGCGGTCGGCATCGTCGACTGCTATATCGGCGGCACGTCGATCAGCGCGTGGATGAGCCGCCGGACGCTGGAATCCTGCGAGGCCGGTCGCGGCTATCTCGCGCGGTTCGACGCGGCGATCGCCGGCAGGACGGACGAGCAGTTCGCCGCCGAGACGACGGCGTGGCAGACGAAGTTCGACGCATGGAACGCGGCGGTCGGCGCCGCCCGCGCCGCCGAACCGGACATCACCTGGGACACGCTCAACGAACGCTACGGCGCCTGCCCATGGCCGCCGCCGGTCACGCCGACCTCGCAATACCGGCCGACCGGGCCGTACGGGACGATGGTCGAACGCGTCGCGCCGTACGGCATCGCAGGATTCCTGTGGTATCAGGGCGAAGAGGACGAAGCGCACTGCGATTCGTACCGCACGCTGCTCGGGCTGTTCATCGACGAATGGCGCGGCCTGTGGCGTTGCGCGGACCAGGCATCCACGCACGCCGGCGTCTCCGACGGCGACGCCGCGGACCGTGACGCGGATGGCGGGCCGCTGCCGTTCCTGATCGTGCAGCTGCCGCAGTGGATCGACAAGACCACGGCCGCCGCCGGCGCCGACCCGCGGCATTGGCCGGTCATCCGCGAGGCGCAATGGGACGCCGGGCGGACGATTGACGGCGTGTACACGGTCACGACGATCGACTGCGGCGAATTCGACAACATCCACCCGACCGACAAGCGCACGCCGGGCGAACGCCTCGCCGACTGCGCGCTGCACCGCGTCTACGGCCGCTACGACATCCCCGTCGACGGTCCGCAGGTCGCGTCCGTCGAGTTCGTCGGTCGCGCCGGCGAGCACGACGGCGACGAACCGGCCATACGACCCGACGGAACGGTCGACGACGCACCCGGCGCCGCCATCATCCGGTTCTCGCACGCCGACGGACTGCGGTTCGACGGCACCGTGCCCGGCACGTACCGGCGCGACGTCGGCGATCCGCTGCACCGCGACGCCGACGCGTCCGGATTCGAGCTGTCCGGCGCCGACGGCGTCTGGCATCCCGCCGACGCGGCGATCGTGGCCGACGGTACGATCCGTGTGCGCTGCGACGACGTTCCCTTCCCCGTCGCGGTGCGCTACGCGTGGCGCAGCTGGGGTCCGGCGCCCCTGTTCAACGTGGCCGGGCTGCCCGCCCCGCCGTTCCGCAGGTGATGCGCGGGTGCGGATTCCCGATGGAAGCCGCACCCAATGCGCGACACACCCGGAGTGGTCACACGGAACCGCGGGTACATCCGGATTCATGGTCTTTGAGACCCGTATCCGTCGTTCCGTATGACCACTCCGGGCGTGTCGCACATTAGGCATCATGCTTTCTACATCATGTTCTGCATCATCCCCGCTTTTCTGCATCATATTCGCACGCTATGATGCAGAAAGCCCATTCGATGAGGCAGAAAAGGAACGGAATGCATCACTTCGACTACAGAACCGCAGCCGACACCCTGATCACGCCGCAGACCACCCGGCTCCTCACTGCGATCCACGAGGCGAAGGGACGACAATCCACCCGGATCGCGCTCCAACCCGACATCGTGAAGACGCTGGTTTCGGTGGCGCGCATCCAGAGCACCGACGCATCCAACCGCATCGAGGGCATCGCCACCAGCGACCGTCGACTCGGCGAACTGGTCATGGAGAAGACCACGCCGCGCAACCGCGACGAGGAGGAGATCGCCGGCTATCGTGACGTGCTGGCGCTCATCCACGAGAGCCACGACTACATCCCGCTCACGCCGAACGTGATCCTGCAGCTGCACCGCGACCTGTTCAGGCACACGCCGCTGGTGTTCGGAGGACGGTTCAAGGACACCGACAACGTCATCGTGGAGCGGATGGGTGACGGCACGCAATCGGTTCGGTTCACGCCGCCGTCCGCACTGGCCACGCCGGAGCTCGTGGAACAGGCATGCACCGCCTACCGTGACGCGACCACCGGCGGCGATCCGACCGACCCGCTGCTGGCGACCGCCATGTTCGTCTTCGACTTCACCTGCATCCACCCATTCAACGACGGCAACGGGCGCATGAGCCGATTGCTCACGCTGCTGCTCATGTACCGGTCCGGCTTCGACGTCGGCAAATACGTGAGCATCGAGCACATCATCGAGCACACGAAGGACACGTATTACGACGCGCTCGCGGCGAGTACGCGCGGCTGGAACGAGGACGCCAACGACTACGGGCCGTTCGTGCGGTATCTGCTCGGCACGGTGCTGTCGGCGTACCGTGATTTCGACGAACGGGTGGGCGCGATCACCTCGTCCGCCGGTCCCGCCGGAAACGCCCCGTCCGCCGGCGCGGCGACCAAGGAGGGGCGCATCATCGCGCTGTTCGACCGCACGCTGGCACCGATCGCAAAAAGCGACATCCTGCGCGAACTGCCCGACATCAGCGAGACGACCGTCGAACGCACGCTCAGGAAGCTGTTGGCGGTCGACGACATCATCAAGGTCGGTGCCGGCCGGTCCACACGCTACATCCGGAGGCGGTGAGATGCGCCTGGCCGGTCACGACTCGGAAACCGTCGCAACGCCGGAAGGGGACACGCCCGGAGTGGTTGTACGGAACCGCGGGTACATCCGGATTCATGGTCTTTGAGACCCGTATCCGTCGTTCCGTATGACCACTCCGGGCGTGTCGCCAACTGGTGTGTGGGTATGGGCGGGACGGGACGAATAACAATGGGGCGGAATCTCCTCCTGGGAAGCCCCGCCCCGTCCGGATCCGGCCGTCAGCACTGGCCGCCAGGGCGACCTACGGTGACGGCCTCTGTCCCCGTCCTGATCCGGCCGTCAGCCGCGATGCGACAGGCGGATCAGGCGGGCCGTGTTCTCGGCGGCGCGCTCGAGGTTCGCCTCGCCGTCGGCCAGCGCGCGCTCCAGCGTCGTCGCGCCCGGCACGATGCCGAACACCGCGTCGATGCCCAGATCGTATAGCTGGTCGATGCCCTCGCCCACGTAGCCGGCGAACGCCACGACGACCGCATCCGGCGCGCCTTCGCGCACGGCGCGCGCCACGCCCATCGGCGTCTTGCCGTACTGCGTCTGGAAGTCGATGCCGCCCTCGCCGGTGAAGCAGTAGTCGGTGCCGGCGGAGCGTTCGGCCAGCCGCACCGTGTCGGCGACGATCGTCACGCCCGAACGCATCGTGGAATGGGTGAACGCGAGCAGGCCCGCGCCCAGTCCGCCCGCGCCGCCGGCTCCCGGCGTGTGCGCGACGGCGATGCCCAGCTGCGCTTCGATCACGTCCGCATAGTGCGCGAGGTTGCGGTCGAGGACCTCCACCATCTCGGGGGTGGCGCCCTTCTGCGGGCCGAACACGGCGGACGCGCCGGTGGGGCCGACGAGCGGGTTCGTCACGTCGCAGGCGATGAGGATGCGCGTTTCGGCGATGCGCGGGTCGATGCCGCCCATGTCGATCGTGGCGAGCCGGTCGAGCGCGCCGCCGCCGCGGGCGATCGGCTCGCCGTCGGCGTCGAGGAAGCGTACGCCGAGCGCTTCGGCCATGCCGGCGCCGCCGTCGTTGGTCGCCGATCCGCCGACGCCGAGGATGATGGTGCGGGCACCGTCGTCGAGCGCGCGCACGATCAGCTGGCCGGTGCCGTACGTCGTGGTGACGAGCGGATTGCGGGTCGTCTCGTCGACGAAATGGATGCCGCTGGCCGCCGCCATCTCGATGACCGCGGTCGCGCCGTCGCCCAGCATGCCGTATTCGGCGACGGCGGGCCGGCCCAGCGGGTCGATGACGTCGGCGGCGCGCAGCTCGCCGCCGGTCGCGTCGACCAGCGAGCGCACGGTGCCTTCGCCGCCGTCGGCCATCGGCACCATCACGAATTCGGCGTCGGGGAACACGCGTTCCACGCCGCGGCGGATCGCGCCGGCGGCCTGCGCGGCGGTCATGCAGTTCTTGAAGGAATCGGGGGCGATCACGAACTTCATCATTGTCTCCTGTCCATTGCCTCGTTGTGTGGTCGGTTGCGGCGCCGTCAGAACACCATCGTCATCAGCGTGGCCGCGACCGTCATGGTCAGGCCGACGAGCGTCTCGAACGGCACGCTGCGCATGCGCTCGCCCACGGTCATCTTCATCGACTGGGCGGTGACGTGGAAGTAGTTGCCGTGCGGCAGGTGGTCGATCACGGTGGCGCCGGCCTGCATGGTCACGGCGGCCGCGACCGGCGAGACGCCGAAGTCGAGGATGGACGCGCCGAACGAGCTGGAGCCGAGGATCACGCCGGTGGACGTGGACGCGGTGGCGGCCGCCATCAGAATGCCGGCGATCGGCGCGAGCAGCGAGCCGGACACGCCCCACGCCTTGATCAGGTCGACGATCTGCGACGACAGGTCGGAGTTGGTGATCAGGCCGCCGAGCGCGCCGGCGCCGATGAGGATGAGCACCACGTCGGTCATGCGGCCGATGCCGGCCTTGGTGAAGGCGAGCAGGTTGCGGCCCTGGCCCATCGCGAACAGGCCGATGACCGCGGCGAGCGGCAGGATGTACATCGCGTCGACCTGGAAGCAGGTCAGCAGTTCGATGTTCAGCACGCTGCCGACCGGGTTGACGAGCAGCAGCACCACGGCGATGACCGGGGCGACCAGCGCGCGGCCGATGCTCGGCAGGGACGCCTCGTCGCCGCCGTCCGCGTCGACCTCGTCGATCGTCGGGGCCGGGCCGCGGCCGCGCAGCAGCGTCGCCAGCAGGACGGCCATCGCCAGACCGCACAGGGCGGGCACGAAGCTGCCGACCATCACGGCGGACGGCTGCACGTCGAAGCCGGACGCCACGGCGATCGTGTTCGGGTTCGGGGACATGATGTTACCGGCCTTGCCGCCGCCGGACAGCGCGACGATGAGCGCCAGCTTCGAGATGTGCAGTCGGTTGCCGACCTCGATCGCGATCGGCGCGACGATGAGCACGGCGACGGGGATGAACACGCCGACCGCGCAGATGATCATCGTGGCGAACGCGAGCGAGAAGATCGCGAGGCTTTCGCCGAACTTCGTCACGATCGTCTTCGCGATGCGGTTCGCCGCGCCGGATTCCATCATCACGCCGGCGAGCACGCCGGCCGCGAGCACGCGCACGATCGTGCCCATCACGCTCTGGCCGCCGGCGACGACGACGTTCACCGTCTGCGACAGCGATGCGCCGCCCACCAGACAGCCGACGATCGCACCGAGCATCAGCGCGTACGTCGCGTTCAGCTTCCTCAGAATCAGCACGATGGCCAGCGCCAGACCGAGCAGCGCCGCCCACCAGGCGATGGAAACGCCTTCTACCATGTCATCTCCTTCGATTGTCCTATGGACGCGATTGCCGGAGTAGGACGGACGGGACGGGATATTGCGGGACGGGATGCCGAGCGCGGACTGCGACGTCCGCACGCGCACGCCGGTCAGAAGCGGCCGGCCGATGGTATAGGTACCATCACCCTCCACACGGTCCGTTCCGTCCACTCCGGCGATGCGACCGTTGATATGGGCCATTATGCCGGTGCCGCATGGTCCGGCTCAATATTCCGCAGCACCGTGTCAAGGCGACGGATTCCGGCATGACATGGTACACAGACCATCGTCACCGGTATACTGCGATCATCGCGGGGCGAACCGGACCGGCATCGCCGGATCCGACGCCCCCGACGGAACCGACGAACCGGCGCAGGGAGGCACCGTGCACATCGACCAACGCATCGCCCAGACCATCGTGGAGAGCATCAAGGGCATCATCAGCCACGACATCAACTTCTTCGACACGGACGGCGTGATGACCGCCAGCACCGACCTCACCCGCATCGGATCGTTCCACGACGCGGCGCGGCTGGCGGCACGCACCAAACGCACCGTCGCCGTCGACCACAACGCGCAGTTCGCCGGCGCGCGCAGCGGCGTCAACGCGCCGGTCATGCTGGGCGACCAGGTCGTCGCCGTCATCGGCATCACCGGGGAACGGCACGACGTGGAGCCGTTCGGCAACGTCATCCGCAGGATGACCGAGATCCTCGTCCGCGAGAACCTCGACCAGATGACCCGCTTCGACCAGCGGATGATGCAGACCAACCTCGTCAACCTGCTGACCGCCGAACAGCACGACCCGAGCCTGGTCGAATACCTCGCCTCGTCGCTGCACGTCGACCTGCACCGGCCGCGGCGGGTCGCCGTCGGGAGGTGCACGTCCAAGGACGCGTCGTCGTCCGGCCGCGACGGACTGTACACCGTGCTGGGCGAGGCGCTGGAACCGTCGGAGCACACGCTGCACTCCGTCTCGACGCAGGGATTCTGCATCCTGCTGGACGCCGCCCCGGACGAGCCGGAACCGGAGCCGCTGCTGGAATCGCTGCGCGGACTGCTGGAACGCGAGCTGGGCCGCGGCATCAGCATCGGCATCGGCGGTGTCCGGCATGATGCGGACCGCTACTGGACCAGCCATCGGCAGGCGACCACCGCCGTCGACTGGCTGCGCTTCACCGAACGCTCCGGCGTGCTCGACTACGACGATCTGGGCTACGGGCTGCTCGTCTCCTCGATGCCCGCCGACGAGGCCGACCGGTTCATCGCATCCGTGTTCGCCGGCGTCGCCGACGCCGACATCGACGCATACCGCGCCGTCTTCGACGCGTACACGCGCAACAACGGCGCCATCGGACGCGCGGCCGACGAACTGTTCCTGCACAAGAACACGCTGCAGAACCGGCTCAACACGATCGCGCGGCGCACCGGATACAATCCGCGCGACCTCGAGGACCATGCCGTGCTCGCGGCCGCGTTCCTGCTGCGCGACTACCTGCGGTTCCAGCGTGCCTCCCGCGGCGGCACCCGCAGCTATGCCGACGACACGCCCGGGGTGGATGTACAGAGCGCACGATAGGCACCGAAACCGGCCTGATTCGGGACACAACCGGTGTTATGTATGACCAATTCGGGCGTGTCGCCCGATGGGCGGCCCACATGAAGCCGTCCCGAACCCATCACATCCGCATATGGCGAAGCCGTCATTGCGGTCATTGACGAACACATGCCGACCGTTCACACCTGCATACGGCTGCATTATTGTGCATTTATCTGCATTATCGTGCATTCGACTGTAGTATGTTGCATACGCATACGATTCATGGCGATGACCTCGCTTTCACGATAAGGAGGCGCCGATGGGCGACGATCAGCCGAAGCTGACCCAGGCGCACATGCATGCGTTCAACCCGTTCGTCCCCGGCGCGGGACGACAGCCCCGAGAACTGGTGGGACGCGAAGCCGAGCTGGTGGCTATGGACCGCATCATCGCCCGCACCAAGGCCGGGTATTCGAACCGCGGCCTTGTGTACAGTGGGCTGCGGGGCATGGGCAAGACCGTGCTGCTGCTGAAGATGCAGGATATGGCCGCATCCCAAGGACTGCTGACAGTCCGCATGGAAGCCACCTCCGACATCCGTCATGACTACGCGAAACTGTTCGACGGCATGACCAAGGCAATCACCCGGGTCAGACGGGATGGACTGCGGACGCGTCTTATCGAAGCACTGAACCGGGTCAACGAGGTGTCGGTCGGCGTCGGCGTACTCAAGGCATCCTTCTCGACGTCCGACGATGATGCATCGGCCATGTCCGACGCCCTGCGTCTGGAAACGATGGTCGAGGAGCTGTGCGTCGAACTCAAGCAGGAACGATCGGGACTGTTTCTCTTCATCGACGAATTCCAAGAAATGCCCAAGGAACTCATGGGCACCATCATCGGACTGCAGCACGCCATGGGCCAGGATGACCTGCCGTTCTATGTGATCGCGGCCGGACTGCCGAATCTGCCGGGCGTACTGACCAAGGCCCGTTCCTATGCGGAGCGCCTGTTCGAATACCGGACGATCAGCGAACTGCCCGAGGCAGAGGCGAGGGACTGCTTCACCCGGACCGTGGGAACCGTGAGCAGTTTCGAGGACGACGCGCTGAACCGTCTGACGGAGCTGGCCCAAGGATACCCGTACTTCATTCAGGCATACGGTTCGGCGGCATTCGATGCTTCGGAATCGTCGCCTATTCCACTGTCGGCGGTGAATCGAGGAGAGCCCGTCGCAAGGGCGAATCTCGACCGTGGTCTCTACGAGGCGCGATGGCAGCGCGGCCGCGCCTCGGAACGCGAATACATGCGCGCAATGGCTTCGCTCGGCAAGGAGGCGTGCTCCTCCTCTGAAATCGCACACGCGCTCGGACGGCCCATCGGCAGCGTTGCCAGGCAACGCAAGGGCATCATCGAGGCGGGACTGGCGTATGTCCCCGAACGCGGACTGCTCGCCTTCACCGTTCCGGGCATGGCCGATTTCATCCGACGGGTTGCACCGGCCGAGGAGCAGACATACGATTCGGAAGAGTGACGGCCCCCGTGCCGCACGACCACCATGCGACGGGAACCGATGATCATCACCATTGTTCGCACGGAACGTGAAACCGCAGGATTTGAGCGTTCCGTGCCACGTTCCGGTGCCACGGAACACGGATGAGGGCGGTTTGCGGATTGCGTGACAAGCGAATTCCGGCAGACTAAAAGGCCGATACCCGACAATCCTTGTGATTGCAACGATTTTCGCAAGCGCGGACTTGTCACGGAACTGCAGAACCCGCCTCTTACGATGCTCAGTGACAAGAATCCTGTCAGGGAATACGCCACGGGGCGATTTCGCCGTTCCGTGGCGGAAAATCGTCTCACGGAACGCTTGGCAGGCCGAATCGGAGATTCCGTGACGGAACAGGCCGCATATCGCGTGGCCGGGGCGACGCATCCGACCTCGGTGACGTCATGACCATCGCACCGACGCACCTGCCAACGGCCGTCTTCGAAGGTTTTGATTATGCATTCGCATCATTTCCACGATGGCGGGCATGAGACCGACGCCGGAACGGATGCGGACATGCCCCGGTCAGGGGAAACTGAGGATAAGCAGCAGCCCCAGGATCAGGGCGGACCATAGCACGACGAGCACCGTCGCCGCGCAGGTGACGATGACGACGGCCGCACGGTCGAACGTCATCGGATGACGCGCCCGGTAGGCTCGCCAGACGCCATCATCCACGTCATCATCCGCACCGAACCACATCGCCACCCGTATGCACGCCACGGCGAGCCAGCATACGAAACCGCAGCCCAGAACCAGCGCGAGACGCCGGGCGGCAGCGGTCGTGCCATCGGCGCCGACGGGCAACGGCACCGCCGCCGCGAATGCGAACGTCGCATCCTCATCAACCGGCCCCCACAACCATGCCGGGGACAGCAGCAGCAGCATCCCGCCCCACCACAACGCGCGGCGAATGCGACGCAGGCGTTCCAATCGCGACGACAGGTACGGAGCTCCGTTTCCGCCATGCCGCATATCGGATACGTCCCGTCGATGATCCATACGAAGCCGCGAATGCAACGCGACGCCGATTACCCTGACACCCAACCCGATTGCGAACAACGCAACGGAAACCAACGACGGGACCGTCAACGCCGTCACCGTACCGGCCAGATAATCCCACACTTCGCCCCATCCGGATTCGCCCCACATCCGCAGGTAACACCCTACGTCGAACCGCACCGACCGCAGCACGCGGAACAGCACGACAGCCACATACGTCACCGACACCGTCGCCGACCACCACGCCACGCTCCGAAACACCCGCACCCAGCATCCGAACGCCAACGCCACGAACGGAACGGCAAGGAACGCCGTCGCCGCCGTCAGGAAATCGTTCGTTCCGTCTCCGCTGCAACGGACCGCGACCGTCGCCGCACCACCACACACGAAGTCGGCCAACAGCATGCTGCAGACATGCGCCAGCGAACATCGCATGCGACCGGCGGACAGCCACGCACGAACCTTGTGGAACGCCGATCGCATCGCGTGCCAGCATGACTTCGGTTCGCCGACCATCCGGCCGCCCCCTTCCCGGATCGATGGATCCATGAGCCCTCCGCCAATCACATCGTAGAGGCCGTGCGACGGACGGACACGACGGAGCAGAGCATCATCACGGGAACCGCTTACTCGACGATGGGCGACGGAATCAGACCGGCGACACCCGCGATCAGGGATGGGACACACCCGGAATGGGCGTACAGAACGCGCGATAGACGCCAAAACCGGCCCGATTCGGGACATAACCGGCGTTATGTATGACCAATCCGGGAGTGTCGCCCGGGAGACGTCGAGTGGAAGCAGGCCGAGCGGGTCGTCTCGGAACACACCGGGCAAGGCGCTGTGCCCCTTGCCGGCGCTTTTGTCGGTCGTCTCGGAACGCAACCGGGCAAGGCCGATCCCGATGGGACGCCGGAACACGACGGAGGCCGCCGTCCCCGGGGATGGGAACGGCGGCCTCATGTCTCAGCCAGTTAGATGGTCACCCGGCCGATCGGTCACGACCGGGGAGGAATCACTCCTGGACCTGGGCGCGGGCGATCTTGCCGGTGAAGGAGTTGGCCTCGTCGGCGTCCTTCGCGGCCTCGTTGTTCCAAGAGAACATGGCGCGCAGCTTCGGGCCGACGGTCTCGATGCGGACGTTGGAGTACTCCTCCTGCAGGGCCTTGAACTTCGGGGCGCCGGCGTCCTGGTCGTCGATGAACTCCTTGGCGAAGGAGCCGTCCTGAATGCGCTTGAGGTGGTACTCCATGCGCTCGCGGCAGTCCTCGGAGATGACGGTGTTGACGTAGTCGCCGTACTGGGCGGTGTCGGAGCAGGACCAGCGGTCCTTGTTCAGGCCGCCCTCGTTCATGAGGTCGACGATCATCTTCAGCTCGTGGCACACCTCGAAGTAGGCGATCTCCGGCTGGTAGCCGGCGTCGGTGAGGACCTCGAAGCCCATCTCGACGAGCTTGTTGACGCCGCCGAGCAGCACGTTCTGCTCGCCAAACAGATCGGTCTCGGTCTCCTCCTTGAAGGTGGTCTTGATGGCGCCGGCGCGCAGGGCGCCGATGGCCTTCGCGTAGGCCAGGGTCAGCGCCCAGCCGTCGCCGCGCGGATCCTGCTCGACGGCGACCACGACCGGCACGCCACGGCCGGCGGCGTACTCGCGGCGCACGATGTGGCCCGGGCCCTTCGGGGCGACCATGAAGACCGGGTGGTCCTCGGACGGCTTGATGTAGCCGTAGTGGATGTTGAAGCCGTGGGCGAACGCGACGGCCGCGCCCGGCTTGATGTTCGGCTCGATGTCGTTCTTCCAGATGTTGCGCTGGTGCTGGTCGGGGGCCAGGATCATGACGATGTCGGCGTCGGCCGCGGCCTCGGCGACGGACTTGACCTCGAGGCCCTGCTCCTGGGCGAAGGCGACGGACTTGGAGGTCGGGCGCAGGCCGACGACTACGTCGACGCCGGAGTCGCGCAGGTTCAGCGCGTGGGCGTGGCCCTGGGAGCCGTAGCCGATGATCGCGACCTTCTTGCCCGCGAGCACCGAAAGATCGCCGTCGTTCTCGTACCAGATCTGTGCAGCCATGTAAGCACTCCTTTAACTTGCGCGCCCTTGCACGAACGGGCGCACGGTGTCGTTGTGGTTGCGCGTTCCGCCTCCCCGGCCGGTCCCCCGGTCGATGGCCTCCTGCGCGTTTGGGGTCCGGGCAGCCAAGCCCGGGTGGTCTCAAGCGTGAGGATTTTGTCCTCAAAACTGATGCCCATCCTATGCGCCGGTCCGTTTGGCGCGCGCCCGCCGTCCACAACTCGGACGGGCGTCCACGACCGCCGCGGATCGGCCGACGGCTGCACCCATTCCGTCATCGGCGCACGGTCGGCCGCGCCCGCCCGGCCAGCCGCATATACGACGGCGGGCCGCGGACTCACGGTCCGCGGCCCGCCGGGGCGCATGGGGATGCGACGTCACGCCATGCCGCACACGTCGATCTCGAGGTAGCGGTTGGCGAGGCCGATGAACTGGCCGGTCACCGCGTCGCGGATCGCGCCGGTCTCCGGATCGATCGTGCCGCCGGTCTCGGCGTCGATCAGCGTGCCGTCGGCCATCGTGATCACGCCGGTGCGCTCGTTGTAGGTCGACCCGTCGCCGGTAGCGCCGCCGTCCGTAGACCCGCCGTCGGCGGTCGTGCCGTCGGTCGCGCCGCCATCCGTCGTCGCGCCGTCGCCGGTCGTCGTACCGTCCGTCGCGCCGCCGTCGGTCGTCGTGTCGGTCGACTGCTCCTCGACCAGCGGCTGATGGTTGCGCAGCTTCTCCCACACGGCCTCCGCGCCGTCGGCGAGCATGCTGCGGTTCGCGTCGTACGTCCACGGCACGATCGGGATGGTCTGCGAGTACAGGTGCGAGACGTTGAAGTCCTTCATGCTCATCGCCAGGCCCGCGAGCGTCATCACGTCGGCCAGGCCGGAGCTCATCTGCACGGATTCGAGCGCGGACTTCGCCAGCTGGTAGAGCTGCGCGGTCTGCGTGATCAGGTTCTTCTGCAACGCGGTCGTGATGAGGCGTTTGATCAGGTACTGCTGGCGCGTGGTGCGCATCGTGTCGGAGCCGTCGGTGCCGGTGCCGTGGCGCATGCGCGCGTACTGGGTGGCGGTCAGGCCGTCGAGGTGCTGCACGCCCTTGGCGAGGTTGAGGCCGGTGTACGAGTCGACCGTGTCGACCGGGATGCAGATGTCGACGCCGCCGATCGCGTTGATCATGTTCACCAGGCCGCCGAAGTCGACGACCATGAAGTTCTGGATGTTCATGCCGCTGAGCGAGTTGACCATGCTCATCGTGCAGCTGGCCGCCGACGCGAGGTCGCCGCCCTGCGCGTACGCGTTCGGGAAGATCGTGTTGAGCATGACGCTGTACTGGGCGGGGATCGTGCCGGTCGTCGTCTGGCAGGCGGGCACGTCGACGATCAGGTCGCGCGGCAGCGACACCAGATTCGCGCTCTTGCGGTCGGCCGCGAGCTGCAGGATCATCACCGTGTCGGAGTTGTGCAGGCCGCCTTCAGTCTCGCCGCCGCCGATCGCCGCGTTCGTGTCGCCGTCGCGCGTGTCCTGTCCGATCAGCAGGATGTCGATCGGCTCGTTCGCGTACGGGTCGACCAGCTGGTTCTCGTCGTCGTCCTTGTCGTCCTGCGCGATGACCTGGATCTTGTTGTCGTCGACGACGCGGCTGATGTCGGCGAGCGTGGCCGCCGCGAACGTGCCGGAGAACGCGAGCGCCGCGATGACGGCCATGACGATGCCGGAGAGCAGTCGGTGCGAGATCCGGTAGCCGAGTGCGTGCTGCGGTCCGGTGCGGCGCCATCCGAGATTGGGCTGTTTGCCGCCCTGCGCGTGCCGACTTGCCATGAATACGCCTCCTGTCCGTCCTGGTCGCGGACTTCGCCGTCCGGAAAGACGGCATGCTCCGCCGTTCGTCAGTGTAACAGAGGGCGTTGAGCCGCCCCAAGGTCCGCCCGGAACGCCGGCGTCCTCGTCGCAACCGCGGGAGTTTCCCCGTTCTCAGGGTTCTTTCAGCGAAAGTACAGGGCTAGAGTAGATTCCGGCAAGAAAACATACACGGGACGCGGCCATAGTGGTGCGCCGGGATGCCTCCGCCGTCCGACGGGCCGCCCGCGTGCACCGGCCGCCGTCGGACGCCGTGCGGGCCGGATCGGACGGCGACGTCCCGGCCAACGTATACCACCGAACGCGTAGCACCAACGCATAGCATGAGGGCAGCGCCGCCGCACGGCACGCACCGTACGGCCCGAGCCGCCTTGCAGAGAACTGGAGAAGCCGTATGTTCGTTCTCAGGAACGCCTGGATTCAGTTGACGCGCCACCACTGGCGCACGCTGTCGAGCGCACTGATCGCACTGATCGTCGCGTTCGGCATGCTGTTCGGCCTGGCCGTCGGTCAGGCCCGAGACACCGCCGTCTCCAACCGCAGCCTGCTGGGGCCCGATTCGGTCGTGCGCATGAGCGCCGACAAGCTCGCCGAACGCGACGGCGCCGACCCGGATTGGACGAAGAACTATCTCACGCTCGACGACTACAACGACTTCTACCGCGTCGTCCTGTCCGACAGCATCACGTTGGGCGGCCTGAGCGCCTCGGCCTCCGTGCCGGTGCGCCAGACCGACGGCTCCGCCAAGGCCATCGCCGGCAGCGATGACCAGAATGCGGACAAGACCGGCGGCGAATTCACGCTCAAGGCGTTCACGTCCGTCGACACGGCGCGCAAGAACGAGCTGGGCCGCTACAAGGTCGTCAAGGGCAAGCATCTGAGCTACTCCGGCTCCGCCCCCAAGGGCGCGCTCATCTCGCAGGCGCTCGCCGACGAGAACGGTCTCAAGGTCGGCGACGAGATCACCGTCGCCGCCCCGTCCGACAAGTCCAAGACCGTCACGTTCGTCGTGCGCGGCATCTACGAGTACGTCGACGACGACGCGCCGGCCGGCTACGGCTCCGACGCCAAGCTCGCCAAGGACAACCGCGACAACGCGATCTACGTCGCCTATGCCACGTTCGACGAATCCGGCATGTCCGACTCGTCCGGCAGCGGCTGGTCCATCCCCGACCTGAGCTACGAGTTCGACTTCTCCTCGATGGACGACTACAAGACCTACAAGAAGGACGTCGCCGAGAAAATCCCCGACGGCTATGAGATGACCTCCCCCGCGATCGAGGACTACGAGCAGGGCATCGTGCCGATCAAGGCGCTCGCCTCCCGCACCGACGTCGCCACGCCGATCCTGCTCGCGGTCGGCGCGGTCGCGCTGCTCGCGCTCGCCCTGGCCGGCGTGGCCCGCCGCCGCGGCGAGATCGGCTTCGCGCTCGCCTCGGGCGTCACCCGCGGCCGCATCGGCTGGCAGTTCGCGCTCGAGGGCATGATCCCCGTCGCCGCCGGCGGCGTGGTCGGCCTGCTCGCCGCCATCGTCGGCGTCAAGCCGCTGGCCGCCGCGTTCGCCCCCGAATACGCGGCCGTGCCCGCCGCGTCGATGATCTGGCGTCTCGTGTGGATCCTCGTCGGCACGCTCGTCGTGCTCGCACTCGCCACCGGCCTGCGTCCCGCGTTCGTCTCCCCCGCGTCGCTGTTCGCCGCACGCGACGGCTGGAACGCCGACGATGACGCGGCCTCCGATGCGGACGCCTCCGCCGAGACCGACGCCGCCGCCGCGGCAGATGACGCCGACGGCGAGTCCGCCGCTGACCCGACCGACGATGGGGAGGCGCGCGCATGACCCGCGACGACGCCGTCATCGACGGCACGACGACCGACCAGACCGACCCGAGCGCAAAGGACCAGACCATGAGCGAACCGACCATCGACGACGAGACGACCGACGCGCGCGACGCCGCCACGGACGAGACGACCGACGCTGCCGAGCGCACGACGACGGACGCGGACGCGACCACCGAAGCCGAAACCGCGGATGAAACCGCCGACGGCGTCGAAGCCGGCGTCGAAGCCGACGAGGCGTTCGACGCGATCAGCATCGTCTTCGACGACATCGCCGACGCGGGCATCGACTACGACATCGCCGCGGACGACGAGGCCGACGACGGCGCAGCCGTCACGGACGGCGTCGCCGACGACGAGACGCCGGCAGCCGTTCCGGCGACCGACGACGTCGTCGAAGCCAATGCGGCGCGCGTCAACGAGACGCTCGCCCTCGCGACCGCCACGACGGACGACGACGCCGAGACGTCCGACGGAGCCGAAGCCGAACACGACGCGGAACCGGCCGAACCGGCCGAGCAGACAACCGGAACCGACGCCCACTCCCCCGAAGCGGCCACATCGACCGCCACGCCCGCCGCCCCCGGCGTCGAACCGACGCTGCGCCTGTCGGCGCGACTCGACGCCGAACTGCGCCAGCGCGGCAACGTCAACGACATGCTGCGCGACTATCCGGCGCTGGCGCTCGCGAAGGTCACCGTCGCCGACCACAAGACCGGCCGCAACATCATCGACCGGGTCAGCGCCGAATTCCGCGCCGGCCACATCCACGCGATCCGCGTGCGCGGCAACGACGAGCGCATCGCGCTGATGAGCGTCGTCACCGGCATGATGCGCCCCACCGACGGCGCGGTCATGAACAAGAGCCTCAACGTGCTCGAGATCGAGCCGGGCGAGCTGCTCGCGCATCGCATCGGCGTGATCCCGCAGCGCTACGCGGTGCGCGACGACCTCAACGCCGAGCAGAACCTGCTGTACGCGATGGACGCGTCCGGACGCACGTTCCTCAAGCCGAAGCCGGTGTACGCGCGCGAGCTGCTGCAGCGCGTCGGCTTCGACTCGCAGACGCCCAACGCGCCGCTCGCCAAGCTGCCGGCCGTCGAACGCCGGCTCGTGGCCGTGGCGCGCGCCATCAGCTGCGACGCCGAGGTGATCGTCGCCGACGAGCCGACCGGCGGACTCGACGCCGACGACGCGGTCGTCGTGCTGCGCGCGCTGATGGCGCTCACCCACGGCGATCCGAAGCGCTGCGTCGTCATCGTCACCGCCGACGACGAGGTCGCCGAGATCGCCGAGACGGTCACATATCTGAGCGAGTGACGGCATCGGCGCGGCCGCAGGCCACGGCCGCGCCGGTCCTCCGCACCGGTTCCGGATATGCATAGAGCCCGCCTTCATGGCGGGCTCTTCGCGTATCGGGTAACCGCCGCGGCTCAGGCATCCGATACCGCAGGCGCGAAGTGGTATATGGCACACTGAGGGCAGATTCCGGCATCTGCGAGATGCTATACGGCAAACTGAGGGCAGGTGCGCTCTCCCTACACCTGCCATGCCCCTTAGACCTTGGCCAAATGTTGCGCCGCATGTGACGGTTGCGGAGAGTACGAGTGCCCTCAGTTTGCCGTATAGCACCGTGCGAAGTCGAGAATCTGCCCTCAGTATGCGGAATACCGCCGGCACCTGCCGTGCGGAGCCTCGGCCAAGTGCTTATACGGCCGGGAAGGCGCCCGTCACCGGCCGAATCAGCATGAATTTCCGATCCGAGGGGAAAAATCAGGACCTTGCACGCTTCTTTTCGCGAACTGAGGGGAAGGATTCCTCCGATCCGAAGACCGGATTCCAAGGGTTTCCGGCTCAAAAGGGGCCAACGGGACCCGAATCTCCGACCGTCCCGTCCCCTCAGATCGCCGAAAGAAGCGTGCAAGGCCCCGTTTTCTCCCCTCACACGGGAAAACACCCGGCAACCGGCCCTCGGAGAATCCATGCCGCCGCCATGAAGCCCGTTGCGAATCCGGTGTCCATTCGGTTTCCGTCACGCGCGGAATGGATCCGCGCAATCTTGCACCTCGGACACGGAAGAACCGCCTTTCCCGTGTTGCGGCCGCGGGTCAGTCGACCAGGCGCATGTGGTACTGCTCGGCGAGCGCCGGGATGTCGGGGCGGCCGTAGCGTTCGACCATCTCCAGCCACAGGCGGCGGTTGGATTCGCCGAAGCGGGCGGCCTTGCGCATGTACGCGTCGACGGTGAGGAACTTGGGCGGCGTGGACTTGCTGTGGTACTTGTCGGCGACCATGACGGTCTCCTGTTCGAGGTTGACCGGCACGTAGTCGTCGGGCGGCAGCGGCAGGCCCTGTTCGACGACGGCCTCGCGGGTGAGGCCGACGCCGGTGTGGTTGCGCGCGAACTGGGCGATCGACTCGTCCACGCCGTTCTCGAGCAGGTATTCGTAGCCGAGCAGACCGTGCTGGATGTAGCGGTCGCCGTCGAATTTGAGCGGCTCGCCGTCCTCGCCGCCGTGCTTGAGCACGCGGTAGGTGCCGATGTCGTGCAGCAGGCCGCCGATGAGCACGAGATGCTCGTCGAGCAGTCGCGGCGGCACCTGACCGCCTTCGACGCCGCCGCTGGCGGGCACGGCGGCCGCGCCTTCCGCGGGCAGCGTGCAGCGGCGCATGAACAGGGCGTTCTGGCGTCGGGCCAGCTGGCAGGCGATGGTCGCGACGATCACGCAGTGCGTGTGGATGAGGTCGTAGGCCGCCTCGGAGGGGGCGATGGCGCGATGCAGCTCGTCGATCCGGTCGAGCGTGGGGATGGTTCCGGTCATGCCGTCCATTCTAGGAGGCGGACGGGCACGACCGGCCGGCGGCGACCGGCCGCTCAGTCGACGGGGTCGACGCGGCGCAGGCGCGGCGGACGCCGGGTCGCGATGAACAGCGGCTGCACTTCGACGAGCGGATTGAACGCGGCCAGTCCGAACCACTGGACCGGCGAGCCGGCCAGCCGGCGGATCGCGTACTTGGTGCGCAGGGCCAGCTCGCCGCCCGGCGACACCTTCGATTCGGGCATCAGGTCCTTGTGGATGAGCACGTAGCGGATCGTGCCGATGTGCGGGTCGGCGTCGATCTTCGGATACACGGACCGTTGGGCGGGCAGTTCGCCCGACGCACCCAGATCGTGCATGATCTGATGCAGGTAGGCGGGAATCGACTGGGACACCTTGAACCCGAGCCGGATATCGACGCGGAACAGATGGTCGGTGCCGAAGCGTTCGACCGCGTATTCGCGGGTGAACGGCTCGTCGGTCGTGTGCACCGACACGGCCCACCAGGCGCGGGCGCGCTTGGGATGGTCGGCGAAGATCGAGAAGAACATGTCGGTGCCCAGCCGCGTCATATCCGCATCGGGGCTCAGATACACGATGTTGTCGGCGAAATACGGGATGCTCCCGTCGGCGTGCAGCCGCTCCAGCGCGGGCAGGAAGTCGGCGCGCGCCATATGGCGGCGCTGCGCATGCTCGATCCGCGTGCCCACATGCCACGTGTACATGACGAACAGGATCGCCGCGGTCAGCAGCATCGTGAACCAGCCGCCGTGCAGGAACTTCGCCATCGACGCGACGAAGAACATCAGCTGGATCGTCAGGAACACGACGCAGAACACGACCGCACCCGCGCGACGGCCCGCATGCCACAGGTGGACGGCCAGCAGCACGGTCGTCGTGATCATCGTCACCGTCAACGCGAGCCCGTACGCGGCCGACATGCGCTCCGAATCGCGGAACAGCGCGAGCACGATCAGCGTCGACGCGCACAGCACGCCGTTGACGACCGGAATGTACAGCTGGCCGCGTGTGCTCGCCGGATAGCGCACCTGCAGGTGCGGCATCCAGTCGAGCCGCGTCGCCTCCGACACCATCGTGAACGCGCCGGTGATCAGCGCCTGCGACGCGATCACGCCCGCCGCGACCGACAGCGCGACGGCCGCGTAGCGCACGTCGGGAGCCATCATGCGGAAGAACGGGTTGAGCCCGCGCACGCCGACGAGCGCCGGATCGTCATGATGCCGCAGCATCCACGCGCCTTGGCCGAAGTAGCACAGGACGAGCGCGACCTTGATGAACGGCCATGTGGCGTGGATGTTGCCACGGCCGACGTGGCCCATGTCGGAGTAGAGCGCTTCGGCGCCCGTCGTGGACAGGAACACGGTGCCCATGATCGCGATGCCGGCGCGGTTATGGTCGGAGCACAGGAAGCGGATGCCGTACGCGGGGTCGAGCGCGGCGAGCACGCTCCAGTCGCGCGACAGGTTCGCGGCGCCCACGACCGCGAGGAACGTGAACCAGACGAGCACGGTCGCGCCGAACACGCGGCCGATGCGCTCCGTGCCGCGCGACTGGACCGCGAACAGGAGCACGATGATCGCGACCGTGACCATGAGCGTGACCTGCGGGTCGGCGGCCAGCAGCGGTTCGAGCGGCGGCAGCGTGCGCAGGCCCTCCACGGCGGAGCTGATCGACACGGCGGGTGTGAGCACCGAGTCGGCGAGGAACGCGGCGCCGCCGAGCATCGCGGGCGCGGCGAGCCACGCGCCATGCCGGCGGATCAGCGAGTAGAGCGCGAAGATGCCGCCCTCGCCGTTGTTGTCGATGCGCATCGCGACCAGCACGTATTTGACGGTCGTGATGAGCGTGATCGACCAGAACACGAGCGACAGCAGGCCGAGCACCGCGGCACGGTCCGTGTTCGCCAGACCGCCCTGGCCGGCGAGGAACGTCTGCGCGGTGTACAGGGGCGACGTGCCGATGTCGCCGTAGACGACGCCGAGCGCGACGAGCATCATCGCCGGCGTGACCCGGTCGGGGCCGGATTGGCGGCGCGTCCACCAGCGGCCGAGCGGGCCGCGGGCGGCGGCGCGGGCCAGTCGGCGCTCGCGCGCTTCGCCGGCCCTGCGCCGACGGTCGAGTTCGCGGCGTTCCGCCTTGGTGAGCGTGTGCCGGGAGACGGCCACCTTGGGCGCGTTGGTGAACGCCGAGGCCTTGAGCAGCGTGGGTTCCGGGACGTTTTCGGGTTGGGTTTCGGGTTGGGTTCCGGTCTGGGTTTCGAGGTCGGCTTCGGTTTCGTTTTCGGATCGGTTTTCGGCTTGGCGTTCGGTCATGGCACCCCCTTGGCGGGGACTCTCCCCGCGGTCGCACACCTCCTGCGGGGGCCGGCCGACGGCCCTTCCGTTGGGTCTGCCCTCGACATAGCGGGCCAGTATAGGACCGTCGCCTGAATCGGACCACCGGTATCGGCATCCGGTCGCGATCGGGTCGATACGTGACCGGATGCCTACGACGGGGAACGTCGCGCAGCCGTCGCCGCCGTCAGATGCCGTACACCTCGCGCGTGGTGCGGCGGGTGCCGCGCGCCACGTCGGCGACCGGCATGTCGAACACGTCGGCGAGCGCCGCGAGCGTGTACGGGATCATGTAGGGCGCGTTGGTGCGGCCGCGGTACGGCATGGGCGTCAGGTAGGGGGCGTCGGTTTCGACCATGACGTGGTCGAGGCCGACGATGCGCGCGGATTCGCGGATGCCGTCGTTGCCCTTGTAGCTGCACGTGCCGGACATGCTCAGATACCAGCCGTGTTCACGCGCGACTTCGGCGATGGCGGCGTCGCCGGAGTAGCTGTGGAAGACGGTGCGTTCGGGCGCGCCGTCGGCGAGGAGGGTGTCGATGACCTCCGTGTGCGCGTCGCGGTCGTGGATCTGCATGGGCAGGTCGAGCTCCTTGGCGAGGACGATGTGGGCGCGGAACGCCTCGCGCTGGAGTTCCTTGGCGTCCTCGCCGGTGCGGAACAGGTCCATGCCGGTCTCGCCGATGGCGACGACCTGCTGCGGGTGGGCGCGGGCGAGGCGGGCGACCTCGGCCATCGCCTCGTCGAAGGGGACGTCGTGGTGCGGTTTGTAGCGGACGGGCAGTCCGTCGGGGCCGGGTGCGGCGCGGTGGCCGTGTTTGACGGATTCGTTGGGGTGGATGGCGATGGCGGCATGGACGCGGCCGGGATGGTCGACCGCCATGTCGATGGCGGTCATGAGGTCGGGCAGTTCGCAGCCGGAGTCGATGATGCCGCTCACGCCGACGGCGGCGGCCTGGTCGAGCAGTTCGTCGACGCTGTAGACGGGCACGTCGGGCTGGCCTTTCTCGGCGGCCTCGTGCGCCATGGCGCGGGCGAACGGCACGACGGAGGCGACGTGCGTGTGGTTGTCGATGACGTGCGCGTCTTCGGGGAGCGCGTCGGGGGCCGGGGCCCAGCTGCGGTCGCGGTGATGCTTGCTCATGCGCCCCAGTCTAGGCGACGGGCCGGGCGTACCGTCGGATGGTCCGTCTACCAGCAGCGGTCGTAGGGGATGCCGGTGAGGCGTTCGACGATGCGGCGGGTGTCGTCGGCGGCGTCGGCCTTGGAGCCGCCGGCACGCAGGCGGTCGATCTCGGCGAGGACGACGCCGTCGGTGCGGCGGTCGATCGTCAGGCGGGAGGAGACGAACCAGCAGACCGCCATCGCGCAGGCGAACCAGCCGAGCATCACCGCACCCAGGCCGATGCGCGCCGTTGCCGGCTGCGCGTCGGCGGACAGCGTCGAGTCGAAGCCGACCGCGGACAGCACGAAGCCGACCGCGATCGTCGCGATGCCCGATCCGAGCTGGCGGAACGACGCCTGGATGCCGGAGAACGTGGCCGAACGGTAGCGGCGGGTCACGATCTGGTCGATGTCGGCGATGTAGGGGAACACGGCCCACGGCAGGTAGCCGCACAGCGCCTTGAACGCGAAGAACCACAGCGCGCCGGCGACGGCGGACACCGTCCATGCGGCGTCGGGCAGCAGGCCGCGCATCGCGCCGGTGGGCGAGAGCATCCACGCGGCGAACAGCCACAGCGCGCCGACGAGGCATCCGGCGAAGTTAATCGCGTACATGCGCTTGGGGCCGAGGCGGGTCATGCCCACGCCGAACAGGGGCATCAGCGGCAGGGAGACGGCCGTGCAGCCCAGCAGCAGCGAGGCGAACGCGGCGGTGCGGTTCCAGTCGTAGACGACGAAGAACACGAACGTCTGGCCGAACACGTCCATCGACACCTGCACGAGCAGGTAGATCGACAGGTGGCGGCGGAATTCGGCGACGCGCAGCGTGCTCGCGTACTCGCGCAGCACCTTGACCGCGCGACGGCACCATCCGGCCACGCCGATATGCCCCTCGCGGATCTCGCCGCGCGCGTACGCGCCGAATCCGGCCTCCTCCGGCGTCATCTCCCACGTGAAGCGCCACGTGCACAGCACGGCGAGCGCGAACAGGACGGTCACGCCGATCGTGAACGCCATGTAGCCGCCGGGCCGCTCCTCGCCGGTCAGGCCGAGCACGGCCGCGCCGACGAGCGGGATGAGCGTGCCGGCGCCGGTGGAGATGAACAGGCGCACGGTGGACAGCGTGGTGCGGCTGGTGAAGTCGGGCGTCATCTCGCCGGGCAGTGGGTTGTAGGCGGTGGCGAACAGCTGCGCGAGCACCACCCACGTCACGTAGGCGAGCGCGTACACGGCCAGCGGCAGGCCGGGGATCCACAGGAACACGCCGGTGAGCAGCAACGGCGAGACGATGAGCAGCAGCAGTCGGCGCCGACCGTACCGACGGCCCAGATTGTAGCGGTACAGATTGTCGTCGAGCACGCCGAACAGGAGCGCGGCGAGGGCGCTGACGAGCGCGCTCAGGCCGATCACCGACTGCGATGTGGCGATGTCCATGCCGCAGAAGCGCGTCCAGAACAGCGCCAGGTACGTGGAGATGATGGTCAGCTGGCCGCCGCCGTAGAAGTCGCCGACGCCGTAGCCGACGGCCTGCGGCAGGGTGATGCGCCTGCGGTCGGAGCGGGTGACCGCCGCGTCGAGCGCGCGGCTCGCCTTGCTGGTGCCGGTCGGGGATGCTTCAGTCGGGGATGCTCCGGCCGCGCGGGTTCCGGAAGCGTCCGTTCCGTTCTGGTTCGTCTGGTCGATGATGCCGCCGTCCTGCGCCGACATGCTTGCTCCTTGCGTCATGCCGGAACGCACGGTGCGCTCCGGCGAGGATGATGATTGCCGCCCCGTCGCGTCAGCGCCGCACCGCGAGCGTGGTGAACGACCACGCGGGCGCCGTGTACGTCCCAGAGGCGAGCGTCACGTCGTGTGCGACGGGCCGCACCGGCGCTTCGACGCCGCGTTCGCCCGCGTACGGGTCGTCGCCGGCGAGGACGTGCGCGGTGACGACGGCGCGTGCCGCGGCGGGCACGTCGAGCGCGTCGAGGATCCGCGTGAGGTCCACGTCGACGGGGTCGGCGAGCGCGTTGACGATGCGGATGTAGTCGATGCCGGCCGCGCTGTCGCGGGCGACGGTGACGGTGCGGCGCGGCTCGTCGGCGGTCTCGCGGCCGGAGGCGACCGGCCTGCCGTCGATGGTCAGCGCCATCGTCTCGCCGCGGTCGGCGACGTCGATGCGCACGTGCCAGACGGTGCCGGGGCGGACCATGTCCATCGACACTTCGGTGCCGGCCAGCTGGTAGCCGCAGCCGTCGCGGATGAGGTCGAGGCCGAAGCCGCGGCCGAGGGAGGTGCGGCTGTGGTCGGGGCCGTCCACGTCGCCGGATTCGATCTGCACGCCCCACATGCCTTCGTGGTAGGTGACGGTCGCTTCGATCGTGTACGCGTCGGCGGTCAGGCCGTCGGGCAGCGGCAGGTCGACGGGGCCGTTGCCGCGGTAGGCGACGGGCGGCAGGTCGAAGCGCCGGCCGTCGGCGCAGGTGAGCGCGAGGTCGGCGAAGTCGGCGTGGGCGCCGCCGTTGAGGCGCAGCCGCAGCGTGTCGGGCAGGGTGCGGCGGAACGTGGTCGGGCCGTCGAGGGCGACGGGCCATGCGGTGTCGGCGGCGGTGGAGGCGATCATCTGCTGCACCCAGTAGCTGACGGTGTGGTGGACGCGCTCGTTGTCGAAGTAGATGAGGTCGGGGTCCCAGCTGTTGTGGCCGTTCTTGGCGAACAGCGGCGCGTAGGAGGCCATGGCGACGACGTCGCCGTTGAGCTCCATGCGTCCCATGAACGCGGCTTCGGCGAGGCCGTTGATGAGCTGCGTGCCCCAGGAGCCGTATTCGCCGAGGTACACCTTGGGGCCGTTGCGGTCGGTGCGGTCGTAATGGTCGAGGTTGTGGAACCACCAGCTGGGCGCCTGGTAGGAGTGTTCGTCGACGATCGGCAGGTGACGTTCGCGCGCGTACGCCCAGCCGGCCTCGTAGTCGGCGCCGGAGGGGGACGGCCCGACGGTGCCGACGATCGTGATCTCGGGGTGGGCCGCGGCGACGGCGTCGTGGATGCGGGCGAAGCGGTCCTTGAACACGTCGTCGATGAGGTCCTCGTTGCCGATGCCGAGGTATTCGAGCCCGAACGGCTCCGGGTGGCCCATCTCGGCGCGTTTGGCGGCCCATTCGTTGTCGGCGGGGTCGGCGTTGCAGAAGTCGATGAGGGCGAGCACCTCGTCGATGTAGGCGGGCATGTCCTCGAGGGCGATCGGGACGGGCCCCTGGCTGGTGTTCTGGCAGCTCACGCCGGCGGGGAGCACGGGCAGCGGCTTGGCGCCGATCGTCTCGCACAGGCGGAAGTACTCGTAGAAGCCGATGCGGAACGACTGGTGGTAGCCCCACGTGTTGAAGTCGTGCGGACGGTGTTCGACGGGGCCGATCGTGCGCGGCCAGCGGTACATGTTGTCGAGTCCGAGGCCGTGCGTGATGCATCCGCCGGGGAAGCGCATGAACCGCGGGTGCAGGTCGGCGAGCGCCTCGACGAGGTCGGGGCGGAAGTGTTCGAGTCCGCGGTAGGTGGTGCGCGGCTCGCAGCTGACGAAGTCGATGTCGATGACGCCGACGGTCGGGAAGGCGACGCGCAGCATGCCCTGCCGTGCGATGACGGGCATGGCCGCGCCGTCGGCGGATCCGTCCGCGTCGCCGGTATCGCCGGCCCCGGCGGGGATGGTCAGGACGGCGTGCAGCTGCGTCCAGTCGCCGTCGGCGGCGGATGCGGGGGCGGTCAGCGTGGCGGCGGCGAGCATGGCGCCGTCGTCGCCGGTCAGGGCGACGTCGATGGGCGCGGGGCCGCCGTGGGCGCGCGCCCACAGCGTGCAGTCGTACGTTTCGCCGGCGCGCAGCGTCATGCCGTCGAATCCGATGTTCTCCAGCGCGGGCGCGCCGCCGTCGACGCGGACGGTCTCGACGATCGCGTAGTGCGGGTTCTCGACGGCGAGCGGCGACGCGTCGCCGATGCCGAACGCGGCGAGGGAGCCGGCGGGCACGGTCTTGCGCCATGCGGTGTAGTTCGACCAGTCGCGGTTGTCCCTGCGGTCGTATTCGAAGGCGCCGTTCTGGACGAGTTCGCTGTTGAGGCCGCCGTCGGCCGAGTGGCTGATGTCCTCGAAGAACAGGCCCCACAGGTCGGTGCTGATGGCGCGTTCGCCCGTCTTGTCGAGCGTGGCGGTGATGCGGTCGGTCATATGGTGCGTTCCTTTGCTGCGTGTCCGGGGTCGCGGTCCGGGTGCGGTCTGCGTGCGGTCGGGTTGCGGCTACTTGCGGTCGAGGGCGACCCACAGCGCGCCGTGGGCGGGGATCGTGCCGGTGATGATGCGGTCGGCGCCCTCGCCTTCGATGCGCACGTCGGCGTCGCCGCCGGGCATGCCGGCGAACAGGTCGGTGAGCGTCCAGTCGTCGTCGCGCGCGTCGAGTCCGACGATGGACTGCAGCTGGATGTTGCCGCCGATGTCGAAGTCGTCGTCGCCGGTCCAGAACAGGGCCGCGTAGTGGCCGCCCGGATGCGCGGACGGGGTGCCGTCGGCCCAGTCGGCGGCGTCGGCGGCCCATACGATGAATTCGCCGCGGTAGGAGTCGTCCTCCCACCAGCGTGCGAAGATGCGCTCGCGCACGGTCTCGTGGTTGTTCGTCGAGCCGGCGAGGACCTCGCGCAGCGCGGGGTTGGCGAGCAGGGCGATCGTGTCGGGTTCGCTGGTGGGCAGGTCGCCGCCGACCATGAGCGGCGAGCGGCCCATGCACCAGAGGGCGAGGAGCGTGCGCTGCTCGTCCGGGGTGAGGCGCGACTGGCGGTCGTCGCCGCGTTCGGCGCGCAGGCCGATGTGGCCGAAGGGCACCATGTCGGCGTCGGCCCAGTGGCCGGTGGTCTGGAACGGGGCCCAGCGGGCGAGGCGGGCGAACTGCTGGTAGATGTCCTCCCAGCGGTCCCACAGGTCGTCGGAGATGCGCCACATCTGCGCGTTGCCGCGCAGGAAGTCGACGTAGCCGGTGGACACCCATCCGCCGGGCGACAGGGACAGGTCGATCGGGCGGCCGTACTTGGCTTCGGCCTTGGCGATGGCGCGATGGTGGGCGGCGATCTCGTCGGCGTGGAACGGGGTCTGCATGTCGTCGACCTTGAGGAAGTCGAGTCCCCAGGAGGCGAACAGGTCGAGCTGGGCGTCGTACCAGGCCTGCGCGCCGGGGTGCTTCTGGTTCAGGCCGTAGTTGTCGGGGTTCCACTTGCACACGTGGTCGAGGTCGGCGATGTCGCGCGCGGTATAGTCGGTGCCGTATACGGGCAGGTCGCGGTCGACGGCCAAGCGTGGGATGCCGCGCATCATGTGCACGCCGAGCTTGAGGCCGAGCTCGTGGACGGCGGCGGCGAGCGGGGCGAAGCCGCGGCCGTCGGCGGCGGACGGGAAGCGGGCGGGGTCGGGCAGCTGGCGGCCGTACCCGTCGAGGATGAGCGGCGCGTCCGCGTTGTAGCCGTGGGCGCGCGCGGTCGGGTCGTACCAGTCGATGTCGATGACGAGCGTGTCCCATCCGGCGGCGAGCAGATGCTCCGCCATGAAGCGCGCGTTGGCGAGCACCTCGTCCTCGGTGACGGTGGTGCCGTACGAGTCCCAGCTGTTCCAGCCCATCGGCGGGCGCCATGCCTGCGGGAGTGCGTTGCCTGATGCCGTCGTCGTCATCGTGACCTGCTTTCGTCCGTGTCTGCGATACTGCTATGTAACGGTACATATTATGATGCGTATGACGCACTGACTCAAGTGGATGTCCGGCACGGTGAGTCGGTTGATTTTGCAATGATTTACGCCGATTTTCCCGTAGGAAACTCCGATTTTACAAACCCGATTTTTTTACGTACCGTTACATATCATCAGCCCGCAATCAGGTCGGAAGGAGACGACATGACGAACGCCAGACCCACGCTGCGCGACGTCGCGGCCGCGGCGGGCGTATCCCCGATGACCGCGTCCAACGCACTGCACGGCAAGCCGGGCGTGCGCGAATCGACGCGTGCCAAGGTCGTCGCCGCCGCCGAGAAGCTCGACTACCGCATCAACCTGACCGCCAGCATGCTCAAATCGGGCCGCAGCAACATCATCCACCTCATCGTCAACGAATTCGACTCGCCGTTCTACTCCAAGCTCGTGCAGGCGCTCACCACCGAAACCAGCGCACGCGGCCTCACCCCGTTCGTCGAACAGACCCACTACTCGCCCGACGCGGCCCGGCAGGCCATGACGCACACGCCCTTCTCCGGCCAGCTGTTCGACGGCGAGATCATCCACGCGTCCGGACTGGGCACCAACCTGCCGCTCGCGCGCATGAACGACGGCCGCCCGCTCGTCCTCATCGACGGCTGCGAGGAGACGCCCAGCGTCGACACCGTCAACTTCCCCAACGAGGAGGGCGCGCGCACCGCCGTCCAGCATCTCATCGAACGCGGCTGCCGGCGCATCGCGATCGTCGGCGGCGGCTACGTGCCGCGCGGCGAACTCGCGCACGTCGAACACTCGTACGGACTGCGGCTGCGCGGCGCCGGCGGCGCGCTCCTCGACGCAGGCCTGCCGTACGACCCGACCGTCACGTTCCACGGCTACGACGTGACGATGGGCATCGAAGCCGGCCATGCGATCGCCGACGCGATCCTCGACGCCCGCCGCGACGGCGGCGACGCGTTCGACGGCGCGTTCTGCGCGAACGACTACGCGGCGTTCGGCGTCATCCGCGGACTGGCCGACCGCGGTCTGCGCGTCCCCGACGACATCCGTGTCATCGGATTCGACGGCGTCAGCGCCGGCGCCTACGCGACGCCCACGCTCAGCACCGTCCGCGTCGACCTCGACCAGCTCGCCCGCTTCGCGCTCGACATGATCACGCGGCGCATCGGCCAGCTCGCCGACGGCGGCTACGACACGCCCCCGTCGCGCGCCACCATCGGCTACACGCTCGTCGCACGCGAATCCACCGCCTGAGCGGGGGGGCCGGCGGATCGGAACGTGGATATGTACGCGCCGGAACGGCAAAACAGCATACCAATCCACGAAACGACCGGCCAAAACGTGGATTCGTACGCGGCGGCATCGTCGCGACGCATACCAATCCACGATTCCCGCCGGACCGCCGACGCAACGAACGGACCACATCAGACCACCCACCAACCAAAGGAGACCACATGACCGACGCACGCACCGAAGCGTACCTGTTCGTGCACTTCATCGGCGACGAGAGGAAGCCCACCGACGAACAGCTGTACTTCGCGCTCAGCCGCGACGGCATCCACTGGCACGACCTGCGCCCCGACGGCGACCCCGCCCTCACCTGGTCCGGCGGCGAACGCGGCACCCGCGACCCGCACATCGTGCGCGACCCGCGCGGCGGCTTCCACATCGTCGCCACCGACCTGTCCATCCACTACCGCGGCGGATGGGGCCCCCACGACGGCGCCACCGTCAACGGATCCACCGGCCTCGTCATCTGGGACTCCCCCGACCTCGTCCACTGGAGCGAACCGCGCCTCGTCGACGTCGCCTCCGCCATCCCCGGCGCCGGCATGGCCTGGGCGCCCGAAGCCTGCTGGGACCCCGACCGCGAACAGTGGATCGTGTTCTGGGCCACCAAGACCAACGCCGGCGAACCCGGCGACCCGCTCGCCAACGAACTCGGCGACCCCACCAACATGTACTACGCGACCACCGTCGACTTCCGCGAATTCTCCGCCCCCGTCAAATGGATCGACCGCCGCCACACCATCATCGACACCACGATGCTGCGCGACGACGACGGCTGGTGGTACCGCGCCTCCAAGGACTCCGAGATCACCATCGAACGCACCCGCAACCCGTACGCGAGCGCCTACGAGGTGACGCGCACCGACGACGAGAACGTCTGGTCGTTCGTCGGCACCCTCACCGACATCCTCGGCAACGGCCGCTACTCCGAAATGTATCTGGAAGGCCCCGAACTGTTCCGCTACAACGACGCCGACGTCAAGACCACCGCCGACGGACGCGCCCTGCGCTACGGCCTCATGTGCGACCAGTACGCGGAGGCCAAGGGCTACCTGCCGTTCCGCTGCGCCGACCTCGCCAGCCGCGACGCCGCCGACTGGGCCGTCGCCGACGACATCGACTTCGGCGGGCTCAAGAAGCGCCACGGCGCGATCCTGCCCATCACCGCCGCCGAATACGACGCCGTCGAAGCCGCGTTCGCGGTCTGACGCACGCCGGCGGTCCGACAGACGGCCCAGGTCCGGTCCGACGCCATCGGACCGGACCTCACCGACCTCAGCAACATCACCGACATCACCGACATCACCGACATCACCGACATCGCAACGAAGCAACCAACCACCCAGCAAAGGAGCAACCATGAGCGACGACGCCATCGTCAGCATCGACCCCACCGCACGCGTCGCCGACGTGCCGGCCCGCCTGTTCGGCTCGTTCGTCGAACACCTCGGCCGCTGCGTCTACGGCGGCATCTACGAACCCGGCCACCCGCAGGCCGACGAGGACGGATTCCGCCAGGACGTCCTCGACCTCGTCAAGGAGCTCGGCGTCACCTGCGTGCGCTACCCGGGCGGCAACTTCGTCTCCAACTACAACTGGGAGGACGGCACCGGGCCGCGTGAGCAGCGCCCCGTGCGCCGCGACCTCGCCTGGCACTGCACCGAAACCAACGAGATGGGCATCGACGACTTCTACAAGTGGAGCCGCAAGGCCGGCACCGAGATCATGCTCGCCGTCAACATGGGATCGCGCGGACTGCACGCCGCGCTCGAGGAACTCGAATACGTCAACGGCGCGCCCGGCACGGCGCTCGCCGACCGCCGCGTCGCCAACGGCATCGAGGAGCCGATGGACGTGAAGATGTGGTGCATCGGCAACGAGATGGACGGCCCGTGGCAGGTCGGCCATATGAGCCCCGACGAGTACGCGGCGGCCGTCGACCGCGTCGCGCATGCGATGAAGCTCGCCGAATCCGGCCTCGAACTCGTCGCCTGCGGCTCGTCCAGCGCGCACATGCCCACGTTCGGCGAATGGGAGCGCAAGGTGCTCACCAAGGCGTACCAGAACCTCGACTTCGTGTCCGCGCACGCCTACTACCACGACCACGGCCATCGCACGCACGACGCCGCGCTCATGCAGGACTTCCTCGCCTCCAGCGAGGACATGGCCTACTTCATCGACACCGTCGCCGCCCAAGCCGACACGGCCAAGGAGGCCAACCACGGCGACAAGGACATCGCGATCTCCTTCGACGAGTGGGGCGTGTGGTATCAGGACGCGTGGAACGAGCAGGAGGAGGCGTGGAAGGAGGACTCCGACAACGGCCTCCACCACGAGCCGTGGCCGGTCGCCCCGCACCTGCTCGAGGACATCTACACGGCCGCCGACGCGGTGGTCGAGGGGTCGCTGATGATCACGCTGCTCAAGCACTGCGACCGCGTGCGCTCCGCGTCGCGCGCCCAGCTCGTCAACGTGATCGCGCCGATCATGGCCGAGGAGAACGGTCCGGCATGGAAGCAGACGATCTTCTACCCGTTCGCCGTCGCGGCTCGCGCCGCCCGCGGCGACGCGTACGTGCCGGCCGTGTCGTCGCCGAAGATCGCGACCGCCAGCTACGGCGAGGTCGACGCGATCGAGGCCGTCGTCACCTGGGACGAGACGACGCGCACCGGCCTGCTGCTCGCCGTCAACCGCGACCTGAACGCGGCGCACGATGTGGCCGTGTCGCTGGCCGGACTGCCGGGGGCCGGGGCCGGGGCTGACGCGGCTGCGGCCGGCGTGCAGGTGACCGCCGCGCGCATGCTGCACAGCGACGACCCGTATCTGACCAACACCGCCGAGAATCCGGACACGGTCGTGCCGGTCGACCTCGACCCGGCCGCCGACCTGGCCGCCGACGCGGACGGCACGCTGCATCTGACGATGCCCGCCGTCTCCTGGGTCGCCGTCGAATTCACCGCCTGATTTCCACGGCTGGAAGCCGGGAAAATCCGAGACTGACTCATACCGAAGCCCCGCTGAATCCTTCTCAGCGGGGCAAATCCGTGGCCGGCACCAACCGATGCCCCGTTGACGGAGCTCAAGCGAGAAGAACTCCCGACCTAACCGAAGAAGATGCTCGCTGACTCTCTCTCAGCGAGAAGAATCCAAGGCCAGCCCATACCGATTCCTCGCTTACCGGCCGTCAGCGAGAACATCACACGACCCAGCCGGTGATTCTTCTCATTGACGGATTCCCAGTGAGAAGAATCACCGGCATTCCCTTGCAGGTATCTCGCTGAATCGTTCCCAGCGAGAAGAACTCCCGACTCAACCGCGGAAGATACTCACTGGCTCCCTCTCAGCGAGAAGAATCCAAGACCAGCCCATACCGATTCCTCGCTTACCGGCCGTCAGCGAGAAGAATCATCCAGCTGACCGTGTGGTTGCCTCGCTTAGAGAGACGTGACAACCACACGGGCACGGAACGGCGTCAGCGCACCGCGAAGATGCGGGCGGACGGCTTCGACGCGTCGGCGACCGTGAGGCGCACGGTCGCATCGTCGACACGGTCGACGGACCAGACGCCGGCGTCCGGCGCATGGTCCGGGACGGACGGATCCGGGAAGATCTGCGTCATCGACCGGCCCTCCGGCAGCGGCAGGTCGATCGTGTCGGCGCCGGCGCGACGCCAGACCGTCACGTAGGAGACGGCATCAGCCGAACCAGCCGAATCAACGGAATCAACCAATCCTGCCGAGCGGTCGCGGCCGACGGCATCCACGGGAGAGGAGCCGCAACCGCAGCCATCATCCCCGGCATCTCCGCGACCGCAGCCGGCGCAGCCAGCGACCGTGTGCGGGCGCAGGCCGGCGACGAGCCAGTCGCCGTTGAAGTCGGGCAGTCCGGCGGGCCACCACGGGACGAGCGTCTCCTGTTCGGCGAGGACGCGGCGGTGCAGCGCGATCGCGTCGCGCACCAGGGCGAGGCGCGCATCGTCCATGCGGTCGATGAATCCGGACAGGTAGAGGCGGCCGAGCACGCCGGACGCGAGCGTGAGCACGGCGGTCTCGTCGTCCATCTCCTGCTGCGCATACCCCCAGTTGCCCTGCTGTTCGGGCAGGATCGTCAGACCCGCGCCGGCGGCGATGGCCGCGTAGATCAGCGGATCGCACTGGTCGGACGTGGACTGCAGGTCGAGGCGCGACAGCTGCGCGTAGTCGGCGCGCATCGCGCCGGAACCGCAGTTCTCGATCATCACGCCGGGGTGACGGCGGCGCAGGTCGTCGAGCCAGTCGAGGTAGGCGCGGCAGTGGTCGAGCAGACCACCGCCGACCGATTCGGCGTCGCGGTCGGTGCCGACGCCGGTGATCGTGTTGTAGTCGAATTTGAAGAACACGACGTCGAAGTCGGCGATGAGCCGGTCGACGGTGCGCGTGACGTGCTCGCGCGCGGCGGGCGAGCGGAAGTCGAGCAGGTAGCGTCCGGAGTCGCATACGCGCACGCCATGGCGGGTGATGAACGCGTCGTCGGGCAGGGCGGCGGCGAGCGGCGACTTGACGCCGATGACCTCCGGTTCGAGCCACAGGCCCAGTCCCATGCCGGCGTCGCGGACCGCGCGCGCGACGCCCGCCAGGCCGGCGTCGCCGAAGCGGTTCGTGGACGGCGCCCATTCGCCGACCATGTCCCACCAGCCGCCGTCGGTGCTGTCGTACCAGCCGGCGTCGATGCAGAACACGTCGGCGCCCGCCTTGGCCGCGCCGCCGATGAGCGGCAGCTCCTTGTCGAGACGCGGGTCGCCGAACAGCGTGTTCATGTAGTCGTTGTAGACGACGAGCCCCTGCGTGCGTTCGAATTGGGCGGTGCGGCCGAGTTCGCGTGCCTTGGCGCGACGCAGGGCGCGGCGGTGCAGCGTCATGTCGGCGACGGCCTGCTGCCAGTCGCCGGCGGTGATCGCGAACGAGACGGGCACGCTCGTGAAGTCGCGGCCGCCACCCAGCGCCGTATACCAGTGGTGGTCGCGGTATTCGGGGCCGAACGCGGTGACGTGCAGGCCCGGATCGTTCTCGCCGACCTCCCAATGCCACGGACCGTTGTGCTCGATCTGCCACATGATGGAGAAGCGCGGGGCGGGTGCGGCGGCGTGCGACGTGGCCGGATCGCCCGGTTCGCCCGGATCGCCGTCCGCCGGCGCGCACGCTTCGACGATGCCGGCGGGCTCGTGCACGCCGGTCGACCACGTCGACGTGGACGTGAGCGCGAAGCTGGAGCTCGATTCGCCCGGGTTGATGACCTGGTTGCGGTCGCGTACGGCCGTGTCGCGCAGCGCGGCGCGATGCCAGTCGTTCTCGACGGCCCACGCCGCGTCGCCCCACAGGATCGCCGACGAGTCGACGTCGGCGCCGTGCACGTCCATCGGCAGGGTCAGGCTCAGCGACGACACCGCCTCGACGGGGAACGGGCGCGGCGAACGCAGCCGCGTGTAGGCGCGCACCGCGGAGACGCCCGGGTACGCCTCGAACACGCTCTCGACCGTCAGCCCGTCGGCGGGGTCGGCCGGATTGGCGAACCTGACCGGGTTGCCGGAAGCCGTGGAAACGGGCGCCGCCGCATCGCGCGCGGATGCGGGATCGACGCTCTCCATCGGGCGACCGCCCGGCCGGAGCGCGTCGTAGTCGGCGTATTGCACGATCCGCAGCCGATGGACGCCGCCGGTGGAACCCGGTCCGTCGGCGGTCGCGCTTACGAACCGCAGTTTGGTTCCGACGACGGTGTCGATGATCGTCAGACGGTTGTCGTTCGCTCCGGTCGCGGTCGCGCACACCTCGACGATCGGGCGCGGGTCGCGCTGCCCGACGGCATCGGATGCATCGCCGGACGCGATGCCGGCGGATGCAGCGTCCGGTCCGGTCATACCACGGCCGCGCAGGTCGACCATGCGCACCGGCGAATCGGCGGACGCGGCGAACGTCATCGTCACCACGCCGTTGCCCCAGCTGAAACGTCCCCGCTCGTCGGGGGTGAGGATTGCGGTCATATCGCGGAACTCCTTTGATCGGCGACATATCGTCGGTATATCGTCGGTATGTCGGCGGCATCGGCGAGCGCCGTCGGCGAGACGCCGGCGACGCGTCTCCCACAGAATTTTAGCGCTACATATTGTCAGCGGGACCAGACGAGCGCGGGGCGTCCCGGCTCGAGCGCGGTGAGCGGGCCGCGCGACGACAGCGGGCCGCGCACGGTGCCGACGATGTCCGTGTCGAACACGAACGGGGAGCCGTCCGCCTGCTCGAACCGCTCCTCGACGATGCGCGGCTCGCCCAAGTCCGCGGTGCGCACGACCACGCCGTCGCCCAGCGTCATCGGAAGGGCCGCCCCCGCCGCCGCATCAGCGCCAGCGTCCGCAGACGCATCACCGGAACCAGAACCGGAACCGGAACCAGAACCGGAACCGGCATCGACACCGGCGACATCCAGCGTCATCGTCACGCCGCCGCGGCCGTCGTCGGCGAACGTGAGCGTCGCGGCGCCGCCGATCATGAGCGCACCGGTCTCGCCGGAGTCATCGGCTCCCGCATCGGAAGCATCACCGGCACCGGCCATCGGCCGCGCGCCGCCCACGTACGTGTTGTCGCGCGCCCACACCGGCTGCGGCACGTCGCGGATCGCCTCCTCGTCGCCGTCGACCTCGCCCAGCACCGCCGCGCGGAAGCCGTCGAGCGTGGACGGGCGTTCGCCATGCTCCCCCACGCCGTGCGAGAATTCGCGGAGCGCCTGGATCGAATAGACGCGCGTGCCGTGGCCTTCGATCGCCCACCCGTCCTGCTCGTCCGGATCGGCGGGCGTGCCGGCGGGCTTGACGAACACGTTGTTGACGAACCGGTCGTCGCCGCCGTAGACGAACGCCGATCCGGCGACCTCGGTCGTGTGCGGGAAATGGTACGGGGTGGAACGGTCCATGATCCGCCCGAGCCGCAGCCGTCCGGCGATCAGGTTGCCGACATACGCGCCGCCGTCGGAGAACACGTCGAGCGCGACCGGCGAGGCGAACACGTTGTTGCTGACCGTGTACGGGCCGTGGCTCACCTCGATCATCACGTCGCGCTGGTTGGCGCGGAACACGTTGGCGTCGATGTGCGTGCCCTGGGTCTGCCAGTCGAGCCACATGCCCAGCGTGCAGTCGTGCACGTGGTTGCCGCGGATGACCGTGTCGAGGGCGGCGTGGAATTTGATGCCGCCGATCTCGTGCCCCCAGAACTCGTGCTTGACGGCGATCCGATGGATCTCGTTGCGTTCGATGAGGCTGAACGCGCAGCCCATGTGGCCGACGATGCCGTTCTGCCCGCAGTCGTGGATCGTGTTGCCGCGCACCACATGCCCGCCGACCACGCCCTTGCGCCAGCCGTACCGCAGCGCCTTGAACACGGCCTCCATCTGGTACTGGTAGCCGGATTTGCGGCCGGTGCGCGTGCATTCGCTGTCGCCGGTGGACTCCTCCTTGCCGAGCGACACGGCCGAGCATTTCGCGTCGTGGATGTCGTTGTCTTCGATGATCCATCCGCGCGACCAGTGCGCGCCGATCAGGCCGATCTGGTCGCCGGTGGGCGGCGCCCACGGGGTCGCCGCATGCGCCATCTCGAAGCCGCGCACGGTGATGTAGTTGACCTGCGGGCGCGACGGGTAGAAGCAGGTGCGGCGCACGTTGATCTCGACGAGCGCCTCGTTCGGGTCGGCGCCCTGGAAGTTCGCCCAGATCGTCGTCGTGCCGTCCGCCGCGCCGCCGTCGACGCGCGCGTACCATACGTACGTCGTGAAGTCCGCGTCGAGGATCGGCCCGTTGGCCCACAGGCCGTGGTCGAAGCCGACCGTGCGCGGCCGCGGCGCGAACACCTCCTCGAGGCTGCACGCCTCGAACATGCTGCGCCCGTCCAGGTACACGTCGCCTAGATGGCAGGCGGGATGCTCCGGCCACGTGCCCTCCACGGACGGGTCGACCGCGTCGTCGCCGCGCGCCACGGCGCGCGCGTGCGAGCTCGCGTCGACCACCCAGTCGCCGTACACGGTGCGCGCGTACGGGTTGAAGTCGCCGAATATCGCGTTGGGCAGCACCGCCCGCCACACGTCGCCGTCGACGCGCTCCCACGAGTCGACGCGTTCCGAGCCGCGGATGACCGGATGCTCGCCGTCGGCCGCGCGGTAGACGATGCGCGCGTCGTCGGATTCGCCGCCGTGGCGCGGGTCGACGGATTCGCGGTAGACGCCGTCGTGCACGACGATCTCGTCGCCGGCGCGCGCGATCGACGCCGCGTCGTTGATCGCGGCGAACGGGTGCGCCTCGCTGCCGTCGGCGACGGCGCGCGACGACGGGATGGCGGCGGCCGCCGAGACGTGGTAGATGGTCATGATGCTCCTTTGCTTCGTTGACTGATGATGGATGAGGATGGGTGAGGATGGATGACGGGCCGCGCCGGTACGCGACGTCGCGTCGGCGCGTCGGACCGACGGTCCGACGGCCCGATGGCCCGATGGCGCGGCGACGCCGTCAGCGCATCGCCGGAGCCGCGTCGGCGTCACGCCGTGCCGCGGCGGCGCGCTCGCGGATCTCGCGCGCGTCCATGCCGGGCAGGCGGCCGGCGTAGAACACCGACAGCATCGTCAGGAACGCCGGCATGACGAATCCGAACAGGATGCCCAGTCCGGGCAGCACGTCGTAGACGCACGCCGTGCCGACGAGCACGACGAACACGAGCAGCGAGCACAGCGGGCGCGTCATGATCAGCTGCATCGACCCGCGGATGATCCACGGCGCGCGCTCGTCGAAGTTCGCCCGCAGCGCCCACGAGACGAGCACGAACATGCCGTACACGACGTTGAGCAGCAGCATCACGGCCGTGATGACCAGGCCCATCATGCCCAGGTCGCCCCAGCGCACGATGAACCCGTCCCAGAACAGCAGCGCCCACAGCACGAACTGCGGCCAGCCGAACAGGTTCGCCGACTTGAGCTCGCTGCGCCAGATGCCGTGGAACACGTCCCAGATGTGGCGGATCGTCCATTCGCGGCTGCTCTCCTCGATGAGCCACGAGCGCAGCGTGCCGTACAGCGCCGCCAGGGCGGGGAACAGGCCGGCGACCACCACGCCCATCACCGTGTGCACGAGAAACGCCACCTGACAGGTGACCAGCAGGATGGCTCCCCTGCCGATCGTCTCGCTGATGTCCGCAATACGCTGCCGCATAACCACTCCTTCGTCGCGACTCCGTTGTTCCCAGCCCATCGTAGCCGCGCGATCCCGCAACACGGCGCGGGCGGCGTCGCGGCGTGGCGTGGCTAGCGTTCCGCGCTGCCGCGCTCCAGCATGCGGTGGGCGACCGTGACCGACCGGGGTGCGATCGGCGTCGTGCCGGTCGCGCCGGCGGCGATGCGTTCGAGCAGCAGGTCGAGGCAGGAGACGGCCATGTCGGCGGCGGGCGTCTCCACGCTCGTCAGGCCGGGCGTGGTCAGCGCGCCCGATTCCACGCCGTCGAAGCCGACGACCATCACGTCGGCGGGCACGCGCACGCCGGCGTCGGTCAGCGCCTTGAGCGCGCCGACCGCGACCGGATCGCACGCGCAGAACAGCGCGTCGAATCCGAGCGTCGCCAGCGCGTCCATGCCGGGCCGCCATCCGCGTTCGTCGAACAGTGCGCGCATCGCGGCGTACCCGCATTCCTGGTTCCAGCCGGAGCCGACCGTCGTCACCTCGTCCTCGTGTACCCCGTAGCCGGCCAGCGCGTCGAGCACGCCGCGCAGACGCAGGCCGGCCGAACCGGGTTCACCGCCCATCTGCGCACGGTCGGCGCCGAGCACGGCGATCCGACGCGCGCCGTGGCCCATCAGATGATGCACGGCCTGGGCGGCACCGTCGTGGCAGGGCGTGGTCACGCAGTCGACGCGCCCTTCCATGCCGAACGCGTCGAGCATGACGAGCGGGCAGCGTTCGGCGAACTCCTCGAAGCGCGCGTCGGCGCTTTTCGGCCAGCAGACGATCGCGCCGTCGCAGATCTGCATCGACGCGCTCGACAGCATCGCCATCTCGTAGTCGGCGGAGAAGCGCGTCTGCTGCACCACCACCTGATAGCCGTGCGTCTTCGCCCGGTCGGACAGTTCCGCCATGAGCTTGGCCGGCAGCGTCAGGTCGAAGTCGGACACGGACACGCTGATCACATGCGTACGTCCGGAGCTGAGCTGCTGGGCGGCGACGTTGGGCCGGTACCCGAGCTTGGCGGCGGCGCGGCGCACGCGGGCCGCCGTCTCGGGGCGTACGACGGCCTTGCCGCGCAGCGCGTTCGATACCGTCATGCGCGATACGCCCGCGAGTTCCGCGACGTCGTCCAACGTGACCATGTGCACCTCGTTTCGCCGATATCGGCCGGTCGGCGACTGCGTTCCGCCGTCGCCGGCCGGCCGTTCCTCCGTCGATTATCGCAGGTCGCCGACGACCATCGTCGACGTCCGCGCGGACGCAGCCGCCGACGGCCGGCGACGGCTGCGTCCCGGTCAGATCATGCCGGCGAGTCCGTGGTCGGCGCCGTTGCGGGCGAAGACGGGGACGACGTCGAGCGGCGCGTCGACGGCGACGGTCTGTCCGCCGGCGTATACGGCGCCGTCGTGCAGGCTGGTCCAGACGGTGTCGGGGCCGCCGGGCAGGTAGACGTCGCGCGTGCGGGCGCCGGCCTCGGTGACGGGCGCGACGAGCAGGTCGGGGCCGAACATGTATTCGTCGGCGATGTTCGCCGCCGCCTCCTCGCCGGGGAATTCGTGGAAGAGGCCGCGCACGAGCGGCTGGCCGTCATCGTGCGCCTGGCGGAACAGGTCGCGCGTGTACGGGCGCATCGCCTCGCGCAGGCGGATGTACTTGACCATGATGCGTTCGACGTCCTCGCCGTACGTCCACGGCTCGTTGTCGGCGCCGGTGGTGATGTGGTCGATGGGGTTGCCGACGCGGTCGAATGTGGGCTTGCCGGGCACGCGCTCGGCGGGCATGCGGTCGCCGTGGTTGCGCATGACGGCGCTGAAGCAGGAGAACTGGCACCAGCGCACGTACAGTTCGCGGAACGCCTCGCTGGACGGGTCGCCGCCGGCGAAGCCGCCCATGTCGGTGGTGAACCAGGGGATGCCGGCCGCGCCCATGTGGATCGCGCAGGTGATCTGCGCCTTGAGGTCGTCGAACGTGGAGTGGACGTCGCCGCTCCACACGAGCGATCCGTAGCGCTGGGAGCCGGCCCATGCGGCGCGGGTGAGGTTGACGATGTCGTCCTCGCGTCCGATGGCGATCTGGCCGTCGTAGAAGGTCTGGTTGTACTTCTGCGGGTAGATGTTGCCGACCTTGCCGACGGGGCCGATGTGGTACAGGTAGTGCGCGTAGTCGTAGTCGGCGCCCCATTCGGGTTCGGCCTCGTCGAGCCAGAACGCGTCGACGCCCAGGTCGGCGTAGTTGCGCTTGGCGAGATCCCAGACGAAGGCGCGCGTCTCGGGGTTGGTGGGGTCGAGGAACTGGTTGTCACGCGGCCACCACATGCCCACGTCCTTGCCCTGGCGGGTCTTGGCGAGCAGGTTGCGCCGGCGCATCTCGTCGTAGTTCTCGGACTGCAGGTCGATCTGCGGCCAGACGGACACCATGAGCTTGATGCCCATGTCGTGCAGTTCGCGGCTCATGGCGGCCGGGTCGGGCCAGAACTCCTCGTCGAAGCGGAAGTCGCCCATGAGCGGCCAGTGGAAGAAGTCGATGACGATCAGGTCGATGGGGATGTTCCGGCGCTTGAATTCGCGGGCGACGTCGAGCAGCTGCTCCTGGTTCCAGTAGCGCAGCTTGCACTGCCAGAAGCCGAGGCCCCATTCGGGCATGACGGGCGCGTGGCCGGTGGCGTCGGCGTACTGGGATTCGATCCGGGCGGGGGTGTCGCCGGCGGTGATCCAGTAGTCGATCTGATCGGCGACGCCGGAGCGCCATTCGGTGCGGTTGGCGCCGAATGTGACGGAGCCGACGGCGGGGTTGTGCCACAGGAAGCCGTAGCCTCGGCTGGACAGGAGGAACGGCACGCTGACCTGGGAGTTGCGGTGGGCCAGTTCGAGCGTGGAGCCCTTGAGGTCGAGGACGGGCTGCTGGTATTCGCCCATGCCGTACAGGTGTTCGCCCTCGTACGCCTCGAAGGTCATGACGGGCGCTTCGGCGCCGGTCTCGTGCGGATGGTGGGCGCGGGCGCGCAGTCGCAGCGCGCCGCCGTCGTCGGCTTCGCGCAGCAGGATCTCGCCGGTGCGGGTGTTGGTGAACGTCAGGCGCATCTGCTCCTGCTGCCAGCCGAGCACGTCGAGGCGCGCGGCGATGAGTCCGTTGGCGATGGTCGCACCGGTGCCGTCGATGCTGACGGTCGGTTTGGGCGCGTCGGCGGGCGGCGGCAGCAGCGCCCAGTCGGCGTCGGCGACGGGCTGCATGAGGCGGGAGCGTACGCGCAGGCTGTTGGCGCCCCAGGCTTCGACGCGCACGTATTCGCCGTCGCCGGTCCATTCGAGCGCGGTGCCGTCGTCGCTGATGCGGATGACCTGCGCGATGATCGCGGCGAGGTCGGTGTTGTGGTCGGTCATGATGCTTCCTTGCACGAGAGGTGGGTCGATTGTCCGTCGGGGCCGTTCGCCGCTGACGACACCAGAAATTTTAGCGCTACAAAAATGCAACACGCCCGGTGGTGAGACGGGAGCCCAGCCCTCATCACCCCTTCTTCAGCCTCATCGCCCCTTCCCCCGGCGCGACACGCCCGGAGTGGTCATACACAACGAGGGGTATCCCCTACGACACGCCATCACATCGGCCGCATCGGCCGTTCTGTACGACCACTCCGGGCGCGTCGCTCTCCGCAACCAGCCCCACTTCCCCACAGTCCCCGCGTCCGCCCCACCCCGACCCCGACATCACACGTCACAGGCCGTCGCGGCACGGGCCGACGCTCCGGCGCACGATCAGCGACGTGGGCACCGCGGTCACGGATCCGTCGTACCGCTCGCGCACGCCGGCTTCGTCGAGCCGGCGCAGCAGCTGCGCGTCCTGATCCGGAAGCCGGCGTCCCACGGGCTTGCCCAGCAGCGACCGTACTGCGCATTCGCCGATCAGCTCGCGTTGCAGACGGATCGTCGTGACCGCGGGCACGACGGCCGACGCGACCATCGTGTTGTCGAACGCGACGACCGACACGCGCCCCGGCACGTCGACGCCGTCAGCCGCGAACCGGGTGATCAGACCGGCCGCGATCGCATCGTTGTACGTGATCACGGCCGTCGGCGGCGCGCCCTCCAACGCGAGCGCCGCCTGGTGGCCGCCGTCCGCGTCGGGGCGTACCGGGCCGATCCGGCGCGTCCGGACGCCGAGCAGCAGACCGGCGCGCTGCACGCATTCCCAACGCGACTGGTCGGCCCATGAGGACGGCCCGGCCACGTAGGTGACGCTCGTGTGGCCGAGTCGGCGCAGCATCGTGAGCGCCTTGGCGACGCCGAGCGCCGGGTCGGGGATGACGCTCGCGACGCCCTCCACCGGCCGGTTGACGACGGTCAGCGGCAGGCGGGCGGCCAGCGCGCGGATGTCGCGGACGGTGAACTCGTCGCTGGCGAGGATCAGGCCGTCGATGCGCCCGGGCAGGCGGGCGAGCAGGTCCAGAGTCCAGCGCGGGTCGGCGCCCGCTTCGACGACGCCGACGATGCGGTGCGCCGCCGTCGCGGCCAATTGCGCGCCTTTGAGGATCTGCGCGCAGACGCCGTCGGCGCTGTCCTTGACGACGAGCGCGATCATGCCGCCGTCGGCCGCGGCCGGCTTTCCGGGGGCGTCGCCGCGACGGGGCCGCGGACGGTAGCCGAGCCGGTCGGCCACGGTCTTCACGTGTTCGACGGTCTGGAAGTTGACGCGGTCCGGGTCGGAGAACACGCGCGACACCGTCGAGACGGCCACGCCGGCCGCGGCGGCCACGTCGGCGAGCCGCACCCGGTCGGTCGCCCGTCGGACGGGCGCGGCCGCCGGCGGCTCCCCTGCCGCATCGGCGGTCGGCGCGCACCCGGCTCCCCCGTCGTTCCCGTCAGTAAGCAACGTCATGTCATCCCCTCTTCGACCGTCGGACGTCAGCCGCCAGCCGCGGCGGCGTCACGCCACTCTACCGCACGATTCGATGTCCGGGCGGCGAGGGGCCGCCCGCCTACTTGATGAGGCAGGGCAGGGACGGGCTGGATTCGCCGGACATGCCGATCGCGTTGACCGCGATGACGGACGCCGTGTAATTGCCCGGCTCCATGCGCTCGATCGTCGCCGCCGTGGCGTCGCCGTCGGCGCGCACCACCTGCACCGTGTCGTCGGTGAGGCGCGTGATGGTGAGCACGTACGACGTGATCGGCGTGCCGCCGTCGGCGGGCGCGGACCAGGTCACGCTCATCCGGTCGCCCACGGAGGTGACACCCGGCTTGTTGGGCCGTGACGGCGCGTGCGCGACGATCACCGGCGCCGACGGCGCGGATGCGACGGAGCGCGTCGTGGCGTAGCCGTCGCCGGCGGCGGGGCGTTCGACGCACGCGTCGACGCTCGCCGTGTACGTGCCCGTCGCGACCGACGGCAGGATCGCCGTCGTCGCACCGGCCGGCGCCCACGTGACGCGGGACGGCGGCAGGGCGGCGTCGCCGCGTCCGCCGACGCCGGCGGTCGGCGTCAGGTGCACGACGTAGCCGTCGGCGCCGGCGCATGCCGTCCAGGAGACGGCGACCGCGCCGGTTTCGCTGTCGAGCTGCGCGTCCGCCTGCGCCGGCGCCGATACCGTCGGCATGGCGTCGGACGCGGCTGCACCCGCGTCCGCACCGTCGGCACCAGCCGCGTCGGCCGCGTCATCGCCGCGGCCGACGGCGAACACGAACGGTTCGCTCGGCTCGCCGTCGCCGACCGCGTTGCGGTCCTGCACGACGAGCGTCCAGCGGCCGTCCGGCACGTCGGCGACGTGCGCGTCGGACGCCTCGCCGGCGACGGTCACGGGGATCGTCTCGCCGGCCTCGTTCGTCAGCGTGAGCGTGCTGCCGAGGATCGGCGAGCGCCCGTCGGAGGCGAACCGCCAGGAGGCGTGCACGTCGTGGCGCGCGTCGTCGGCGACCGCGGCCGTCACGTCGCAGGGCCGCGACGGGATGGCGGGCATGTGCGCGTCCCCGTAGGCGGCGATTTCGACGAGCTGGAGCGCGTAGCGGCCGCCTTCGTGCGGGTTGGGGCGCAGCCGGGTCGCGTCGAGGCGGATCCAGCGCACATCGTCGACGGGGTCGAAGTCGTAGGCGCGGGGCGTGCCGTTGGCGGGCAGCGGCTGGTCGCGGCGTTCGACGACGGTGCGCCAGTCGCGGCCGTCGGCGGACACGGACAGCGTGAAGTCGACGGGGAATCCCTGACCGCGGTTGGGGTCGGCGGCCTTGTGGCCGGCGGCGAATTCGAGGACGCCGCCGACGCCTTCGCCGTCGCCGTGGAACGCTTCGGCGACGGTGCCGCCGGGGTTCTCGCCGCGCGGGGCGAGCACGATCTGCGCGATGCGGGCGGGGCGGGCGAGCCGCAGGGTCACCTGTTCGGCGTGGTCCCGGTCCTGCGGTTCGCTCGACCAGCCGAAGTGGTTGTAGGCGGCGTCGAAGCGGCCGTCGACGAGCGCGGCGGGCGACCATCCGGGGATGGCGGCGCTGCTGGAGACGCTGACGGCGGCGCCGGCGGCCCGGTTGGCCGCGTCGTCGCCTTCCGGCGGGTCGCCGGCGGTGAAGCGCACGCGGATCTCGACGCGGTCGTCGTTGTCGCCCGCGTATTCGATCAGGCCTTCGTAGGCGCGGCCGGGGATGAGTCCGGCGGTGTTGACGGTGTAGAACGTCTCCTGTTCGTGGCGCAGGTTGCCGCGGTCGCGTTCGAGTCCGATGGCGCCGTCGGCGTCGTCGAGGATGCGCGCGGTCCAGTGTTCGCTCATCGCGCCGCCCTGCTGGGTCAGGTGGATGCAGTGGCGCACTTCGCGCGACGCCCAGTCGACCGTGCCCAGGTCGATGAGGGTGCGCGAGGCGCCGATGATGACGGGCGCGGGCCGGCCGATCCAGCCGAGGAAGTTGTCCTCGCTGAATTTCCCGACGCCCTGCTTGGCGACGCGCAGCGTGAGGATGAGCCTGCGTCCGTCGTACGCGCCGTCGCCGGGCGCATCCGCCGAATCGCCGGGCACGTGGATGACGATGCCGTGTTCGACGTGCTCGCCGTAGGGGACGGCCAGCCGCGCCTCGCCGGTGTCGACGGCGTCGGCGGCGCCGGTGGCCGGGTCGAGGGCGCTGACGGTCCAGCTCAGGTCGAGCGCGGTGCCGTCGATCTCCTCGTCGTTGTGCACGATGATCGTGCGCGCCGACGTCTCGTCGGGCCGGTACGTGCGGTGGGGCGTGCCGAGCCGCGGTTCGCGGTCGTACTCCTTGTCGTAGGCGGCGACGTCGGCGTAGGAGGCGGCGAAGTAGCCCAGACCGTCGCCTTCGATCCAGCGCGCGTCCCCGTCGGCGGTCGGGTCGAACTGGGGGCGCAGCATCGTCTTCGGGTTGAGGCCGTGGGGCGTGTGCTCCTGGTCGAGGCGCACGACCTTCTCGATGTTGTCGTAGAGGAACATCGACATGCAGAACGGACGCCAGTCGGACATGCGCGTGGTGCGGATGCCGCGGGTGACGCGGCCGACCTCGCGGATGAAGTCGGCGCGCGAGATCGTGTCGGGGTTGCCGTCGAGGCGGCCGTGGTAGATGTCGCGGATGGTGCCGTCGTCCGCGTACTGGGGGATGCCGGCGGTGGATACGGAGAACTCCTCGCCGGCGCCCAGCGGCAGGTCGGAGTCGATGTGGTAAAGCGCGTAGATGTCGGGCGCGTTGGTCATGCCGGACGGGTAGCCGCCGAAGTAGTGGCGCGAGTCCTCGTTGCCGCGCGGACGGTTGAAGCCGTCGTTGTAGACCATGCGGGTCGGGTCGGCGCGGTTGGCGGCCTCCTCCAGCGGCGGGATGAGCACGTCCGCGTCGTTCGGGTTCCACGCCTCGTTGGTGGTGGACCACATGATGATCGACGGATGGTTGCGGAACGCCTTCACCCAGCGGTCGACCCATTCCGCGTAGTAGCCGATCGCCTCGTCGGAGTAGTTGAGGTAGTAGGGCGGGTCGAGCGACACGTTCGAGACGGATCCGGGGTTCCAGAACGCCGTCTCCTCCTCGATGAGCATGCCGGTCTCGTCGGCGTGGTCGAACAGGACCGGGGAGACGACGGAGCGGATGTGGTTGCGGATCACGTTCGCGTTGGCGTGGCGGTACGCGTCGACCCACGCGCGCACCATCGCGTCCGACGCATGGTTGTCGTCGAGGATGACGCCGTTCGCGTCGCCGATCTCGTTGATGAGGTCGCGGTTGCCCTGATTGAGCAGGCACAGCGAGTCGCCGCGCAGGCGGATCGGCACGCCGTTGAAGTAGAAGCGGTCGCCTTCGCGCCAGAACTGGCGGAATCCGAAGCGTTCGCGCTTCGTGTGCAGCGGCGTCGGCGCGGCGGCTTCGGCGGACGGGCCGTCGGCCGCGTCGGACGCATCGCCGGACGCCGGGGCGATCGACGCGTCGACCGTGTACAGGAACGGGTCGGTGCGCGACCAGTAGTGCGCGTCCGGCCACGCCGACGCCGTCGCCACGACGGCCGTATCGCCGGCGGCGACGTGCACGCGGCGGCCCGGCAGCGTCAGCGCCGGCTCGACGGCCGCGCCGGACGCGCCGTCGGCGGACCACGGGCGCACGACGGCGCGCACGTCGAGGTCGGCGTCGTCGGCGGTGTGGTTGACGATCGTGACGTTGAGCGCGAGCCGGTCGTCGGACGGGTCGGCGTTGCGGTTGAGGTCGGGCATGACCTGCACGTCGTCGACGCGCAGCCGCGGCCGCGACTCGACCCACACGTCACCGCCGATGCCGACGCGGCCCACGATGTTCTCCGTGCCGAACGGGAACAGCAGACGGTCGGGTCCGCCCTCCGCGGCGAGCGCGTCGGCGGGCAGCGCCTTGACGCTCCACACCTCGATCGCGATCTCGTTGACGCCGGCATGGGCGGCCTTGGTGATGTCCAGATCGTACGGCAGCAGCGTCATCAGATAGCCCTTGGTGCTCTCCGGACCGACCGAGACGCCGTTGACGTAGGCCTTGGCGAGCGAGGCGACGGCGCCGACGTGCAGGAACAGGTCGTCGGCCAGCGCCGCCTCGTCGAGCGTCACGCTGCGGCGGTAGACCGCATGATGCAGGCCGCGCTCCCACCACGCCGGGTAGCCGGTGGTCTGCTGCAGCGAATCCCACCACGTGGGCACGGTGATCGTGCAGGCGGCGTCGCGCGCGCCGTCGTCGGCGTCGGCTCCCGCGCCGTGGCCGACGCCGCTGTCGGGGAGGAACTCCCATGTTCCGTTGAGGCTGGTCCTCATCGTGTTCCCTTTCGTCCGCTGGACGCCGCCCGCGGGCGACGCCGGGGCCTTGCGCCCCGCAACTGCGCACGAATCTAGCCTCGAATCGCGTTTGCCGGTTTTTGCCATCCCGTGTTTGCCAGAATTTGCCGCGTCGGGCGGGTGGCCCGGGACGGACGGGACGGGCCGCCCGGCCCCGGCGGGACGGACGGGACGGACGGGAACCACGGGAACTTCCCCTCTTATGGCGACACGCCCGGAATGGTCATACAGAACGCGGGATGCATCCCCGACACGCCATCGCATCGGACACATCCCCCGTTCCGCACCACCACTCCGGGCGTGTCGTCACGGGGCGGGACACCGGTCTGACGACCGGCCCCCGCCTACTTCTCCAACGGTTCGATCACATGCACGTCCATGCCGGGCAGCCGGCCGAACGAGTACACCGCCATCACCGTCGCGAACGCGGGCACGGTCAGGCCCAGCGCCACCGCGAGGCCCGGCCACGTGACGTACGCCCACACGGTGATCAGGAACAGCACCAGCACCATCAGCGAGCACAGCGGCCGCGCCACGACCATCTGCACCGACGTGCGGGCCACCCACACCGGGCCCTCGTCGAAGTTGGTGCGCACCACCCACGACATGAACGCGAACAGGCCGTACAGCACGTTGATGAGCAGCAGCAGGCCCGACACCGCGTAGCCGAGACGGCCCATGTCGTTCCAGTTGGCCAGATAGTAGTCCCACGCCAGCAGCGCCCAGATCGCCGCCTGCAGCCAGCCGAACAGGTTCGCCGACTTCAGCTCGGCCTTCCACGCCCGGTGGAACGTGGTCCACGAGCGCGCCATCGTCCACGACCGGTCGTCGATATCGATCGCCCACGTGCGGAACACGGTGTTGAGCGCCGCGACCGACGGGAAGAACCCGGCGACCACCAGTCCCATCACCGTGTGCACGACGAACGCGACCTGGCACACCATCAGCATCAGGATGATGCGGCAGACGTACTCGTATCCGACTGCGAAACGTTGCATTCAGGAATCCTCTCTCTCCAATCCCATGCCCCGGGCCGGGCGACGCGGCGTCACTCGAACTTCAGGAAGTCCACGAACTCGCGTGCACGGTCGGCGCGCGTGGCGTCGGTGACGTTGCAGAATCCGAGCATCATCCCGTCGGGCAGGTCGTCGGAGCCGGACCACACGTCGGAATGCGACAGGTCGAAGCCCTTCGCCCCGGCCACGGCGTCCGCGTCGGCGGCGTCGACCGTCCCGCCCTGCGCGTCGACGAGCACGCCGGCGTCGGCCCACCGCTGCGCCGCGTCCTCGCCTTCGGTCTCGGCGACCGTGCCCACGTAGCCGCGCCTGTCGAGTTCGGCGAACGTGTCCTTGTCGGCGATGACCATGTTGATGTCGCCGGCGGTGATCATCGCGGTCAGCTTCATCGAATCGTCCGTGTACGTGTCGCCGCCGAGGTCGATCAGGTACGTGCCGTTGATGTCGACCAGCCGCTCGTCGTCCATGCCGGCGTCGGCGACGAACCGGTCACGCAGGCCGTCGAGCTGCTCGGTGTAGGCGCCCATGCCGAAGCCGGCGACCGACAGTTCGGTGTCGGGGCCCTTGGTCAGGTAGGCGAAGCCGATCGAGACGATCAGGATCAGCGCCACCGCGATGAGCGACGTCTCCAGCAGGAAATGCTGGCGGAAGTACGTCCACCGGTCGGCCGGCGGGAGGCTTCTGAAGGTCGTCCACTTCGACTGCTTCGCGTATTCGTTGTGGCTGGCGAGCGTGGCGATAGCGTCGCGCTGCGCGTCGGTCAGCACCGGGTCCTGCCGGCCGCCGTTGGTTCGGTCATCGTTCATCTGTGTGCTCACTGTGGTCAGTCTAGTCGGATGCCTGCGAATTGGCTGGAAGCCGCCGCCCCGCTCAGGCGCGCACGCCGAGCGCGTCGAGCGCGAATCCGGCGTCGTTCGCGGTGCGGAACGTGACCGTGTGCCGTCCGCGCTCCAGCTCTTCCAGCCGGAACTGGCATCGCAGCGACCCGTTCGTCGCGTGCACGGGCGCCGCCGTCATCACGGTCCGCCCGTCCACGGTCACATCGAGCGCGGCCGAGCCGTCGGACGGGCCGAACAGGTCCACGCCGGTGCCGTCGAAGTCGAGCGACACCGACGCGCCCGCCCCGACGGCCCGCGAGATCGTGCGCAGGTACGTGAACATGCCCTGTCCGTGCTCGTGCGTCCACGCGCCCTCGTAGCGCAGCACCGGCGACCCGTCGTCCCACGAGGTCATGTGCATGTCGTCGATGAGCCGCGTGTGGTACGGCGAGCGCCCGTCCACGCGTTCGATGCGCAGGTTCGCGAAGTCGACCCGGTCGAAGCCGGTGCCGAGGTTGACGTGGCCGGCCGTGTGCAGTCCCGGGTCGGCCCATGCGGCGATGGGCGCGCCGTTGACGGACGCGCGGACCGTGTCGCCGGCGACTTCCAGTGTGAGCGTGTTCCATGCGCCCGGGGTCGTGTCGAACGGGCGCGTGCCGTGTTCGGCGGCGCGCCGGCGCAGGTCCTCGAGATGGCCGCGGCGCACTTCGTCGCCGTAGCTGCGCAGCAGCCATACGCCGTCGGCGCGGATCTTGAGATCGGCGGCGCACGCCGATTCGGTGACGCGGCAGCCGCCCATCTCGCGCGCGCCGAGCAGCGCGTAGGGTGCGCGCCCGTCGTAGTCGGCGAAGCGCACGTCGACCGACACGCGGTAGTCGCACCAGCGCATGTCGCCGATGGCGGTGCGCGGGTCGCCTTCGATCCACGCGTTGCCGGCGTGCGTCCAGTCGATCTGCTGGCGCAGCACATGCCCGCGCTCGGGGTCGGCGACGATTTCGAACGCGCCGTTCGTGTCGGTCGTGTAGCGGGCGGTCGCGCCCGTCGCGCCGCCGCGCGCCTCGACGTACGGCTCGCGTGTGTCCCCGTCGGCGCCGTAGCCGCTGACGGACGGCATCGCGGCGCAGGTGAAGTCGTCGGCGTACAGGATGCCGCCGGCCGGATCGACGTCGAGGACGGGCCGCGCGTCCTCGGGGGTGTGCGGGATCGTGTACGCGTACGCCGGCCTAGCGCGCAGCGTGCCGTCGGGCAGCCGTTCGGCCGAGTCGAGCGTCGTGGCGGTGACCATCGTCCACGGGTCGAGCGTCACCGTGTAGGCGACGGCGTCGGTCAGGCCCGCATCGACGGCGGCCGCATCGTCGGCGCGCGTCGCCTCGACGACGGCGACGGGCCGACGCCACGCGGCGTCGTACGGCTGGCCGGCGTCGGCGGCGGCCGTGCGCCAGACGGTCAGTGGGTCGCCGGCGGCCGGCAGCGCCGCGTCCACGACGATCCGGTACTCGCGTCGCAGCGGACTGTCGTTGACGATGACGCTGCTGAACGCCGATCCGTCGGGCGCGGCGAGCGTCAGGCACGACGGTTCGCCGTGGCGTGCGCCGCTCACCGGATTGCTGCCGCCGACCTCGCATACGGACGCCTGCGGGATCGCCCGCCAGATGCGGTCGGCACTGCCGCCGTCCGCCCCCTCCGGCGCCCAGCCGAGTTCGGCGAAGCGCGAGAAATGCTCCAATACGGCGCATCCGGCGTCGAAGTACATCCAGCCGCTCCACGGGTCGCGCGCCGAGACGAGCTCCTTGGCCGCGTACTCCATGTGCTCGTAGCAGGCGCCGATCGCCGGCTGGTAGATCGCGTGCGTGCGGCGCGAGCGCACGAATCCCTTGATGAGCGTGTTCGCCATCTCCAGCGGGCCTCCGATGCCGCCCACCCCGGTGCCGGCGTTCGGCCGGTCGGCGGAGTTCGAGAACACCGCCTGCGCCTCCGAATTCCACACCTCCTTGTCGAATTCGTCGGCCAGCCGCGTGAAGCTGCCGTCCGCGTCGTCCTCGGTCGAGTAATGGTAGGCGGCCACGTCCATCGCGGCCAGATACCGCGGGTCGGCGATGACCTCGCCGCCGAACGTGCCGACCGACTCCTCGTCGGACGTGATCACCTTGATCCGGTGGAACAGGTCGCGTTCGGTCGCGTCGCGGAAGCCGGCGACCGGCCCGTCGCACTCGAACCCGGTCTCGTCGGTGCGGATCCGATGCGCGAAGTCCGCCACCCACTCCAGGTCGGCGGTGCGCTCGTTGACGTCCGGGTTGACCGAATCGACCATCACCCCGTAGCGCCGGTACACCGCCAGGATCGTGTTCTTGTACCAGCGGTACACGTCGTCGTTGCCGCGCACCCACGTGGGCGCATGCCAGCGCAGGATGCTCAGCCGCACGCCCGGCTGCACGCGCCGCGCGTCCGCCGCCAGCTGGAAGCCGGGCTCCCTCGCCACCGCCGGATACTCGTCGCGCGAGCGCATGACCGCCGCGTTCGGCCCGGTCGAATTGTTGCGGTCGTTGCCCATCTCCACCTTGACGGTGGTCATCATCGGGCGCTCGCCGCCGAACAGCGTGTCGATGAGCCGGCGGTACGCGTCGGGATGCTCGGCCTTGTAGCCCATGAGCAGCGAGGAGGTGGCGTTGCCGCTGAGCACGCCGAATCCCTTGTAGGTCAGTCCGTTGCGGCTGCGCGCGGCGGCGGCCACGTCGGCGGCGCGCAGCGTGATGTCGATCGTCATGTCGTGTCCTTTGGTGTGATGGGTGAAATGCGTCGGTCGTGTCGCGGTTGCGCCGACGCAACCGCGACACACCCGGGTTGGTCGTACGGAACGGCGGTTGCCTGCCGATACGGCCGGTTTTCATGACCTATCCGCCGTTGCGTATGACCGATCCGGGCGCGTCGCTCCGGCGACGTGCCGCCACGACGGTCAGAACAGCGTCTCGTCGTGGTCGTCGGCGGGGTGGGGCGTGTAGGTGATGGCGAAATCGTCGTCGGCGGGCGCCTGCGTCGTGTTGATGGGGCCGTCGGTGCGGCGCATCGTCACCGTGCCGTACGCGGGCACGGTGACGCGCCGCCATCGTGCGCCTTCGCCGTTGACGGTCACGGCCGCCTCGATCGGCGCGCCGGTCGGGTTGTACAGGATCGCAGACAGTCCGCCGCGGTCGTCGACGAACGCGACCGACCCGAGTCCGCCGCGGCGGCCGTCGGGCGTGCGGTTGGTGGATGCAATGCGGCGCGCGCCGACCGGCACGTCCTGGCCGTAGTTGCGCAGCATGAAGTATTCGAGGTTGCGCTTGACCTTGCCGGTGGACGAGTCGATGGTGATGACGCCGCGGCGGCCGGCCGTGCCCGCGTAGCTGGGGAAGCCGCCTTCGTCGAGCGCGAGGTTCCACAGGTTGATGAGGCCCATCCCGTTGCGTACGAGCCAGGTGCCGATCTCGCCGAGCATGACGTGGCTGGCCTCGTCGACGGTCTCGTCGAGCATGCAGCGGCGTTCGGTCATCGCGACCTTCCATCCGGGGAACTGACGGGTGGCGTTGTGGACCCATTCGGGCAGTCCCGAGTAGGTGTGCAGTGCGACGCCGGCGAACGCGCGCGCGTCGGCGGGCGTCATGTATTCGGATACGGGGCGTTGGAAGAAGCGCAGCGAGTCGTCGCCGAAGTAGATCTCGACGTCGGGGAACGTGCGGTCGAGCGCGGGGCGCAGATAGTCGGCGCCCCAGCGGGTCAGCTCCTCGGGCGTCCAGATCGTCATCGGCCAGGGCGCGCCGTTGCTGGGTTCGTTCTGCATCGTCACGGAGGTGATGCGGATGCCGTAGCGCGCGTACGCGGCGATGAACTTGATGAAGTACTGCGCGTACACGTAGTCGATCGTGTCCTGGTAGCGGTAGCCGTTGCCCACGTAGTCGCCCAGCCGCAGCCGTCCGGCGCCGGTGAGGCGGCCGGACGTCTTCATCCACGCGGGCGCGCTCCACGGCGACGCCATGATCTTGACGCCTGGGTTGATGGCGACGATCTCCTGCAGCACGGGGATGATGTACTTGAGGTCGCGGGTCGCGTCGGGCGCGCCCGGTTCGCCTTCGCCGATGGAGAAGTGCGCGAGCGACGCGTCGGCGGCGACGCCGTCGGGCAGGTCGTCGTAGGAGTAGAACTTCTGGCTGACGAAGTCGCAGCTGCCGATGGAGATGCGCACGGAGCCGAAGCCGCCCTGTTCCGGGTCGAACATCTCGCGCAGGATCGCATGGCGCCGGTCGGCGTCCATCGCGGTCATGAGCAGCGAGGCGGACGAGTCGGTGACGGCCGCGCCGACGCCCTCCCAGTACTGGTAGCGGCGGCTCGGGTCGATGACGACGCTCTGGGCGTCGCCGGGCGTGCTCTCGACCGGCGGCGCGGCGATGGGGGTGCGTCGGTCGGTCAGGTCGCCGCTGGTGCGGGTCCAGTATTCATGAGGTGCTGTGGTTTCGGTCATGTCATCACTTCCTTGGGACACGGTTGCGAACCCCAGTATACGCGCCGATGTTTGCGTTACCATACAGCGACGCGGCCACGTCGTCGCCATCCGGCGGGAGCGCAGGTCATCGCCGATCGGAGCCTCATAAGTCGCTACCGGCTGAGGTGGCCCGCAGGTCGTCAACGTCCCCAGCAGGAAACCACTGGCGCCCGCCCCGACACCCCAAGGGACCGGAATCCACCCAATGCCCCTCACCCAGTCCAACCGCACCATCCCAATCCGGCGACACGCCCGGATTGGTCATACAGAACGGCACATACACCCAAAAAAAGACCATGTTTCAGCCCCTATCCCCCGTTCTGTAGGACGAGTCCGGGCGCGTCTCCTCCCAAGCATGACGTACCACCCAATCCTCCATCGAACTCTCCAGACCAGTCGGTCTGATCCACAACCGCAAAGGCGGACTCCTCCACCGCCCCTCACACCCCGCACTCATCCCCGGCGACACGCCCGGATTGGTCATACAGAAAGGCACATACACCCAAAAAGACCACATTTCAGACCCTATCCCCTGTTCCGTGTGACCAGTCCGGGAGTGTCGACCCACGCCGGGAAGCAAGCCCATCCCCTCAACGCCGCAAGGCGGCGGAGCCACATGGGCTTCGCCGCCTTGCCAAGCGGAAGAATGGGACGTCAGGACCGGGCGAGCACGCTGCGGTAGACCGGCGTCAGCTCCACGGAGATCAGCTCGGCCGTCTGGCTGGCCACGTCCTCCTTGCGTGCGGCCATCGCGGATTCGACGTTGACGTTGGCGCCCTCCTTGAGCGGCGTGATCGTCAGCACCAGCTGGCCGCGGTTGTCCGTGATCGCCTGCGCGTACTCCCTGAGTCCGACCTCCCACACGTCGCCGTTGGCGAAGTTGTCGTCCACCAGCAGACGGTCGCACCACAGCCATCCGATGTCGCCCGCGTAGCGGATGCGCAGGCGCACGTCGTCCACGCCGTCGCCGGCGAACAGGGACTGCGGCAGTCCGATCACGTAGCGGGTGTCGGACAGCCGGCGCACGTCGGCCTGCAGCGGCACCGGCTGGTACGTCACGCGGGCGCGGTCGAGGTAATCCGCCGGGTAGGACGAGACCTCGATGTCCGGATCGGTCGTCTCCACGACGATGCGGCCGCCGGTCTCGTACACGCAGGCGCCGTCGTTGACGATGCTCGGCGCGGCGTCGTCCTGGACGACCGGCGCGCCGGCGAAGACGAGCGCGGCGCCGCCGTCCACCAGCGTCATCGAGTCGGCCTTCGCGCGGGAGACGACGAGGATGTCCACGCCGGTTCCGTCACCGCCGTCCGGACCGTCGACGCCGAACAGTTCGAAGTCCACGTCCGCCGGCACATGATGCTCGGTGCCGTCGGCGAAGCGGAACCAGCAGTCCTCCATGCCTTCGGGGCGGAGGAAGACGAAGGTGCGGCGCGCGGCGCCCTGCGGCCTGAGGACAGTCACCGGCTGCGCGGTGGCGGCGGTCAGGGTCACGCCGTCGAGGTCCATGTTGAACGGCAGCATGCAGTTCTCGCCGCCCGCCAGCGCAATGCCGTCGAAGGTGACGGTGCCGCCGTCGCTGAGCGTCACGTCGATGCGCTCGCTCTGCAGCGCCGGCATCGCGGCGTGGTCCTGGAAGTTGTTCACGAACACGAAGCCGCGTTCGCCGTCGGTGCGCACGCACCAGCGCAGCGAGTCGAGGTCGGTGGGCGCGATGGTCTCCTGGCCGTCGGGGACCGCCACGCCGAGCGGGCAGAGACGGTCGGAGAACGCCTGCGAGAAGTAGTGCAGCGCCTTGCATCGGCGGTACGATTCGCGGGCCTGTCCGAACTCGCCGAGCGCGGCCTGGAAGTCGTAGGAGATCTTCGGCACCTGGCTTTCGTTGAGGTAGACGCCGTCGCCGATCGGGTTGGAGCCTCCCTGGAACATGTAGTAGCCCAGGAAGTTGCAGCCGGATGCCATCTTGATGTTGGCCATCGCGTCCACCGACTTCATCGGCAGCACGAAGCGGTAGTTGTACGAGCTGAACATGCCGCCGCCCATCTCGCAGCATGCGTACGGCTTGCTTTCCGGCGCGTACGAGGGGTCGAACTCCTCGCCGCGCGGGCAGTCGTCGTCGTGGAAGTCGCGGTAGAGGTACTCGTCGGTCACGGGATGCTCGCCGGCGTCGGCGTAGAACAGCCACGGACGGTAGGCGTAGCCGCCCCATAGCGGCAGCACGTCGTCGGGGACGGGAGAGCCGCCCCAGCCGGTGTTCGTGTAGAACGGCACCGAGATGCCCTCCTCCTCGGCGATGCGTCGCAGCGCGTGCACGTAGTCGAAGCCCTCATGGCCGCCGGGGATCCACTCGCCGCTGATGCCGGTGGTCATCTCCCACTGGGCCGACGAGTGCATGTACTCGTTGTCGAGCTGCGCGGCGATGATCGGGCCGCCGTCGCGATGGTACAGGCCGTCGATCTGCTCGGCGATGTGGCGGTACAGGTCGTGGACCTCGGCCAGGAATCCGGGGTCGGTGGAGCGCACCTCGTACGGCTTGCCGTACATCCAGTCGGGGATGCCGCCGTTGCGCACCTCGCCGTGGTCGAACGGGCCGAGCCGTACGATGACCTTGAGCCCGTGCTCGCCGCACAGTTCCACGAACCGGCGCAGGTTGCGCCGTCCGGTGAAGTCCCAGCGGCCTTCATGCTCCTCGTGGTGGTTCCAGAACACGTAGGTGGCGATGACGTTCACGCCGCCGGCGGCCATCTTCGCCAGTTCGGCGTCCCAGCGGGACGGGTCCATGCGCGAGTAGTGGAATTCGCCGCACACGCCGTAGAACGGTTCGCCGGCGACCGTCATGTAGTAGTTGGTGAAGTCGATGGCGGTGCCGTCCGGGGCCACGCCCCAGTCGTTGCGGGTGATGGGGAACGGTCGGATGTCCTTGGGGCTGAATCCGGTCAGGTCGATGGCATGGGTGCGGGTCATGATGCTGCCTTTCGGTCGTTCGTAGGAAATCGTTCGTATGAAGGTGGGATGGGGGTCGGGGGCCGTGCCGTCAGCCCTTGACCGAGCCGGCGACGAGTCCGGCGACGATCCACTTCTGGCACAGGATGAAGAAGACGAACACGGGGATGAGCGCGATGGTGGTGATGGTCATGAACAGCGGCCAGTTGGTGCTGAACTGTCCCATCGCGTTGAACACCTGCAGCACGAGCGTCTGCTTTTCGGTGGAGGAGATGTAGATGTTCGGCGTCATGAAGTCGTTCCATGTCCACATCGTCTCGAACACGACCACGGTGGTCAGGATCGGGCGGATCAGCGGCAGCACGATCGTGCGGAAGATGCGCAGCGGTCCGGCGCCGTCCAGTCGGGCGGCCTCGAACAGCTCCCGGGGAAGCCCACGCATGTACTGCACGATCAGGAAGTAGCAGAACGTGGCGCCACCCAGGTACAGCACGATCAGGCCGAGCAGCGAGTCGACCAGTCCGAGCCGGGCCTCCATCTTGTACTGCGGGATCAGCAGCGTCTGGCCGGGGATCACGAACGACAGCATGAGGAACGCCCCGATCCCGGCCGTCAGCCGGCTGCGGCGGGTCACCATGCCGTAGGCGGCCAGCGCGCCGATGACGACCATGAACGCCACGCCGACGACGGTGACGATGACCGTGTTCACGGTCGCCTGCACCACCGGCAGGTTCTCCAGCGTGTACAGGTAGTTCTCCAGCGTGGGGTGCATCGGCAGGCCGAACGGGTCGGCCGCCATGTCGCCGCTGTTCTTGAACGTGTTGATCACGACGACGTACAGCGGCACGGCGCAGATCAGCGCGGCGGCGATCACCAGCACGGAGCGTATGGCCGAACGGATCCGCTCGCGTCGGGTCATCGACATGCCGTGCGCCTTGGGCGCCGGCGACGACGGACGCGACGTCGTCTGCGCGGGAGTGGAGGTCGGCGTCGTCATGACAGCCTCCTTTCGATCTGGGTGGTGACGATCTGCTGGGCGACCACCAGGATGACGCAGCACAGGAAGAACACCACGCCGAGCGCGGAGCCCACGCCGTAGCGTCCCGATCCGATGCCGGTGACGATGATGGACTGGGTGACGGTGGTGGTGGCCGCGCCCGGTCCGCCGTTGGTGAGGGTGTACGGCAGGTCGTAGACCTTGAGGCCGCCGGTCAGGAGCATGAAGATCGACACGCCCATCGCCGGCACCATCTGCGGCAGAGTGATGTGCACGAACTGCTGTCCCCGACCCGCGCCGTCGACGGCGGCCTGCTCGTACAGGTCGGCGGGGATGGCCTGCAGATACGCCAGGTAGAGCGTGGCGTGCCAGCCGACCTGCGCCCATACGGCGATGACGATCACGCACAGCCGGGCGAGGTTCGGGTCGGACAGCCACGGCACCGGTTCGATGCCGAAGCGCGACAGCAGCGTGTTGACGGCGCCGGTCTGCAGCGGGGAGAAGATGTACTGCCACACCAGGCCGAGCACCGCCATCGACGGCACCGAGAAGAAGAAGAACAGGGAGCGGGCGAAGTTGCGTCCGAAGAATTTGCGGTTGAGGGTCACGGCCAGCGGCAGGGCGATCACGGTGACGAGCGCCGTGGTGGCCACGGTGTACAGCAGCGTGAATCCGAGGCCGGCCAGCAGCGTGGGATCGGAGAAGATCGTGCGGTAGTTGGCCAGTCCGACGAATCCCGCGTTGGCGAAGTCGTAGCCGTCGTAGTCGGTGAGGCTGAACACCACGCTCTGCAGGAACGGGATGAGCACGATCACGATGTACACGGCGAGCAGCGGCAGCATGAACTGCACGGCGGTCAGGTCGTCCAGCAGGCTGCGGCGGCGCCGGGCCTTGGCGTGGGCCGCTTCGACGTCCTCGCCCGGAACCGGGCGGGAGGCCGCCGAAGCGACGGAGAGGAGCGGGGCAGGCCGGGAGGCCGTGCCCTCGGCTGCGGTGGAGGGGGAACCGGTCATGTCACGCCTCGCCTCAGGACAGGGTCTTGAGCTTCGTGTCGAGGTTCGCGGCGGCCTGCTGCGGGCTGATCGACCCGAGGGCGACCTGCTGGAGCTGGGAGAACGTCTCGGCGCGCAGCGCGCTTCGGCCGCTGGCCGGCCAGCCGAGGGTGTTCAGGTACACGTTGCCGGTGGCCAGATACAGGTCGTACGGCTCGGTGAACGACTCGTCGATCTCGGGCGTGTAGTTCTTGGTGGCGGGGATGAGGCCCAGGCTGCTCTGAATCAGGCCGAGTCCCTCCTCAGAGGACAGGAAGTCGAGGAACGCTTCGGCGGCCTTGAGCTCGTCACCGTCGATCTTCGCGTTGATCGCGTATCCGGAGTCGGCGGAGCCGGGGGCGAACGGGGTGTCACCCTCGTGCAGCATCGGCATGCGTCCGAACGCGTAGTTGATGCCGGCGTCGTTGAAGGTGTTCACGTCCCAGTAGCCGGACGGCATGACCGCCAGTCGTCCCGCGGCGAATTCGGAGCGCACCTGATCGTCGGCCAGTCCGGTGACTTCGGATCCCATCACGCCCTCGTCGAACAGCCGCGCCCACTCCTCGTAGTACGGCGTGTACAGGTCGGCGAAGGTGGCGTCGCCGTCGCCGATCATCTGGTCGACCGACGTGTCCTGCTGGGACGAATCGTATCCGATCCAGCCTTCGACCAGCGCGCCCAGGCCGGCCTTCGGCTCCAGGTACGGCTTGTCGACGCCGGCGTCCTTGAGGTCCTTGAGCATGTCGATGAACTCGTCCCAGGTCTCGGGGATCGCATCGTATCCGGCCTTGGCGAGCAGGTCCTTGTTGTAGGCGTAGGCGTTCGTCCATGCGGTCACGGACATCGAATACACCTTGCCGTCCACGGTGGATTGCGCCTTGTTGGTGTCGCCGATGCGGTCCATGAACGCCTCGCCGGTCAGGTCCTTCACGCAGTTGTTGCGCACGAGGTCGTTGAGCTGTTCGGGCGGCGCCACGAACACGTCGGCGAGCTGGCCGCCGGAGATGCGCGTCTGCAGCGTCTGCTGGTAGCCGGCCTGGCTACCGTTGGTGGTGCTGAACTTGACCTTGACGTCCGGGTTGGCCTTCTCGAACGCGTCGATGATCGGCTGGTACAGGTCCTGCGTGTTGTTGGCGAAGAACGTCAGCTGCGTCTTGCCCGCATCGGCGCCTCCACCGCAGCCTGCGAGCGAGGCGATCATCGCGAATGCGGCGCCGGCGCCGATCACGGTCCTGAGTGAGGATGTCCTGGTCATGTCGGTCCTTTCCCGGGCCGCCGCGGACCGTCGATGGACCGCGGACATGCCCGATATGGCTGCAACACCGGCTGCTCCCCACGACTTCGTAGGATGCCGTTCGTTGCGTTTTGTTGATACCAATCGTACTGCCGCAATGGTTGGAATCATCGCCATAAATTGCTAGCGGATGTGGATTTTCTGCTATGACGAGAATCGTCAGGCACCGTCTGCCGCCACCGTCCGACCGCCGCCGCGGACCCCTCGTGCGTCCGCCTTCGGCCTACCTCCACAGGCCCTGCAGCAGGCTCCGCAGCGCCGGATCGCCGTAGTCGCGGATCGACAGGTCGAACAGCGAGCGGTCCTCGACGGGCACGCGCGCATGGCCGGTCACCGCGACCACGAAGCATCCCGCAGCCCGCGCCGACCGCAATCCGGGCAGCGAATCCTCGAAGACCAGGCAGCGTCCCATCGAACGCCCGTCGCGCGGGTCGATGCCGACCGCACGGGCGGCGGCCAGATACGGTTCGGGACTGGGTTTGGACGGCAGTCCGTCGTCCCCGCATATCACCGCGCCGAACGCGCCGACCGGCGCCCGGGCCGACACCATGTCGGCAATCGGACGCGGCGACCCGGTCACCAGCACCGACGCCACGCCTTCCGCGTCCAGCTGGACCAGCGTCTCACGGGCGCCCTCGACCCACGGCAGGCGACAGCGCTCCCGGCGCAGCACGTCATCGGTCAGACGGCGGCGTATCGCATCGTCGTCCAGCGCCACGCCGCACGAGCGCAGCATGGCGGCGACCGACGGCAGCGACGCCCCCTCCAGGGCGCGGGCGGTCTCCTGCGTCCACGATCCGCCGTATTCCTCGACGAGCGCGCGTTCGCTCTCCAGCCAGTACGGGTCCGAGTCGATGAGCGTGCCGTCCAGATCCCAGAACACAGCCGCGGGCTTCATCGGCATCATCGGCATCATCGGCATCGTCTCCTTCCATGACGATGCGGGCGGACCGGCGTTGCAGCCGGACCGCCCGCAGGGGTCCACGCCCCGCCTTGCGGACGGGGCGTCCTGACGCGTCGCGCGCTACAGCACGTGCCTCGACGTCAGGTCGTCGGCGAACAGGTTCGCCTGGATATGGCTCGGATCGGCGGCGAGCGCCTCGCCGAGGAACCGCTGCGCGGCGTCACGGTCGCCCATGCCGATGTTGGCGAGCGCCATCAGGTAGTCGCAGTGGGTGTGGTTCATCGCGGTCAGGTCGTTCTCGAAGATCAGGAAGTCGGGCAGGGACACGGCGAAGTAGTCGATGCGGACCTGGTCGTCGAGGTGCTGCTCGCCGTAGTCGAGCAGCCGGTAGAAGCGGGCGTTGGCGGGGCCGGTCTCGCCGAGGGCCTTGTGGGCGAGTCCCTGGAAGAGGATCATCTCGGCGGGCTGGTCGTTGTAGTACATGGCGCCCTTGACCTCGTCGGGGCCGATGGTGGCCTTGGTGAACTCGGCGCGCGCGGTCTCCTCGTCGCCGAGCGCGCGGGCGCACAGGCCGAGGTAGTAGTGCAGGTCGTTGTCCTTCTGGCCTTCGAGCTTGCCTTCGCCGAGGTTATGCGGGTAGGTCATGGCTTCGGTGAGGCGTTCGCGCGCCTCGGTCCAGTCGCCGGCGGCCATCGCGTCCTTGGCGAGCAGGGTGAGGGCGATGCGGTACTGGCCGGTGATCTTGCCTTCGCCGCCCTCCCACGGGTGGAAGCGGCGGCCGCCCATCAGCTCGTAGGCCTTCGCGTAGCGGCCGGTGAGGTTGAGGACGGTGAGGTATTCGATGGTCAGGTCGTCGCGCTTGGCCACCACGTCGGGGTGCGCTTCGAAGGTCGCCAGTCGTTCCTCGTAGCTCCAGCCGAGCTTGCGGTGCAGCTGGTCGAGTTCGAGGAGCACGCGGGCGTCGGACTGGTCGAGGCGGTACGCCTCCTCCATCTCGCGGCTGGCGGCGTCGCGGTCGGCGCGCTTGTTGTAGTAGGCGAGCGCGAGGTTGCGGTGCACGGTCGGGAACGTGGGGTCGAGGTCGCGCGAATGTTCCCAGAGGGCGATGGCCTGGTCGGCGCGGGTCTTGTCGTAGTACAGGCATCCGAGGTAGTAGGCGGCCTTGGCGCCGTCGACGGCGGCGATGGCCGCGTCGAGCGCGTCGATGTCGTCGAGGTCGTTCGGGAAGCAGTAGTCGGAGGGTGCGGCCTCCGCGGCTTCGAATGCGGCCTTGGCGTCGTCGGTGCGGCCCTGTCGGGTCAGGTACAGGCCTTCGTAGTAGCGGACCATGGGCTGGGTGCGGTCGGTCATGGCGAGGATGGCGAGCGCCTCGTCGTAGGCGCCGAACAGCGCGTAGTCGCGGGCGATGCGGATGTGGCCGTGGTGGTCGGCGCGGGTCAGGCGCAGCAGTTCCGCCGTGGCCTGTTCCGCCGCGTCGGCGGCGTCGGCGGCGTCCCCGGCGGCGGCGAGCAGGACGCCTTCGTAGCGGGACACGAAGTCGAAGCGGTCGACGGCGAGGTTCTCCGCGACGGCCGCTGCCGCCTCGTCGGCGCGTCCGAGCCGGCGCAGCAGGTGGGCGCGCAGGCCGCGGGTCAGGATGTTCATCGTGTTGCGGCTCAGCGACTGGTCGGCGAAGTCGAGCGCCTGGGCGAGGTCGCCCCGGCGTGCGGCGATCGCGGCCATGTACAGGAACGCGCGCTCCTTCTGCGCGTCGTCCCATGTCGCCTTGTAGAACGCGTCGAACGCGTCGTCGTCGCGTCCCTGGCGCAGCAGGGCGAGGCCGAGGTTGTAGTGCGGTTCCGAATCGTAGGGCTGCGTGTTGCGGCGGGTCAGGCGGCGGATGGCGGTGCGCAGGTGGCGTTCGGCGCCCTGGTAGTCGCCGCGGCGCAGCAGCAGCCGTCCGTACGCGTTGTTGATGCGCGCGTCCTCGGGGTCGCGCTTGAGTCCTTCCTGATAGTACGGGTCGGGCAGGTAGGTGGCGTGGCGGTACTGCTCCAGATGGGTGGCGGTGAGGAACAGCTCCTCGTTGGTGGCCACGTCCGCCGGATCCTGGGCGGCTTCGGCGGGGGACGGCAGTCGGTCGATCGTGGCCGGCTTGGGCGTGTACGTGACGAGCGTGCGGCCGTCCGCGTCGCTGACGGTCACGGTGATGTCGGTCGGCGCCGCGTCGCCGGTCTCGAATTCGGCGCGCACGATGCCGGTTGGGCTCAGCGTGCCGGTGCGGGTGTAGAGGGTCGCGCCGGTGCGGTCGTCGCGTACGACGACCGTGGCGTCCTTGCATTCCCGGGTCGCGTAGGCGATGACGCGGCCCTGTCCGGCCTTGAGGCCCTGGGCTTCGACGCCTTCGGTCTCGCCGGCGGCGCCGAACGTGTCCTCGGGGCCGATCTCCAGGTTCACGGCCGCGTCGATGGTGGCGTTCTTGACCTGGCCGACGGCCTTGTAGGGCATGAAGTACTGGGTGAACGTCTTGCCCTCGTAGGGCTTGAGCCAGGTGAAGTCGGGCTGGTTGTCGGTGAAGACGCCGGTCATGAGCTCCACGTAGGGGCCGTTGGCGTCGGTGAGGTTGCGGTCCCAGGCGCGGCCGAAGTCGCCGTTGCCCCACGTCCACTGCTTCTTGCCCGGCGAGACGTGATGGTCGGCGATGTGCAGGATGCCGGCGCCGACGCCGAAGTCGTAGCCGCCGACGAAGTCGTATTCGGATTTCGCGGCCATGTAGCTGGTGGGCACGGGCACGTTCTTGTAACGGCCGATGTCGACGCCTTCGGAGTAGTCGTGCTTGTAGTAGGTGCCGGTGGCGATCGGGTAGCGGGACACGTCGCGCTTGCCGTGGTCCATGACGGCGGTCACGTCCGGCGGCATCACGGTCTTGGTGTGCTCGTTGACGGGCACGGCCGGGTTGGCCCACCACAGGAACGTCTGCGGCAGCGACGTGCCGTTGTACAGCTGCGCGGAGATCTCGATGTACGCGCGGCCCGGGTGCAGCGCGATGGAGGTGACGACCTGCGTGCCGTACATGCGGTCCGTGTCGTGGCAGAGTACGGCCTTGCCGCCGTCGGGCAGCTCCCTGATGTCGTAGTCGACGGGCGAATAGGTGGTGGGACGGTGGTGCTGCGGCCAGTTGAATTCGATGCCGCCGGAGATCCACGGTCCGGTCAGGCCCACGAGCGCCGGCTTGATCACATCGTTGCGGTAGACGAAGTCGTAGCCGTTGGTCTTGTCGGTCGCGTACTGGATGCGGCCGCCCAGTTCGGGCAGGACGGTGACTTCGAGATACTCGTTCTCCAGGATCACCGCGCGGTAGTCCTGGTCGCGCTTCTCGTCGGACAGGGTCTCGACCACCGGGTACGGATAGACGCGGCCCGAGCTGCCCTGATAGACGCGCTTCTCGATGAACTGCGGATTCCTGTCCGCCTCGCCGATCCCGTACGTCGGGATCGTGATGACGGTATCCCTGATGCTGACTGACATCTGCCGTGCTCCTTTGCCGATGACTGATGATGCGTTCCGTAATTCATTGATTACTTGCCTTCAGTCTATGGGCGGAAATATCGTTGGAATCGGCATAAATTGTGCTGTGATATGTAAAAATTGCTATTGAAAAAAAACGCGCCTGACGTCGCAGTCGGACGTGGGAGGGAGCGGTATGAAACCCGCCGAACACGGCATCGCGGACCAAGGCAGCGAATTCTACATCTACACGCCCAGCCGAACCGCCCAGCGCACCTTCCTGTACCCGATGCGGGCGGGACTGTTCCACTACCTGCCCGGATACCGTCAGGAACGTCGGTCGTTCGACAGCTTCCTGATCATGGCCGTCCGCGACGGGGCGATGGACGTCACCGTCGCAGGCGCCACCCACCGGGCCGGCAAGGGCGACTTCGCGCTCATCGACTGCTACGCGCCCCACGCCTACGGCACCGACGAGGGCGCCGACGTCCTGTGGCTGCACTTCGACGGCCCCACCGCACGCGCCTACTACGACCTCATCCACGACAGGCTCGGCAGCGTCTTCTCCTTCAGGGACTCCGGCTACGCCACCACCCGTCTGACCAACATCTACCGCACGTTCCACGAGGCCGCGCGCGTCAGCGAACCGCTGATGGGCAAGTACATCACCGACGTCCTCACCGAATTCGCCATCGGCGCCGAATCCGCCGGCACCGCCGCGGCAGCCCCGCGCAACGCCGGCGATCCGGCGTCGGACACCGCACGCGAATCCTCCATCACACGCACGCACGCCATCGAGGACGTGCTCGCCTACATCGCCAACCACCTGCACGAGCCGCTCACCGTGGGCGACCTCGCGGCGCGCGCCTACATGAGCGAATACCATTTCATCCGGGTGTTCAAGAAGGAGACCGGGTACACGCCGCACGCCTATGTGATCGACGCGCGCATGCACGCCGCCGAATACCGGCTCATCAACTCCGACATCCCGCTACGGCAGCTGTGCGAGGAATGCGGTTTCACCGACGCGAGCACGTTCTGCGCCGCGTTCCGCAAACGCACCGGCATGTCCCCCATCGAATTCCGCAGGCGCAGCGCGATCCGGTGACGGCGGGGCCGTGTCTTCACCTGCACCCTGGTCTGTCGGCTCCCGCCCCGCCCCATTGCGGCGACACGCCCGGATTGGTCACACAGAACGCCACATACTCCCCAAAACACCCGGTTCCTGAGCCCTATCCCCGGTTCTGCATGACCAACCCGGGTGCGTCGCACAAGTACGATGCACCACCCGATCACATACTCCACATACCCCCATTACCATGTTTAGTAGGTCCCGATGGTCGGGACCGGGTCGCCGGTTCCGGTATGACTTTCTCGCCCTGTCGTTGATGATCCGGGGGGTGTCGTCGCCGGGAACGGGGACGCCCGCTGACCGCTG
>NZ_QXGK01000020.1 GCF_003952945.1 Bifidobacterium samirii
CACGTTGCCGCGCTGACGCGGCAGCAGATGCGCGATCCTCATGAACTGGTCCAGCGTGATGTCATACCTCGGCGTACACATATACCGATTATCACACAACACCAACTAGCGTAAACACACCCTAATACAATCAGGACATCTATTCGGTCAGGCAGTAAGAACGGCACTCTTCAACAAAACCGTGTAAAGAGGGTTCGGAGTAGAGTTCGAGCCGGATATTGGATAGACGCAAACCGAACGTCCCTGCGACAACACACCGCAGAGGCATGTCGGGTGGGGGTACCCTGAACTTGTATCTGAGTTGTTATACGACGTTTCACAAAATACCAGAAGCCCTGGAATCGAGTGATTCCGGGGCTTCTGGTCTTGCCTGCAGAATTGAACCTATGCCTCCTTGTTGGTTTGAAGAGTCGCTTCACCGATTCCCGAGAACTTCGTCAGTCGCATTTTCGTGGTAATGACGCCGTTTTGGTGACGTTTGCGAAATTCGCCGATCGCCGTTGATTCGCTGTTTTCAGGGCTCATCACGTCTGATCAGCAGGCGCGATGCAAAACATCGTCTCGCCGGCTAAGGAAGCCAGATGACGGGGTAGCAATATGCCATTGTTAGAAGGCTTCTAATCTTATTGTTACCCCTTTCGTTGGAGAGTCTTGGAGGATACGAGAGAAGTCAGGAGTTAATGTTCCATCATTTACCATCTCGTTAAGGAAGTCATGCACCGAATGGACGAATTTCTCTAGACGCGCTACCTCATTGCCGATTGAAAGCAAACTCAGAAAATTCGGATTACGCGCATTCAACCATTTCTGGTAATCACCGTGTAGGAGCATTCCATATACATAATCAACTGCAGCTTGATGTGGAGTTACGGATCTGTAAGCAGCCTTGGCCTTGTCCTTTGCTGATTCAGATCTGGAATTCGAATTTGAATCGGTATTTTTTATTCGATATGCACAAGTAAAAGACTTCAACAAATGTTCAAGTGATTGCAAGCGCTCATGGCTGGAATCAGTGGAATTGTCAAGTCGTGATTTAATTGTCGCAATGACTTTATCAAGTGCGAGTTCATCTTCGGGAGCCCAATACTTTCTCAACAAAGCTGCGCGCAAGCAGTATTTGATGAAGTTATCATCACTCTCAGGATTCATCATCTCGCTAGTGGTCTTTAGCACTTCTTGTGTATACAGGTCATACTGAAGTACCGATTCGTGAAAATGAATCAAAAGTTCCATCCCGCCTTCGGGATGCTTCTTCCCTTCGGGATCAGATCGCTTTCGTCTATTTCTTGACACTGCGTTAGTTTTCCTTCACTATGCCTGACAGCTTGTCAGATTTAACTTGTTCGAGTCTCTGATTCAGCTTAGCTAATTTTGCCAGACGTTCATCTTGTTGATATGTTTCCTCAATTAGCAAGTCCATAAAACCAAGAACATAATCAGCCTCATCCTTACTTATGTCTTCGAAAATGTTATGAGTTGAACCGTTGCCAATATCTTTGATTGCGTCAGCTAGGTCGCCAAGACGTTTGCTGATCACTCCTTCGTCAGCAGCATCCTTCAACTTCATATTAAGGGTCTTGTCTTTGCCGTGTTCATTGGCGGGATCCTGAATCTTCTCTGTAATGATGGCTTCGAGTACACTCCTAGCCATAATGACGGTAGCACGATACGCTCCGATAGAGAAACACCTGTGGCATTCGGAAGCTGCTGAAGTGACTCGTTTAGGTACATCGGGGTACTCTTTGCCGATAGCGGAAATCGGAATCCATTCAATTGGCAAAGTTGGTTCATCGTTGTCATCATCCCAACGGTTATGTTTGTAATGTGCGATGTTCGGATAGCCACAACGATCACACTGGTAGATAACGAAATAATTATCGTCACCTTCTTGCATCTTGTCCGGTTTTGGAAAAGTACAATCTATCAAATCGGTTCCCGTTTCATATAGGAAATGCTCTTGAAGAGCGGGAAGACTCATGTTGGCATATGCATGACAATGCCAACAATTCCTTACAACCATGCTAATTCCTTATCTATATCATTTAAAACTGTATATTGGTAGACGATAATTAAAACAGCTCCCGCACACCCCCATCATAAGCTAAAGAAGAATTAAAATTCTTAGTGACATTCAGATAATTTTCTTCGTCAATCAAGAGAGATGGGATATCGGTATTCATTGAACCAGCCTCTAAGGGCTCGACATATATATCCCTACTGTATCTCCAATAGTCCAAGAGTGCAGCATCTTGTGTAAGCAATATTGATCCATTTCGGATCGATATTGCATCCAACATAGTGAGATCCCATGAGACATTCCAAGCGGATTTCGCAATCATGTCACCTGCATAAGACCCACTCTCATGAGTTAAACGGTTAAACGAGAAACCCTGCCTATCTGAAAGAAAAGCTTTACAAAATCTAAGCGTTTCCAAATCCAGATGAAACCCATTATTCAGAATCCAACGATAGAAATCAGTCCATGATTTCTTCTTTTGCAATGAAAAAAGGTGAAGTAATGTAAAATACGACAATAAATGTGTTGCATAGATTTCGTCATATGTATCGTTCGACCCAGAATACATTAGGGGAGGAACAGAGCGACAAGTATTATTCAGAAATTCTAATAGATATTGATAGCTCAAAGTTTTTATGTATGGAAAAAGCGAGTTACAGTAAGAAATTACTTGTCTTTTATTCTCATGCGCCCGTTGGCGATACTCTTCACATGCTCCAAATCGCCAATCAACCGACAATGCACTAGCATTAGATAGCGTCCATATCAGCCTATCCGGGAAGAGCTTCTGGATGGGCTTCTTCCCGGATACTGCTACAACAAGTGGATTGACGAGATTACTGTCTAATACAACCCGTCTCGCATCATCTTTCGATGAGCCTATACTATAGATTCGCATACTAGCTAATCGTTATCCATAAGCGCGAGTTTCCTTAGGGCATCATATCTATCAGTAAATTCCATAGTAGTTCTCGACCCATTCGAATATTCGATACGAATCTCAAAACGGATAAAATCATATCCATCACTCGCATCAAGATTCATTGATTCTATATAATCACGAGCATCTTGAATCGTCTCAAACGATTTATTACTACCCCACAATGAGGTGATAGAAACATTGCTCACATGGCGATCAAGCGACTGATCCAATACCTTTGCAAAAATTTCAAAAGACTCTTTCTCCTCTTGGAATAGGCAATGTTTAATTGTTTCTATTTCAAGGTCTGTCAAAAGATCAAATCTTTTTACTTGTTCCTCAATCTTCTCATCAGGAGTATCTTCTTCCCAATACGCATCAATGCCGACCGTCTTGAATGCATCCACAATCGATTGAAGGGAGAAGTGCACTACCACAAAGCCTTGAGACCTCAACTGTTGCAATGAGTTCTCAGTGAACTCTCCAGCAAGTACTGTTCCCGTAAAAGGAGCATCGTCTGCATATTTGCGCGCGCATGACAGTACAGCAGAAGAAATCTCTTGTGCCTTATTCTTTGAGTGCTTCGTGTATCTACGCCATGCGACTTCGATGAAAGCTCGCGGACGGCCGATTACTTCCTCACTGCCACCTTCCTCTACGACCAAATCCAAATCATGAAAATTACCCAATATGTCTTCAACATGTATCTTCCTCTTTCCATCACGAGTAGGACGCGGATGAATGAAATCTAGATACATATGATGCTTTTGCGCTATAGGACGCACAGTCTCAACTGTAGCCTGTTCAAGCAGATCGCCAATAATCTGGCCAAAACGGTGCGTAGGTGAGTTTGCCATTTTTATCAACCCTCGATCCAGAGGTACCCTTCCTTCAAGGGCACACGATGTTTCCTGTTCTTCCACTTAATGTTTCGATCGCGCGTTTTATCGAAAGAGTAATCATAAAACCCCACAGATTGAGCCAAACGCCCCAGCCACTCATCAACGGGCACATATATTCCGTATGGAGCAGAATCTCCTACTACAAAGCAGACACGCGAACCTTCTTTACAATATGCGCGAAGATTACGGAAAACATGAGCAAGATCAAGAAAATACAACGCTACCATCGTATGGTAATTCTTTTTCCCACCATGATGTTCCTTTTCCTCATCCAACCTTTGACAAACATCGATTATTTCATCATGAATTGGAGCGAGAATCGGATCTTCCAAATATTCAAAAGTTCTTTTCTTCTCTTTTGATACCATCTGAGAGCAGGAACGAACAAGACCTGGACGAATAATGTCCTGAAGATCACCCCATCCTTTAATCTCACCTAAAACACTCAATTCTAGTCGGGTGGCATCAGCATAGTCATAGTTATTGGCGTAGGGTGGCGATGTAAGAACTAGATCGATTTTGTCATTCATTCCTTCTCGGTATTTGCGTGAGTCCTGCTCCAAGATATTAGATTGCTTCACAGCACCACTGTTTTGCATGTAGATCAAGTCACTTGCCATTACATCAATCTGATGTAGATAAGCCTTTAGTGCGCCAGAGACATTAGTCTTTGTTTTATTAGGCAGTACGTACTGCCACGTCGCTGTTCCAGCGTGAGACGCTGAACGAAGAACACAAATAAAAGCAATCTTCGCCAATTTATATTCCGGCGTATCATCTGCGGACCGTTCGAGAGCTTTCCTTAGTTTATCGATTTCTTGCAGATTCTCTTTGCTATAACATTTCTCAACAATGGCCGGATATTCATACATTGGGTCAGTGATACCAGCCGCGATATTAGCGATAGATTTTCCCTTTTGAGCGAATGCTTCTGGATCTGTGTCCCAGGCAAGCTTAGCTGCAGCAATTTCATTCACCAATGGATGCGATTCAAAACCAATAGAAGACACGCCGATCTGATCGGCGGCAAGCATTGTTGTTCCACTGCCTGCAAAAGGATCTAGAACTGTGAAGTCGTCCTTCCCTCCAGTACGCACATGTTCAGTCTCAATAACGGATTCTGCCCATTGCGCAGAAAAACCGGCAGTGTAACGGTACCAGCCGTGTACTGGCAACTTAAGGTTGTCTATAAACGTTGTGGCAGCTTTCTGCTTAGTCTCATCTTGCTTCATAGGAACCTAGCCTAGCGTGGTTCGTGACGAGACGCGAACTTTCCACTTTCCAAGAATGCTTCGATGGCACCCAAGAAAGGCGAAAGCACCATTTTTGCTACGCTACAAGCTGATTTCCTTCTTGCTGAGCGTGCCGATGAACGCTTGATCCGCCAAGGCATAGACGGCTTATGCGACGCCGATGACGCCGACAAGGACGTTGCCCCAGCCGTAGTCGTGGAAGCTGCCGGGAAGATATGGCTATGACACCGAGCAGGCTGTTCAGCCGAGGCTGGTCAGCCCCACATAGTTGGTGGGGATCACTTCTTAAACGTTCGCACGAGCGCGGGAGCACGGAAGACTCCAATGTCGGCAGCGAGGACGGTCGCTGCAGAAATATCTATAAGATTTCTCCTTTTTTGGGGTGACTTAGATATGGGAAGATGGTCCCGGTGTGGCTCCGAAGGCCCCAGTCAGTCTGATAGATGCTTGGTTGCCGTCCTGGGTAAGTCAAGTTTGTCAAGTCGGGTAACGTACCGCCCGTCGGAAGAACCAAAGATGATGTTCAGGGTCTCACCGCTCCACACGACATGAATCCACGTGCCAGTACTGGCGTTCATCGTCAGAGTGCGGTTGACGCGATAGGTGAAAGGTCTGACCAGGCTAGATGCGGCGGATGTTGCTGGGATGCATGCTCCATGCAGCAACTCGCCACAGTCCGGCACGCGCAGCGATGCCGTTTGGTGTCGCTAGCACGCATCAACTGTATCAACCCGTACAGCACGCCCCATATCGGGGTTAATAGACAAAACGTGGGTCTTAAATCCCTCTTTGGGTTACTGGTATCTTGCGTGTCGGAGGGTGATTAACGTTCCAGGCGTTAAGGCGCCCGAGCGTTTGACTTTTTCGTGTTGGCTTGTTCCGTGAGCAGGAGCAAGTCCTCGAGGGCAAAGAAATGCCCTCTGTGCGGTGAACCGATGCGCAAGAAGGGTTTCAAAGGTCCAGGGCGCAGCGTTGGAGTACCGGACAGGTGCTGGTTGAGCTCGACCATGAGACGGGAGGATTCGGCGCGTACGGCGGAGTTCCGTGCGTTCCTCGCGTGGATCACGGGCAAGCGGTTCACGAGCGAAGCCGCCGGTTTCCTCGGCCTGTCCGGAAGCCGGCATTTTCTAAACCCGGTGAAGGACGTTTTCTGCGCAACACTGCCTCATGCACGTGCCATGCAACACCCGCGTCGATCTGGCGAGCAGGCCCGGAAACGTTGTCGGAGGGGGAATTCTTCGGGCTCGTCCGCAGGCTCGCCAAGGTGAAGGACACCAGCAAGATCGCCTCACGACTCGCCGAACCCAACACGTGGCACGGCGAGCACGGCATATCTTAGGGAACACGTCACCGCTGGACAGGGTCCTGTGCATGCGAGGAAGGTGCAGGTGGCAGTAGACGCACGAACGATTGCGCCATGCCTACTTCCGACTCACCAAACTGAACCGCGCGGGTCCGCTGTTCGCATTCCGCTATCCCGCCGTCGCCGGGGACATCGTCCCGTTGACATCGACAACGAACCGGTTGGAGGGCGGGATCAACGCCGTGGTCAAACGCACGCCCGACCACCACCGAGCACTGTCGGAATCCAACATGAAGCGCTGCTGCGAATGGACGGTGTACATGTTCACGGCGAATCCCGCCCCGGAGTCGGTCGCCCCCCCCCGGCCACTGGAAGAGGGGCGGCGGAAAAGAACCGGCCGGGAATGACGGGACGGTTCCGGGTACCGTGACCGAGGTTTGACCCTTAACCCACCCCCGTCATGTGCAAAATAAAGAAAAACCGGAATCGTATGACTCCGGTTTTGATGGTCGGACCGGCGGGATTTGAACCCGCGACGCACGAGCCCGGAAGCCCTACTGCCGCTTAGGTTCCGAGGCGTCCGTTTTTTCGTCTGCCCACATTTTGCCCACATCCTCACGGGCCAGCATCCCGGACAGGTCCAAACCCAGACGATCGAGGTCGTCGTCGAACAGGTCGGCGTACACGTCCAATGTCATCGCGGCGCTCGCGTGCCCCAACTGGCGTTGCACGGCCTTGACGTTCGCGCCGCTGCGGACCATGAGGCTCGCTGCCGTATGCCGCAGGTCGTGCACGGTCATCCTGGGGATGCCGGCCTCGTCGCACGCGCGGGCGAACCAGTTGCGCGCGTCGGCCTTGGGACTGTGGGGCTGGTGCACGTATCCGTCGACCGTGGACGGGTCACGGAACACGAGCTCATCCTGTGCGCGTCCGTCGCATCGGGCGTGCAGGAGCGGGGCGAGCTGGTCGGGGAACGTGATGCTGCGGATCTCGTGCGTCTTGGGCGTGCCCACGATGATGTGGCGCTGCACCTGCGTGGCGCTCCGGCTGATATTGATGCGCCGGCGTTCGAAGTCCACGTCGCCGACGGTCAGGCCCACGCATTCGCCCCACCTCATGCCGCACAACGCGAGCGTGAGCACGATCGTGCGACGTTGACCCTCGCACGCGGAGGCCAGCCGGTCGACCTGCCCGGCGGTCAGATACGCGTGCCGCCCCTTGACGCGCCGTGGCAGTTCGACGCCGCGCACGGGGTTGGACGGGATGCGCCGGTCCGCGACGGCGTCGTCGAGGATGCCGGCGAGCACGCCGTGCGCGCGGATGACCACGCTCGCGCTCTTCGCCCCCTCACCGGACCCGTCACCCTGGCGGATGCCCGTGACCCAGCGTTGCGCGTCCTCGCGTGTCACGGACGACACGGGCACCCCGCCCCACACGGGTTCCACCCATTTGCGCCACGCTCCCTCCAGATCGTCGTAGTAGCTGGGCTTGGTCGTCATCTCCTTCTTCGCCAGCCACGCCGCGGCCAGCTCCCCCACCGTCACCCGCCCCGACCGCGGGTCGATGTATGAGCCCTCGGCCTTCGCGACCGTCACATGCTTCGCCGCCCACTGCTCAGCGTCCGTCTTGCGTCGGAACCCGCGCTTGTCGGTCTGCGATCCGTCCGGTTTCCTGTAGCGTACCCGGTAGCGCGTCTCGCCCTTCGACGTTGTGTATTTCGAGATGTTCGCCATGTCATGCCCGCCTTCCCGTGTCGGGTATCCTGTTCCGTATGAGACCGACCAATGACCCCAAAAGCACCGCAGCACTACGGATCGTCGCCGCCTGTCTCCTGTTCATCTTCCTGTTCGCCGTCATCCCGTTCATCTGGCCCGGCGCCGACGACGGCGACGCCATGGACAAGGCCTCCGACGTGTTCAAGCTCATCGCCACCACCGCACTCGGATTCCTCTTCGGCCGAAACTCCAAATAGCATCACCACACACCTCCCAACACCGTTCCACCGTCATGCAACAGCAGACGGTAATCCTCCACGACCTGCACCGTCACGTCCAGCTCCGCCGCGATCCACCACACGTCGCCCTCATACACGATCTCGGCGCTCGCGTATGCGCGCGGGTCGATCAGCTGCAGGGCGGTCTCGCGGCGTGCGCGGCGTTCGGCCTTGCCGCCGCCGACGCCTCGGCATCCGTGGTCGCCGTGGCGGGCGTGGGCGAGTTCGTGCGCGAGCGTGCACCGGCGTTGCGGGGCGGACAGGGCGTCGTCGATGACGATGAGCCGTCCCGTGTCCAGGTAGCAGCCGCACAGGCCCGGTGCGAGCGGCCGGTATCGTACGTGTATGCCGAGCGTGAGCGCCTGTGCGAGCAGGTCGGTTTCTCCCATGGCGTCGTCGCCTCGTTTCTGGAGATCGTTGAAGGATGTGACGTCCTGTTGCGGCCGGGTATGAGTGAGCCTCCCGGGCCTGTCCGCCGTGTGGCGGGAGCGGGCTAACTTCACGGTCGAAGGACGTTGCGCCAGTCGTCGGGGAACCCCATGGGTTTCAGGTCGACATCGGGATGCGAGTCGATGATCCGTGTCAGCGAATCGGCCATGTCCGCCCAGCGGCCGGGCCATGCCCGCTGGTACATGCGCATGATGACGACGATGGTGGCCCACGCCTTCAGTCCCTCATGCCGCGAGTCCTTCCTGAGCATCGTGGCCCGGGTGGTCATGGAGCGGTTGTAGATGCGACTGTGGTGCCCGCACAGATTACGCACGTAGGTCAGATGCCTGAGCCAGCTTTTCAGAAGGTATGGTTTGATGTCGAAGTCCTTGGACACGGCCTGCGACACGGTGGTTCCGTCCGGGTACGAGGCCCGGCCGGACAGGTTGCCGTATAGCTGGGACATGGTGCCCATCGACATGATCTCGACCGCCGCCCATACCGGCAGGTCACCGTATTTACGCAGGTTGTGGGTCACGCAGGGCACGTTGCCGCGTTCGGCCCTCGCCATCTCCTTCTCGTACCCGCTCATCGACCTGGCGTGCGCCCTGCCGTCGGAAAACAGTCCGGATTCCCTGTGCGCCAGCGGCCCGCACGCGCGGGCAAGATGATAGGCCAGGCTCGTACGCGCCTTGATTTCGATTGGCCCGATGGCGTGCCATAGCCATAGGCGCAGCTCCTGGTCCAACCGGTAGATGCCGCGGATGTCGCCCAGCGTGGTTCCGGGGATGAATCGGCCATCGCGTTCGAGTGTGATCCAGTATCCGCGCAGGCGATAGTAGTTCGTGTCGGACAGCCAGCTCGCCGCATCCGCGGCGTCCTCGATGACGAGGCCGCGCTCACGCAGGTGGGCGACCTGCGACGCATAGTCGAGGGCGGGTTTCATGGGGAAAAAGAACGACCCCGCCTGGTTCGCTGCGCCGTGGGCGCTCGCGTGCGGGGTACTGTTGCCGTTCAATATAGCATCGTTGCCGGATTCCCGCACGGTGGGCGTGTCTGGTACGGCCCTGTCCATGACGTTTTCCTTTCCTCGGAACCATTTTGTTAAAGCCAACAAATAGGCGCCGCCTCATGCTCCGGCGCTCGCGGATGAGCGGCTGGGCTTCTTGTTGCGTCCTGGTTATTGCTTGCTCATGCGGATGGTCATGGTGGTGCCGAGCGCGGACGCCTCGTAGGTGAGTTCCTGCCCGTCGGCCGAGTATGCGAAGTCCTTGGTGTCATCCTGCGACGCCATGAGCGCGGTCTTCATGGTTTCGGTGTCGCCCTTACTGGTCCACTTCCAGTCGCCGGCCTCGCCGGGCGCCTCGTAGCTGCCCTTCCAGTAGAGGCTCTTGGTGTCCTGTCCGACCCAGTCGATCTCGATGGTGTCGCCGCTGATGGTCGCCTCCATCCACGATTCGTCGCTGTTGGAGTTGGTCTGCTTCCACGTGCCGGTCAGGTCGGCCGGCTTCGGCTTCTCCTGCTGTTGGGTGGACGTGCTGCCGTCGTTGCCGTCGGCCGTGGCTGGCGTGGTGCCGCATGCGGTCAGACCGAACAGCATAGCCGTGGTGGCGAGCAGCGCGATGGGTTTCTTCATGATGGTTCTCTCCTTTATTGGTGATTGTTGAAATACTTCCCCCGCGCGTCAGTCGCGCGGGGTTTCGCGTTCGAGGTCCTTGTTCGGATCCCGGAGTGCGGCGATGTCGTAGGCGTCCGGGTCGGCGGCGATGAGGTCGGCGAGGGTGTCGGGATCCATGTCCGCGAGCGCCGTGGGGTCGATTGATGGGGTGGCGGGCGTGGTTGTCTGTTCTTCTCGGATCTGGTTGGCGCGGTCGATGATGCGTTTGAGGGTGGTGACGGGGTCGGCGTGGCATACGTCGCAGATCGCGAGGAACTCGGACAAGCGCACCGGCGCCTTGAGCCCAAGTCGCAGGTCTCGGACGCGATTGTTGCTGATGGACCCATCCAGCCTCAGAGACAGCGCCCTATCGGACAAGCCGGAAACTCGCATCATCTCGGAGAGCTCGTCTGTTGAGCATCGATCCCATTCTGTCCATTCGTATTTCTTTGTAGGCATGGCCTGATTTTACACGCGACACGCTAGCACTTGCAAATCCATGCTAGCAAGTGCTAGCTTTATTTATGTGCTCGCAAGTGTTAGCAAGATGACAGCTTCGGCCGTGAAAAGCCTCCGAGACCATTCGCTGCTCGACGAGGTGCCGAAGACGGAGATCGCGAAAAAGACAGGGGTGGACCGCAATACGGTTGCCCACCGATTCCGGGCTGGAGATATGCCGCTGAGCGCCTTTATCGGCACGTCGCTGGCTATCGGACTTGACCCAAGCAAGATCATCGCCGATGCGATGCGCCAGACAGAACAGGAGGACCAACCATGAACCTGCACAAGACCATCGTCGCCCTGACGTCCATCGGGACCATCCTCCTATGCGCCGGCGTCGCAATCGCCGCCGCGGCGGCCGGCGCGGCCGAATACCACAAGGCGGACAGGCTCGCCAACATGCTCAGGAGACTGCATGATCAAGATGCCTGACCCTCGGGAACCCCTCATCGGTCTTCCACATCACGTCGACGTCGAACCGGCACCTCCAACGGGCGCCCTGCATGACCATCATGTACCGGCCCATCGGATTACCCGCCAGCATGCCGTTCACCCTCTTGCGGTCCTCCACCGCCTCCGGGACAGGCACGGCCACGGACCCTCCGTCCGGAACGTCGCCGACGGACGTCACGGCGCGGTGGAAACGCCCGCCCGAACCGGGAAGCACCGCATTGACGACGACCGCGACATCATGCGCCACGTCCCGACCCGTATTGGTCAGGACCAGCGAACAGCGGTCCTCGTCCCATCCGACGGCCCACTCGACGTGACTGTCCTCGGTATCGCGGCGAAGGGCCCTGGCGGCGAGCTCGTTCGCCTCCTGCAGGCTGGCCGCCTGGTCACGCAACGCCGCCACCTGCCCCTCCAGCGTCCCGATGTCCTCGCGACGCTCCGCGTCACGGCGCCGGGAGCCCCGATGCTCCGTCACCCAGCCGACGACCGTCGCGACGACGGTCAGCAGCCACCCGGCCAACTCGACCACATGCTCAGCGAACCAATCCCACATACCCCACAACCTACCAAAGAACCCACGATGACCACCACCGCACAGCCCGCCCCGGTGCCCGCGGATGCGATGCGCCAGACAGAACAGGAGAACCAATGAACACCATCAAGGAACAGCCGCTGCCCATGACGGCTGAATACATCGAGGACAACCCGAACCGGCCGGAAAGCGTGGACGAATACACGCGACGCCACGCCAGACTCTTCGGCATGATGAAGAGCGCGATGCGCGAGACCCTGGCCGAAGCCGGGCGCACCCCCGCGATGCAGGAGCGGGGATGCGCACCGGGGTCAGGACAGGCCGAGCGCCCTCTTGATCCTCAACTGGTCGTTGCGAATGTACCGCTGGTATTCGGCGATGCCCTGTACCGCGTCCGCGAGACTGACAAGGGCCTCCCTCTCATTACCAGACCGCGCGTAGACCTCGGCATCCTCGGCGGACTGGATCGGATCCTTCTGCATACCATCACCTCCCTTCTTTGCGTAGGCGGTCTGCTCATTGTCGCACGCCACACCACCGGCAAGGAGGAAACGCGATGAACGTCACCGCCTACCTGCTCGCGATCCTCATCATCGCCGGCGCAATCCTGTACATCGTGCTGGCCGCCGCCGCCCTGATGTGGGGGCTCGACACGGACCATCCGATCCTCGGATGCATCCCCATCATGCCGCTCTTCGCGTTCATCCTGCTCTACCTCGTGAACGACCTCGCGCAGGCCCTCGTCGAAGCGGGGGTGGGCGCATGAACGCCGCGCTCCCGGACCTGGTGACCGCCAAGGAGCTCGCCGCCCACTGCCACCGGTCCATCAGCACCATCTACCAATGGTCCAACGGATCCATGCCCAGCCCCTACCCCGAACCCGTACGCCACAACGGCAGGCTCATCGGATGGCGGCGCGAGGACATCGAGGCCACCGACCGCACGCAGCGCATCAGCCGCCGCCAATACCTCTACCCCAACGGCATCTAAACCGTTCCGGGCCGTGGTCAGGCAGACCCCGGCGGACCGCACGCCAGGCGTGCGGCAGGCCCGGGCCCGGTTCGACTCCGGCACGGTCCACCAGGGGTGCGTCAACGCCACCCGCAGGCGGCTTTCCCTCAATCTTCTCCACCCGCGGGAACGATGGGCGGGCCCGGACGCGAACGTCATAACGCGTCGCACGGCCGCGACTCCTGCCGGCCGCTACAGGCCCCCCAGCGCACCCCCATCCCAATACCCACCGACCATCAGGAAGGAAACCAACCATCATGCACACCCACACCATCCACGCGCGCGTCATCCCCGTCGACGACGACCCGCAGGAGGACGACGCCATCGCCCGCATCGGCACGCTCCTGTCCGGCGGGACCCCCGCATGCCGGTGCGACACGTGCACGCGCCAGGCATGCGAGGACGCGCACCCCGCCGCCGGCGACGACGCCGACGAGGAGAACGACGACAAGGGCGACGGCCGCGTCGTCGTACGCGACGACACCACCCTGTTCGCGCTGCGCGACGGGATCATGCGCCTCCACCGGACGGCGGTCGCCGGCATGGCCGCCGCGGGCATCGCCGACACGATCGCCCTGAACAACGTCGACCGCTACCTGCTGCACGCACTCGAAACCATCGACGAGGAGGGCAGGCGATGAGCGCCGGCGTCTGGGAGCAGCTGCTCGACACCGGCCACGCCATCACCAGCCTCGACCAGGTCGCGCCCGGCGACGTCGCGTTCCTCACCGGCGCCGACTTCGGACTCCTCGCGTTCACCGTCACCCGCATCGAACGACACCCCGAAAAAGGCGTCACGCTCCTGTTCATGGGCGAACACCGCCGCTACCAGATCGGCGCGCCCAGCCGCCTCCAGCTCGCGTTCGCACTCAGGAAGGACACGCCATGCAGGGAGTAGCGCTCGCACCGGCCGACCCGTGGCCCGCCACGTACATGGAGGCGCTGCGCACCCGGATGGACGGGCGGGCGGCAAGCCTGTCCATCGGCCACGTGACGCGCGTCCCGGACCCGGACGCGCTCGACGCGCTGGCCGACGCGCTCACGGAGCGGCGCACCTGGATCGGCATGCAGTGCGCGCTGGCCGTGGACATGACCCGCGCCGGGGCCACGGTCCGGCTCCTGCCCACCCCCGCCGACCCCGGGTCCGCGCACGCGCTCATCGGCCCGCTCGGCATCGCGCTGATCATCGGATGGTGCCATGCGGCCGCCAGGGAGGCGCGCCATGCACACGCCTGAACCCCGCCGCCGCTGCCGGTACCCGTACACCACGTGCCTGCTGCTGGCCGTGAGCGTCCTGGCGTGCGGCGTGTGGCTCGTCACCCACGACGCGTGCATGCACCCGGTCGGCAACACGCTCGCCGCCCTGTGGGGCGCGGTCTGCGCGCCGCTGCTCATCCTGCACATCCTCGGCTAGACCACACCCCGCCACCTGTGGCGGGAACCGGGCGCGCGCGGCCGCCCCGGGCCGGTCCGACACCGGCCGCGCCCACGACACCAACCACCATCAAGGAAGGAAACAGCATGACCGCCAAAACCACGCAGCCGCCGGCATCGCCGGCGGACGAGGGCGAAAGCCTGTTCGAATGGCCCCTGACGCCCGAGGTGCGCACGATGGGCGCCGGCGAGCTCCTCGACAGCCTGTACGAGACGATCCACCGGCTCAACCGGTGCCGCCAGTGGGACCGCACGCTCCTGCTGCCGCGCTTCGGCGACGTCGTCGTGGACCGCGACCGGCGCACCATCAGCGCACGCTGCATGTGGAAGCGTAAGCCCGCCTACCGGCTCGACGGCGAGGGAGGCGCGCAGTGAGCGGCGAGACCGTCATCACCGTCGTCGGCAACCTCACCGCCGACCCCGAACCACGCACCACCGGCACGGGCACGAGCGTCACCGGGTTCACCATCGCGTCCACGCCGCGCAACTACAACCGCCAGACCGGCCAGTTCGAGGCCGGGCAGACGCTGTTCATGCGCTGCTCGGCATGGCGTGACCTGGCCGACCACTGCGCCCAGACGCTCGCCAAGGGCATGCGCGTGATCGCGCAGGGCCGGCTCCAGCAGCGCTCCTATCAGGCGCAGGACGGCACGAACCGCACCGTGGTGGAACTGCAGGTCGACGAGATCGGCCCGTCCCTGCGCTACGCGACCGCCCGGGTCACCCGCATCGACCACGGGCCCGGCAACGGCACCGGAGCGGCGCCGGCGGGCGGCTTCTCGTCCGCGCCCGTCTACGGCGCGCAGCCGGGCGCATGGCCCGGCCCGCCCCCGACCGTACCGGACGACCCGTGGGCCGCCGTCGGCTTCGCGCCGGCCGCGCCCGCACCGAGCGACGAACCCGAATTCTAGAAAGGACAGACCATGACCTGGTGGATGGTCGACGACGCCCTCTACGACTCTCCGAGCATGGAAAAGGTCAGCGCGGAGGCGCTCGGTGTGCACACCATCATGTGCTCCTACGTCGGCAGGCGCATGTTCAGCGACGACTTCGACGGATGCTTCACGATCAAACGCGTCGAACTCGTCACCCGCATCTTCGGCAGACCGCCCACGCCCCGCAAGCTCCGTACCATCATCGCGGAGCTCACCGAAGCGGGCATGTGGTGCGATCTGGGAGAGGACCGGTACCGGCTCGTCGAGGCCCCGCCGTTCGGCAAGTTCTCCAACAACCCGCAACTGCGCAAGAAACGATCCGAGGCCGGCAAGGCCGGAGGAAAGGCATCGGGACGTTCACGACGCACCAAAGCCGAAGCACGTGCTTCGGGGGAAAACGAAGCAAACAACGAAGCACATGCTTCGGAAACGCTCTGGCAAACTGACGGCAAAACGAAGCAACCGGATACCCTAACCGATACCTATACCGATAATCCCCCCTACCCCCCGGAAGCAGCCGAAGCCGGGCCAGCGCCGGACGATCCTGTCCGGCACGCCGACGAGCGCACCCGCCGCCTCGTGCGGGACGCGTACCCCGGACGCCGCGGCCGGCGGGCGGACGCCGACCGGGCCGTGGACGAGACGCTGGCCGACTGCGACGCGCGGACCCTGTACGCGAGCGTGGTCCGCTACTCCAGAGCCGTCGAGGCCGGGAGCGTGCTGCGCCGCGACGTGCCGTCCCTGCCCGAATGGCTCCATGACGGGCAATGGCGCCGATGGCAGCCCGACCGGCCCAGCAGCTACGAATGGGGCACCGTCACCCGCGACTGGATCCGCGAGCACATCGAACAACGGGTCCCCGCAGGAGCGTTCACCGCCGACCACGAGCGCGACTTCTGGGCCAGCGTCAAGACCGGCACCAGCCCCGACGAGGCCTCCCAGGCCATCGTCGACGAACTCACCCGACGCGCCAGGCGCATCGAGACCATGCAGGGCGAGGCAGCGCAATGAGCGGCCGGAGGACCCCGGACGGGCCCAGCCCGGACACGCGCCGCACTGTCCTGGCCCGCGACGGGTGGAAATGCGCCATCTGCGGCCGGAACATCGACCACCGGTGGAGCGGGTTCAGCATCCACCACCGGCTCAAACGCAGCCAGGGCCACGGATACGACGGCCTGCACGAACCGGGCAACCTGCTGCCCCTGTGCGGCAGCGGCTCGGACGGCTGCCACGGCTGGGTCCACGGCAAGGCCGGCGACACCGCCTACCGGCTCGGCTACCTCGTCCCCTCATGGCAGGACCCCACCCACACGCCCGTCTACTACCGCCGCCACGGCTGGCAACTGCTCGCCCATGACGGCACCCGCCGCCCCACCGTCCCGCCCGACGGCATGGACGCCTGGATCGGCGACATCACCCACGACCACGAAAGGAAGCAATCATGACCGACACCACGACCACCACCGACGGCACGACCACGACCGCCGGCGCCGACGCCACGACGACGCCCCCGCCGCCACTGCCGCCAAGCCGGACCCCGCTGCTCCTGTGGATCGACACCGAAACCACCGGCGCCGACCGCGACCGGGCCCGTCTGCTCGAGATCGGCATGGTCGCCACCCCATTGGACGCGTCCGGCGACATCGACGAATTCCATTCCATCGTCCGCCCCGACCGTCTCGACGTCTACGAGTGCGACATCGACGCGCTGCGCATGCACCTGGACAACGGCCTCCTCGACGACGTGTGGTACACCGACCCCGACGAGAACGCCTACCAGCCCGTCGCCAACGACCTGACCGAATGGCTCGACCGGCTCGCCGAACACCACCTGCTCATCCCCGCCGGCACCAACGTGGACTGGGACCTCGACGTCATCACCCGGCAACTCGCCCCGTCCGGCGAACACGGCCAATGGCTCCGCGAGCGCCTCCAGCATCGCAAGCTCGACCTCAGCTCGTTCCGCATCGCCCGGCAGGCCCTCGCCGACGGCGCGGCCGGCCGGCATGCCACGGGCCGGCCGCACGAGGGCGCCGTCCACCGCGTCATGGACTGCATCCGACGCGACCGCAACGAATACGCCGTCATCCTCGACGAACTGCGCGCCGTCCGCACCGAAGGAGACCCGCGATGAGCACCGTACCGACATCGCCGACCACCCCGGACATGGTGGAGCATCCCGCCCACTACACGCGCTCGCATCCGGGCATGGAGTGCATCCAGCTGACCGGCGACTGCACCTTCTGCATGGGCAACTGCTGCAAATACCTATGGCGCTACCGATCCAAGGGCCACCCGGTCGAGGACCTGCGCAAGGCGCAATGGTATCTGCGAGAGTCCATCGCCCGAAACGAACCGGTCAGATGGACGCTCACCCAGACGCGCATCCTCATCCGCCTGCGAGGCGAGGCCGAACGGGACGGCAACGAACCCGAATACCGCGTATGGCGCGACCTCGCCATCGGAGACGTACACGAGGCGCTACTGGCGCTCGCGGACCTCATCGAACATATGTACGAATACGACACGGAGAAGGAGACGCAACGATGAGCGACGAGATCAGCGACGACATCGACGGGCCCGTCGCACGGTACAGCCGGCCGCATGCCGTCACGTACGCGTGCGGACGCTGCCGCAAACGCTTCCCCCGCCTGTGCAGGGATGGCCTGTGCCGCACATGCCATCACACGGTCCTGACGGACGGCGCCGTATCGGGCGGCACGATCGAGACCCGCACGGACACGGAACCGCCCATCAGCACGCGCGGCATGAGCGAATACTGCGGCAACGGGCACAAGTGGACCCCGAAGACCACCCGGTGGCGGTACAGGGACAGGGGCGGCCGGCACGGGCGCGGCTGGGAGCGCGACTGCCTGCTGTGCAAGCAGAAGAGCGACGGACGCGCCCACATGGGCAAGAACGTCAAGGGCCGCAACGTCACCATCGTCATCGGCAAAAACGGCACCCGCTGGATCAGCGGCCAACCAGGAGGAGTGGAGCAATGACCAACACCACCACGACCGACCCCACGCCCACCGGACGCGTCCACACCATCGACACCATCCGCGACATGATCGACGACCTCGGCCTCATCGCCACCACCCCATACAAGCCGATCGACCCCGACCACTACCCGCAGGCGCTCGCCGACCTCATGCTCACCTACGGCACGCCCACCTACCTCGAATACGACTGAAAGACCATGCAATGAACGCTGAAAACACTGAATCCAACGCTGAAAACACCGAAACCGCCACCACCCGCGAGCGCCGTCTCCAATCGCTTGCGTGGCATCGGGGCGTGCGTGAGGGCATCCGCTGGGCGCAGGGCAACGCGGATGGGCCGCTGTCCGACCCGTACGACGGCAGGCGCGAGACGGACAGGCCGATCGAGAGCGTGACGGTCGTCTACCACGCGCCCGACGGCCAACAGGCGCTCATGGCATGCGCATCACACAACCAGTGGGACCGCTGGACCGCAGCCGTCCTGCTGAACGACGGCACCGCCGTGCGCGGCAGGAAACTCCGCCCCATCCTGGGCAACGTGTGCGCACTAATCGCCCACGACGTCCAGGACATCCACTTCGACGACTGACCACCACGACGAAACAGCCAGCGAGCGCCCTCATCATCATCGATGACGGCGCTCGCGGGAGGGAGGAATGGTTTCGATGATCTATGGGTATGTCAGGGTGAGCACCGACCGGCAGACCGTGGAGAACCAGCGGTTCGAGATCGACCGGTTCTGCGGGCGTGAGCATATGGAGGTCGGCGTGTGGTTCGAGGAGACCATCAGCGGCACCAAGGCCGTCGACAAGCGTGAGCTGGGGAGGCTGCTCGGGACGATGCGGGAGGGCGACCTGATCGTCTGCTCCGAGCTGTCGCGGCTGGGGCGAAGCCTGTTCATGATCATGGACGTGCTCAACCGTTGCATGGAGCGGGGCGTGCGGGTCTGGACGGTCAAGGAGGGGTACCGGCTGGGCGACGACATCCAGAGCAAGGTCCTCGCGTTCGCGTTCGGCCTGTCCGCCGAGATCGAACGCAACCTCATCAGCCAGCGCACGAAGGAGGCGCTGGCGCGTCGAAGGGCCGAGGGCGTGACGCTGGGGCGGCCGGTCGGGGCGATGAGCGACCTGAGCAAGACCAAGCTCGGCCCGCATATCGACGAGATCCGGGACATGCTCGACATGGGCATGAGCAACGCCGCCATAGCCCGCGTGTACGGCGTGCACCGGGCCACGGTCGGCCGGTTCGTCGAGACCAGGATCAACTGCCCCGAGGAAGGAGGGGGCCGTGGCTGACTGGAGGGATCGGGCGTCGTGCCGGGGCATGGATCCGGATATGTGGTTCTCGACCGAGCGGTCGTGGCGGACGAGGCGTGCGATCCGTGTGTGCGCGTCGTGTCCGGTACGTGTGGAGTGCAGACGGTTCGCCGATGAGCATGCGCGGTATGGCGGGTATCCGCTGATCGGCGTGTGGGGCGGCGAATGGCGCGGCTGACCGGCCGTCGGGCATGAAAAGGCCCCGGGGGTAAAGGCAGGAACCCGGGGCCGGCGTGATTGAAGGAAGTGTCACAACCAGGACATGACCATACCCATCTTGCGGAAGGAATCCCAGCATGCCCGCGTGTCAGCACTGCCACACATCCGTCGCCCGCCCCTACACGCTCTGCCAGGCGTGCGAGAGCCTGCTCTTCCGCACGCTCCTGCAACTCGCCAAGGACCTCGAACCGCTGCGCGACTCGCTCGACGCGACCCTGCACCCCGGCGGCCACCAGCCCACCCGCACCATCACCCCGACCGCACCCACACCACTACGACTGGACGTGCTCGACCTGCTCGACACCATCGACGCGACCGGCAGCGAACTGCTGCGCCGCCTCAACGGCGTCGACGCCCAACAATGGAACCGCGTCGCCACCGACGTGGACACGCACACCACGCTCTGGTGCATCGCCGGACACCCACGCCTCGCCACCTACCCCGACGCCGGCCTCACGCTCGACACGTTCGCCCGCCTCAGCGCCCAGACCGACCGCATCATCGACCCGCCCGAACACCGGCGCGAGATCGGCCCGTGCGACACGTGCGCCACCATGCTCACCGCAGGCCCCCACGACCAATGGGTCACCTGCCCCGCATGCGAGCGCGTGCAGCGCGTCCAGACCGTACGCCTGCGACGACTCGAACGCCTGTGCTTCGACGACACCCGCCGCGGATCCGCAGCCGAAATCGCACGCGCGTTCACCGACGCGGGCATCACCGTCAGACGCGGCACCATCAACATCTGGAAAAACCGAGGCATCATCCCCACCGACACCCACGGCAACATCGCCTACTGCGACGTCTACCGGCGCGTCATCGCACCCACCAGCTTGACAAACCGACGACTGTAACCGACAATAGCCAGTGGATAACTGTAAGCGAAGGCCCGGGAAACACCCCCGGGCCTTCGCATATCCACTCACATGGGCGGCCCCCGATCGGGCGGCGCAGGAGTCCACACCCCGCGCCGAATCATGTCCGCCCGCCAAGGCTTGCGTGCCCGAGAGGACTAAAGGACCCCGCCGTGAGGCGCGGTGTGGAGCAAACACCGACACTCCACCGCGGATTCGAATCCCGCCCAAGCCACCTCACCCACCATCGGAGGCGCGAGCATGCCTCCCACCCGATCCGACCGCTACAATGCCGATATGGCTTCAAGAATCTGCTGGCATTGTGGCGCGAGCGCGCATATGACGCGCGTCAAGGACTCCTACAAAACGGACAAGGGCGGCGCATGGGTCGCGTTCTGCACCTGTGATTATTGCGGATACCCCAATATCGCAATGGCGGACGAGTCCGCCCTTGCAACTTACCGTGTCACGATCGGCACGGTATCTGCCAACTGGTTCGTCGACGCGAACGGCGAGGACTCGGAGAAGCTGATTCACTGGCTCCCCGAAGAGCCGTTGGGAAGGGAGTTCAAGGACGTGCCACAGCATATATCGGACGCCGCATCCGAGGCGTATGCGTGCTTCAGCATCCGTTCCTACAGGGCGGCGATACTCATGGCCCGCAGCGTTCTGGAAGCCTGCGCGAAGGACAAGGGCGTGACCAAGGGAAACCTCGCGTCCAAAATCGACGCGCTCGCCGACGATGGCGTGATCAGTCCGCAGATACAGGCCGAAGCGCATGAGATACGCTACCTCGGCAACGATATGGCCCACGGCGACTTCGTGGAGCCGGTCGGGATGGACGACGCCGACGACGTGCTCGGGTTCCTCGCCACGTTCCTCGACTACGTCTACCAGATGCCTGCGGCGATCCGGCGCAGGCAGGAAGCCCGCAAGCAACGGGGAGCGAACCCGAACGCATAAGAACGACTCCTCGGAGGTGGACATGCGCAGTCGCGCCAACCCCCGCCGTTCCAACGGGTATCGGCGCGACCAGCTGCGCCAGCGCGTGCTCGCCGCCTACGACGTGTGCGCCATCTGCGGCCAGCCCGTGGACAAGACACTGCGCACGCCGCACCCGTTGAGCGCCGAGGTCGACGAGATCGTGCCCGTCTCACGCGGCGGCGATCCGCTCGACTGGCGCAACGTGCGCCTCACGCATCGGCGCTGCAACCGGCTCAAGAGCGACCAAACCGACGAGCATGCGCGCATGCTTTTGGCCGGCCGGCCGCGCCCTCCGGCCACGTCGCTGCCGTTCGAGACCAGCGGCGACTGGTGAGATGGTATGGGGAGGATACCCCGGCCGGCCCGTTTTGAGCCTCCTCGGGTGCAGGGCCGTTTTTTACCCGGGCGTTTTTCCACACGGGCCGAAAGGAGACCGGCATGGCCAAAGCAGCCGGTGACGGTCGGCGTACCGTGTTCAACGCGGCCAGTTCCAACGATCCGCGGCGTCTGCTGGTCGCGTTGCGCAACCAGATCGCCGCGGCCATCGACGAGGGCGTTCCCCCACGCGACCTCGCGTCGCTCTCGAAACGTCTGGTGGACATCAACAACGAGATCCGCGCGCTCGACGAGCGGGACAGCGCGAAGGAGAACCCCATTGTCCAGGCGTTCGGAATCCGCGACCTGCCCCTGTCCGATCCCGGGGGCCAGTGAGCTCGTCCTGCCCGAGGGCATGGCGGCCACCAGCGAGCCGAGCCTGAACGCGTTCGTGGAGGCGCTCGGCTACCGGCTCGACCCGTGGCAGCGGGCCATCAACCGGTACGCTTTGGCCAAGCGCGACGACGGCCTGTGGGCGGCGCGCAACGTGGACATGAGCGTCCCGCGCCAGACCGGCAAGACGTTCGACGTGGGGTTCGTGCCGTTCCACCGGTGCATCCGCAACCCCGGGTTCACCGCGATCTGGACCACGCACCATTTCAGCGTCACGCAGGACACGTTCCAGACATTGCGCGACATCGCGCTCATGGACGAGATGGAACCGTTCGTGGACCCCGACCACGGGATCCACTCCGCCGCCGGCAAGGAGGCCATCTACTTCCGCAACGGCAGCCGCATCGCGTTCAAGGCCCGCGAGAACGGCGCCATCCGAGGGTTCAAGAAGGTCGGGCTGCTCGTCCTGGACGAGGCCCAGCATCTGACCGACAGCGCCCTCGCAAGCGTGCTGCCGACCCAGAACCGCGCCGACAACCCGCAGACCTGGTACATGGGCACGCCGCCCGGCCCCGACCAGCAGGGCGCCGTGTTCGCCCGCCACCGCGCCAACGCGCTGGCCCACCGGTCGAAGCGCAGCCTGTACGTCGAATACTCCGCCCAACGCGGGTGCGACCCGCTCGACCGCGACCAGTGGATGCGCGCCAACCCGTCCTACCCATCGCACACCAGCGACGAAAGCATCCTCAACCTGTACGAGCAGCTCGCCGCCGACGACTTCCGCCGCGAATGCCTCGGCATCTGGGACGACGTCGCGTTCCATTCCGCCATCGACCCCGACCAGTGGACGGCCGGCCTGACCGACGCGCGCTCCGAACGCCCCGGACACTGGACCGCGATAGGCGTGGACATGCCGCCCGACCGCGGCTCGCTCGCCATCGGCGCATGCCGCGCATGGGACGAGGGGCCCGCGCATATAGAGCTCGTCAAGTTCAAGGACACGCGCCACCACGGCACGCAGTGGGCCGTGGACTGGATCGCGCAGCGCTGGCCTCGCATGGCGGCCGTCGTCATCGACGCCCAATCCCCGGCCACCGTGCTCGTGCCCGACCTCAGACGCATGGGCGTGCAGGTCACGCTCACCGGCCCCACCGACATGGGACGGGCCGTCGGCCGTTTCCAGGACATGCTGCGCGACCGGCGTCTCGCCCACATCGCGCAGGCCCCGCTCGACGAGGCCGTGGCCGGATGCTCCACCCGCCCCATCGGCGCGAGCGGCGCGATGGGATGGAACAAGCTCGGCTCGGACGTGGACATCAGCCCGCTCGTGGCCGTGACCCTCGCCCTGCACGGCGCCATGACCAGCCTCCGACGCCCCGGACAATCCCGAAGGATGATACGACTGCCATGATCAGCTTCCCCGACACCGTCACCGGCCTGACCGACGGCGAGCAGCGCCTCTACCGGTTCCTCCTGGACCGCCTGCGCCGCAAGCGCGCGCGCAACCGGCTGCGCTCGACCTACTACGACGGACGCAACCGGCTCAAGGACATCGGCTACGCGCTGCCCGCCATCGCCAAGGACGTGTCCGTCGTGGTCGGCTGGCCCGAGAAGGCCGTCGAAGGCCTCGCCAACCGCGTGCGCCTCGACGGGTTCGCCGCCGACGACGGCAACCAGCTCACCGACCTCGCCGACCGGATCGTCGACCTCAACGACCTGGCCGGCCTCGCCCAGAGCGTCCACACCGACGCGTTCGTCCACTCGTGCAGCTTCGTGGCCGTCTACCCCGGCGACACCACGACGGGCGACCCGGACGCGATCATCCAGGAATACACCGCCGACACCGCCACCGGCATCTGGGACCGACGCCGACGCCGCCTGTCCGCCGCGCTCCTGTTCGACACCAGCGACGACTACCGTCACGTCACCGGCGCCACGCTCATGGACTACGAACACACCGTCACCATCGAACACGACGAACGCGGCTGGCACGCGTCCAACCGCTGGGACGACGGGTCCGGGCGCATACCGTGCGAACTGTTCGCGTTCAAACCCGACAGCAAACGCCCCTTCGGCCGCTCGCGCATCAGCCGCACCGTCATGAGCCTGACCGACAGCGCCGTACGCACGTTCCTGCGCGGCGAGATCCAGGCAGAACTGTACAGCGTGCCCGCACGCTACTTCATGGGCGTGAGCCAGGACATGTTCACCGACGAGAACGGCGACCCCGTCCCGCAGTGGAAGATCACCCTCGACCACGTGCTCGCCCTGCCTCCCAACCCCCAGACCCAGCAGAACCCGACCGTCGGCCAGTTCAGCCAGGCGTCGTTCGAACCCCACATCGCCCAACTGCGCCAGACCGCCACCATGTTCGCGTCCGCGACGAGCCTGCCGCCCGACGCGATGGGCGTGCTCACCGACAACCCCTCCAGCGCCGAAGCCATCGACAAGGCCAACAAGGAGCTGTGTCTGCTCGCCGAGGAATGCCACACCTGGTTCGCCCGCCCATGGGAGCACATCCTGGAACGCGCCCAACGCTTCGCCGGCACGGACGGCGACGTGCAGGCCCTCCACCCCCAATGGCGCAACCCCAGCACCCCGTCCAAGGCCGCCGCGGCCGACCTCGCCCTCAAACTCGTCCAAGGCAACATCCTGCCCGCCGACAGCGAGGTCACCTACGACATGCTCGACCTGACCGACCAGCAGCGCCGCACCCTACGCGCCGAAGCACGACGCAAACGCGCACAACAAGCCATCGACCAGCTGAAAGCCACCGCACAGCACACGCAGGAAGGCGACCCCAATGAACCTGCAACCACCACAGAACCGACAGGAGGAACTCCAACGACTGCTTGACGCAGCCTACAAGAACTACACCGACGACCTCGACAACCTGACCGACGCCGCCACCGACGACATCGAAACCGCCATCGCCAGAAACGACCTCGACATCAAGGAACTCGTCAACGACTACACCAGCCAAGCCTCGCAACTGGCCGACGACTACTACGAAACCATCCGGGAACTCTGGTCCACATACACCGACACCGAACTGCCCTACCACGAAACACCCACCATCGACCCCGACCGCATCCTATGGCAGGTCCAAGGAGGCTTCTCCAACACCGACTTCAACGGCCTGACCTACACCCAAGTCAAAAACGGACAATCCCGCGCCGGCATGACCATCGACGACCTCTGGCCCGACCTCACCAACATCGACGACGCACAACAGCTCATCGCCGACATGATCCACACCTCCAACCGGCTGACCATCCAACGAAACATGCGCCAAGACCCCACCCACCCACGATGGGCGCGCATCCCCCAAGGACCCAAGACCTGCGCCTTCTGCATGCTGCTCGCCTCACGAGGCTTCGCATACACCAGCGAGGAAACAGCCGGCCACACCAAAGGAGGCAACTACTACCACCCCAACTGCCGCTGCACCGTCATCCCCACCTGGGGCCGACAACAACTCCACGGATACGACGAAACCAACCTCAAACAAACCTACGAAACCATGAAGGCGCTCGCCGACAAGGAGTACGGCGGCGATCTGCTCAAGGCATACCGTTCCACACCGGGCCTGTGCACGGATTCGGTTGTTCCGGACAGCCTCAAGAAGAGTCCGGGCCGTCCGCCGAACTTCGATCCCGACCGACCGTTCCGTTCGTTCCTCGGCAGCAGTTCGCTGCGCGAGGCGGTGTCGGGCACCAATCCGCACTTCGGGGAGGGGCCCGAATACGAGAACAACTGCCAGCGTTGCGTAGTCGCCTATGAAATGCGCCGCAGAGGGTTTGCGGTCAGGGCGATGCCCCGTCCCATGAACCCCGACGGGACGCCTGCCAACGACACCGACACCAACCGTTGGCAGACCGCGTTTCGGTCCGAATGGTTCGATTGCGGTCAGGGTTCGGGGAAAACCGACGTCCTCCGCCGCATGGACGAATGGGGCGTTGGCAGCCGCGCGATCGTCGAAATCACATGGAAAAACGGTTTTCGGCATGTCTTCGTGGTGGAGAACCTGAAACACGGCGTGCAATTCCTCGACCCGCAAACCGGCAATATGAACGTTTCCAGATATTTCGATATCATCCGGCCCGGAGCCACCCGTATAATGAGATGCGACAATGCCGCACCAACCGCGCTCGTGCGCAAATACTGCAAGGAGGAGTGACATGGACGTCCATGAGGCCATGAGGCTCGCCGATCGCGTCTACCCGAACATGGGGGTGTACGGCGCCGCGCAGAATGATCTCGCGTGGATCTTCGGCCTCGATTTCAAGACGGCCGAAGCCCATCCATCCGAAGTCGGACTCCCACAGATCGCAGTGGATAAGCAGGACGGGTCCATACACCAGCTCACCCCGGGAACCGATGTCTTCTGGCATTACATGACGCCCGACACGGAAGAGATGTCGTTACCTGCGCTTTAGCGCAAGCAGCGACATCCTCTCAATAACCACCCTCATACGGGTGGTTTTTTTATACCCAAAACCAAGCCAACCCAAAGGAGTAACCCATGTATCGCAACAGGCATCTCGCCATGCGTCTCAGGCACGTCATGCGCATCGACGGCGGAGACCCCGCCGGCGGCACCGACCCGAAAGGCGGCACCGACCCGAAAGGCGGCACCGATCCGGACGGCGGCGAGGCCACGGCCAAGCGACTGGCCGAATTGGAGGCCAGGCTCGCCGACTGGGAGCAGGTCAAGGCCAAGGCCGACAAGTGGGACGCCCACGAAGCCGCCGGCGACGACGACAAGGACGGCGATGCGATCGACAAGCTCAACGAGCGTCTCGCCGCGATCGAGAAGGAACGCGACGAACTCAAGGCCACGCAGGCCCGCCGCGACCTCGTCGACAAGGTCGCCCAGGCCACCGGACTGGACGCGCACGCCGTCGCCATGCTCAACGGCGACGACGAGAAGACCCTGACCGACGCCGCCACCAGCCTGCTCGCCCTCATGTACGACAAGGCCAAGGCGTCCAAGCCGCGCGGCCCCAAGCCGCCGCGCACCGACCCCGTCGGCGCGGACGAATCCATGAGCCCCATGGACCGCATGCGCGCCGCCTACGCCAACTAACCACCCCTTAATGAAAGGAAGCCACCATGGCACTCACCCTGGCCGAAGCGGCCAAACTCTCCACCGACGACCTCCAGAAGGGCGTGCTCGAAATGTTCGTGCAGGAAAGCCCCGTCCTCGACCGCATCCCGTTCCTCGATATCGAAGGCAACGCGTACGCGTACAACGAGGAGGCCACCCTGCCCGGCGTCGCGTTCCGCAACGTCAACGAGGCGTACACCGAATCCACCGGCACCGTCAACCAGAAGAGCGAGAAGCTCGTCATCCTCGGCGGCGACGCCGACGTGGACCGGTTCATCCAGCAGACCCGCAGCGACCTCAACGACCAGCGAGCCACCCAGACCGCCATGAAGGTCAAGGCCATCTCCTACAAGTTCCAGGACACGTTCTTCAACGGCAGCGTGAAGACCGACGCCAAGAGCTTCGACGGCCTCAAGACCCGACTGACCGGCAACCAGGTCATCACCCCCAACGCCAACGGCATCAAGGTCCTCGGCAACGGCGGTACCGACGTGCACACGTTCCTCGACGCGCTCGACAGCATGCTGGCCGCCGTGCCCGGCATCAACGCCACCAACGGCGCGATCTACATGAACAGCCAGATCATGGGCAAGTTCCGCAGCGCACTGCGCCACATCGGCTACGACACCACCCTCCAGCAGGACATCAACGGCAAGCGCACGCTCATGTGGAACGGCGTGCCCGTGCTCGACGCCGGCACCAAGACCGACGGCACCATGGTTCTGGCCGCCAACGAGACCGTCGGCACCGCCACCACCACGACCAGCGTGTACGCCGTGCGCTTCGGCGGCGACGAGGGCGACCAGGCCGTCACCGGCCTGACCAACGGCGGCGTCATGGTCGACGACCTCGGCATGCTGCAGGACAAGCCGTCCTACCGCACGCGCGTCGAACTGTACTGCGGCCTGGCCGTGTTCGGCGGCAAGGCCGCGGCCCGACTGGCGGGAGTGATCAATGGCTGACATCGACACCGACATCCTCGACCAGCCCGACGCCCCGACCGACACCGGCGACGCCACCGGAGACACGCCCCCGGACAAGGCCGCGCCCGGCCGCAGGACCGGCAAGGCGAAGGCCAAACCCGCCACCGCGTCCGACGCGGCACCCTCCACGGCCATGCTGCGCATGGAATCCTGGGAACAGGACGACGCCGACGGCGTACGCGTGCGCATCGAACGCGACATGGACACCGGTGAACTGACCGTCACCCCCGTCGGGGAGGCGTGATGGACGCGCCGTCCGTCACCGTCGACCAGCTCGAAAGCGGATGGCGCGCACTCTCCCTAGAGGAGCGGGTGCGCGCGCAGGTACTGCTCGAACGCGCCTCGCGCATCATCCAGGCCGACTGCCCCGGCTGGCGGCGTGCCGAGACACGCACGCCCGGCCTGTTCGCCGACACCTGCTGCGACATGGTCAAACGCGCCATGACCGCCGGCACGCTAGGCGCGCCCGAGGGAGTCAGCCAGATGAACTCCACCACCGGACCGTTCACCGAGGGGTACACGTTCGCCAACCCCATGGGCAACCTCTACCTGCTCGACACGGAGAAACGACGCCTCAACGGCGGCACGGCCCGCGCCTTCCACATCCGCATGACAGGAGGCAATGCATGAACGCCGCCGAAACCGTCGCGTTCCTTCGCTGCGAGACGACGCTGAGCCACGGTCTGCGCGCCGCCGGCCAGCCCACCACGCTCGGATCCATGCGCGTGCTGTGCGCGCCAGGACAGTACGAGCGTGCGACGCAGGCCGGGCGGACCGTGGCCACGAGCGGATACGACCTGTACCTACGGGGCGCCCCCGCGTTCGCGGTGCGCATCGGGGACAAGGCCGTCATCCGCGACGAGACGCTCACGGTCACGCACACGCCGGAGGAATGGCGCCGCGGCGGACGATGCGTCGGCGTCCAATACCACGTCGAACGGGAGGAGGACCTGTGAGCCGCAACGTCAAGGTCGTGCTCAACCGCAGGAACGTGTCACGCCAGCTGCTGCACAACAAGCAGCTCCTCGACGAGGTCCAATACCAGATCGAGGGCATGGCCGAGGCCCACGACAGCATCAAGGTGTACCGCAACGAGGACGGGGAACGCGGCAACGTGGTCGCCACGATCCCCATGCCGGTGGAGGACGCGCACCGCGGACTGATGAGCGACATGCTCGGCAAGGTGCGGATATGACCCCGTCGCTCATCGGCATCGACCCCTCCGACATGATCGCCGACCTGCTCACGGCGGGACTGCCTCACGCCGCAGTCGGCTGGGACATGCCCCCCGGCGGCGGCCCCCGAGTGTTCCTGACGCTCTCCCCGGGCGCCATGCCCACGCCCGTCACCCAACGCATGACCCTCACCCTGAGCTGCTACGCGTCCCAACCCGACGGCTCATGCGACTGGCGGACCGCCCGCACGCTGTTCGCGGACGCCGTACGACGGCTCCTCGCCGCGTGCAGAACATATCCGATCGTGGACGCCGCCGTGCAATCCGGCCCCATCCGCCAGCACGACACGGCACTCCACACCGACTACGCATACGGCGCGGTCCTCCTGACCGTAGCCGCCCGATAACGAAAGGACAAACCATGGCAGACGCCAAACTCGAAAAGGCGCTCCTCGCCGCCGGCGCCACCGGCCTCGACTTCGCCGCCGGCAACAACGCCGACCTCGTCAAGCTCATCAAGGAGGCCGCGATCTACCAGTACGACGTGGCCGAGGACATCAGCTTCTCCGCATCCTGGACGCCAGGAAAGGACAAGCTGCCGTTCGGCTACATGAGCGAGGACGGCATCACCATCCACCCCGAAGCGGGCGACAGCAACGACTTCACCGCCCACAACGGCGACACACCCGTCACCTGGAACTCCGGAGGCTACTGGACCATCCAGTTCGTCGGACTCGAGGACAAGGACCTCGTCGTCGAGACCTACTTCGACACCAGCAAGGCCGAGGACGGATCCCTGACCATCAGCTCCGCCGAATGCAACACCTACCACCAGTACGTCGTCGCCGGCCTCACCCAGACCGAGGACCTCATCCTCCTGCACCTGCCCAAGGCCAAGGTCAACGAACGCGAGGACATGACCTGGAACATCAGCAACCTCATGAACTTCGGCATGACCCTGCGCGCCTACAAGACCGCCAAGCACCCCTACTTCATGAAGGCCTACGGCTTCGGCAAGGCCGCCTGAAAGGACCCGACGTGAACGAACGCGAATACGCCTCCATCACCCCCGAACTCATCGCCGACCAGGGCGACACGCGGCCCGTGCGCATCCAGTACGGCGACGTGCGCATGGACCTGCCCGCCTCGACGACACACGCAGCGTCCCCATGACCGTCCTCGCCATGGGCCTCAACGTCGTCTCACGCGGCTGGGACAACCTCGACCAGGAGGAGCGGATCGGCGCACTGAGCGTCTTCCTCGCCTACCTCCTGCGCGAATACCCCAGGCTCGAACGCGAACTCGACCGCAAAAGCGGAGACAAGATCAAGGACATCGGCCGCATCATCGCCGAATGGTGCCGGCAGTCGGACGCCGACCCAAAATCCTGATCCTCCTGCACCTGTGGGCCGAACACCGGCCGGCCCTCCAATACGACTGGCATCGGGCGTGGGGCGGGCCTCTCGACCCCGGCCGGACCCCCGCATACACGGCATGGCCCATGCTCAAGGAGATCCTCAAGGACCACTCCAGCCACGCATGGGCCGCGCTCGCCCGATACTCGTACGTCCCCGACACCGCCGAACTGCTCGTCCACGCCGCCAACCAGGGGCAGTCCGGCTCCAGGACCACGCCGGCCTGGCTCAGACCCGGCCCCTTCGACCGTCCCGGCAGCGGCCCGGCGCGCCCCCACGACAAGGCCCTGCAGGACAAGCTCAGACGACGGCTCGGCATCGACACCGGACCTAAGGAGGATTGACCATGGCGCAGGAGCTCGGCGTCGGCTACATCATCATCAGCCCCTCCACCAAGGGTCTGGGCAAGGCCATCGAAGGCAGCATCGGAGACGGCGCCGGCAAAGGCGTCGCCAAATCGTCCAAGACGATCCTGACCAGACTGTCCGGCACGTTCACCAAGGTCGGCAAGATCGGCGTGGGCGCCATCGGCACCGTCACCGGTGCGCTCACCGGGCTGGCGGCCAAGGGCGGCTTCGACCGCGCCCTGAACATCGAACGGGCCCAGACCAAGCTCAAGGCCCTCGGGCACGACACCAAGAGCGTCGACGGCATCATGAACGACGCGCTCGCCTCGGTCAAGGGCACCGCGTTCGGCCTGGGCGACGCGGCCAGCGTCGCGGCCGGCATGGTCGCGTCCGGCGTCAAGCAGGGCAAACAGCTCGCCACGGTGCTCGCCACCGTCGGCGACGTGGCCCAGGTGTCCGGGCGCAGCTTCAGCGACATGGGCCTGATCTTCCAGCAGGTCGCCGCCAAGGGCAAGCTGCAGGGCGACGAGATGCTCCAGCTCATGCAGTCCGGCATCCCCGTCCTGCAGTACCTCGCCGACCACTTCAAGGTCACCAGCGCCGAAGCGCAGGACATGGTGTCCGCCGGCAAGGTCAGCTTCGAGGAGTTCGAGGAGGCGATGCGCGAACATCTCGGCGGCGCGGCCCAGTCCGCCGGCGAGAGCTTCGACGGCGCCATGGGCAACGTCAAGGCGGCGTTCTCCCGACTCGGCGAGACCGTCGCCACCCCCGTCATCCAGGGACTGACAGGCCTGTTCAACCAGGCCATCCCCATGATCGACGGGTTCACCGCGCAGGCGACGCCCATCCTCGAACGCGTCGGAGACGGCCTGCGCACAGGCCTCGAACAGGCCCTGCCCGCCGTGCAGGACGCCATGGAGCACGTGGGCGTGCTGGTCGCCGCCTGCGACGATCTGGGACACTATGCGGAGGCCGCCGCCACGGCGCTGGGCGGGCTCGCCGGAGGGCTGGCGGCCATCAAGACGAGCCAGGGGATCGTCGCCGCCGCGCAGTCGTCGCGTGACCTGGCCGCCATGCTGCAGCTGGCAGTCGACCCGGCCGCCGAGGGAGCCAACACGCTCATCCGGCTCTCGAACGCCGCCAAGGCGTACGACGGCGTCGCCTCCGGCCTCGTCGGAACCATCGGCGGCATGTCCGGGAAGCTGGGAGGCATCGCCGCGGCCGCAGGCAAGGCCGGTGGCGGGCTCAAGGGCCTGTCCTCGGCGCTCGGACTCGGACCGTGGGGTCTCGTCGCCGCAGGCGTCGCGACCGTGGCCGGCGCACTGGCCGCGTTCTTCACACAGACCGAAACGGGCCGCGCCGCATGGGACGGCCTCGTCGAGCTCCTGCAGCCGCTGTGGCAGACCGTCCAGGACGCCTGGCAGTCCGCATTGCCGGCCCTGCAGGACCTCGTCCAGTCGTTCGGCGACACGATCTCCGGCATCGCGTCCACGACCGGCCCGGCTCTCGGCGAGCTGGCCGCGACCGTCGGGCCGATGCTCTCCGCGTTCGCGGACGCCGTCGTGACGCTGCTGGCGCCGATCAGCGCGAACCTCCCGGCCCTCGCCGCGGCGTTCCAGGACCTCGGACAGGACATCGCCGGCGCGGTGCAGGCGTGCACGCCCGCGTTCCGGCAGCTCGCCGACGCGTTCACCCAGGCATGGGGGCAGATAGCACCGGCTCTCGGAGACCTCGCCGCCACGGTCGCCCCAGTCCTCGCCCAGATCGCGGGACTCGTCATGGACCTGGTGGCCCAGCTGGCCGGGCCTCTGGCCACGGTCCTCACCGCCGGCGCCGGCGTCATCGCCACGATCGTCGCCGCAACAGCCGGACTCCTGCCTCTCATCGGACAGATCATCGCGTCGGTCGCGTCGGTCATGACGGTGGTCGCCGCACTGGCCGCGAACCTGATCGGCGCGCTCCTGCCCGTCATCACCGGCATCATCAACGGGGTGACCGCGCTCCTGCCCGTCATCTCCACGGCCGTGACCGCGATCCTGGGCGTCGTCACACCGGCGGTGACCATGATGGCCGGCATCATCCAAGGCCTCCTGACCACATTGCAGGGCGTCATCAACTTCGTGACCGGAGTGTTCACCGGCGACTGGTCTCAGGCTTGGGAGGGCGTCAAGCAGATCTTCTCCGGCGTCTGGCAGCAGCTCACCAGCCTCCTGACCGGCGCGTGGAACATGATCCAGGCCATCATCCGCGGCGGCCTGGCGACGCTCCTGGCCGCATGGACGGCCGGATGGAACGCCGTCGGCTCGTTCTTCACGAGCATCTGGACCGGGCTGAAGAACGCCGCATCCGCCGGCGTCGACGCGGTCGTCCGAGTCGTCACCGGCATCCGCTCGCGCATCACCGGGTTCTTCTCCGACGCCGCGTCCTGGCTCGTCGACGCCGGCGGGAACCTGCTGCGAGGCCTGTGGAACGGCATCAACGACGCGGTCGGATGGGTCGTCGCCCAGATCGGCGGACTCAAGGACGCGATCGTGGGCGGCATCAAGAAGCTCTTCGGCATCCACTCTCCGTCACGGGTCATGCGCGACGAGGTCGGCATCATGATCGGCAGAGGCCTGGCCGAAGGCATCCGCCGTAGCGAGACCCTCGTCGGCAAGGCCGGCGACCGCCTCGCAGCCGCCGCCATGCCCGACCAGATCCCGCTGCCCGCGTTCGACGACGGCGGACTCGCCACGACGGTCCGCCGCGCGATGGCCTCCTACCGGGTCGACATGACCGTCGGGGACGCTGCCGGCGGCCGTGACGCCGCATCCATCGGACGGCAGACCGTGGTCTACCTGACCTACAACGGCGCGACGTCCACGCCGTCCGACCGGGTGGCCGGACTGCTGGAACTGCTCGGCGACGAACTCGAACACTCCCTCCAGACCGCATAAACCGCATAAAGGAGAACAGCATGGCCGACGGATACGGGAACATCGTGAACAACGCGTGGCGCTGCTGGTGCGCCGCATGGGTCGTGTCCGAGACGGACACGACCGCGACCATCAGGGTCGAGGCGCGCCAGCAGACCGTGAACGGGTGGACGCTCGTCGGCTGGGCGTCGGCCAGCGTGTACTGCGACGGCCAGACGGCCGGCGGCAACAGCGCGAGCCAGACGATCCCGACGAACGGGTACGCGACCCGCTACTCGCGCGATTTCACGGTCTCGAAGACCTCGTCGTCTCGCAACGTGTGGTGCTCCGCGTCGGTGTCGTGGAACGGCACCGGCGCCGGTTCGAGCAACGCGGGCGTGAACGTCGCCATCGTCGGCATCCGCTACAAGAAGCCGAACACGCCGTCCGACCTGTCGATAACGCGCGTGGACGACACGGCCGCGAACCTCACGTGGCGGAACAATCCCGACGCCGGGGCGCTCAAACCGTACGCGCAGGTCATCATCGACAAGCGCACGCTGACCGGCGGCGGCTCGTGGGGCGCGTGGGGCACGCTCGCCACATTGGGCGGCACGACGACGAACTACAAGGCCGCCCTCAAGTCGAACTGTCGCTATCAGTTCCGCATCCTCGCGCGCAACACCGCCGGGGACAGCGCGCACGTGGAGACGCAGATCATCTCCACCACGCCCGCCGCGCCGAAGAGCGTCACCGCGGTCAAGACCGGTACGGGCACGGTCGCGATCACGGCGGACGTGTCCAACTCGACGCCATCGTGGGTGACGTGCTGGCGCACCTCGGACGGCGGCAAGACATGGACGTCCCTGACCAAGACCGTCGCCGACGCGGTCATCCCCTCCAACGGCAAGGCGATCATCACCGACACGGCGGCACCTGCCGGCACCATCCAGTACCGGTGCTACGTGCGGCGCCGAATCATCGGCGACGGCAAGATCGATGATCTGACACAGACGCTCGTGTCCTCCACGGCCACCGTGTCGAACGCGGTCACGACGATCACACCACCGCTCGCACCGACCGTCACAACCCCGCAAGCGGGGGCGGTATACGCCAATCCGGCGACGGTACGCGTCCAATGGACGGCCAATCACCCGGACGGGTCCGCCCAGACCGCCGCGCAGGTCGAGGCGACCGACCCGGACGGCGGCACCCGGACCGGCGACGTGACATCGGCCGACCATTACGACCTGTGGTGCGCGACCAGCGGACAATGGTCCGTGCGCGTACGCACCAAAGGCCTGCACGCCGACTGGGGCGCATGGAGCACCCCGGTCGCGGCCACAATCCACTATCCGCCGACCGTCGTCATCACCGCACCCAGCGATGACATCACCGCCAGCCCCTTCGACGTGTCATGGAGCGTGTCCGACCGGACCGGTGTGAGCGAGCAGACCGTCACCATCAGCGGCGACCGGGGACAGGCGACGCTGACCGTCCCGCCAACGGAGAGCGGTGTCACGGTCACGGCGGGCGACTACCTGCCCGCCAACGGCGAACGGGTGACCATCAGCGTGCGCGTGCGCGGCGGCAGCGGCCTGACCGGCACCGCCAGCATCCTGCGCACGGTCACCTACACGCCGCCCGCCGCTCCATCCATCACCATCACCATCGACCATACGGACCTCAGCGCCGTCTACCGCGTCGACACCGGTGAGGCATCGGGCACGACGCCCAAGACGGACCATATCCTCGTACGCCGCATCATCGACGACGACATCCTCGTCATGGCCGACGCACTCGCCCCCGGACAGCAGACCATCGACAGGCTCCCGCCCCTGCGCCTGCCATACACCGTCGAGGCGATCGCCTTCGCAGCATCCGGAGCCACGAGCTCCAGCGTCGAGACCGTGACCATCGACACCGACCGATGCTGCCTGAACTTCGGCCCGGACGCCGCGGAACCACTGCCGGTCGGAGGCGGACTGCAGATCAGCGAGAAGCCCGTCACGGCGACCGAGGAATACCATTTCGCCAACGGCGACGACGGCCTGCCATACAGCTACCAGCTGCACGACCTCGACAACACCGTCAGTGTCACCAGCCGATACGACTGGCAGGACGGAGACCTGTACCGCACCATCCGACGACTGTCCCGCCGGTACGCGTACGCATGGTTCCGCAACCTCGACGGCAGCCGCATCCGGGCGAAGACATCCATCAGCCAGAAACTATCCGCCGAAGGCCCGCTCGTCGACCTGACCATCGATCTGACCGAAATCAACTGGAAGGAACCGTCCTGATGGACCAGTCGCATCACACCATGGAGTACACGACACGGATCCGCGTCATGCGGGTCGACCGGCTCACCGGACTTGAGACCGGCGTCGTCCAAGGAATCGAACGCGGAGGATCCATCACCCGCAACCAGGACACGAGCATCGGCGAGACCGCCAGCCTGACCATCGCCGGCGACCTCGACCTCGGCACCGACCTGGTGCGCATTTGGGCCGACCTTGACTATGAGAACGGCGACACGGAATCCATCGCCCTGGGCACGTTCCTGCCCAATGCCGCCAAACGCGAGATCGACGGCGGCGCCGACTCCCAGCCGCTCGACCTATACGGGCGTCTGCGCGAACTGCAGGACAGCGGGTTCCCCACCCCCGTCACCCTCGCGGCGGGAAGCGATCCCATGGCATTCATCGAGGAGCAGATCCGCGAAAGCGGACTCGGCATCGCCCCTCATGATGAATGCACATGGCGCATGGGCGACCAGTGGACGTTCGGCATGGACGATGACACGCGCTCCTCCAGCCGACTCAACGCGATCAACACTCTCCTCGACCTGATCGGCTGGCAGTCGGCGCGAACCGACCCCATGGGCAGTGTCGTCCTCCAGCCCTACACGCGCCCGGCCGACCGGGCCCCCGCATGGACATTCCGCGAAGGCGGAGGCGCGCGGTTCCTGCGCAGCATGACCGACGAACGCGACTGGTTCGACACCAAGAACGAGATCATCGTGATCTACACCGGACAAGACCGCGATATCCGGGGCCATGCACTCGACGACGACCCGGACAGCATGTTCAGCACCGTCTCCCGAGGCCGGACCATCAGCGACACCGTCGTCTACAACGACGTCCCTGCCAACATGACCGACAACGAACTGCAACGCATGGCCGACGACAAAGCGAGCGAACTGCTCGCGACCGCGCAGGCCGTCATCCGCCGCATCACCTTCACCCACCTGTACGCGCCGATATCACCGGGCGACGTAATCACCATCGACTACCCGAGCGGACAAGTCAACGGCGATTTCAGCGTGCGAACCCAGACCATCTCACTGACGGCGGGCCTGCCCGTCGAATGCGAGGCGAAGAGCTTCAGCCGATGAAAGGACCAGACCATGGACTCGACCAGTCAGACCGAAGAGCGCATCGTGCGCAAGGTCGCGCAACGGCTCGCCGGACAGCTCGCCGCGACGTTCCGGCAACGGGACACCGTGACCATGCGGCGTGCAACCGTAACCGCGATTCACCTCGACGAGGGGATTCTGACCGCCGACCTCGACATGGCCGGGACGACGCTCCACGGCGTGCCCATGACCATCGACTGCGCCGCAGTCGAAAACGGCGATCGCGTCATGGTGGAGACCTATGCCCACCAGTCGATTGTCACCGGGGTGCTCGCCCGGTCCTCGGACAAGTACGAGTTCGTGCGCAGTGTCCAGTGGAAGCCCCCGTACGGGGAGACGTCGATCCGCCTGTACCGGGTGGGGAACATGGTGTGTGCGACCGGTCTGGTGAAGTTCATGGCCAGCGGCGAGATCAACGATTCCAAGCACAACGAAATAGTCCCGGCCGGATATCGGCCCGCGGTCGACGACGCGACCATCGTCAGCGGCGCGAGGAGCACGCTGTGCTTCTCGGTGAAGAAGAACGGGACCGTGTACGGGCGCGGCAACAGCAATGGGGCGTATACGAGCCTGACCGGCAGCTGGGGCACGCTCGACCCGCTGCCCATCTGACAAGGAGACACATATGACTTTCGTGCATTTCAATTTGACGGATCCGCAGGGCGCGCCCCTGTCGGGTGCGGTGGCGTGCGTGCCGACGCGGCGTGTGACGGTCGGGTCGGCTATCCGTCTGCCGGTCCCGGTATCGGTACCGCTGACGGATGGCGAGGCGACGGTGGAGCTATTGCCGTCCACGACCCAATGGGCGTGGCGTGTGAGCGAGCTGGTGTCCAAGGGCTTGGTCCGCTATGTGGCCGTGCCTGATGAGGTCGGCATGGTCGAATACGCCTCATTGGAGGGTATCGACCCGGCGACGCTCGACGTGGACAGCGCCACTTTGGCCGCGTGGGAGCAGACCACACGCCAGGCCCAAGCGGCCCTCGACGGCATCCGTGACGTGGGCGAGAGCGTCGAGCGCGCGGAGAGCGCCGCGACGGGCGCGGAGCAGGCGTTGGCGACGGCGAAATCCTTCGATCTGACCGTCGGCTCGGTCCGTGTCACCGACAGCGTGGACGAGGCCGGTGCAAGCCTGCACGGCGACTGGCCGTCCAAACAGCTCGACATGGTGATTCCCCGCGGACCCAAGGGAGAGCAGGGAGAGTCTGGCGAGCGTGGCGTGGAAGGCCCGCAGGGACCGCGCGGAGAGACGGGCGCGCCCTTCGGCATCGCCAAGGTCTACGCGTCGATGGACGCCATGAAAGCCGACCATTCCAATCCCGCCATTGCCGTCGGCGCTTTTGTGATGATCACGACTGATTCCATCGAGGACCCGGAGAACGCGACGCTCTGGGTCAAATCCCAGACGGAGTGGACGTATATCACGGACATGTCCGGTGCCACGGGTCTCCAAGGTCCGCAGGGTCCGCAGGGCATCCAAGGCCCGGAAGGCGACAGGGGCGAGACCGGCCCGCGGGGAGAGCAGGGCGCGCCCGGTCTGGCCGCGACCGTCCACGTCGGCACCGTCACAACGCTGGCTCCCGGAGAGTCGGCCACGGTGTCCAACACGGGCACCGCGCAGGATGCGGTCCTCGCCTTCGCCATCCCGCAGGGAGCCAAGGGAGATCAGGGCGACCCCGGTAAGGACGGCATCCAGCTCCACATCTCCGACACCCTAGAAGAGGGCATCGCGTGGAGCAAGGAGCATCCGGACGATTTCGTTGCGGTGCTGGAGGAGGTGGCATCGTGACGCTTTTGCATGACGGCAGGCGTGTGGACGCCGTGTGCCTGCAAGGCAGGACCGTGGGCATGTGCGCGCAGGGTCGCGTGGTCGTGCCAGCTCACAGGCTGACCGTCCGACCCAGCACCCGCGGGTATGGCGTGGCGGATCTGCTTGACCGCGGGCGGCACGTCGCCACGCAGATTCTCCAATGGCCGCTGCTGTCATCGAACAGCTCTCCCGACACCTATCCGATACCTCAGACGGAGGCCGCCGGTACGAGGACGTTCCTTGATGGGGGCGGCCTCCAGTTCGACGCCGGATACTCCCCTTATCCGCTGAAGTGCAGACAGAATTCGAAGTGGTCGAAAGCCGACGCGTGGGAGGGCGTGGACAAGGTCACGGCGTTCACGGTTTTCGAACTCCTGACGGAGATCGACCCGACCGCCGCACACCCGGTCATGTCGATGATGTGGAACAACACCAGTGCCTCGCCCGCTCAGACGGTGGATGAGATAGACCTGTCCGAGCCCGGCTATTACGTCGCCGCCCGCGAGTTCGACGTTATCCACAATCCCGCAGGCAGCCTGATGGTCTCTTTCTCGACGATGTTCGCGTGGGATAAAGCCAAGCGTCCGGGCGTGTGGCGCGTCTGGGCGCAGGGCGTCATTCCCAGTGACGAGTATGCGGCGATGCGCGCGTGCGGGGTCGAGTGTTTCGGCCCGCAGGGCATCCGCAAAATAGGGGGGGGGGCTTCCTAGCCCGCCTTCTCCGGCGACTGTGTGGGAGCTGGCAGCATGAGCCGGCTCATCACACACGGACAACAGGTCGCGCACGTGCTGATGGATGGGCGGCGTGCGACCGTCATCCACGACGGACAGGTGCTGGTCTGGGACCGGGCGAATCTCGTGCCACGATTCGCGCCCATCACCGCGTCGGGCGTGAGCTGGACGTTCGACGGGACCAGCTACCACTGCGTCGGCACACCGACCGCGTGGGGCAGTATGAAGAGCAAGCCCATCGCTTTGCAGGCGGGACGCTATTCGCTGGCTCGCACCGTCGGATGGCGGAATGGCGTGCTGTATCCGGAGATACGCGTCAGCCGTCTGGATGGCACGTCATTCAATGAGTCTCCCAAGATCGGCGTCTTCGACGTGGACCACGAGCAGACCGTGAGTGTGACTCTCGTCCACGCGCCCAAAGTGGTTTTGGACGACGACATCATCCCCATCCTGCAAAAAGTGGATTAGCCTCCTGCGGGGTGATGCCATGAGCATCATCCTGCAAGGCAGACGACTCGTCGGAGCCTGCGCGCGGGGGCGTCAGGTGTCGCATCTCATCATGGGCGGGCAGGTCGTGTGGCGTGGGCGGTGGAACCTCATCGCCAATCCCGGATTCGAGGATGACAGTGCATGGGCGCTGGGGGTCTTCACCTCCTACGTCACATCCGACAAGACGCTACTGCCTCATTCCGGACGTCGATTCCTCTCCGGGCTCATCGAAAACGACTGTTGCGCGTCTCAATCGGTCGCCATCCCGGAGGCCGGAACCTACGAGCTGGCCGCATATTTTGCGTCCGGCGCGATTGACCGCAGTCACATGCTCGCCGTCTACGACGCCGACGGCCAAACCACGCTCGCATCCCAATCATGGGAGCGTGCGTCCGCCGTTATGACATGGGAGCGACGCTCACTATCCGTGACCATTCCCACGCCGATGACCGTCCAAGTGCGACTCGGCGGAAACTGGCCGCGCATCGATGACGTCTCCCTGGTCCGTATTGCCTGACCAACCATCACATCACATCGATTCGAGGGAGGAGCCATGACTTGACCCCGATCTGGGTGACCATCCTGGTCGCCGTCATCACATCCACCGGCGGCGCCATCGCCGGAGCCGGACTCAAACAACTCGACCGACTGTCACGACTAGGCGGTCTGGCGGATCGGCTCGATCGGGTCGACGCGGAGAACCGTAAGCGCGACGAGCATTCCAGGCTCGTCGATGACGCGCTCAAGGCCTTGCTTTTCGACAAGATCGCCCGATTGCACGCGGATACCGTCGAACGCGGGCGTCCGGTGCCCACGCCGGTCAAGACGCGCGTGGACGCCGCGTACGAGGCGTACGCCGCCCTGGGCGGCAACGGCGTCGGCAGGCATTACAGGGACGAGATGATCGCCGCCCACGCCGCCGACCCGACCGACTAGTCCACGGATTTACCCGAAGCCCCGACCATCCCGGCCGGGGCTTTTCCATAATCACAGAGAGGAGACAAGGTGCACCATCACAGCACCATCACCACCAGCACGCGCGGCCATCCGCCGCTCATCACCCGACTGACTGGGCTGCTGCTCGCCGCGACCGTCATGCTCACGTCGGGCGTGGCCATGGCGGACACGGGCATGGACGTGTCCAAATGGCAGGGATGCGTCAGCGCGTCCGCCGCCGCCCAGGCCAAGGCCGGCGGGGCCGCGTTCGCGTTCGTCAAGGTCAGCGAGGGCAACGGGTACACCGACAGTGTGGCCGACTGCACCATGCAGGGGCTCGCGTCGGCCGGCATCCGCCGCGGCGTCTACCACTACGCGCGCCCCGATCTGGGCAACACTCCCGAGGCCGAGGCGGACTGGTTCGTCAGCCAGACGCGCGGCTACATCGGCAAGGGCGTCATCCCGGTCCTCGACTGGGAGCCCGGCGGCTCGTACAACACGTGGACGTGGTGGGCCAAGCGCTGGCTCGACCGCGTGCAGGCCGCGTGGGGCGTCAAGCCGCTGATCTACATGAGCGCATCGGTCATCAAGGCCGGCGACTGGCGCGCGGTCGCGAACGCGGACTACGGCCTGTGGGTCGCCGGCTATCCGGCCGGCTACACGCAGGACAGGCTGCGCGACCCCGGCGCGGTCCCGTACGACGTGAGTCCGTGGAAGTTCGCCGCCGCCTGGCAGTACTCGTCCTCCGGGCGCGTGCCCGGCGTGGGCGACCGCATCGACGTGAACTGGTTCTACGGCGACGCGGCCACATGGGCAAAGTACGCGGGCGCCGAGCACGGCACGAACGCGAACCCGACCCCGAGCACGCCGGCCGAGACGCCCCAGCAGGGCGCGCCGACCGGTGACGTGGAGTCGCTGGCGCGCGCCGTGATCCGCGGCGACTACGGCAACATGCCGCAGCGCAGGGTGCTGCTCGGCAGCCGCTACGACGAGGTCCAGGCGCGCGTCGACCAGATCCTCGCCGGCAACGCGCCGACGTCTCAGACCACCGGGCAGACTGCGGCCACGCGTGTGACCGTGCGCGCCGGTGACACGCTCAGCGCGATCGCCGCCCGCACGGGCCTGTGGCCGTTGAGTGCGTGGAGCGTCCCGTCGGGCGACCGCAACCGGATTTATCCGGGTCAGACGGTCGTCTACACGGGATCCGCCACGACGTCGCAGGCGCCGGCCACGTCAGGTCATGTCGTGCGCGCGGGCGAGAGCCTGTGGTCGATCTACGGGACCGGATGGAGCGCCGCCGCCGCGCGTAACGGCATCTCGGCCCCGTACGTCATCTACCCGGGGCAGGTGCTCCGATAACCCGTGGCCGGCTGTCGGCATCATCGCCGGCGGCCGGCACCTCAGAGAAAAGAGATGTCATCATGACCGATGAACAGGAACTGTCCGCCATCGCCCGCGGTCTCGCCGGCGACGCCCCGACACCCGACATACCCGCCGCCGAGACGACGACGCAGGACGTGCCGGACTGGCTGATCCCGGACAAGCTGTATGACGTGCTCAAATGGTGCGGCCTCGTGCTGCTGCCCGCCTTGGGCGTGCTTGTGCAGACGCTGGGCCCGGTGTGGGGCTGGTCGTGGGCCGACGCGGCCGCGACCACGCTAGACGCGATCGGCCTCGCCGTCGGCGTCGTCATCGGCGCCAGCGCACTCAACGCCCGACGCTCCACCAAGTAATCAATGCGCCCGCTCCCATCACCGGGGAGCGGGCGCATTTTTGCGTTCCTCCCACGGCCGGACCTCCGCCATTTTGCCCACATTTTGCCCACATCATCGTCATAAAACCCCGAAAAACACCGTAAAAACCTGAAAAACAGAAAAGCCGCAATCCCTACTGCGGTAAGGGATTGCGGCTATTTTCCAATGATGTGGAATGGTCGGACCGGCGGGATTTGAACCCGCGACCCCTTGACCCCCAGTCAAGTGCGCTACCAAACTGCGCTACGGTCCGAACTCGGCGCTATCAGCACCGAGTAGATAAGTTACTATATATGTCCGGTGTTGTAAAACCGGCGTGTCGAAATTCTTGCAGACCACCACACAAATCCACATCGGACAGCAGGAAAAGACAATAAAGTAGGTCAATCATCGAGGCGAAACGCAATATCGAGAGCAACTATTGACAACTTTGATAATACCGACTTCTGAACCGACGATCAATCCCTTCACCCTATTGCCGAGGCCTCAATACCCGTCGCCACCATCCGAAAAGCGTTCGCCCGCTCCCCGCGAGCGCCTTTGTCCTATTTCCAGTCAGGCGTGACCTACAGTATATTCGTGGTAACTGCTACGACGCCGTACGACGACGATGGGAGTCACGTATGAACATGCAGAGGGTTTCCGTCCGTGGTCTGTCCATCCTCATCCCGCAGATGCTGGACAGGTTGGATCGGCTGCCGGATGATCCGCCGGAGATGACGGCGTTTGCGGGTCAGACGGGGCAGGCGGCCTGTGTGGTGTTCCTGCAGCCGATACCGCCAGACCGGTCCATGCCGTTCGGAGACGAACGGGCCGTGGTCGACGGGATCCATCGGACGCTCGCCGGCGATCAGGGGCTGATCGAGGTCGTCGGCGGCACCGCTGATTCCGGTCGGAGCGTCATGTGGAGCATCGTCAAGACGGTCTCGCAGGAGGACGGCGTTCAATATGGTCTGACGCTGCATCTTGACTGCGCCGGTTTCGTGGTGCAGGTGCAGGCGTTCGCGAGTGAAGTCGGCGTGACGGGGATCCGTGAAGCGCAGGTATACGAGTTCGCGCGGCAGCATGGGTGGGTCGATGAACACGGCCACGGCTGGGCGAGGGACCCGTATGATGACGGCTACGGGCGCGGCGTCCTCATGAACCTCTCCGAGGATGACGGATTCGACGATTCCTTTCCGGAGCATCCGCTATCGGTCGTCAGGGCATTCGTATCGGCGTTCGTGGGATGCAACTAGATAGCGCGAGGGCGGGGTGCCGTGGTTTCGGAAAACCGTGGCACCCCTCCCTCGTCATATGCACTGCGCATATTGCGCATGCTGTGCGCGTTACTTGCGCTTCTTCTTTTCGCGGATGTTGACCGAGATCTGGATCGGCGAGCCTTCGAAGCCGAATTCCTCGCGCAGGGAGCGTTCGAGGAAGCGGCGGTAGCCGTGCTCGAGGAAGCCGGTGGCGAAGATCACGAAGCGCGGCGGGCGCGTGGACGCCTGGGTGGCGAACAGGATGCGCGGCTGCTTGCCGCCTCGCAGCGGGTGCGGGTGGGCGGCCTGGATCTGGCCGAGGAACGCGTTGAGCTTGCCGGTGGGGATGCGCTTGTCCCAGGATTCGAGGGCCTGGTGCATGGCGCGCGACAGGCGGTTCGTGTGCCAGCCGGTCTTGGCGGACAGGTTGACGCGCGACGCCCAGGTGACGCGCGTGAACTCGGTCTTCCACAGGCGTTCCATGCGCTGGCGGTCGAACTCGTCCATCAGGTCCCACTTGTTGAACACGAGCACGATGGCGCGGCCGGCGTCGACGGCGGAGCTCATGACCTTGAGGTCCTGGTCGGAGATCGGCTGGGATGCGTCGAACAGGACGAGCGCGAGTTCGGAGCGTTCGATCGCGGCCTGGGTGCGCAGCGACGAGTAGTATTCGGCGCCGGACAGCTTGTGCAGGCGGCGTTTGATGCCGGCGGTGTCGATGAACAGCCAGTCCTCGCCGTCGACGCGCACGATCTGGTCGACCGGGTCGCGCGTGGTGCCGGCGAGGTCGTTGACGACCGCGCGCTCCTCGTGCGCGAGCTGGTTGAGCAGCGACGACTTGCCGACGTTCGGTCGGCCCACGAGGGCGACGCGGCGCAGGTCGGTGGGGGTGAGGAAGCCGCTCGTCTTGTCGGCGCGGCGCAGCGAGTCGAGGGCGGCGTCGAGCAGGTCGCCCACGCCGCGGCCGTGCATCGCGGAGATCGCGTACGGTTCGCCCAAGCCGAGCTTCCAGAATTCGGCGGCCATGTATTCGCTGATCGAATCGTCGATCTTGTTGACGGCGAGCGTCACCGGCTTGCCGGCGGCGCGCAGCATCTTCACGATGCGCTCGTCGGTGTCGGTCATGCCGGTCTGCGCGTCCACGACGAACACGACCGCGTCGGCCAGCTGCACGGCGATCTGCGCCTGCGAGGCGATGGCCGAGTCGATGCCCTCCACGTCGGCCTCCCAGCCGCCCGTGTCGACGAGCTTGAAGTCGGTGCCGGCCCATTCGGCGTCGTAGCTGACGCGGTCGCGCGTCACGCCCGGCGTGTCCTCCACGACGGCGGCGCGACGGCCCAGGATGCGGTTGACGAGCGTGGACTTGCCCACGTTCGGCCGGCCCACCACGGCCAGCACGCCCACGGCCTTCGGACCGTCGTTGCGGGTCGAGGCGTCGAGCACGCGGCCCGACACGAGCGCCTCGTCGGCCTCGTCGAGCTCGTAGTCCTCCAGATTCGCCAGGTACTGCGCGTACTCCTGCTCCTCGATCGCCTCGTCGACCAGGGCGACCAGCGCGTCCAGCGTGCCCTCGAAGTCCAGGTCGGAGTTGTCGAGCGTGGTCACGCCGTCCGCGGCGGTCATGAAGTTCGTGACCTTCGCGTCCGCACGGTCGCGCGCGGCCACGTCGTCGGCGCCCACCGCGCCCGCGGCGGCGGACTGGCCGCTGCGGCGCGCCTGACGCACCTCCTCGCGCGCCGTCATCAGCACGCGCACCTCTGCGTCCGGGGCGACCACGGTCGTGATGTCGCGGCCCTCCGCGACGACGCCCAGACCGCCCGAGAACGCGTCGGCGGACGCCTCGCGCGCGATCATCGCACGCTGCGCGGCGACCAGCAGACGACGCACCGGGATCACGTTCGACACCTTCGACACGTGCGCCGACACCTCGGCCGAACGGATCGCGTCGCTGATGTCCTCGCCGTCGCACAGCACGCGCGGATCGTCCGGATCCACCGTGATGTCGAAATGGCCGTCGGTGAAGAACGCGCCGACCGTCTCGGTCACCACACGCTCGTCCACCTGCTCGGCGTCCAGGTCGACACCCCGGTTCAGGCACCACCACGCGCACGCGCGGTACATCGCACCCGTATCCAGATACGCGAACCCGTAGTACTTCGCCAGCGCCTTGGCGGTCGACGACTTGCCGACCCCGGCGGGACCGTCGATGGCAACCCGGATCACAGGCCCACCGCCTTCGACAGGGAGCGCACCTCGGCCTGCGAGAGCACCCGGTACGAGCCCGACTTCAGCTCGCCCAGCTTGATCGGGCCGATCTGCGTGCGCACCAGACGCTTCACCGGGAAGCCGATCGAACCGAAGATGCGGCGCACAATGCGGTTCTTGCCCGAATGCAGCACCACCTTCACCAGCGTCGTGTCACGGTTCTGGTCGATGATCGCGCACTTGTCCAGCTTGATCCAGCCGTCGTCCAGCTGCACGCCCGTCGTCACCAGACGACGGCACACCGTGCCGCTGATCTTGCCCTGCACCGTCGCGATGTACGTCTTCTCCACCTCGTACTTCGGATGCATGACGTGCTGGCTCAGCTCGCCGTCGTTCGTCATCAGGATCAGGCCCTCCGACTCGTAGTCGAGACGGCCCATGTGGAAGATCCGGTCATACTTGTCGCCCACGATGTCCGCAAGCGTGTAACGGCCCTTCGGATCGTCCATCGCGCTGAGCACGCGACGCGGCTTGTTGAGCGCCAGCGTCACATGATTCGGGTCGACGCGCACGCGCGACCCGTCCACACGCACCTGCTGGCGCTTCGGATCGACGCGGGTGCCCAGCTCGGTCACCAGCTCGCCGTCGATCTCGACACGGCCGTCCGTGATCATCTCCTCGCACTTGCGACGCGAACCGAAACCGGCCTGCGCCAGCAGCTTCTGCAGGCGGATGCCCTCGTTCTCGTCGATATGATGCGCCTTCGCGGCGCGGGAATATGCGTTCGGCATCGTTCTCCCAACGTGGCCATGCGCGCCCGAGGCGCGCCCATTGACATATTGCATACGGCCCCCGGCGGCACGACCGCCGCCCGAAAGGGCCCGGACCATTGTACGACCACCCCTGTACGGCCACCCCTC